>NZ_FONQ01000013.1 GCF_900112975.1 Flavobacterium xueshanense | reverse complement strand
AAAAGCAAAAATACATTGGGTATCAAAACACCATCGATACTACGGGAGTTACTCAAATTTCGACTTCCGATCCTGATAGTCGCCAAATCATGACGCGAAACAACATCTCGGAAGTCGCCTATACGGTACAAACCACGGTGGATGCGTTGCATAACATTCCAATTGATTTCAAGGTGACCAATGAAAACGATTCCAAAGCCATGGGCGGCATGTTGCGCCGAAGCAAAACCATTTTGGGTCATGCTAATTTTATCGCCGTTTATGACAAAGGCTATCATACTGGTAGCGAATTTGATTACGCTAACCGACTTGGTATCGATGTTTTAGTGGCTATTCCTGGCGTGTCTGCACACGCACCTGATACCGCTTTTGATGTAGAATATTTTAAATACAACAAAACTGCCGATTCCTATACCTGCCCTGCCCAGGAAACCCTAACTACCAACGGAAATTGGTACGCCAAAAAAAACGGGAAATCAATAACCAAGATGAAGCATTACAAAACCAGTGCTTGCTTGAATTGCAAACTCTTTACAAAATGCACTAAAAATGCCAAAGGCAGACTGATTGAACGCTCCCAATATGCCCATTTGATTTATCAAAACAAGGTTAGAATCGAAAACAATTACGAAGTCTACCGCAGACGGCAAGCTATAGTAAAACATTCCTACGGAGTAATAAAACGGAAATGGGATTTTTATTATATCATGACAAAGAAAACCATCAAACATGCCGCAGCTGATGTTGGATTAATTTTTTCAGCCTACAACCTGCGTCGGATATTTAATTTAATAGACCAAAATCTATTAAAACAATATCTAAAAGTATTGGCTTTGTATTTTGGGGTTCTAATACCAGTTTTTAACGCTTTTTACGGGTTGTTTTATTTTATGAATGAAGAATACTTTTTTCCAAAAAGAATTTTAATTGTAGTTTAAATCATATATATTTACTCACTGATTAACAAAAATGAGTTCGTTCGAAGGTTTTTAGACGAACTGACGTTGGCAACAAGCTAAGACAATGAACGCAGAATTCAATAACTCATAAACAATTAAAATCTTTAAATTACTAAATTTTATGAAGAATTTTTTGTTGGCAATTTCTATCTTTTTTTTCACACTTCCGAATTTTGCTCAAAATGCAGCTTCAAATTGGTATTTTGGAAAGTATGCTGGATTAGATTTTAGAAATGGACCTCCAATGCTTTTAACTGATGGTAAAATACAGACAAATGAAGGCTGCTCTTCTATTTCAGATTCGGATGGAAATTTATTATTTTATACTAATGGGGCTAAAGTATGGAACAAAAATCATAAAATTATGGTTAATGGTGATGGCTTGTTCGGACACTGGTCAAGTTCAAACTCTTCAATAGTAATACCAAAACCTAATTCAACAAATATTTATTATGTGATAACCCTAGATGAACCTAATCATATAACTTCTGGATATTATCCTAATCCAGATCCAGATCCAAGACATTTAGATCCAAATGATCCAACTACTGATTCAGACGACGGACTCAATAATGGCTTAAATTATTCAATAATTGACATGAGTTTGAATGGCGGTGATGGAGAAGTTCTTTCCAAAAATAATCACTTAATCACTTATGATCCTTCCGATATTGAACAGAAAAAATATAAGTGTTCAGAAAAACTAACAGCTGTATATAATAGTGATGGCACTGCTATTTGGTTTTTAACGTATTTTATTGATAAATTTTATGTGTTTAAGATTGATAAAAACGGAATAAACACAACGCCCATTTCATCACCTTCTGGTTTTACAATTCCTATAAATGGTTACTTAAATAACGCAATAGGATGTATTAAATTTTCTCCAGACGGCAAAAAGTTGGCAATGGCTAATACTTATTTAGGGGCCAATTCGCAAAATTTGTATCAAGGAAATGCATATTTATTTAATTTTGATAGCAATAGCGGACTTGTATCTGGCGGAATCAAAATACTAGATAATGATCATCCTTATGGTGTGGAATTCTCTCCAAACAGTCAGGTTTTATACATAAACGCTAATAAATATAATTCATTTAGTAGCGATTTATATCAATTTGATTTAACTGCATCAAATATTGCTAACTCAAAATACAGAGCATGGGGAGCTGCCGGAGCTGGAGCTTTACAACTTGCAATTGATGGGAAAATTTATATTTCGATGTCTGGCACTTGGTTTCTATCTCAAATACTTAATCCTAATATTTATGGAAGTAGTGTGAATATTACATGGTTTAATATTGATTTAGACGGATTTAATTCCTCCAGAAGAAGTACATTTGGTCTACCCTCTTTTATACAATCTAATTTTGAACAAAATTTAACTTTTGAAAACCTTTGCTTCGGAAGTGATACAAAATTTAATTTAATTAATTATACAAATGTTGATTCGGATTCGTGGAATTTTGGAGATCCGGCCTCAGGAACAGCCAATGAATCAACAGATTTAAATCCAGTACATACATTTACTGCCGCAGGTAATTATGAAGTCACTGTAACTGTAAAAAGCACCAATGGTATCACGCGAATCATAAAAAGAAAGCTCGAGATTACAAATTTGCCAATAGCACATCCAATAAAGGAAATATATGTTTGTGCGGAAGATAATAGTAGTTACTCAAATTGGGTATCATCTTTTCCTGCATCACATCTTGAAAAAGAAGTTTTGAGGGATCAAAAAAATATGATTGTAACTTATTACGAAAAATACGGAACCCCAATCTACAATATAGGAAATAGATCAATATTTGGTCAGCAAACAATAAAAGTACGTGTTGCGAGCAAAAACAACCCAACGTGTTTTGATGAAACAATTTTTCAGGTAATAGTTACTGATGGGGCAAAAGCATTTCCAATTGAGGACATATATGCTTGTGATAATGATGGAGATGGTTTTGCAGAATTTGATTTAAGCAAGGTTAAAGGAATGATAGCTGGAAACCAAACAGATATAACAGTTACTATTTTTGATGAAGATAATAATTTAATAAACTTATCCGCAACAGGTAGTTATGTTAACACGGTTCCGTTGAAACAAACACTCAAGGCACGAATTAGTGATAAAAATGCAAAATGTTATCAGGAAAAAAACTTTAATCTCTTAATTAGTTCGAAGCCTATTGCTCATTCGTTAACTACTTTAATTGGGTGCGATGATAACAACGATGGTATTTCGGAATATTTTGATACTTCAAATATAGAGTCCAATGTTATAGGAAATCAAACAGGAATGAAGGTAACTTATTTTGATAGTAAAGGGAATCAACTGTCAAGTCCTTTAGCAAATCCATTTACTAACACTGTCCCGAATCTTGAAACCATAACCGTAAGAGTTTCAAACCCACAAACAAATTGTTTTTCGGAAACATTTTTAAATATAGAAACTTCAACTAAACCACTAATTAATCAACCTAAGACGGTATACGCTTGCGATGAGGGCAATGGATTTTCTCATTTTAACACTTCAACAATTGAAAATCAACTGATTGAAAATCAAACAGGTTTACTTATTTCTTACTTAGATGAAAATGGAAATAAATTACCAAGCCCTTTACCACTAAATTATCAAAATACAGTTGCATGGTCTCAAACTATTAATGTGAGAGTTGAAAATCAATTAAATTCACTATGTTTTTCTGAAACTAGTTTTAATTTAATTGTAAATGAAATTCCTAAAATAAATCTTAAGGACGAATATAATTTATGTGATTTAGAGCCATCCTCATATATTGCTACAGATTCAAATTTTGATTCTTGGAAATGGACTTTTGAAGATGGTACCGTAATTTCTAATTCCTTCGAAGCAAATTTAATAGATGCAGGAATTTATACTCTTCGAGTTTCTAAAATAAGCAATGGAATATCCTGTGAAAATTCATTTTCATTTAATTTGGTTCGCTCAATTCTCCCTAAAATTTACGAAGTCAAAATTCAAGATTTTTCAGACAACAATTACATTGAAATTATAACCTCTGGAAATGGCGATTTTGAATATGCTATTGATGGATTTAATTTTCAAGATAACAACACTTTTCATAACATTTTAGGAGGAGTTTATGATGTTCAAGTTAGAGATAAAAAAGGTTGTGGCGTTGATAAACGAGAAATTGTACTGGTAGATTATCCTAAATTTTTTACTCCAAATAATGATGGATATAATGAAAATTGGCATATACTTGGAATAGAAAAGTTTCCTAATTCGGTTACAACTATTTTTGACCGCTATGGAAAATTCCTAAAGACGCTAATGTATAATGATATTGGATGGGACGGGACTTTCAATGGGAAAAAATTATTTGCTTCAGATTACTGGTTTACCGTTGAACTAGGAAATGGAAGGAATTTTAAAGGCCACTTTTCACTAAAAAGATGATTCTTTTAAGATATAAATTGGAAAGCCAGTTGCCAACAGTTAGGGTTTCGTTGCGTGCGTAGCACGAACAATGAATCCCGTGTTGAACGGAACCGATTACCTGCCGTCAACATTATGGAGTTATCGTAAAGATTTTAGAGGTATTTTCAAGAGGATTTGGTGCTCTTTTTTTTTGGATTAATTTTAACCTTAGTTTTTTGTGTTTTACTTTATTTTTGAGCATACGTGACCTTACCCGTAAAATCAGCTTTTACAGGAACTTGAACTTTGGCTACCGCCTAGATACCAATCAGGCGGACCGCGCTGGTCAAAAACTGCTATTCGGTGTAAATCGCAAACTCTTCAAAAAATGCACTAAAAATGCCAAAGGCAGACTTATTGAACGCTCCCTACACGTAGATTTGATTTATCAAAACAAGGTTAGAATCGAAAACAATTATGAAGTCTACCGCAGAAGGCAAGCCATAGTGAAACATCCCTACGGAGTGATAAAACTGCAATGGGATTTTTATTATATCATGACCAAAAAAACAATCAAACATGCATCAGCTGATGTTGGATTGATTTTTACGGCCTACAACCTGCGTCGGATATTTAATTTAATAGACCAAAATCTATTAAAACAATATCTAAAAGTATTGGCTTTGTATTTTGGGGTTCTAACACTAGTTTTTAACGCTTTTTACGGATTATTTTATTTTAAGGATGAAGAATACTATTTTCCATAAATAATTTTAATTGTAGTTTAAATCATATATATTTACTTACTGATTAACTAAAATGAGTTCGTTTGAAGGTTTTTAGACGAACTGACGTTATGGGCTAGTTGTGCAGAAATTACGCAGATGAAAACAATCAGAAAATAAGCATTTGTTTTCGCAAGAAGTATACAAATTACAAGCGTTAAAATTGGAATTTGACAGCGGAAACTTGAAAAGCAAAAATCATAAATCCGAAAATATAAAGTTACCTTCAACCTTTAGAAAAACTGCAAAATGAAAAAAGTATTAATTTTTATATTTCTATTAGCCTTTTTGACTCCAAAAGCTCAAAATAACGCTAAACAAGAAAAATTGATTAGAGGAACTTGGAAATATAACGTTGCCTATGATACAATAGCTGAAGTCGACACTACTGACTTTTACAAACCTTATGCAGAAAGAGAGAAAAAAATGTTTTTTACCAAAATTAAGGTAAAAAAGACAACAGCAAAACTATCTGACTATTTGGAAAAATGGAATGTAACTTGGGAAATTAAAAATTCAAACGAACTTTATTTCTTTTTAGAAGATAAAAAAATATTGAAATATTTAATAATAAAATTAACTGATAACACTTTAGAATTGCGTGAACCAAACTCTAAAGTAAGTACGCTTGTATATTACAAATAATAGAAAATGGAAAGTTGGAATCTACCAACAGAAACTGGAAAAGTCTACGGTTTTATAGTAATTTTGACAAAACAACCAGCCCATAATCGAGTAGACGGCTCCGCCAGAAACTGACGGAGTGCGCCTCTCACACCACCGTACGTACGGGTCTCATATACGGCGGTTCGCAAAGTGATGGGTTGAGTTCCATGTAAATCTCCAGCATGGATTGATAGCCTTTCTTCTTGAGCCGTAGTAGGGTAATTGTAGTGGTTAGAATTGGACTCTGAGCGATTCGCCAGCCTCCTTTTACTCACGCTTTGGTATTGTATTTTTGGTATTCGTGAATGCGGAGCATTTCTGGTTCTGCTCCAAGCATAAGCATGGTCTTTATCAATTCCCAGTCGCATCAGGTTTTTCCTTTTGCATTCGGGTTTCTTCCAGTCCGTCCAAATGCAATAGCGCAGTTTACTGCGCAACCAACCATCAATATCTCGTAACTTTCCTTGAACACTTGTCCCACGAAAATAGTTTAACCATCCTCGTTGGATTTGATTGATTTTTCGGATGCGTTCCTCGAAACTTTTGGGTGCGCTCTTGCGCGTCACCTATTTTAGACTCTGCTTGAGTTTTGCCCAAGCTTTGTCACCTACCGTTAATTGATACCTGCCTTTTAAGCCTTTTTGATAGGTCGATGCAAACGAAAATCCCAATATCGTGAACTGAATGGGTTTTCTAATCCCGCTCTTTTCCAGATTGATGGTCAGTTTCAGATTGTCTCTCAGAAATAGAAAGATAGCGTTTCCAATAGAAAATGAATTATATAAAGAATTAAAAAAATTCTACAATATAGGATTATTTAATAAGTCTATATACCTTGGATTCCCAGTTTTTGACATATTACTATGTGAAAACTTTAAATCTGAATACACAACTTACTCTGGAGTAAGAGAATATTACAACTCATTATATTATGTAATTCTAAATGGAATTTTGAGAGAAAAATAAAAACGAAAGGAAAGTAGCGGTTTTGCCGGATTTGGCTTTTTCGGCTTAATACTAAAATGGTTTTGTACTTGAATTAATAGTGTTTTATCAGAAGAAAATCTTAACTTAGTCAAAAACCTCTTGCAGCAAAAGAATATACTGGTAATTGTAAGTCAACATACTTGAATGTACCCAAATCGACAAGCCTAAAAAGATGAAATCAAATTTTAAAAACCAGTAAGATACAATAGGAACTTTGCATCTTTGTACTTCGATAAATATATTGAAAGAGTTTGCAGGATATAAAAATAAAATAAATCATAATGCCAAAAACCTTTGCAGATAAAGTTATTGATTTCAACCGCCATTTGAACTATTTAGGCAAACTACCAGAAGGTTTCCAGGTGCTGAATCCTTACTTGGATAACCTTGAAACAATGGAAGTAATGCAACAGTTTTATCACAAATATTATAACGATTCAAAACAGAGAAGATTTATTGTTGGTATTAACCCGAGCCGTCATGGAGCTGGGGTTACGGGTGTGCCATTTACGGATACCAAACGACTGGAAAGTGCCTGTGGTATCAAAATGCAATCGGCACATACGCACGAAGTTTCTTCTGTTTTTATTTATGAGATGATTGCCGAATATGGTGGAGTAAAAGACTTCTACAAAGATTTTTATATCAACTCGCCTTTCCCTTTAGCAATTATCCGTCAAACAAAAGACGGCAAATGGCTTAATGCCAATTATTATGACGATCCTATTCTTTTTGAAATGGTGAAAGATTTTATGATTATGTCCTTGAAAAAACATATTAGTCTGGGATTAGATACTTCGGAAGTTTTTGTGCTGGGCAAAAAAAATGCAGAATTTATCCAAAAGCTAAACAAAGAAGTAAAGTTATTTGATAATTTAAAAATTCTTGAACATCCACGATATATCCAGCAATATAAATCTAAAGAAAAACAACAATATATTGACAAATATATTTTAGCATTGAACAATTCCAAATGATTAAATTAGAGACACATACCATCTATACCATAGGGCATTCTACTCATAGTCTGGATGAATTTTTGAATATGCTGCGGTCTTTTGACATTAAAATTATTGCCGACATACGAAGTTTACCGGGCTCACGCAGGTTTCCACAATTCGACATGGAAAACATAAAAATATCCTTAGAAGAAACCGGAATACAATATATACATCTGGCCGATTTGGGAGGAAGAAGGAAAATGAAAAAAGACTCAAAAAACAATCGATGGAATAATGACTCTTTCAGAGGTTATGCCGATTATATGGAAACCAAAGAATTTGAAAATGCCATTGTGAAATTGGAACATATCGCTTTAGAACAGCCCACGGCTTATATGTGCTCAGAAGCGGTTTGGTGGAGATGTCACCGTTCGATGGTGTCCGATTATTTAAAAGCAAAAGGTTGGGCGGTATTACATATTATGGCAACAGGGAAAGTTCAAGGACATAAATTCACTTCACCAGCAAGAATAGTTGATGGTAATGTATTTTATTATGATGAAAATTAGATTTACATTTAAAAATAAGTTTATGGAAACAAAATTTAAAATAAGCGACAAAGTAAGCTGGAATTCCGAAGCGGGGAGAGTTTCAGGAACTATCATTAAAATACATACCAAAGATTTCGATTACAAAGGTTATACACACCACGCTACGGAAGAAGAGCCTCAATATGAAATAAAAAGCATTAAGACGGATCATGTGGCAGCTCATAAGGGTTCTGCCCTTACTAAACTCTGAGAAAAATAATCAGAGAAACGAATTAAAAAAACAACGAACCGCCACTAACTACTACAACGGATTTGGGCAATTGGCTTAATAGGAAGTTGGTCTTGTATTTGGGAAGATTTGGCAAATCCGAAAATAGGGCTTAATTTAGTCCAAAACCCGCTTTAGTACCAGAACGTTATGCTGAATTGTTCTCTTTACGAGTAATAAACAACAAAATAAATGAAAACGACATTTCAAATCCTGAAACTCCACAAATGAAAATTAAATATCCGCAATCGTATCCTCATTCCTTCTCTGTAGAAGAAGTTGTGATCGCATTCCAAACTGATTCTGAATCAGGGTTAAGCCAATCCGAAGCAGAGAAACGAACAAGAGAGTTTGGTCCGAATATTTATCAAGCTCAAAAGCAAAAAAGTATTTGGCTTATGATGCTTTTGCAATTCAAGAGCCCAATTGTCTATTTGTTGTTCTTTGCTGTTGCTGTTACTTTTTATTTTCAAAATGTTATTGAAGCAATAGCCATTCTTGCGGTAATAATGGTAAATGCTGCAATTGGATTTTTAATGGAGTTGCAAGCACGCAATTCGATGAATGCGTTGAAGGAAATGGATGTAATACATTCGAAAGTTATCCGTGATGGAAAAGTTCAAGAGATTCCATCTGAAAAAATAGTTCCGGGAGATATAATAGTGTTGGAAGCTGGTGATGTAATTCCAGGTGATGCACATCTGATAGAATCCAATCAGTTGCAGTGCGAGGAATCTTCTCTCACAGGAGAGTCACTTCCTACAGAAAAGAATACAGACAAACTTGCGAAAGATATTGCCCTTGGAGACCAATTCAACATGGTATTCAAAGGTACATCTGTTACAAATGGAACCGGGAAAGCCGTCATAACAGGAATTGCCCAACATACTCAATTAGGCACCATCACTTCTTTAGTTGAAAGTTCTAAAGAAAAAGAAACACCACTTGATAAAAAGATAGGAGCGTTAAGTAAAAAGTTGATATGGATTACGCTGGCAATGACAGGCATTTTTGCAATCACAGGAATTATTCAAGGCAAGGACTGGGTTCTCATTTTAGAGACTTCCATCGCTTTATCGGTTGCGGCTTTTCCAGAAGGACTTCCTATTGTTGCCACAGTAGCTTTGGCTTATGGAATGCTTTTGATGGCAAAGCGAAATGCTATCGTTAAAAAATTATCGGCTGTAGAAACATTAGGAAGTACCAATGTGATATTGACCGATAAGACAGGAACTTTAACAGAAAATAAAATATATGTAGATACTTTTTCTTTTCCCAATGAAAAAATAAAAGTTTCAATCGAAGACAATGTGTTGAGTTTTGCAGAAGGGAATATTAAAAAAAGTGAAGCTGAATTTCAAAAATTAATATTGATAGGTGCGTTATGTAACAATGTTTCCCCAAAGAAGGGAGATGACAAAACTGAATTGATAGGTGACCCAATAGAAATTGCTTTGGTACACCTCGCAGACGCATCAGGTTCTATTACTGAAGATCTGAAATTACAATATGAAAGAACTGGTGAGATACCTTTTAGTTCTGACACAAAAATCATGGGTACTTTGCACAAAAATTCAAACGGATATTTTGTAGCAGCTAAAGGTTCTGTAGAACATTTGTTGATAAAATGTAGTAAGATACAGACTGGATCCACCATACAAAACCTGAGCGAGGAAGACCGAAAAAATATTTTGGCGCAATCTGAAGAGATGGCTGCCGATGGTTTGCGGGTACTGGCTTTTGCCTTTAACGAGGAAGGGGAAATTAATAAAGATGATTTTTTGAATTCATTAGTGTATGTAGCGATGATTGGATTCTTAGACCCTCCCCGATTGGATATTAAAGAAGCCATGTTGACTTGTCGTAAAGCAGGTATCAAGATTGTAATGATTACGGGTGACCACCCTTTAACAGCTCTTAATATTGCCAAAAAAGTAGGATTGGTAGATGAAAACGAACAAAATGCAATTACTGGAATAGATATACCCGATATGGAATCGCTTTCAGATGAATGGAATAAAAAGATACTTTCCACGGCCGTATTTGCTCGTACCACTCCTAAACAAAAACTTGACATTGTAGCTACTTATCAAAAAGCAGGTAACATTGTAGCAATGACAGGTGATGGAGTAAATGATGCGCCTGCGCTTAAAAAATCAGACATTGGTATTGCTATGGGATTGAGAGGGACGCAAGTGGCTAAAGAGACTGCCAGCATTATTCTTAAAGACGATTCGTTTAAATCCATTGCACAGGCAGTATCGCATGGAAGAGAGATATTCCAGAACATACAAAAGTTTGTGATATATCTTGTCTCCTGTAATTTAAGTGAAATATTTATTGTGACTACTTTAGGTTTTGTTGCTCCTGCTTCTACATTGCTTCCATTGCAAATCCTGTTCTTAAATATGGTAACGGATGTATTTCCGGCACTCGCACTTGGTTTAGGAAAAGGAGATAAAACCGTTATGGAAAGACCGCCAAGAGATCCTAAACTCCTTATTTTATCTAATAAAGATTGGATTACTATTTCTTTTTATGCTGCTACCATGACCTTAGCAGTAATTGTTGCTGTGTTTTATTGCAAACAAACTATTTCAACTGATTCCAAAATTATAAACAATGTCGCATTTATTACGCTCGCATTTGCCCAACTGTTTCATGTATTCAATATGTCCTCAGCACATTCAAATTTTTTTGTGAATGACATCACCAAAAATAAATTTGTATGGATAGCTCTTTTAATTTGCACCGCTCTAATGGTATTGGTTTTTGCTATACCTCAGATGCGTTCAGTACTCCGCTTGGACGTGCTGCCTGCTCAAGTGTGGCTCGTGTCAATTTTAGCGGGATTGATTCCATTGTTGTTAGTTCAGGTCTATAAATTTATTTGGGAGAGAAAAAGTTCAAAATAAACCAACAACTAAAGTGGATTTCTACAACAGAGCTCATGACGACGATTCAAAATGACAAAACAAGTTGAAAACAGAAAAATGCCTGCCTTTGAAAGCTGTTTGGCAAAAGTGGCGGTTCAGTGCTTCGTAAAAACATTTGTGGTTCATCAAACATCGGTTCTCCGTATCAACATTTGTGGTAAAATCCGCCACCTTCACCAAGCCGTAGCACGTCAAACTGTCTAAAAACCTCCAGTTTGAGTTTTTGTTCTCGGACTCCTATCTTTGAAAAATCTCAAATATGGGATTCTCAGAGACTTGTTTTAGGTTTTTAGACAAACTGACATTATAGGCAACCGGCAAGCAACGAAAAAATGAATATACAGGAACTACATAGAAGAAATGTACAGATTGAAAATTATCAATCAATTTTTTTGACACTAAAATGTGATCAAAAAATAGGTTGTTTTGACATTTTCGGCAAATAAGAATTTGGATTGAAAAAAGGCACAATTGGACAACTTAAATGTTTTGAATCATCCGTTATTGATTAATTATGCATAGAATAAAATTGTGACGTTGCCAGCAGATTATTATTTCAGTTCCACAAGAAATTATGCTGCATTAGAAAATGAATTAGAGGTAACTTAATTAGATCTACTTTAGTTGGCAATTGGAATGGACACAGTTTGCAAAACTGCCCTAACGATTATGGTAAATTCGGATAGCTATTTCCAAATATTTACGGCGATGGCAAATAGCTTGAATGTTAAGAAAATTAACCGAAATATTGATTAGAAATATATGTAAAAATGCTTTTAAAAAAAATTAAATTTAATTTAAATCAAACAAATTTACACTCTGACTGACCAAATCGTTAAACTAAAAACATGTTTCAATTCAACCGCAACTATTTTGTGATTACCATTTTGCTTTTTCTGCTGGAAATTGAAATTGCTTTGTATGTTCATGACAACTTTATAAGACCTTATTTTGGCGATTTTTTAGTAGTGATTCTGCTCTATTGTTTTCTGAAATCCTTTGTAAAAGTATCCGTTTGGGTAGCCGCAGCTCTTGTTTTGGTTTTTTCATTTGCTATCGAAACCGCACAATATTTTAATTTGGTTGAAAAACTAGAATTACAGCATTCAAAAATTGCTAAAATTGTTCTTGGAAATTCTTTTGCGTGGATGGATTTGCTTGCATATACGTTGGGTATTTTAGCTGTGATTAGCATGGAGAAAATTTTATTTAAAACGAAAGACTAGAAAGCAATAATTACTACGAGCTCATACTAAAACAATCAAATTCTTGTAAAAATAAAGTACGTTTTTAAGAACCAATACTAAAAACTTTAAAAATTTAATTCAAAAATTACTTCCTCTGCTTCTTAGTCTGCTCATATAACGGATTGGGATTCGCTTTTTTTACGACTACCATTTGGTTTATTGCTGTTGGTCATGGTATTCCAAAAATGATCGAGCAAATGAATAGCACAACGGAATTTAGTGATCCAATTGGCATCAGAGTTCTCGAATTATAGGCTTTAACTGTTTTTGCCGAAGTTTTGTGCTCCGTATAAATAGTAATAGGATTTTGGACCAGACTGGCTTTAATTCCACTTATTATTACAATGGCAGTTGCCGTGTTTATTGTTCACATGAATAATGGACTGGAAACTATTGAATTAACAATACTCTATTTGCTATCCTATTGCGCTCTGCTTTTATGGGAAAGTGGTCAATATTCTGTTGATGCAATTTTGAAAAGAAAATCATAAAACAATTATTCTTAAAATTTTAATAATACAACCTTAGTTGTACTGTTTACAAGGTATAATTAAAGTTTTACTTTTTGTGCAATTTCATAAAAGCAATTATCTCATCAAAGCGGTTGCTCCATGGCGAGAAATACTGAAGCACCATCGGAACGTGCCTTTTATTCAATTTAATTGGCTTCACATCAGGTTGGAATGGTTGCAAAGCATCTATAAAACGGCTATTGGCAATTTTTATGGAATTATACGTTTTATCTCCTACATAAATTAAAAAGGGAGGCGTGTTTTTGTTTAAAAAATAGATTGGAGAAGCATCTTTCCATTGCTCAGGATTTGAGGTCCAAGTAGTGAGATAATCGTCTTTTGCCGTTGGCGGATTTCCTTCCAAATAATTTTTCATATCTAATCCTGCCGCATCGTTGAGGATGATTCCAGCAATACTTCCGGAAGCAATTCCGAATTTTGGATTCATAACCGCCAAAGCACCAAGATGCCCACCTGCAGAATGACCGCTAATATAAATCATCTTGGGATTACCATTGTATTGGCTGATGTTCTTTTTTGTCCACTGGATTACGGACACAATCTGCCGTGACATGTCATCATACGTAGCATCAGGACTTAACGTATAATCCGGGATAACCGTAATGACTGCTTTGCTGGCAAAATTCCTGCCCAGTAAATCATACGTTCCTTTCCTGCCATTGTTCCAATTTCCTCCGTGCACAAAAATTAAAACAGGTACTTGCGCTGCACTTGATTTTCGAGGCGCAAAAACATTTAGTCGGGGTGCTTTTGGGATATTTTTATTCGCAGATTCTAAATACGAAATATCAGTACTTTTTTTCGCACCGCAATTGACCAACATAAAAGCACTCAATAAAACGATGATGACACAAGAGAAACGCATATATATTTTTTACAAATATAAAATTAAAAAAAGTAGTCTCGGCACCGCTTATTCTAAAAACACAAAACAGAAATTAAGCGAAAAATACAAATACTTTTTTTATTTGACTTTCAAAACTATATAGTTCTAAACAAAAGAAGCTGCCCTTTGGAACAGCTTCTTCGTATTTATCGGTAATTGATTAGTTAAATTGTGAAGCCACATATTCAATTAAACTTTCGTCGTTCATTTTATTAGACGTACTTTGTTTCGTCTCTACATCTTTATATTGTGGAGTTTCACTCAAATATTTAATAAATTGTTCTTGAGCTATTCCAGGACCTGTTACGTGTAATTCATCAACATTTTGCATGTGAGAAGTGATGCTTTTGAATAATTTGTGAAGTGAATCTCGTTCAGCATTATTAGCTGCATTTTCATTTGAGTTACCACCTTGACCTTCTTCTTTTTCGTGCCCTAAAACTACGAAATCTCCAGAATCTACATTTTCTTTACCTACAATAATTGCATGATGTGAATCCATCCAAACTCCAAATTGTTTTTTACTTTTCTCTGACATTATTTTTTATTTATTTGTTTAATACTTTTAGTTTTAAATCGTCAAAAAGTATGCCGTGAAAGCTTAAATACTTTTTCTTTTAAAAACAAGATATTATTGTCAGTTATTCAGGCCCTGCCTTTAACAAAAAATTTAAGATTGACTGAAATAAATTATAGGTAAAAATTAATGAAATATAGCTACCTTTATTATCGCCCTGTAATAAAAAATTGCTAACCAAAATATTCTGAAAATATTGGATTTATAAAATCATTTTTTTCTAATTTATTAATTTATTGATGGCAACTTTTAATAAAAAACTCAATATCTCTTTGTGTGACAAATGACACCAAAAACCAACTCTGTAATTGTAATTTTGTACCATTCAAACAGCTTTAAAAACGCGCAAATATCTTAAAAATAAAATTATGGAATTATCAAAAATAATAAGAGAAAAACTGGGAACGATTGTCGATGTGCGTTCCTATGATGAATTTATGGGTGGCCATGTTGCGGGTTCATTCAATATTCCGTTGAATGAAATTCCGCATAGAATGCACGAAATACAGGAGCTCAAAGCGCCTTTGATACTGTGTTGTGCCTCTGGAAATAGAAGTGGCCAGGCGCAAGTGTTTCTGACCGCACATGGTGTCGAGTGTTATAACGGCGGTTCGTGGCTGGATGTGAATTACCTTCAATCTCAATCTGAATAAAATGATAGAAAGACTCAAAAAGTTATTCGGACTTGGTCCCAAAGTGAACTATCCGGAATTAGTGCAAAACGGAGCCATTATCGTTGATGTGCTCAGCAAAGCGGAATATTCAGCGGGGCATATAAAAGATTCTATTAATATTCCTGTTGATGCGCTACGCAATAATCTGTACAAACTGAAAGATAAAAACCAACCTATAATTACGTGTTGCGCTTCAGGAATGCGAAGTGCTTCGGCAAAAAGTATTTTGAAATCAAATGGATATACAACAGTTTATAATGGTGGTGGATGGAGCAGTCTTAGAAATAAAATAAGCTAAAAAAAAACTAATTTATTAGCGATGACGCTTGATGAAAAGAAAAAAACAGATGCAACATCAACAGGAATTGCCATGTCGACTATCAACAAACAAACCTGAAGAGCGGATGCAATTACAAATATTAAATGATAATTTTAATATCAAAACAGCATTACTAACTGTTTTCCAATAAGTAAGAAGCCCGCTAAATGCGGGCTTCTTTGTGAATTATAATCTGACTTGAATAAAAATGTATTGTATTTTTTCAGCTAACGAAAAATTTCTATTATTCAGCCATGGCCGGATAATCAGTATATCCTTTCACTGTGTCAGTGTAAAACGTACTTTGGTCTGGTGTGTTTAATGGCGCATCAGCTTTAAAACGAGCCACTAAATCCGGATTCGCAATAAAGGGAACTCCATAAGCAACAAGATCAGCGTAACCGTCTTCAATAACTTTGATACCCGTTTCTTTAGTAAAACTTTTATTGATGATTAAAGTTCCTTTGTAAAACGGTCTGAAATGTTTGGCCACTTCAGTAACTGCGAAAGGCACATCATCCACTGGCGTAAAAGGCTCCGTTAAATGCACATACGCTAAACCATAATCATTCAAACGGTTTACAATATATTCATGCGTTGGAATTGTCTCTTCATCCAGCATCATTCCCTGCGCATTGTGCAATGTAGGATTCAATCGAACGCCAACTTTAGAATAATCAATAACACCTTCTAAAGCATCAAGAATATTAAATAGAATTCGGGATTTATTTTCAATAGAACCACCGTATTCATCGGTACGATGATTGGAATAACCATTAAAAAACTGTTGCAACAAATACCCGTTGGCAGCGTGCAATTCGATTCCGTCAAAACCTGCAGTCATAGCATTTTTTGCTCCGTTTTTGAAATCTAGAACGGTTTGTTTAATGTCTTCAATCGTCATTTCTTTTGGAGTCACCGTATCTACAAAACCATCTTTGGTGTAGGCTTTTGCATGAGGATTCAGCGCTGAAGGTGCGTGTGCTAATTCGCCATTATGTAAATCCGGATGCGACAATCGTCCCGTGTGCCACAATTGCGCAAATATAGTTCCTCCTTTTTCGTGTACTGCTTTTGTAACCAGTTTCCAACCTTCAGTTTGTGCTGCACTGTAAATTCCGGGCACATTGATAAAACCAATTGCTTTTGTACTTACAAAAGTTCCCTCAGAAACAATTAAACCTGCTGTAGCTCTTTGCGCATAATATTCTGCCGTAAGTGCTGTAGCAACATTTCCTTCATTATTAGAACGGCTTCGCGTCATTGGTGCCATTACCATTCGGTTTTTTAAAGTATTGCTTCCTAATGTATAGGGTTGAAATAAAATTGATTTACTCATTTGATTTTTTGTTAAAAATTAGTAGTTTATGTTTGTGCGATACTGGCTTTCAAACCAATACTTGTAAAAAGAGTCCAAATAGTTTTTAAGGTTTCTTCATCATTTCCTTTCAAAAGAACGGAATTTTCTACTTCATCCATTGATTCGAAACTCTGAACAACTTTAGAAAAAGGAAACAAATGGTGTAATTTGTCAAGAGTACTTTCGAAATTAATCGTATTCTTTTCGTTTACCAAAACAACTACGATTTTACCCGTAGCGACTTTTCTGATTTTTTTAATAAAATTGTCATCAGTTCCCGTAGCATTTGAAAGTATAATAATATCCGCCTCCCAACTTGCATTAGTTGGACAAATCATCATCTCCGCATTTGCCTTAGGATACTCTAAAAGTATTTGGGCATGAACCTCATTCACTACAACAGCATCATGATCAAAAAGCAAAACGGGATTGGTTTTGGCAATTTGCTTCGCCAGAAAAATACTTTTGGTTTCTGAAACTCCAAGGACTGCAAATGTTCTTCTATTTGACATCAACTTTTATTTACGTGGCAAATTTAAGGCTGTACGGCTAAAGTTTCAGTTGATGTAAAACAAGAAATTCTATTGATGTAAATCAATTAAAATTACCTCCGATTGTTAATTTGTTTGCGAACCCTACTCAATGTTTCGGGTTTAAGTCCAAGGTAAGAAGCGATCATGTGCTGTGGAACACGTTTTACAATTCCGGGATAAGCAATTCCTAAATTGATATATTTTTCTTCGGCGGTTTCTGTTAAGGCCGAATTTATTCTGGCTTGATTTGCGATATAGGCATTTTGCAATAACAAGCGTTGGTATCTTTCGAACATGGGGATTTTATCCATCAAAGATTCTCTGGCAGCTGTCGTCAGCAAAAGCAGTTCAGAATCTTCAAGCGCTTCAATAGTATAAATAGAGTTACTGTTGGTCAGAAAACTGGACAAATCAGTAATCCACCAGCCTTCAATTGCAAATTGTACGATGTGTTCATTTCCTTTTTCATCCATGGAAAAAGAGCGAAGAATTCCTTTTTCAATAAAAGCATTGTAGATGCAAATATCTCCTTCTTGCAACAGGGTTTGTTTTTTGCGCAACTTTTTAGGGATAAAAAAAGTTTTACACAACTCCATTTCTTCTTGAGTCAGCATCACTTTTTCCTGAATGCTTTTGAATAATTGTTGAAACATGGCTGCAAGGTACTAAATACTCAATAATTCAGGGAGAATTTTATTGTTGCTAAAATTAAAATCCTTAATAACTATTGATAAATCTAAAAATGGAACCTTATATTAATCAAATTATCTGATTATATTTGCACAGTCTAATTTTAACACACAAATGAAACCGAACACACAACAATTAAACGATTTAACAATCCAAGTCAGAAGAGATATTCTTCGAATGGTACACGCAGTCAACTCAGGTCACCCCGGTGGTTCTCTAGGTTGTACTGAATTTCTTGTAGCCTTATACCAAAATATAATGGAGCGTAAAGAAGGTTTTGACATGGACGGTATTGGTGAAGATCTTTTCTTCCTTTCAAACGGGCATATTTCACCAGTATTCTACAGTGTTTTGGCAAGAAGCGGTTATTTTCCAGTTTCAGAACTGGCTACTTTCCGTTTGATCAATTCAAGATTACAAGGGCATCCAACTACACATGACGGATTACCGGGAGTTCGTATTGCGTCTGGTTCTCTTGGACAAGGATTATCAGTAGGGATTGGTGCTGCACAGGCAAAAAAATTGAATGGTGACAACCATATTATTTATACGCTTCACGGCGATGGTGAATTGCAGGAAGGTCAAAACTGGGAAGCGATCATGTATGCTTCTGCAAAAAAAGTGGACAACCTTATCGCTACAATCGATTTAAACGGAAAACAAATAGATGGTTCTACTGATGAAGTTTTAGCTATGGGAAGTGTCCGTGCTAAATTTGAAGCTTTTGATTGGGATGTTTTAGAAATTGAAAAAGGAAACGATATCGAAGCTATTATTGCTGGTATGAACGACGCCAAATCAAGAACTGGAAAAGGAAAACCAGTTTGTGTATTGTTGCACACTGAAATGGGTAATGGTGTAGATTTTATGATGTACAGTCATGCTTGGCACGGTAAAGCACCTAATGATACGCAACTTGAAATTGCTCTAGGTCAAAACTATACTGAAGGAGAAAGCGACTATTAAATAATTATGAATTATAAATTATAAATTATGAGTTCTCATAATCGTTTAATTTATAATTTATTCAATTAAGAAAAAATGAAAAAATATACAAATACAGGAAGTAAAGATACGCGTTCAGGTTTTGGAGCGGGAATGACTGAATTAGGTAAAAAAAACGAAAATGTTGTGGCACTTTGTGCAGATTTAATAGGATCCTTAAAATTTGACGATTTTAAGAAAAACCATCCAGAGCGTTTTTTCCAAATTGGAATTGCGGAAGCCAACATGATTGGAATTGCTGCAGGTTTAACCATTGGAGGAAAAATTCCTTTTACCGGAACTTTCGCTAACTTTTCTACAGGAAGAGTGTACGATCAAATTCGTCAATCGGTTGCGTATTCAGAGAAAAACGTGAAAATTTGTGCTTCACATGCCGGGTTAACTTTAGGAGAAGACGGTGCAACACACCAAATCCTGGAAGACATCGGCTTAATGAAAATGTTGCCGGGAATGACTGTGATTAATACGTGTGATTACAACCAGACAAAAGCAGCTACATTAGCAATTGCGGATCACCACGGTCCTGTTTATTTGCGTTTTGGTCGTCCGGTTGTGCCTAACTTTATGCCAGCTGACGAGCCTTTCGAAATAGGAAAAGCAATTGTTTTAAACGAAGGTTCTGATGTAACTATTGTAGCTACAGGACATTTAGTTTGGGAAGCGTTAGTCGCAGCTGAAGCATTAGAAGCACAGGGAATTTCGGCTGAAGTAATCAATATTCATACGATCAAACCATTGGATGAAGAAGCTATTTTGAATTCACTGGCTAAAACAAAATGTATTGTTACCGCTGAGGAACATAATATTCTTGGTGGTCTTGGCGAAAGCATTTCCAGAATCTTAGCCTTGAACAGTCCGTTACCGCAAGAATTTGTGGCGGTAAATGATAGCTTTGGAGAATCCGGAACACCAGAACAATTAATGGACAAATACAAATTGAACAATCAAGCGATTGTTGAAGCTGTAGAAAGAGTGATGAAAAGAAAATAATCTCTTCATTTTATACCAAAAAAAAACAGTTCAATTGAGATTGAACTGTTTTTTTTTGAATTGTATTTTTTAATTACATTTTACTAAATGTCTTTTTATCCTTGCGGGATCGGTCGTATTTCCGTTACAAGCAGGAATAGATTCAAAAGGAATCAAAACACCATTAGCACCTGTTATTTCTAATTTCGTACTTAGTCCATCAGCATCATCATCAACATCTAAAAAATTTGGAATTCCATCTTTATCAGTATCATCCGGATTTGCGACACCAGTTGCAAAAACACTCATATAACCATCCCCATCCAAATCCTCTTGAAAATTCTTAATTCCATCACCATCCGAATCGACTCTGCTAATTTCATATAATTTAATACTAAAAACCAAGGGCGCATACTCTGGAATAGAGACTTTTCCTGAATTATAATATCCTAATCCCGAAGGAATAAAAAGAACTCCAGCTCCAAAATCTTTGTAAGAAATGGTACCGTCATTATTAGATGAATACGTTCCTGATTTAAATTCTGGAAAAGTTTCTCCCCAACCAGTAATAGTCGTCGTTAGATTAAAAAACTGTTGCGGACTCTTAGATTCTTCGAAAAAAGTAGCGGTTAACGTTTCCACTTCGGCAACTTTTTGACGGGATAAATAATCTCCCTTATAAGAAGTTAGTATCTCGTCTGTATTTGTAGGTGATATTCCTGTTCCTGCTCTTAAAACCAAATAATATAGTTTATAAGTAATGTCGTGAAGTTTTACATTTCTACTCAAAAGTTTGGGATACGTTGCTCTATTCAAATAAGAATAAATAGAAGGTTGTGTTCCGCCTGTTACAATCTTAGTAAATGTAACATCTTGATCGTCTTGAAAACCAGCGTGGTTAACAACTGTAATATAATATGTTTTTAAATACTCTTCAATATCCGTTAAATCAGTTGCATACTGTACTGCATAGTCTCTTGGTGGGGTGATTTCTGCTGGGGCATCATCCTTTGAACATGAAAATAAAGAGACGGTTGTAATTAATAGAATAAAATAATACTTAAATTTGTTCATTATAGCTAATTTTTTAAGTGCGCAAGATACAATATTGATTGATTTTTGTAAACAATTTAACTCCGATTTTAGAAAATTTATGAGAATAGATAAATATTTATGGTGTATGCGGTACTACAAAACCAGAAACATGGTTACCGAAGCCTGTAAGAAGAATCACGTAACGGTAAACGGTCTAGTTGCCAAACCTTCAAAGGAAGTTTTTCCTACTGATAAAATTACTTTTAGAAAAGACCAAATTACCCAAATCATTACGGTTTTGGACATTCCTGAAAATCGTGTCGGGGCAAAATTGGTTGACATTTACAGGCGAAACGATACTCCGGCAGAAGCGTATCAACATCTGGAACTTTTAAAATTATCAAAAGAACACTATCGAAAAAATGGAACCGGAAGACCAACTAAAAAAGACCGAAGAGACATTGATGAATTTGGGAATGAAATAATTACTGACGACGACACCAAATAAAAAACAGGACTTAATCTATTAATCTAAGATCTTAATTGGCGGTAACTTAAAAAAATAAACTAAAATAATGAGCAGAAATATCATCTTAACGAAACAAGAAATAGAGCATAAAATAAAAAGAATTGCATACCAAATCTATGAAACCTTTGTAGACGAAGAAGAAATTGTAATTGCCGGAATTGCCACTAACGGTTTTATATTTGCAAAAAAAATCGCATTGGTTCTGGAATCCATATCGCCCATTAAAGTTTCGCTTTGCGAAGTGCAAATCAACAAACAAAATCCGCAATCGCCCATTAACACTTCCTTAACAAAAGAACAATACGCTAATAAAGGCTTAATTCTGGTTGACGATGTATTGAATTCAGGAACAACACTAATTTACGCAGTAAGGCATTTTATTGACGTTCCGTTGAAAAAACTTAAAACAGCGGTTCTCGTTGACAGAAACCACAAAAAGTATCCGGTAAAAGCAGATTTCAAGGGAATATCGCTTTCTACCTCATTACTAGAACACGTGCAAGTTGTTTTTGATGAAGACAATGATGACTGTGCGTATTTAAGCTAAAATGGCAACAATATCTAAAACCGTCTGATCAATGGTTTTATAATCAACTACCACTTTGTATTGTGCCTGATTGTAATAAAAGCTTCGATCAAAAAGATGTTTTGCAATAAACTCTTTCATTTCGTCCTCGTTTTTAGCGGCAATAAGAGGACGTTTGCTTTTATTATGATTCAATCTACTAAATAAAGTCTGAATTGACGCTTTAAGATAAATAGAAACAACATTATCGCCTTTTAGTAACTCATGGTTATCGGCATAACATGGCGTACCTCCGCCCAATCCTATAATTAATTGCTCCGGCGAATTCAATAATTCGACTAAAACTTCATGTTCTAACTTTCTAAAATATATTTCTCCATGTTTCTCAAAAATGACATTTATGGATAAATTTACTCTCTCTTCAATTTTTTTATCCAAATCCACAAAAGGAATTCCGATATTTTTGGACAGATTATTTGCAATTGTGGACTTACCACAACCCATGTAACCCAATAATATAATTTTTTTCATCTGAATAAAACCTTACAAATTAAGGTGTTGAGTAATTTTGTTTAAAAAAGACAAATTTATAATAAAATTGCTTTGAAAACTCCAAAATAAGTCCTTATATTTGCACCCGCATTCAAGGAAAGAATATGACTCGATAGCTCAGTTGGTAGAGCACATCACTTTTAATGATGGGGTCCTGGGTTCGAGCCCCAGTCGGGTCACAATTTTAGTGATCAACACATAATTTTCTTGAAAGCATTGACTCGATAGCTCAGTTGGTAGAGCACATCACTTTTAATGATGGGGTCCTGGGTTCGAGCCCCAGTCGGGTCACAAAAAGGTCGAGTAATTTATTACTGGACCTTTTCTTTTTTAAGGCCACGTGGAGAAACGGTAGACTTGCCAGCTTGAGGGGCTGGTGCTCGCAAGGGCGTGCGGGTTCAAATCCCGCCGTGGTCACTTTAAAAGCCTATTTATAAGGCTTAACAAAGGTTTTAGTCAACATTTAGTCAACCAAGTTGAAAAGTGTAGACTAAAGCCTTTTTATTTATTCCAAATTTACATTCTTAAACAACAGATAAAGCATTGTTTTTTTTATATAAAATGCCTTTACTTCAGGTATATCTTCAAAACTACAATTACTGTTTTTCCTTCTATCAAGATTGCAAAATTTATTTTATAAGCAAAGATTTTATTGCTACCCATCTCTAATAATTTAATTCACTTTGTTGAATTATTCTTTTTACTACTTTAAAAACATAACCACAAAATCTATTATCATGAAAAAAGAAATTATTCAATTTGATATTATTAGCGTGGAGGATTTTAAGGACGAAATTATAAAAGAAATTATCATAGCACTAAAAGACATCATACTTCCTATTCAAGAAATCAATGAAGATAAATTATTAACAAGAAAAGAGATCGCAAAAATGCTCTCTGTTTCTCTCGTAACTTTATGCGATTGGGAAAAGAAAAATATCATTCAATCCTATCGTATTGGCAATTTGGTTCGGTATAAAAAAAGTGTCATAATAAAAGCAATTAATTAAAAAAAACAATTTTTAGAACCACGGAATAAGTCTAAAAGTTGAAGCAATACTATTCTCTTCCTGCCGCTCAACTTTAATTAAATTTGTTCACGTAGTCGTTAACAAATTTCAAAGCTGCATTGAAAAACAATATTACTTGTAAGAATAACCAACCGTAAACCCGTCAAAAGCCGTTGACGGTTATGAAATCGCCCGTTGACGGAGCCGTTAACGGAACCGTCAACGGAATTTCTAAAAGGTTCTATTTTTTTACCTATTTACTTCAATCAATATCACTAAAAGTGAGTATTGCAAAATCGGTCAAAACCGCATTAATTTACAAATCAAAAAAAAGTCAAATTTAGTCATTTTTGAAAAAATTAGAGGAAGCAATAAAATTCTTAAAGCAATAAAATTCACAACAATTACTTTACAACATATTCAAATTTTGAATAGTTTAAATAGTTAAAAATATTTAGTTTTACAAGTCGAGATATCATACAAGATATAGAGCCATAAAAATAAAATACATCCCTAAAATAAATGACCACCGATAAAATTAAGCCTGGAATTATTGTTAACATGCGAAACCGCCTCTGGAGAGTAGACGAATTTGACGGTATAGAAGTTGTAGCAACTCCAATTACAGGCAACTCCGATGACCAGAAAACATTTTTAGCAGATATTGAAGATATCAGCGAAGAAAGATTTGAAAGTATAAATGCTAATTTACCAGGGGATTTAACTGCACAAAGGTTGCTTTTAAGAGCCTATCAATTTGATTTAATACATGGTTCTGCTCCGTTTCTTAGCCTACACCGTTCTTCTATTGTTCCTTATAATTATCAAATGGTACCGTTGGTATTGGCTCTGGAAAATCCAAATACCAGGATGTTAATTGGAGATGATGTTGGTTTAGGAAAAACAATTGAAGCAGGACTTATTATATCGGAACTAATTCAACGTGGTAAAGTAAAGCGAGTACTTTTCCTAACTCCTGCAAACCTTAAACCACAATGGAAAGAGGCATTAGAATATTTCTTTCACATTAAAGCAACAATCATAGATTCATATTCTAGAAAGGAATTTGAAAAAGAATTACCTGCAGGGGCTAATCCTTGGCAATATTTCCAATTTGTGATTGCTTCTGTCGATTACGCGAAATCACCCGATATTAAACAACAGATATCTGAACAAGATTGGGATTTTATGCTAGTGGACGAGGTCCATTTATGTGCAAAACCACACAGTAAATCAAACGTTACTAAGCAGCAAAAAAGATATGAATTGGTAAAAGATTTAGGGAAAAAAATTCCTAATGTATTATTTCTTACCGCAACACCTCACAACGGGTATTCAGACTCCTTTGCTAGTATTCTTGAAATCTTGAATCCTGAAATAGTAACTAGAAAAAGTAATGGTGATATCACTTTTGACAAAAACAAAGCCCGTTATAACGTAATTCAACGTAATAGAAAGAAATTAGAAGCCTGGTATAAAAAACAGGGTAAAAATTCCCCTTTTCCAAAAAGAGACCAAAAAGAAGTTATCATTGATCCAAAACCTAATGGTAAACTAATTCAATTACTGGATGCCGTGGAACGATATGGTGATTTTATTTTAAAATCAGCGCAAGAAAACAATTCAAATGGAGGCAAGAATATTGCGAATTGGGTAGCAATCCATCTTCAAAAAAGAGCTATTAGTTCACCATATGCTGTTTTAAAATCTTTGGAGAATAGAATCGCAACAATTGAAAATAATGTTGATAATATTACTGTCAATGATGCAGAAACACTTGAAAATTATGTCTTCGATTTTGTATCCGATGATGAAAGAGTTTCTGACGAAATGGCATCATTAAAATTAGATTTCGAAGCACTAAGTAGTAATGAAATCGAAGAGTTAAAATCCATTATAGAATTTGGAAAGACCCTAACTCCTAAAGATGATGAAAAACTACAAAATCTTAAAAATGTTATTCTCCCTGAATTAATGGCAAAAGATCCAAAAGTCATCGTCTTCACCAAATATAAAGACACGCTTGATTATTTGGAAAAAAACTTAAAAACCAAAGAATTTGATACTTTCATAATGCATGGTGACATGAGTTTGATGAGTAGAACAGAAATATTTGGGAAATTTGACAGAGCTAAAAGAGCTATTCTAATTGCAACAGATGTAATTTCAGAAGGTTTGAACTTACAGCGTCTTGCTTCTAATATCGTCCATTATGAATTGCCTTGGAATCCTAATCGATTGGAACAACGTAATGGTCGTATTGATAGAATTGGTCAAAAACGAGAAACTGTTTGCATAAGAACTTTAGTAGTTGACAAAACTTTAGACAAGGAGATTTTAGATTTATTGTTAGAAAAAACCAAAACAATTGAAATCGACCGTGATTATGCAGCTGCATTTTTTGGTGATGAAGAATATTTAAAAAGTATCATATTTGAAGCTTCTTCCAAAAAAAGAAGTAAAAAGAAAAATGTGCCCGATGGTCCTGATTTATTCTCAACAGTAGGAGTTGATGAAACAAAGAAAGCAGTAAGACAATCATTTTCTTTCCCTGAAGAGGATAAAAAACGTAAAATGAAAATTGAAGAAGAATCATTTTACAGTAGCCTTGATATTGAATTACCTGAAATAGATAAACGAATTGAAGAAACAAAACGAATCGTCGGTTCACAAGATCAAGTATTGATTTTTGTGAAATCAGCTTTAGCAAGATTCAATTCGGCTTTAATTGATAAAGGTTCGGGATTTTATGAAATAACAATTAATGATGACCGACTAGTCCTGCAACGTTTTGGAGATACTATTAAAAAAGTAACTTTTGATCCTGAATTAGGTTTAACAAATCCTGACGCAATAATTTTAGATGCTGGACATCCATTCGTTCGTAAATTAATTGAATTAGTAAAAGCCGAATTCTTCACCAACAAAGGATTGTATGGACGCAATGCCTACTTTTTTAGTGATGAAGTAGAATCAGTTCATTACAATTACAATTTCTTAGTTCGTTTTACAGTCGGTATTAAAGAGAAAAGAGTAATCGAAGAATTAGTCTCGCTAACTGTTGATAGTTATTCTGATAAAGAAATCAGTAACACCAATTTTTCGCCAGCAACTACAACAAGAAATCTATCGCAATCTGATTTCACAGAATACATTAATGAAGCATTACAATTAGCTAGTTTAGACAAAATCATTCAAAATAAAATTGAAGAGCTACGATTTAAACTGATTAACGAAAGACAGGAGCTTTACAAAAAAATATTAATAGAAAGTAAAAACTCATCCCAACCAACTTGGTTAGATGACATTATTTACATTGAAAAAGCAGGTTATGATTTGTTAACAGTAACAATAATCCAACCTCTTAATTAAAAAACATGGCATTAAGTTTTATTAAATCTAGTGGAAATATAATTACCGAAGACTTTTGTTTGGCTCTGGCCAGCGAAACAAAAGCCGATTATGTAAAAGATAAAAGTTTTGGTCCCGAAGTAAAAAAGGTAGATGAAACTATCGCAGAAACTTTCGAAAAACTTCGCGAACGTTGGGAGGAAAACAGATCCAACATTATCGAAAACAAATTGGATAATTCTGAATTAAGAAACAAATGGATAATCCCATTTTTAAAAGCATTAGGTTACCAGACTATTTTTGTCGCTTCCAATATTAAAAGTGAATCTGGAATTGAATACCAAATACCTTACAAGGGTTGGGACAGCGAATATGCAGCTCCTATCCATATGGTACATTCGTCTCAAGAATTTGACATTAAAGATAAAAGCAGCCGTACACATGCTAACAAAAGTCCACAGGATAGTGTGCAGCAATTCCTCAATACCAGTCACCACCAATGGGCAATTCTGATAAACGGTAAAAAAGTTAGAATCCTTCGTGATTTTTATCACTCTATTACCAAAGGTTTTTTAGAATTTGACATAGAAAGTATTTTCGAAACAGCGAGTTCCGAACAGTTTCGTGTGCTTTATAGAACACTCCATCAGTCACGTATTGACAACCAATATCAGGGAAATCAAGTTATAGAATATGATGAAGAAGGTGTTGCAATAGAAACCGAAGACAACTGTCTTTTAGAAAGCTTTCATAAAAAATCAAGAGAAACTGGAGTAAAAGTTGGTAACAAATTACGTGAGCAGGTTATTGACGCCATTGAAAAATTAGGAAACGGTTTTGCTGAAGATTTAAATCCCGATGAATTTCAAAACGGAAAAGTAAAAGCCTATTATGCCGAAATTTTAAATATCATTTACCGATTGCTTTTCTTAATGTTTGCAGAACAAAAAGGATGGCTTCCGGTGCGTAATAGTATCTATGCCAGAACCTACAGCCTTAATGCGTTAAGAGAAAGAGCAGAACGTGGTAATTTCAACCACGATGAGGAAAAAGACTTATGGGAAGGACTAAAAATAACTTTCAAATTAGTGACCAAAGGGTATACATTTAAAAACGGTGATATCATCAATGCATTTGGTGGGCAATTGTTCTCTGATAAAAAGTTAAAAACCATAAATGGACTTTCTCTTAAAAACAAATACTTGCTCGATGCCATTTACCATTTGAGTTATTTTAAAATGGATAAACTCAGCAACCGTATCAACTATGCAAATCTCGCCATAGACGAATTAGGCTCAGTGTACGAAAGCTTACTCGATTATGACCCCAAGTTAGCAAGAGAAGCCATAACTGTTGGTAAAAGAGAAATGAAACGGGGTCAATTTTATCTGGATGATAGAGGAACCGACCGTAAAACATCTGGCTCTTATTATACAGATAGCCGTTTAGTAGCACAACTGATAGAATCCGCATTAGTGCCTGTAATTAATAATGTTTTAGTTGGTAAAACTACTATTGCTGAAAAAGAACAAGCCCTACTCGATTTAAAAGTAGCCGATATAGCCTGTGGTTCGGGCGCATTCCTTTGTGCCGCATTAGAAAAAATGGGGGAAGAACTGTCATTAATTCGTATGGGTGATGAAGAAAGGCCAACCGAAGACCAATTACGTGAAGCAAAAAGAGACGTGCTCTTACATTGCATTTACGGAGTCGATTTAAATCCAATGGCATTAGAATTAGCCAAGTTTAGTTTATGGATTACGGCTTCCTTACCTGACATGCCAATGACTTTCCTGGACCACAAATTAAAATGTGGAAATTCATTAATTGGTGCCAACCCTGATTTAATCAAAAAAGGTATTCCAGCAGAAGCTTTTAATGCAGTTGGTAATGACAATCCTGCAATTTGTACGGAACTTAAAAAGAAAGTAAAAAAACAACTCGAACAATTAAGCAAATTAGAAGAACCAACAGAACAATACGGCTTTAAGTTTAAACGCAATGAAACCGATGAACTACTAGAACTACGTGAAAAACTCAACAAGCACAAACAAGAAAAAACGGATGATGTAGAGGCCGCTGAAGAAGAATTTCATAATTTAGAAAAGCTCGAAAAACAATTCAAAGATTGGGTGATGGCCGATGTGTGGACCGCTGCTTTTTTTATAGAAAAAGAAGAGCACGATCTCGAATTATATCCTACCAATACAACTCTTCAAAGTCTAAAAGAAAACCAACTGGTTAACAAAACTTTGATTGATAATGTAAAAATGTTATCAAGTAAATACAACTTCTTTCATTACCATCTTGAATTTCCCGAAGTATTTAAAAAAGGGGGGTTTGATTGTTTATTGGGGAATCCTCCTTGGGAAACAGTTGAATTTAAAACACAAGAGTTTTTTAAGACTTCAGCACCACATATAGCAAATATAACAGTGACAAACAAGCGGCTAAAGGAAATAGATAAGTTAAACATTTCAAATTCATCATTATATAATGACTACTTAAATGAAGCTTATAAATATGAGTCATATAAACGTTTTTATAAATTTTCTGGCACGTTCCCGCTAACCAATGAAGGGAAGATAAATTTATATTCCAAATTCACCGAAAAAATATTAAACCTTTCTAAGGCATCTGGAATAATAGTACAAGGGGATATTGCAACGGGGTTTGACACAAAAAAAATATTTGATTATTTGATTCAAAAAGAATTATTATCCAAATTCCACCACTATCATAACAGAGGAAAATTTTTTGATATACATAGAGATACGAAGTTTGCATTATTAACAATTGTACCAAATTCTATAATAACAGAATTTATGTTTAACATAATTTCCTATGATGAAATAAATGATGTCAATAGAAAAATTGTTTTAAGTAAAAAAGATATTGCATTAATAAATCCTAATACAAAAAATGCTCCTGTTTTAAGAAATAGTGAAGACTTATCGCTGTTAATTAAACTCTATTCATTTCCTATTGTTTGTAATCTCTCTCATGAAAATCCATGGAAAATTTTAAATCATAGAATGATTAATGGTTCTGATGATTCTAGATTTCTAAAATTATTATCCGAATTTGAATTTGAAGGAGATAAACATTCTCTAAGCATTAGTCTTGATCGGAAAGAGTATTTACCTGTTTATGAGTCAAAGTTGATGTGGCAATATGACCATAGATTTGCAACATATGAAGAAGTAACCGCAAAAGACATTTCAAATAGTAAACCTAAATATGTTAATTTAGAAGAAAAAGTTAATCCTGATTTTGAAATATTTACTAAAGATTATATAGATTCAGAAGTGTTTTTGGATAAATACTCAAAAAATTATAGTCAAGAATGGTTCATAATTTACCGTAATGTAACAGGAGCCGTTAATAATAGGACAACTATCGCTACAATCGTTCCAAAATTACCTATAGTTTTAAGTGCTTATATTTTAAAATTTGACAAATGTCATGATGCAAAAAATCAAGTATGTTTTCTTGCAAACATTAATTCATTTGTTTTTGATTTTATTTCAAGAAAAAAAATTGGGGGGTCTCATTTATCTGTTTATGTATTTGATCAAATTCCCGTGATATCTCCTTCACATTATAATTCAAAAATTATTGATGTTATTTCAAATAAAGTTTTAAATCTTACTTATACTTCCAATTCATTAAGCAAATTTGCTTCCGATTTAAGTTATTTAGAAAAACCATTTAAATGGAATGATAGAGAACGTTTCCAATTGCAGTGTGAGTTAGATGCTATTTACGCACATTTATATGGTTTAGAAAAAGAAGAAATGGAATATATTCTAGACACTTTCCCAATTGTAAAACGTAAAGACATAGCCAAATATGGCACATTCCGCACCAAAGATACCATCTTGAAACTCTATGATGAGTTTGCTTGGGTAAAGCAAGAAGTACAACAACAAGTAAAAACAACTACTGAAAAAGCATAATCAATGGATCCATTCAAAATATACAAATCAGTAAAAGAGCAATACAAGTCCTATATTCAAACCTTTCAGGTATTTAAGAACCCAGAAATTAAAAAATTTGTTGAAGACGGTATTGACAAGCGTAAAATGCTTTGGCAAGAACCAGTAATACAAATCAGCAAAAGGTTTAAAGCAGGTGCTTCTATTGATGAATTAATAAAAAAAGAATGGCTCAATGCAGCTTGCAACAATATATATTCAGGGTTCATTACCTACGCCCATCAGCAAAAAGCAGTAGAAATTGTTAGCTCCAATAATGAAAATTTAGTAGTTACTACAGGAACAGGATCAGGAAAGTCGATGTGCTTTGAATTACCTATTGTAAACTATTGTTTAGAGCAACATTCCAAAGGCGAAAAAGGAATTAAAGCCATAATCATTTATCCAATGAATGCTCTGGCAAACACGCAATATGAAGAGTTAGCCAGTAAATTAAATAGTTCGGGTTTGAAAATTGGTCTTTATACCGGTGATACTCAAAACACAGGTGAAGAAGCTTTGAAAGCCTACAAAGAAGTTTTTGGCGCAGACGCAATGCCTAACGATTCTGAAATCATCGACAGAGAACAACTACGAAGAACACCACCAGACATTTTAATTACCAACTATGTTATGTTGGAATTGCTGTTAACACGTAATGATGATGCCGTGTTATTCAGAGAAGAAGTAAAAAGAAATCTTCATTTTCTAGTACTCGATGAATTACATACCTATAGTGGCAAACAAGGTGCTGATGTAGCTTTCCTCATCCGTCGTTTAAAACAAAAAACAGATACTACTGGCAAATTAATTTGTATCGGCACATCGGCTACGATGGCCAATGACCTTGATGGAAAGGGTTCTTCAGAAGCAGTAGCAGGTTTCGCTTCAAGAATTTTTGGGGAGGAATTTTTATCTAAAAATATAGTAGTCGAAGAAGAAGATAAAACGATTGAATTTGATGGAGATAAATTAGCTCCTAAACTAACCCTTAATGAAGACGATTTCATAGATTTTGATGGTGAAAACATAACAACAGTATACCCTCTTTTTGAAAGAGTAATGGGATATGCCTATAGCGGTGAAAGTACAAGTTTAGCTTTAGGTGAAGAACTGAAAAATTCTAAACTATTAAGTTTCTTAGAAAAATCACTTAAAGAGGTTAAAGACCTTGGTACATTAGCGAAACAATACAAACAAGAAATCCGTCCAACAGAAACAGAAGAAGCTTGTAAACTCGAAATTCATTCAGGTTTGTTATTAGGTATGATGGGAACTGTTGTCTCAGCAATGGGAAGAGAAGTCCCTAGATTTGTACCAAAAGTTCATGCTTTTTATAATCAAGGTTCTGAATTAAGAGGTTGTTTAGTAGAAACTTGTGGCTATTTGAGTGATAGCGGAGAAACAACTTGCCCAGAATGCGAAAAACAAGGCAGAGATATCTCAACATTATTTCCATTACATTTTTGTCGTTCCTGCGGGCAGGAGTATTATGGAATGTGGTATGACGAACAAACCAATGAAGCCAATCCATGGACATATCAGGACGAAACCAACAGAGGAACAGCTGGATATTATACTCCTGTTTACAAAGAAGGTTTGAATAGTGTTCCTGAACAATGGTTAACACCGAAAAGAAGAGAATTAAAGGCTGCATACAATGATAAAAGACCAATTTTGGGGGTGTTAAATTCTCAAACTAACTCTTTCATAGAATATCATGAGGAAGAAGAGGAAATGGGAACCTTGATGCCTGCTCCTTTTTCCTACTGTCCTTCCTGTAGAACAGAACATGCTGGTAGTGCAACGGAGTTTTCTAAAGTATTTTTATTAAATTCTATAGGACGAGCTACTGGAACCAATGTAATTGTAACAGCCTCTTTAGGGGCATCACCTGAAAACGAAAGAAAAGTAATTGGATTTACGGATAATAGACAAGATGCAGCCTTCCAAGCAGGACATTTAGACCATTGGTATAATCAAATTTATTTTAGAAGAGCGTTGTATAACGTGCTTAAAGAACAAGAAGATTTTTTACCTGTAAAAGATTTACCAATCTTATTGTATCCGTTAATCATTGATGAAGAATACGAGAAATCTATTCCGTTTGCGCAACGGAGAATGTTTAAAGAAAAATATCTTAAATATCTTGAAACGTATTTGTATGTAGAGATAAGAGCTACTAAACGATTTATCAGTATAAACCTCGAGGATGTTGGATTGTTAGAGGCAACTTATGAAGCGCTTGACGAAGTAATTATCCAGCCAGAGCTGTCTTATTTCTCGGAATTGAAAGGTGTAGACAAACTGCTTTTAAAAGATTACATAACAGGTTTTATGGAAATTTTCAGAAGTGAGATGGCTATAGGTCATCCCAATCTTTTAGATAAATCAACATTTCGCCAACAGGTAATTGACTTCATTGAACAAAAAGCCCCTGAGAAAAGAATATTTGAAGCCATAGAAGATACAAACGTAGGTATTTATACGAACGGTGGTAAAGAAAGATTTGCAAAAACACCGAATTTGACCTTCCATGCTTTTGATGGCTCGCGAGCTTTAAACACATGGGTGAGAAAATGTTTTCAGTTGGAAGAAACGGAAGAAATTGTTACTGTAATTCAGCAAACAAGGGAATTTTTAGTTTTAATGGGCTATCTGGCAAAACAAAAAATAAATTATGAGGATGTCTATTTCATAGAACCAGATATGATTTTAATTCAATCACCAAAATCAGAATACAGATACATGTGTGGTAAATGTGGTTCAAAATACAATTGGGCTAGCATTAATCGTTGCATTAAACCGGCTTGTAAATCAACATTAGTGGCTGATGTAAAACAAGAAAATTTTTATACTATACAATACACTAAACCTTTTAATGGTAAAGAAAACATTATTGCAGAAGATCATTCAGGTCAGGTAAAAGGTCAGGACAGAAAAAGAAAAGAAAATTTATTTAAAAAAAATCCACCGGAAATTCAGTTTCTTATAGCCACACCAACCATGGAATTGGGTATTGATATTGGAACATTATCTTCCGTTTATTTAAGAAATGTGCCACCAAACCCTAGTAATTATGCACAACGTGCAGGTCGTGCAGGTAGAAGTGGTCAGGGTTCAATTATTCAAACTTTTTGTGGTTCGGGTTCCAGTCGTGGTGTTCACGATCAATATTATTACAATAGACCTGTGGAAATAGTTTCTGGTAAAATCAGTGTCCCTCGTTTCAATTTAGCGAATGTTACTTTATTTCAAGCGCATGTAAATTCTTTGGTATTACAAACAATAGACAAAAAATTACTTACCAAACCGGAACAATTTATCGACTTCAGTAATAGAGATGATCTTCCAATGATGAAAGATTACATTGAAGATTTAATAGAATCCATTCAAAAAAACAAAAAGACAATACTGAATAACATCAAAGAAGCCTTTAGTAACGAAATTGACGTCTCATATGGTCAGATAACTTGGGCAGCAATAGAAGACCAGGTTGACCAATTTGCCTATTATTTTGATACGGCTTTTAATAATTTGAGAGAAGATTACAAAGAATCACTCAAAGAAATTGAAGAAATTGATGCACGTATACGCAATGACGGAAATTCTGATTTCTCGTTACCTGGTAGAAGAAATGCGCTGGAAAAAAGAAATAATAATCTTAAAAATGGAAAAGAAGATTTCTATGTGTATCGCATGTTATCGCAGGTTGGATTCCTTCCTAATTATGCTTTTCCATCGAAAGTTACATCAGTAAGATTATTGCACAAAGGAGAAGAAGAAGAAATATCAAGAGACCATGCAATGGCAATCAGAGAATTTGCGCCGTTAAACACACTCTATTATGGTGGGTTAAAGTATAGTATTCAAACAGTCAGTAAAGAAGTGGATCCTTCCAATAAGTTTAATGCGGTTGTTTGTAATGATTGTGAACATGTAGAAAAATTAGGTACAGCTACTCAAATTCCATCCAATTGTCCAAACTGTGGTTCGGTATGGGAATCTCAGACCGTCATTAATGTGATGAAATTTCCAAAAATGCGAGCGCAAAAACGTAACAGAATTACAGCGGACGAAGAAGAAAGATTAAAAGGAGGTTACAAAATAATCCACAGCTACAAACCAACAGGAAAAGCAGAAGTAAACGAAGTTATATATCACGACAAAAGCATTTGTAGAATTTCATTTGAACGTAGTGGTGAAATGAATCACCTCAATTTAGGACAAATGGCTGACTTTAATAAGGGTGATGTTGGTTTTATGTTAGATACTTTTAATCTGAATTGGGTTCCATTGAATAGGTTTGATGATTATTTGAGAGAAAAGAACTTGAATGCCAATCAAATAAATAGGAATATATCATTAATAACAGAGTCTAGAAATGATATAATTACATTACAGCTTAAAGAACCTTCCATTGGAAACGATGAGGTATTTGGAAAAACATTATATAATGTTTTAGTCCAAAGTATTTGTACAGTTATGAATCTTGATGATAATGAAATTAATGGTTTATACCAGCCAATAATCGGTCAAAATTGTAAACTAATCATTTTTGAAACTTCTGAGGGAGGAACAGGAACATTATCAGCAATTGTTAAAGATGTTGATTTACTAAAAAGAATAGCTATTAAAGCTTTAGATATTTTACACTTTGATGAATTCGGCAATGATAAAGATGGGGCTTGTGCTACCTCTTGCTACAATTGTATATGTAATTTCTTTAACCAAAGAGATCATAAACTATTCGATAGAAACATAATAAAAGACTTCCTATTAGAATTATCAAATGCTTCTTCAGTTAATGGTTCGCAAGATGACAATGTAATATTTGAAATTTTCATCAAAGAAGCAGCATCAAGCTTTGAGGCAAGTATGTTGTCAAAACTGAAAGAAAAGAAAATAAAACTCCCATCTCAATTACACAAAAACATCGTAAAAGATGGAGAACCAATAGCCGAAGCCGACTTTTATTACGAACCGAAAATTTGTGTTTTCATTGATGGTCCTGATCATGACAAAGATTACATAATTCTAGATGATAAAAAGAAACGTACTAAACTAAAAAAACTTGGTTATAAAGTGATAGTGATACACCATTCAGATAGTAATAAAGGTTTGGAAGATTTGATTAATTCGATTAGTAAATAAAATATAAACGCTTACTAGAACTCAACCACAAAATCCATGAAGAGGAAGTAGTCGCTGGTATGTGGAATAACTAGAAACCGGTGAAGGAGGAGAAAGTGGTTAAGGGTAAGAAAACTGGGACTGTGGTGAATGAGTCGGGGGAGACCTTATGGACAAACCGAGATGTTTGGGGACTAGATGCAAATAGCTATATCTGATCAAGATCTCCGGCCTTATTTAGAAATACATATTCATTTACTAAAAGTAAAAATGATCGAGAAAGTTTATAAATCTCAAAAAAATTAATTTATGGCAATTTTAGGTAAAGTAGTAAAGCTAAACAATGAAAATATAAATATTCACTCAGGGGAAGTTGTAGCGGATGTAACTATGGATAAACAATATCTTCAAATTAGAACTTATGCAATGGGAGATACTGATCGAGAAAGAGGCTCAAAACAAAACATCCAGATTACAAAGGAAAAAGCATTAGAATTAAAAGACATTCTTGAACAATTTTTAAGAAGCTAAATAAGTTACAAGTTGTTGTAGATTTTCAAACTAAGCTATAAGTAAGTCACCACCCCTCTTCTGCAGACGATTTTAACAAATTTGAATTTGAACTGTACTATATAAATTAAACATAAAAAAAACAATAACCCGAAAATTTAATCTATATGAACGAAATTATTTGTCCAAATTTTAAAAAGGTTTTTTTGGTTTCGCAAAGTTGTTAGGAGAAATCGTTTTTTGTAACAGGGAAAGCCATAAATAGAATTTACAAATAATTTGATTCAGGAATAATTTGATCCATTCTAGCAAGGATAATGATTCTCAGCATTTTTCTATAACTGGTTGGAGCAGTCATCCCAGCCGTGGTATAAGGTCGAGCCGTTAATAACTATTTCTTCCAATTTCCTAACAACCAATTTCAATCTTCTCTAATTTTGTAAAATGAAATTACGAAGCCTGCATAAACCCCCAACATTGGAATTTTACTTCCCGGACTATTCTTCCGCATTAAAATTGCCTTTTTTTGATGTGGGTATCAGTGCGGGCTTCCCCTCGCCTGCTGATGATTTCATTGAATTAACCATCGACTTAAATAGGGAATTCATTAAGAATCGGGATTCCACTTTTTTCGCAAAAGTAAAAGGACATTCGATGAAAAATGCCGGAATCAATGATGGTGATTTATTAATTATTGACAAAAGCTTGGAACCTCAGAACAACAAAATAGCAGTCTGCCAAATCGATGGCGAATTTACCGTAAAGCGCATCAAAATTGAAGAAAACATCGTTTGGCTCATTGCCGAAAACGAAGACTACAAACCCATTAAAGTAACACCTGAAAATGATTTCATGATCTGGGGGATCGTTACGAACTGCATCAAAACGTTCTAACCTTTTTGGTGAAAACTGAATACTCAAAACTGAATATTCAAAAATCAAAACTGAACACTGAACACTGAATACGGAATACTCAATAATATGTTCGCCCTAATAGACTGCAACAACTTCTACGCCTCTTGCCAAAGAGTCTTCGAACCCCATTTAAGAAACAAGCCCATAGTGATTCTTTCTAACAATGACGGTTGTGTTATTGCGCGTTCTAATGAAGCCAAAGCATTGGGAATCCCAATGGGTGCTCCGGCATTCGAGTACAAAAATATTTTTATTGCCAACAATGTATTTGTCTATTCGTCCAATTATGCACTATACGGCGATATGAGTTCCCGGGTAATGAACATTCTGGCGACGTATTCTCCTGAAATTGAAATCTACAGCATCGATGAAGCCTTCCTAAAATTCAAAGGTTTCGAAATGTTCGACCTAAATGAAATTGGATTAGACATGCAGCGCAAAGTGACAAAGGGGACAGGCATTCCAGTTAGTATCGGTTTTGCACCAACGAAAGCTTTGGCCAAAGTGGCCAATAAAATTGCCAAGAAATTCCCAGAACGCACTAAAAGTGTGTACAACATAGATAGTGATGAAAAGAGAATTAAAGCTTTAAAATGGACCAAAATCGAAGACGTTTGGGGTATCGGCCGTAAGCATGCCAAACGATTACAAGCCAAAAACATTTTTAACGCCTATCAATTCACACAGTTGTCTGATGAATGGGTCCGTAAAGAAATGGCTGTCGTTGGGTTGAGGTTAAAACACGAATTGGAAGGCAAACCAACATTAGATTTAGAATCCCCAAAAAACAAAAAGATGATTGCCACCACACGTTCATTCGAAAAAATGTATACCAAAATCGAGGACCTATCAGAAAGAGTATCAACCTTCACGGCATCCTGTTCACAGAAACTACGAATACAAGGCAGCCATTGCAACATGATTATGGTATTTGTTCAAACCAACTATTTCCGCAAAGACCAACCGCAATATTCGCGTAACATCATCATCAATACCGACTTCCCAACCAACTCCACAATAGAGCTCAACCACTATGCACAAATTGGACTAAAAGCACTTTTTAGAGAAGGTTATAATTACAAAAAAGCAGGCGTAATAGTGATGGGCTTAACGCCAAATAACGAAACCCAATTATCTTTATTCAACACCTCAAATCCAAAGCACCAGCCACTAATGAGTGTGATTGACAAAATGAATAAAAGTTACGGCACCAACAAAATCAAATTCGCCACCCAATCCCTCGACCGCCAGTGGAAAATGAAGCAGGAAAAACTTTCCCCGTCCTTCACAACAAAAATTAAGGAAATTATATCTATCCAATTATAATAGTGTACTAAAAGTTGTATACATTTGAAAATCGCTAAAGCGAAATAAACATTAGTTTATCTACCCATTTTAGGTGTAAATGCTAATGCTTGTTGCGCTCATAAATAAGCTAGCTATAATGTTGCCCAACAATCACTTAAAAAGGTATTAAATAACTATATGAAGAAATTTTACACAACGTCTAAATTCAAAAAACGTAATCAGAAAAAGTCTTTAGATGCTATTAAAAAATATAAAAAAAGAAAAGAAAAGAAATACACTTACGTTGAAAGTAAATCAAAAAAAGATAGAAAAAAAGGTAAATACTACAACACCGTGGAACGGAAACCAAAAATAATTCCTTTAAGTGCTCCAGCTGATTTTAGTTTAATAAATAATACTGAAAAAACAATAAGTTATTTTAATTTAGCGCAAAATACAATAAAATCAAACAATGGTATTTTATTTGATATTTCTAAAATAACAACTTTAACAACTGACGCGATTGCTGTTCAAATAGCAAAAATCAAAGATGAACGATTTCATTTAAATCAACGAATTTTAGGTAATGAACCTGATGATGAAGATTTAAAAAAGCTATTCACGCAAAGTGGATTTTATGAATACGTGAATACTACAAATAAACACCCGAAAAATGACAAAAAATTATTAATACATGAAATTACAAACAACCGTGTCGAGCCAGACATAGCTAAAGAAGCTTGTCTGATAGGTTTAAAATATACTTTTAAAAACGAAGAAATCTTTGAACCGTTATATGATATTTTGATTGAAATCATGCAAAACACAAATAATCATGCTGGTAATACTAGAGGAAAATACGACTGGTGGCTTCATGTTTATAATCATTTAGATTCATCGAAAACTAGCTATACATTTTTAGATCTTGGGGTCGGTATTTTTGAAAGCTTACCTGTTAAATCATTTAAAAGAGATGTATTAGAATTAATTGGTCTTACTTCAAATTTGGATTTAGTACCTAAATTGTTTGCCGGTGAAATCAAATCTAGAACAGCAAGACCTGAACGAGGAAAAGGTATTCCTCAAGTTTTCGAATGTAGCCAAGATCCTGTTTTTGATAAATTTATATTAATTTCAAACGATATTTATGCAGATTTGAAAACTAAGGAAAATAAAATAATTAAAACCCCATTTAACGGAACTTTGTTCTATTGGGAAATAAACAACAATCAAAATGAAAATTAAAGACACATTAATAATTGCCGTTGAATTTAAAGATAACCCTGGAGCCAGAGACAGAGAGGACGGTCCTAATTCTGGACAGGAGTTTCTAGAGGATGTTTTTTTAACAAGATTTAATAAAGCTGTTGAAGAAAACTACATAATATTAATAGATTTGGATGGAGTTTGGGGATATCCATCTTCTTTTGTTAGTGGTTCGTTTGGAAAATTATCTATGGAACGTGGTTCAGAAATATTATTAAAACATTTACAATTCAAATCTGATAAAAATCCAATTAGAATAGATAAAGTATTAAATGAAATAAAAAATCCAACTCCAAAAAAATGAAATATTTAAAAATATTGCTATTTATTTTATTCTTTATTGGTACAGTATCAATTGGATATTTTATCAAAAGCTATCCTATAATTGAATTTGATAAAAAACTAAAAATATATGAAGTATTTAATCTAATTTTAACTGCCACCATTGGTTTATCTATTCCTTTTTTTATAAAACGATGGATTGAAGATAGTAGACATGTTAAGAATAATTTGATAATTGAATTAAAGGACACTCTTTCTGAAATCATTACAATTAAATCAATAATTAAACAATGTTTTAATGATAACACTATTTCTCAAAGACATAAACAACAAATAATAGTTCAATTTGAAGAAACAGATTTGAAATTAAATTGCTTAGAAGAACAGTTTAAAGAATCTTTTGATAACGAAACAAAAACGATGAGAGCCGAAATTAAAGCGGAATATTTGAATTATTGGAAATATTCTACTGGTGCAGAAATAATGTCTGAAAATTTTATCACTGTATCTGAAATTTTCTACAGAAGTCATAATGAAATCTTCAATAAACTTGAAACTAAAATTAAACAAGCAATAAATAAAGTCCATAGAATTTAATAAAAAAAAACTATTGTTGCCTGCCATTTTAAGTTAGCGGGAGTTTATTGGAATTACCGTTATACATCAAGTTTTTGTTAATCCGAAAATTGAGTGTTAACGATTTTACAGTCATCTTTAATTACCGAAACGTTAGCTATTAATTACATATGTACCCATTCCAATTAATATACAATAACGATTTACCTCTCATTTCAGACCTTTCTACAGTTAGAGTACTAAACTAATAATCACCTTCCAATAAAAGAGTGATAAAACTGCTTTATCTTTGAAGTAACATTAAAGGACCACCCTTTTATTCATAATTACAAAATCACATGCCTGAAAAAATCAATGATAAGACTATTTTTTCGCTGCTAGAGGTAACGAATAGTATCAAAAAAACGTTAGAAGAAAGGTATAAAAGTGCGTTTTGGATTAAAGCTGAAATGAACAAACTCAACCATTACAGTCAATCCGGTCATTGCTTTCCCGAAATAATAGAAAAAGTAAATGGTAAGGTAATTGCTCAAATAAAAGCAACGTTATGGCGCGATGATTACCAAAATATAAATCGTAATTTTCTACGAATATTAAAGGAACCGCTCAAAGATGGAATTAAAATTTTATTCCTTGCTAAGATATCCTTCGATCCAGCTTTTGGCCTTTCACTTCAAATAATAGATATTGATCCCCAATACACGCTAGGTGATTTAGAAAATGAAAAGCGGGAAACGATAAAAAAACTACAGCTGGAGGGTATCTATGATCAAAACAAAAAGTTAGAACTCTCTTTTTTACCCCAACGAATTGCAATAATTTCGGTAGAAACCAGCAAAGGATTTGGTGATTTTATCGATGTAATTGATAAAAATTCATGGAATTACAAGTGCTTTTATCTTTTATTTCCATCCATACTGCAAGGAGAGAAAGCAGTTCACGGTATCATTGCGCAATTAGAAAGAATTAAAAAAGTAATCCATCATTTCGATGCAGTCGCTATTATCAGGGGTGGCGGCGGTGATGTGGGCTTATCCTGCTATAACAATTACGATTTGGCCAAAGCAATTTCCCTGTTCCCTATCCCAGTTATTACCGGTATTGGCCATGTCACAAATGAGACTGTCTGCGAAATGATTGCACATACTAATGCAATAACACCAACAAAACTTGCCGAATACCTGATACAAAAATTCCATAATTTCTCTGTACCAATTCAAAAAGCCAAAGAAAAAATAGCAGACAAATCCAGACGATTGTTAAGTGAAGAGAATACAAAACTAGAATCCGAACTTAAATTATTTCGCTCGATAACAGTTAATATTTTGAACACCAATGAAAACCGAATCAAAAATGCCAGCTACGCAATTCAACAACAATCACAATTTATAGTAAAAAACAACCACGAAAAATTAAACGTATTACAAGCAAAAACACGCATTGCAACTAAATTCAATCTGAATCAATTAAAAGTAGTAGTAATTCAATTGCAAGAAAAATTAGAATTTCAGCCCATACTATATCTCAAAAATTCCGAACTTGCATTGGAAAACATAGAAAAAAATATCCAAATCATGGATCCGATAAATGTTTTAAAAAGAGGTTTTAGCGTAACATATTTAAATGGAAAAGCTATCAAAGAAGTGTCCCAATTGGAAGAAGGCGCAATAATACAGACAATGCTATTTAGCGGTACAATAGATAGTACAATCACAAAAATTAAAGAATAAAATGGAAAAAGAAATGAATTATACGAATGCTTTTGAGGAATTACAAAAAATTGTTACCGAAATAGAGCAAGGAGAAATCTCTGTTGATGAACTATCTGCAAAAGTAAAAAGAGCAACAGCACTAATTAAATTTTGCAAATTAAAATTAACCACAACAGAAGAGGACGTGAATGCAATTTTAAAAGAACTCGAAAATTAATAAATAAAGAAAATAGTATGTGTTTTCATTCCAAACAAACCATATTAGCATTATCAGTACAAAGAAGGTTTGATGCAACTATTGACAATCCAGTGGAATTCAAACCCTGTGCTCACATAAATGGTTTTGAATATCCTAAAACTCCTGTAATTATTGATGAAAAACCAAACATCATTACAGATTACAATTGGGGTTTAATGCCAGAATGGGCAAAGGAGGAGGAAATTAAAAAATACACGCTAAACGCTAAAATATAAACGGTCAACGAAAAACCTTCTTTCAAAAATTCAGTTAATAAAAGATGCTTGGTTATTGCTAATGGGTATTACGAATGGCAATGGTTGGATCTAAAAAGGAAAGCAAAACAAAATTTCGAATTGCGTATGCCCAATGATGAACTGTTTCCCTTTACTGGATTCGATTCCCATTGGTTATACAAAGAAACAGGAATTAAAAAATACTTATCCTTACAACCTTAAATACTACCAAAAATGTTTAAATCGTAACTAACTAAACATAGTTAAACCTCGTAAAGGGCACAAATCATCGACATTCGTTAACTATAACTTAAACTCATTTCGAATTTCAACCACCTAAAATTGACTTCATTTGTGGCAACTACAAATGAATGAAAACATCACTACTGCTATTATCGGATACAGAATTGCAAAAAAAACTACAGCGTCAAGATCAGCTTGCCTTTGAAGTCTTGTTTGATCGTTATTGGAAAAGATTGTATTCCTTTGCTTTTAAAATCTACAAAGAAGAAGCCATTTGCGAAGATATTGTTCAGGAAATATTTATCACTCTTTGGGAAAAATCCATTAACACCAACATTGTCAATTTAGAAGGCTATTTACTCCGAGCCGTCAAATACAAAGTCGCAAACTACATTCGGGATTTAAAATTCGATTCCGGACATGTTGAAATACTTCAAAACATTCCGCATCCTTCAAAAACAGACAAGCACTTAGTCTACCAAGAATTTGAAGCAGGGATTTTTATGGAAATTAAAAAATTGCCTCCGAGAAGCCAGGAAGTATTAATTCTTAGCCGATTGGAGCATTACACCAACATTGAGATAGCCCAAAAATTAGGCTTATCAGTTCGCACGGTAGAAAAGCATATTAGTGATGCTTTAAAATTGCTTAAAATGAAGATTGATCCGTATCAATTCTCGGTTTTTATTACCGGAATGTTGCTTCAATGTTAATACGCTTCAACTTCTGTTAACAAATCTTTAAGACTAAATTTTCTACTACGTAAAAAGAATTCAAGCGGGTACTTATAGTTAAAAGACCCATTTTGCAAAAAGAAGACTTCATAACATTAGCCCACAAATATGTCCAAAATAAATGTTCCTTATCAGAAAAAGAAGCAGTGGAAACCTTCTTTTTAAGACAAACAGAGAGAGAGCAAAACACCATAATTCTTTCGTTAAACGAAGAAAAAAGGAATACAATTCTGCAGAAAATAAAAACTGAAATTAATAAGCCCAAGAAAAAAATTCGGTCTTTATATTTTAAAATAATTCAAATAGCCGCAATTGCCATTATTGTGCTGGCCATTCCTCTTTTGATAACCCGATCAACAAGTAAAAGTCTCATAACACAATCCGCTGCCAAAGGAGAAATAAAAACACTCTTTTTACCTGATGGGAGTCAGCTAATACTTAATTCCAACAGCAGTATTACTTACTCGAACGACTTCAAAGATAACCGAAAGCTAATTCTTAAAGGAGAAGCTTATTTTAAGGTAGTAAGAAATCCAAATAGTCCTTTCACAATTGAAACACTCCAATTTATAACCAAAGTTTTAGGAACTTCTTTTACCATTAAAGCGTATGAGAATTATCCAAACAGCATTAGTGTCCTTTCGGGAAAAGTGAAAGTAAATTCAATAGAAAATCCAAATCAAAATATTTTCCTCACCAAAAATCAACAATTACTTTTTCAAAAATCACAAGTACCGCAGGTTTTAAACGATTCTCGTGAGGACTTTTTGGCATGGACCAAAAATATTGTGGTGCTTAAAAATACAAGCCTTGGCGAAACTGCTGAAATTTTGAGAAATAAATTTAATGTTACCATTCTTTTTGACAATCCGAAATTAGAAAAGCTTCGGATAACCGGGAAATTTAAAGATGAAAACATCACTACAGTCCTTAAAAGCATTGCAGAAGTAAAACAATTAGAAATCAATTTTCAAACCCCAAATAAAATTTTTATACGAGAAAAACCAAAGAAGTAATTACGGAAATTCGCTATTAAAATCAGGATTAAGTTGCATTCGAATTGAAATCCTATTAAAAAATTAAACACTTAAAAATCATTAAAATGAATTTGAAAATCCAATTTTTTTTTTCCATGAAATTAAAAAAATACCTTTATTTATTCAGTTTCCTCTTTGTATTTTCGGAAACCTATGCCATCCCTTTTACCGATGTAAAGTATGAAGAGAAAAATCTCTCTGTCAATATCAAAGAAGTTCAAATTACAGAAGTTTTTGATATATTGGAGAGCAAGACTAACTATACCTTTGTTTTTGATGAAAAAATATCCTCATCAAAACAACGTTTAACTTTATTGGCTAATAAGGAAAGTATAAATACTATTTTAAACAAAATTACAGCCCAAACAGGTTTCCAATTTAATCGAATTAACAATACTATTTCTGTTACGAAACCCGCTTCGATCCAGCGAATTATCCGCGGTAAAGTGAATGACTCTCAAGGGATGCCGCTACCCGGTGCAACCGTTTTAGAGAAAGGAACCACAAACAGTACTACAACTGATTTTGACGGAAATTTTAGTCTAAAAACAAGCTCCGCTACTGTGGTTTTAGTGGTTTCATATATGGGCTTTGATAATAAAGAAGTACCTGCGAATTATTCAGCCCCACTAGTAATCCGCTTAATAGAGAACACTAATGCGCTTAACGAGGTGGTGGTAACCGCATTAGGAATTAAAAGACAGGAAAAACAATTGGGTTTTTCGCAACAAACCATTAGTGCCAATAACTTGGCACAAACAGCCCCGAACAACTGGTCTTCCGGATTAAAAGGAAAAGTGGCCGGTTTGAATATCGTTTCCTCAGGATCCGGCCCTTTAAATTCACAACAAATTACTTTGAGAGGAAACAATTCGCTAAATCCTAATGGCAACAACGCCCTCATTGTTGTCGATGGCGTTCCTATCAATAGTAAAATAACGAGTTCAGGGTCAGATAGTGCGTATATGGGAAGCGATTCTCCTGTTGATTTTGGTAACAGTATTTCAGACCTTAATCTGGACGATATTGAAAATGTTACGGTTTTAAAAGGACCCGGAGCAACAGCACTTTATGGAAGCCGTGCTGCAAATGGTGCTTTAATCATCACTACCAAATCCGGTAAAAAGAATAAAGGACTTGGAATTACATATAACTCAGGGATCACTTTTGACGTTATTCAGCGTTGGCCTGATTACCAATATGAATATGGTCAGGGTACCGGAAAATCGTTTGACAAAAATAAAAATCCTTATTATTCCTATTTAAGCTCTGCGGATGGAAACAATACGGGTTCTACCAGCAGCGCCTGGGGTCCAAAATTCGAAGGACAATCTTATTTCCAATACGATCCTTTGACAGAAACACAGGGAGTAGAAAGAACACCATGGATTCCTTATAAAAATAATATTAAAGATTTCTGGCGTACCGGAACTACTATTAACAATAGCATCACACTTCAGGGCGGAGACAAGAATGGCTCTATGAGAATGTCTGTTGGCCATTCAAAAAATGAATGGATTATGCCCAATACCGGATTTGAAAGAATAACGGCTTCTGTAAATGCTGATTATAAAATATCAGATAGAATCAAAATTGCTTCGGTGATTAATTACAACAACAGAGACAGTGATAATTTACCGAGTACCGGATACAATAACGGTTCTATTGCCTACTTTACTATTTTCCAAAATCCAAATGTTGATCTCGACTGGTACAAACCTATTTGGAAACAAGGTCGGACCCAAATTCAACAACTGCAACCTTTCAGCAGTTATATTGACAATCCCTATCTGATTGCCAATCAAGCGACAAACTCTTTAGGGAGTAATCAAATCGTGGGTAATTTGAATGCTACAATCCAGTTGGCTCCTCATTTAGATCTTTTACTGAGAACCGCATTAAACACCTACCACCAAGATCGGGAGCAAAAAAGACCGTTCAGCATCAATCGCTACGCAAAAGGATTTTTTAGAACTCAAGATGTTTTTATGCAGGAAGTAAATTCTGATTTTTTATTAACATATAAAAATAAGCTATCGGAAGATTTTTCTTTTTCTGCTTCGGCGGGAGGAAATGCCATGAGCTATAAATACCAGAGAATGGATGCGGCTATTGAAGGCTTGGTCGTTCCAAATGTTTACAAATTAGCAAACGGCATCAGCAACCCCATTATCAATGTCAATGACAGTTATAAAAAAGTCAACAGTTTGTACGGACTGTTCTCTTTCTCTTTTAAAGATCAAATTTTTCTGGATTTAACGGGCAGAAATGACTGGTCCAGTACTTTACCGGTACAAAATAATTCTTTCTTTTACCCATCAGTAAATACCAGTTTTATTCTTTCTGAAATTTTTAATTTACCTAAATCTTTAGAGTATTTTAAATACCGATTATCCCTTGCCCAGGTAGGTAACGATACTGATCCGTACAGAACCAGTAAATACTACGATCAATCTGCCTTTGCCAGTTCAGCAGTAGCGCCGTCAACACTGTACAACTCCAATTTTAAACCGGAAATCACGACCAGTATTGAAACTGGTTTTGAAGGGCGGTTATTAAAAAACCGAATCAATTTTGATGCAACGGTATATCAGACAACGACAAAAAATCAAATTATTTCTGTTCCCTTAGACATCACAACGGGTTTCAGTTCAGGGATCATGAATTCAGGAGAAGTTCGAAATAGAGGTATTGAACTTACCCTAACAGGAAAAATAATTAATCTAAATAAATTAAAGTGGTCAACAACGCTAACCTGGTCTAAAAACTGGAATCGCGTTATGGAACTTGCAGATGGTATTCAGGGCCAACAAACCATCGGATCAGGAGGTTCAGCAACATTAATTGCCAAAGAAGGCGGAACAACAACCGCAATTTACGGTTATGGTTTTGTACGATCTCCTGACGGACAAATTGTATATGATAAGAAAGGCTTGCCAGCTTATCCAGATGAAATTCAATATATTGGCGATGCAACACCCGATTGGAGAGCAGGATTATACAACAGTTTTAAATTTGGAAATCTAGGTTTAAATGTCATGCTCGATGGTCAACTTGGCGGAATAATCTACTCGCAAACACACCATAAACTTACCGAAATGGGAAAACTAATGTCCACTATGAAAGGACGTGAAGAAGGAGGAATTGTAGGAGATGGAGTAGTTTTAAACAATGACAATACCTATTCTCAAAATACAACTAAAGTAATGACACCAGACTGGTATGCCAGATACTACCGCAGAGCCAATATTGAGTCCAACTCTTTTGAAGCTTCCTATGTAAAATTGAGAGAAGTAAGTTTGCAATACAGCATATCATCTGAGTGGCTTAAAAACACCGGTATCACCAGCTTAGACCTATCTGTTTTCGGTAGAGACTTAGCGGTTCTTTCTGACTTTCCTATTTTCGATCCGGAAACGGCAGCCTTAAATGGAGATACCATTTTACCGGGTATCGAAATGGGTCAAATGCCCACACCGGCTAACTATGGTTTTAACTTAAAAGTGAATTTCTAAATTATTATTTAAAGATGAAAAAGATAAAAATTTTTACGGCAATTTTAGCCTTAGTCCTACTAAACTTTGCTTGCACGGGCGATTTCAGTGAACTCAATGAAGATCCAAATCGAATTGCTCAAATAAGTCCGGGAACTTTAATAAACCCAATCATTTATGGTCTTGCGGCACACAATGCAGGCCGAAGTGCCAATGTCACTTTCGATTTAATGCAGGTATCTTTGCCTTTTCCTAGTGTTTCCGGAGGGCTTCATCGCTATGATTTAAGTCAGGAAATAGGATATTCGTCTTGGGCAAATTATTACAAATGGCTGAATAATATAAAAGAAATGAAGGCCGCAGCCGTACGAGCAGAAGATCGCAATTATGAAGCGATTGCATTGACGTTAAATGCCTGGGTTTATGCTAACCTTACGGATATTTTTGGACCGGTTCCCATGACAGAAGCAGTTAACGGAGAGGAAGGCAATCTCTATCCTGCGTTTGATTCGCAGGAAGTGATTTATACCACTATTTTAGCTGATTTAGAGCGAGCCAATACACTGTATAATACCGCTACTCCTATGATTTATGCCAGTGATATTCTATTTCACAACGATATCACGAAATGGAAAAAGTTTACTAACTCTCTTCGAATGCGTTTATTATTGAGAATATCCAACCGTACGGAAGCCAATTCTTTTCAGAAATTGGCGACGATGATTCAAAATCCAACAAAATATCCTGTTTTTGAAAACACTTCCGAATCTGCGATTTTGGAAGTGACCGGAGTGACACCGAACGTTTCTCCCTGGGGAAGACCGCAGGATTTTAGTTTAAACACAAAAATAGCCTCCTTTTTCATTGACAATCTCAACACCATGGCAGATCCCCGAAGACCATTTATTGCCGGTGTTGCCCGAGACTTGAACAATGTTTCCATTGGATACAAGGGTATTCCCAGTGCCTATGCGGGTGCTGAATCTCAGTTTACTTATAATGCTTCTACTTTTAATGCCGCTCAGATTACCAATCCCATGAATATTTTCTTACTGACCTATGCCGAAGTCGAATTTATAAAAGCCGAAATGGCACAAAGAGGATTCACCAAGGGTGCCGAATCGCATTATAAAAAAGGAGTTCAGGCAGCTATGGAGCAATTGGGAGCCCAAATACCGACTACTTATTTTAATAATTCGCTGGCGGCGTATAATGACACTTTAGAAAGAATCATGCTTCAAAAGTATTATGCGCTTTACTTTATCGATTACCAGCAATGGTTTGAATACCGTAGAACAGGATTTCCTATACTTCCAAAAACGACTGCTATGGAGAATAATGGACTCATGCCGTCCCGTTTTTTCTATCCAACTAGTATTCAAATCAATAACCAAAAAAATTACCTCCAAGCATTAGAAATACTGGGCGCAGATGATATTAACACTAAAGTTTGGTGGGATAAATAAAAAATCTTAATTACATATAAATAAACGATGAAAAAAGTATTGTTATCCGCATATGCTCTTTTGTGCTCCATCCCTTTTATGGCACAAACCAATGTTCAGGGTTTTGTTTTCGAAGATCATAATCAGAACGGTAAAAAAGAACGAAATGAAAAAGGAATTGTCAATGTTTCCGTGACCAATGGTCTGGAAGTGGTCCTCACTGATGAAAAAGGCAGATACATCCTGCCGATTAGCGATGATGCAATCATAGCCGTAATTAAACCTGCCAATTATAGAGTTGGCGTAAATGAAAATAATCTGCCTCAATTTTTTTACAATCACAAACTTAAAGGTTCTCCTCAGTCAAAATATAAAGGAGTGAATCCAACGGGAAAACTGCCTGAATCAGTCGATTTTGGTTTAGTTCCACAACAGGAAAACCAAGAATTTACGGCCCTTATTTTTGGAGATCCGCAACCTTATACTCAGGCAGAAGTCGACTTTTTTGCCAAAGGAATTGTCGCTGAAGTAGAAGGTATCAAAAATGTCCCTTTCGGTTTGAGTTTGGGCGATTTGGTGGGGAATGATCTTGCTCTTTTTAATCCTTATATAAAAGCAGTTAAAAAAGCAGGAATTCCGTGGTACAATTTATTGGGAAATCACGATCTTAATTTTGATGCTACTACAGATGAAATGGCCGATGAAACTTATGAAGCCCATTTCGGCCCAGCCAATTATGCCTTTAATTATGGGAAAGTCCATTTCATCGTAATGGATAATGTGCTTTATCCTGATCCTCGAAATCAAAAAGGATATTGGGGTGGTTTTACACCAAAACAGTTACAGTTTATTGCCAATGATTTAAAACTGGTTCCAAAAGAACATTTAATAGTGCTGGCTTTTCATATTCCGATAAGTGAAACCGAGGGAGATTCATTCAGAGATGCAGATCGCGATCAGTTATTTGAACTTTTAAAAGATTTTCCAAACACTCTTTCTCTTTCAGCCCATACGCACATTCAGCGTCAGGATTACTTTGGAAAAACCGAAGGCTGGTTACAGGAAAAACCGCATCATCATTACAATGTAGGAACCACTTCCGGAGACTGGTATTCCGGAAAACTCAATGAACAAGGGGTTCCGGTTTCGACCATGCGCGATGGAACACCAAAGGGATACGCTTTTATTAATTTTAACGGAAATCAATACAGTTTAGATTATAAAGTTGCGGGTAAACTCAAAACCTACCAGATGGACATTTTCGCACCCAAAGTAGTAGAGAAAGGACGTTCTACCCGATCCGGAATTTATGTAAATTTCTTTATGGGAAGTAAAAACGACAGCATTCAATATCGTGTAGACCAAGGAGAATGGAAAGCGATGGAGTACGTAGAGGAAATAGATCCATCCTACGCCACGACGGTTTATGAATGGGATCTTACCGAAGTATTGATTCCTGGTAGACGCTCATCTAATCCTACCGAAAGTAAGCATCTTTGGAGAGGAAAAATCCCAACGGACCTTGAAATTGGAAAACATAATATCGAGATTAAAGCAATCGATCAATTTGGAAAAACCTATACCGAAACGGCTTCATACCGATTAGAGAATCACAAATAAACTTATTTTTTAAAGGCTCGCCAAAGATTTTATCTAAGCGAGCCTTTTTATATTTTAATAATATTTAAAAAATGCGTTTTCGATGTCAAATTAACCACAACCGAAGAGGATGTGAATGCAATTTTAAAAGAACTCGAAAATTAATAAATATAGAAAATAGTATGTGTTTTCATTCCAAACAAACCAAATTAGCATTAAAAGTAGAAAGCAGGTTCAATGCTACTATTGATAACCCGGTGGAATTCAAACCAAGTGCTAATATCAATGGTTTTGAATATCCCAAAACTCCTGTCATCATTGATGAAAAACCAAATATCATTACCCAATACAATTGGGGTTTGATACCTGCATGGGCGAAGGATGAAGAAATTAAAAAATTCACGCTAAACGCCAAAATAGAAAGGGTCAACGAAAAACCGTCCTTCAAAAATTCAGTTGATAAAAGATGCTTGGTTATTGCTAATGGATATTACGAATGGCAATGGTTAGATCCAAAAGGGAAAGAAAAACAAAAATACGAACTTCGCTTGGCCAGCGAAGAACTGTTTGCTTTTGCGGGTTTATATTCCCATTGGGTCGATAAAGAAACCGGAGAAATCAAAAACACCTACACGATACTCACGACCGAAGCCAATACACTTTTAGCTGAAATATACAATCATAAAAAAAGAATGCCTGTAGTTTTAAAACGAGAAGAGGAATCCAAATGGTTGAATCATGAACCAATAGAGCATTTTGCATTTCCTTATTCTGCAGATTTAATAGCTGTCAAATTATAAATGGTAATATTCAAAAACTACGGTTGTTTCTACTTTGGTTTCACCACGCTCTTCTAAAACAATATTGCCGCAAGGGATATGATTCTCTACAGCATTCAAAAAAGCTTCTCTCACTGCTTTTGATTCCGCATCCACATCAATTCCCAAAACTGTTTGAGGAACATCAAATCGGAATAAAACCCCATTAAACAAAGCTTCATCAATCCCATCAGCGCCATTATCAGGAACTAAGCCAAAATAGTTTATCGCTTCGGTATCATTCTGCAGCATCTCAACTATTTCATTTTGAAAATGAGAAAATAATTGATCTTCCGGAAGTTCGTTTGGTAAAGTAACGGCAGGGGCATCAATAATTAAAGAAAATATTACAGCATCATTTATCATCTTGATATTTTTTATAAAATTACAAAAAACTTTAGTATCAGGTTTAGTTACCTAAAAAATGTATCTGTCAAAAACAATTTTTAGGTAAATTATTAAACTTGTTCTAACCATTAATTACTGTCTTACCACAATATCTATCAAAATCAATTTCTGGAAATTTATAGGTTTCACTGCTTTGTTTTGGAGCCACTTTATGTTCATTTATCTCATTCTGATTGTGAAATTTCAAGTATTCTGGGAAAAATGGTTCCTTCCTGCTACTTGCTTCTTCAATGCTTATCTGATTAAAAACACTATTTTTCATATCTGTATTGTAAATGCTGTCTGAATTTGAAAGGACCGGAACTACACTTTTGACCATTATAAATCTTTTATCAAACTCTTTTATTGCCACTTCACAATCTAAATAAATACATTTGTCAATTGTATTTATTAATTCTAATTTGAGTTGGTTTTGTAGTTCTTTGTTTTCAATAATCTTTACATCCATTTTTTGACCCACTATTTGTCCAAGAATTAGTAGTAATTGGTGTGCGATTGGCCTATTGTTTATAAATCGGTTACGCTCTTCTAATTCACGCTCCTTTTTCTTGTTCTGTCTTGCCAAAGTGGCTTTCGAAGTTCTATTTGTTGTCGTAATCGGGTTAAGAGGTAAGCTCTTTATAGCAGTATTATAAAGAGCTTCCCTTTTAACTGTTTTTCGTGGGCTTCGCTCAATTCCATTACACAACGAATTAAACTTTTTAACGATAACATACACCAGTAAATTGTTTCTTTTATGTCCTTTAACAGATAGTTCATTTAGAAATCCATAATCATCATTTGAAATTCTTTCTTCTATTAAAAAATATAATTCCTTCAAATTATGGTTGTAATTCACAATTCCTCTAGCTGTATTTAATGACTTAACAAAATCACTTTTAACTTTAAATTTTAGTTCTTCAATTAATTCATAATCTCTCGCTTTTGTTAAAATATGTGAAGGATCATATTGATATCGCTTTACCTTGTAATACATTGCTCTTACATTATAGACAATATTAGTACATTCCCTAATATGCTTCAATATTAAATAGATGTGCCTAGGATTTGTAGTTTGTTTATTTAAATATTGTAAAGTTGAAAACATAACTTTACAATTAATATTAAATGAGGCATCATCAAGATAAAAATCATTCGTATTAAATGAGGCACTTATATATTTGTATTTTGCATCATAAAACCGAAAACCACATGCCGCCCCAAGCATGTTTGGTTTTGAATAATCATGTCTTGCAATTAAATTTAAGCCTTTTGGAATACTATTCATGTAGGCATAAGGCAGCCGTTTATTAGACAATTTAAAACTTTCTTTGCAGACAGGCCGCTTTAGCACCTTGAAGCCAAAATCACAATTTTGATTGACTTTTAAATTATAGGACTCCGCTTTTAGCTTTGTATCTAAAAATAGTAAGGCATCGTGCAACCTCGCTCCTCGCTCCAAATTATTTTGTTTAACAAAAGTATTGATAGCATTTTCCTCACGACGTGTCATAAATTGATAAAATTTTAAATGATCATTGTGAGTATAATATAGCAACATTGTAATATGTTCCTGAGAATAACCACACGAAATAAAAAATTTGGTCGTAAAATATTTTAGTTTGTATTCGCTACTGTTGCAAATTTTGTTAAACATGATTTTTGCTTCACTTCTGGAAATAGATTGTGACTTCATTAAATTATTATAGACCTTATCTTTTAACTTAGCGCCGGATAATGCATCCAAAAATGTTGGAAATGCACATTTGATATCACATTCAATAATTTTAAAAGGCGCCAAGGGTCTTAACTGTCTGGACATCTTGGTCAAAGGATTGTACTCTCGGTTATCTTTTATTTTAATTTTAAAATGAGTTGTAGAGAGGTCCAACTCTTTACACACCAGAAACAAAATACCAAAATACCACTGACTCACTAAAGAAAAGCCATTTATTGGAATTTGTATGATTTTTGCCTGGTCAATATCATTGTATTTTTTTTCTAAATAATCTCTATCGAAATTATAACTATCAATTGGAAGTTTGTCTCCCGTTTTTAAATAATGGTTAACAAAATCAATATGTTGGTGGTGTCCGAAATGTTCCGAATTAAAATACCAAGCACTTTGGATGATCAGCCAGCAATGCCTGTAGTAGGGCGCATTGTTTAACTTGTAAAAGGTAACGTCAATTTCATGAATTGCTGTGTAATCTGTCAAATTATCTGCATCTAAAAAGCCCTTGACCATATCCAAGGTGTAAATGTGATCTGTAAATTTACCCGTGAATATCTCAGAGAAAAAATAGGCCATTGCCAAACGTACTATTTCAGAGAATGGGATACCATTTCCATTTCTATTATCACCTTTAATATCATGTAAGGCATAAATAAAATTGGTCGCTATGTCAACGGATACCCGATTTTGAATATCCGTTTTTAAATTAGAACAATTAAAAAAGTCTAATATACACCATTTTGGAATGTACTTTTGGTGTCTGCTATTGTGTGAAGCCGCTTCCAAAACCGTTAAAAATTTAATGGTTTAACAGCCTGAAGTACCTGTTCTCTTGAGTAAAAAACTCGGTTACCAATTCCTAGACTCTTTAATTTCCCGCTTTTGGTGTGTTTCCACAATGTTGAAAAATTAATGCTCAGTAGAGCACAAACTTCCTTGCGGGTCATCAAATCATTTAGGGGTTGTGGATTTTCAACTTGTTTAAGTTGCATTAATGGATAGAGAGCATCAACTAACTCTTGTAGTGAAATGCCTTGTAAAAAAATTTGTTTCATTGTAATTCGGTTTAGTGAATCACAATGATATTTAGCCATTAGGGTATTATAAAAACATGCAAAAGGCAAAAATTAGGCAAATTTTAGGCAAAAAACATTTATTTAAACCTCATTGCGAAAATCAGCTGCAAATGCATTTAAAACTGGAATCTCATTGTCTTCAAAATCAAACTCAGCTGTCCTAAAAGTGGTTAATTTTATGTTGTGTTTTGATTCAATAAAAGTTTTATATTGATCAATGGTAAATGAAAATACGTAGATATTTTTATCAACCTTATTTTTAAGATAGTAGAAAATATTTATAAATTTTACTTTGCCTTTTTTTTCATAATTATCAATTAAATAATTGAAAAGTTCAAAACATTTTTCGTTCCAGTGGTTTCTATTGAAATCAGGTTTGTTTTTAATTTTATTTTTATTTGATTCAACTACGGTATCTTCTGTTTTTAAAAAGTTTTCAGTATTGGAAAATAAAAGCTTATCCACTTTTTTATTTATAAATTGCTGTTTCAATTCATTTTTACGTTCAATAAGATTTGGGAGAATGAATTTATTTAAAAAATTGAAGTCATTTGATTCATAACCTTTTGTTTGCTCTATTAAATGAAAAAAATGGGTCATTTTATTATGTCGTATTGCCTGATTAATTTTCTCTAAATCATGCCCCTCATTAAGCAAATCTTTTATCTGTATGTCCAATAATAATTTTGCATCAATCATTTCTCTGATGATAAATTCATATTCGGATTGAGTCTCAAATGGAAAATCATAGGACTCGTCAATAGTAATTAACATTCCGCTTTTAAGTTTAAAATCTTGATTACCGGTTAATACTCCTGCCAGTTTTAGATTCAAAACATTATTACAATCCCAGCTGAATAATAGGTTAATGTCTGATAATATTGCAACTGATAATTTCAAAAATTCCATATCAGCGCTATTATCGGCCCAATCATTCAACAAAACAGTATTGGTCAATATTTCTTGAGTTAAATCTGTAATATAGGTTGGTTTATTTTTTGCCATAAAAATTGCTATTATTATTCAGCGTTTTTTCTAATTACCTTCATAACAGGAGGCGCTTGTATTTTAGGTGTTAATTTACTGAAATATTCTAACATATGATAAGCACTATCGTAGGAAGTCTTACCGATGTATGCCAAGAACATTCTCTCAGAACCATGCCCTGTAATATCCTTTAAAATTGGAGTTGGAATACGCCCATAAAAATTGGTTGCAAAAGAGCGTCTACAGATGTGACTGCTAACCATTTTATATTTTGGGTAAGTATCTTTGACATTTGGTTTTCCTTGATTAATTTTTTTACGCCCTTTAGTTGGAGTGTGGAGCTCTGCCGCTTCGCAAATGTCTTTTATGTATTCATTAAAATGAACAAGTGATGTTTTGTACGGCAAACCACTTTCTATAACATGGATAGCTTCCGGCAATAAAGGTATTGCCACTATTTTGCCAGTTTTTTGTTGTTTTAATTCAATAATTTTTATGCCATTGATTTCTTTGATATTTTTTTGGGTGATGTTCAGCAAATCGCCGCCCCGCTGTCCGATCAAGCAACCCAACAAAAGCCATTTACGGGCATTAATTAATGCTTCCCTGATAAGGGGTGCTTTTTTGATTGCTTCTTGTTCTTCTTCGCTTAAAAAAACGATGTCTTCTGGTTCTTTACTTTCTGATATTCCTTTGATATTTTTAATCTGTGGGGAGGTTTCTATATCATTTTTGGAAGCATCCAGACAAATCGTTCTGACATTGGCAATGTTTTTGCCGACGTAGTTCGGGGAATAGCCCAGATTAAACAACCACATTTTGTATTTTTCCACCCACTTTAAATCAATCTCTTTAATCAATATGCTTTTCTTGTTTAAAGCATCTCCTTCATACCGCCCAATGGTCTTCTTAAAAAGTTTTAAATTCTGGACGCGTCCGTTACTCAATCCAAGTCCTTTTTTGGCGTTTTGTTTGAATGGTGCTTCGTCAATGTATTTTTGAATATAGGCCGTCAAAACGTCCAAATCGACCACGGGAATTTTATTGTTGTACAAATCAATTTGAAGTTGCAGCCACTCGCCATCAAATTCGATTCCGGCACTAATGGTTTTATTGTGTGCTTCATTGATAAAAAGGGCTAATTTTTCCAATTTTGATTTTAACCCTTTCAAATCTTCATTGCTCGTTTTTGGCAATGATTTGTCCTCGCTCCAATCTTTGGCATCGATCATAAAACCCGTTTTGCGTTTCAACACAATATTTCGGTTAATGGAATACCGAACATAGATATTGGAGTTTTCTTTTTTGCTCTGAAGCAAGAATTTTACAGTAGCCATTTTTTGATTATTTTAGTCCAATCAAATATAGCTAAATAATATAAATCTAGTCAACCGTTAGTCAACCGATTTCATATTTAATCATATTTGGTCATATTCGGATACATCTAAAAAAATACAAAGCATTGATTAACAGTGGTTTTAAGTGTTTTTAAAAATATCGAAATATGTGGGTAATGTCCCCGCCGTGGTCACAAAACAAAATGCTTCTGAAACAATCAAGTATACTTGAAGGTTTCAGAAGCATTTTGCTTTTTACAAAAAATCATTTTATGGAAAATAATGAGGCGATAATAGTAAACAATCGTTTTTTTCAATTTTGAAAAACATTTCCTAACGCGTTTAAAAAAAAAATAACCATCAAAATTCCCACGGACAGGCTTCCTGCAAAAAAGAAGAAAGTACCAATGTATAAAAATGTTGTATTGTTTTTTGCTTTTATAGGTTTACCGCTTTGTCTTTCTGGTGCTGTGTTTCCCATCTTTAGTGCTGTATTAATTCGATAAATAATGATTCCATTGAAAATCTCTACTTATGCAAAATTACGGGTATCAAAAGGCTTTCACAATACCAACTTTTAGTGATTTTTTAATTGAATCTAAGATTGATAAAGTTTATTCAAAATAAAACCCATTTCTATTCGTTAACTAAATAACTAAAAAAAGAATTGTACCTTTATATAATTGTTACCTATTAATAATTAAAGAAATTCCCCCAATTTCAAACCTTAAATTTTATGAGAAAATTAGTCCTACTAGCATTATTATTAAGTTCCTTAGCAGGATGGAGTCAAAATCCAATCGCTTATGACTTATTTGACAAAGCGTTAAAGAAAGCAGAAGTCGGAAACAACAAAGGCGCCATCGATGATTACAGCAAAGCGATTAGAATTGATCCTTTATTCGCCTCGGCCTACTTGAACAGAGCTCTTTTGAAACAAAAATTAGGCGACATTAAAGGTGCTTTAAACGATGTAGACACAACAATAAAAGTAGAACCTAAAAGAAGTGATGCTTACACCACAAGAGCCGACATTAACTATAAAGCGAAGAATTACAAAAGTACTATCGAAGATTGCACCATGTCTATTAGTTTAAACGAAAAGGATTATATCGCGTATAATTTAAGAGGCCTTTCTAATTTTCATTCTAAAAATAAGAAAAATGCCTGTGCCGATTTTACAAAAGCAATCCAATTAGGCAGTCAGAGTGCCGTAAAAAACAAAAAAATGTTTTGTAAATAACAGGTTGACACAAATTATTCAAAATTTACCCCATAAAAAAAGCGTCTTGAAACTATCAAGACGCTTTTCATTAACTGTAAACCCGTTTATTTCAGTAATTGCTGTAATGGTTTCAATTGTTCTAAATCGATGTTGGATTGTTGTAACACACTTATCATATTCATCACACTCGTAGGGTTCATATCTTTACCCAAAATTCGGACCACCGCAAAACCATTTTCTTTTTTATTGGCATAAAAAACAAATTCCTCGATGTGTTCATCGGTACCAACAAAGCTAACCGAAGCACCTTCTTTGCCTGAACCAAATTTCATCAGTTGCTGATACTTTTTGTCTTTTAAAATTAAGTCAACTTTGGCGCGTTCCGTTTCAAACTCCGCCTTGTTGGTCTCATTTAATCTGAAAGCCAGCACATTCATTTTGTCAAAGGATTTCAAAGCATCAATTTGTGCCACTGACAATTTTGTTTTATCCACATTCAAAATATCGGGAGAAACATCAAGTGCAACAAAATTTTTATTTTCGGTGTTTTCCACAAAATACTTTTGCAAGGTTGGCTCCGAGTTGCAACTAATCAGGAACAAACTGATAATTAGTGCAATTCCATAGATCATTTTCATCTTATTTTTTACCTTTAGTTGCTTTCTTCAAGTCATCGCCTCCAGGAATTCTCATCTTATCGGTAAGAATCGAAATTTCATTCAAATCAAAAGTACCGGTCAGAGACATTAGAACCGTATCGTCATTTTTAGCCCCTTCAATAAACATCAGTAATTCTTTTATTTGTGAATCAGTTGAACCTGATTTTACCAAAATTTTTATGTTTCTGCCATTCTCATTTACGCGCATCAACTCTTCTAAGCCGGCTGATTTGATGTACTTGTCAGCAACTAATTTCATTTCTCCTTCTACTCGAGTGCTTTTGGTAGTGAAAACTTTTAAATTATCAAGCTTTTTAATTAACGCCAAGTATTGTTGGGTTTCTTTATCAGAAGCGTCAACTTTTACTTTACTCATCAAGTCAAACATTTTTTTATTGACAATAATTGAGGTTACATCATCTTGTCCGTCGAATTTATCGAAGGCTGTTTGCGCAAAAATTGGACTCGCAATAAAAACCAGTAATACGATGATTAAAAACTTTTTAGCTGAACTTAGACGTGAGTTCTTTTGAATCTGTTTTGCTGGTGTGCAAAAACTTGGATTGGGATTGATTGATTTCATTTTTTTTAATTTGTTTACTTTTATTTTAATTGACTGTAGCGTTTTACGCCTTGATTATTATTTTTCGGAAGATATTAAATGCCTCCGGATTTATTTTTTTCTTTTCTGAACACTTTATTTTTAGCAATTTGGTATTCTTCAATATACTGTACACTTTCTATGCCAACGTTTACATTATTCGACAATAAAGACAACGCTTTTTGAGTTGCTTTGAAAGCTAGTTCAGGATCATCATAGGTTCCTAAATCTTTATTTTCAGTCACCGGTTCCGAATCATAATACATATACGTTCCTATTCCCATCAAAACAACAACCGAAGCTGCAATAGAGACCCAGACTAAATTCCTTTTTTTATTCCTGTTTTCAACTGTACTAATTTCGAATGCTGGAATTTCCTGCTTGAACTGCTGCACTTTTGCAACAGCAAAATGGTTAAATAATGATGCATATTGTTGTAAATGTGGAGCAACTTCGGGTGACGCAAAATAATCCTGCAATTCTTGCTCGTCATTAAGCGTGGTTTCCCCTTCAAAATATTTTTCTAATAACGTTTCTACTTTATATAATTCCATAATTATGTGTTTTTGTCATGTATTCTCGTATCGTTTTTCGTGCTCTGGAAAGTGAAACTCTAATGGCACTCTCGGTCATATTAAGCATTTTAGCCATTTCTTCAAATTCGTACTGCTCAATATCCCTGAGTTGAATAATCATTCGTTGTTGCTCTGGCAATTGACTTATACTTCTTTCAACCCAATTCAAACTATCATTATCTTCCAGTTTCTTGTCTAAAGCGGGAGCTGCATCTGTATAGTTAGTAGAAACAATTTTCAGATTATCTGCTCGTTTGGATTTCAATTGGTCTAAACAATAATTTTTTGTAATGGTCATCGCAAATGCCTCAATACTGCTGCAACTGGAAAGCCCTCCATTCTTGCTCCATAATTTCACCAAAACTTCTTGAGTCGCATCTTCGGCTTCCTCGGTACTCACCAGCAATCGCTTGGCCAACCTGAAGACTTTGTCTTTGAAAGGAGCCACAATTAGCACAAACTCATTTTGGTTCATAAAAATTAGGTATTAAACTGATTATATAATTAAGACGATTCAAATTTATTTTTGCAACATAGAACATAAAATAAAACTAAAGTTAGTATTTTTACGTTAATTAAGATTAAAACAAATATATGAGAACTGCATTCAAATTTACACTTTTATTATTCATCGCTACGTTTACATTCCAAAGTTGTCAGGACAATGATGATATTGCACCGCCAGCCAGTTTAGAAATCCAGGATTTCATCTGGAAAGGCATGAACCAATACTATTTATGGCAAGCTGATGTTCCAAATTTAGCAGATAACCGTTTTGCAGATCAAACTGCATTAAACACTTTTCTAAGAGGTTATCCGGTTCCTGAGGATTTATTTGCTGCTTTAAGAGTGAGTACTTCTATCGATAAATTCAGTTGGATTGTAAGTGATTATTTAGAGCTCGAAGGAACTCTTCAAGGAACTACAAAAAACAACGGAATCGATTTTGGTTTAAGCTTTAAACCAGGAAGTACTACCGAAATATTTGGTTATGTTCGTTATATTATTGCAAATTCAGATGCTTCTACTAAAAATATTAAGCGTGGTGATTTTTTTACGGCTGTAAATGGAACACAACTGACTGTCAGCAATTATAAATCATTACTTTTTGGTGCCAACGAAAGTTACACGCTAAATCTTGCGGAATTCAGCGGAACTACAATTGTTGGGAATGAAAAATCAGTCTCATTAACAAAAACAGTACTTTCTGAAAACCCAATTTTAATCAATAAAGTAATCACTTCTGGTGCTCACAAAATAGGATATTTGATGTACAATGGTTTTTATGCCAATTATGACAAGCAGTTAAACGATGCTTTTGCTGCTCTAAAATCACAAGGAGTTACGGACTTAGTATTAGATTTAAGATACAATAGTGGTGGTTCCGTGCAATCTGCGACACGATTGGCAAGTATGATTACTGGACAATTGACAGGAAAAGTTTTTGCAAAACAACAATGGAATGCGAAAATCAATGCCTATTTCGAAGCTGAAAATCCAAGTGCTTTATTCAATTATTTTACAGATAAAATTGAGTCAACAACAATAAACAGCTTGAACTTAACTAAAGTTTACATCTTAACTAGCGCAAGTTCAGCATCAGCAAGCGAACTTGTAATCAATGGATTAGAACCTCACATCAATGTAATACAAATTGGTGATGTAACGGTAGGAAAAAATGTTGGATCTGTTACTCTTTATGATTCCCCAAGTTTTGGTTCAGAAAATAGAAATCCAAACCATAGATATGCGATGCAGCCTATTGTATTAAAAATTGTCAACTCAGTTGGGTTTGGAGATTATTTCAAAGGATTGCAACCTGATTTTTCAGTAAAAGAGACTTTGAGCACATTAGGCGTTCTTGGTGACACAGCTGAACCTTTATTAAGCACAGCTATCGGAAAAATAACCGGGACATCACGTATGTCAAGACAAATCCCAGGAAAAGAATTTGACTTTTTCACTGATGCAAAATCGATAAAAGGAATGCAAAACCAAATGTATATTGAGAAAGCACCGGAAGGACTTTTGAAAGCTTTGGAATAAAAATACCGTTACACAATAAATCTTACTTTTTATAAGTTATTATTGAATAACCAATTAAAACAAAATCAAATGAAAAAAGCAATTCCGTTCTTTCTGACTTTTGCAACCATTGTATCTTTTGCATTCGTAACAACAAACACTGGAAAATCCAAACATATCAATGTTGTTATTGATGCCGGGCACGGCGGATCCGATTTTGGAGCTACTTCGAGCAGCAGCAATGAAAAACAAATTGTAGCCCAAATAACGGATAAAATCAAATTTTTGAATAAAAACGAAAATGTTACTATTCACCTCACGAGAATTGGAGATCAATTTCTTTCTTTGAGCGACCGTTCTGCACTGATTAACAAGATTAAACCTGATTTAGTTTTGTCATTGCATATTAATCAAAATGCAAATGTAGCAAAATCAGGAATGGAATTTTATGTTGCTACAGAGTCGATTGCGAACGAAAAGTCAAATGAAATTGCGGTTGAACTTCGCAACAAATTTATCCGCAATACTACTATAAAATCATCTGAAGTAAAGAAAGCTCCCTTTTATATTTTAAAAAAATCGGAAGTTCCGGCAGTACTTGTTGAATTGGGTTATATGTCTAATCTTGATGATAGAGAATATTTAACAAATGATTTGGAACAAAACAAAATTGCAGCAACTATCGTAGAATTCATTTCAGAGTTGAAATAACAATAAGTTACAAACAAGAAAAGGCTTTCAGCGATGAAAGCCTTTTTCTGTTTACATAGATTCGAATTACAATTTGATATTCATACCTAATTTAAAATTTCTTCCTAAAGTATTATAGCCTACATTTTCAATAAAATCAGCGTTCAACATATTGCTTACCGCACCAAAAACGGACAATCTGTTTTTTACCAATTCATACCGAACAGAGGAATTTATTAACTGATACGAACCTAAAACAATCTTTGTTGTAGCAAAGCTGTTTCCATCAAAAAAAGCATCATTTCTACTGTCAACATATTGATAATCTAGGTTCAAAAACAACCTATTATTGATTTGAAAATCCAATGCTGAATTCACTTTATGTTTGGGAATCAATCGATCCAGTGCGCTATCCACTTGCGTAAAAGTATAATTTGAATTCCAGTGGATTTTTTCGCTCAAGGCAAAAGAGGCTTCGATTTCAACTCCTTTCGCTTTATTCAATCCGTCAATATTAATGTAGTTCGAATCAAAAGTTACCGGATTGAAATAAAATCCAATGAAATTAGTTTGCTCACGGTAAAAAGCAACTGTATTCAGTTTTATTTTTTTATTCGATAATAGCGTCTCAAAACCTGCTTCCAAAGTCCTATTTTTCTCTGGTGTCAAATTGGAATTTCCATATTCAGAATACAATTGATACAAACTTGGCGTTACAAAAGCAGTGCTGTAAGATGCTAAAATCTTCAGTGGAATCGATTTAAAATCATACGATGGATTTACACTATAAACCAATTGATTACCATATTGACTGTGGATATTCAACCGCGCTCCAGCATTCAAATTCAACCCAAAATCCGTGGTAAAAACACCCGTGACATAAGGATCAATCATATTGAATTTAGTAGCTTCCTTCAAAATTCCGCCAAAAGGAGTGATGCTATTCATGTCATGAAACTGATATTGCGCTCCGGCAACTAGGAAGAAAGATTCTGAAAATTCGTATTTGTTATAACCATCTACGTTGACACTTCGGGATTCATACTCCGAAAATCCTGGCGTATTTGAATAAAAATCGAAGTCGTTATATGTACGTACGATTTTGTTAAAGCTGGAATTCATAACAAATTCCCCTTTGGAATATTTGTATTTTGGTAAAAAACCAAAACGAAATTGTTCCGATTCTGTGGAATTCAAATCGGTATCATTTGTACCGGTGTTATCAAAAGAAGCATCATAATCAGAGCCTATTTTATCATAATTACCAAAGAAATCTAATGTCAATTTTTCTGTAACTTTGTATCCTAACTTTGCAAGATAATTGATTCTGGAAAAACGATCCTCTTCGTAATTGTCAGATGGATTTACAGGAGCAATTTGTGACATTCCACTTATTTCAGCACTATTTAAAGACACAAAATAATTCACCTTATTAGCATTTCCGTTAACCGAAAAACCTTGATTGTAATTTTGTGAGCTGGTTTTATCAGTATTTGAAGTATTATTGGTTCCCACATTTACATACGCATTCCCTTCAATAGATTTCTTGCCTGATTTTTTCAAAGTAATATTTATTACTCCAGTTGCAGCGCCTGAACCATACAACGTGCTGGCTGCACCTTTCATAATTTCAACACTTTCCACCTGCTCCACCGGAAGCAAACGCAAATCATATTCAAAACTAATTCCTGACGCATCATTCACCGGAATTCCATCAATAAGAATCAACACTTGATTGTTTTTTCCACCCCGAATGTAATACCCTAAATTTTTGCCGGCAACACTTTGGTTCCCGTTAATTTCTAATCCCGCAACAGAGCTTAAAATGTTTGCCAGGCTTTGTCCGGCCTTGTTTTTTAAATCCTCAGCTGTAATTTTAGTGATTACTTTTCCTGATTTTTCTTTTGCTAAAGCAAATTTGGAGTCGGAAACCACCACTTCTTTCAATTCATCTTCAGAAGTGATAGTTTGATTTTGTTGCGCAAAAGCACAGGTTGTCATTAATACGAATAACGTACTAATACGAACGATTTTTTTGTTCATTTTATTAAACATTTAGTAACAGCTATTTTCTGCTACATGACTAAAAAAGGGGAGAAAAGCATAGAATTACCCATACCCAAACCTTTTTTCCCGAAAGTTTGATACTCGATGTAGTAGGCAGGTCTCCTGGCTTGCGTCTTGTTGTTTACCTTCTCATTCGTGATTTAGGATTGTAGATTTTTTATTAAGGATTTTTCAATCCTAATTCCCAAATCATTAATTCTTGAATTTTCGAACAATGGTTTTGTAGTTAACAACAAGCTTGATAGCTTACAGTTGCGGGTACAGCCCAGGATTTTAAATTCTTGATTTAGGATTCTTGATTTAGGATTTAACTCCTGAAATCTGAATCCTGAAATCTGTAATCTTTCACCTGATTCCCTTTTAATGCTGGTTTGAAAAAACAAAACAGCAACCTCATTACGGGTGCAAATATAGCTTTATGATTGGAATAAAAAATAAAATTTGATTTTTAAAACGGATTAAATATACCTTTGCAGTTCTTGAAAATCATTTTATGAAATCATTTTTATTAAAATTTACGCTCTTTTTATTTGTCGTCACTTTAGGTGGATGCAAACAAAATGACAAGACTTCCACTGTTGCAATTACAACCTCAACTAACGAAGTTCAGTATGCGGAAGGTTTGGAAATCTATAAATACCCAGGCTATACAATTGTAAAAGTCACCCGACCTTGGCCAGAAGCCAATGAAAATTTCACTTATGTTTTACAAGAAAAAAACGGTATTATTCCGGATAGTTTAAAACAGTTTTCCATCATTCCAATTCCAATACAATCGATTGTTGTTACCTCGACCACTCACATTCCGGCACTTGAAATGCTGGGCGTCGAAAATACTTTGGTTGGTTTCCCGAACACCAATTATATTTCATCTGAGAAAACCAGAAAACGCATTGATTCCGGAAAAGTAAAAGAAGTAGGAACCAATGAAACTCTAAACACCGAAGTTTTGATAGATATGGCTCCAAATGCCATCGTCAGTTTTGGTTTGAATGACAGTAATCCAACGCTCGATAATCTTCAAAAAAGCGGTTTGAAAGTACTGTTAAATGGCGATTGGGCAGAACAATCACCACTTGGAAAAGCGGAATGGATCAAGTTTTTTGGGGCCTTGTACGGATTAGATTCCAAAGCAAATACTATCTTTTCCGAAATCGAAAAGGAATACACAAACACTTTGACTTTAGCCAAAAAAACAACTTCAAAACCTACCGTTTTGAGCGGTGCAATGTTTCAGGATCAATGGTATGTGCCTCAAGGCGACAGTTGGGCAGCATTATTTTTAAAAGACGCGTATTCAAATTATTTGTGGGCTGACTCAAAGGGAACTGGTAGTTTGCCCTTGCCATTTGAAAAAATTTTAGAAAAAGCTAAAAATGCCGAATATTGGATTGCTCCCGGAGATTTTTCTTCGTTAAAACAAATGAGCGACAGTAATCCGCATTACAGTGAATTTGCCTCTTTTAAAAATAAAAAAGTATATTCGTACGGCATAAATAAAGGCGCAAAAGGTGGGATTTTATATTTCGAATGGTCTCCTACCCGACCTGATTGGGTCCTGAAAGATTTGATTAAAATTTTTCATCCAGAGTTGCTACCAAATCACAAACTTTTTTTCTTTCAGAAATTAGAATAAATTGACCAAAACCAACCGAAATACCGTGCTCTTTATCTTCCTGACCATCGGGATGATTTTTTTGTTTCTCATAAACATCAGTTTAGGATCCGTTTCCATTCCTGTAAAAGATGTTTTTAGGAGTCTAACCGGAGAAAATGCGAGCAAAGAAACCTGGGAATATATCATAATTAATTACCGCTTACCAAAAGCCACTGCCGCTATTCTTGTTGGAATGGGATTATCCATCAGCGGCTTATTAATGCAAACATTATTTAGAAATCCATTGGCTGGGCCTTACGTACTTGGATTGAGTTCCGGTGCCAGTTTAGGTGTTGCAATCGTCATTTTGGGCGCAACACTGTTACCGCCATTTTTAGCGACACTTTTACTTTCTTCTTACGGGATTATTCTGGCATCAAGTCTGGGTAGTTTTACAGTTTTACTGGCTGTTTTAGCCGTTTCCCATCGGTTGCGAGATACCATGGCCATTTTAATTGTTGGACTAATGTTTGGAAGTTTAACCAGCGCCATTGTTGGAACGCTGACGTATTTTAGCACTGCAGAACAATTGCAGAAATTTACATTCTGGTCTTTAGGAAATCTTGGCAATTTGTCTTGGACCTCCATTTCTCTTTTGTCCATCTTTGTGGCCATTGGGTTATTGCTAAGTTTGCTCAGCATCAAACCTTTAAATTCCTTACTTCTGGGAGAAAATTATGCCAAAAGTTTAGGTTTAAATTATAAAAAATCACGATTGATTATCATTTTTGCGACCAGTATTTTAGCGGGAAGCATTACTGCTTTTGCAGGGCCAATTGCATTTATAGGATTAGCTGTGCCACATATTGCAAAATTGGTTTTTCAGACCAGTAATCACACTATTTTATTTTGGAGCACGATACTTTTCGGAGCGATTATCATGCTTATTTGCGACAGTATTTCGCAACTTCCCGGCAGTGATTTTACGTTACCAATCAATGCTGTGACTTCCATATTTGGCGCACCGATTGTAATTTGGCTGTTAATCAGCAAACGTAAAATGATCGGATAATGGAAAATAAAATCATCTTACAGGCTTCCCAAATCAGTATTGGTTATTCTCACAAAAGAGAAAATACCATTGTTGCTTCAAACATTGATTTGTGTTTAGAAAAAGGTAAACTGATTGCTTTAATTGGCGCAAACGGAATTGGTAAATCGACGCTTTTACGAACGATAACCGGTATTCAAAAAACGATTTCAGGAACCGTTATGTTCAATGGGACAAACATTTATGAAATAGACGCTTTAACTTTAGCCCAAAATCTGAGTGTGGTTCTAACTGAAAAATTGCCTCCCAGTAATCTTACTGTTTTTGAATTGATTGCTTTGGGAAGACAGCCATACACGAATTGGATTGGAAAATTAACCGCTGAAGATATCGTGAAAGTGAATGAAGCGATGGAATTGACTCAAATAACTCATTTAGCGGCCAAAAGGCATTACGAAATTAGTGATGGGCAACTGCAAATAGTGTTAATTGCTCGAGCTTTAGCGCAAGATACACCGTTGATTATTCTAGATGAACCCACAACACACTTGGATTTATTGCATAAAGTGGTACTGTTTAAACTCTTGAAAAAACTCACTCAGGAAACTCAAAAATGCATCCTTTTTTCTACTCACGATATTGACATGGCGATACAATTGAGTGACGAAATGATCATTATGACTCCGGAAAATATAGTTCAAGATCAACCGTGTAATTTTATTCTGAAAGGTACTTTTAATACCCTTTTTAAAGACGAGCATATTGTTTTTGATGCTGATAAAGGGAAATTTATAATTTCTTAAAACTTCAAACTAAGTTGTCTTTTTGCTTCTCCAATGACAAAGGCCACCGAATTTGCGATGTTGAAACTTCTGATCAATGAAGACATAGGAATCGTAAGATGATTCGGGAATTCGTTTAAAACAGCTTCACTCAAACCTTTACTTTCTTTTCCAAAAACCAACCAGTCCCCATCCTGAAAATCAGTTTCCAAATACGATTTTTCAGCATGGGAACTCATCAGGAAAACTCGGGACAAATCAGGAATCTGAGCTTTCCATTCAGCTACATTTTGATATTCGGTTACATCCAGATGCACCCAATAATCTAAACCGGAACGTTTTAAGTTTTTATCATTAATAAGAAATCCAAAAGGGTGAATTAAGTGTAAGCGGCTTTCGGTGCCAACGCACAATCGGCCAATATTTCCGGTATTATTTGGTATTTCGGGTTCTACTAAAACGATATTTAACATTATAATTATTGTTATTTTTTATTATTACTTCTCATTCAAATCGACTGCAAAATCAGGCACTTCTAAAACTTCGCCAGCCTGTAAATCATAGAGTTGTAGATTTCCTATTCGGACCCGAACTAAACGCAACGTAGGAAAACCAACAGCTGCGGTCATTTTTCGGACTTGACGAAACTTCCCTTCATAAACCGTTATTGATGCCCAGGAAGTTGGACCGTGACGTTCGTCACGTATTTTTTTTCCTCTGGCTCCAAATGCGGGGATTTGATTTATTAATGACGCTTTGCAAGGTTTCGTTATATATTTCGTGCCATTAAAACCTATTTCGACACCTTTTTGCAATTGCTCAATCGCTTCCTGATTGATAACCCCATCGACTTGGACATAATATTCCTTGTCGACTTTCTTGCTCCGAATGATTTCGCTCATCATCCCATCAGTAGTCAGCAACAATAATCCTTCGGAATCTTCGTCAAGACGGCCAATTGCCATTGTTCCTTTGGGAAAATCATACAGTTCTCCCAGCAGTTTCTTTTTCCTTTTTAACTCGTAAATAAACTGACTTAAATATCCGTAAGGCTTGTGAATGATGAAGTGCGAATGGGACATTTTATTAAATTATTTGTGCGTGCAAAGATAGTTTTGTTTTCGCTGGATTAAAAACTGTGAAGCCATACATTTATTGGTGTAAACAAAAAGCTATGTTAAATAATTCGATTATATCGCAATAATGACGTACTATTAACAAAGTTATCAGAATTAATTTTAAAATTACAGAATATGGAAAGCAACGATTTAGGTTCAAAGAAAACAAATAACAAGCAAAATACAAACGAGGGATTTAGCGGTCAGAATCTAGCCCAAAATACGAATCCTGAAGTATCCCATTTAAAATCAGAAGTGGAAACTGATTCACATGGAAATCAAAAAATTGTACAAAGAGCACGAAATATAGAAGGAACTTTAGAACAAAATGAGGATACTACTCCTAAAAATTTAAGTTCTGATACCGCAAATGTTTCTGAAGAACAAGCTAAAAAAATGGTAGAAAATAAAGATCATAACTCGGATATCACTCCTAATCGTTATCCAAATGAACATCCTGATAATAAGGAAGACAGAGGGAATATTAAACTGGATGATTAAAAATTGATTTTTTTTAAAAAGGCCAATATGAAAACCGATTCATATTGGCCTTTTTTATTTTTAAATATTTTAAAAAAGTAAAATAAGTGGATTTTATTTAGCTATTATTTATGGATAGCCCCTTTTACTTACGGTTTTACTTGGTTAATTTTATAATATTCTCTTAACTTAAGATATATTATTTTTACCGCTTAATCCAATTGTAAAACTATGAAACACAATTACTATTTTAGGCATTTAGTAGCTTTTTTAAGTTTTTTTTGTTGCTTTTCGGCCTCCGTTTTTGCACAAGCAACATCCCCTCTAACCCAAGATTTACCTTTTTCTCAAAATTTTTTAACTTTAGATGCGGCCTCTGCTGTATATCCTGCGGGATTTCAAGGTTGGACAGCCAGTATAACACCGGGAAGCTCGTTTAACACCACAGCTACACAAGTTGCAGACAGAGCATTAGTTGCCAGCAGTACAGCTGGAACATCGAGTGGAAACATCCACAATTATGACGGAAAAATTGGTTTTCTGAATACTGGTTCGTTAGATTTAGCTTTAGGATTTGCTTTCAAAACAGTTGGTAGATCCAGAATTGCCGTAGAATATGATGCCATGGTAATTCGTAATCCCTATAACGGAACTACAAATTCTCGTATCAATGAATTAGTACTGCAATACAGAGTCGGTACTACCGATGCTTTTAGTACTTTATTACCAACTATGTACTCTAGCGGTATAACTGCACAAACTGCGGGTACAACAGGACTAAACATTCAAAAAATCAAAATTGTTCTGCCAACGGAATGTGACAATAAAGAATTAATTCAGATTCGATGGATTTCAAGACAAGTTTCCGGTGGTGGTTCCCGCCCTTCGTTTGCCGTTGACAACATTAGTGTAAATAATGATGTTACGCCTGCTGTAAATGCGGATGGATTTCCAAAAATTAGCAACATCCTGTCTGATGGATTTGATTTTTCAACTCAATTGAACGAAACTGGAAAGACCTATTTTGTTGTATTATCATCAGGAAGTGCGGCCCCAAGCGCAGCACAGATAAAAGCAGGAACAAATGCTACTGATACAGCGGCTTTACAAGCAGGTGTAATCGAAATTACAGCTGCTACTGTTGCGTATGTAAAAAACATCACGGGATTAACTTTGGCAACGGCTTATGTCGTGTATTCTATATCTGAAGATGCCAGTGAAAACATTCAAACTGAAAGCAACAAACTGGATGTAGTAACTTCCAGCGTCGTAGTTCCATCTTTATCAACTACTAAAACTGCTTTAGATTTTAGTTTTGTTGAGCAAAATTTCAGTTCAACTGCATTAAATTATCAGATTGAGGCGTTTAATATTACTGGAGCGGTAACTTTGACAGCATCCGGGAACTTTACAATTTCTAAGAATGAAACTACCAATTTTCAAACGGCATTGGTTTTTCCGTCACAAGATTTCAATAATAATACAACTTCTACCATTTATGTACGATTTACGCCTTCTACAACTGGTGTATTTACAGGACAAATTAGTCATGAATCTACTGGCGCTTCCACAAAGACAGTGGCTTTATCAGGAACAGGAATTAATCCGTACATTCAAGATTTTAATGATTCAAAGGTTCTTACAAACAGTGGATGGACAGAATATAGTGTGGCCGGTGATAAGATTAAATGGGTGAGCACAAATACCCGTTTTAACAGTTCACCAGCAGCAGTACAAATGAATGGATATTCAGAAACTGGAGCCAGTAAAGATTGGTTAATTTCTCCTAATTTACGTTTAGACACTTTTGACAAATTCCCATTATTGTCTTTTTATTCGCGTAAATTTTTTGCAGGAACACCACTTAAATTAATGGTTTCTGTTGATTACGATGGAAAAAGCAACCCGGAAACAGCAACTTGGATCACTCTTGAAGGAGATTTTCCAACTACTACGGGAACATTTAAACAATCCCAATACATCAACTTAGCAGCTTATAAAACCAATCATACTTATGTGGCTTGGGTATATGAAACTATCGTTTCTGGCGGTTATGATACTGCTGAATGGACTGTTGACGATGTGAAAATATCTAATGAAGCGTCATTTTTAGCTTCAAATCCTAATTTTAATTTTGGAGAAGTAGCAGCAAATACCGCATCAACAAGCCAATCTTTTATTTTTATGGCTGGTGGTTACGGCGATATTACAGTTACGGCTCCTGCTGATTACCAGTTGTCTGTTGACAACAGTAATTTCCAATCCAGTGTATCGGTTTCAGCTGCTGACGGAGTTGCTGGAAAAATAATTTATGCTCGTTTTTTCCCTTCGTCAAAAGCATTGAGTATTTCAGGTCGTTTGACAGTTGTTGGAACAGGATTGAACCAAGAAACAGGATCTTTAAAGGGTTCTTCATTGCCTAAAACAGAAACATTTGATATTGTAACCTACAACTTAGAATTTTTTGGAAGCAATGTAATCGGTTCAACGGGAACTGAATTTGGTCCAACTGACGATGCATTGCAAATTGAAAATGTAGCAAAAGTCATGAATACTTTAAATGCTGATGTTTATTCCGTTCAAGAGGTTTCTGATGATGCCGCTTTAGAGACATTAATCCAAAAAATAAGCATCAACGGAAAAACTTTTGCCAAAGTAATTTCTCCGGCTTGGTCCTATTCTTTCAATGCTCCTACACCTGACTTCCCTGCTCAAAAATTAGTGGTTCTTTACAATACTCAAACAAGTTCAGTAAAAAAGAGTCGAGTAATGTTCAGCAAACTTTTTGATGATATTCGTGCAGGAAATGCAACTTTACCCGATTACCCAGGCGGAAATAGCGCTAGTTTTTTCTCCTCTGGTCGCTTACCGCAAATGGTTGAAATTGAAACTAATATTGGCGGTGTGAAAAAAGATATAAAAATCATTAACATTCACGCCAGAGCAAATAGTGGCAGCGATATCGCACGATACAATATGAGGAAATATGACGCTGAATTGTTGAAAGATAGTTTAGATGTTCATTATCCTGATGCCAACTTGATAATTTTAGGTGATTATAATGATGATGTAGATGAATCCGTAATTGCAGGAAACCCTTCTTCGTACCAAAAAATGATCGAAGATGTCGCACGTTATAACCCTTTGACTTTAGAAATCAGTAAAACAGGAGCTTTTAGCTATTTGTCTTCAGGTGGTTTCTTAGATCACATTACAATTTCAAATGAGTTAACGTCGGATTATGTTGCAAATTCAACTTCCGTTTACGACCCTCGGTTGGATGTGGCAAATTATGTCAATACCACTTCTGATCATGGACCCGTGATTGCACGTTTTAAACTTAAAGCAGATGCAGCCTTATCAACAAATGACTTGATTGCAACAAACGGATTGTCTGTAGTTACGTATCCAAATCCAGCTTCAGAATCTTTTAGTGTCGTCATTATTTCAGAAAATGCACACGACTTAAAGCTTAACATTTATGATATTTCAGGCCGATCGATGGGACATACAATTAAATTAAAAGGCGTTAACAGCGAAAATGCAACTCGAATAGACATTGCTAAATTGCCAGTAGGAATATATATTTATACCCTTTCCAATGATAATAAAGTCGTTTTTAAAGACAAAATAGTTAAAAAATAAAATATCAGTTTTAGCATTCAAAAAGAGCCGGATTTCAAAAACGAAATTTGGCTTTTTTATTTAATATATTTTAAAATTCAGCCTGTTTGAATCATCACAATTAATACCTTTCTATAAAAAAACTTACATTAGTATTTTGATTTCCGAAAGGAAACCAAGAAACTTTTGTTTATTTTTACAACCTTACAAAAAGAAATTCTATGTCAGATATGTTTCCGTTTTTATTGATTTTCATTGTTGCGCTCGCCATTGGTATTTTCATGGGTAAACTCATTTTCTCTGCTCGATTTCAATCGGAAAAAATCAGTTTAGAAGAAAAACTGATTGCATTTACTTCCCAATTTAATCAACTGAAAGAGCAGTTTACAGCTGATAAATCCATTTTCGAAAAGCGATTAGAAAACATTAATACTGAGAAAGAAAGCATTCGAAGTGAAAAAGACAGTTTAGCCATTCAACTTTCAAAAAAAGAAGTTGATTTTAAGAATCTTTGGGAACGCAACAAAGAACAAAAAGAAGAAGTGGAAAAACTACAAGAAAAATTCACCAAGGAATTTGAGAATCTTGCCAATAAAATATTAGAAGAAAAGTCCAATAAATTTACGGAACAGAACAAGGAAAACATGAAGAATATCTTGACACCTTTGCAGGATAAAATTCAATTGTTCGAAAAAAAAGTCGAAGATACCCATAAAGAAAGCATTGATTACCATGCGGCTTTGCGCCAACAAATTCTGGGCTTACGAGAAATGAATATCCAGATGAGTAAGGAAACCATTAACCTGACCAAGGCATTGAAGGGCGACAGCAAGATGCAAGGAAATTGGGGCGAATTGGTTTTGGAACGCGTTCTTGAAAAATCAGGACTAGAAAAAGGCCGTGAATATGAAGTGCAACAGGCTTTCACAACCGAAGATGGCAACCGTGTTTTTCCTGACGTTGTCATTAATCTGCCTGATGGCAAAAAGATGATTGTCGATTCTAAAGTTTCTTTGACAGCATACGAAAAATACATCAATGAGGAAGATGATATTTTAAAAATCAATTATTTAAAAGAGCACGTTAATTCCATCAAACGTCACGTAGAGCAATTGGGCAATAAAAATTACCACGATTTATACCAAATAGAAAGTCCGGATTTCGTCTTATTATTTATCCCTATTGAACCAGCGTTTGCGATGGCACTAAATGAAGATACGAATTTGTACAATAAAGCATTCGAAAAAAACATTGTTATTGTTACGCCTGCGACTTTATTGGCGACTTTGCGAACTATTGACAGCATGTGGACCAATCAGAAACAACAGGAAAACGCACTCGAAATTGCACGACAAGCGGGCGCTTTGTACGATAAATTTGAAGGTTTTGTGGCAGATTTAATCAAAATTGGAAAAAAAATAGACGAGAGCAAAATAGAATACAGCGGGGCGATGAATAAACTCGTGGAAGGAAAAGGAAACTTGATTGTGAGTGTCGAAAAATTGAAAAAAATGGGAGCTAAGGCAAAGAAAGCGCTTCCAGAAAGCATATTGAACCGAGCAGAAAAAGACGAAAATCAATTATTAAACTAAACAAAATGAGAAAATTTTTAATGATTACCACCGTAATAGTTGTACTTTCCATCGTAGGTTACTTTACTTTTTTATACAACGCCACGTACAGCGAAGGAGTTCGTTCCGGCGAATTAATAAAGGTGAGCAATAAAGGAGTGGCTTTCAAAACTTGGGAAGGGGAAATAAGCCAGGGAATTTCCGGCGCACAAATATTTTCTTTTTCAGTACTAGACAGTGAGAAAAAAGTAATTGCTGACTTACAGGAATTTGAAGGGCAGTATGTACAGGTAAATTATGTAGAACGTTACCGAACATTTCCGTGGTGGGGCGATACGCGCTATTTTATCACAGAAGTCAAAAAAGTAAATTCTCCATTTAAAATAAAATAAATGAATCGAACCTTTAAAACAGTAGCTTCCTCAGACATTAGTATTTCAGAATTAATGTTGCCTTCGCATACTAATTTTAGCGGTAAAATTCACGGAGGCTATATCTTATCCCTACTGGATCAGATCGCTTTTGCTTGTGCTTCTAAATTTTCAGGAAATTATTGCGTAACCGCATCGGTTGATACCGTAAATTTCTTGAAACCTATAGAAGTGGGAGAACTTGTAACAATGAAAGCCAGTGTTAATTATGTTGGGAACAGTTCGATGATTATTGGGATTCGGGTAGAAGCAGAAAATATTCAGACTGGAAAAATCAAACATTGCAATTCGTCTTATTTTACGATGGTCGCCAAAGATAATGACGGTAAAAGTATGCTGGTTCCAGGCTTAATTCTGTTGAATATGAATGATGTTCGTCGGTTTTTTAATTGCATCAAACAAATAGCGCTAAAAAAGGAAAGAGACCTGCACGAGGAAGAATTTGATTACAACTCAAAAGAAGCATTAGAAAGTTTAAAAAAATATAACATTAAGCTAGAATTCTAACAAACCAATATTTGTCATCATAGCAGTTTAAAGTTATAATCTTCCAAATTGTGACCCTTAGAATTTCATTAAAATTTCTGATTAAAAAATTTGGCAAAAATTAAATAATTGCACACATATTTCAGTGGTTGAATGCATTTATTTCATCTGTTTTTTTGTAACTTTAAGTAATTTAATTCATAAATCGTTATGAAAAAAATTACACTGATAGTACTTCTCATCATCGCAATTGCAACTTCTGCTCAAGAAAAAATGGTTTCCTACATGGGAATCACAAACTTTGAGGCCTCCATTCCTTTATTTGAAGAAGTAAAAGCTGTAAATGATAAAACAACCTGTATTTTAATAACAAAAACAGGTGAAATAGCTTGTTGGGTCAACATCAAAGACTTTAAATTTAAAAGAGATTTGATGGGAGAGCATTTCAACAAAAACTACATGGAAAGCAATCGTTTTCCGCGGGCTGTTTTTAAAGGTAAAATTGATAAATTTGATTTAAAAAACATTAACTCAGAATCCAATCCCTACCAAATTACCGGTAAAATAATCCTTCGCGGGCGAACTAAAAAAATTGTGATTAACGGCACCCTGAAAAAAGTAGATAAAGGGATTGAACTTTATTCCGCATTTCCCTTGAACACAGACGATTTCAACATTGAAATTCCTTTTATGGTGCGCAGCAAAATCTCAAAAAACGTCAACACACGACTTATTTGTGTCTTACAATAAAGCTATTTTGTTAAACAATCCCTCAAAGCTTCTTCTAAATTTTTAAATTTAAATTCGAAACCAGTTTGTTGAATTTTCTCTGAAGAAATTCTTCTTCCAGTTAAGACAATAACAGCCATTTCTCCCATTACTAACTTTAATACAAAGGCAGGAACATTGGGCAACCATATAGAATAGCCAAAAACACCTGCTAGTGTTTTAGAAAAAAGAGTGTTGGTTGTATTATCCGTTGTGGCTGCGTTGTATGGCCCTTCCATATTTGGATCTGAAACTGCTTGCAGATAGATGTTACATAAATCATCCACATGAATCCACGGCATGTATTGCTTTCCGGAACCCAATGCAGAACCCAATCGAAACTTAAACAAGGGAATAAGTTTTTTCAAAAAGCCATCATTTTTTCCTAACACTAATCCAGTGCGAATTTTGACGGTACGGATACTTAAATTTTCGATAAAATCTAGAGAATCTTCCCATTTCTGACAAGTATATCCTAAGAAATCATTTGCAGGCGGCATGTTTTCCGAACAAATCTCTTCTCCGTTTACAGCGCCATAAATTCCAACGGCAGAAGCTGAAATAAAGGCGTCCAGTTTTTTATTGTTCTTTTTTAAAACGGAGTACAACAATTGAGTTGATTTTTCCCGACTATCAATAATTGCCGCTTTTCGTTTGGCTGTCCATCTTTTCTCCGCAATATTTTCTCCTGCTAAGTGAATGATGTAATCTGCGTTCAAAACAGCCTTTTCATCTATTGTCTGATTCGTAACATCCCATTTGTAATAGAAAATATCTCCTTTACTTTGTTTTTCACTCCTGCTTAATATGGAAACAGAGTACCCTTTGGCTACCAATAACGCAGTCAAATTTCTTCCAATAAATCCCGAACCGCCGCTTATTAATACATTTTTTTTCATGATAGTGTAAAGCTAATGATTTATAATGATATAAAATTATATTAAATTTTGTTTAACTTTATTAATATATCGTTAAACATTTCATACCTTTATACTTTAATTTGAAAAACACTAAAAATGGCTATTAAAAAAACAATAATAACAAAGGACAAAATAGTTTCAATGTACATGAATTATGTACTCGATCATAGCGAAAAACCCAAGTCAGTCTATCATTTTACAAAATTGAATGATTTTACCGAAGCAGAATTCTATATATTTTTTGGAACTATAGAAAGTATTGAGAAAGAAATTTTCAAAATGTTCATTGAAAAAACAGTCGAGTTACTTCATAAGAATAAGGAATACGAGATGTATGATATGAAAAGCAAAATGCTTAGTTTTTACTTTACCTTTTTCGAAATATTGACTGCTAACCGAAGCTACGTGGTTCTTGTTCTAAAAGAGCACAACAATCAGTTGAAAAAACTAATGCAATTATCCGGACTCAGAAGCAGCTTCAAAAACTTTCTGACTGAAATCATTTCTGACGACTTTAGAACGCAACAAGAAAAGCTTCAAAATTTCCAAGAGAAAACATTTCAGGAAACATCATGGATTCAACTTTTATTAACGCTGAAATTCTGGCTGGATGATTCTTCACCTTCTTTCGAAAAAACAGACATTTATATCGAAAAATCGGTGAAAGTGACTTTTGAATTAATGAACATTGCGCCTATTGACAGCTTAATCGATTTTGGAAAATTTATTTTCAAAGAAAAAATTTATAACAAGTAATGAAAACTATAGACTATATCCCTACATCAAAAATTGAAAGGGCTACAAAACTGGTGCAAACCGGTGCAAAAGTTGGTGTAAACTACCTTAAATATTACGGAGAAAAAATGGTCAATTCTGATTTGACTCGTGATAAATTAAATGAAGATAACGCAGAAGATATTTATGACGGATTGAAAAGTTTGAAAGGAAGTGCGCTGAAAGTTGCCCAAATGCTAAGCATGGACAAAAGCTTTTTGCCACAAGCTTACGTTGAAAAATTTTCGTTGTCCCAATTTTCCGTTCCACCACTTTCAGCTCCATTAGTATTGAAAACGTTCAAGACAAATTTTGGAAAAACACCGTATGAAATTTTTGATGAGTTCAATGCTAATTCCGTTAACGCAGCAAGTATCGGACAAGTTCATGTTGCGGTAAAAAATGGTAAAAAACTGGCGGTAAAAATCCAATATCCTGGCGTTGCCAATAGTATTTCATCAGATTTATCGATGGTAAAACCTATTGCTATCAGAATGTTCAACCTTCAGGGGAAAGATTCGGATAAATATTTTAAGGAAGTCGAGGACAAATTGATTGAGGAAACCAATTATTTATTGGAATTAAAGCAAAGTCAAGAAGTCGTTGCCGCGTGCAAAAAGATTGAAAACTTGGTTTTTCCAAATTACTATTCTGAATTTTCTTCGGAGAAGATTATTACGATGGATTGGATGACAGGAATTCATCTTTCAGAATTTACCAAAATAAATACCAGTCCGGAAAAAGCCAATAAAATTGGTCAGGCATTATGGGATTTCTACATGTACCAAATTCATATTTTGAAAAAAGTACACGCTGATCCACATCCGGGAAATTTCTTGGTGAATGAAGAAAATCAATTAGTGGCACTGGATTTTGGTTGTATGAAACAAATTCCAATTGATTTTTACACACCCTATTTTGAATTGATTGACAAAAAAGTAATAAATGACCCTAAAATATTTAATGCGAAATTATTTGAATTGGAAATTTTACGTGTAGATGATTCTGCAGCAGAAATAGTTTATTTCACCGAAATGTTTCATGATTTACTGTCCTTATTTACAAAACCTTTTCAAGAGGAAACATTCGATTTTTCCGATGAAACTTTTTTTGAAAGCATCGCAGCATTAGGAGAACGATTTACAAAAGATACTAATCTTCGAAAAATGAATGGCAATCGAGGTTCTAAACATTTCATTTATATGAACCGAACGTTTTTTGGGTTGTACAATTTGATGTTTGATTTGAAAGCGACAATCGTTGTCAATGAATTTGAAAAATATAAATAGTGAAAAAGGAGCATCTTCCGTCAAAAATGTGTTTGGTGTGTAACCGACCATTTACTTGGCGGAAAAAATGGGAAAAGGTTTGGGACGAAGTAAAATATTGTAGCGAAAAATGCAAAAGAAACAAAAAGGGTTAGTTTGGTTTAGAAATGATTTAAGAGTTCACGATAATGAATCGTTGATGAATGCTATTAGTGAAAATGATACTGTACTTGCAGTGTATTGTTTCGATCCAAGGCATTTTGAAAAGACGGGTTTTGGATTTAAAAAAACAGAAAAGTTTCGAGCAAAATTTCTGATTGAATCGGTTAAAGCATTGAAACAAAATCTGGAAAAATTGAATATTCCGCTTTTGGTTTGTCATCAAAAACCGGAAGATGCTATTCAGGAAATTACTGCTCAAAACGAAATTGGTGCTGTTTATTTTCAAGAGGAATGGACAAAAGAAGAAATGGAAGTTTTAGAGAATATTAAATCTAAAGTTCCAGATTCAGTATCGTTTAAGAGCACATATAATCAATTCTTGTTTCATCCAGATACAATTCCGTTCGAAATTCATAAAATTCCAAATGTTTTTACACAATTCAGGAATCAATGTGAGAAATCGACGAAAATCCGACCGGAATTTAAAGTTCAGCCGCTGTCTAAAGAAAATTGGACCACAAACACAACTGTAATTCCTACGATGAAAACATTGGGATTTACTGATTTTGAAGCAGATTCCAGAACCGCATTCCCATTTGGTGGTGGTGAAGATGAAGCGAAAAAACGCCTGCAAAATTATTTTTGGGAAACCAAAAAATTAAGCGTTTATAAATTGACCCGCAACGGATTAATTGGAACAGATTTTAGTTCGAAATTTTCTCCTTGGTTGGCAAACGGTTCTATTTCAGCGAAAACTATTTATTGGGAAATTGTAAAATATGAACAACAAATTGGGAAAAATGATTCGACTTACTGGCTGATATTCGAACTGATTTGGAGGGATTATTTTAAATACGTATCGTTGAAAAATGGCAATTCTATTTTTAAAATTGGAGGGATTTTAGACAAAAATTACGATTGGAAAAATAATACATCTGCCATAAACAATTGGATTAACGGTACAACACATGAGCCTTTTGTTAATGCTAATATGATTGAACTGCGGCAAACAGGCTGGATGAGCAATCGCGGCAGACAAAATGTAGGTTCCTATTTTGCAAAGAATCTGTTGTTAGACTGGCGTATCGGAGCTGCGTATTTTGAAGCAATGCTCATTGATTACGATGTTCACAGCAATTACGGAAACTGGATGTATGTTTCAGGAGTTGGTAATGATCCGAGAGATCGAAAATTTAATATTAAATTACAAGTTGAGAATTACGACGGACAATCAAAATTCCAGAAATTATGGCTACAACAACAATTATTTTAAAAAGTAAATGAATACAAACAAGAAACATATCAATGTGGTTTGGTTTAAGAGAGACCTTCGTTTAGAGGATAACGAAGCGATTTTTAATGCAACAAGAACAGATATACCCACTTTGTTGCTTTATGTATTCGAAAAATCTTTAGAAAACGATGCACATTACAGTTCGAGACATTGGAATTTCATCAAACAATCACTTGTAGATATCAACAAACAACTGGAACAATCGAACACACAGGTTTTAGCGGTGTCTTCAGAGGTGCTTCAGGTTTTTAATATTCTTGAGGAAACATACAAAATTGAAACGGTGTATTCACATCAGGAAACAGGTCTGAAAATTACGTACGAAAGGGATAAAACTTTTAAACGTTTTTGTAAAAACAATCAAATCAATTGGGTTGAAAACACTAATAACGGTATTTTTAGAGCTTTAAGAAACAGGACAAACTGGGTTTCAAAGTGGGAAAAATACATGAATGAACCGCAATTTATTTTTAATTCCAAAGCAGAAAAGTTCCTTAGTACAGAAGCGATAAGTGAACTTGAAAAAGTATTAGAAAAGACAAATTTAGAAACTGTTCCGGATACTATTTTCCAAAAGGGAGGCAGCACCATGGCTGGTAAATATTTACAAAACTTCTTTGAGGAACGCTATCACAATTACAATTCCCATATTTCGAAACCTTTATTGGCTCGAAAAAGTTGTAGCAGATTATCACCATACATAGCTTGGGGAAATTTATCTTCCAGACAAGTTTTGCAAAAAGCGGCAACCTTCAGATTGACTTCTAGCCATAAAAAGCAAATCGATTCATTTGTTTCAAGACTGACTTGGCAGGCACATTTCATCCAAAAATTTGAAATGGAAGAAGTCATGGAGTTTGAAAGTGTCAATAAAGGTTTTCATTCCTTAAAAAAGAAAGTTGATGAAAATTATATTGAAGCCTGGAAAACGGGACAAACAGGATTTCCATTAATTGATGCTTGCATGCGCTGTTTGAATGAAACGGGCTATTTAAACTTTAGAATGCGTGCTATGTTAGTTTCTTTTTTCACGCATAATTTATGGCAGCCTTGGCAAGAAGCCACACAACATTTATCACAAATGTTTTTGGATTTTGAGCCTGGAATACATTTTCCGCAGTTGCAAATGCAGGCTGGTGAAACCGGAATCAATATGTTACGTATCTATAACCCAATAAAGAATAGTTACGAACACGATCCTGATGGTGAATTTATAAAAAAATGGGTGCCCGAATTACGCAATTTACCACGTGCATTTGTACATGAACCTTATAAAATGACCTATTTAGACCAAAGGTTTAATGACTTTGAAGTGGGTATCAATTATCCGAAACCAATTGTAAGTATGGAACGAACGAGAAAATTTGCCAGTGATTTTTTATGGAAAATGAAGAAAAATCCATTAGTAAAAGAGGAAAGTTTCCGCATCCTAAAGTTACACACCATGGCCGATATAGGCGACAGCGAATAATTTCAATAAATCAATAGCAATATCAAATAAATAAATTACCGTGACCATAAAAAAAGAACTTACTGATTTAGACAAAGACCGAATCATAGAAATGGCTTGGGAAGACCGGACCACTTTTGACGCCATATTACTGCAATTTGGATTAAAAGAACAAGAAGTAATTGACCTGATGCGTACCGAAATGAAAGCATCCAGTTTTAGAATGTGGCGTGAAAGAGTACAAGGTCGCAAAACAAAACATGAAAAATTAAGAGATTTTCGAGAAGGTCGGTTTAAATGTACGATGCAGCGACAAATTAACAATAACAAGATTTCCAAGCGATAGAAATTAGTATTCAATGATCAGTAATCTGTTAAAATAATAACATATAAAAAATGAAAAATATATTAATCATTGGCGGTAGTAAAGGAATTGGTAGCGCTATTTTGTTGCAACAATTAGAGACAAACTTGGTTTACAACATCAGCAGAAACGCACCTGCTATAACACATCCCAATCTGAAACATTTTTCCCTGGATGTTTTAAAAGATACACTTCCTGAAATAGAAGCTATAGATACCTTAATTTATTGTCCGGGTTCCATCAATTTGAAACCTATTGGAAGCCTGAGCATTGATGATTTTAGAAACGATTTTGAAATTAATGTCATTGGTGCTGTAAAAACCATTCAGAAATATTTACCTGTTTTAAGAAAGGGATCTAATCCCTCTATAGTTTTGTTTAGCACGGTAGCTGCAAAATTAGGAATGCCGTTTCATGCCAGTATTGCTACTGCAAAAGCGGGAGTGGAAGGATTAGTAAAATCGCTGGGAGCAGAACTGGCATCGGTAGTACGCATCAATGCCATTGCTCCCACGATTACCGAAACAACGCTTGCAGCAGGAATTCTGAGAAATGACCGAATGAAGGAAAATATGGTAGAACGCCACCCGATGAAAGGCTATCTAAAACCGGAAGAAGTAGCGAACATGGCCAACTTCCTAATTTCGGAAAATGCCAGATCCATTTCAGGTCAGGTTTTCGAAATGGATTATGGAATCGTGACTTTTAAAATTTAGATATAAATTAAAAGTTGTCAGATAGCGTTTTTTTCACCATTAAGGAATAAAGGAAGAGCGCTTAATTTCTATTAATTCCTTACTGGTTATAAAAAAAATGTTTTGAAAAGATCCAATAAAATGATTAGCCAAACTTAAAATTGAAATACAGCATACCATGATAAAAGAAATGAAAAGTTACGAAAAAATCGAACAATATGATACTGAAATAACGCAGGCATTAGCAGATAACTATAAAGTAATTATTGAAAATTTAGGCGAAGATGTTACTCGCGAAGGTCTTGAAAAAACACCCGAACGTGTCGCTAAAGCCATGCAATATTTAACTCATGGTTACGGATTAGATCCATTAGAGATATTAAAATCGGCTATGTTTACTGAAGATCATAAACAAATGATTGTGGTAAAAGATATCGAAGTGTACTCCATGTGTGAACACCATATGTTACCATTTTTTGGAAAAGCACACGTAGCGTATATTCCAAACGGGAAAATTGTGGGATTGAGTAAAATCCCGAGAGTCGTGGATGCTTTTGCCAGAAGAATGCAAGTGCAGGAACGATTGACGGACCAAATTAAAAACTGTATTCAGGATGCTTTAAACCCACTTGGAGTAGCAGTAGTGATTGAAGCGCAACACATGTGCATGCAAATGCGCGGTATTCAGAAACAGAACTCAGTTACAACAACATCATCTTTTACAGGAGCTTTCGAGAAAGACAAAACAAGAAAAGAATTTATTAGCTTACTTTCTAACAAATTGAGTTAAATGTAATTATTAACAGATCAAGTTTCTCATTAACTAAAAATAGCTCGCAGATTAAACAAATTATAACTGATTTTTTGATTGGTTTAAAATTGGAATTAATTCGTTTAATACGTAGCAAAAAATACAAACTATGAAAATTCTCTTAACAGGTGCAACAGGTTATATCGGGAAGCGACTTTTACCACTGCTGATAGCGCAAGGACACGATATAATTTGTTGTGTGAGAGATAAAAACAGGTTTTATTGTCCTGTTGAATTTCAAAAAAATGTTACGGTAATTGAAGTTGACTTTCTGAAGCAAGAAACATTGACCGCTATTCCTGCAGCTATTGACGCAGCTTATTATCTGATTCATTCTATGTCGGGATCCGCATCCAATTTTGATGAATTAGAAAGTGAATCAGCATTGAATTTTGTGCAACGCCTGAATGAAACCACAGCCAAACAAGTTATTTATTTGAGCGGAATTGTCAATGACAAATCGCTTTCGAAACATTTATCTTCCAGAAAAAAAGTAGAAGAAATTTTAAATACAGGAACTTTCGCCACAACCACTTTACGAGCTGGAATTATTGTTGGTTCTGGAAGCGCATCGTTCGAAATCATTCGGGATTTAGTGAATAAACTTCCCATAATGATTACGCCAAAATGGCTCAATACTAAGTGCCAACCGATTGCAATTCCTGATGTTCTTGAATTTTTATCCAAATCATTATTAAATCCTGCTACATACAATCAGAGTTTTGATATTGGCGGACCGGATATTTTAACATACAAAGAAATGCTTTTGGGTTTTGCTGAAGCCAAAAAATTAAAGCGATGGATATTTACCATTCCTATAATGACGCCAAAATTATCCTCGTATTGGTTATATTTTGTCACCTCAACATCCTATAGGCTCGCGTCAGCTCTGGTAAGCAGCATGAAAGTGGAAGTCGTTTGTAGTGATAACCGAATAAATGATTTATTGCATGTAACCCCAATGTCTTACAAACAAGCATTATCTCGTGCTTTGATAAAAGTAGACGAAGACAAAGTAGCTTCAAGCTGGAAAGATTCCTTAATAAGCGGACGTTTTAACAGTAACATTTCGGAATATTTGAAGGTTCCAAAAAAGAATTGCTTTATCGACCGTCGCAAAATGGAAATCATCGACCGGGATTTTACCATCAAAAGAATTTGGTCAATCGGTGGCGACACGGGTTGGTATTATGGCGATTGGTTGTGGGATTTACGGGGTTTTATTGACAAATTATACGGTGGCGTAGGTTCCAGAAGAGGGAGAACGAACCGACATGATATTCATTCCGGAGATGCTTTGGATTTTTGGCGTGTTTTGTATGCCAATAAAGAAGAGGGGAAATTAATTTTGTTTGCCGAAATGAAACTTCCTGGTGAAGCTTGGTTAGAATTCAAAATTATCGGAAATACTTTATATCAATCAGCAACTTTCAGACCTGAAGGTATTTGGGGGAAATTATATTGGTATTCTGTTTTGCCGTTTCACGGATTTATCTTTAATGGAATGCTGCAGAAATTAATTAAATAATTTTCTTTTTTAAACATATAAGTCATTTAAGTTTTTAGATAATGTTTTAAAACTTAAATGACTTATATGTTAAATCTTTTTATTTTAAAATTCCAGCTTTGTAAGTTGCAATAGCCCTATCTCTTGCCATCGCGTGCTCTACCATCGGTTTTCCATAACCTAAATCAAATTCTTTGATCCATTTGCGGACGTAGATTCCTTTTTCATCGAATTTTTTTTGTTGTATCTCCGGATTAAAAACACGGAAGTAAGGTGCGGCATCACAACCGGTTCCTGCTGCCCATTGCCAGTTGCCAACGTTAGCAGACATATCGTAATCCAATAATTTCTCAGCAAAATAGGCTTCTCCCCATTGCCACTGAATCATTAAATGTTTGCATAAGAAACTCGCTACTACCATGCGGACTCTGTTGTGCATGTAACCGGTTTCATTGAGCTGACGCATTCCGGCATCAACCATTGGATAACCTGTTGTTCCCGTACACCAACGTTTAAAGTCAGCTTCGTCATTGCGCCACTGAATCCCATCATAAGCCGACTTAAAGTTTTGAGTAACTACTTTTGGAAAACTAAATAATATTTGCATGAAGAATTCTCTCCAAATCAACTCACTCAAAAATACATCGTTTTTATGAAATGCCCAATTGACTAATTTCCGGACGCTAACAGTCCCAAAACGCAAATGTGGAGACAAATAAGAGGTTTTGTCCAAGGCTGGAAAATCTCTAATTTCTTGATAATTTGAGATAAATTTTAAGTTATGAGGCTTTACTTTTAACGAACTCTCTTCGAAACCTATTTGTTCTAAAGTAGGAAAAGTAAAATTGTTTTTGTGGAAATTAGAAAAATGTGCTTCGGTATCGTATTCCTGAACCGGAGTCATTGATTTGTATTTTTCTAACCATTTGTTTTTAAATGGAGTATAAACCGTATATGGCAGTCCATCTGCTTTTGTGATTTCTTTTTCTTCAAATATAACCTGGTCTTTATAAGAATAAGTAATGATTTCATTTGTTTCTAAGAATTCTCGAATTGCCGTGTCACGTTGTATCGCGTACGGTTCGTAATCTTTGTTAAAGAAAACTTCTCTGACATCAAATTCTTGTAAAAGAGAACGCCAAACATCCAAGGTTTTTCCTTTTTTGATTAAAAGTGAGCTTCCTGTTTCCTGTAGTTGCGCATTTATTTTAGAAAGTGATTCGTAAATAAATCCTACTCGGGCATCGTTTTTTGGTAAACTGTCTAAAATGGAATCATCAAAAATAAATAATGGTATTACCAAATATTTAGACTGTAAGGCTTGAAATAAACCAAAGTTATCTTCCAGACGCAAATCGCGTCTGAACCAAAAAACAGAAACTTGTTGTTTGCTCATTATTTTGAATTAAACATTTCGTCCACTGCAGTAACGCGATACGCGAAAATGGATTTCAATTTATTTTTAACGACCAATGTATTCATGATTTGACCCAGAAAACCAAGTGGTAATCCGTAATGTACCACATCCGTCATTTTGGTTCCGTTTGCTGTTGCTTCAAAGAAATGCTTATGATGCCAAAAACTGTATGGACCAAAACGTTGTTCGTCTATGAAATAACTATTTTCCTTTACTTGGGTTATTACAGTCATCCATGACAAAGTGACTCCAAAAAGTGGCGTTACTTTATATTGTATAATTTGCCCTGGATACATGGATTTATGATCGTAATCCGTGATTTGAAAACCCATGCCTTCTGGTGTAATTTTCTGAAGATTTTTTGGGTTGGAGAAAAAAGCCCAACATTCTTCAACAGTTGCATTTACGTGTTGAACGGTTTCTTGTTTGTATATTTTCATGGTTGTGTTTTAAAGATAAATACCTTCATGGAACACTGAGTTCGCGTGAGGGATAAAAGTGGAGCTCTTTTTATAACCACCCTGTCAGGGTTCAAAACCCTGACAGGGTGGTTATAAAAAAGCGGAAACGGATAGCCCGACCCAACTGTAACGCTAGTGAAAGTGAGGTCACGCCCCAATTACTCTTTAAATTTTGTAGTATTTGAAAGGTACAAAAAGCATTCCGAAACATTCTCCGTACTCTTTGCCCAAATGTTTGTGATGTATTTTATGGGCTTTTCGCAAACCGATTAAATACTTGTTGTTGGTGTGTTTAAACCACTTAAACCGTTGATGGATTAAGACATCATGGATCATGAAATAACACAGACCGTAAAACATAATTCCCAGTCCAATGAAGAATTTATAGTTCAAACCTCCTTCGACGCCATAATAAAACAGTACGATACTTGGAACAGCAAAAATTACAAAAAAGATATCATTCCGTTCAAAAACATTCGCGTATTTAGGTTGATGATGATCAGCATGGAAGTACCACATTGATCCATGCATGACATATTTATGGGTGCACCAGGTTACGCATTCCATTATTAAAAAAGTACCTAGAAAAATCAAGAAAAATATCATTTTGTTATGTATTTAAGTGTAACAATTTTTTAAAATAAGCTGTAATTTAAACTAACTTTAATTTATAAGACACAAAAGATTTTGCCAGCAAACCGGCTTTGGTGTAATTAGAAACTCGGATTCTTGCACTTCCTATTTCGTGACAAGGCGTGTTTTCTAACTTTTTTAATAGTTTTTTGTAATACACAAACGCTGTATACACACCAAACTTAGCTTCAATTGGGAGTTTTATAATTCCTTCGTAGGCAACTCTGAAATCTTCTTCGATTTCATTGATGATAGCCGTTTTCGCATTTTCATCAAAAGAATTCAAGTCAACTCCGGGAAAATAATTGCGGTTCAAAACTAAATTATCATCCTTTAAATCTCGCAGGAAATTTACTTTCTGGAACGCAGAACCTAATCGCATCGCTTCACCCTTCAGTTGCTCATATCGTTTATTATCTCCGGCCACAAAAACCTTAAGACACATTAAACCTACGACATCCGCAGAACCGTAAATGTAGGCATCATACTCTGCTTTATTGTGATAATCTGATTTTATCAAATCTAATTTCATACTTTTTAGAAAAGCCTGAATAAGATCATCCGTTATATTATATTGTTTGACCGTGTGCTGGAAAGAGTTTAAGATCGGATTTAGACTTATTCCTCTTTCAAAGGCTTTATAATACTCATCCTCAAACTCAGTGATTAAACTTTCTTTATCGAAACCATGAAAGGTATCTACGATTTCATCCGCAAAACGAACAAAACCATAAATGCTATAAATGGCATCCCTAATACTTGGCGACAACATATACACCGCCAGAGAGAAAGAGGTACTGTAATTTTTAGTAACTAACTTGCTACATTTAAAAGATACATCATCAAATAATTCTTTCATACTATTGCTCTGAAAATTGCTTATTAATTAATTCCGATACTAATTTTCCAGAAATTAGTGCTGGCGGAACGCCTGGTCCCGGAACGGTCAATTGACCGGTAAAATATAAATTCTTAACTTTTTTACTCTTTAACTTTGGTCTCAAAAATGCGGTTTGCATCAAAGTATTTGCCATTCCGTAAGCATTCCCTTTGTACGAATTGTATTCTGACACGAAATCATTTTTACAGAATGATTGTTTAAAAATAATATTATTTTTTACACTTTGCTGTGTTAAAGTTTCAAAACGATCGATTATTTTTTCAAAATATTCTTCTCTTAAGGATTCAGTATCATTGATTCCCGGAGCTAAAGGTACCAGAAAAAAGCCAGATTCCATTCCTTCCGGAGCGGCAGTTTTATCCGTCACGGACGGGAAGTTTGCATAAAACAATGGTTCTTTTGGCCACTGCGGTTCATCATAAATATCTTTGGCGTGTTGGTAAAAATCAACATCAAAAAACAATGCATGATGCGAAATGTTTTCGATTTTTTTGTTGAAACCTACATAAAACAATAACGATGAAGGTGCGAAAACCCTGCTGTCCCAATATTTCTCAGAATACGCTCGGTGTTCCTGATTCAATAAGGTTTCGGTGTGATGGTAATCTGCACCGCTCAAAATCAAATCGGAAGCAATGATTTCACCATTGACCTGAATGGCTACTGCTGTTTTATTTTCGACGATAATTTTTTCGATGTTGGAATTGGTTTGAAATTTCACTCCCAATTCTAACGCTAAATTTTCCATCCCTCGCACGACATCAAACATTCCTGTTTTGGGGTGCCAAGTTCCCAAACCAAAGTCGGCGTAATTCATAAAACTGTAAAACGACGGCGTATCCGAAGGTTTGGCTCCCAGAAACAAAACCGGAAATTCCAGAATTTGAATCAGCCTTTCATTCTTAAATTTTTTCCGAACATCTTTACTAATAGTGCTAAAAAATTGTCCCACTTTCATGGCTGTTTCCACAGTTATCAATTCGAGTGGAGAAACGCCCGGGCGGTATACTAAATCTTTGATGGCGATATCATAATTGCTTTTGGCCTCAGCCATAAAGTCATTCAGTAGTTTACCGCTTCCTTTTTCGATCGCCTCAAAAGCAAATATAATATCTGCTAAATTGTCTGCTATCGTTATGAAATCATCAATTCCGTAATACACTCGGTAAGCAGGAGACAATTTTATGAGTTCATAATAATCAGTGGTTTTTTTTCCAAAATCAGCAAAGAAACGTTCGAAAACGTCTGGCATCCAGTACCAACTTGGTCCCATATCAAACGTAAAACCTTCTCTCTTTAATTGTCTTGCCCTTCCGCCTATCGCATCATTTTTTTCATATACTATAACATCGTGGCCGCTCTGTGCTAAATACGCAGAGGCTGCCAATGCGGAGAACCCAGAACCGATAATTGTAATTTTTTTTATTTTCTTCATTTGTTTAGCAAATATACGAATTGTTTAAACAAAATAATTAAATCCAGTCGACTAATTCCGTAATTGAATTAAAAACATTAATTCGCTCCGAAACTTTTTCTTTTTTAATAAACTCGACCATTCGTCCAATATACCATAATTCAGTGGTATCGTCCAACAACTCATCAGACATTTTTTGAATGTAACTGTCTAAAATATCTTTTTCAGGTTGCACCGTAAGGTACGATACAAAAACAATGGAATCAAAATGCTTTTTCAAATCTTTCAGATTTTCAATCGGCATACTTTCCCCTAAATATATCGTCTTGTAGCCATTCAACAGAATTTCATAATTAAGATACATTAAACCCAATTCGTGAATTTCATTCATAGGAAGTGACAAAACGAAAACTTTATCGAGTTTGGTTTGTTTTAAAATCTGAAGCTTTTCAGTATTTATTAAAAGTTTTTGCTTAATCAAATAGCTGATAAAATGTTCGTGAGCAGGCGTTATAGTATCGGATTGCCACAATAATCCAAGTTCATTCATTAAGGGAATGAAAACTTGATGAAAAATTTCTTTGAATGATTTTTCCGCAATCAACCAATTATAGGTGTTAAAAAAAAGCTCTTGGTCAAAGTTCATCATTGCCATTTTGAACTCACTAATAGCGTGGCTTTTAGCTGTTTTACTCGAAATTATTTCTCGTACTAAAGACGGAATTTTTTCTTGTGGATAAGTCGCTATTTTTGAAATTTTATAACCATAATCATGTAATAATGTGATGTTTAATAGTTTTTGCAAACTCACCAAATCATATAATCGGATATTAGTATCAGTACGCATCGGTTGAAGGATATCATATCTTTTCTCCCAAATTCGTATCGTATGCGCTTTGATCCCTGAAAGGTTTTCGAGATCTTTTATACTAAACACACTTTTTATATTGTTCATCGTTTATCTAAATTTATTAAACAAATGTAAAATAAATTTTTTTATAAACCTTTACAATCAGTCTTAAACTTTTTTTAATTCTACAATTACTTCAAATAGTGTTACACAAAACAAGTTAAATCCCTTGTTTACAAGTGTTAAATGCTGATTTTATCGTCAGTATTTTCATAGACACCCTTTTATAAAATCATCATTAATAACACTTTAAGAATTCTAAATTAAAATATAATTGATCTTTAAATCATTACATTATAAATTAACGTTTGTTTTACAAATTAATTAAGTAAAATGTTCTACCGTTAAATCATAGTGAAGACTATTTTCGGTAAAAGAAAGTATCAAAGTCCAGCTGAAAATTGATGCATTTATTCTATCTAATTCTAAAGAAAGAAATTTAATACTCATTGTGGCATTTTATTTCCCAAAACGCCCAAATCTTTAATACTTGTTTCCGAAACCAATATTCTTGTCTGCCTTTGTTATCGAATTTATTTTACTCACTACTAGTATTACTATTCACTTATTACAAATTAGAAATAACGGTAGAATTAGTATTATTTATAATTTTTTGTTCTAAAATATTTTTGTAAAATAAACATAATTAACTGTAAATCAATAACTTTATATGCTTTTTATTCATTTAAACAAAACTTTTAATTATGTACAATGAAATATTAAAAGATAGAACGGAAGCGGGCTTTTTACTATCCGAGAAATTAAAAAAATACCAAGATACAAATAGCGTAATTCTTGCCGTTCCTAGAGGCGGAGTTCCCGTGGGATTCGTAATTTCAAAAATCTTACATCTTCCTCTGGATATTGTACTCGCAAAAAAAATTGGTCATCCTTCTAATAAAGAATTTGCAATTGGTGCTGTTTCCATGGACTCCATGATTATTGATGAGCATTCAGACATCCCTAAAAAGTACATCGACAATGAAATTATTAGACTTCGGCAACAACTCGATGAAAAATACGGACGTTATATGGGCGACCGAAAACCGCTTGCAATTGAGAATAAAAACGTGATTCTGGTCGATGATGGCATTGCGACAGGAAATACGCTGCTCTCCTGTATCACTATGTTGCGAAAAAAAAATCCGTCGAAAATAATCGTGGCTGTTCCAGTATTACCTTTTGATACTGTACCCCTATTTGAGAAAAATGCTGATGAGTTAATATATTTGACTGCTTCTAAATATTTTAGGGGAGTTGGCAGTTTTTATGAAAAGTTCAACCAGGTGGAAGATGAAGAAGTGACTCAAATGCTGCGCTTAGCTACAACAACTGAGTAGGGCGATTATATAGTTTTTAACATAATTAAAATTAGAAATAATGGAAAAATTAGATTTGGATATTCCTTTATCGAGAGTGACATAAAAAGGAGATTTAATACGACCGGAAATTGCGACCAGAATCGTTTTGTCATCCTACGGAAGTGGCAGCAGCAGACTCAATCACCGAAACAGAATGATAGCAGAACTTATTCAGCAATAAAACATAGGCACTTTCCTTTTTGATTTACTCACCGAGGAAAAAGAAGAAATGCACGAGAATCAGTTTCATATTGATTTACTGAGTGACCGTTTGATAGAAACGACGCAATGGATATTGCAATAGGACAGAACCAGCAAACTGCCCATTGTTTTTTTGGTGCAAGTATTGAAGCGACATCTGCATTGCGGACAGCAGCACATTCCAACGAAAAAATTAAAGCTCTGGTTTCCGATGGCGAGCGTCCATATTAAGCCATAACCGAATTGCCGCAAGTAACTGCTCCTACTCTATTGATTGTGGGAAGTCTTGACACTACGGTAATCATCATGAACAAAATGGCTTTAAAAAAAACTGAAATCCATTAAAGAATTAACCATAGTTCCAGATGCCACACATCTTTTTGAAGAACCTGGAAAATTACAGGAAGTGGCTGATTTATCCATTAATACAAAAAATACCTAACGGAATAGCACTCAATCTTTAAGGCATGAGACTGAAACATCAATTTAAAAACAATTATTATGGCAACAGTAAACACTTATATGACTTTTAATAGCTTTTGCGAAGAAGCATTCCTGTTTTACAAATCAATTTTTGGTGGCGAATTCTCCTATTTTGGAAGATTTAAGGACATGCCAATTACGGATGGCAAAACCTGTTCATCTGCAGAAGCAGAGAAAATAATGCACGTTTCTCTGCCTATCAGTAAAGAAACGGCCATCATGGGAAGCGACAGTTTTGAATCCTTTGGAACTGAAACTATTTATGGAAATAACTTTTCGCTTTCCCTCAATACCGAAAGTAAAGAAGAAGCAGACAAGCTCTTCAATGCCCTTTCAGACGGCGGAAAAATTACAATGCCCATGGAAAACACCTTTTGTAATGCCTATTTTGGTACATTCACTGATAAATTTGGAATCAATTGGATGGTGAATTTTGATTTGGTGAAAGAAAAATAAAATAAGTACCACACAAATATTGGACTAAATTTTCAGCTACGAATTCCACATATTTACACAAATTAATTGGTGCAAACACGTGTAATTAGTGGCTGTCTTATTGGAAAATAAATAATAAAATTTGCGTAAATCCAAATCATCAGCGTCCTTTCAACATTCATTTATTGTATTATCAAAACGCCAATCTTGTTAACTCTTTTTATGGTAATAAAAAAATATGCCGCAAAGCAATTAGGCTTTCATTTTGCCTTCTTGAAACTAATTGCTCTAAAATATGAAATTACTGTCCTATAAAACAATCACTTTTTTTCCTAAATTAGTTGAATCAAAAAAAATGCTATGAAAGAAATAACCAAAGAAGATATCAGTCAGGAAATATTTGACTTATACGATGATTATGCTCATAATAAAATTGAAAGAAGACAATTCGTCGAGAAACTATCTCTTTTTGCGGTAGGAACGCTGACACTTCCTTCACTTCTTAGTTTTATGACACCCAATTACGTGCATTCTATCTTAATCAAGCCAGACGATCCAAGACTAAAATCAGAATTTATAACCTACGATTCTCCTAAAGGCGGCGGAACGATCAAAGGACTTTTATCGCAAGCTACGGCAACCAAAAAGAAACTACCGGGAATAATAGTGGTACATGAAAACCGCGGATTGAATCCGTATATTGAAGATGTAGGAAGAAGAGCCGCTGTGGAAGGCTTCATCACTTTGGCACCGGATGCCTTATCACCTCTGGGCGGTTATCCGGGAAATGATGATGCTGGAAGGGAATTACAAAAAAAACGTACCCGTGAAGAAATGCTCGAAGATTTCATTGCAGCTTACAAATACCTAAAATCACACAAAGATTGTAATGGACATATAGGTGTGGTAGGATTTTGTTTTGGCGGTTGGATTGCCAATATGATGGCGGTCAAAATACCAAAATTATGTGCCGCAGTTCCCTATTACGGGGGACAGCCCACTGCAGCCGAAGCTGAAAAAATTAAAACGCCTATCATGGCGCACTATGCTAGTTTAGACACCCGAGTAAATGACGGTTGGCCCGCTTATGAAGCCATCCTTAAAAAAAACAAAGTAGAACATGTCGCTTATTTCTACGAAGGTGTGAATCATGGTTTTCATAACAATACGACTCCCAGATACGATGAAAAAGCCGCGACTTTATCTTGGACAAGAACGATAGATTTTTTCAAGGAGAAATTGAAGAAATAATTTTATTTTTTTGATATTTAAAAGTCCCGTGATTGGGGCTTTTTTTTTGGAATTAATTTTAATTAATTTTAATTAATTTTAAAGAAAATACTGCATAAAGTAAACCGATTTTTTAACAAATGGGGAAAGCCCATAAAGATAAGGATGGACAAAGGGCCTGAGTTCATTGCTAAAATAACCTTGGTCTGGAGCGAGGTGAATGGGATCGGGTTCAACTATATCCAGCCGGGGAAGCCCACCCAAAACGTCATCATAAAACGTTTCTATGGCAGTTACAGCAGTGGGTCTAAAATGAGTTTATTGCTGAGCACAAATACCATTTCAGGGAACAAACAGAATCATGGATACAGGATTACAACTCCAAAAAGCCCCACGAATTTTTTGGAGGAAAGTCGCAGGTACAACAGGCCTAATTTAATGCCTTTAGGGGCTAGCCCCAGAAGAATTAAAAACGATAACTTTTTTGAAATTTTGAACAAGTACGCAATTCTAATTTCTGGGAGCTTCCAAATTCAGTTAAATAAATCATGACTAATTATTATTATTTTGTTAAATAAATCACAAATTGATAAATATTAAGAAACAATTTTAATTATTTTTGTTTAATCTTTGTGTAAATAAATTAAACAAAAAATATTATGAAAAATTTTAGTAAATTATTTTCTTTATTGTGTTTGCTTTTAGTTAGTGCGGCGTTTTTTAGTGGATGTAGTGATGACGACACTTTACCACAACTCACCGGGGAATCTAAACAATTCATTTTGTTCACTAAATCAAACCCTGCTATTAGCGGAACCGTTACGTTTTCAAAAAGAAATGATAACACTACGCTTATTACTCTTCAATTAAGCGGCACTAGTGCTGGTGGAAGTCATCCTGCACACATCCACGCTGGCACAGCAGCAGAAGGTGGAGCTATTTTACTTGACCTATCTTCTGTTAATGGAAGTACCGGTAAAAGTGAAACGGTTGTTACAGCTTTGAACAATGGCTCACCCATCACTTACGAGCAGTTAATTAATTTAGATGGTTATGTTAATATTCACCTTAGCGGAACTGATCTTGTAACATTGATAGCGCAAGGCGACATTGGTATTAATGAACTTACAAGTACTAGCAAAACATACACCCTAAGTGCCGTTTCTAATAGCGCCATAAGTGGTACTGCGAAATTTACCAAAAGGGTAAGCGGTAAAGCTTTGGTAAGTATTGCGCTAACGGGAACAACTCCAGGGGTTAGTTCTATTGCACATATTCACGTTAATACTGTCGCTCAAACGGGCGGTGTAGTAGTAGATCTAACATCAGTAACTGGATCTACCGGAAAAAGTGATACTAGTGTAAACAAACTCAATACTGGAGTTGCCATAACTTATGATGAGCTTTTGAATTTTAATGGATATATAAATGTTCATGAAAGTGCTAGCGCTTTATCAACATTAATTGCACAAGGTGATATTGGTAAGAATGAACTTACCAACACTAGCAAAACCTATACTCTAAATGCCGTTTCAAATAACGCCATAAGCGGCACAGCGAAATTTACAAAAAGGGTGAGTGGTGAAACTTTAGTAAGTATTTCCCTAACTGGAACAACTGTAGGAGTTAGTTCTCCCGCACACATCCATCTCAATACTGCCGCTCAGGGAGGAGCTATAGCTATTGACCTGACATCCATCATCGGTGCTACTGGAAAGAGTGAGACCAGCGTGAGTAAACTCAATAATGGAACCACCATTATCTATGATGAGCTACTAAATTTTAATGGATACATAAATGTTCATCAAAGTGCTAGCAATCTAGCAACCATAATCGCTCAGGGTAACATTGGAGCTAATGCAGTAAATTCGAATATCGTAAATTACGACATAACCAATACAGGTTCTTCATCTTACTTATTTAATGGTGGGGGTTTGACTAATGGAAATAATCCAAGTTTGACTTTGCAAAGAGGTAAAACGTATAGTTTTACTGTGAATGCACCTGGACATCCTTTCTTAATAAAAACCGTCCAAACGACCGGCAGTGCCAATGGTTACAACAACGGAGTTACCAATAATGGCGCTTCCAGTGGTGTCATATCTTTTACTGTACCCAGTAATGCACCAAACACCTTATATTACATTTGTGAGTTTCATTCCTCAATGACAGGTATTATAACAATTACCAATTAAGTAGTAAACAATAGTATCCAAACAAAGCCAGTACAGATGTACTGGCTTTATTTATTGGAATAATCCCATCCTAAAATAATTAGCCACATCACTTACTTATTTCCGAAAAATGTCGAAAACTTCAGTAGTAAATGTACATCTCTATGATTAAAGACTAGTGACAAATTACAGTTTCATATTTGACAAATAGATTTTTAAATTCTAGCACTCATTGCATTATAACAAATTCCCTTGTATAATCAAAAACTACATAATTGATTCTACCCGCTCTCCGAAGTGTTACTAGAACTAAGCTGGCCAAATGCCTCCGACTTTGACCCTCGCTCTCCGAGGAGTTATTTGGTTTACGCTAGACAAATGTCTCCGACTTTGACCCATAATGATAAGCCACTAACCTTAAACAAAATTCTACAAAAAAAGCCCCAAACGGGGCTTTTTCAATATATAAACCCAGATACCATGAAAAAGCCGCAACTTTGTCGTGGATAAGAAAGATAGATTTTTTCAAAGAGAAACTGAAGAAGAAATAAATTTAGATTTTAACATTTAGAAAGTCCCTTGATTTGGGACTTTTTATTTACGAATGGGTGTCATTTTTAAAGAAAATACTTAAAAATAAAAAAGGATTTTGACTATATTTGAGAGTACAAATTATATATATGAATAAGTTAGTCACAATTACCCACATTAAACCTTTAGTAAATGAAATTAATCACAATATTTCTTTTTTTATTATTTTCAAACTTATGTGTTTATTCTCAAAAAATACCAATCAAAAACAATAGTAAGGAGATCCTTCCTATAGATTTTCATGGTTGCGTAAAAAGTATAAATATTAAAAGTTTTTCATTTAATAAAAAAAATGAAACTATTGATACAACTTCAACGGTTTACAAAGTATTCTTTGCAAAAAATGGCAATATTACAAAACACATATATTTTAACAAATCACGTGATCATCACTGGAGAATAATAGAATATGATGCATTAGAAAGAATTAAGACTATCAAAATCAAAGAAGACAGAAAAACTTGGCTAGCTACAGAACAATTTTTCAATACTTTTTCCAGTTACCCAGATTCAACAAATATATATTCTTACGGAAAGAAAAACAAAGAACAATACGTTAATCTCTTTGCTAAGAAAAAATTAATAAAACAAGAATATTACACCCAAGACACTCTAAGACACTACAACACGTACTTTTACGATAAAAAAAATCGATTAATAAAGGATTATTTTATTAACACAGAGAATGGTTTTGGTATAACTTTAGGCAAAAGTATAACAGGAGATAAGGATGAAAAAACACTAAACTCAAACGATTCTATAATTTATGAATACAAAAAAATAAAAGATACGCTAATTACTATCAAACATCAATCAAAAATTTGGAATGAAATAACAAAAGAAATAAAATCCAATAATTTCTCATTAATCATATTAGAAAAATATAGTCGTGATTTTTTAAATAACTCTAGATATGAATACAAGTCAAAAGATTCTATTTTCGATTGCACATATTTTTATAATGAAAAAAAAGAAATAGTAAGCTTTTACAAAACAATTACAACCCCAACAAGAATAGTTTCCAATTGGAAATCGGGTAGCTATTATTACAATAAAGAAAAAACTGAAACAACAAATATTGAGATTGAATATGATACGTATAATAATTGGATAAAGAAAAAATATTCCATAGACAAAATTTCTACACTTTTAGTTACAAGAGAGATCGAATATTATTGTCATTGAAACACCAGTAATCATCATCTTCAATCTAATTACACAAAATCGAAAAACCCGATACCGCTTACATCACACAATCGTTAGCGCAGTTTTGCAAACTGTGCCCATAACGATAAGCTACTAACACTAAACACAACCCCGATAGCGCTGATATAAGACAATCGTTATCCCAGTTTTGCAAACTGTGCCCACAACAATAAACCACAAAAAAAGCCCCAAACGGGGCTTTTTAAATATTACAAATTCAAGTTTTATTTACTCAAATACATTTTTCTTCTCGAGTACAATTCGTAAAACTGATCGTCTTTCAAGTCATCAATAAACAAGATGCTTTCTCCTGTTGATTTCATTTCTGGTCCTAATGCTTTATTTACATTATGGAATTTACTGAAAGAGAAAACCGGTTGCTTGATGGCGTATCCTTTTAATTGTGGGTTGAAAGTAAAATCGGTTACTTTATTATGCCCTAACATTACTTTAGTCGCATAGTTCACATAAGGTTCTCCGTAAGCTTTTGCAATAAATGGAACCGTACGAGATGCTCTGGGATTTGCTTCAATAATATAAACGATATCGTCTTTTATTGCAAACTGAATGTTGATTAAACCAACCGTTCTCAAAGCCAACGCAATATTCTTGGTATGGTCTTTTATTTGTTGCATTACAAATTCACCTAAGTTAAACGGCGGCAAAGTGGCGTTACTATCTCCAGAGTGTACTCCGCAAGGTTCGATGTGCTCCATAATTCCTATGATGTACACATTTTCGCCATCGCAAATTGCATCAGCTTCAGCTTCAATTGCGCCATCCAAATAATGGTCTAAAAGCAATTTATTTCCTGGAATCGTTTTCAATAAATTGATTACGTGTTCCTCTAATTCTTGTTTGTTGATCACAATTTTCATTCCCTGACCACCCAACACATAAGAAGGACGAATCAATAATGGGAAGTCCAAAACATCTGCTAAAGCAGAAGCTTCGTCAGCAGTTTCAGCAATTCCAAATTGTGGAAAAGGAATTTTTAAATCGGTTAACAATTCTGAGAAACGTCCTCTGTCTTCGGCTAAATCCAAAGCGTCAAAGCTCGTTCCAATAATTTTAATACCGTATTTAGATAATTTTTCAGCCAATTTCAAAGCCGTTTGACCACCTAATTGCACGATTACGCCTTCTGGTTTTTCATGTTGGATAATATCGTAAATATGTTCCCAGAAAACGGGTTCAAAATACAATTTATCGGCTGTGTCAAAATCAGTCGAAACAGTTTCCGGATTACAGTTGATCATGATGGTTTCGTAACCACATTCTTTGGCGGCAAGCACACCGTGAACGCAAGAGTAATCAAACTCGATTCCTTGTCCAATTCTATTTGGCCCTGACCCAAGAACAATTATTTTCTTTTTATCAGTAACAATACTTTCGTTGTCAACGTAACGAGTACCGTCCGCTTTTTCTATTTCGGCTTCAAAAGTCGAGTAATAATAAGGTGTTTTTGCTTTAAACTCCGCCGCACAAGTATCTACTAATTTAAACACACGATTGATGTTCATTGTAGTTCGCAAAGTATGCACTTGGCTTTCTAAACAACCTACCATGTGAGCAATCTGTCTGTCGGCAAAACCTTTTTGTTTCGCTTCCAATAACAATTCTCTTGGCAAAGAATCAACTTTATAATTTGAAATTTCTTTTTCTAAAGTGTATAACTCTTCATATTGTTTCAAGAACCACATATCAATTTTAGTGATTTCATGAATGCGACTCAATGGAATTCCCAGCGCAATAGCATCATAAATCACAAAAACACGATCCCAACTCGCAAAAGTCAGTTTCTCGATAATCTGTTCGTAGTTCGTGTATCCTTTTCCGTCAGCACCCAAACCATTTCTTTTAATTTCCAAAGATTGAGTCGCTTTGTGTAATGCTTCTTGAAACGAACGTCCAATTCCCATTACCTCACCAACGGATTTCATTTGAAGCCCTAAAGTTCGGTCAGCTCCTTCGAATTTATCAAAGTTCCAACGAGGAATTTTTACAATTACATAATCCAAAGTTGGTTCGAATAAAGCCGAAGTCGATTTGGTAATTTGATTTTGCAATTCATCTAAGTTGTAACCCAAAGCCAGTTTGGAAGCAATTTTAGCAATAGGATACCCCGTTGCTTTTGATGCCAAAGCAGAGGAACGAGACACACGAGGATTAATTTCAATCGCTACAATGTCTTCTTTATCATCTGGTGAAACGGCAAACTGCACGTTACAACCTCCAGCAAAATTTCCGATGCTTCTCATCATCAAGATTGCATAATCACGCATTCTTTGAAAAGTCGTGTCAGACAACGTCATGGCAGGTGCAACAGTGATGGAATCTCCGGTGTGAATTCCCATTGGATCCATATTTTCGATCGAACAAATAATAACAACATTGTCATTTTTATCTCTCAAAAGCTCCAATTCGTATTCTTTCCAACCCATCAAAGCTTTATCAATCAAAACTTCATGAATAGGCGATGCCTCTAACCCACGAGTCAAAAGTTCATTAAAATCTTCTTTTTTATAAACAATAGCTGCTCCTGTTCCTCCTAAAGTAAAGGAAGGGCGAATCACTAAAGGAAAACCAAATTCCTGAGCAATTTCTTTTCCTCTAAGATAAGACGTACATATCTCTGCCGGAGCAGATGGAACACCTATTTTTTTAAGAAGCTGTTTGAATTGTTCTCTATCTTCGGTAATATTGATAGCGTTAACATCAACACCAATTAATTTTACGCCAAAATCCTGCCAAATCCCTTTTTCATCGGCTTCTAAACAGAGATTTAAAGCCGTCTGTCCTCCCATTGTAGGTAAGACTGCATCGATTTGAGGATGCGCTTTTAGGATTTCAATAATTGATTTTGTCGTTAAGGGCAATAAATAAATATGATCCGCCATTGATGGATCGGTCATGATTGTTGCCGGATTGGAGTTTATTAAAATAACTTCAATTCCTTCTTCACGAATAGAACGTGCAGATTGTGATCCCGCGTAATCAAATTCGCATGCTTGACCAATAACAATAGGACCTGAACCTATTATTAAAACTGATTTTATGGATGTATCTTTTGGCATTGTATAGTGATATTGTGTTGTGTAGTTGTTGTTTTGAAAAGATTAAAATTACTGAACTCAAATCTTTTAACTGTAAATCTTAAACATTTTTTAACGAAAAGGTATAAAAAAAGGCGATACTAAAAAAAGTAACGCCTTATTTATGTTTATACAAACATTATTTTTTGTGTCTTGGTTCGCAAGAAACAGTCAATTTATGTCTTCCTTTAGCTCTTCTTCTAGCAAGAACTTTTCTTCCATTCGCAGAAGCCATTCTGTCCATAAATCCGTGCTTATTTCTTCTTTTTCTTTTCGATGGTTGAAACGTTCTTTTGCTCATTGCTTTGTATCTTTAAAATCTTATTTATATGTCTTCTTATTTTGAATAACCGTTATTCTAAAACCGAGTGCAAATATACAAAGACTTTTTTTTCTCACAAGTAGTTTTGTAAAAATATTTTCATTTCATTTTACTATATTTGTGATCTTAAAATAATCACACTATGTTTCACAGAAATATCAAACTTATTATCGCCGGACTTATCATCGCTACTGGCATTTGGCAATTCACAGAAAGCAATATCGGTAATGGAATCTTCCTAATATTATTAAGTGCAATTCCTATATTCCTTTACTTCAAAAACGAATTCATCTTATTGGCTTTCTTAAAACTAAGAAAACAAGATTTTGAAGGTGCCAAAAAATGGTTGGCGTACATCAAAAACCCCGAAACAGCTTTAGTACAAAAACAACAAGGCTATTTCAATTATTTGCACGGAATTATGCTTTCACAAACAAATATCAACAAAGCAGAAAAATATTTCAGAAAAGCAATTGAGTTAGGATTATCAATGGATATGGATTTGGCTGTAGCCAAATTAAACTTAGCCGGAGTTGCCATGACACGCAGAAGAAAATTAGAGGCTACTTCCTTATTGAATGAAGCTAAAAAATTAGACAAACAGAATATGTTGAAAGACCAGATTGTCATGATGAAAGAACAAATGAAAAAAATATAATTTTTTTATACTTATTGAATAAGGGTCAAATGATACACATTTAACCCTTTTTTTATCCCAGTAATTCGTGTGCTTAAAATTCTATCTAAATTTCATTGAATGCCTTATATGATTCAAAAAAACAGCTAATACCCGTTCAAAGGAATTTCGATCTGATATTTTTTACCAGTGTCATTTATTAATTTTGTTTCTCTAAGCCAAGGATTGTGAATCTTCAAAATCTTATAGTTAATTCCTTGACTTTTTGCGAAATCAGCCAAGTCTGTAATCGAACTGTCAATTTTTATTTTTCGGGTTGGCAAAGTTTGATATAAATTTTCGGAAGCAATCACAAACCCATATTTTACCGGATTTTCCATGATTTCTTTCAAAGCTAAAATCCTAAAAACATAGCGAGACGTTTCTTCCGTAAGCAGCAAATCATAATAGTCAGACACTTTTTGGATTCCAATTTGTTTATTGATACCTGACATTCCACCATTGTATGACGCTGCCGCCAAAGTCCAGCTTCCAAATTTTCCTTTGGCACTCAAAAAATAACTGCAAGCCGCTTCCGTTGATTTTTCAAGGTCATAGCGCTGATCTACATTTTCAGTCACTTCCATTCCGCGTTCTTTGGCCGTTTCCGGCATAAATTGCCAAATACCTCTTGCTCCTGCCGGCGAAACTGCATTCACCAATCCGCTTTCAATCACTGCCAAGTATTTAAAATCGTCCGGAATACCATTCTTTTTCAAAATAGGCTCAATTACCGGAAAAGCGCGATTTGCTCTTTTTATCGCTAAAATTGTGGAAGCGTGTAAATTCACATTCACCAGCAATTCCCGATCAAATCGTTCCTTAACATCTGATATTTTTAATGGTGTTTCCTCTCCGGCAAAGTCTAATTTCACAGGAAAAATAGAAACAGTTTCACCTTTAATACTTTTTTGTTTTGCATCATTTGTCGTAGCAAAAACAAATATCCCACTCACAAATACTACGGTAGTTATTACAACCACTTTATTAATTAATTTCATCTTTTTCATTTTTATACCTTTCATATAGTTAGAAAAGTGCGATTACTTCATTTCTGTGCCCAATATAATCGAAGGCAAATTTTCGTTCAACCATTTGTATTTATTCAAAATCATAATGTGCGTCCCGCCTTTTACAACGATACAATCCTTGATATATTTTATAGGAAAAACATCATCCGCATCACCGTGAATGTGAATTACGTTTTCATCAACAATGGTTCTATCCCATAAAATTACTTGCTCCACAGCCCAATTCAAATACCGAATATCCCTAACGGAAAGGAATTTTTCATATAATTTGAGCCGTTGATTTACTTTTTCACCAAAAGAAAACTTAGCCAGACTTTCGATATTTGCAAATAAACTCATCGGAATGAGTTTATACGCTTTGGTGGTTTTAGCAATTTTCAATCTTCGAGGAAATTCAGAATTACACCGTACACTCGAAATAATGATAACTTTGCGTGCGTCCACATATTTTGCCATTTCCTGAACTAAGATTCCACCAAAAGAAACACCAATCAAAACGGGATGTTTATGCTTTATTTTTTTCGTAATTCTCTGGGCATAATGCGTCAATGATTCATTGTCCAGCGGAATTTCCCACTCTAATAAATGGATTTCAAATGTGGCTTCGGGAAGTACAATAAGCTCAAAAATAGCAGCACTTGACGCCAAACCAGGCATTAGATAAACGGGGATTTTACTCATAATTGTTTTAACGATTTTATAACAAAATTTAGTCTTTTTATACCGAATTTTGTATAAAATTAATTTTTTTTATTCAAAACCCATCCGCTTTTTACTTTATATTATCAATAATTTATGACAACGCAACTATTTGAATCAAATACAAGAGGTAATGCCGATTTTGGATGGCTTAAAGCCAATTTCTCTTTTTCGTTCGGCAATTATTTCAACCCTGAGCGTTTACAATTTGGAATGTTACGCGTTTTAAATGATGACACCATTGCTGGCGGTACAGGTTTTGGTACTCATGGTCACGCCAATATGGAAATCATTACCATTCCACTCGAAGGCGGCTTAAAGCACCAGGATAGTATGGGAAATGAAGGCGTTATTCGTTTTGGAGAAGTCCAAGTGATGAGTGCAGGATCCGGAGTGGAACATTCTGAAATGAATGCGAGTCAGAAAGAAGAGGCAAAAACTTTACAACTATGGGTTTTTCCTGACATAGAAAACGTGTCACCAAGATACGACCAGAAATCATTTGATATTGAGAATCAAATCAATACCTTTGTAAACATTGTTTCGCCAAATGATCAAAATGATGGCAACGCACTTTGGGTTTACCAGAAAACCTATTTCCATTTAGGAATATTCGACAGCAATACCAGCGTTACTTACAAAGTAAAAATTCCTAAAAACGGTATTTATTTATTTTTGATTGAAGGCAAAATAGAGGTTAACAACAACGTTTTGAAGGCAAGAGATGCCATGGGAATTACAGATCTTGACGCATTTGAAATCAAGATCAGTTCCAAATCAAAAATACTTTTGGTAGAGGTACCAATGAATCAGAGTTAATTATTATGGATGCAGCAAGCACTATGGAAATCAAAGACAATACTTTTTCAAGACAATTTGAAACTCTAGTCGATCAAGGATTAGTTTCTGTTGAATATTCTTTTCAGGAAAAAAAGATATTTTTAACCAAAATAAATGTTCCTGAAACGTTCGAAGATGAAGAATTTATTTCTAATTTTCTGAAAAATATAATGGAAATTGCGATTGAACGAAAATTGAAAGTGGTTCCTATTCTTCCAAAAATAGTAGTGTTTTTTAAAAAAAATCCTGTTTACAAAGAGTTGCTTCCTCCGGGAATTAGACTGTAACAAAAAGCGGATGTATTCTAAAAATACAGCCGCTTTTTGATTTATAAAGATTCCAACAAAATTATTTTTCTATCTCTCGCATGCTTTCCATTTTCTTATTGGCTAAGAAACCGGCAATATCTTCAAAATGTTCTACTACTCTTTTGTTTCCAAATTCAAAAACCTTTGTCGCTAACCCGTCCAGGAAATCCCTGTCGTGAGAAACTAAAATCAAGGTTCCGTCAAAATCGCGCAAAGCATCTTTGATAATGTCTTTGGTTTTCATATCCAAGTGATTCGAAGGCTCATCCAGAATCAATAAATTGACTGGTTCCAACAATAATTTTATCATCGCCAAACGCGTTTTTTCCCCACCTGAAAGCACTTTTACTTTTTTGGTAACATCATCTCCATGAAACATGAAAGCGCCCAGAATATCTTTGATTTTAGTTCGAACATCACCCACTGCAATATCATCAATGGTTTCAAAAATAGTGGCATTTTCATCTAACAATGAAGCTTGGTTTTGGGCAAAATAACCAATTTTTGCGTTATGACCAATTTCTAAATTACCGCCATTTATTTCAATTTCTTTCATAATGGCTTTGATCATCGTCGATTTTCCTTCCCCATTTTTCCCTACGAAAGCTACTTTTTCACCTCTTTCAATCACCATATTTGCATTCGAAAAAACAACATGATCGCCATACGATTTTGACAAATCTTTAACAATCACAGGATATTGTCCGGAACGGGCTGCTGGGGGAAATTTTAGTTTTAAAGCAGAAGTATCCACCTCATCAACCTGAACAATAACCAGTTTTTCTAACATTTTAACACGAGACTGAACGGCATCCGTTTTAGAAAATGTTCCTTTAAAACGATCGATAAAAGTCCTGTTATCGGCAATCATTCGTTGTTGCTCGTCATACGCCTTTTGCTGATGAATTCTTCTGTCTTTTCTAAGTTCTAAATAATGAGAATATTTGGCTTTATAGTCATAAATTCTTCCCATTGTTACCTCTATTGTACGATTCGTAATATTGTCAACAAAAGCCCTGTCGTGAGAAATCACAACAACAGCTTTCGCTGAATTAATCAAGAAGTCTTCCAGCCATTGAATACTTTCAATATCCATGTGGTTGGTTGGCTCATCCAGTAGTATTAAGTCTGGTTTTTGCAAGAGGATTTTGGCCAATTCGATTCGCATTCTCCATCCTCCAGAAAATTCTGAAGTTTGACGACTAAAATCTTCGCGAACAAATCCCAAACCGATTAGAATTTTTTCAACTTCGGCTTCATAATTTACTTCTTCTATCGCATAGAATTTCTCACTTAAGTCAGAAACTCTTTCGATTAATTTCATGTAAGCATCACTTTCATAATCGGTACGAATCGTCAATTGCTCATTGATTTCATCAATCTCTGCTTTCATTTGGAAAATCTCACCAAACGCTTTTGACGTTTCTTCCATCACCGTTGCTCCGTCCGTAGTTAATAAATGCTGAGGCAAATAGGCCACAACAGCATCTTTTGGTGCCGAAATATTTCCTGTCGAAGGTTTGCTTTGACCTGCAATAATTTTAAGAAGCGTCGATTTTCCGGCTCCATTTTTACCCATAAGGGCAATTTTATCATTTTCATTTATAGCAAAAGAAACATCGCTAAAAAGTGCAGTGCCGCCAAATTGCACCGAAATATCGTTAACTGTAATCATTTAGATTATAAGATTTTTAGATAATTGGATTATCAGATTTTAAAAATGCAAATATAGATTAATTCAGTAAGAAGCCAATTGAATAATTTACAACAATAAAAATTTTAAAACATTGAAATATAAAATTTATTCGACCAACAATAATATTCTTTTTTCATAGTTTTACATTTGATATTCAAACGTTTGAAAAAACTAAACTGATACTAAAATAACACACTTGAATTATTCAAATTATTGAAAATACTCTAAAAAGAATTCTATGAAAAAGACATTACTATTAATTCTTTTATGCTCTTTTAATTTTATTGCGGCACAAGGAAATGACGAAATTGTAAAAAAGGCAAACGAAATACAAACAAAATGGGGCTATAAAGCCAAAAATAAAAACATCATAACCCTAATCGATTTTTCAAAATCAATAGAGGAATCCCGACTTTACGTTATTGATTTAAAAAATAGTAAAATACTCCTGACCACTAATGTTGATCATGGATCCGGCTCTGGAACAGGATTAAAACCTCAATCTTTTAGTAATAATGTAGGAAGCAACGCAACTTCATTAGGATGTTACGTAACCCTACAAACGTATAAAGGAATGTGGGGCTATTCATTAAAACTAAACGGCCTAGAAAGTGATAAAAATTCGAATGCTTTAAAAAGAAATATTGTGGTTCATTCTTCTAAAAGAATGTATAGCAAATTCAGCTTGGGTTGCTTTTCTGTTCCGGATCACAATGCTAACACTCTGATTGACTTAATAAAAGATGGTTCGTTAGTGTATGCTTACCAATAATCAGTTCATTTATTTTTATCTGTATGTCTAGTCCTGAAAAAAGTTGACACGAATTAGATTTTAAAATTACACTAATTATTAACCTCGGAAGTAAAAACTTTCGAGGTTTTTTTCTT
>NZ_FONQ01000012.1 GCF_900112975.1 Flavobacterium xueshanense | reverse complement strand
ACTGATAATTGTGGGGTGAAATCTGTAACCAACGATGCGCCTAACGTTTTCCCTATCGGAAACACAACCGTAACTTGGACCGTAATAGACAATGCAGGAAATACCGCTACTTGTACTCAAATCGTAACTGTAGTAGGAGAAATTATAGCTACTGATGACACAGGAATACAAATAAATGGACTAGCAGGTGGAATATCAGTAAATAATGTTTTAATAAATGATTTACTGAATTGTAAAGAAGCTAAAACAGAGGATCTAATAACAACTTTTATTTCCTCTACAAATATAGGTATAACTCTTTCTGGTACTAATGTTCTTGTTGCTTCGGGTACGCCTGCTGGTAACTATACGTTGCTATACCAAATATGTGAAATACTCAATCCAACCAATTGTGATACAGCTATGGTTAGTGTTACCGTTACAGCTCCTGCTATTGTCGCTAATGATGATACCGGAACTGCTATAAATGGCTCAAACGGCGGAACGGCTTTCACTAATGTCTTGGTTAATGATACCTTAAACGGAATTCCTGTTTTGGCTTCGCAAGTGAATACAACTTTTGTTTCTTCTTCAAATGCTGGAATCACGCTTTCTGGTACTAATGTTCTTGTTGCTCCGGCTACGCCTGCTGGTAACTATACGTTGGTGTACCAAATCTGTGAAATACTCAATCCAACCAATTGTGATACTGCTACGGTTAGTGTTACCGTTTCAACTCCTGCTATTGTCGCTAATGATGACACCGGAACTGCTGTAAATGGTTCAAACGGCGGAACGGCTTTCACTAATGTTTTGGTTAATGATACCTTAAACGGAATTCCTGTTTTGGCTTCGCAAGTGAATACAACTTTTGTTTCTTCTTCGAATGCTGGAATCACGCTTTCTGGTACTAATGTTCTTGTTGCTTCGGGTACGCCTGCTGGTAACTATTCGTTGGTATACCAAATCTGTGAAATACTTAATCCAACCAATTGTGATACTGCTATGGTTAGTGTTACCGTTTCAGCTCCTGCTATTGTCGCTAATGATGATACCGGAACTGCTTTAAATGGTTCAAACGGCGGAACGGCTTTCACTAATGTTTTGGTTAATGATACCTTAAACGGAATTCCTGTTTTGGCTTCGCAAGTGAATACAACTTTTGTTTCTTCTTCGAATGCTGGAATCACGCTTTCTGGTACTAATGTTCTTGTTGCTCCGGGCACGCCTGCTGGTAACTATACGTTGGTATACCAAATCTGTGAAATACTCAATCCAACCAATTGTGATACAGCTACGGTTAGTGTTACCGTTACAGCTCCTGCTATCGTCGCTAATGATGATACTTTTTCAATCGGAAATTGTACATCGTCTGGATTGTTAGGAAATGTATTAGTAAACGATTTAATTAATGGAAACCTCGTAGTAGCTTCAGCGGTAAATATCACTTTAGTTTCTGGACAAAATCCAAACATTCTATTGGATAACCTTGGAAACATCAAAACATTAAACGGAACAATTCCTGGAACTTACGTTTTAATGTACCAAATATGTGAAAAATTAAATCCGAAAAACTGTGATACCGCTTTAATAACAATAATCATTAAAGATAGTACTGCACCAGTCTTTGCTTCATTACCAGTGCCATCAACGATAAGTTGCAATGCTACTCCTAATTTTGCTCAAGCAACAGCAACTGATACCTGTAGTGCTGTGACGTTAAAATTCGTTGACACAATTGTTCAAGGAAGTTGTATTGGTTCCTACACTGTAACAAGAACTTGGACCGCGACAGATTTAGCAGGAAATTCGACTACTGCTTCTCAAATCATAAGTAAACAAGATACTAGTGGTCCAACTACTACAACTGAGTTTGCTGCTACTATCAATGTGAATTGTGATGCTATTCCTTTGAAACCAGAACTTATTTTTGCTGATAATTGTTCAACGGCTTCTCCGGCAATATATACTGAGACAATCACTAATAGTTCTCAGAACTCTTATTCAATTGTAAGAAAATGGTCTGTTTCAGATTCTTGTGGAAACATCTCTATATTTACTCAAACGGTTAATGTCTCTGTGGCAAATAGCGGAATATCTATTGCTAGCTCTGCTTGTAGTGGAGACTCGTCAACAATTAATATCTTTAATTTATTACCTGCCGGAACACCAACAAACGGAACTTGGGTAGATGTTGATAATACAGGAGCATTACAAGGAAACATCCTATCCCCTTTTGGATTAAGTTTAGGCAACAAAGTTTTTGAATATCAAATCAATGACGGAGATTGTCCAAGAAAAATAGTACTGACTGTAAACATAAACGATGATTGTATTGTTTTAGGATGTGGTGATATAAAAGTACATAATGCTTTTTCACCAAATGGAGATGGTATAAACGAAGTGTTTGTTATCGATAATATTGATGATACTGCTTGTTATTCTGAAAATACCGTTGAAATTTATAACCGTTGGGGTGTATTAGTTTTTGAAACTAAAAATTACAATAATCAAACTAATAATTTTGACGGAATCTCTCGCGGAAGAACAACTGTTAATCAGTCTTCTGGTTTACCTACCGGAACCTATTTTTACATCTTAAATTACAGTTCTATTGATGGGAATGGTAAAGTGGAAATCAAAAAATTAGAAGGGTATTTATACCTTACTAAATAATTTTGAATTAATTTAAATCCTGAGGACAGTTAAAAGTCCTCAGGTTAAAAAATGAATTAGCCCTATTCTTTAATATAAATAGTATTGACATTTTTCGAAACAGATCTTTTGAATCTAAAAAAAGAAGTAATTCAATCACAACAAAAAAATCTACTATGAAAACAAAAATATTTTTAATCTTGTTAATGTTTACAGCATTTACTGGTTTTGCACAACAAGATGCACAATATACTCAGTACATGTACAATACCATTAACATCAATCCCGCTTATGCAGGATCTAGAGGAGCAATGAGTATTTTTGCTATGCATCGTACCCAATGGGTAGGTTTGGATGGTGCCCCTGTAACAAATGTTGCCTCAATCAACACTCCGCTAAATGATAATAATCTCGGTTTAGGAGTTTCTTTTGTTAGTGATAAAATTGGACCTACGAATGAAAGTACAATTTCTGCTGATTTCTCCTATACCATTCCTACATCGGAAAATTATAAACTTTCATTTGGTTTAAAGGCAACAGCAAATTTATTCAATTTAGATATTTCAAAATTAAATCCTGTAAATTCCTATCCACTTGATCCATCGATGCAGAATATCGAAAATAAATTTTCGCCTAACATTGGAGCAGGTTTATATCTTCATTCTGATAAAGCATATGTTGGTATTTCCATTCCAAATTTTATTGAATCAGACCGTTATGATGATAATGAAATTGCAATCTTTAAAGAAAAAATAAATTATTATTTAATAGGAGGTTATGTTTTTGATATCAATAGTGTATTAAAATTTAAACCTGCAGTACTAACTAAAATGGTTTTAGGGGCGCCACTACAAGTTGATGTTTCTGGTAACTTTATGTTTAATGAAAAATTTGTCGTAGGAGTTGCTTACAGATGGAGTGCAGCACTAAGTGCCATGGTTGGATTTCAAGTTTCTGATGGAATGTACATCGGATATGGGTATGACAGGGAGACAACCCGATTAAGAAATTATAATTCTGGTTCTCATGAAATATTCTTGCGTTATGAAATATTTAAAAATAATGGTAAAATTATAACTCCAAGATTCTTCTAAAACAATTAATATGAAAAATAATATACTCTTTTGTATAACATTAATAATAGCGTTTTCATTTAATGTATACTCGCAAAAAGAAAAGGTAAAAGTTGCCGACAAAAAGTACGACAACTATGCCTATATTGATGCCATAAAAACCTATGAAAAAGTAGCCGAAAAAGGATATAAATCGGCAGATATGTTTAAAAAATTAGGCAATTCCTATTACTTCAATGCAGAGTTAGAAAAAGCGGCCAAATGGTACGGTGAATTATTTGCGATGAAAACTACCGACTTGGATCCCGAATATTATTTCCGTTATGCACAATCTTTGAGATCAATTGGTCAAAATGATAAAGCAAACGAACTATTGGAATTGTTCAATCAAAAATTGGGAAATGATAGCCGCGGAAGGCTTTTTATGAAAAATGTGAATTATCTTGACGCGATAAAAGCCAACTCTGGAAGATATAAAATTGAGGATGCCGGAATAAACTCTATTTATTCCGATTATGGGACGGCATTCTTTTCAAATGAAATCGTGTTTGCATCAGCAAGGGACACTGGAAGTTTAGGACAAAGAAAACATAAATGGACAAATCAATATTTCACTAATTTATATACCACCGGTTTAGGGGAAAATATGACTCCTGGAAAACCACAAAAGTTTGACGAAAAAATAAATTCTAAATTTCATGAGTCAACCCCCGCTTTCACAAAAGACGGGAAAACAATGTACTTTACCCGAAACAATTATCTTGATGGAAAAAAAGGAAAAGATGCTAATAAAATTACTTTAATAAAAATATACAAAGCCACTTTAGAAAATGGTACTTGGTCGAATATAACTGAACTTCCTTTTAATAGTGATAATTACAGTGTTGCACATCCTACGCTAAGTCCTGACGGGAAAACATTATATTTTGCATCTGACATGCCGGGAACAATTGGTCTATCCGATTTATATAAAGTACAAATAAACGAGAATGGCACTTACGGTATTCCGGAGAATTTAGGGCAGACAATCAATACTGAGGGAAGAGAAACTTTTCCATTTGTAAATGATGAAAACGAAATCTACTTTGCATCAGACGGACATCCCGGCTTAGGAGGTTTAGATGTTTTTGTTTCGACAATCAAAGCCAATGGGACTTTTGAAGAGGTACAAAATGTAGGTGCTGATATTAATTCTCCAAAAGATGATTTTGCTTATTTAATAGATACAAAATCAAGAAGAGGTTTTTTCACCTCAAACAGGGATGGTGGTCTGGGATACGATGATATTTATAAATTTTTAGAGCAAAAAAAAATCACATGTCAACAATTATTATATGGTGAGATTACTGATCTTGTTACAGCAGAATTACTTCCTGATGCTAAAGTAACTTTATTTGACAATCAATTTAATGTCGTTAACACAACTATTTCTGATGAAAAGGGAAATTATTCTTTTACTGTTGAATGTGGAAAAACATATTATGTAAGAGCTCAAAAACCTGAATATACAACTAAGGAACAGATGATTGTTATAGCGGATGAAAATGGAAAAACATACTTACCAATAGCATTAGAAAACGCGAAGTGTAAAGTGACAATTGGTGATGATTTAGGTAAATGTTTTAATATAAAAATGATTTATTTTGATTTAGATAAATCAAACATTAGACAAGAAGCAGCATTTGATTTAGAAAAAATATTAGATGTTTTAAACCAAAATCCAACAATGAAACTTGATATTCGTTCCCATACGGATAGCAGACAAACATTTAAATACAATGAAGCATTATCTGACAGAAGAGCAAAATCTACTATCAATTGGTTAATCAAAAATGGCGTAAATACAAACCGATTGACTGGAAAAGGATATGGTGAAACACAACTTGTAAATAAATGTGCTGATGATGTAGAATGTACTGAGGAAGACCACCAACTTAACAGAAGAAGTGAATTTATTATTACTGCTTTGTAAAAAACGATTATAATTAAACTTAATAGGCTGCCCGATAAAGTCAGCCTATTAAGTTTAATTATATCATAAATTAGGATTCTATTTAAGTCCACTGTCATATTAATCAAGTAATGCAAAATCTAAATTTGGAACGGGATTAAAGACTATATAAGAGCATCTTTGGTTAATCTTTGACAAAATAACAATACTAAAAAAGTCCAATGAAAAAGAATTCATTGGACTTCAAAAAAATACAAATACAATTTTTTAAATATTTAAAATAAGGTTTAATATGTGAGATATCTTAAAATATAAAAGACCGTCTTTTGGGGAGAAGACAGCCTTTTAATTATAAAAAACTCAACTTATATTTTTGCAAAAATATTTGTGTAGTACTTTTTACCAGTTGCGGGATTCTCCTTAATAGCGATTCCAAAATGTGTAAAATTACCTTCAATATTTTCTTTGTGACCAGGACTGGCTAACCATGCATTTAAAACGGCTTCCGGCGTATTGTAATTGTAAGCTATATTTTCACTTACAGAAGTAGCACCCAAGGTTAGCATTATATTTTCTGAACGGGCTGAAAAACCATTGTGGTTTACAACATTATTAGCAATCATGTAGTTATTATGTTCTTCAGATTTGTACGACATGTGATTAATATTTTGTAAAGGATTTAAACCTTTGCTAACTCTGTGTGCATTGATCAATTCCATTGTTTTTACTTCAATAGAGTTGTAAGAGTAATTAACTACTTTTTGCAGATTTGGACTACTAGTTGCAACTTCGGAACTTTCTGAAGAACAGGAACTTATAGTGCATACTACAGTAGCGAGTAATAATGCACAAAGTAATTTTATCTTCATAACTATGGTAGATTAGGTTTAAAGTAGATTGTGGGGCAAACAACTTTAATATTTAATACTATTTTTTTTATTTCCTACTCAAAAATAGTCATTCTACCGTTTAAACACCAAAAAAAATCGATGAACTACATTATAAAAATAATTAAATATGTATATATCTTACATTAAGGAGACAAACGATCAATTTTCCAAGAATAATCTTGTTGACTTGTATAACGAATTCTGTCATGTAATCGATTGGGTCTTCCTTGCCAAAACTCTACTTCTAAAGGAGTTACTAAAAATCCGCCCCAGTGTTTCGGTCTCGGAATTACAACACTCTCAAAATCTTTTTCTAATTGCTTCAGGTTTTTCTCTAAATATTCTCTGGAAGGAACTACTTCACTTTGATTAGATGCAATTGCTCCCAATTTACTTCCGTTAGGTCTGGATTCAAAATAACTGTCAGAAGTTATTTCCGAAGTATTTTTTGCAATTCCCTTAATGATAACCTGACGCTCCATGGTATACCAAAAAAAAGATAGGCAAACGTTAGGATTTTCAGCAATAGCCTTACCCTTTTCTGAATTGTAATTGGTATAAAAAATAAAACCTTCTTCATTAAACTTTTTTAACAAGACAACTCGAGACTTCGGAAAGCCATCTAAGCCAATTGTTGCCACTGTCATCGCATTTACTTCGCTGTCGCCACCAAAATCTTCTACTTCATGAAACCAGCGATTAAACAAGTTAATTGGATCCTCGGGAATATTGGATTCTAATAATTCACTCTTCTCGTATGATTTTCTGTAATTACTTAAGTCATTCATAATTTTGTTTTTTAAAATGTTTGATCATTGAATGATTCAATTTAATTAAATCAAAAAATCCAATTGGCAATTTTTACAAGCTAAATTGATTTCTGTATTTAAAACTCAAAACTTTTTCCATCATCACCCAAAAGCACTTCTGGAAAAATAGTTTCAGCTTCTTCTTTAAACAATTCGATACTTTCATATCTAGTAGAATAATGTCCTAAAATTAATTGTTTAGCATTTGCTTTCAAAGCAATGGTTGCCGCTTCTTTTGCTGTAGAATGTAATGTTTTTTTGGCCAGATTTTCCTCAGATTGAAGGAAAGTAGATTCATGGTACAATACATCTACATCTTCTATAATGGGAACCATTGCTTCATTATAAACCGTATCCGAACAAAAAGCGTAATTCTTCGGCGGAATAGGATCAAATGTTAATTTGTCGTTTGCTATGATTCTTCCATCTTCCAGCGTGATGTCTTTTCCGTTTTTTATTTTTTGGTAATAACAACTCTCTATTTCATAATTTTGAACGGCATCCAAATTTAGTTTTCGGTCACCTATTTTTTCTTGGAACAAAAAACCGTTCGTGTATACGCGGTGTTTCAATGGAATGGTTTTCACCAAAACCTTGTCGTCTTCAAAGATAAGTTCGCTCTCCAAAGACTCTAATTCATGGAAAAACAAACCGTAATTCGTCCAGGAATTGGACAATCGCAATTGCAGCTTGATAATTTCTTTGATGCCTTTTGGACCATAAATATGTAAATCCGTAGTTCGGTTCAGCAAAGTAAATGTGGACACTAAACCCACTAATCCAAAAAAGTGGTCTCCGTGCAAATGGGAAATGAAAATATGGTTTATTTTAGAAAATCGGATTTTATTCTTCCGCAATTGTACTTGCGTTCCTTCCCCGCAATCAATCAGAAAAAGTCTGTTTTTTATGTCTAAAATCTGGGAAGTAGGATTGGTAAACGTTCGGGGTGTTGCCGCATAGCAACCAAGGATTGTTAGTTTCAATTTTTTCTTATTCTTTATTGTGTATTTTGCTTAAATCAATTAAACGGTCAAAAAAATAACCAAATAAACTAACTTAAAAACCTAAATCTCTTTCAATCTCTTCCATTTCTATAATGTCATGCGCTTCTAATAATGAAGGCACTACTGTTAATTTTGCTGGAACAGCATTGTAGTCAAAATCTGAAGTGACGATAACAAATGACTTTTTAGCTTTTTTATGTTGTTTTGATAACGGCATAAATAACTTAATATCATTCGTTGACAAATCGTTATGCATCAAAAGATCGATTATTATGTTGTGTTTTTCGAATGTTTTATATTGATGGGTAACCTTCATTAAAAAAGAAGTAAAATCACCCTGCGTATCTCTAATTGATATTGTATGTCCTTTTTGATCTACTTTCATTGTATTAAATTTCAGGGACTGCTTAAAGGCAGCGTAGTTTATACGTAGCTAATTTACAAAGTTTTATGTTGATTTATTGAATTTTTGAAGCCAAAAGATAAATAACTGCCATTCTGATTGCTACACCATTTTCTACCTGGTTTAAAATCACGGATTGATTGGAATCTGCTACTTCACTTGTAATTTCGACACCGCGATTAATAGGTCCGGGATGCATGATTATAATTTCTTTATTAAGAGAATCCAAAAGCGGTTTATCAACTCCATATTGCTGCGCATATTCCCTTGTAGACGGGAAATAATTGACATCCATACGCTCATTTTGGACGCGCAACATATTCGCAACATCACACCATTGTAATGCTTTTCGTAAATTAGGTTCCACGGTAACGCCCAGTGATTCAATATATCTTGGAATAAGCGTTTTAGGACCGCAAACTTTGACCTCAGCGCCTTGCATTTGCAAAGCATAAATATTGGACAAGGCGACTCTGGAATGCAAAACATCGCCTACAATAACGACTTTTTTTCCGGCTACTTCACCTAGTTTTTCTCGAATGGAATAACTGTCTAATAAAGCTTGTGTAGGATGTTCATGTGCGCCATCTCCAGCATTTACGATACTGGCTTTTACGTTTTTGGACAAAAAATAAGCAGCGCCGGGATTGGAATGTCGCATCACAACCATATCTACTTTCATCGAAAGGATATTATTTACGGTATCTATTAATGTTTCTCCTTTTTTGACAGATGATTGCGCTGCCGAAAAGCTAATAACATCTGCTGATAAACGTTTTTGCGCTAATTCAAAAGAGAGTTTTGTTCTGGTACTGTTTTCGAAGAAAATATTGGCGATGGTAATATCACGTAACGAAGGCACTTTCTTAATGGGTCGATTGATGACTTCTTTAAAATGATCGGCAGTTTCAAAAATCAGGTTAATATCATTCTTGTTGATGTATTTTATGCCTAATAAATGATTTACGCTTAATTCTTTCATTTTTGTTTACGATTATAGTTTTTAATAGTTAGCGTTTGTTTTTAATCTAACTTGTAATTAAATACACCCCATCTTCACCTTCATTTTCTTTCCAGCTCACTTTAACTTTTTCATTATTTATTGCATCAACCTGTCTACCTCTATAATCCGGTTGAATGGGTAAATTGCGACTGAAACGTCTGTCTATCAAAACCAAAAGTTCAATTTCCGATGGTCGGCCAAAAGATTGAATAGCAGTCAACGCAGATCGAATGCTTCGTCCAGTGAACAAAACATCATCTATGAAAATGACTTTTTTATTTTCGACGATAAAATTAATTTTGGTTTTATTGGCTTCTAATGGCTTTTCGGTTCTTCTAAAATCATCCCTGAAAAAAGTAATATCCAGATAACCCAACTGAATTTCAGGAGTTTGATATTCTTTTTCTAAAATTTCTTTTAAACGCTCCGCCAAAAAAACACCTCTTGGTTGAATTCCAACTAATATTGTATCTGAAAAATCTAAGTGTTTTTCGATTAATTGACAGGCCAAACGATGTAATATGATAGTAACTTCTTTTGCAGTAAGTAATACTTTTTGACTCATAGTAATTTTATTGTTTGGTTGGACAAATATACAAATTCCAATTTATGATTTTATAATTAAAAAGAGAGAAAATGCTAATTCCAATAATTCTATAAAAACAGTATATTCATATTAAATAATTTTACAACAATCAATAAAAATTCTATAACAGAGACCCGCAGTGATACCCTAATTTTACTTTTTAACATTTAACATAAAAAACATAAAATCATGCAAAAAAGACTCACCAGATTATTGATGCTTTTTATAGTATTAATATCATTTTCAAGTTGTTCAATAATAGAGGGGATATTCAAAGCTGGAGTAGGTGTTGGTATATTTATAGTTGTTGTCGTTATCGCTATTATCATTTTTATCATTAGTAAAATTTTCGGTAAGAAATAATGATCGTTTAATTAAACTCGAAAATCAAAAACTTCTTTTAATAAAAATATCCCGCAATTGCGGGATATTTTTAGTCTTAAATATAAATTACTCTTTACACTACATACATTTTAGCTCTCAATTCCTGAACTTTTTCATCATCAAGGTAATCATCAAAAGTCATGTAACGGTCAATCGCTCCATTAGGTGTTAATTCAATTACTCTATTGGCAACCGTTTGAGAAAATTCATGATCATGAGTGGTGAAAATTACAGATCCCTTAAAGTTTTTCAAGGAATTATTAAAAGCCGTAATCGACTCTAGGTCCAAATGATTGGTAGGTTCGTCCAACATTAAAACATTAGCTCTTTCCATCATCATTCGAGACAACATGCAACGCACTTTTTCTCCTCCGGATAATACTCTACAGGTTTTCAGCGCTTCTTCACCAGAGAAAATCATTTTTCCAAGGAAACTACGAATATTTACCTCATCACGTTCTTCTTCCGTTTTTACCCATTGACGCAACCAGTCTACAAGCGTGTAATCACTCTCAAAAAATGAATGATTTTCTACTGGCAAATACGCCTGGTTTGTTGTAACTCCCCAGTCATAAGTTCCAGAATCCGCTTTTTTATTTCCGTTCAAAATTTCATAAAAAGCTGTTGTAGCACGTGAATCTTTGGAGAAAAGAACGATTTTATCGCCTTTGGCCATATTCAAATCTACGCCTTTAAACAAAACATCTCCTTCAATCGAAGCGCTTAAATTCTGCACATTCAAAATTTGATCTCCTGCTTCACGCTCTTGGTCAAAAATAATAGCCGGATAACGACGACTTGATGGTTTTATCTCGGAAATATTCAATTTACTAATCATTTTTTTACGAGAAGTAGCTTGTTTTGATTTGGCTACATTCGCACTAAAACGACGAATAAATTCTTCTAATTCCTGCTTCTTTTCTTCTGCTTTTTTGTTTTGTTGCGCGCGTTGTTTTGCTGCTAATTGACTTGATTCATACCAGAATGTATAGTTTCCGGAATAATGATTTATTTTACTGAAATCGATATCAGAAATATGCGTACAAACGGAATCCAAAAAGTGTCTGTCGTGAGAAACGACAATTACGGTATTTTCATAGTTAGCTAAGAAATTCTCTAACCAAGCAATTGTTTCAAAATCCAGATCATTGGTAGGTTCATCCATAATAAGTAAATCCGGATTTCCAAAAAGCGCTTGTGCCAAAAGGACACGAACTTTAATTTTTCCCTCAAGATCTCCCATTAAAGTATAATGATATTCCTCTGAAATTCCGAGATTTGATAACATCGATGCCGCATCGGAATCAGCATTCCATCCATTCATCTCTTCAAATTGCACCTGTAACTCGCCTATCCTGTCCGCATTTGAATCATTATAATCTAAATACAAAGCATCCATCTCTTTTTTGATCGCATAAAGGGTTTTATTTCCCATTATAACGGTTTCCAATACGGTGCTTTCGTCAAACATATTGTGGTTTTGGTTTAAAACCGACATACGTTTTCCTGGTTCCAAATGAATATGTCCCGAAGTTGGATCCATTTCACCGGCAATTATTTTAAGAAAAGTAGATTTTCCAGCACCATTGGCTCCGATAACTCCGTAGATATTACCGTGAGTGAAGGTAGTATTTACTTCGTCAAACAAAATTCGTTTGCCAAACTGAACTGATAAATTATTTACTGTTAACATGAATATTTATTTTATAAAATTTTTGCAAAAATACGAAAAAAATACTGATTTCCTGAATTCCCAAAATATCGATTTTTAACGGTTTTAATTTATGGATTAGAATTATGGTTTAAAAAGAATCCTGACAAAGTTGTCAGGATTTCAAAATTCTTATTTTGTAAAAACGATGTTACATTTCTTGTTTAAAGCAACTTTTTCAAACTACCGTAAACTGCTAATTCTACATCAGCAGGACTTCTGGTATTGCATTTTTCTAATAAATCTTCCAATACCGTTTGACTTACTTTCTGTTTTTTCTCTATCAAAAGCAATAGCTGTTCCGACAAATCACTCAAACTTTTAGACAAAGGCAATAGCGGTTGCACAAGCGGTGCATTGGAACTTAAAGCAATTAAATCGGAATTTAAGGTAATCCATTTCTTAAAAAAGTCAGTTACAACCCCTTTATTCTCCTTACTTTTATCCGATAAATAGGCATTGACTGCAACATTAAAATCTAGTGCTTCCGAAGCATCGGTATTACAAGCATCCGCAAACAGTGTTAATGGAGAATGCATGCGGTATTTCTTTCCGCCACCATTGCGTTTGTAATTTTTCAGTGGTTCACAAAGATTCGAAAAATCATTCAATGCACGCGTATCTTGATTGTTGCTGATGTTTCTTAAAATCACTTCTTTGTTTCTAATGTGAGTAATTCCGAGTTCTTCTAATCGAAAAGAAATTGTTTTCAACCTTTTGCGTAAGCTGTTCATATCTGTAACGGATTCATCAGACCATAATCGCTCGGCTATTGCGGCGGTTCGTGGCCAAATTCTGGAATCTATATTTAATGTCGTTACGAGTTCGCTCCACATTGCGGCTTCTCCTCCTAAAACCCTTGCTTTTTCCTCTGGACTAAGAATAATCTTTTTGGGTAAGGGATCATTCAAATAATGACTTTCTAAACTAAGCATCAAATCAATATAATACCCATTGGACAAAACAGTATTGTAACCGCTCTTTGCGGCTTTGATCAATGCTCCACCGGCTTCTTGCCCTTCATTAGTTCCTCTCCAAGCATGAATTATAGCATCTTTTGACATGTTTTCAGTCATTATTTCTTCCCAACCCATTAATTTTTTGTTGTATTTTTTCAAGATTGGAATCAACTTCATATTAAAATAAGTTTGCAAATCATGGTTGTTGACAAAATTATTATCTTTCTTAAATTGCTGAATAGCAGGATTTGCATTCCACTCTTTTCCATTATTTTCGTCACCGCCAATATGAAAATAACTACCCGGAAATAAAGGACACACTTCATCAAAAATCGAACTTAAAACTTCGTAGGTTTTTGGATTTGTAGGGTCTAAAGTAGCATTGAAAATTCCTGAATTTCTTTGCACTTCATACGTAATTTTCCCCTCGCCTACTTTACTTCCTATTTCCGGATAAGCATTCAGCAACGCCGATGCGTGCCCCGGAACATCTATTTCAGGAATAACCAGAATCCCCCTTTCATCAGCATATTTTACAATATTTTTGATTTCTTCCTGAGTGTAAAAATTTCCATCTGAAGCTAATTCTGTCAATTTAGGATGATTTTTCAATTCAATTCTCCAACCTTGATCATCGGCTAAATGCCAATGAAAAACATTCATTTTCATCGAAGCCATAGCGTCCAGATTTCTTTTGATAACATCTACCGGCTGGAAATGTCTTGCCGCATCAATCATCAAGCCTCTCCAGGTAAAACGTGGCGAATCCGAGATTTCAACAACCGGAAAATAATACGCCGTACTGTTGTTTTGCAGCAATTGTAATAAAGTCTCCAAGCCATGTAAAGCTCCTAAATCACTCGTAGCATTTATGGTTATTTTATTGGAGGTAATGATCAGTTGGTAACTTTCGTCTTCGTTAATTTCTATTTTTCCATTCCGAACACAATTTATTTGCAATTCCGCTTCCGGTCTTTCGTTGACTTTTGTCAAAAAACTTTGCTCCAGAAACAATCCCGTTCTGCCGTCCAATCGACGTACGAAGTTGGTTGCACCTATAAAAATTCTAGCATTAGGATTTCCAGTAATATTCACTTTAAACTTTTTGCTTAAAGCAAAAGTGCCAGCGGTCAACTTTATATTTTGTGGCCAAGGCATTAGGTTTAATTGCTCGGTGGTGATTTGAGCATTCGAAACAAAAGTTACAAATAATAGGATTAAAAAGTATTTCATAGTTTATAGGTATTCAAGATATTTTTAATAGTCAAAACGTTTAAAAGCTTCGATGGCTTCATATTCTGCCAATCCTAAATCATCATACAATTTTGCAGTATGTTTATTGCGGTCTTCGGCACGCACCCAAAATTCTCTGGAATCATTACCTTGAAACATCACGCGGTCTTTTTGCGATTGATGGTACAAAATAGCGTGTCGTTTTAACATTACTTCCTCCGGACTTAGCGGAACGGCCATGTCTATTTCATGTATCCCCCACTCATGCCAAGCGCCGCGGTATAACCATAGCCAACAATCATTCATAAACGGTTGTGGTTTCAAATCGGCCATTGCCGCAAAAATAGCGTTGAGGCAAACTTCATGCGTTCCGTGCGGATCCGCAAGATCACCGGCTGCAAAAACCTGATGCGGTTTTATTTTTTCAATAATCGCTTTTATAATAGCAATATCTTCCGCGTGGATTGGGTTTTTCTTTATTAGTCCCGTCTCATAAAAAGGCATATCCAGAAAATGGATATTCGATTCATTCAAACCAATATACCGCACTGCTGCATACGATTCTCTGCGTCTGATAAGTCCTTTTAGCTTTCTAACTTCTGGGGAATCCATTTGATTTTCTGACTTATTATTTAAAAAATCAATAACCGATTGAAAATCAATTTTTGTCGCTTCAGTGTCAACAAAATCATTACAAACTTCCGCAAATTTCAGAGCTTCTTCATTTGTAACCGCAATATTACCTGAGGTTTGATACACTACATGAATATCATGTCCTTGTCGTATCAATTTTGAAAAAGTTCCTCCCATGGAAATCACATCATCATCCGGATGCGGACTAAAAAGGATAATTCGTTTCTTTGCAGGATTTGCTCTTTCGGGTCTATTGGTATCATCCGTATTGGGCTTTCCTCCCGGCCATCCGGTTATGGTGTGTTGCAATACATTGAACATATTAATATTCAAATCGTATGCAGAACCTTCTAAAGCCAGCAAATCAGACATGCCGTTATTGTTATAATCCCTGTCGGTCAATTTTAGTATGGAGCGATTTGTCTTTAAACACAGCCAAACAATCGCTTTACATTTTAGTTCCAATGTCCAATTGCAATCTTGAACGAGCCATGGTGTTTTGAACCGGGTTAGTTCCGAAGCTGCCGATTGATCTAAAACAAAAGTGGTATTGTCATGATTTTGCAAGAAGGTTGCCGGAATATCAGGACTTCTATCGCCCTGAATAGTTCTCTTTATTATCTCAGCTTTATTTTGGCCCCAAGCCATCAAAACAATTCTTTTGGATTTAAGAATTGTTGAAACACCCATGGTAAGTGCTCTTTTTGGTACACTTTCGATTCCATTAAAATCAGAAGAAGCATCGACTCTTGTAATGTAATCCAAAGTAATTATTCGGGTTCCGGAATTGATGTGAGAACCCGGTTCATTAAAACCTACGTGACCTGTACGACCAATTCCCAGCAATTGAAAATCAAGGCCACCAGCAATTTTTATTTTATTTTCATAATCGATACAATATTGTTTGAGCGCATCAGCTTGCACTGTTCCATCAGGAATATTTATATTTTCCGGTTTAATATCAATGTGATTGAACAAATGCTCGTGCATGAAGTGATGATAACTATGGTGGTTCTCTTTCTTCATGGGATAATACTCATCCAAATTAAAAGCGACTACATTGCTAAAACTAAGGCCGTCTTCTTGATGCATTCGAACCAATTCTTCATATACCTTAATCGGAGAAGAACCAGTTGCCAAACCAAGAATACAAGCTTTGTTTTCGGTTTGTTTGGATTTAATCAATTGAGCAATTTCGTGAGCAACTATTAAAGATGCTTCCGAAGCGTTTTTGAAAATTTTATTATGAATTTTTTCAAATCGTGTTTCCTCAAATTTTCCGGCACTTTCATAACTGATATCCGTTTTTCTTTCTAGATCACTTTTCATATTGCGTTTTTTATACTGATTTATAAAGATAGGTTTTTTTAAAAGAGCAGAGAAAAATCAACACCCTACAATTAAATAATTACTTTTGGATCCCAAAATTTATTGAATCACGGAAATCATAGCCCGTTTTTACCAATTTAGAAAATATCAAACCGCATTTCTTATTTCTACTTGTTTTAGAAATAGCAAAATGTTTGAAAAAAAAGCAGGCAAATTCAACAAAAAATGGTTATTCAATAATTATAACAATATTTAGTCTAAATTATTTTTTTTTAATTTACTTAACAAATATATTTACGGTCTTACAGTTATAAAAGTATTTTACAATCATCACTAACCAATTTATACTTATGAATTCAGAACAAACAAAGTCTAACAATTCCGCGCTTTACACGCTTATAACCGTATTTTTCTTTTGGGGTTTTATTGGAGCATCAAACGGGATTTTCATTCCATTTTGCAAAGCTAAATTTGGCTTAGATCAATTTCAAAGTCAACTTATCGATTTTGCTTTTTATGGTGCTTATTACATCGGTGCATTATTGCTTTTTATTTTTAGCAGCATCGCCAAAAAAGATATTCTAAACGGTTGGGGATTCAAAAAAGGAATTATTTACGGATTATTGATAAGTACTTTTGGAGCTCTGCTTATGATTTTAGCGGTAACACAAGGAAGTTATTTGTTTATTCTTGGTGCATTATTCATTGTAGCACTTGGTTTTTCATTACAACAAACATCGGCACAGCCGTTTGCCGCTTCACTGGGTGAACCACATTCAGCATCAAGCAGGCTGAATCTTGCCGGAGGAATTAATTCATTGGGCACCACAATAGGACCGATAGTGGTTTCTATCGCCTTATTTGGCGTTATTGCTGGTGTAAATATTGAAGAATATGCTAAAAAACCAGATTCATTGGATTCAATGAGAATCCTGTATGTATTTGTTGGAGGACTGTTTTTATTGGCAGCGGCTTTATTCCATTTTTCTAAAAAGTTACCGGCTGGAAAAAGTGATTCTACTTTTGAAACCGCGAACAAAGCAATGAAAACCCTAATTGCCATCACTGTAATTTTGGTCGCTATATTTGCGTACATCTTTTCCCGTTATGAAGAACCTGAATTTATTACTCGTTTTATTGAGAATAAAGAGAAAGATTACTTATGATTAGCCTTAACAGTTTCCACACTTTTAGTGGTTGTTATCGGATTATTCTTTGCAAATACCACGGCTCAAAAAAATCCTGAAGGATGGGGAGCCATGAAATACCCACAATTAGTTTTGGGAATGTTAGCCCTTTTCGCTTACGTAGGTGTCGAAGTAACTATAGGGAGTAACCTTGGTGAATTATTGGTCACCGCTGATTTTGGTTCTATTTCTGGACCAGCTTTAGCACCTTACATGTCTATGTACTGGGGAAGTTTAATGATCGGACGTTGGGCAGGAGCCATTACGGTTTTCAACCCATCATCACAATTAAAGAAAATTTTACTGATCGTAGTTCCTTATGTAGCTTTTGGAGTGGTATTAGCTGCTAATGCTATTTCCGGACAAGATGTAACGCCTCTATATGCGTATGCATTTGTAATTTTATTTCAAATCGCTGGTTTCTTTTTAGGAAAAGACCAACCGTCTAGAACCTTAATGATTTTTGGTTTAATGGGAATGACAGCCATGCTTATTGGTTTATTTACTACTGGAACAATAGCTATTTTTGCTTTTATGAGCGGTGGATTATTCTTAAGTATTATGTGGCCTTCTATTTTCTCATTGGCAATCGCCGGATTAGGAAAATACACGTCTCAAGGTTCTGCCTTCTTGGTAATGATGATTCTGGGTGGTGGAATTATCCCACCGCTACAAGGAAAACTAGCGGATATAATCGGAATTCATGCTTCTTACTTTATTCCTGTTTTATGTTTTGCATTCATCGCATTCTACGGATGGAAAGTAATTGGAATTCTAGAAAAACAAGGAATCGGAAAAGAAATAGAAGTTGGTGGAGCACACTAATTTCAACATAAACTAATCAAAACCAAACCAACAAAAAAACTCCCATTTTGCTAAGCATAATGGGAGTTTTTATTTATACCGAAATCAACAATCGGTGATCTCAATCTTAAATCTATTTATTTCCTTTCTCAAAATCGGCCACAAATTGCGCCAATCCGATATCAGTCAATGGGTGTTTTAATAAGCCGTAAATGGCAGAAAGTGGTCCGGTGATCACATCAGCACCAATTTTCGCACAGTTTACAATGTGCATAGTGTGACGCACTGAAGCAGCAAGAATCTGAGTTTCGTAACCGTAGTTATCATAAATTAATCTTATTTCTTCGATCAAAGCCAAACCGTCTGTAGAAATATCATCTAAACGACCAATAAACGGAGAAACATAAGTAGCTCCCGCTTTAGCAGCCAATAAAGCCTGACCAGCCGAGAATACTAAAGTTACATTTGTTTTTATACCTTTCTCCGAAAAGTATTTAGCAGCCATCACTCCCTCTTTAGTCATCGGCAATTTTACCACGATTTGCTCGTGTAAATCCGCCAACTCTTCACCTTCTTTTATCATTCCGTCGTAATCCAAAGCATTTACTTCGGCACTAACATCACCATCAACAAGATTACAAATGTCAACATAATGTTTCAAAATGTTGTTTTTTCCTGTGATTCCTTCTTTTGCCATTAATGTTGGATTAGTTGTAACACCATCCAAAACGCCCAACGCCTGTGCTTCCTTAATCTGAGCTAAATTAGCCGTGTCAATAAAAAATTTCATATTATCTAATTTAATTGTGTGTTTCTAATTCTTTGGGCGTGACCCAAGGGTCGGGCTTTCCGCTTCAATCTTTTATTTTTAAAGAAAAAATAAAAGGATTTTTACTGCAATCCCTCACGCTCACAAATTTCGTGCAAAATTACAACTTATAATGGTTCATCAGCATTTTTTCATATACTTTATCAGGAAGTATTCGTTTCAAAACAATCGAAAACTTTTGCATAAAAACGCCCACTTTATAATGAATTTTAGGTTCCGGAGTTTGGATTATTTGATACACCGCTTCGGCCATTTCATTCGGATTACTACCGCTGTCCACATGTTCATCCATTGTTTTCAATGTATTTCCGTATGGAGTTTCGTAAGCCGAACCTTTTAGAACCGGAGCATGAAAACGTCCCGACGCAATATTTGTCGCAAAATCACCCGGAGCCACATTCGTAATACGAACACCAAACGACTTCACTTCCATACGCATCGCTTCCGTAATTAGTTCTAATGCTCCTTTTGAAGCGGAATAAACACTTCGATACGGTAAACCCATATAGCCGGCAATTGAAGTCACGTTGATGATTAATCCTGATTTTTGTGCACGCATTTGTGGCAACGCAGCTTTCATTACTTCAATTGGACCAAAAAGATTAGTCTCAAAATTATTCTTTATTTCATGCATCGGAATTTCTTCTAATGGTCCCGTAATCCCAACACCAGCATTGTTAATAACAACATCAAGTTTTCCGGAAGTGTCAATAACTTTGGCAACAGCCGCATGAATCGAATCCGCATCCCGAACATCTAAAGCCACTAAAGGGAAAACCGAATTTAAAATTCGTTCCGGATTTCTGCTGGTTCCGTACACAACAAAACCTTTATGGTGCAAAAATTCGCCAATAGATTTTCCAATTCCCGAAGAACCTCCTGTAATTAAAACTACTTTATTCATGATTGTTGATGTTTGCTGTACGAAAGATCCAAAAATAAAAAAATCCTCCCGAAGGAAGACTACTTTTGTAATAAATAAAAAAAATGGCAAGCGACCTACATCGCACCGCTCAACCACGTACCCTTGCTATGTTCCCATCCTGAGGGAGTCTGCAGGAGCTGGTCGTGTAGGACTTGCCGGTGCAAATATACAATCTTTTTATATTTTTACAAGAGCTTTAATCATTAAAAATAACATTGTATATTGGTACAACAAAAAAACAAATCATGAAAAATTATAACTTCCTATCTGTCATTTTATTAGGAATCACCATAGCAAGTTGCAACGAAACAAAAAAAGGTGTTAACACTTTATTCTCCTTTGATAATTCCAAATTTAAAGAACAATATAAACCACAGGAAGCTCTTTCTTTGGAAATTTTGAATTCCAATTCCAAAACTATAGATAGCGTTGTCTATTATGTAAATGACAAAAAAATTGGCTCAAAAAATGGAGTTGACAAATTAACTTTTGAATTGAAAGAGCAAAAATTGGGTTATCAAAACCTAAAAGCTTTAATCTTTTATGAAGGGCAAAACGCAGAAGCTACTACAAGAGTAGAATTAGTTTCTAATATTCAGCCAAAATTATTAAAATACACCATCGTAAATACGTACCCGCACGATATTCAAGCATACACGCAAGGATTAGAATTTTACAGAGACACGCTGTATGAAGGAACGGGAAACGGTTCAGGTCCATCAGGAAACAGAGGAATCTCCAGCTTAAGAAAAACAAATTATAAAACGGGAGAAGTTTATAAGAAAGTCGAACTAGCTGACAAATATTTTGGTGAAGGAATTACGATTTTGAACAACAAAGTATACCAACTGACTTGGCAAAATAATGAAGGGTACGTTTACAACGCAAATACTTTCAAGAAAGAAAAAACGTTTACCTATTTCAAGCCAATGGAAGGTTGGGGATTGACTAATGACGGTAAATATTTATACCAATCCGATGGAACCGAAAAAATTTGGATTATTGACCCAACCACATTTAAAGAAGTAGGTTACTTAAACGTATATTCTTTCGAAACAAAAATAAAAGCAGTCAATGAGCTCGAATGGATTGACGGGAAAATTTATGGAAATGTGTACCAAAAAGATGCTATTGCTGTCATCAATCCGAAAAATGGAGCGGTCGAAGCAATTATCAATCTTGCTGATTTGAAGAAAAAAATAACGCAGTTACCAGACACGGATGTTTTAAACGGAATTGCCTACAACCCAAAAACAAAAACCATTTTTGTAACCGGGAAAAATTGGGACAAAATGTTTGAAATCAAAGTTTCTGAGTAATTATCATAGCTAATGACAACATTAATCATCAATATTAAAGAGTTGCTTCAGGTCCGTGATTCTTCAATTTTGAAAGTGTCAGGTGCTGAAATGACGATTCTACCCACTATCAAAAACGCCTATTTAGTGCTTAAAAATGGTCTTATTTCTGATTTTGGCTCTATGAAAGATTTGCCCAACGTAAATCCAGAAAAGTGCATTGACGCAGACGGAAAAATAGTTTTGCCATCTTGGTGTGACAGTCATACGCATATTGTGTATGCGGGAAATCGGGAACAGGAATTTGTAGATCGAATCAATGGTTTGACTTATGAAGAAATCGCTAATCGTGGCGGTGGAATTCTAAATTCAGCTAAAAAACTGAACGAAACTTCTGAAGAAGAAATCTACCAACAATCGAAAGCGCGACTGGAAGAAGTCATGCGTCTGGGAACAGGAGCAGTTGAAATCAAATCGGGATACGGATTAACCGTTGATGGAGAATTGAAAATGCTTCGCGTGATTCAGCGATTATCTCAAAATTATCCAATCACCATAAAAGCAACTTTTCTGGGTGCTCACGCTTTCCCATCAGAATACTCAACAAACCATAAAGCTTATACTGATTTAATTATCAACGAAATGCTTCCTGAAATTGCAAAAGACAAACTGGCAGATTTCATAGATGTATTTTGTGAAACGGGTTATTTTACTGTTGAAGAAACCCAACAAATTATGGAAGCCGGAATTAAATTTGGCTTAAAGCCAAAGATCCATGTCAATCAGTTCAACTCCATTGGCGGAATTCAATCTGGAGTAAAATACAATGCGCTTTCCGTAGATCATCTTGAAATTATGAAGCCGGAAGATATTGAAGCGTTGAAAAATACTGAAACAATGCCTGTTGCATTACCTTCTTGTTCTTATTTTTTGAGTATTCCTTACACTCCAGCACGAGAAATGATTGCGGCTGGACTTCCAATTGCGCTCGCAAGCGATTATAATCCTGGTTCTACTCCATCCGGAAACATGAATTTTGTAGTCGCAACTGCATGCATCAAAATGAAAATGACTCCCGAAGAAGCCATAAATGCGGCTACGATAAATGGAGCTTACGCCATGGGAATTTCTGAAACCCACGGAAGTATTACCGTAGGTAAAAAAGCAAATTTAATTATCACGAAACCCATTCATTCCTATTATCAATTACCTTATGCTTTTGGCAGTAATCTGATTGATACTGTATTGATTGAAGGTGAAATTATTTTATAAAAAAAAGAGGAACAAAGCCTTTTGCCTGCACACATCTCTGTAGAGCATACAGCCTTGCATAATTAAGTAAAATTGTTGACTAACAATCCAAAAAGTTGTTACGCCGGGTTTTCTTTCAGATAGGTGAAATTTACGCCCAAGCAACCTAGAAATTTGGTATTTACACCATTTTAAGTAGACATTTAAAATGAATTTTCACTTTTGAGTTTCACCTTCTAACTGTTTTATTTGTAATTCCAAACCTTCTATTTCTTTTGCTGAAAAGCAAATCCTTGGTTCTATTTCTTCTTTCGTTGTGTAGCCTATCTGCATGATAAATAACTTGATGCTAATCTCTAACATCATTAAACATAATTTGCGTACCGCCTTGCCTTGAAAGATTCACTTTCTTATATACAAAACACTTTTTTTATAATTCTGAGAATTTCTTCTACAATCTGACAGCACTTTATTATTCCATACGATATCACGCAGAATGTAATCTTCCGTTTTTTTAGCGAGGAGTAATTTCTACTGAATCTTATTTTCAATACCATCCTTCCTTCTTTGTCCTTAAAAGCATATAATTGAATATTACCTAAAAGATTCTTGTTTGTATATTAATTGTCGATCTATGAATTATTTATGTAAAACGAAATCCTATTTTGGTAGTTTGCTTACGCATATTATTCTTCCCGTTATGATTTTTAAAAAACTTTCCTATTGTCCTATTGACTGCTTATAGACACGCAAAAATCTTATCAACAAATCGAAAATCTGAAATCTAAATCTAAAATTATATTTTACCTTTGAGCTTTCAATAAAAACAAAGATTATGGTATATAAATTTAGAGTGATTCTAGACGCGGAAGAAGATGTTTTTAGAGACATCACAATACTTGAAGACGATACTTTAGAAGATTTACACAATGCTATTTTCAATTCCTTTGGTTTTGACGGAATGGAAGTGGCATCTTTTTATACTTGTGATGAAACTTGGAACCAAGAAGAGGAAATTTCACTTTTTGATACTGGAGATGTTCCAGGCGAGCAAAAAATCATGAGCGATTATCAATTATCAGATATTTTAGATAAGGAAAACACTAAAATCTTATACGTTTATGATTTTATCAATATGTGGACTTTCCTTGTAGAACTTGCTGCTATCGAAGATCAGGTGATTGGAAATTTATATCCTGAAACTATTTTTTCTCATGGAGAAATGCCGGACGAAGCGATGGAAAAAAACTTTGAAGCCGATAATGCCGATGATTACCACAGTGGTTTTGAAGATGATTTAGACCAAGATGATTTGGATATGTTTGAAGGCGATGACAGTTTTGAGGACTACGGATTTGAGGAGAATTGGAATTAAAAAACGAGACGATAAAGAATCAAGAGCCACGATAAAAGATCTTTGCTATCTTTCATCTTGCTTCTTTTATCTTAAAAATATAAAACATGATCAACTTATATAATACACACATCGAGAACTTATCCATACACAGAGTGGGTAATAAAAGTAGAAATGAAGCTATTTTTCTATCGGAACAACCTTTTAGTTTGAATGATGAGATTGTGCCTTTGATGAAAGAATTTTTCTTTAAACCTTTTAGAGAAAAAGAAGAAAATTATTTTCAATTTGCCCATGAAATTGATTTGGATTACAACGACATGTTCAAGTTTGCAACAGAAGTTTTTGATAATCCGAGTGCTATTCATGACGTTTCTAAAAAAATCACGACGCACTTATTTGAGCAGTCTAATCATCCTCATATTAAGAATGGTGAAGTTTATGTTACGTATTTGACCAACGTAAGTATTGATAATAATGTAGTGGACGCGATTGGAATTTTCAAAAGTGAAATTCAAGCTGATTTTTTACAATTTGAAGAAAAAGCAACGCACTTGGAAATGATTTTGCAGCAAGGTGTAAGTCTGAATAAGTTGGACAAAGGTTGCATCATCTTTAATTTTAAAAAAGAAGAAGGATACAAGATCCTGACTGTTGACAGCAACCGCTACGATGCCAGATATTGGCTGGAACATTTCTTATCAGTAGATGCTTTTGAAGATGAAAACTTCATTACAAAGAAATATTTGAAATTTTGTCAGAATTTCGCGAAAGATGTCGTTTTTCCTGCAGAAGACAAGAAAGAGGAAGTGATGTTCATGAACCGTTCGGTAAACTATTTTGCCAAAAACGATCAATTCGAAGAAACTAATTTCCTAAATGAAGTTTTAGACAATCCAGACTTAATTCCTGAGTTCAAAAACTACAAAGTTGACAAAGGCGAAAAATACAGCATTGAAGATGTAACTTCTTTTCCTATTGCAAATGCAGCAGTTTCTGATGCCAGAAAATCAATCAAAAACGTTATAAATTTAGATACACACATCCAAATTAAAATGGATTTCATCAATCCTGAAAGCGCTGAAAAATATGTGGAAAAAGGTTGGGACGAGGAAAAACAAATGTATTACTACTTAGTTTATTTTAATAAAGAGGAAAAAAGTTAGTTATCAGTGTTCAGTCGCAGTTTGTAGAGCGATAATTATAAAAATATCAATCTCCAATTACGAAAGTAGTTGGAGATTTTTTTTGAATTACATTTATCATATAATGCCACTTACCCACCACAACAGCTGTAAGTTGCTATTTATAAGCTATTTAAATTATAAAGATGTTGTATTGTTTCAAAGGAAGCCAAGTGGTGTTTTTTGAGATTAAAATTATAATAATTATGCAAAGAAGAAAGTTTATCTTTGACCAATTTTTCAACAAAGTCTTTGGCATGTTTTACTAGATTTATGGACCTATTTTATACAACTAAATTATGAAACTATTTTCGGATAATTGTTTTATTGCTTTCAATAAAGCAGGTTTTATACTATTCTTGTCGGGATTAATGTTGCAATCTTGTGCCACTCATCATGCTCAATTTGGACGAAATATCAAAGAACCAGCTGTTTTAAACGCAACTGATAGTTCGCAAATTGCACACACCATTTATTTAATTGGCGATGCTGGAAATACCAATGAAAAAACGACACATCAAATGCTTGGATCTCTGGAAGACCGATTGAAAAAGGCTTCAAAAAATGCTACTCTTTTATTTCTGGGTGACAATATTTATCCAAAAGGATTGCCCAATACTAAACTTACGAACGAACGAATTATTGCCGAAAGTAAACTGACAAACCAACTAAAATTATCTAAAAATTTCAAAGGGCAAACTATTTTCATTCCTGGAAATCATGATTGGTACAGCGGAATTGAAGGATTGGAACGTCAGGCTAAATTTGTATCCGAATACCTGAACGACAAAAAGTCATTCCTTCCCAGAAAAAGCTGTGGTATTGATAATTTAGAAATAAATGAAAATCTGGTGCTAATCACTATTGACAGCCAATGGTTTCTGGAAGATTGGGATAAAAGTCCCACTATTAACGATGATTGCACCATCAAAACTCGCGAAGCTTTTTTTGTCGAGCTGGAAAATCTTTTGATTAAAAACCAAGAAAAAATAGTCGTTTTAGCCCTCCATCATCCATTAATGAGCAATGGCTCTCACGGAGGACAATTTTCAGTGGAGAAACAACTTTTCCCTTTAGAACAAAAAATTCCACTTCCGGTTTTAGGTTCGTTAGCCAATTTTTTCCGAAAAACAACTGGAGCAAGTCCTCAAGACATTCAGAACAAACAATACACCATTTTTATTAAAAGAGTAAAAACTATATTGCAAAACCAGGATAATGTTATTGTTGTTTCAGGTCATGACCACAATTTACAATACATTGAAAAAGATAATATCAAACAAATTATCAGTGGTGCTGGTTCTAAATCAGAGGCTGCAAAAGCAATTTACCCTAATGATTTTTCTTATGGCCGCAATGGATATGCCACATTAGCTGTTTATGAAAATGGTTCGGCAAAAGTTTCTTTTTATGGCAAGGAAAATGACAAAGAAAAACTGATTTATGAGCAATTGGTATTGGATCAAAAAGACGATTACATTACCAAAGTATTCCCAACCACATTTCCTAAAACGACCACTTCCAGCATTTACACAACGAAACAAACCCAAAAATCAGTATTTTATAAATTCTTTTTTGGAAATCATTTTCGAAAATATTACAGCCTTCCAATAGCGGCAAAAACAACTACCATTGACACCCTTTTTGGAGGACTGCTACCCAAACGTTCCGGAGGCGGTCATCAGTCAAATTCATTACACCTTATTGACAAAAAAGGGAAGGAATATGTGATGCATGCCATGAAAAAAAGCACTACGCGTTTCCTGCAAACGGTGGCTTTCAAAAATCAGTTTATTCAAGACGAATTTGAAGATACTTATGCTGAAGATCTTTTATCTGATTTTTACACCACTGCACACCCATACACTCCGTTTGCTGTTGGGAATTTAGCAGCAAAAATTGGCGTAGCACATACCAACCCAACACTGTATTATATTCCAAAACACAGAGCGCTAAAAAATTTCAATGCAAATTTTGGAGATGAATTGTACCTTGTTGAAGAACGACCAACGGACAGCCAGATTGGTGTGAAAAGTTTTGGAAATCCAATTGCCATTATCAGCACGGAAGATGTAATAAAAAATCTTCACAAAGACGAAAAATATTCGATTGATGAAAGTGCCTACATTAAAGCTCGACTGTTCGACATGCTCATAGGGGATTGGGACAGACATGAAGATCAATGGAGCTGGGGCGAATATAATGTAGGTGAAAAAGTAATGTACAAACCTATTCCGCGAGACCGAGATCAGGCGTTTCCGAAGTATGACGGTGCTTTGCTGTTTGTTTTAATGAAAAAGGCACAATTGCGTCACATGCAACCTTTTAAAGAAAAAATGTCAAATGTCAAATTGATGAACCGGGAACCTTATCCCCTAGATCTCGCTTTTATAAAAATTGCCGATGAAAACGAGTGGATTAAACAAGCAAAATATATTCAGGAAAACTTATCGGATGCAGATATTGATGGTGCGTTTACTAATTTGCCAAAAGAAGTTCAGGACGAGACAATCAAAGATATCAAACGCAAACTGAAACTAAGACGAAATGAATTACATCGTTCTGCTTCAGTATATTATTCCGTGTTGCAACACACTGTTTTGCTTGTTGGAACGGATAAAAAAGACAAATTTGTAATTCAAAACAACGAAAAAAATAAGCTTAAAATCCAAGTCTATCGTATTAAAAGCAGTGGCGAAGAATTGCAATACATTAAAAATTTCACCGCGAAAAAAACAAAAAAAATATGGATTTACGGCTTAGATGATGATGATATTTTTGAAGTAAAAGGAGCTTCAAAATCAGGAATTAAAGTGCGATTAATTGGAGGTCAAAACGAAGATTCCTATATTGTTGAAAATGGCAGAAAAATAAAAATCCATGATTTTAAATCAAAAAACAACACTTACACATTAGATTCTAAAAGTAAAGTTTTATTATCTGATGATTATGAAACGAATTTGTACGATTATAAAAAACCAAAATACAATTCCTTTTCAGCGCTGCCTAATATTGGTTTTAATCCTGATGACGGAATTAAATTAGGTGTTGTCAGCGGTTATGTTGTAAATGATTTCAAACAAAATCCATACACTCAAAAACACAGTGTGAAAGCCAATTATTTCTTTGCCACAAAAGGATATGAACTCATTTACACCGGTAATTTTCCAAAATTATTTGGCAAATGGGATTTAGATTTTGCAGGTCGATTCACGAGTCCGAATTTTACCGTCAATTATTTTGGGTACGGAAATGAGACCGTAAATAATGATAATACTTTTGGAATGGATTTCAATCGCGTTCGCATCAAAATGCTGAAAGTTATGCCATCCATAAAAAAAGTTGGGAAGTACGGCAGTGCAATTCATTTTCAAACCAGTTTTGAAAGAATTACCGTGGAAGAAACGATGAGTCGATTTGTAGACATTTCCGCAAATATAAATCCTGCTGTTTTTGAAAACCAACAATTTGCAGGAGCAACTTTAAAATATAGTTTTGAAAATTACGATGTTCCCTCCTTCCCGACCATGGGTATGGGATTTTCTATTGCTGGTACTTGGAAAATGAATTTAGAAGATACCAAAAGAAATTTTCCGGCAATAGAAAGTAAACTTAATTTCAACCATAAAATTGATGCAAACGGAAAACTAGTTTTAGCCACTATCTTGAGAGGAAAAATGGTATTGAACAACAATTTTGATTTTTACCAAGGTGCCAATTTAGGTGGTGACTATGATTTGAGAGGTTTTAGAAATGAACGCTTTCTAGGAAATCAATCTTTTTACCAGAGTAGTGATGTACGCTGGAATTTGGGCAAAATTAAAAGAAGCATCATACCCATGTCGTACGGAATCTTAGGTGGTTTTGATTACGGTAGAGTCTGGCTAAGAGGCGAAAATTCCGAAAAATGGCATCAGTCTATTGGTGGAGGATTATGGCTCAACGGATTAAATGCACTAACGGCACGACTGACTTATTTTAAAAGTGCCGGTGAAGAAGCGAGAATTGCTTTTGGTTTAGGATTTGGATTTTAACATTTTTATAGTGACACCATACACATTTCCTCCTACACTTTTGGTTCTTTCATCGGCAATGAACAAATGCTCATTACCGGTAAAGCAAACCGCTTCTTTTTGGGAAATATGATTCAATTCCAGTACCGTTTTTGTTCCATTAAGAAAATCATCTTCTTGAAAGTTTTCAAATAAAAAGAGTTTATCATGCGTTAAAACAGCAACTTTGGTCTCATCCGGGCTTATCGTTGCACTGGTAACAGCGCAATGATTGTACTCACCGCATGTTTTGAATTTCCCCATTAAAACGGCTTGATGAAAACCGGGCATATTGGGAATTTTATACAAAAATGCGGTTCCGTCAAACCCTTTACTACGATTTTTAGTAAAAAGATAAAAATTGTTTTTAAACTCAAAAAAACCTTCCACGTCATAAAACATTTCGGTTTTTTTAGGAGGCAAATCTTTTTGTTCCGGATAAGCAAATGAGACTTTGTAAACCGGATTTGTACTTTCAGCAGTTAATGCGTTTTTATCGATTTTATAAATACTCAAATTCGTTCTTTCATTGTCATTGTTGCCAAAATCTCCAATATATAAGTTTCCTTCGGCGTCTTTTGTAATGTCTTCCCAATCGATATTATCCGTGTTTTCAATGGTAATCGTTTTCTCGATTTTGCCATTCGAATCAATCCCATAAATTGCATTTGTATTCCCACGGTCTTCCAAAGTCCAAAGTAAATTGGTATTTGGAGTATACACTATTCCGGAAACTTCTTTTAGTTTATTGGGCAGCGCATAAAGTGTTGTTAAAGAATCCGATTCTTGCTGACAAGCAAAAAGTATAAAAACAACTAAAAAGGAAGAATATTTTTTCATGTAATAAATATTATAATTTATGTCTAAAGAGATATCATTCAAATGTAAGGTCTTTTAAATTTTTCTTTTGAATAAGTTATTACTTTTGAAATTTCGGGTAATGAATTCAAAGGCTGCACTCATGATATTTCCCATTGATTTTGCCTTTTTAAAATTCAAATCATTCGTATAACGGTAGAGTTCCATCTGTAATTGTTTCAAATGAGATTCTGGCGCAAGTTCATCTTCACCCATAATTTCCAGTAATCTGTTGATTCTGTTTTCAGCGGAAAGAATTCTTTTGGCCAGCACTGATCGTTCCTCATCTTTGTATTGTTCGATAGAACTGTTTTGAAGTTTATCTTTGACCAACTTAACCATCGGATAATTTTCTTTAAAAAACTGCGGACGATATACTTTAAAATTCCCCTCGTAACATTGTTGGTCAAAATCGATGGCGCGTATTTTATAAACGACATGATCAAAATCATGTGTGGTAACGATCACATAATTATAGGAACGCATGTCGCCCAATAATCGGATCATACAGCGCTCATTGAACTTTACGAATTCTTTTGCTATTTGCGATTTTTCCGTTTCAGTACAATCCGCAAGCAAGGTTTTTATGAATACATCGCCCGGAATTCCCATGATATGTTCTTCTATCAAAGTGTCTTGGTACACTAAAAAATTTATTTTATCGGGCGAAAGTATGTGTTCCAGCTCTAACCCATAAACGCGGGAAGCATCCGCTTTCTTAATGTAAAAATGGGTGTAATTGTCATTGAGAATATTTCTGACTTTTATTCGGAAAGGCTTAGAATTTCCAAAAGTGCAATAATCAATAGAATCTACATTTAGGAACTTAATAATTCCCAAATTACCATCAGAGTGCAACAGCGAGTAGATTTTTTTTAGATTTAAATCAATTTCTTCCCTTTCGTACTCATTATAATAAACTCTAATCCACAAGGTATCCAGATCGTTTTTATCATATACCGTTACAGAGCCTGCAAAGCGTAATAAATCATCGTAAAAAATGGAAACTTTAGATAACCTATCAAATCGTTCTAAGTACTCCAAAAGGGAATCATTTATAGGATAAGATGGTTTTTTGAAAAGCATTATTGGTTCACTCATTTGGCAAAATTTAATTCAAAATTACAATAAATTAAGCTGTTGTATGGCAATAGTTTAGAAATTTATAGTTCCATATACCGTAACAATTCTTAGAGGAAAATATTTAAAATTTATGCATAACAAAGTATATGAGCTGATTTAAACAGAATTAAACTCAGTAATTTATTTTTCTCTATAAATGTTAAATGAAATAGAAAACTTACTATTGAAAAACGGAAAATCCTTCCCATCGAGTTTCTTAATATTTAATTAATGGATAAGATTTAATCTTTTTAATCTTTGTTTAACAACAATAAAATCAATAAAAAACACAAACACTTAATTTTAAGAAAGTTCCCATAAATAATTATGACACTATCCAGAAAATATCTATATTTTTGTTAAAAAAATGGACTCCGATATACAAACTTTATATTTGAAAGCCGCACTATCTTTAAACATTTAAAATCTACAAATGACAGATAAACTTGACCTCTATTTCAAAGCTGCACAATCAGCTAAAATTGGTATTTGGAAAATGAATTTACTGACTAATCATATTTTTTGGGATGCAGTTACAAAATGTATTCTTGAAGTTTCTGATGATTTTGAACCTGTTACCGGTAGCGGAATAAATTTTTACACGGAAGGTGAAAATAGAGATAGAATTAAAAGTCTTATCGAAAGTGCTATTCATGACGGAATTTCTTTTGAAGATAAATTTCAAATTACCACAGCTAAAAATAATATCAGATATATCGAATGTATTTGCCAGGTAGAAATCATTGATGGAAAACCTGTAAATTTATTGGGCACTTTTCAGGATATTACAAATGAGCAAAATTTAATTAATGAACTTCAATTAAATGTAGAAAAATTTTCGTCTATTTTTTCCAGTGCCAATGACGCTATTTTTATCATTGATATTTCTACAGGAGTCATAACGGATTGCAATCCCAGATCTATAGAGCTTACCGGATATGATCTTTTTGAATTAAAGGGCTTACACAATTCTAAACTTTTCCCGGAAGAATTTAAAAAAGAAGTACGTTTTTTTCTAAAATATAATTTAAACAGGAATGAATATACCGTAGACGAAACATATATAAAAAGAAAATCGGGAGAATCTATTCCAGTAGAAATAGCCTCAGGAAAGAAATTTCAAGTTAAAAATATCACCTACTCCGTTTTTTATATTAGAGACATCAGCGAAAGAAAGAATGTTGAAAAAAAATTAAATTTACTTTCCCTTGCTGCTTCAGAAACTACAGATACGATTGTAATTGCTGATGAAAAAGGAGTGGCAGTATGGGCAAATCAGGCTTATTTAGATCTTACAGGTTTGAATATGGAAGAAGTAATAGGCCAAAAACCCGGTTATTTGTCTGTAGGGCCTGAAACTGACTTTAAGACCACCTTGCTAATGCAAAAAGCAATCAAGAATAAAGAAAGCATAAAAATCACGATACTCAATTATAACAAAAATAAAGAAAAATATTGGTTTGAGTTGAATATTACGATAGTATTCGACAGTGATAATAATTTCATAAACTTTGTAGGCGTAGGCCGAAATGTGACTTTAAGAATTGAAAAAGAATTAGAACTTAAAAGATTGTTAGAAATTACCAGTTGTCAAAACAATAAATTATTTAACTTTACACATATCGTTTCCCATAATATTCGGTCACATACCAGTAACCTCTCTATGATTGTAGATGTCATAGAAAATACTGACAACATTGAGGATAAACTTTCTTATTTTGATTTGTTCAAAGAAGGAACGGATAAACTGTCTGAATCAATAGAATATCTGAATGAGATTATTTGCATTCAGCAAAATACAAATATTGAAAAAAAAGGGATTCGCTTAAAACACGAAATCGAAAAAACAAAAATGGCATTAAGCTTGGCCATAAAAGAGAGCAAAATAATCATCACTGATACTATTCCGGAAGATTTAACAGTTACTGCAATTCCCGCTTATTTGGACAGTATTTTAATAAATTTGTTTACAAATGCTATAAAATACAAGTCACCCGAGCGAACTGCAACTCTTACAATAGGATTTGAAATTATTGAGGATTGTACTGTAATACATTTCAAAGACAATGGGCTAGGATTGAATTTAGAAAAAAATGGTCATAAACTCTTTGGAATGTATAAAACTTTCCACGGTAACGAAGATGCGAAAGGTATTGGATTATTTATAACTAAAAACCAACTGGAAGCTATGGACGGCAAAATTGAAGTCGAGAGTGAAGTGGGTCAAGGTTCTAATTTTAAAATTTATTTAAATGAAAAATAAATTAACATACATCATAGATGATGACAAATTAACCGTGAAACTAATGAGTATCCTCATTTCTAAAAATGATTTTTGTGAAGAAATAGAATCGTTCTACGAAGCTCAGGATGCCATTTCTAAATTAAAACAAAATGTGGGAAATAATGGAATTCTGCCGGATGCAATTTTACTGGATCTCAATATGCCTGTGATGGATGGATGGCAGTTTTTAGATGAATTTATTTCATTAATGATAGAGAAAAATATTCATATTTTCATAATGACTTCCTCCATTGACCCTGCCGATATTGAAATGGCAAAGAAATACAAAGTGGTTAAAGATTATATTATGAAACCTATAACTACCCAAAAATTAGATGTTTTATGCAAATTAATTGGTGATTTAAACTAAGTCTGATTAATTAGTAACAAAATGCTTCCTTGATCGTCCTATATAAAAAGGTAAAAGATGAACTCATTGGAAACGATACTTTCTATTAAAAATCTCAACAAACGATATGGCGCTCTTCAAGCGCTAAAAAATGTTTCTTTCGACATCCATAAAGGCAATGTGTACGGAATTCTTGGTCCTAACGGTAGCGGAAAATCAACTACTTTGGGGATTGTACTGAATGTTGTCAATAAAACTTCCGGAGAATACAGCTGGTTTGATGGTGCAATGAAAACTCATGAAGCACTAAAAAAAGTGGGAGCAATCATCGAAAGACCTAATTTCTATCCGTACATGACGGCTAAGGAAAACTTAGAATTGGTCTGTAAAATTAAAGGAATTAGGTACACTAAAGTCACCGAAAAGTTAGAGTTAGTGGGCTTAACAGATCGACAACACAGCAAATTCAGTACTTTTTCTTTAGGAATGAAACAGCGATTAGCCATAGCATCTGCCTTGCTAAACGATCCTGAAATTTTGATCCTTGATGAGCCCACAAATGGTTTAGATCCTCAGGGAATTCATCAAATTAGAGATATTATCAAACAAATTGCAGCTCAAGGAACAACTATTCTACTTGCTTCTCATTTATTGGACGAGGTAGAAAAAGTGTGTACGCATGTTTTAGTTTTAAGAAAAGGAGAGATTCTATACACGGGATTAGTTGATGGTATGTCAGCAAATGAGGGATTCTTTGAATTACAGGCTGATGACAATACGAATTTAATTGAAGTTGTTAAAATGCATCCGGCAGTTAAAAATGTTGCGAACGAGGATGGAAAAGTTTTAGTGTATTTGAAAGATAATTTAGAGGCAAAAGAATTGAATCGTTTTCTTTTTGAAAAAAACATATTATTAAATCATTTGGTTAAACGAAAAAACAGTTTGGAAGAACAATTTTTAGAATTGACGAAAAATAAATAACACCGTCTTGTTCACTCACAACCTTAAAATCATAAATATCAATCTAAAAATGAAAAGACTCCTTTCTATAGAACTTCAAAAAATCTGGAAAAACAAAGCAAGTCGGATTTTGACTTTAACTTATTTTATTCTCTTAACCTTCATTGCATTAATAGCCTCAATAAAATTTGACTTGGGCATTTTTAAGTTTCATTTAGCGGAGATGGGAATATTTAACTTCCCTTTTATTTGGCATTTTAACACTTATATCGCAGCGATATTAAAATTATTTTTGGCTATCGTAATCGTGTCAATGATGGCAAACGAATATAGTTATGGAACTTTAAAACAAAATTTAATTGACGGAATGAGTAAAAGAGAATTTATTCAGTCTAAATTTCTAACCGTCATTTTATTTGCAACAGTATCTACCCTTTTTATCTTTATAATGTCACTCCTGTTAGGATTAAGTTTTTCTTCCTACACTGAATTCAGCATTGTTTTTTCAAATTTAGAATACCTGTTGGCTTATTTCCTGAAGTTAGTTGGTTTTTTCTCCTTCTGTTTATTTTTAGGAATACTAGTGAAACGTTCCGCATTTGCGTTGGGATTTCTTTTGGTTTGGAATATTATTGAAGGAATTATCAAAGGAATTTTGACTTTCAAAATATTCCCAAATAGCAAAACTGCGGCTTCAATTATGCAGTTTTTTCCTTTAGAATCCATGTCCAATTTAATAGTTGAACCGTTTTCTCGATTGTCTGTGGTAAAAAACTTGGGAACACAAATTGGTTTGGACAACATTAAAGATTATGATGTACATTATTCCTCCGTTGGTATTGTTTTGTGCTGGACCGTGATTTTTATTTTCCTTTCCTACCGATTGTTAAAAAATAGAGATTTGTAGTATTTTTATCTCTCTACGAGCGGTGTGAAAACAATACTATTTTGTCTTTTCATTTTTTGCATTTCATTTAATGCAACCGCACAAGTTATTACAGTAACCGAGTCGTAAACAGCAACTCAATTAGTTGAAAATATTTTTTGGGGAAAAGTTCCTGTGCAGCTATTTCCAAAGCTGTAGCTTTTAGAGATGAATATTCCGGCAGTCAAAAAAGTTATGCTTATTTAAGCAGATGCCAATGATTTTCTTTTTAAAGAAGAAGCTTTTTTGAGTGCTTGGAGCAGATAGAATTCCGAATCTTATTGAAAGGTGTCAATCTAATAAAAGAAAGAAAATCTATTTTTTATATGAGGGAATTCGAACTCAAGTAGCTTCTTATTTTTTTGAGTTTGAAGATTATTTTAATATGGATAGTATGGCTTTGAAAATCTGTAAATTTAATGTCGTAACTGGATCTAAATCTACAAAAATGTGTATAAACTGATTCATCAGTAAGATTTAGTCTATCACAAAACAATTGTTTTTTTCTTTATCAACTCCACGTAGTTTGTTACGAAAGATTATAAATGCATAAAGCTCAAAACCTACTCAACAATGCAAACCAATTGCGCAATAATTAAAATATTTTTTACGAAAAACTAAAATACTAAAATTAAATATGAGCAACAATATTATGCTGGACAACATAAAAGAAACCTTTACTGATTTAATCTCTTTTCTAAAAAATCCTGTAGACGAAGCGGGTCCCGAATTATCAGCTGCTAAAAAATTTAAGACACTTATTTCTTTGTTAATTATTGAAATTCCTCTTATGGTAGTACTGATACTTCTGATAAGTGGTTTGGAAACATTGGGACTTGTTGATGCAGATAACCACAAAATTCTGGACATGATCAAATCGTCTCCAGTTGTATTGCTACTACTATTAACAGTTGTAATTGGTCCTTTAATTGAAGAATTAATTTTTAGGCTATATTTGCGCTATAAAAATAATTATGCGTTGCATTTTTTAATTTCAATAGTTTCCCTCACGGGCGTTAGGAATGAACAAAAAGCAGAAACGTTTCTGATTTCTTTTTGGAAAAAAAGATACAAGTACATATTCTATTTTTCTGCTGTAATATTCGGGTTAATCCACATCAGTAATTTTGAATTTTCGTATACAATTTTACTTTTATCACCAATATTAGTGGCACCGCAAATAATATTAGGACTCATTATCGGCTATGTAAGAGTTCGCAATGGATTTGTTTCAGGACTATTGCTCCATTCATTTCACAATGCTTTCTTTATCGGTATTCCTTTATTTTTCATGTTAAACGATACGGAAGAATTAAACGTTGAAAACAGTTTTTATTCGATAAAAATAGAAGAAACTAACGATATATCTATTCCAAGCATTCAAAAAAATTATCCTGACAGCATTGTTTACAAAAATGTAAGTCTGAAAACTACCTTAACCTATTTATTGAATACAAATGATATATTGCTGAAAACCAATGATAAAGAAATGTTGGACCAAACTCTACACTTAAACTTCAAAAACAAATCGAAAAACAGTTCTCAAACCAAAAGTATTGCCTTGAATCAATTGGCTAAAAGCTATGATTTTAAAATCAAAAAAAGTACTAAAGCAACTGAAGTATGGAATCTAGAAGTTGTAAATCCAGCATTATTATTGAAATATAAATCAAACAATAACGCTTATGGAAACATGATTATTATAAATCCAGAGGGAATCATCATCAAAAAATCCAAAATTAATGCGCTTATCCATGCTTTAATTCCAAAAAGCAATAAAATGATTTTGGATAAAACAGGTAGCAAAGACAATTATAACATTACCCTTGAAACGAAAGATTTTGAAAGTATAAAAAAGCAATTAAAAGAAAGATATGGACTTTCCTTAGTCAAACAAAAAATAAATTTAGAGCACATTATGATTGAGTTTCAAAAGCCAGAATAAACCCAATTCTCAAGTACAACTCTTTCTCCGATTACAGCGAAAAAACAAGAGTCGCCAAAGCTCTGCAACACTTTGCATTAAATAATCACTCCAAAAACTTCGTGCTTACAGCATAAAGCGTTAATGGACTCAAATAAAAACACCTAAAAGTAAAAATATTTCCCAATTTGAATTTTTAAAACCATTCAAACACTTATTTTTGCGCTATGGCAAAGAAAAATACAGACAAAGTTGTCTTTCATCAAATAAAAGTCCTTGATGCTGGTGCAAAAGGCGTTTCGGTAGCAAAGGCTCCCGATGGAAAAGTAGTTTTTATCCCGAATGTAGTTCCGGGTGATGTGGTTGATGTGCAAACTTTCAAGAAGCGCAAAGCCTATTACGAAGGTAAAGCGGTTCATTTTCATGAATATTCAGCGCATCGTGTAGAACCTATTTGCGAGCACTTTGGTGTTTGCGGTGGTTGTAAATGGCAGAATATGAAATACAGTCAACAGTTATATTACAAGCAAAATGAGGTGAAAAACCATTTGCAACGCATTGGAAAAATAGAACTTCCTGAATTTGAACCGATTCTAGGTTCAGAAAAACAGTTTTTTTACAGAAACAAAATGGAGTTTTCATTTTCGAACAGCCGTTGGTTGACTGAAAAAGAAATTGACAGCACCGAAGATTTAGGAAACAGGAATGCGCTTGGTTTCCATATTCCGAAAATGTGGGACAAAATTCTCGATATTAATAAATGTCATTTGCAGGAAGATCCATCGAATGCAATTAGAAACGAAGTGAGAGATTTTGCTAATGCAAATGGACTGACTTTCTTTAATCCAAGAGCTCATGAAGGTTTATTGAGAACTTTGATGTTGCGTACTTCTTCAACTGGTGAAATCATGGTTTTGATTCAGTTTTTTGAAAATGACAAAGCCAATAGAGAATTAATTCTAGATCATCTTTACGAGAAATTCCCTCAAATTACTTCGCTGCAATACGTAGTGAACAATAAAGCGAACGATACTTTATACGATACTGATATTAAATTATACAAAGGAAGGGATTACATTTTGGAAGAAATGGAAGGGTTGAAATTTAGCATTAATGCAAAATCTTTTTACCAAACTAACTCTGATCAAGCCTACGAATTGTACAAAATAACGCGTGATTTCGCCGGTCTTACCGGAAATGAAATTGTTTATGATTTATACACAGGAACTGGAACTATTGCACAGTTTGTTTCTAAAAAAGCAAAAAAAGTAATTGGTGTAGAAAGTGTTCCTGAAGCGATTAAAGATGCTAAACTGAATGCAGAACGCAATGAAATCACAAATTGTGAGTTTTTTGTGGGGGATATGAAAGTGGTTTTCAACGATGATTTCATCGCACAACACGGTCATCCTGATGTGATTATTACCGATCCGCCAAGAGATGGAATGCATAAAGATGTAATTGAACAAATAATGAAAATTGCTCCTGAAAAGGTGGTTTATGTAAGTTGTAATTCGGCTACACAAGCGCGTGATTTGGCTTTAATGGACGAAAAATACAAAGTGACTCGTGTACGTCCTGTGGATATGTTTCCGCAAACGCATCACGTAGAAAATGTTATACTTTTGGAAAGAAGAAAATAGTAGTCCGTTTGCAGTTTTTAGGATCCATGAAGAATATTACTGAACACTAAAAACTGGACACTGAACACTGAATATTATTATATGAAAAAGATATTTTTATTGTTATTGTTTTTTGCTTTCACGTTCTCCAGTTGTGAGAAAGACGACATTTGCGATGCAAATACTCCCACTACGCCACGATTGGTGATTGGTTTTTATGATTTTTTGAATCCTTCAGTTTTAAAAAACGTATCTAATCTGAAAGTTGTTGGTGAAGGAATGACCAATGGAATTCTTTTTAACGGCAGTCAAACGACCAGTGGAAATACTATTTCTATTCCGTTAAAAACTGTGGGAACAAGTACAACCTATAGTTTCACATTAAACTCAGGAAATCCTAATCCTGCATTGGTTGATGAAGATATTATAAAATTTAATTATACCACACAGGAACTTTTTGTTTCCAGAGCGTGTGGTTACAAAACAATTTTCACATTAGACCCCACAAATCCATACAAACATTCTGATGCGACAGCCGCAAATCAAAAATGGATAAAATTTATATCGGTCGAAAAAAGTAACATCGAAAACGAAAATGAAACACACATTAAGATCTTTTTTTAGTATTTGTCTTCTATTGTCGTTGACATTGGTACAGGGGCAAGAGACTACTTCTGTCAAAAGCGATTCAAAAACTGCCAAAACGAACCAGATCATTCCTGAAGCGCCATTACCATTGGTCAAAATTAGTCCTGAAATTATAAAGAACGATTCGATTCCTGTAAAGACAGATCGTTATGGCATACGTGTGGGTGTTGATTTATATAAACTGACACGCGCTCTTTATGACAAAGATTACAAGGGAATTGAGTTGGTGGGAGATTATCGATTGACTAAAAAATATTTTTTGGCTGCAGAATTAGGGAATGAAAATAAAACTACGGATGATGATCGCGTCAATTTCACCACTAAAGGTTCTTATATAAAAGCGGGTTTTGATTATAATGCCTACGAAAATTGGCTGGACATGGAAAATATTATTTCTATAGGAATGCGTTACGGTTTTAGCACTTTTAATCAGCAATTAAACAGTTATAGAATTTACAATGCGAATCCTTATTTTGAAGAAGCAACTGTAATTCCTTCTGGTAAAAAGTTTGATGGATTGTCCGCGAGTTGGATTGAAGTCGTGGCCGGAGTAAAAGCCAAAGTATTTGATAATGTGTTTGTGGGTTTCAGTCTTCGATTGAACCGATTGGTGACCAACAAAGAACCTGAAAATTTCTCCAACTTATATATTCCAGGATTCAACAGAACCTACGATGGTAGTTTTGGAGTTGGATTCAATTATACGGTAACTTACTTTGTTCCTATTTATAAGAAGAAAATCGTTGCGAAAAAAGTAGAGAAAAAATAACCGCCAATTCGCTAATTTTAATCTTTGGTGATAATTAGCAAATTAGCGGTCAATATTTTAAAAATAGAATATTTTAGGATCTCTAAGCTATCCAATTTCCTTAATTCCTTTCATGAAAATCCACTTCATGAATAATTTCTCTCCATCTTTGGTTTTTATCGCATGAAATTTTGGCGATAAGAGTGTCCCAATGACAAATGCGGTTAACGGAATCCAAAATCCGGTTAAATTAGTATAATGTTCCACTAAATACCTGGCAGAAATAAATAATATCGCAAAACATCCCAGTTGATATATAAATGCTCGTATTTGTAATTTGGTCATAATAAATTATAAATTGTGAGTTATGAATTATAAATTTTTAGTTGATTACTCCTGACCATCTTCTAAAGTCTGATTCGTAGTATCTGAATCCTGAACAACCTGAAACTTCGTTCTTTTACTTCCTTCATACATTTCGTATTTTACCAAACGTGCTTCTAAACCGGCATTAAAAAGTTTAATTTTTCTCGAAGGTTTCAGTCCTACATATTTCAGTGCTTCCAGATTAGCTGTAATCATCCAGGCATTTGTTCCAGGATAATTTTTCTTTAAGGTATCACCAATATTTTTGTAGAATTCTTCCATATGAATATCCAGACGCTCATCATACGGCGGATTGAAAACAATGTGCAGTTTTCCTTCCGAAGTTTTTTCAGTGTCAAAAAAGTTCTTTTCTTCAATAGAAATATATTCGTCAAGATTGGCATTTTTGATGTTGTCTTTGGCCTTTTGAACCACACTTGGTGCTTTATCGTAGCCCTTTATGGTGTAATGAAACTCACGAACTCGTTTTAATAAACTGTCGGAAATACTATCAAACAAATCATTGTCCCAATCGTTCCATTTTTCGAAAGCAAATTCTTTACGGTTGATGTTTGCCGGAATGTTGCAGGCAATCATGGCAGCTTCGGCTAAGAACGTCCCCGAACCACACATTGGATCTAAGAAATCTGTTTGACCGTCCCAACCGGAAAGCAATAGAATTCCTGCTGCCAAAACCTCGTTTATAGGAGCAATATTCGTTGCGGTTCTGTACCCACGTTGGTTCAGTGCATTTCCAGAAGTATCCAATGCAACTGAAACCTGGTCTTTATCGATATGGATGTTGATTCTTAAATCAGGATGCACTTTATCAATACTTGGACGTTGCCCAGTTCTTTCTCTGAACTGATCGACAATCGCGTCTTTACATTTTTGGGAAACAAATTCCGAGTGATTAAAATATTCCGAATGTACTGTAGTATCAATAACAAATGTCTGATTCGCATTCAGCAATTTAGACCAGTTCATACTTGAAATGCCTTTGTATAAAGCCTGTTCGTTATTTGCCTTGAAAAAATAAATAGGTTTTAGGATTTTTAAAGCGGTACGTAAAGACAAATTTGCCTTGTACATAAACCCTTTATCTCCTTTAAAACTAACCATTCTTACACCTTGCTCCACGTTTTGTGCGCCAAGGTTTTGCAGTTCTTTTGCTAATATTTCTTCAAAACCAAAAAAGGTCTTGGCAATCATTTTATAATTATTTTCCATTTGCCCCCACACCCCCGCAAAGGGGAATTGTTATCGTTATATTCGGCAAAAATACACTAAATTTGCATTAATCGAATTAATTGAAAAAGAATAAATGTCTGCAGCACAAAATCCACCAACTGAAAATCAACTGAAATCAACGAAAAACTGGTATACCTCGTGGTTTGACACCCCGTATTACCACATTCTTTATAAAGACAGAAACTACAGGGAAGCTCAGCTTTTCATGGATAATCTGACCCATTATCTTAATCTCCCTGAAAAGGCAAAAGTATTGGACTTAGCGTGTGGCAAAGGCCGTCATTCTATTTATTTGAACCAATTGGGATTTGATGTTCTTGGTGCTGATTTATCTGAAAACAGCATTGCCGAAGCTACTAAAAATACGAATGAAACCCTTCATTTCAAAGTACACGATATGCGTGAACCTTTTGAAGAAAAATTCGATGCCATTTTCAATTTATTTACCAGCTTTGGTTATTTCGAAAATGACGAAGACAATCTCACTACATTAAGGGCCGTCAAAGAAAGCCTTTCGGAATATGGTTTTGCCGTAATTGACTTCATGAATGTTGTTCAAGTCATCGAAACGCTGATTCCGGAAGAAACAAAAACGGTCGAGGGCATCGATTTTCATATCAAACGCTATTTAAAAGACGGTCATATTTACAAAGAAATTGACTTTGAAGATAAAGGCCAAAAATTTCATTTTACCGAAAAAGTAAAAGCCCTAACCTTAAAAGATTTTGAGGAATTAATGGAAGAAGCCGGAATTTATCTATTGGATATTTTTGGAGACTACAAATTAAAAAAATTCCATAAAACAGATAGTGAACGCCTAATCATGATTTTTAAGTAAATGAATTACCTTTTACCATTACTTTCCGTAATCATCGGATATATCGTCGCCTTGATTATCCGACCAAAGAACAAAATCAACCTAAAATTGCTGTTGGCTTTTAGTGGTTCTTTCTTACTTTCATTGACGGTAATGCATTTATTACCTGAAATTTATGAAAGTGCGAACCCAAACATTGGACTCTTTATCATGCTGGGAATATTGTTCCAGATTATATTGGAATTTTTTTCAAAAGGAGCGGAACACGGTCACGTTCACGGACAGGAAACAATGACGCAAATCCCTTGGTTATTATTCGTGAGTCTTTGCATACATGCGTTTCTAGAAGGATTTCCCGTAAGCCATCATCATGATTTAGCAATAGGAATTGCCATTCACCATTTACCTATTGCCATCATTCTGACTACCTTTTTCATCAATGCCAGTCTGGATAAAAAAGCCATTTTTTTCTTCATGATCACCTTTGCAGTGATGACGCCGCTGGGAACCATCTTATCTGATTATCTGCCAATTTTAAACGTATATTACACTGAAATAACGGCCATCGTAATAGGAATATTATTTCATATTTCATCCACCATTATTTTTGAAAGCAGCGAAGGACACAAGTTCAATATCGCCAAAGTTTCGATGATTGTGATAGGAATTGCGTTGGCGTATTTTATGTAATTTTATAAAACTAAGAAACAGAAATAAAGAGATTTCTGTTTCCCAGCTTTCAATTTTCTAATTACCTCCAGTTCTTTTATTCTCCTCCTTATTTCCAAAATCACGCTGTTGTACATTGATCTTTTTGTTTCCAAAATTATAAACCACAGATAAACGTACAAATCGATTACTTTCTTTCTGGTCATATACCTGTTTTACACCGTTTATAACTGAAGTAAAATCTTTTAAATAAGAGGTATTAAAAATATCATTTGCCAAAAATGCAATCTGCATGGTTTTATTAAACAAATCCTGTTTGAAACCAATATCAAAACTCGAGGCATATCCTACTTCATATAAACCTCCTTTAAAAGGCGTTGTATACGTAAAATCGATTTGCAATTTTGTCGTTTTACCTAATAAAAAAGTATTATTTGTCGAAAAATCAATTTGTAAACTGTTTGATGGTGTGGCATTGATATCTTTAATAAATTCTGTTTTTGCTCCCAAAAAGTACAATGAATTTTCACTAAACCACCAATCTGCAAAACTTGCCGAGTAACTTTCCCCTATTCCATAATTTAAGTTTTTAAAATAATTCTCACGGGTTACAATCTGTGTATTGGTTTCCGGGTTTGAGGTAAACAAAACTCCATAACCGTTTGTAATTGCATTGACAAAAACACTTGTTCTCAAAATTTCTTTGTAAGAATGTACCAACTCAAAATTATCACTAAATGAAGGTCTTAAAAACGGATTTCCTTCGGAATAACTATTGCTGTTGATGTAAATTTTGAACGGATTCAATAAGTCAAAACGTGGTCTGTTGATTCTTTTTCCATAATTCAAACTAAAAGTATTGTTTTCGTTTTTCTTGTAAGAAGCATAAAACGTTGGGAATAATTTCAAATAATTATTTTCTGTTTCCTGATTTAAAGTTTCAGAAAATCCATTTGTTTGAGTGTTCTCCAATCTTAATCCCATTTGGAAATTCCATTTTTCATTGAGTTTTTTATCCGCATTTACATAAACCGCCTGATTGTTTTCAGTGTATTTAAATCGGTTGGATTGGTTCAAATCTAATTCCGGAGCTCCTATAATTGTATTGAAATAAAGCACATCACTTACACTATTTGTAAAACTCATTTTTGCACCGTAAGACAAATTCAACGCTTGAAGCGGATGTTCCATATCTGCCTTAAAACTCCAATTGTCAATATCTTGATTCGAAATGTTTCTTCCCGACTGATTTATATCAACAAATGTCATATCTGGCGTATAATTATTAGCGACAAAATTTCTATCGAATTTTGAACTGTAATTAAAATAGTCCACATCAAAAAATAACTTTCTTTTTAAGGAATCTAGTTTGGTAATCAAATGTGCATTATAAGTTTGATTTTTTGATCCTTTATCAGTGAAGCTATTGTTCAGTGTAACATTATCCAATTCATTTTGAGTATTGTAATCCTCAATTCTAATATCCGATTTAAAATCAGGGTTATTTCTATCGTTTAAATATTGAAATCCAATAGTAGTACGTTCTGAAAGATTATAATCTAAAGCCAATTTACCGGAAAGATTTTCGGTTTTTACCTTTGTTACACTTTCCATATGCGAAAGTTCATCAGGAAAATACATTTTTAAATCATCTGTAGCATTCAAATAACCTGTTTTTGCATTAATGCTGGCAGAAAATCTAAACTTGTTTTTATTGTAAAAAAAGTTATCTCTTAAAGTGTAAATACTATATTTATTTTGATCATAAGAAACTGCAGTCGTGTTTTTCCAGGAATCACGAACTCCTTTTTTCATAATAATATTTATCAATCCACCAGTTCCTTCGGCATCATATTTAGCCGGCGGATTGCTGATAATTTCAATATTTTTAATATCAATAGCCGAAATCGATTTCAAAAAATTATTCAGTTCCTCTCCTACTAATTCAATCATTCGTCCATTTATCATAACACGGGAAGTACCTTTTCCTAATATATTAATTGTATTATTCTGAACGACAACTCCGGGAGCCGTATTAATGGCGCTTAAAGCGTCTCCGCCAACTGTTGTAACATTGTTTTCAAGATTATAAACCAAACGATCCGTTTTCTGTTCGATTGTTTTCTTTTTAGATTCAATGACAACCTCTGTCAAATTGGTAGTGCTTTCTTTTAAAATGATTATTCCTAAATCAGTATCATTTTCTATTGTAATCTCTTTATCATAATCTGTAAATCCCAAAAGACTGATTCCTATTTTATAAGATCCTTTTTTAAGGTTAATTTCAAAAGAACCATCTTGTTTAGATATTGTTCCGTCAATAATTTTTCTTTCTGAATTGGATATGAAAACATCTGCCCATTCTAATGGAATTGTTTCGTTTGCTATTTTTCCTTTTAATTTAAATGATGTTTGTGCTAAACAAAATAAAGGCAATAATAAAAAGATAAGGAGATTTGCTTTTTTCATGATTTCTAATTTTAAAACTTGTTTCGATTAATTTGAAGCAAAGTTGCCTTAGAAATTTTTAGAATTCGACCGACAAAAAAAAGTCGAACCAATTTCTATTCAGAAAATCAGTTCGACTTTATCAGGTATGAAGTACTACTTTTTACAAACCACTTATTATAAGGCGTTTCTATAAGCTGTAGGCGTCAAATTGGTGTGTTTTTTAAAAGAGGTATTAAAAGAAGATTTGGAGTTAAAACCAACTTCGTATAAAATTTCCAGAACGGTAAGCTGACTTCTAGACTGATCTTTCAAAATACCCATCGCTTTTTGAATACGATATTCATTGACAAAATCAAAAAAGTGCTGATCCATATGATGATTAATTAAAACAGATAAATCCCGAACTGGAATATCAATTTGATTGGCAAGCTCCTGAATGGTAAGCGATGGATCAAGAAAAGGCTCTCTCTCTGCCATATATTGTTTCAATCTCGAAATTTGACTGGAAATCGCATCGTCTTGAACTTTTTTAGATTCTGTTTTTTCTTCGACTTCAGGCAGAATATCTTTTGTCAATTGTATTTTAGAATTAATTCCCCTAAAAAGTTCCGGATGATTCAATGCTTTCATTACTAACCAACAGGTAATAAATAAAGCTACACTTCCTACTACTACATTTAACCAAAGAAATATTTGTCTGTAGTCGCTATAACGTAATACGTTTTTTAATGCAACCAAACAATGCGCGATTAGAAAAACAGTAGTCATCTGAAAAAGATACTTGTACGTCGATGTACTTGGATTGGTATAGTTTTCCAGATAAATTTCTCTGTATTTCTTCAAAATTAAAAATGCGCTAACAATATAAAACACATATTGAAATTCAATTAGAATCTGGATTAAGTATATTTCAGGCATATGTTCAAGATCTCCGGATAAGAGTTTCATATCTGCATCACTGGCTAAATAAAGTCTTGGAAGAAAAACTAAATTAACTAGTATAATAGGAAGTAAATGCAATAAATGCTTCCACTTTAATTTAAAATCAGAATAACAAACTGATAATACATAAAGATAAAATAAGGGCATTGCCAACAAACAGATTGTCCATCTAAAAATCATCAAATCAAGATAATCCTGAATATAAGCAATAACAAAAAAACCACTAAGATCAATAGCCGAAACAATAAAAAACCAGGCAAATAAACGGTTGGCCAATTTATTTTCCGTTTTAACAGTCAGTAAAAAAAATGCCATCAATAAAGACACAAAGACTGAAATCCGTGCAATCCCTTGCAATAAGATTATTCTATCCATTTATTTTTTAATATTTAACAAATATAATATTTTAGTTCATCTAACAAAGATTCAATAACCTTTCTCCATATGAGAAATTAAAAACTAAAAAAAGTAAATCAATATATATCAAATTTAAAGAAAATCGACAGTGAAAAACCTGAAACTAAAAATAGAAAATTTCGAGATTGTGATAAAAAAGATTAATTTTGGAGTTGTCCAATAATACGAAAAATGACCTTCACAAAAACTACCGAACAATCTTCAAAACACGAGCATTTAGAAAAAATGTCGGTTCAAGAATTGTTATCTAATATCAATCAGGAAGACAAAACCGTTCCGTTTGCCATAGAAAAAGCTTTGCCAGAAATAGAAAGTTTAGTCACTGAAATCGTTGCCAAAATGAAACTCGGCGGACGATTATTCTACATTGGCGCCGGAACGTCGGGGCGAATTGGAATTCTTGATGCTTCGGAATGTCCTCCAACTTTTGGCGTTCCTTTCGATTTAGTAATTGGGATTATTGCCGGTGGCGATACCGCAATACGTAGCGCAGTAGAAAATGCCGAAGACAACGCAACACAAGCTTGGATTGACTTGAAAGCTTTCAATGTAAATGAAAATGATATTGTTGTTGGAATTGCAGCTTCGGGGACAACACCTTATGTTACTGGAGGATTATTAGCTTGCAACGAAAATAATATTACCACTGGAAGTATTTCTTGCAATGCCGAAAGTCCGCTTTCGCAAACAGCAAAATTCCCTATTGAAGTAGTTGTAGGACCAGAATTTGTAACCGGAAGCTCTAGAATGAAAGCCGGAACAGCTCAAAAACTGGTACTTAATATGATCTCAACTGCAACCATGATTCAACTCGGAAAAGTGAAAGGCAACAAAATGGTCGATATGCAACTCAGCAACAGCAAACTCGTGGATCGCGGAGTAAAAATGATTATGAGTGAAATTCCTGTTTCCTACGAACAAGCCGCTGATTTATTAAAAAAACATGGTAGTGTACGAAACGCAGTCGATTATTTTACAGCTCAATAAACAGATTACAGGCAAACATTTTTGAGTACAATAAAAAACTTCAAACCTTAAATTAAACAATGGCAACCAACAAAGAACTATTATCTAAAGGAATCAAATATTTATCAGGAGCTTTACCGTTGATCTTTATTGGCCCGACCTTAATATATAATGCCTTTATGAACAAACAGAATGTTTGGCATTATGCGATCTTAGCAATAGGAATAATTGCTTGTCTAGGGGCAATGTATTTAATGTTTTTGGGTTTAAAAACAATTATGAAAAGCTTATTTAATGACTAATGGAAAACTTAATTCACGTTCATAAAACATTTGAAAAAATCGTTTACATCGATAAAAAAGTAAACAATAGAGAATTTGAGGATTGCATTTTTAAAAACTGTGATTTATCGAATAGCGATTTCTCATACAGCACATTTATGGATTGCGAGTTCATAGATTGTAATTTGGCTATGACCAAATTATCAGGAACTAGCTTGAAAGGTGTACAATTCAACAACTGTAAATTGCTGGGAATTCAGTTTGAAGAATGCGATGACTTCTTGTTCAATGTGAGCTTTCAGGAATGCGTTTTGGATTATTCTTCATTTGCAAACAAAAAAATGCCAAAGACAAAATTCAGTTCCTGTTCGTTAAGAGAAGTAAGTTTTGTTGGGACCAATCTTACGAGTTCCGTTTTTGACAACAGTAATTTAAATGGCGCTATTTTTAATAATACGCAACTAGCCGGAGCCGATTTTTCGAAAGCAACTGATTTTAAAATTGATCCTGAATTCAATCCGATGAAAAAAGCAAAATTTTCGACACAAGGAATTATTGGTCTTCTGGACAAATACGATATTAAAATACAATAATGCATTACCCCAGATGGAAGTGAAAACCCGCAAGGCTTAAAGCTATTTTTTCTTGACTAAAAAGAGCGACCAAAGGAAGCTCCTTTTTTGTCAATAGAAAAAAAGATTTAAGCCTTGGGAGTTGCAACGTACAGCTGGATTAGGTCCTAAAAAAATAAATAATTTGAAAATGAAAAAAATAACATTCCTCCTCCCACTATTGCTACTACTGTCATGCTATGATGCGGAGCGCAATTGCAAAGATTTTAAAACTGGTAAATTCAAATTTGATTATGAAGTTGACGGTATCAAGAAAACAACTGTTTTTGAACGTAACGAAAGTATTGAAATAGAAACTTTTGAAGGAAAGACTGACACCGCTTCGATACGATGGGTAAACGATTGCGAATATGTTTTACTGAAATTACACCCAAAAAACATGGCAGAAGAAAAAGCCATTGGCATGAAAATTTTGACAACCACAAAAAATTCCTATACCTTTGAATTTGGTATGGTGGGTTCTGATGCTAAACAAAGAGGAACGGTTACAAAGATTGCTGACTAAATATTATAAACTATAATTAAATAATCATGGAAGTATTTTTAAATCCAGATGCGTGGATTGCCCTTTTAACATTGACATTTCTGGAGATTGTGTTAGGAATCGACAATATCATTTTCATATCAATTGCCACTGGGAAATTACCTGTTGAACAACGTAAAAGAGCCACAAAAATCGGAATGTTTCTTGCCATGTTCATGAGAATTGCGCTTTTGTTTGGTATTAATTTATTAATTCAAATGAAAGAACCTTGGTTTCACATTGATTTCAGTTGGTTTTCAGCGGGAATTACAGGTCAAAGCCTTATTTTACTTGCTGGTGGATTATTCTTAATTTACAAGAGTACGAATGAAATTAGAGAAAAAGTAGACGAAAAAGGGCATGAAGAAAAAGAGTTAGGAAAAGCGGCCACAAAATCGTTTCAAAATGTACTTTTTCAAATTATAATGATTGATTTAGTTTTCTCTTTTGATAGTATTCTTACCGCTGTGGGTATGACTAACGGAGTTGAAGGTGCTTTATATATTATGATTACTGCCGTGGTTATTTCTGTATTAATTATGATGCAATTTGCTGTTCCTGTTGGGAATTTTGTCAACAAGCATCCTTCTATTCAAATACTTGGTTTATCGTTTTTGATTCTTATTGGAATGATGCTGCTTACTGAAAGTGCTCATTTATCAAATGCTTTAATCTTTGGAAGTCACGTTTCACCAGTACCAAAAGGGTACTTGTATTTTGCGATATCATTCTCATTATTAGTTGAAGTACTAAACATGAAAATGAAGAAAAATAAATAATAAAATTATTTTTTTAATAAAGAAGCTCCCGAAATGGAGCTTCTTTTATTCTAAAGATAAAGTAATCTGACCGTCATCATCTAATTGAATAGAAGCATTATTAGCGTCAGTTTCTCCTTTTACTTCTAGATCTTCAGGAATAACCTCAACAGGAATTTCATGTGGTAAAGGTTCAAGCAAGTTTACCTGCTTTAGCTTATCGGTTGTCAATTGATTTCCTAAAGCTTTAAATCCTTTTACGGAAATAAATGATTCTATGTCTACCGTCATCGGCTCTTTTTGAACTCCTTTTACTTTTGTAAAAACTAATTCTGCTACCGGACGATAATCTGTTGATACAATCTCTAATTGTGAATTAGGATGCTCCGTGATAAAACTTTCTTCTTTATTTTCGGTTTCCACCAAAAAACGTTTGATGCAATACCGCTCTTTTTCTCCATCATAATAAATAGCTGAAATTGGTTTCTTTGGAATCCATTTCTCTAAAATCACCATATCTTCATCAAAATGAGTTGTTAGTTCCGGTGTAATTACTTTCATTTTCCCGGATTGCGATATGATCAAAATTTTATCATTTGGTCTGAACTCCCCCAGTAACTCCCCTCTTGCATCAACGTTTAATCGTTGAACAGTATCGTCAAACCAAACTTTTCTTGGCAATAAAGTAGAAATTCCTTTCTCCTTCAATTCTATTTTTTTAATTGGATATTTAGTTACCAAATTTCCTTTCGAAGCCCTTCCTTTTATCGCTAAACTGGCAAAATCAATATCGAATTTCAGTTTTTTGACACTTCCTACCTGACGCAATAATATCGTAATTACTTCTGCTTCACCATTTGGATTGCAAGAAAAATACAATACCTGAGAACCTGCAGTTTCACTGGTTAAATCGTACGCTTTATCTCGGGTCACTCCAGAAACATTGAATCGTTTTATATACGAAGGCCCAGATTTTCCATCACGGTAAATCATATTGTAAATGGTACGCTTATCACTTTTGTCAAAAATAGCAATGTGTATAATATCTTTTCCCACAAAGGTTTTCGCATCTACTTTAGTAATCATCATTTTTCCGTCGCGCAGAAAAACAATTACATCATCAATATCAGAACAATCCGTAAGGTATTCGTCTTTCTTCAAGCTAGTACCAACAAAACCTTCTTCTTTATTGACGTATAATTTAGTGTTTCGCAAAACTACTTTTGTCGCTTCGATATCATCAAAAATACGAAGCTCCGTTTGACGTTCCCGACCTTTGCCGTACTTCTCTTTTAATCGAGTGAAATAGGCAATCGCAAAATCAATCAGATTTTCTAAATTGTGTTTTACTTGTTCGATGTCACCTTCCAACGATTCGATTTTATCCTGCGCTTTATTACTGTCAAATTTGGAAATACGCATAATTCGGATATCCAATAAACGCAAAATATCTTCTTCGGTAACAGCTCGTTTTAAGTGTTTTGTATGTGGTTTCAAACCATCATCAACCGCTTTGAGTACGCCTTCTCTCGTCGTTTGCTCTTCAATGTCACGATATATTTTATTTTCAATAAAAATACGTTCCAACGAAAGAAAATGCCATTGTTCTTCCAATTCACTCAATTGAATTTCGAGTTCACTTTTCAGTAATTGAACTGTTCTGTTCGTTGAAATTTTCAACATCGCAGAAACCCCAATAAACAACGGTTTATTATCTTCAATCACACAACCTAATGGTGCTACCGAAGTTTCACAAGCCGTAAAAGCAAACAATGCATCGATCGTTTTATCTGGAGAAACTCCCGGAAAAAGGTGAATTAATATCTCAACCTCAGCCGCGGTATTATCCTCAATTTTCTTGATTTTGATTTTCCCTTTCTCATTTGCCTTCAAAATACTGTCAATCAAAGTCGTCGTATTTGTAGAAAACGGAATTTGGGTAATCACCAAAGTATTTTTATCCAGCTGACCAATTTTGGCACGTACACGTACACGTCCGCCGCGCAATCCATCATTATAATTGGACACATCAGCAATACCTTGTGTCAAGAAATCCGGATATAAGGTAAATGGTTTTCCTTTTAATATTTTTATTGACGAATCAATTAATTCATTAAAATTATGAGGTAACACTTTCGTGGAAAGACCTACCGCAATTCCCTCCGCTCCAGAAGCCAATAATAATGGAAATTTTACAGGCAAATTGTTGGGTTCTGCGCGACGACCATCGTAAGAAACACCCCAATCCGTAATTTTTGGACTGTAAATAACTTCCAAAGCAAATTTAGACAAACGCGCTTCAATGTAACGGGAAGCCGCAGCACCATCTCCCGTTAGTATATTTCCCCAGTTTCCCTGACAGTCTATCAGTAATTCTTTTTGTCCAATTTGTACCATCGCATCACCAATACTTTGATCTCCGTGAGGATGATATTGCATGGTGTGTCCAACAACATTGGCAACTTTATTATAACGGCCGTCATCTAATTCCTTTAAAGAGTGCATGATGCGACGTTGAACCGGTTTAAAACCATCTTCAATCGCCGGAACTGCACGTTCCAGAATCACATACGAAGCGTAATCTAGAAACCAGTCCTTATACATTCCCGTAACTTTGGTTATAGTATCGTTTCCGTCTTCTTGATTATCGTAAAAATGCTGGCCTCCCGTAGAAATTATATCTTCAAAAGCATCTTCTCCAACTATATTTTCTTCTTCTTGACCTTCCGGTAATATGTTATCGTCTTCTTCGTCTTTCATTATCTTGATTCCGAAATTAATTGTATTAAATCTTCTCTGCTTGGCAGAATTGTTTTGTATTTACTAGCAAAAATTTGCTCATTATTTTCTGGTAAAGTATACTCTACAACCAAATTACTTTTGTTTTGGCAAAGAACAATTCCTATCGTTTTATTTTCGTCTTCCAAACGCATTTCTCTGTCGTAATAATTGACATACATTTGCATTTGTCCTAAATCTTGGTGTTTTAATTCACCTATTTTTAAGTCAATCAGCACAAAACATCTAAGAATTCTGTTGTAAAAAACCAAATCGATTCGAAAATGTTTATCGTCAAAAGTAATTCTGTTCTGTCTTGCGACAAAAGTAAAACCATGACCTAATTCTAATAAAAAATGTTCTAGTTTATTGATAATTTCTTCCTCTAATTCCGATTCAGAATACTGATGCAATTCTGGTAAACCCAAAAATTCTAAAATATAAGGATCTTTGATAAGGTCTTTTGGTTTCTCTATAATCTGACCTTGTTTCGAAAGTTTCAAAACTCCTTCTTTGTCCCGACTTAAAGCCAATCGTGTATAAAGAGCTGAATCATATTGTCGTTTTAATTCCCGAACACTCCAATTGTATTTTTCGGACTCTATTTCGTAAAAACGTCTTTCTTTTTCATCGTCAATTCGCATTAAGAAAACATAATGTGTCCAAGTCAATTTAAAAAACGAAGATAATGTTTCATAATCAAATTTATTTAAATCCGCAGTCACTGTCTGCGCTTTTTGAGATTTAAATTCCCCGGTCAGTGACTGGGATTTTTGAATTTGTAAAATCCGAGTCACTGACTCGGAAATTGAGTAAGCTAAATAAAACTTCCTCATATTTTCTAAATTATCAGTAGAAAACCCTTTTCCAAACTCAATAGTCAACTGTTCAGAAAGTCCTTTTAGCAGTTGCTTTCCGTATTCAGCTCGTTCTTTTCCGCTTTGCTCTTCTTCAACAATCATTCTTCCTATTTCAAAATAGGTATACACCATTGTTAAATTTACGGTGCGTAAAACCTGTTGACGGGCATTTTGCAATAACGCGACTACTTGAGAGAATAAAGCTTTATTTTGAATATTATGTGGAACTGTATTTTCTTCGTCTTTCATTAAATATATTCTATTGAATACTAATTAATTTTAATTTTGTTCTAAAGATTCTAAAAAGAATATTTTTCTTTACAAACATGCTCTTCTTTTGCAGTCTCAATTCCATTTTTATCCAACTCTCTATTTATAATTTTATCACATTCTTTATGATCATTACTTCTTATGATAAAAAAGGTAGTTGAAAAACTAATCACGAATAATACAGCGATGAAAATCAGTGTGTTTTTTGTAGGCATTTTATAAAGATTTAAACTTTTTCAATTACATCTAATTCTACTTTCAAATTCTTGATGATAAATTCTTGCCTGTCTGGAGTATTTTTACCCATATAGAAAGACAATAATTGTTCAATAGATGTATTTTTATCCATCATAATAGGATCTAAACGAATGGTTTCCCCAATGAAATTTTTAAACTCATCCGGAGAAATTTCTCCCAATCCCTTGAATCGGGTGATTTCTGGTTTTGGTTTTAGTTTTTCAATCGCTGCTTTACGCTCTTCATCTGAATAGCAATAAATGGTTTCTTTCTTGTTTCGAACCCTAAAAAGGGGTGTTTGCAAAATGTATAAATGTCCTTCTTTGATCAACTCAGGAAAAAACTGAAGAAAGAACGTAATCAATAACAATCGAATGTGCATTCCATCGACATCGGCATCCGTTGCAATCACGATGTTGTTGTACCGTAATTTTTCCAATCCGTCTTCAATATCCAAAGCCGCTTGCAATAAATTGAATTCTTCATTTTCATAAACAATTTTCTTGCTCATTCCATACGAATTCAACGGCTTACCACGCAAACTAAAAACCGCCTGTGTATTTACGTCACGTGATTTGGTGATAGATCCTGAAGCCGAATCTCCCTCAGTAATGAAAAGCGTGCTTTCCAAATTTTTAGGGTTTTTAGTATCCGGAAGATGCGCGCGGCAATCTCTTAATTTTTTGTTGTGTAGATTCGCTTTTTTAGCACGGTCTGTAGCTAATTTTCGAATCCCGGATAGTTCTTTACGCTCTCTTTCGGCTTGAAGAATTTTTCGCAATAATGCTTCTGCGGTTGGAGGATTCTTATGTAAATAATTATCCAGTTTCGTTTTCACAAAATCATTTACAAAAGTACGAACCGAAGGCATTCCCGGTTCAGAACCCATATCTGTTGAACCTAATTTGGTTTTAGTCTGCGATTCAAAAACAGGTTCCATTACTTTGATGCTTATCGCCGTAACAATCGATTTTCGAACATCTGATGCTTCAAAACTTTTATTGTAAAATTCCCGAATAGTTTTTACTATGGCTTCCCGATACGCCGCTAAGTGCGTTCCTCCTTGGGTGGTATTCTGTCCGTTTACAAACGAGTGGTATTCTTCGCTGTACTGTGTTTTACTGTGTGTTAAAGCCATTTCGATATCATCCCCTTTCAAGTGAATGATTGGATATTCCAAATCTTCGGCGTGAATGGTTTCTTCTAATAAATCTTTTAGACCATTCTCAGAAAAATATTTTTCTCCGTTAAAAATGATAGTCAAACCATTATTTAGGTAACAATAGTTTTTGAGCATTTTGACGATATACTCAAATCTAAATTTATAGTTTTTGAAAATCGATTCATCGGGAATAAAAGTTACTTTGGTTCCTTTTCGCTTCGTCGTTTCAATAATATCTTCTTCGAGAACAAGATTTCCAGCAGAGAATTCGGCTGCTTTTTGTTTTTCATCACGAACAGATTCTACACGGAAATAGTTCGACAACGCATTTACTGCTTTTGTCCCTACTCCATTCAAACCAACAGATTTCTTAAATGCCAAGGAATCGTATTTCCCTCCGGTATTCATTTTGGAAACTACATCAATCACTTTTCCCAGTGGAATTCCACGTCCATAATCCCGTACTGTAACCGTTTTATCTTTTATCGTTACCTCAATAGTTTTACCGGCACCCATGACAAATTCATCGATACAGTTATCAAGAACTTCTTTTAAAAGAATATAAATACCATCATCCGGCGAAGATCCATCACCCAGTTTCCCGATGTACATTCCGGGTCGCATGCGAATATGTTCTTTCCAGTCGAGTGACCGAATGTTATCTTCGGTATATTGATTTTGTTCGGACATTGTAAAATTTGTGGATTTTGTGCTAATGTAGTGTAATTCGATACATTTTAAAATAATGAAGCACCAAAGTTATCAAGAATAATATTGACAACCGATTTCTAATTTAAGATTAACGCTTTTAGATTGCAGATTTCAAATTACTATTAATACTGGTATTAAAATTTAAAAATTATTAATAATTTCTTTCAACTGATTATCCAACTCGGCATTGGAAATTTTACCGTTTTCGACATCAAAATTAACCTCAAAGCTAGGCAATGAAAACGTTGTTTTAATATTTCCACCGTAAAATGGAAATGCGTTTTTTGCAATTCCTAAAACGCTTGCTCCTCCTTTAGCTCCCGGTGAAGTTGCCATCAATAACATTGGTTTTTCCTGAAAAACTTTAGCATTTATTCTGGTACACCAGTCAAAGATATTCTTGAAAGCAGCAGAATAATTTCCGTTATTTTCTGCCATTGAAACCACTAAAACATCGGCGGTGGCAATTTTAGCCAGAAAAGCTTTGGCTAATTCGTGCTGACCAATTTCTTCTTCGATATCAACGGTGTATATTGGCATTTGGAAATCGTTTAAATCCAAAACCTCAACTTCTGCATTTTCGAAAAGATTTGCTGCGTAAGTCGCTAATTTTTTATTGATGGAGTTTTTGCTGGGGCTTGCGCCAAAAGCGATTATTTTCATAAGAATTAGTTTTTTTTAAAAGTACTTAAAATTGGCTCTGCTACAAAATAATTAGCCGAAGATTAAACGATTTTGAAATTAATAAAAAACTACGAAACTTCATTTTTATCTAAATCGATTTTACCCCAGATTACAATGGAAAGCATTTTTCACATCAATCTCATTTTTTCTTGACATAAAAGAGCGACCAGCGGAAGCTCCTTTTTGTCTTAGAAAAAAGAGATTGCCAGAAAAATCTTGAAGTGGAAAGCTGGATCAGGTACAAAAAAAACCTGCAAAATTACTCTTGCAGGTTTCTAAATTTATTTAATGTGATTGCTTCGATCCTCGTAATGACTACACGTTAAATCTAAAATGCATTACATCTCCATCTTTTACGATGTATTCTTTTCCTTCTACTTTAAATTTTCCGGCTTCTTTACATTTAGCTTCTGAACCATATTGAACAAAATCTTCGTATGCAATAACTTCGGCGCGAATAAATCCTTTTTCGAAATCAGTGTGAATTACTCCTGCGGCTTGTGGAGCAGTTGATCCAACATCAATAGTCCAAGCACGAACTTCTTTCACACCTGCTGTAAAATACGTTTGTTGTTTCAATAATTTATAGGCTGCACGAATAAGAACAGACGCTCCTGGCTCCGTTAAACCCATGTCTTCTAAGAAAACCTGACGCTCTTCATAGCTTTCTAATTCGGTAATATCAGCTTCAGCACCAACCGAAAGGATAATCACTTCAGCATCTTCATCTTTTACCAACTCCCGAACTTGGTCCACATATTTATTTCCGCTCACAGCTGAATTTTCATCCACATTACAAACATACAATACTGGTTTTGCCGTAATCAATTGAAAACCTTCCATCAAAATTTCCTCATCATTATTTTGAGGAGTTACCGTTCTGGCAGATTTTGCCTGCAGTAACGTCTCTCTGATTCGGTCTAAAAGCGCTTTTTCGGTTTGCGCTTCTTTGTTGCCTGTTTTTGCGGCACGATTTACTTTTTCCAAACGTTTTTCAACATTTTCTAAGTCCTTCAACTGCAATTCGATATCAATCGTTTCTTTGTCACGAATTGGATTTACATTTCCGTCAACGTGTACGATATTATCGTTGTCAAAACAACGCAAAACGTGAATAATGGCATTACATTCTCTGATGTTTCCAAGAAATTGATTCCCTAATCCTTCTCCTTTACTGGCGCCTTTTACCAATCCTGCAATATCAACGATATCAACCGTTGCCATTTGAACGCGTTCTGGTTTCACCAATTCTTCCAATTTTTCAATTCTCGGATCTGGTACATTTACAACACCTATATTTGGCTCAATAGTACAAAAAGGAAAGTTGGCACTTTGCGCTTTTGCATTGGATAAACAATTGAATAATGTTGATTTTCCAACATTTGGTAATCCTACAATTCCTGCTTTCATATGTGGATAATATTTGTTTTTTAATGGAATATTGTGTTGCAGTCTTTCTGTTTTTCTGGAACAGATCTTGCGAAATTTTTTTTACGATTAAGACGCTATTTCTGAATTTAGCGGGCACTGTAAAAGTTTGCAAATATAAGATTTTAATAATATTTAAATTGGTAAAAATTGCAGTTTAAACAGGTGTCACACATTTTTAAAAAAAAATTAAATTATCTTCTAATATTTTGTTAAAAAAAATTATATTGCGAATAATTTAAAACTAAAAAAACGGCTAAACACAACTTATTATGAAAAAATTTATATTATTGTTATTTCTATTAAACGTTACGTTTCTTTTTGCCCAAAAGGAAGTCTCGGGTGTAGTTCAAGATAATACTGGTGCAGGATTACCCGGTGTTAATATTATCGAGAAAGGAACGAACAACGGGGTCTCAACCGACGGTAATGGAGGGTATAAAATAAAAGTTAATGAAGGAGCGACATTAGTTTTTAGTTATGTCGGATTCTCTACCATTGAAAAAGTAGTTACGGACACTTTTATCAAAGTTGTTTTATCAGAAGAAGGGGGAGAAATCCTGAAAGATATTGTAATTGTTGGTTCCAGAAACTCGAAAAGAACGGTGGTAAATTCAGCTGTGCCCATTGATATCATCAATGTAAAAGACGTAACAACACAAAGTGGAAAATTAGAAATTAATGAATTACTCCAATATGTTGCACCTTCATTCAATGCCAGTAAACAATCAGGTTCTGACGGTGCAGATCATGTTGACCCAGCTTCACTAAGAGGTTTAGGCCCTGATCAAACGCTCGTTTTGATAAACGGAAAAAGAAGACACCAATCGTCTCTTGTCAATCTTTTTGGAACTCGTGGAAGGGGAAATACCGGAACCGATTTGAATGCGATTCCGGCATCTTCAATAAAAAGAATTGAAATTTTGAGAGATGGTGCTGCTGCACAATATGGATCTGACGCTATAGCAGGAGTGATCAATATTGTTATGAATGACAATGTAAATGAATTAACTGGTTCCGTAACCTACGGTGCTTATAATACAAATGCAAAGGGAGATTTTCTTCCCGGAACCGCTAATACAGATGGCAATCGATTAGACCAAAATGGTTTCGGTAATTCTAAAGGCAAAAATAAAAGTTTTGATGGTGGTTCTATAAAAGTAGCAGCTAATTACGGTGTTGCGATTGGAGAAAAAGGCGGTTTTGCTAATTTTACTACAGAATATTTAAGTAAAAATAAAACCTTACGCCCTGGATATGATTTCAGAAAAGGTTTTGGTGAAGCAGAAATTCAAGGATTCAATTTTTTTGGAAACATGGCTATTCCTGTATCCGATAAAACTGAATTTTACGCTTTTGGCGGAAGAAACTATAGAGATACGGATGCATATGCTTTTACAAGAAATGATGGTGAAAGAGTAGTAGAATCCGTATATCCTGGAGGTTACACCCCTAGAATTACGTCAAATATTATTGACAACTCTATTGCTGCAGGTTTTAGAACTGAAACGACAAGTGGTTGGAAAATAGACATTAGCAATACATTTGGAAAAAACCTTTTCCATTATTTTATCAAAGGAACTATCAATGCATCATTGGAAGATGCTTCTCCAACAGAATTTGACGCCGGAGGACATAGTTTGAGCCAAAACACAACAAATTTTGATTTTTCAAAAAACTACAGTTCCGTTTTATCAGGAATGAATCTTGCATTTGGAGCAGAATTCAGAACTGAAAAATTCAACATTTTTGCCGGAGAACAAGGTTCTTACGCTACTTATGACACCAATGGATTTCCTATAACTAATCCTGCAACTCAATCTGCTCCAATCGATCCTATTTCCGGAGAGCCAAGACCAGGAGGTTCTCAAGGGTTTCCGGGATATAGTCCAGCAAATGTCGTTGATAAAAGTCGTACGAACTTGTCTTTATATACGGATACAGAATTTGATATTACGGATAGTTTTTTAGTAAGTGCAGCGGTTCGTTTTGAAAACTACAGTGATTTTGGAAGTACTGTTAATGGAAAAATAGCGACTAGACTTAAAGCTTCGAAAAACATTAATTTTAGAGGTTCGTTAAGCACAGGATTTAGAGCACCTTCATTGGCACAAATTTACTACAACTTACGTTTTACTAATTTTAATGCCGGAGGAGCAACAGAAGTGCTACTCTCACCAAACAATAGCCCTGTAACGCAAGCATTTGGAATCGGGAAATTAAATGAGGAAAAAGCAGTTAATGCATCATTAGGTTTTACTTCAAATTTTGGCGATTTTACCGCTACAGTCGATGGATATTATATTAAGGTAAAAGACAGAATTGTTTTAACTGGCTATTTTGATGCAAGCCAACTAAATCTTGGTGTTTCAGCTGCCCAATTTTTTACCAATGGTGTTGATACAAGAACAGCTGGTTTAGATTTAGTTTTTGCATGGAAAAAAACATTTGGCGATTCAAAATTGGGAGCGACGTTGGTTGGAAATATCAATGACATGAAAATTGACAATGTGAAAAACGGAAGTTTAGACGAAGGTACTTTTTTTGGAAAACGTGAAAAAGCATTCTTATTGGCTTCAGCGCCAAAAAGTAAATTTGGTTTAAATCTTAATTATTCTAAAAATAAATTCGATGCTGGTTTAGCTTTCACCCATTTTAGTAAAGTAGTTCTTGTGGATTATGCTGATGAAGATGACGTATACAACGCAAAAACGGTTACTGATTTAACTTTAGGCTATAAATTATCTAAGCAATTAAAATTAAGCATTGGAAGCAATAACCTTTTCAATATTTACCCTGACAAACAAGATGAGCAAGGAAATACTGAAGCAGGAGGATATTGGGATTCAGTACAAATGGGATTCAGTGGTGCCTATTATTATGCTCGATTAGGATTTAATTTCTAATTCAATTATCCAATGATTATAAAAGGGCTGTCAATTACAGCCCTTTTTTTATTTCGCTTACTCTCCCAAAATTGAATACTTACTAACCGCTATTATTGACGGAAAATATATGCTACCGATTCGCGTAGTATGATCACACTACAAAAACAAAACAAAAAACCCCGAGCGTAAAACTCAGGATTTTTGGTTTGATTTACTAACAAATACTATTTTATTCGTTGTGTAAAAACGCTTGTCTATTCAGTAACGTTTCTTCGCTTTCAACGTGATTGTCATCCGGAATACAACAATCTACAGGACATACAGCCGCACATTGTGGCTCATCATGAAAACCTTTACATTCAGTACATTTTCCCGGTACAATATAATACACTTCATCAGAAATGGGAGTTTGAGCTTCATCAGAATCAATTTCGGTTCCATCAGGTAAAATCACTTTCCCTTTTAGTTTTGTTCCGTCTTTATATCTCCAATCGTCCGCTCCTTCGTATATTGCTGTATTTGGGCACTCGGGTTCACAAGCACCACAATTGATACATTCGTCTGTAATTATAATTGCCATCTTTTTAATTTAGGATTAAGGAAATAAGATTTTGGATTTAAGATTCTCATATCTTTCCTCTTTTAATCTTTTAACTATACGTTTTATAGCTTATTTTTGTGCAAAATTACAATCAAAACTATTCATAAGCAAACATTATGACATTAGAAACAAAAAAAAGTGTTTTTGTTGAATTAGGAAAATTTTTAAGTCAGTTTTCTGAAAATAACACTTTAAAAAATCCGGCTGTTTTGCACAACGAAACGTTTTTTGATGCTTTTGTTGACTTGATACATTTATCGCAATCGCATAATGGCTGGTACACTCCTGAAAACGTCTATTTCTCTATACATTCTTGGGCAGAAGCTTTAACAGAAGAAAACCTGAATCAATGGCTTTCGAGCTATACAATTCCCATTCAAGAGCCTAAAAAAGTCGCTTTAATACTTGCCGGAAATATTCCGTTGGTGGGTTTTCACGATTTCCTTTCGGTTTTGATTACAGGAAATACTGTATTGGTAAAAACATCCTCAAATGATCAGCATTTGTTGCCTTTTTTAGCGAAATACATCATTGCTGTTCAGCCAGAATTAGCTGAGAATATTACTTTTGTAGAGGGAAAGTTAGAAAGTTTTGATGCCGTAATAGCCACGGGAAGTAACAACACAGCACGTTATTTTGAATATTATTTCAAAGATAAACCGTCGATTATTCGAAAAAGCAGAAATTCAGTAGCGGTTTTGACCGGAAATGAAACCAAAGAACAACTTACCGCTTTGGGCGAAGATATTTTTCGCTATTTTGGATTGGGTTGCCGCAATGTTTCTAAACTTTTTGTACCGAAAGGATATTCGTTTGTTCCGTTTTTTGAAGCGATATTTGCTTATCAAGACGTCATTCATTACGAAAAATACGCTAACAATTACGATTACAACAAAGCCGTTTTCCTGATGAGTAATTTCAAATTATTGGACAACGGATTTCTGACTTTAAAAGAAGATCAAAGTCACGCCTCGCCTATTTCAAGTGTTTTTTATGAGTTTTACGATGATATAAATGAATTAAAAATGAGATTACAGTCTGAAAATGAACTGTTACAGTGTATCGTTGCTGATGAGACTATAGAAAACAGCGTGGCATTTGGACAAACTCAAAATCCCCGATTATGGAATTACGCAGATAACACCGATACAATTTCATTTATGTTAACAATATAGCCGAAAAAAGTTCAATTATTCCGAATTAATTAACGTTTTTTAAACTCCTATTGTCGAAATTTGCACTTTAATTTTTTGGACATAAACTACACCATGAAAAAACACAACTACAGCGCAGGACCTTGTATTTTACCGCAAGAAGTTTTTGAAAAATCAGCACAAGCAATTTTAAATTTTAACGATTCCGGGTTATCACTTTTAGAAATTTCGCACAGAAGCAAAGACTTCGTTGCGGTAATGGATGAAGCGAGAGCAATAGTTCTTGAACTTTTAGGTCTTGAAGGCAAAGGATATCAAGCATTATTTCTTGCTGGCGGAGCAAGTTTAGAATTTTTAATGGTTCCTTATAACTTGATGAGAGAAGGCGGAAAAGCGGCTTATCTTGATACAGGAACTTGGGCAGCAGCAGCTGTAAAAGAAGCAAAACTTTTTGGCGATACAGTTGTTGTCGCTTCCTCAAAAGAACAAAATTACAATCATATTCCAAAAGGATATACAATACCAGCAGATGCTGATTATTTCCATTGCACCAGTAACAATACGATTTTTGGTACGCAAATGAAAGAATTTCCATCAGTTGATATGCCACTTGTATGCGATATGAGTTCTGATATTTTTTCAAGAGAATTGGATTTTTCTAAATTTGATTTGATTTATGCAGGAGCACAAAAAAATATGGGTCCAGCAGGGACTACGCTGATTGTTGTAAAAGAAGAAATTTTAGGTAAAAATGGTAGAATAATCCCAAGTATGCTGGATTACGCCAAACATATCAAAGCAGAAAGCATGTACAATACGCCACCTGTTTTCCCTGTTTACGCATCTTTATTGACTCTACAATGGTTGAAAAACCTAGGTGGAATTGCTGCTATTGAAAAAATAAACAATGCTAAAGCGGCATTGCTTTATGGAGAAATTGACAGAAACCCATTATTCAAAGGAGCTGCCGCTGTAGAAGATCGTTCGAACATGAATGCTACTTTCTTATTAAATGACGAAGCGCATGCAGAGATATTTGATCCTATGTGGAAAGCAGCAGGAATATCTGGATTACCGGGTCACCGTTCAGTAGGTGGTTACAGAGCTTCTATGTACAATGCGCTTCCGTTAGAAAGTGTTCAGGTATTAGTGGATGTAATGAAAGAATTGGAAACCAAAGTCTAGTTTTCAGCCGCAGTTTTCAGTTATACAAAATAGCAATTGAATTCTGGATTCCTAGCCCTGATAGCAGTGAAAATCCTTTTATGTTTTTTCTTTAAAAACATAAAAAATTGTAACGGATAGCGGGAAATAGCTCCAGAAAAATAAAATTATAAATAATATGAGGATGGTCTTTTTTATTCCTCGCAATGATATAAAAAATGAAAGTATTAGCCAATGACGGAATTTCTAAAAGTGGAATTCTAGCTTTAGAAAAAGGTGGATTTGAAGTTATAACGACAAAAGTAGCGCAAGAACAAGTGGCTAATTTTGTTAATGAAAATAATGTAAGCGTAGTTTTAGTAAGAAGTGCGACTAAAGTTCGTAAAGATATTATTGACTCTTGCCCGGGATTGAAAATTATAGGTCGTGGTGGTGTAGGAATGGATAATATTGATGTGGATTATGCTAAAAGCAAAGGAATTCACGTAATTAACACTCCGGCTTCATCATCAGAATCAGTGGCGGAATTGGTTTTTGCACACTTATTTTCTGGTGTTCGTTTTTTGCATGATGCGAACAGAAATATGCCTCTTGAAGGCGATACCAACTTTGATGGTTTAAAAAAAGCCTACGCAAACGGAATCGAATTAAGAGGTAAAACGCTAGGAATAGTTGGTATTGGACGTATTGGTCAGGCTACCGCTAAAATGGCGTTAGGACTAGGAATGAAAGTTATTGCTGCCGATAGTTTTATACCACAAGTTGATGTAAAAGTGGAATTTTTTGACGGTCAATCCATCACGACTACAATTGTTTCACAATCATTGGAATCTTTATTCAAAGAAGCTGATTTCATTACGTTACACGTTCCTGCTCAAGATGGTTACATTATTGGAGAGGCAGCACTTGCCATTATGAAAGACGGTGTAGGCATCGTAAACTGTGCTCGTGGCGGTGTTATTGACGAAGTTGCATTAGTAAAAGCATTAGACAGTGGAAAAGTATTATTTGCAGGATTAGACGTTTTTGAAAATGAACCAACTCCAGAAATGGCTATTTTGATGAACCATAAAATCTCATTGACGCCACACATTGGAGCGGCAACAGGAGAAGCCCAAGATAGAATTGGTACTGAATTAGCCTCACAAATTATTAGTATATTAGGCTAGTTTTTCCTTCTTAAATATTTAATGAGAGGCTGTTTGATAAAAACAGCCTCTTTTTTTTGGTTAAAATACTATCAATCAATTATTTGTTTTTGTAACTTTATAATTCAATTTTTTCATCATGAAGAACAGTTACTATATAATAATCGTCACTTTTTGTTTGCTTTTGGGTTGTGCTACCTCAAAATCTGCTTTTCCAAATACTGAAAAATCTGTTGCCGCTCAAGGCGATACAGTAAGAATTGCCAATGATGAACTGGAATATGAAGTGATTATTATTGATCCCGGTTTTAATACCTGGCTCAATTCAAGAGCATTCCCACGAGAATATCATTCTCAATCTTTTTTGGAAACTAAAAACCAGCTTTATGTTAATGAATGGAACAGTCGGGTGTTGCAACCGCAACGATATGATCCCAATTTGTATGAAATGACAATCAATTATGACCCTAATATTGATTATGGGTATGAGGTAAATTATTTGATATACAATTACATGATTTATTTTCAAAACACGTACAAACAAAAACTTTTTGGTTTTGTCCCCATCAGATAATGTTGCTATATTTGTATTCATTATAAATAAAAATGAACAAACTGAAACAGCGTTGGGGAATTGACAGCAATTTCCAACTTACCCTTATATTTATTGTTTTTGCAATAACCGGATCGGCATCGGCATGGCTTTCAAAACCGTTTTGTTTTTGGCTTGGAATTACAAAAGAAGGTTTAGGCTATTGGTTTACTCCTGTTCGGTTAATTCTAATTTTTCCCATCTATCAAGTCCTATTAGTCTTGATAGGATTTTTGTTTGGACAGTTTAAATTCTTTTGGGCTTTCGAAAAAAAAATGCTGAAACGCATGGGATTAGGATTTCTTTTTAACGACTAACAAAAAATGCCTCGAATTACGAGGCATTTTTGTTTTTAATTAAATAATTATAAATCCAGGTTAAGGTAAACGTAGGAATAAAATCCGAAAATGGTAAAATTTCTTCCAGAAATGTAATTACTCCTCCTACTCGTCCTATTGTTCCTTTATACATCCAAGTCATTAAAAAACCAGCTAAAGGAGCCCAGATTACATCTGAAAATTCACCGATTAAGGGGACGGTAAATGAAAGCATTCCAATGGAATCAAACAGAATTCCCAACACCAGGTTTCTGGTTTTATTATTTACTGCACTAACGGACAATTGTTTTGTCATAGTATTTGGATTATTATTTTTCATAACAAGTACAAATCTAGTGCCAATTATTTTTTTAGTTTATCTTGGTATAATTTTTTCAGTTTATCAATTTTGGGCGTAATCACATAACTGCAATATCCCTGCGTTTTGTTCTGATTGTAATAGTTTTGGTGGTAATCTTCCGCTACATAAAACTTGTTTGCCGGAGAAACTTTAGTAACAATTGGTTTTCCAAACGTATTTTCAGTAGCCATTAGAGCCATATAATCTTCGGACAATTGTTTCTGGAAAGGATTGTGGTAAAAAATTTCACTGCGGTATTGTGTCCCAATATCATTCCCCTGACGGTTCAATGTTGTGGGATCGTGTGTGGCAAAAAATATTTCCAAAAGCTCACCAAAACTTATTTTATTGGGATCAAATGTAATCTCAATCGCTTCAGCATGACCCGTTTCACCGGTACTGATTTCCTGGTACGTAGGATTCACCGTGTTTCCTCCAATATATCCTGAAACTACCTTACTTACACCGTCCAGTTCTAAAAAAACTGCTTCAGTACACCAAAAACAACCTCCTGCAAAGGTTGCAACTTCCATTCCGTTTTGTATTTCCATATCTTTTGTTTCTATACTTTTGGGCAAAATAACACTCTTTTCTTTTGCACAAAATGAAAAAGGCAACAGCGCCAAAAAAAACCCAATTATTTTTTTCATATTGTATGATTTAAAGTCAAATTTATTCATTAAATCCCTTTTAATATTCGCTCTTAACTAAAGTTTATACTTTGTCAATGCAAAATATACTATGAAGCTTTTAATAATCATTAAAATCTTTGTTTCTTTGTCAAAACAGTTTCAAAATGATCCAAGCCAAAAATCTACATAAATATTACGATCAACTGCACGTATTAAAAGGAGTAGATTTGCATATTCAAAAAGGAGAAATCGTCTCTATAGTCGGTGCGTCAGGTGCCGGAAAAACGACACTTTTGCAAATTCTCGGTACTTTAGACAAGCCAACCGTTGAAAATGGAATCGAATTACGCATCAACAATGAGGACATTCTGACCATGAATGACAAAAACTTATCTAAATTCAGGAATTTGAATTTAGGTTTTATATTCCAATTTCACCAATTATTACCGGAATTTACCGCACTGGAAAATGTTTGTATTCCTGCATTTATTGCTAATAAACCCAAAGAAGAAACTGAGGTTGAAGCCAAAAAATTATTGACATATCTTGGTCTTTCACATAGAATGAACCACAAACCCAATGAACTTTCTGGTGGGGAACAACAACGTGTGGCGGTGGCCAGAGCGCTGATTAATAAGCCAGCCATTATTTTTGCTGATGAGCCTTCCGGAAATCTCGACACGGCTTCAGCTGAAAACCTGCACCAATTATTTTTTAAACTGCGAGATGAATTGGGACAAACCTTTGTCATTGTAACGCACAATGAGGAGTTAGCCAATATGGCCGATAGAAAACTAATAATGGTTGACGGTTTGATTAGTAATTAGGAGCTATTTCCAGCTATACACTCTATCTTTTTATTTTTAAAGAAAAAATAAAAAGGATGCCGTTTCTATCTGGGCTATACCTTTCAAGAACAAGCCGTACTTCCTAAAAAAATTAGTATTCAAATTCATCATCAATAATGAATTCATCAGAACTTAAAGATTTTCTCGACGAAAAAGTCTTGCAATACAACACATTTGATTTCATAGAAAGTGATCCGGTACAAATTCCACATTTATTCTCACTAAAAGAAGACATTGAAATTGCCGGTTTTCTAAGTGCTACTATTGCTTGGGGAAATCGAATGATGGATTTGATGGGAAATGCGCCGTTTGATTTTGTAATGTCGCACACCGAAAATGATTTGGAACGATTGGAAACTTTTGTACACCGCACGTTCAACGGAATTGATTTTGCCAGTTTTATTAGAAGTTTACAGCACATTTACACCAATCATGGCGGTTTAGAAACAGTGTTCAGCAAACATCAGGAAACCAATTCGATGCAAAAAAGTATCCATGAATTCAAAAAAATATTCTTCGAAATTCCACATCAGTATAGAACTCAGAAACATATTTCGGATCCGCTGAATAATTCCGCAGCAAAAAGAATTAATATATTTATGCGGTTGAATAAGGTAGTCTATTGAAAAATATAATCGTCTTATATAAAGAGAGTTAGTTAAATTCAACAAGATTTTTATTATCAAGTACTATTTCATCCATCATCATTGAAACAGAATCACCAGCAACAAAATCATTAAAATCTTCATCAGTGTATGGAATCCCTTTAAAATCTAATAAAGCTTTTGTCTTTTCAATATCTTCAATAAGTTGTTGTTCATTTGTTTCTTCACCACGTGAATAATACAGCCAAACCTATTTCAAACTGAACCAATTTGTTGTAAATGTTGAATACTCTTCAAATCCTTTATACTTAATTACAACATTAAAAACCCCACCCTTATCCAACTTTCTATGTGTGACTGTTATTCTTTCAACTAACGAATGAATAAGTCTTTTAGTGTCATCAAAATTTGTTGTAAGTTGATATTCATTAGTAGCATTTTCAACTTTTAACTTAGCAAAATTTGAATCAGATTCAAGAATCTCACACTTTAAAATTTCAATATTATTATTTACGTTATCAATATCTTTTACATTTTTCCTATACTGTTCTCTAATGGAATCATAACCTTCTAAATATTCATCATTCAACCATTTTAAATGTTTTTCTTTTAATTTGATTTTCTTTTTAAGCTCTTCTTCATATTTAATTAATTTACTTTTTAAAACAACTCCATCATTTGTATTGATGGGCAAGTTTATTAATAATTCTTTCAAGTTTTTATCAATAGATAGATGTTGAATTAGAAAGTTTTCAAATCTTACAATTGATATACCACTTGATTTAGGACATTTGCCTTGTTGAATACATTTGTAAGCTGAATCCTTATTTACAATTCTTTTTTTGCCACGATATTCTTTGCCACAACAACTGCAAATTATTAAACCATTAAATAGATATTCAAACTCAATTCTTTTTCCAACTTTTTGTTTATTCTTAAAAAGGTTTTAATTTACCCTGTCAAAGAAATCTTCAGTAACAATTGGTGGAAAATTTGCTTCGATTCGTTGTTTTTTACCTTTTTCATGACGATTCCACACTCTAATACCTTTATAAGTAGTATTTTTTAGCATGTCATGTATAACATTACCACGCCACTTAATTGTAGCTTTATTAAATACTTTTTTTTCACCTGCATAAGTGCTTTATTTAGCTATAAGAGCAATCACAATCAATAAATGGTATTGTAACACGTTCAAAACTTATTATGCAGTGGAAAACCAATCTATTTGTTGAGTCTATTGAATTCTGTGTTTAATATCTTTTTCAAAAGTTAACTACAAAACACAAAAAAACCGTTTCTGAAGTAGAAACGGCTTTTTGTATATTCTTTGTTCTTATTACCTATTAGGATTTAACTTACTGTTTTTATATCCGTAAAAAAAGTAAAACACTAATCCGATTAACAACCAAACACCAAACCATTTCCAGTTAGAAATTGCCATTCCAGTAAGTAAATAACAGCACGAAATTAATCCCAATAACGGAATTAAAGAAAGGTTTTTGAGGAATGACAAAATTGCCATCACAATACACAAAATAAAGAAAATTATCATCGTGCTATTTGTTGCCATTTTATCTTGAGAGAAATCGAAAGTATCCACAAAGAATGTCGGAAATAAATATTGAATTAAAAATGCTGCAGCCACAACCATTAGAGGAAAAATAAACTTCGAGTTTATGTATGGAATTTTGAATTTGCCGTTGGTCCTGCGCTCCGCAATTTCAGCTTCACTTTGAGGAGATAACATTAAAACCCCGCCACAAACCAAGACAAAAGCAAATAAAGTCCCAATACTTGTAAAGTCCAATACAAAGTTTTCATCGGTGAAAAAAATTGGAATTCCAACCACTAAACCAGTTACTATAGTTGCAAACCCCGGTGTTTTATATTTCGGATGAATTTCTGAAAATTTCTTTGGCATCAGTCCATCACGGCTCATTGTCATCCAGATACGTGGTTGTCCCATTTGAAAAACCAACATTACACTGGTCATAGCCACCACGGCAGCAATGGAAACAATAAATAACATCCATTTTACGCCTTTTAAAGCAAATATTTCAGCTAAAGGATCGCTAACGCCCAGCAATGTATAGGAAACCATCCCTGTAATTACCAACGCTAAAATAATATAAACAACAGTACAAACCAGTAAGGAATAAATCATACCGCGAGGTAAATCACGTTGCGGATTTTTACTTTCTTCTGCTAATGTTGAAACGGCATCAAACCCAATATAAGCAAAGAAAACTGCCGAAACACCACCCATAACTCCTTTAAAACCATTTGGCATAAACGGTGTCCAATTGTCAATATCCACATAAAAAGCGCCAACAACAATGACCAAAACTATTATCACCAATTTAATCATTACCATGACATTGCTGATATTTCTAGACTCTTTTGTGCCTCTGTAGACTAAATAAGTGATTAATAAATTGATTACAACTGCTGGCATATCAAAAATTATTCTCAAGCTGCCCAGCATCGGTGCAGTTTGCCAAGCATTAAATCCTTCTCCTGCTTTATTTTCTAAAAAGGCAGAATGTGCCGATTGATAATTTATCGTGAGCCAATCTGGCAAATGAATTTGAAAAGTTTCCAACAAATTCGTAAAATAGCCACTCCAAGAAAAAGCAATATAAATGTTCCCGATAGAATATTCCATTATCAACGCCCATCCGATAATCCATGCAAATAATTCCCCAAAAGAGACGTACGCATAAGTGTAAGCACTTCCAGAAACTGGGACACGTGAAGCAAATTCGGCGTAGCACATCGCGGTAAATCCGCAGGCAATAGCACAAATAATATAAAGTATTACTACTCCGGGACCTCCCGAAAAACAGGCATTTCCTATAGCGCTAAAAGTTCCGCCACCAATGATTGCGGCAATCCCAAAAAAAGTAAGATCCCTAACTGTCAATACCTTATGGAGTTCCGTGTGATCTCCATCACCGCCTTGCTGTAATATTGTTGTTGTTGATTTTCTTCTAAATAAACTTGAAAATGCCATATCTAAATTTTATCATTAAAAAATTAATCTATTTTTACGCCTTTTTACTTGCAGTTTGCAATAATATAAATTTTGTTCGGATATAAAAATATAAAAGAATTTTATTATTTTTATTTTTAAAAAAGTCTTCCATTATTTTTGGAAAACGAAAGCCAGTCACAATTTATCTGTCTTTTAAAAAATAGTTTCTATTTCAAACAGCTCCTTAAAATTGTGACCGGATGCAATGCTTTTCTGTTGGTTCCATCAAAAATCTGGTGGCGACAACTCGTTCCTGCTGCAGCAATGGATGTTGTTGTTTCAGTGGCTCTAATTTTTGGAAACAACGTGTCTTCTCCCATTTGCATGCTGATTTCATAATGTTCTTTTTCGTATCCAAAAGAACCTGCCATGCCACAACAACCCGAATTATAAATGGTAACCGAACTGTTTTTTGGCACATTCAACATCGCAAAAGTCGCTTCCATGGTGCTTAATGACTTTTGATGGCAATGTCCGTGAATTTTTATTGTTTTTTCCTCCTCAGAAAATTGTTCCGCATGAATTTTACCTTTTGTAATTTCATTTTTGAAAAACTCTTCAATCGTAAATACATTTTCGGCTAATTTTTGGGCACTTTCTTTATCATCGGCCAAGCGAATGTATTCGTCTCTAAATGTCAGTATCGCCGAAGGTTCGATTCCTATCAAAGGTAAATCTGCAGTAATATAATTCGAAAAAACGGCAACATTTATATTCGCAATTGCTTTTGCTTCTTCGAGAAAACCTTTAGAGATAAAAGCCCTTCCGCTTTCTTCGTGATCCACCAGAATCACTTCATATCCTAATTTTGTCAATAACTCGTACGCATCGATTCCAACTGAAACATCATAATAATTAGTAAATTCATCGCAAAACAAACATACTTTTCCGTTTACAAAAAAATCACTTGGCGATTGATTCCAATTTTTTTCGTACCATTTTCGAAATGTCTTTGGAGCCAAAAGCGGCACTTGTCTTTTGGCAGCAATTCCCATACTTTTTTTTACAAAGGGCAAGTTCACCATGAAATTCGTAAACTTTGGAGTGATACTTCCCAATCCATTCAATTTAGCATTAAAAGCAAACCCTTTATTGCGCCATGAAAATCCATTTGCTTTTTGGTATTGGTACAAAAACTCCGATTTTAATGCTGCCACATCCACATTACTGGGACATTCGCTGGCGCAAGCTTTACAACTCACACACAATTCAAATACTTTATACAATTCTTCATGGTCGAACTTATTGTCTTTTTCGGAATGCGTTAAATATTCTCGCAACGCATTGGCTCTGGCGCGCGTCGTATCTTTTTCATTTCGGGTCGCGCGGTAACTGGGACATAAAGTTCCACCCGCCGAAGGTAATTTTCTACAATCACCCGAACCATTGCATTTTTCCGCTGCACGCAAAATGCCCATACTATCTGAAAAATCCTGAATCGTTTGTATCTCCGGTTCCACTCTGCCCGCTTCCACCCTCAGGTTTTCATCCATTTTGAACGCATTTACGATTTTCCCAACGTTCAGAATAGTGTTAGGATCAAAAGCATGTTTGATTCTTTTCAACAATTCATAATTCTTGTCTCCAATCATAAAAGACAAAAACTCGCCACGAACAATTCCGTCGCCATGTTCCCCACTTAAAGATCCTCTATATTTTTTCACCAAAATGGCTACTTCAGTTGCGATGTTTCTAAATTGATGCAGCCCTTCTGTTGTTTTCAAATTCAAAACCGGTCGCAAGTGAATTTCTCCGGCCCCGGCATGTGCATAATATATGGCACTCTGACCGTGACGCTCCATCATGGCAGTGAATTCGGCAATATAATTGGGTAAATCACTCAACTCAACGGCGGTATCTTCAATAGAATCAGCCGCTTTATTATCGCCTACAATACTTCCTAAAAGTCCAAGACCTGCTTTGCGCAACTCATTTATTTTATCAATATCAGCTCCGTAAATTTTTGGCAAAGCATACCCGAAATTGTTTCTTTCCAAATCAGCAATTAAATCATCAGCTTGTCTTTCGGCATCTTCCATACTGTGATGCGACGCCACTTCGAGCATTATAACCGCTTTTGGTTCTCCTTGAATGAAAAATCGGTTTTTAGTTTGTTCCCGGTTGGTTTTTGTACAATCTAATATAGTGTCATCCATCATTTCACAAGTGTATAAATGGTGTTTCATCGCAGTAACCACAGCTTCTAAACTTTGCTGAATGGTATGAAAATGAGCCACTACCATTACATTATTCGTTGGTGGTAAATTATCAACTTTCAACGTAATTTCGGTGGTAAAAGCTAGTGTTCCTTCGCTTCCGCAAAGGAGTTTCCCTAAATTTATAGTATTTTCTGTTCCTCCAAAAAGTTCTGATTTCAATAATAAATCAATCGCGTAACCCGTATTTCTTCGGTGAATTTCAGGTTTCGGAAATTCCTTGATAATCTCTTTTTGATTTTCTGTATTCGAAAGTTCCTCATAAATGGTCTTGTAAATAGAACTTTCAAGCGTGTTCCCTTTTATTTTTTCAATGAATTCAGCAGAAGTCATTTCTTTAAATACTGCCGAACTTCCATCACTCAAAACTGCTTTAATTTCCACTATTTTATCGCGGGTAACTCCGTACCGAATTGACGTTGTTCCAGATGAATTATTGCCTACCATTCCGCCTATCATACAACGATTGGAAGTCGAAGTATTGGGACCAAAAAACAATCCGTGCGGTTTTAAATATAAATTCAGTTCATCCCGAATTACTCCCGGCTGTACGGTAACCGTTTTTTTAATAGAATCAAAAGCGACAATCTTGGTAAAATGTTTCGAAACATCCACGATAATTCCACTACCTACTGTTTGTCCTGCCAATGATGTTCCGGCAGTTCTGGGCGTGATTGAAATCTTATTTTTTGCTGCAAAGCGAATAATTTTGACAATATCTTCCTCTGATTTTGGAATCGCTACAGCAACTGGTATAATTCGATATGCTGAAGCATCGGTGGCATACAGCGTCTTATGGAGATCATCGTATAAAAGTATTCCTTCTAATGACTGAGATAATTCTTGTAGTTGAGGCGTGATTAACATGTAATGTAGTAAATTGCTATTATTTTCACAAATATAAATATATAGCGGTTTACACCTTAAGAACAAATAAGAAAAATTCAAATTCTTTTGTTATTTACTGGAAAGTATTCTTTAATTTCATTTTAAAAAAATTGGCAAAGAAATTGCGCTGGTAAAATAAGTCAAATTTTAAAACCATTTTAACTGGTAAATTTCACTAAAAAAACTATTTTTGGACACTATATAAACGATACTCCGATGAAAAATTGCAAGCACACCCTTTTGCTTATTACGTTCCTTTTACTTTCTTTTTGGAATGGTAACGCACAAGCATTGGCTACAAATCCAAAAAATGAATTTAGAGCCGTTTGGATTGCTACTGTGGTAAATATTGACTGGCCAAAAATGAGCACTGATAATGTTGCCAAACAAAAAGCGGATTATATTGAGATTTTAGAAACCTACAAAAAACTAAATTATAATGCTGTCATTGTTCAGATTCGAAGTGTTGGTGATGCTTTTTATCCAACAGAATTAGCACCGTGGTCACGTTTTTTGACCGGTAAAGAAGGACAAGCTCCAAAACCTTATTTTGATACATTAGCCTGGATGATTGCTGAAACCCACGCCAGAGGTTTTGAATTTCATGCTTGGATGAATCCATATAGAGCTACAATGGATTACAATACGTCGCTTTTAAGTCCGCAACATGATTTTTTCAAGCATCCAGATTGGATGATTAAATATGGTGGAAAATATTATTACAATCCGGCATTACCCGAAGTTCAAAACCACTTGACGGCAATCGTAGAAGAGGTTGTGGAAAAATATGATATTGATGCAATACATTTTGATGATTATTTTTATCCGTACAGAATAAAAGGAGAACTATTTGATGATACCGATTCTTTCAAAAAATACGGTAATGGATTAAGTATCGAAGATTGGAGACGTTCGAATGTGAATAATTTTGTACGATGTGTTTCCCTTTCGATAAAAAACATCAAACCGTGGGTGCAATTTGGCATCAGCCCATTTGGAGTTTGGAGAAATAAATCAGTAGATCCCAGAGGTTCTGAAACCGAAGCAGGACAAACGAATTACGACGATTTATTCGCTGATCCTTTAGCATGGATGGAAAATAAATGGATTGACTACCTCGTTCCGCAATTGTATTGGAGCATGGATCATCCAAAAGCTTCCTATTCAAAACTACTACGTTGGTGGTCTGAAAACTCAACGAATACAGCAATTTACATTGGAAATGGAACGTATAAAATCAACGCTGATTCTGATAAAAGATGGAATAATCCAAATGAAATCCCAAATCAAATTGACATTACCAGATCCTACAAAAACATTCAGGGAAATGCTTTTTTTAGTGCCAAATCATTTTTGAACAGAAATCAAAGTGTGACTAAGTTACTAACAGAAAACCAATACAAATATGCTGCTCTTCCAACTGTAGTGCCTGGTTCCATTAAAAAAATGGCTATCGTACCTACAGCGAATAATATTTTGATAGATCCAATTGCGTCACGATTTAATGTCACTTATCCTTTGTACAGTAAAGTGCGTTACGTAATGGTTTATGGAGCCAAATTCAATTCAAAAATTGACATCAACGATCCAAGTCAAATTATTGATAAAATAGCATTCAAAGATGATAATGATACGGTTGAAGTTGTGATTCCATCCTATAAGTTAGACAAAAATACAACCTGTGCGATTACATTCATTGATTTTTATGGTAATGAAAGTGAAGCAACTTTAGTGAACTTTACGCTGTAAAATTGAATCGAATATAAAACGCTAAAATGAAAACAGACAACAGACCTTGGTATTGGATTCCCGTTTTAAACTTTGCTTCCGGATTGCCTTATGCCATCATTATTTCGGTATCGGTGATTATGTATAAAAACCTCGGAATCAACAATGAGGATATTGGGATTTATACCAGTTTACTTTATTTACCATGGGTAATTAAACCGTTGTGGAGCCCATTTATTGATCTTTATTCGACTAAAAGAAAGTGGTTTTTAACCATGCAATTGCTCATTTCTGTCGCTTTTTTAATTGTAGGTTTAACAATTCCTTTAAGCAATTTTTTCGTTATTAGTTTAGCCGTTTTTTGGGTTGCTGCATTTGCTTCCGCTTCTAATGATGTTGCCAGTGATGGATTCTATATGCTGGCATTAGAGAAAGACCAACAGTCTTTTTTCCTTGGAATCAGGAGTACTTTTTATAGACTTTCCATGCTTACTGGAAATGGATTAATAGTGTTTATTGCGGGTTATTTAGAACAAGAATATGGCGATAAGCAAAAAGCATGGTCCTATACGATGGTAATTGTCGGTATCATAATGACTGTAATTACCATTTACAATTATTTTTCGACTCCAAAAATTGAAGCAAAAATCTTGGAAACAAAAGCGGAATCGGTTCCTAATAAAAGTTTTGCTGTTGTTTTTGCCACTTTTTTTCAAAAGAAACAAATTGGTTTAGTTTTGGCTTTCATTTTATTGTTTAGATTAGGAGAATCTCAATTATTAAAAATGTTGACTCCTTTTCTTATCGATCCGACAACTGCAGGCGGAATGGGATTAACCACTCAGGATGTTGGTATAATATATGGCACTTTCGGGGTTATTGCATTAACTGTTGGTGGGATTTTGGGCGGTATAGTCATATCTAGAGATGGATTAGGAAAATGGATGCTACCCATGATTTTAACTATGCACTTACCCATAATAGGGTTTATATTACTCTCCCATTTTCATCCGGGTTCCGTGATCTACGTTTATTTAACGGTAATTGCGGAACAATTTGGCTATGGATTTGGGTTTGCGGCTTTCATGATGTATCTAATTTATGTGGCAGATGGCGAATCAAAAACGTCCCACTACTCTATCGCAACCGGATTTATGGCTTTAGGAATGATGCTTCCGGGAATGTTGAGCGGTTATATCCAAGAATATCTGGGCTATGGAAATTTCTTTATTTGGGTATTTTTGGCAACCATTCCAGGATTGATTTTATCCCGATTTTTGATTTTTCCAGCCGATTTTGGAAAGAAAACCGAATAATTTAATAGCACACGGATAAGACGGATTTACTTTGTAAAGTCAACAATAAAAACCGTTTTTAAAAATCCGTTTTTACCTGCGTTTTTGAAATAGAGAATCCATTTTTTCTGCGTACTAAAAAAGTATAAAATTCTAACTAATGACATTAGAACAAAAAATAGGACAGTTTTTCTTTCCTGCCGTTTTCATTAATGATACTGAAGAAAACATTCAAGCTACCGAACAATTAATAAGGCATTACAATATAGGCGGATTGACTTTTTTTCACAGCCGAGCCAGTGCAGCGACGAATTATGAAACTAAGAAAAAAGTAGTTTTAAATGATGATAGTTTTCAACGTTTAAAGGAACTTATTAAAAGGTATCAAAGTTGTGCTACGACTCCGTTATTAATGAGTATCGATGCCGAATGGGGTTTAGCCATGCGCGTCGAAAAAACACCACAATATCCTTATGCGATTACCCTTGGCGCTTTGCCTGACAATCAAAAACATTTGGTTTACGAAGTTGGTAAACAAATAGGCTTAGACTTAAAATTTGTTGGAATTCATTACAATTTAGCGCCTTTGGCCGACATCAATAATAATCCTAATAATCCTGTAATAGGGTACCGTTCTTTTGGTCAAAACAAAGAAAAAGTAGCTGATTTTTCGCTGGAATATATTAGAGGAATGAATGATGTCGGGATTTTAGGTTGTTTTAAACATTTTCCCGGACACGGAAATACGAATATTGATTCGCACTTAGGATTACCCGTTTTAAAAGAAACTTTGGAAGAATTATTAGCCAATGAATTAGTTCCTTTTATAAAAGGAATTGAGAATAACGTTGATTCGATTATGATTGGCCACTTAGCAGTTCCCGCTTTAAACGATGGAAAAGACACTTCAGCCACGTTATCAAAATCCGTAATTGAAACGCTTTTGCGAAAGCAATTAGGATACGATGGTCTAGTGATTTCGGATGCGTTAAATATGCACAGCGTTTCTAAATTGTACGATAAAAAAGGACAGTTGGAATGGGAAGCTTTCAATGCCGGAAACGATGTGTTGTGCTTCGCCGAAAATGTTCCGGAAGGCATCCAGGAAATCCTAAAAAATGCAAAACCTGAAAGAATTGAAGCCAGTTTTCAACGCATCTGGAAATGCAAACAAAAAGCAGGAATTGTGGATGGAAAACTAAGTTTGCCAAACCTTTCAGCGACTGACTTTGATTTTAAAACTACTTCAAAATTAAATCTGAAAATTGCTCAAAACTGCATTACAAAAATTAAAGACAGAAACAATTCCAAAACTGTTTTTGATGCGAATAAAAGCAGCACGCTTGCCAAAATAAGCTTTTATAAAAACACAGATAATACATTTTTCAAAAGTTTAGCAGCTGATTTGCCTTCACCAGAATTTAGTTATGAAACTGGTGGTGAATCCGTTTTGAATAAATTAGAAAAAGAACTAAATAAATTTGACACGCTAATCATTTCTTTATTTGTTCCAAAGGCAAAACCTTTAAACAATTTTGATATTGAAGATTCCGTACTTCAATTTTTAGGTAACATGTTTACCGTCAAAAAGTGTATTTTATATGTTTTTGGGAATCCTTATGCGCTGCAAATTATTCCAAATTTGAGAGATGCTTTAGGAATTATTCAAATGTATCAGGATTTTACAGAATTTCAGGAAACCGCTGCCGAACAACTTTTGGAAAACACAAAATGCAAAGGAAGTCTTCCTGTGGAGGTTAACTTTTTATAATTAATAGGTAAAATCTTTAAAAATTTTTAGTATAATAATACCCTATTTTGAGATAAGTATTTATAATCAAAAGCTATTTCAATTTACTTTTAGTATGACTACATTTGCACCAACAAAAAACAATTAAAAAGTAAATAAAAATGTCATTAGTAGGTAAAAAATTTCCAAGTATTGCAGTAGACGCTATCTCTGAAATGGGTGATAATTTAAAAATCAACATTTTTGAAGAAGCTGTAAATAATAACAAAAAAGTACTTTTGTTTTGGTACCCAAAAGATTTTACATTCGTGTGCCCAACTGAATTACATGCTTTTCAAGCCGCTTTACCAGAATTCGAAAAAAGAAATACAATCGTTATAGGTGCATCTTGTGACACTAACGAAGTACACTTTGCATGGTTAAATACTCCAAAAAACAACGGTGGAATCGAAGGTGTTACTTATCCAATTCTTGCGGATACCAACAGAAACTTATCAAACATTTTAGGAATTCTTGATATTGAAGAAACAGCTTACAGCGAAGAAACTGATTCAATTATCATTCAAGGTTCTAATGTAACGTACAGAGCAACTTACCTTATTGATGAAACTGGAAAAATTTTCCACGAAAGTGTAAACGATATGCCATTGGGTCGTAATGTAAATGAATACTTACGTATGGTTGATGCTTACACACACATTCAAGAAAAAGGAGAAGTTTGTCCTGCAAACTGGGAAGCCGGAAAAGAAGCCATGAGCGCCGACCGAAAAAGTACTGCTGAGTACTTAAGTGTAAACTAAATCAATAACAATGTTAATTGCAATATCGAATTCAATTTTTAAAATTGAATTCGATATTGCAATTGATTTTTTAAATTTAAAAATATGTTAATCGAATTAACCGAAGATACGTTACAGGATTTAATTGAAAAAGACGAAAAAGTAGTAGTTCAATTCTCGGCCTCATGGTGCGGAAATTGCCGAATTATGAAGCCAAAATTCAAAAAATTAGCTTTAGAAAACGAAACAATCACTTTTGCACTTGTTGATGCTGAAAATTTTCCTGAATCAAGAAAATTAGCTAATGTGAGTAATTTGCCAACTTTTGCCACTTTTGTAAATGGAAAACTGGTAAACGAAACTCAAACTAATAAACAAGAAGTGCTAATTGAATTAGTAAACGAAATAGTTTAATTAGATCATTAAAGTAGATTTGATTTTTAGACTTGATTAGATTTTAAAAATCTAGAGATTTTTTTTATATTTAAATTCAATTTCGAGCCCCAACCAATCTAAAAATCTAATAAACCTTACAATCGAAAAATCGAAAAAAAAATGAAACTACCTGTAATTAAACATTTGTCCCAGTTTATAGAAGAGAATGATGAAGATTACATTATCGAAACAATCGAGGTTCTGGAAGCAATGACTGAAATTCCGTCATTGAAAGATGAAGAATTGGATGTTATTGGGGAATTAATTTCTAATATGTACGGCGCATTAGAAGTAAACAAATTAGTAAAAAACGGAACTGATAAAAAAGAAGCTTTAAACATTTTCATGAAACGTGTTTTGGGTTCTATCGATAAATAAAAGAATTTTTTATTTAATTCTACTAAAACGCACTCCAAAACGAGTGTGTTTTTTTATTCAATAAATCTAAAAGACGATATAATTTTACAGTTAATAATTTGAGTAAAATGGTAAACTTTAAACCACTATTTGAAGACAAATTCTTAAATAATTTTCATACTTTTGAACCTCATTAAAAAACAAACACTATGGCATCAATAACATTAGGAGGAAATCCAATTCATACTTCAGGTGAATTACCAAAAATAGGCACAAAAATCGCTGATTTTAAGTTAGTAAAAACGGACCTTTCTATCGCTTCATTGCAGGATTTTGCAGGTAAAAAACTAGTTTTAAATATTTTTCCAAGTATTGATACCGGAACTTGTGCAGCATCTGTTAGAAAATTTAACGAAAGCGCCAGTACTTTAGAAAATACTACTGTTTTATGTGTTTCAAGAGATTTACCATTTGCACAAAAACGTTTTTGTGGTGCAGAAGGACTTGAAAATGTTGTTAACTTATCTGATTTTCCAGAAGGAAGTTTTGGTAAAGCAAATGGTTTAGAAATGACTGACGGACCTCTGGCCGGATTACACTCAAGAGTTATTATTGTTGTTGATGAAAACGGAATAATTACACATACGGAACAAGTTGCTGAAATTGCCGATGAACCAAACTACGAAGCTGCATTAGCGGTACTTTAATCCGAATTTAATGGAATTTCAAAAAGACAATACTTTTTTTTCCGGAAGATTAAAAAGTGTCTCTTATGCCCTAAAGGGAGCTTTAAAACTTATCACGACAGAACACAGCGTGATGGTTCAATTTCTCTTAGGAATTTTGGTCACCATTGCTGGGTTTTATTTTGGTATTTCTAAAACAGAATGGCTTTTTCAGACTTTAGCTATTGGTTTGGTGATGAGTATTGAGGGTTTAAATACGGCCGTTGAAAAAATAGCCGATTTTATTCATCCCAATTATCATGAAAGAATTGGCTTCATTAAAGATATTGCTGCGGGAGCGGTATTTTTTGCTGCTTTGACAGCAATAGTAATCGGTTTAATTATATATATACCTTTAGTTTTTTAGGTATTATTACAAATAAGAATGGCAAAAACAACTCCTTTAATAAAAAAAAACGATACTAAATCAGCGGTCAAAACTCCATTAAAACTAACAAAACAGCATAAAATTGTTTTTGGTTCTTTATTGGTTTTATTTTCCGTTGCTTTATTGTTTGCGTTTGTGTCCTTATTCATTTATGGACAACAAGATCAAAGTGCTGTTCAACAATTGACGGATCGTTCAGAAACGGTTCAGAACTGGCTTGGAAAATTTGGCGCCTTTTTGGCTGATTTACTTGTTTATAAAGGTTTTGGAATTGCCGCATTTATATTCGTACGTTTATTTTTCCTTTCCGGAATATATATGATTCTTGGTATTTCTTTAGGAAAACTTAAGAATATTTGGTTTTGGGATTTATTTGTAATCATTATAGTATCCGTTTTATTTGGATTCTTCGCTACTTCAGCGCCTGAATTAGGAGGAACTATTGGATATGAATTGAATTTATTTTTGCAAGATTATATTGGAAAAACAGGAACATTACTGATTTTGCTTTTTGGACTCATTATTTATATCATTTTTAAAATCAAGCTTTCGCCGGAAAGTATTCAGTTGTTTTTTGATACTACCAAAAAAGAAATGAAAGCAGTTTCCATCACCAATCCGCTGAATAACGGAAAAAGCGGTTACAATTTGGAAGAATTTGCCGTTGTTGAAGAGGAAGAAATTGATGACATTCATTTAAAAACAAATGGTTCACAATTCGAAATCAACAAAGAGGCATTAAAACCAACTATTAGTAATTCATCTGATATTAATAGAGACCCTATTGCAAAACCGCTTGCAATGGAAGTAACACCAATAGCAACTCCAGAAGTTATTTCGAATGTTGAGGAATCGTTTATAATAGAAACCGCTCCGGAAGAAGATATTATCGAAGAAAACTTAGCGTCTCGATTAGTAGCTGATTTTGGATTATTCGACCCAACTTTGGATTTATCCAATTATAAATTCCCTACGATTGATTTATTAAAAGAATATTCTACAGGAGGAATTACCATCAATCAGGAAGAATTAGAAGAAAATAAAAACAGAATTGTAGATACCCTTCGCAATTATAAAATAGAAATTGCACAGATAAAAGCAACCGTTGGACCATCGGTTACGCTTTATGAAATTGTACCGGAAGCAGGAATTCGTATTTCAAAAATTAAGAGTTTAGAAGATGATATTGCACTGTCACTTTCGGCATTAGGAATTCGTATCATAGCTCCTATTCCTGGAAAAGGAACGATAGGAATCGAGGTTCCCAACAAGAATCCAACGATGGTTTCTATGAAAAGTGTTATTGGCTCTGCCAAATTTCAAGAAGCTGAAATGGAATTACCAATCGCTCTTGGAAAAACAATTTCGAACGAAACTTTTGTAGTGGATTTAGCCAAAATGCCTCACCTTTTGATGGCAGGAGCTACTGGTCAAGGGAAATCTGTTGGTTTGAATGCCGTTCTGACTTCTCTATTGTACAAAAAGCATCCTGCTGAAGTCAAATTTGTATTGGTCGATCCTAAAAAAGTAGAGCTTACACTTTTTAATAAAATTGAAAGACACTATTTAGCTAAACTTCCAGATATGGATGACGCTATTATTACGGATAATGCAAAAGTAGTTAACACATTAAATTCCCTTTGCGTAGAAATGGACAACCGTTATTCTTTGTTGAAAGATGCGATGGTGCGTAACATCAAAGAATATAACGATAAATTTAAGGCTCGAAAACTGAATCCTGAAAATGGACACCGATTTTTACCTTACATTGTTCTTGTTGTTGATGAGTTTGCTGATTTGATTATGACAGCAGGCAAAGAAGTTGAAGTTCCTATAGCACGATTGGCACAATTAGCACGAGCCATTGGAATACACTTAATTATAGCAACACAAAGACCATCTGTGAATGTAATTACAGGTTTAATAAAAGCCAATTTCCCTGCGAGAATAGCATTTAGAGTTACCTCAAAAATTGATTCCCGTACGATTCTGGATACTCAAGGAGCGGATCAATTGATAGGTCGTGGTGATATGCTTTACACCAATGGAAATGATGTAGTGCGGGTACAATGTGCCTTTATTGATACTCCAGAAGTAGAGAAAATTACTGATTTTATAGGTTCTCAAAAAGCTTATGCTACTGCTTATTTACTTCCTGAGTTCGTTGGGGAGGAAAGTGGCATTAATCTTGATATGGATATTTCCGATAGAGATACTTTGTTTAGAGAAGCTGCTGAAATTATTGTGAATGCACAGCAGGGATCAGCTTCCTTATTACAAAGAAAACTTAAATTAGGCTACAACAGAGCTGGAAGACTAATCGATCAACTCGAAGCTGCTGGAATTGTAGGCCCTTTTGAAGGAAGTAAAGCACGTAGTGTAAACGTTCCGGACATGAGTTCTCTTGATCAATTTTTCAACAATGAAAAAAACAAATAATACTATGAAATCAAAAATTCAAGATTCTAAAAAAATTAATATACAAAGTATGAGTAAAAAGTTCCTTTTATTAACGGCTATATTTATTCTTACTTTTTCAGCTCAAGCACAAGATAAAAAAGCAAAAGACCTTTTAGATCAAGTTACTGCTAAAGTTAAAAGTTATAATAATATTGCTATTGATTTTAAATACTCCTTGAATAACGCCAAAGAAAACATCAATCAGGACAGTAAAGGAAATGTGACGATGAAAGGAAATCAATATGTTTTAAATTTCATGGGAGTTACTAAAATTTTTGATGGTAAAAAAACATACACTATCGTTCCAGAAGATGAAGAAATTACCATTTCAGCAGTAAATGAAAAAGATGATAATGCCATAACTCCATCAAAAATGTTGACTTTTTTCAATACGGGCTACAAGTATAACATGGATATTTTGCAAAACGTAAAAGGCAGAAAAATTCAATATATCAAATTGGTTCCGTTAAATGCTAAAGATCAAAGAAAAGAAGTATTATTGGGAATTGATGTTCAAACGAAACACATCTACAATTTAATAGAAATGGGCAAAAAAGGCACAAAAACAACATTAACGGTTAATTCTTTCAAAACCAACCAACCTTTGTCAAAAAATCAATTTACATTTGCGGGAAGTAAGTATCCAAATTACTACATCAACAAATTAGATTAATGCGCTAGGTGAAAATTCTTGACAAATACTTATTAAAAACCTTTTTGACTACATTTACTACAGTATTTGTAATCCTATTTTTCATATTTATACTTCAAACCGTTTGGTTATTCATATCCGAATTGGCCGGGAAAGATTTAGATCTATTAATGATTATTAAATTCCTGGCCTTTTCTATGCCTAGAATTGTACCCTTGGTATTACCACTTTCTATACTTTTATCTTCGATAATGACTTTTGGAAATTTGGCTGAAAATTATGAATTCGCAGCGATGAAATCTTCTGGAATTTCACTTCAACGAGCCATGAGAAGTCTCACTGTATTCATCGTTTTACTAAGTATCGTGGCTTTTTTCTTTTCGAATAATGTCATTCCTTATGCCGAATACAAGTTCATTAATTTTCGAAAAAACATTGCACAGGTCAAACCAGCATTAGCTATCGCCGAAGGACAATTTAATGATGTTGGATTTTATAATATTAAAGTCAATAAAAAAAGTGGCGCAGAAGGAAATATTCTGACAGGAATAACTATTCACAAAAAATCTAAAATTGGTGATGGAAGTAAAACTGTAATCAAAGCCAAAAATGGAGAATTAATTAGTAGTGAAGAATCCAGTATTCTGCAATTAGTGCTTAACAAAGGGTATTATTACGAAGACATTGTTCCAAAAAAATATGAAGATCGCAGTAAGATGCCTTTTGCAAAAAGCTCCTTTAAAAAGCAAATCATAAATATAGATTTATCTGAACTGAATAAAGTGGATGTAAATGACGAATCTGTTGCCAACACAAATACCATGCTTACCGTTAATGAACTAAATTACACTTTAGACTCATTAAATAAAAACATGAAAACGGATATTATTACGTTTACTGAAAACAGCAATGCAAGAATTGGATTTCCAGAGAAAAAAAAATCAGTACAAGCAGCCAAGAAAAGTAAACCACTTCCAGATGATATTTTATCATTATACACGAACCAACAAAAATCGGATATTTTAAAAATTGCCAGCAGTAATGTAATCAGCACTAGCTATTCCATTGATTCTTCTAAAACCGAATTATTCAATAAGCAGAAAAATATAAATCGACATTTATTGGCTTTTTACGATAAATTTGTAATTGTATATGCTTGCTTTCTGATGTTTTTTATAGGAGCGCCATTAGGAGCCATTATTAGAAAAGGAGGATTAGGACTTCCAATAGTTTTTGCTGTTTTTATATTTATAACCTTTCATTTTATAAATACTTTTGGAAAAAGGATTGCTCAGGAAAACGGAATGACTCCATTTATGGGAGCTTGGTTATCCTCATTTATACTAACACCATTAGCTATTTTATTAACTTACAGAGCTACAAACGATATTGGATTAATAAATATGGATGTTATTTTAGCTCCATTCCAAAAAGTAATAAAAAAAATATTCCCATCACAAAACTAATACCCGAAATGGACTTAAATAAAATACAACTTAACACAATTGAAGAAGCTATAGAAGATATTCGCCAAGGAAAAATTATTATAGTTGTTGATGATGAAGATCGTGAAAATGAAGGAGATTTTTTGGCAGCAGCCGAAAAAGTAACACCGGAAATGATTAATTTCATGGCTACTCATGGTCGCGGATTAATATGCGCTCCCTTGACAGAAAGCCGTTGTAAAGAGTTAGGATTGCATGTGATGGTGACCAATAATACGGACCCAATGGAGACCGCTTTTACAGTTTCGGTAGATTTAAGAGGAAACGGAGTTACAACCGGAATATCAGCAGCAGATAGAGCAAAAACAATCTTAGCACTCGTAAATCCAGAAACGAAACCGCATGATTTAGCAAGACCTGGACATATTTTTCCTCTAATTGCCAAACAAGGTGGTGTTTTGAGAAGAACAGGCCATACAGAGGCAGCGATTGATTTCGCTCGTTTAGCTGGATTCAAATCAGCTGGAGTAATTGTGGAAATCATGAATGAAGACGGCACAATGGCACGTCTTCCCCAATTAGTCGAAGTAGCAAAAAAATTCGATTTAAAATTAGTTTCAATCGAATCCTTAGTCGCTTACAGAATGCAACATGACAGCTTGATTGTTAAAAAAGAAGATTTTGATATTGAAACTCGTTTTGGTACATTCAGATTACGCGCATACCAACAAACCACTAATAAACAAATACATATTGCGCTGACTAAAGGCAACTGGAATATTGGTGAACCAATACTAACCAGAATCAATTCTACTTTAGTCAATAATGATATTTTAGGAACATTGACCAATGATGCCAATAAGAAATTAGACGGTATGTTTCAATTGATAAATGATCAAGGAAAAGGGGCAATTTTATTTATTAATCAGGAAGCGCAATCAATAGACTTATTGAATCGAATTGTAGAACTGAAAGAACTGCAAGCGAAAGGAGAATTCAAAGCACCACAAATTAAGATGGATAATAAAGATTTTGGTATTGGTGCTCAGATTTTACATGATATCGATATTTCAAAAATCCGTTTATTATCCAATACTGAGCAAACAAAACGCGTTGGAATGATTGGATATGGATTAGAAATTAAGGAATATGTAAATTATTAAATTCATTTAAAAAAAAATTATAAAAATATTTTCATCTAAAGTATACAAAATGAAACCTTTAAAAATTAGTCCAAAAAATAGATGCTTTTTTTCTAAAAATAGATTTGCATAACTAAAAAAGGTTCTTATATTTGCACTCGCATTCAGATAATGGATGCGACATACTGGAGAAATGGCAGAGCGGTCGAATGCGGCAGTCTTGAAAACTGTTGACTGTAACAGGTCCGGGGGTTCGAATCCCTCTTTCTCCGCGGAATTAAAACCCTAACCACTGTTAATCAGTGGGTTAGGGTTTTTTATTTACAATATATCCCCACATTATCCCCACAATCATTATTATTTTTTCGTTATTTTTATATAAAAATAGAATTTATGAAAAATCCAGTATCGCTTAAACAAATTGTAATTGATTTCATCTACATCAAAGAACAGCTTGCCGAGCTGTTTAAGAACGAAAAACAATATCACGTCATAATTGATTTTCTTATTGCTAAAGATTACTTAAATGATGATCTAGACCCCCCCTTTCCTAAAGTTAAAGATATTGAAGAAGCTACAGGTTTAAAAACTCATACCCTAAGAAAATTACTGCTTGAGATGCATGAACAAATATTTGGCTTTGCAAATGTGAAAAGTTTAGATTTCAAGAAAGTCTTATATCATTTCAATATTCACTATTATGGAAGTAGCTTTACTTTTACGATCTAAAAACTGAAACATTTACCTAGGGTTGGAGAAAACATTAGTTTACCGTTTATCAAAGCAATAACAAATATAAATTGGTTCTATGTTGAAGAAATAAAACACGAATTTGAAAACACAACACAAAACGTGCATTTAACATTAAAAGTTGGCGAATATAACTCCTACTGGCAGTTCAGAAAAGATCAAGCCCTTGCATTAAAAGAAATCGGATTTACTGAAGTTATGCATTCGAGTGAGACTGAATTAAAAAGGAAAGTGTTTTCGAAAAATCATTGGCGAAGATAAAAATGAATTGTAAGTACGACTATCATAAGGCTTATGTTGGCCATTTACCAAAGATTTAATCTTCAGTATTGAATGGCATATTACCAATTACGCTATCCTGTTAAACCCTTTTTCAGGCTTAAAATGAGCTCATTTCATATTCAAAAAATAAACTAATAATATTTTTATATCGAACGCTACTCACTACAAAATATTTTCAATTTGCAACCTAATGCGCCAACATTCGTTAATGTACCATTAAGAAGCACTAACGTCTGTAAAGCTGCGCTGTTGCCTTCATCCTTCTTTAGCTTTTTTATTAACTCATTTCTCGATAAAATACCCCCTAGAAACAACCACACTTCATTATCAATAGAAGGGTCCGAAATTCTACTATGAATATGATCCCAAACTTCATTAGTACTTTTGAACGTTCCAAACCTTAACCTATCTTTCACTTTTCCTTTAACACCTCTTGAACCTGACCATTCTTTTTGCCATTTAGATTTTACTCCAGATGGCTTTTTATCATTAAACATTGATAAATATTCAATGTTTTTTACGGCTTGACCGCAAACATCCATAAGGTTGGTTGCCGACACTTTTGATGACGGTTTATTACCAATACCTTTGACATGGATAAAAGCTACTTTTTTATCTGTGCATAAGATGAAATCGGCTACCTCCTCCCCCATATCATCACAAATTAATAGTTCTGTATTTTCGAATTCCTTCTCGATTTCAGTTCCTACGCATAATGTATCGATCAGATGAAACATAGAATTTTTATCCCAACCACTACCATCAATAGCACATTTTTTTCCTTTTTCATCTTTGGTGGTATTTAATGACTTTACCGGGATGATAATATTTCTCAATTGAAATTCTTCAAGTTTAAATGTGCTTCCAAATTTTAATTTGGGATCATAAAATGCTCCAAATGCATAAAAAATGTTCTTATTATCTGTTATTACTCTGAAGCTTTGTTTAGTATTAAGTAACCGTATTAAATCAATTTTATCTTCATTGCAGAAACTTTGAGTTATTTCCTGGGATTCAAGTATAAAAATTTTCCTCAGTGCACTAAATTTAATTTCTACGACATAGGGTAAAGAATTTAAATGAATCACAAATGTAAACTTCCCTTTATTTTCAGTCACTTCTGATGCGACTTCATATTCGTCTAATTCTATATCATTACTTTTAAAACTTATCCTTTCAATCTCTGAAAAATCTAAAAGAATATGTTTAGGTTTAACATCTGATTTTAGCTCAACCTCCTTGGCATATCTATTAAAAATATTAATTGGAGAAGAAGTAGTATTTAGCCCCTTAATTATACTGTCTAGCCATTTAATATAGTCTTCCAATTTATATTTGACATTTGATTGCGTGATTTTTCCATTAGAAAACCCTAAATACCTTCTAAAAGATTCTTTATCTTTTAGAAGGTCAATTTTTTGTTCTTTACTATATCCAATTACGGATGATATTACTTGACCATGGTCGTCCAAAAAAGGAGCGACATCCGCTATTGAAGCCGCATTATATGAATGACCTGAAATGGAATTATACCCAAGGTTTGAATTCTTTAATGATACATTTGTTAAACGAGATTCTGAGTTGTTTGAAATTAATTTTTTTAATTTCTTTGTTTCTATTAAAGATAGTCCAAATTCACTTAATCGGCTATATAGATTCATCCCATTAGAGTTATAAAATCCAATATGGTTACTGTAGATTTTGAAAAAACTAATGTGTAAGTTAATATTAAAAAAAAACTTAGTTATTAAGTGTGGCGAATTATTGTATGAGATATGAATATAAAGCCCTGATTCATCAGAAATAGGATAATACGAAAAGGACTGATCATTTTCACCAAAATTATCCTCTAAGTTACTTTTAAGTATTGAAATAGTTACATCTCCTTTATTGTACACATTACAACTTAAGGGTATAGCTATTTCACGTAAAACAGAATCAATATCATTTTCTAGATAGCTGGTGCGAAAACTTCTATCAATATATTCCGTGTTTGGCAATTGTGATAACACTTCGCGCAAAGTTTCGCCATATGTTTTTCCAATTAAGTTTTTGAATTGGTCATCATATTCTAAATATGAATCCCAAATAGCTTTATGATCTAGAGTCTCATTGTCAAGTATATAAGCAGTAGCATTATCTATTTTGGTTGGGTTTCTTAATACTCGTCCTATCTGCTGTACTAATTGTCGTGAATTTTTAAAGATAGAGTATGTTGCAAGCATCTTAAACCGAGGGTCATCAAACCCTTCAATCAGTTTAAATTGATGAATCCAGATGCGCGCTTCAATATTTTTGTCTGGAACTTTTTTATATTTCCAATTTTCCTTTTGACCTTGAAATCTTTCATGAATGCAAACAAAATTAATTTTTTTTGACTTAATAATATTTGCAATTTTTAAAATTGATGCATAGTCCTCACACCTTATTATTAATCTGGCTTCTTCATCGCTTGCAAACTTTTTATCAAACTCTTTTAATACAGTTTCAATAAATTTAATTGGGTCTGTATCTATATTTATTGGAATAAACTCAGGAGTTCTTAGAATTTTTAAATTTTGTGCTTCCTTCTGAGTGATTGAGTACATATATCTTGAATCAAATTCGAATTTTTTTAAATCATTCCTGAATGGTGTTGCAGTAAAAATTATCTTAGGTGCCTTTATTTCTCGTAATGCTATACTCCAACTAGTGGCAGGCTCATAGTGCCCCTCATCAAATATAATTAGGTCAAAATTTTTGCATACACTATCAAATATGTTTCTTGATTTAGTGAAGGTAACATTTAATTTTTGGATAGTTGTAACAACAATTTTATCCAAATGTGAGACAGCGAAATCATTTCCAGGAGTTAGTTTAATTACTTTTTTTAAATCAGTAGAGGAATAATCAATTTTTTTAAAAAATTCATTGTTTATTTCTTCAAAAAGTTGTGTTCTAAGTACGTCACGGGGTGAAATAACGAGAACGCTCTTTATACTTTTCTCTAGGTGAGCAATGCAAGTAATAACTCCTGTTTTCCCAGAACCAGTTGGCATTTTAATTAAACAAGACGCTTTTGTTTTACCCTCTTTAAAATCAATAATATAATCATGAATTTTCTTATAAGCTTTTTTCTGTGGCACCCATAAGGCATCTGGTAGTTTCATATGATTCTATTAAAAGGTCTGTTATTTTTTAGTTCAAAATAATATTTGTAATCCTAATTCAAGTGTTAAAAACCTCCTTATTCTTTAGAATGATCCAGAAAGGCATCCGATTAAAAGCTTAACTATTTCAAATTTTTAATAAACGGACTCAATGCTTTTTCAAACTGTGGAAGATTTGAAACCATAAATTCATTCATTGTTTCCCAATCGGATTCACTGAACAAATTAACACCTTGTTCTTCTATTTTTATTCGGCTCATTTTGCTTTCAGGAAGTTCTTCCCAGACTAAGTCACCGCCAAATGTTTGTTCTATTGCTTCTTTGTTTTTGAGGAGTTTTTTGAAATATATTTTGTTTGTTTCTTTGCTGGAAGTCGAAATGGTAAGTTCAATTCTAACGAAAGATTTAGTAATAACAAAAGTATATGATACACCTGCAGTTCCTGCGCCTGTAGATAACCAATGGTCTTTTGAAGGATTTACATTTGCAAATAAGCTCGTGTTTTCTACTAATGGTAGTAGTTGTTGCCAATATTTTTTTCTAACATTAAAACGATTTGGTTCCGCCTCGTTATCTTTTCCCGATGCATATTTGATTGATAATTCCTCTTCCATTTCAAACAAGGTTAGCAGTCTTTTTAAACAACTAAACTTATTATAACTATCCATATTAGCTTCAACAAACCAGCCGTTAATTACTTCTTGTGGGGATCTAAAATCAGATGTGTTTCTTGATATTTTAAAAACATCTTTATTGTTTATCAGTAATTGAGAGTTCTTTTCATACAGACTTCTAATCACATATACATACATTTGGGAAACTGTATCCTCTTCGATTTTTGTATTTTCAAAAATAAAGTAATCCAGTTTTTTATTTTTGGGACTTTCCGCATCAAAAATGTTTTGTTCCTCTGACTCATCATTTTCTTCAATGACAAGATTAGGATATTCCCATATTTTTAGAAATCGGTCATAAATAAGGTTTTGACGTTCTTCGTACTCTGAAGTAGTCCAAACATCAATCGACTTTAAATAAGTATTCAACCATAACCTGCTGTAGTTATAACCTTGTTCATTACCCTCCTTATTCATTTCTTTTTTATGCAGGAATGACTTATTGCTTAATGCTCCATTATTTCCTGACAGGGTAAGATTTCCTATTGTGTTTAAATGTTTTTCTTTAAATGAAAAATATTCATCTGATGATAGATCAGTACTCCAATCGTTATTAGGGTTTCTTGGAAAAATGTGTTCAATTGTGATCTGTTCATTATTAGTATTCACATATTCTTTATTGTTATAATTCTCCAGCATTTCAAAAAGATAGTTTCTGTTTTTAGGTTGGGTGTTGTACAGATCTTTATCCTTCAATGCTGTTTTTAAATCTTCATTGGTTGGGAATTTGGCACTGCCTTTCTTTTTGAGTAATACTTTAGCAATAGAATCGTAATATTCCTCCGTATCTACTTCGGCATACAGACTCATAAATATTTTATTTAACGCATTGGTTGGCAAACCTACAACAAACCTTCTCCAAGCATAGCTTTGGATTAGTCTCAATATTTTTATCAAATCTTCTTTGCTTAACAAACCATTTTCTGCATCCTCAAATACTTGCAGTAAAAAAGGATAGGCCACATTAATTTCTAAACGATTGATGTATTCTAATTCTTTTCTGATTTTAACGTCTGAAACCGTAGATGGATTGACTAATTTTTTATAGTGAACGGATAAAGATTTTATGTTTTCTAATTCCTGATGATAAGCCTCTTCTTTTTTGTTTGAATACAGGCTTTTAAACTCCGCATACACTTTGTTTTTATTGGGTATTTTCTTTTTGCGAAGTGTCAGGTAATCTCTTATGAACTCTGAAACTAACGAGTTTTGTTTTACTATGTCTTTTGCGTTTTCTTCAATTGGATTCCATATGGTTTCAAAAATCCTGTTTTGGTCTTTTGGAGGTAAGTCCATTAAAATGAAATTACGAATCAAATCCGATTGTGATAAATCTAAGCCTGTTGAATTTAAACTTTCAAAAATACGCTGTGGATCGTCTTTGTCTCGTTCTAATGAGATTTCTACAAATATTAACCGATTTAAACCTCTAAGTATCAAATCAAAATTTTCATCGTTGATAGCGCTTCTAAAATAGTTGTAGTTCTCTATCACATTTGAGAATGTACTAAATTCATTTTGTGTCCCTAGTATTATCGCTTTGAATGCCAATGAATTGGTGTCTGTTTGTTTGAGTTTTAACTTGCTTGATTCATTTTGAACATATTGATTGGTCAAAAACATATTGTACAATCTGTCCGCATCCTGTGGTTTACTGTTTTCTTTAGCAAAGCGATACAAGGCTACATATAAAATATTAATTGTGGTCAAACGCTGTTGTCCATCAATGATTACCAATTCTTTTACTTCGCTTGTGCTATAAGTGCCTTCGTGAACAAATACAATGCTCCCAATGAAATGCGTTCCTCGATCTTCTGTTTCAACTGATATAATATCATTTAACAATTCTTTGCACTCCGCATTTTTCCAATCGTAATTGCGCTGATATACCGGAATCACAAATTGTACATTAACGGCTTGTAAGAAGGTTATTATTGGTAATTCGTTTGCTTTCATTATTTGTTTTTTTGCTAATCACTTGATCCTTTTAAAAATCATAATCGATAAAACTATTTTATAAATATAGATGCACTTTTAACATCAAATATATACTTTACAACCTCTCCGCTAATTATTAACTCTATTGCTTGTTCTATGACTTCGATAGGAGCAATAAACCATTCTTGTGGTGAATATCTTTGTCTGTTTTCATCATAAATGTCAATATTAAGACATGCTTTACCAAAGAAATTATGGAGTAACTGTTCTAACTTCTGTGGGTTCATATTGAAACATTTCCAAGAAGTAACAATTTTAACTTGCGCCATTAAATAGGTTGGGTCTTTTTCGGCATTTTTTATTCTCTCTTCAACTTCAACTTTAGAGTAACCAATTTTAAACAAATTATCGATATCAATGATTCGTTCGTCTTTACTTTTGGAACGCAACACATAAATATATCCTGCTGCTTCATCTTCCTCTTTAATATCATAAAATCTTTCTATGAAGTCTTCATTTACCTGATCTACATTCTCTGAGACTACTTGACCATTGGCATATAATATCTTTTCAACGGAACGTTTAAGCATATTAGAAACTGTACCGTTTTCAAATATACATTTGGTCCTTCCATCTTCTCGAACTCTTGTACCGTCTTCACGGTAATGTTCTTTTTTAGAAATATTAATTTCTTCTAATAAAAATAAAACACCATTATGAACGTAATAGCCACCAACTCGTAAATTGTCCATTTTAAAATCAACTAACTTTCTTTTTCCAGAAGCTAAATCAGACTGGATTTCTTTAAATAAAGGTTCGTATTTCTCAAAATCTTTTAATGACCTTCTTTTGGCAACAAAGTCTGTTGAAATTCTTTCATCAGGTTTTGGAGTATGTCTGAAATCAAATAAATCTGTATCATCTTCCAATATATTAAACATATCATCATTGAAAATATCATCAATTGAATTGATTTCTTTTTCTTTAGTTTTTAATAATCCGTGTATATCTTCATTTTCTAATAACAGACTTTTCTCTGGGTTATCCCTAATTCCCTTTAATCTTGAATAGAGTTGAAACTCTGATATATTGGTTGCATTAGGTTGTGGCTCCACCTTGTTTTTTAAAACGAAATCATTAATTTCAGTAAAAGTAGCCAACAATCTTTCATCTGCATTTCTAGCATTGGATACTTTAGGCTTGACATTTAAAATATCAAACTCGTCATTATTAAAAATATCGTTAAGAGCTTGATTTTTATCCATTTGCCATTAGTTTTCTTTTTTCTTCCTTTAAGTAAATGATACATTCCGCCATTCTTCTCTCTAGTGGATCATTTGCTTGTAGACTAGGCTCTTTGTTGTACATTTTTTTAAACTGTACTATTTTGGGCCATAAAATCTTGGCTTCTTCAAAATCCATTTTTATCCGTGTAGCTTCAATTGTGTCTTGAATTACCTTTAACACTTTTGTAGTTACTGATTTGGATAGAATTTCAAATGCTTTTTGGAATGGATTAATGGTGTCAATTAAGTCAATATGAATATCATCTATGTTGATGAATTTATCAGTCATTCTAATAAAACGCTGGTCGCCCACTTCTTTTATTTCACCTGCTTTTATTACAGAATCAACCACAACATATTGACGAATTTCTTCAATTTCTTCATCAGATAACTCAGGGTATTTAATCCTGATAATTTTAGGGATTAATACTTTATTGATTACTTCCGGGTCCACGTTTCCAGGTATTGCTTTAAGCATAATGTCATCTTGCAATATGGTGGCTTTTAAATCATTTAAATCCGATTCTACTATGTCTTTTACCCTTTTAGAACTTGGTTTCTTAAACCCTCTAATTTTAATTACTCCTGGTTCAATATCGTCATCATCATTGTCAAGTTTAGTTTTGAACTTAAAATTAGGCGCTAGTACTTGTTCCATAAGCAATGATGCTGTTATCGCTTTAAGCATATTGTTAGTAGCTAATTTTACATCGTCTTGTATGGCTTCTGGCTGTGCAATAAGGTTAGTAAATTGTGCGTGTGTTTTATTATTGCTATCCCGTGTACATCGACCTATGATTTGAATAATTTCGGTTAATGAACCACGGTAACCAACGGTTAAAGCGTGTTCACAAAAAGGCCAGTCAAAACCCTCTTTTGCCATACCTAATGCAATAATTAAATCCATATCATCTACAGATTTTACATTTCTAAGGTAGTTTACAATTTTGTCTCTTTCTCTTGAACTGTCTTCAACTAAATCAGCCACTTTAAGTACTTTTCCATCAGCATGTCTTTCTACATAAATAACACCTGTTTCTGAATCTTGCTTGATTACTTTACCTATGGCATCAATTATAAAATCGACTTCATTGTGTTTGTCTTTTGTAGATTCTCCAGAATTTACATTTGGAATATGAATTATTGTTTTTTTATCTGTGTCTAACACTTCTAGAATTGCCGAAGTGAATTTTCCTGTGTAAAAGTGGTAGCCAATGCCCAATGATTTTAAGAAGTTATAACCGTTTAGCTGTTCATAATAATTATAGGTGACTTTAGTAAACTTTGCTTCATTCTCGGGAGTTAAAATAGGCACTGAATCCCCTCTAAAATAAGATCCTGTCATCGCTACAATATGAGCCGAAGATTTGGACATTATCATTTTTAATAATTCACCCAGTCTATTGTTTGCATCAGCAGAAACGTGATGAAATTCATCGATTGCCAAAAGAGTACTATTGAATTTAGAATCATCCAATTCTTCACAAGCAAAACGCAATGTTGCATGTGTACAGATTAATATCTTTTCATCACTATCCATAAACTTATGGAATGCTTTTACTTTACTGCTGCTGCCATCATCACCAGGAGTACATAAATTGTAAATGTCATTGGGCTCCCAATCAGAGAAAAACCCATCTTTCGTTAAATCAGTTTTAGAAAACGAACCGCCAATTGAGCGTTCAGGAACGGCAACAATCACTTTCTTAATTCCTTGATTGATTAATTTATCTAGAGCTAAAAACATTAATGCACGAGATTTTCCCGAAGCTGGTGGCGCTTTTAATAATAAATATTGTGCGTCACGAGATTCAAAGGCACGAGTTTTTATTTCTCGCATTCCCATTGTATTGGTGCCAGTGCTTTTACCTGTTTGGTGGTATGATACGTTTACTAAATTTGGCATATTATTATATTAAATATTCTGAAATTGAAAGATCTGCATTATTTAAATCAAAAATTAAAGGAAAATCTTCTGGTTCTGAACCTTTTACTAAAACAGATTGTTCTAAAATTTCTAATAATTCGAATTGTCTACTTTGGAAATGCAAATTAATTTCAGCATTAACGAAGTCATATTCTTCAATAGAGATTTTATAAAAAACAAGAAATTCTTTGTAATTTGGTTTAGCACTAATTGTAACATCTGAAACATTATGAATCTTTAATAAACTTTCAGTATAACTATTTAAACTATTACTTAAACTAACACAAGTTTTTCTATTATTTTTAAGATAATAATCCCAATTTCTTCCTTGAGCATTTGAAGGAGGATATTTTTGTTTTAATTCACTCAACAAATCCTTGTAAACATTTAGTAATTCAGTTTGGGTAGTTAAGTTATTAATTGTGATGTTTTTTGATATTCTTATAGTTTTCATAAATTAGTTTTTTTGGCTTTCTTTTCTTCTTGAAACAATGTGTCTTTCTCTTTTTCCTCCGCTATCATTTTTTCATAGAGTTTGAACAAATATTCTAAACGCTCTTCATCACTATCAAAAGGTTTAGAACGATAACAACGTTCTACCGCTAAATCATTTAATCTGTGTCCTTCTCGCAAACCTTCTGGCATTTTATCGGGGTCGTATAATTGTGCTAATGTTTTCTCGGAGTGGTTTTCTCGCTCTTCCAGAATTCTAAAGACACATTGCTCCAGTTCTTGCTTTTGTGCTCCTGAAATTTTAGGAAAAGGAAAAGTATTATAACTTAATGCTGAAGAGTATCTATAATCTGTTTTTAATCTTCCAGCGGTAGCCTTAAACCAAACCATATGAATCGTTGAGTTTAAAATTGAAAAAATGTATGGTTCTGGGTCATAAATTGCTTGTGCAGAATCAGAAATAATCGTATTGCAATCTAAAAAACCTATAGGTACATACTTTCTTCTTTCAGACGAAACTCTTGGTATTATTATTTGATTATTTAAAGCAACGTTGACTGAATAAAATCTATGAGGAATATCTTGGTAGTTCTTTGCAATAATTCCGCCATTTTCTCTCATTATTCTAACGTTTTCGATTCTTTGATAAATTGGCTCAATGATTCTTACACTTTCTAAGTCATTGTTATTTAACCATAAACACCATCTAACCTGATTGTTAATGAATTCTTTAGAACCAACAATCAACTTAAAGTATTTAGATGAATTTGGATAGTCCGAAATTATTTTGTCTTTTTCATTTTCATTCAATAATAAATAGCCTCCATCCAATGGCATATTTCCATACTCCATATTTGGTAACCCAGACAAATTTTTATTTCTTTTTTTAATAATAATATTACTGCCATTTACTAAATAGGGATTAATATTATCAACGTTTTGTTTGATTAGATCTTTAAATAAATACTTTGGTTTATTATTTTTATTTCTCAAACCAATGATTGAACATATTACTTGTGCTTTAGCTTTAGCATTATTATCCCATTTAAAATCCGGGTAAGCAAAACTAATTTCAATATCTTTTTCTAAAATATGTGACCATAACATATCAACTTGATTTCCTTGACAAATTGAATTTGTAGACACAAATGCAAATTGACCATTTATATTTACAAAATAGTCGGAAGCTTTTAAGAACCAACAAGAAATATAATCTAAGAATTTAAAATTATCCAAACCTTTAAATACAGCAATCATATCATCTTTTTGATTTTTATTTTGAAAACTAAATCCTAAATAAGGCGGATTGCCCAAAATATAAATTTCGTCACCATCTTTTTTAGGACAAACTTCTTCCCAATCTACTCTAGTAGCATTACCGTGAACAATGTTTCCTCCTGCTTGAAGCGGTAAAGTGGGGTTTGCAACGCCAAAGACTTCTTTGAATTTTTGATTCATCTGGTGCTGTGCCAGCCATAATGATAGAATGGCAATTTCGTGCGCAAAATCATCAATTTCAATACCGTAGAATTGAGCCAGCTCGATTCTAGAAAACATGGAGTGTTGGTATTGAGCTGCTAAGGTTAATTGCGCTTTAGGTATAAGTTCCAATTGATAAGGTTCAAATCCTGTAGCCGCTTTTTGTAAGGTTTGCAATTGCTCTAAGATTTTAATTTCTAGCAATCGTAATTCTTTGTAGGCAATAATCAGGAAGTTTCCACTACCACAGGCTGGATCAAATATTTTTAGTTTACTTACACGGTCTAATAGTTTGTTTAGTTTTTTGGGTTCATTTTTACCGTTTTCAAATTCTTCATATAAATCGTTTAAGAACAAAGGCTCTATGACTTTCATAATGTTAGGAACCGAGGTGTAATGTGCTCCTAGTCCTCCACGATGTTCTGGTAAAATAACTGCCTGAAACATAGAACCAAATATATCAGGATTTATGGCGGCCCAATCTAGTTCTCCAGCATCTATGATAGCCTGACGCGAACGACGCGTAAAAGTGGGTGTCGGGTGATTGTGTTGGAACAAACCTCCATTTACATAAGGGAAGGCAGAGAGGTACTGTGGTAAGTCTTTACGTTTGTTTTCAGGAGTGTTTAATACATCGAATAACTTATTTAGATACTCATTTAAATCATTTCCATCAGTTTGTGTATGTGATGCAATTGCATTTGTAAACTGTCCTAGTTTATAAATCCCTGTGTCTTCAGCAAAAAAACAAAACAGCAATCGTGATAAAAAAACATTGAGTCCGTGAATAAATTCAGGTGAAGTATCTGGATTGTCTTTTTTGATTTCATCAAAAAGCTTTACCATTTTACCTGCTGCTTTTACATCAGCTGGATTCTCATTTTGATGCGTTGCTTTCTCCATTCCTGCCCAGGGCAAAAAGAAATCGAAATGTTTGGGTAAAGCTTCAAATTCAATATCTAAAGTATCAGTAGTCTTGGTGTCTATCGCCAATACGGTTTTGAAATCAGTAACGATAATAAAACGTTGTTCTTGCTTTAATTGGTCCTTGCAATTGGTAATTGCAATGCGTAAATCTTCGTTAAAAACTGGCTTAAAAAACAGTTTCTTCTTCCATGATATTTCGCATTCTACTTTTGAAAGGTTTAAATTTCCTTTTTGTAATCTGGTAATAGATGCTTTGGGTAAACCGTAAGCTATTAACAATTCATAAATGAAGGTTTCTTGGGTGTAGTTTAATATAAGGTTTTGAAGGTTTTCTTCTATTTGAGCAATGTTCATAAACTTATTATGTTACAATTTTAATGCAATTAGCTTTTAGAATTAAATTCTGACAATTCATTTGCTAAAGTATCGAATATTTAATTAGTATAAATGAGGAAAACCGTAAAGGAGTTACCTATTTAGTGTTTATTTTATTTCGTTTGATTATTACTGATTGCATTTTTGTAAATAAACGATGTTTTGTAGGATTTTACTATACCCACTTTTAGTGATATTTATTTGAGTCTATGGTCACTAAATATAATAATTAATAAAACGTGCACGAGTTGCGTTAACGTAACTCGTGCATGTAGTATTTTGTTAATTTAATGTGATCCGATCGCAATATTCTCGCCAAAAAACAGCGTTGTAAGCGTGTAAACAAAAAACCCGTTAACGGTTATTTTTTCAGTTAACGGGTTTTTGAAAATAATACTTAACATCCTGATTGCAATCAATTTTTTAATTTTGATAAAAAATATTACTCATTAAGGGTTTGACAAGGTGCTAAAATAAATATATTGATGGTGATTTAGAGAAAAAAGAAAATGATCATAAAACCTAAAAGTTTGAAAATCTTAATTAATCTTGTCTTTCTTATCTAATCCTAATGATATCAAGGCTTCGGTGTATATAAGACCATCTTGCTTATCTTGTCTATCTTACCTATTTAATAAATTAGTTAACAAAAGACAAGATAAGACAAGATTAATATTTAAAGGCTATCTATTTCTATGCCCTGATTCATAAATAGTTAGGTAGAGATAGTTAAGAAGACAAGATGAAAAGATGAATTTTATTTTTTATTATTATTTATTTCAGAACTGTGTCTTTTTTTATAACCCAATAACCCCATTCTTGGTTTAATCTATCTTTTTTATAACCTATTTTCCTCATTGCTTTTCCAACGGCAACACAACTCACCTTAATTCCTGATGACCATAAATGAATATGCTCCGCAATGTCCGTAGCGGATAGAAACTCCCCTTTCGTAACGTCATTTGAAAATTTGAATAGCCTATTTATTAGGTCTCTTTCCGGTGAAATTATTTGAAACTTTTCATTACGGGATTCATTAATTAATATTTCATCCTTACTTATGGTCTCTATAAAATTCAAGTCTTTTGCCAAGTGTACTGCTTGTGACCAGAGAGTGTTGATATCAAAATTTGATTTATATTCCCAATTAATCCCTTCGGCAATAAAACAAATCCATCTGACGGAACCTGTTTCATCATGAAGAAAATTTGTCATGTTGGTTGATCCCAAAAAACTTGCAACCCTCTGTATTGTTGAGTTTTTTTTGTCATATGGTAATCTATCATTAATTTGTGAAGTGCTAAAAAAGGATTTCAATTTATTCACATCCATTTTGTTCATACTGTCCAATTCATCCAAGTTGATAAATAAATTTTTACAAAGTGAAATTCTTGCATCTTTCTCGTTTGTACTTATGTTTTCGGCTATGTAATGTGATAGTTGTGGAGGGCAAAGAAACCTACACCAAGATGTCTTTCCCATACTCTGTCCTATACCGTCATCAGTGAGGATAAATGCTTCTTTATTAAAGTATCCATCAATGGTAGCGCATTTTACAACTCGAACACACCATTTTTTAAATTGTTCTATAAAATGTTCTTCATTTTCACCTGGTGCGAGTTTTACATATTGGGTAAACTGTTTTATATAGTCTGTGTCTTCATCCCATTTTGGTAGTTTTTCAAAGTATTGAATTAAGGGATTGTATTGTGGAACAAAATCACTCATTAAAATCGAGATTAAAGAGAGTTTCGGAATTTTAATACTTTTCTTTTGCAGTTCCCTATAAATTGAATTTTCGTTTAATGATGTCCAATCTTCTAGATATTTTTTACTGATCTCAATATCATTGGAAATTACATTTAGCCGGATGTCGTAGTTCTCGGTTAAATACTTTTCGGCTACGTGAAATATTGTCCATTTTTCGCTTTGTTCTTCAACAATTGATTCGTTTTTTCCTTTTAGGGCGACATCAATAATGTTTTGAAAATCAGAAGCCGATTTTTCCTGAAAATAGTCTGTAAGATCATTGTATACTTGCGGGAGTGTTAGCGGAATTGTTTCTGGATATTTATCTATTATTTTATTTCTACCATTAATACCTCCATTATCGTTATCATAACAGATATAAAGGTGTTGGCAATAGCTTTGCAAAGTTTTTATTTGGGATATTGTTGGGTTGTGTGTTTCACTTCTAAAAGTTACGGCTTTGAATCCTCTTGAAACGGCGACGATAGTATCTTTTTTTCCTGCACAAATAATTAAATTTTCTATTTTTTCAGTTCCTAATTGTTCCAGCCCAAAAACGTCGCCATTCTTTAATCCATTGCTAAATTTTTTTGGTTGATTTTTATCAAGCTGTGCCGGAATATAAACTTCAAAATTTTCATTTACTTCATAACTAAACACTAAAACGTCATCTTTTGTGACAAAAGTTAACTCTTTATTTTTTGCAGGACTAAAGAAGCTATATTTTGAAACTGCTCTAACATTATATTTTTTTAAAAGTTCTCTTTGAACTCCTAATTTGTCCCAATAAGCTATATGGTTATTTTCGAATTCAGTATGAGTAACTGATAACACAAAAGGTTTTTCTTGTTTTGGTACTGATTTTTTTGGCTGGTACGGGAGATTTCTGGTTGATTCAAGAGTTCCTAGAGGTAAATTCATCTCTTTTGCAACCACATTTAAAATCTCTTGGAACTGAGTTTTGCAATCAAGTTGGTTTAAGTCGGCTACAAGCTGAAAAACATCACCTTGTTTTCCCGTGCTGTTGCATTTGAAACTTCCGTTAGAGTATAACTTGAATGAGGGTTTTTTATCTTCAGAAAATGGACTGGATATATTCCCTTTTGGGAGTTCAGGAAGATTTAAAAATTTTAGATAAATATCTTCAGGGGTTGCATGACTGAAAATCATATCTTTGGATAATTGTAATGGTGTCATAATTGTTACATATTATTAGCCCATTGTAACGGTCAATTACAATGGGTTTTTTTGTGGAAATTAATGTTTTCGTTTCGTTTGAGTTTTGAGATAACCTTTTATTGATATTTAATAAATTCATCAAATACATACTTAGATTAAAATATATTTGAGATCAATTTTTTGTCAAGTAGACATAGGTTTGAGTTTGATAGTCATAAAATGCTCGAGCTCCATCCTGTCTATTAGGAATGTTATTTATTGGAGAATATCTCCCTTTTAGTGTTCTAATTAGATTTGATATGTCTTTTTTTGTAGCTGGTTTGTTATCATGGCTTGTGAAAAAGTCTGTTGCCACTTTTGCAACCAATGCACCTGCTGCTGCATTTCCAACTCCGGATAAACTCATTTTTTCAATTTGAACAGGATTCTTCGGTTCGTTATTGCCCTCAGCTTTCACCACAGAGTTCTTTTTTTTATTCAGATTGAAGGAGTTTACGCGACAACTATTGCTGCAAAAGCGTTGTTTGTGTCGTCGGTTGGGTTTGTATTGGTTGCCACAATAGTGGCATGGATATAGATAGTTGTCCATTGTGAATTAGTTTAACGTTAGATTTACGGTTAATTTTATTTTTTGAGTAGTCTGAGCAAGCAGATTTGTTGTTAGTACAAATCAAACCCTGTTTAAAAAAGCTGGAGTTATTAAACTTTTTTAGGATTAATACATATCAATGCCTGCTCAATTTCGGAGCGCTTGTAGCGGATTAAATTACCCAATCGATACGGATTAAGAATTTTCTTTTTGTTCCAATCGGAAAGTGTTACCAGTGATACTTTGAGTATCTCTGCTACTTCTTGGCGAGTAAGATACTCGGGCGGAATAACTGGTTGGAAGTTTAGAGCAAACTCTTTAAACCCTTCTCGTACAATATATTTGAAATCTTGTTTTAATTCCTCGGATCCAACCCCGTGTACTTGTGTAATTTTGTAATGTTCCATTTTACTTTTTATTAAGTTTCTATGGAGCAAATGTATATTGCACTTTATATGTGCAAAATATGTAATTGTATGCAGTTATATGCTTCTTTATTTAGACATACTCAATTTACTTTTACTTAAGTTTTTATGGAGATGTAAATTGCACTTTACTTGCTTAAAATATGTAAGAATGTATAATTATATTAATATTTATTTATTCTCACTTAACCATTTTTGTATCGTAACATGATAATTAGAGCCATCAGACATGGTCCTATTACTATAATTTACATCAAAAGTATTATTAAGATAATCTATATAATCTTTAAGATCGCAATGTTCTCTAAATATCTGGTTTTTAGAAGATGGACAGCCCCATATAGCATTTAGCTTTGCTTGTACACCTCTTTTTAGGCAACTTTCTTTAGTTATATTAAATTTATCAAGTAAAAAAAAGAAAGTTTTCCAAGCATTATCTGATTTAAAAATAACCTTTTCTAATTTATTAACTCCATCTTCCGAAAAATATTCTTGTTTAGATTCATCAGTAACTAATGATCTGTATTCCAGGTATTCTTTAATTGCCTGTTTCATAAGTTGATTTCCGGAAAGATGTTCATCTAATGAATCAAGTAAAACTTTTTGAAAATGTGTACAAAAAAAACCATACACTTCGTGATGTATAGATTTATCTATTAATATATCCTTCGAAATATTACCTTCAAATTTATTTTTGTAAAAAGATATAATATATTTAGATAATACCTTGTCATACAATTTATTATCTGTAACGTAACTAATCTTTATTTTTTTTTTCTTCAGCCACTTTTTAAAGTTTTTATTTTTTTTTACTTCAGTAAATTTTGACTTTAAAACTTTAGCTCTAACATCTCTTATAATAATATCTCTATTTTCGGGGTAATTATCTATCTCCTCAAGAACATCTGCTAAAACATTTTCACCATCTTTTTTTAATAAGACCAATTCATCCCCAATCGAATATTCAATATTAGGGTCGGGATTTACTGCCTTGTCGCAAAATTTTTTTAAATTATAATTACTCATAGTGTAAATTAAAGTCTAAATATATTAAACTTTTCTTACTTAACTACTTTCATTTTTTTCTCCTCAATTTCTTGCTCTTCATTTTGCTTATTCCAATACTCTTTTAATTTATCGGCTTTCTCAGTATTGGTTATTTTAACGTATTTCAAAAATTGGGTTTCTGTTTGATGGCCAGTGATAGCCATAATAGTCAAGTTATCTAATTTACCGTATAAGTTGGTAGCAAAGGAACGACGGCAAATATGAGAAGTAACCAATTCCCATTTATGATACATTCCGTCTTCTTTTCTTTTGGTTTTCTTGTTGATTTTAGAACCTTGTACTTTTTCTTCAAATCCTGCAACTTCACATAAATCTTTTACGTGCTCATTAAACTTTTGATCTGAAATGGCTCTGGGAAATCCGTTTCTTTTTTCCAAAATAGCTTTTACTTGAGTATGTAGCGGAATGGTAACCGTTTGTCCTGTCTTTTGGGTTTCAATTTCAATATACCCGTTTTTGATATTAGCATCTTTCAATCTTAAAAAATCAGATATTCGCAAACCGGTTCGTAGGCCGATTATAAATAAATCTCTAGTGTTCTCCAATCGTTCCACTCCCTTAAAATCGTGATTGAATATTTTATTGATTTCGGTGTCATTCAAATAAATACTATCAGCCGTAATTTTTGGAACAAAAAAGTTCGGATGCTCAATATGCGGATGCACTGGTAAACCTTTCAATTTTGCATCTCTGGCAATCGTTTTTAATGTTCCAATATAGTTTCCTATCGTACCTAAATTTATACTTTGTTCCTGCGATAAAAAATTGACAAATTTGTCATAGAAAGTTAAATCTAAATCCGTGAATTTTAGCTTTGTTTTAAATCGTTCTTCGAACTCTTCTAGCTTGTGTTTTGTTGTTGTGTACTTTGTAATGGTTCCTTTTGCAATAACCTTATTTTTACCTTTAATGATCCTTGTTGGAGCGTTTTTAATAAAGGTTTCAATGAATGGAATAAAAAATACCTGGTCAACTGCAGTTTCATCAATTGGTCTATTGAAGAAATTGGCAATCTTTTTTCTTAGCCAGTACTTGTCAATAAACTCCCCTTTGCTGTTGTCTGAATTAAATTCATCAAAGATGAATTTCTCCAACTCGATTAATTTATTATTGACTTCATCCTTTGTGGGATCATCGGCTGTAAGTTTGACTTTCTGTTTGGCAGCACTCCATCTTTTAGGTTCTACTTTTAAATCTGTTGTAGCTGTCAAATCAAATTTTCTGCCATTTTTAAAACGCAAAAGTATGTTTGTTGCGTTTTTTTCTCCCCTAACGAGATAGTTTATTGTTGCCATATGCGTGGAAGTATTATATTTTTCAATACTTTAAAGGTATAAAATAATCCCCACATAATCCCCACATAGACTTTATTTATAGATAATTAGCTTATTTTTACTTACTTGCAATATATCAAAAATTCTTTATTTTACATGGGTTAACACGTTTTTTGATATGTTTTGATATGATGAGAAAAAGTAGATTCTAGTTCCTCTTTCTCCGCTGATAAAGATGTCAATTGACACTTTAAAAGTCAAAACCCTTTAAACATCAACGTTTAGAGGGTTTTTTGTTTTTGATACATAGTCAAAATACACATTATATATCAAAGCTAAGTTACCCTATAGGTTACCCTTGAAATTATTCAAAATTAGGGTAACCGAATTTCTGGGGAATCCTTGGGAATCCCTCGGCAACCTTTTGTTTTACTGATAATTTTACAACAAATTAAAAATGTAACATTATGATTAAGACTTTTTTTTATCTGAAAACTGACAAGCAAAATAGTGAAAGAGAATCTCCTATTTATGCCAAAATTAAACTACAAGGTAAATCCACAACCTTAAGTACTGGTAAATTTATTAGCAGAGAAAGATGGGAATTCACAAATAAACTTAGAAATAAACTTCGTTTAAATAGTGAAGTCAACTGCAAAATAGCAATCGATTTACTTGAAAATAAGATCGAGTCTATTTATTTTGAACTGACTCGCCACAACCCTAATACTTCCCTTTCAGATATCAAGAACAACTTAAATGGGAAATCAACAAAATCTGGTGAATATGATGTCCTAAAATTATTCAAAAACCACAACGAATATTTTAAAAAGAAATCTGAAGTTGGTGAGCGTAGTAAAGCTTCTCTTCAAAAATACAACAGAGCAAAAGATTTGTTATTCAATTTTATTAAAATAAAACACGGCAAAACATCATTTGACATTAATGATATAGACAATGAATTTATATATAATTTGGAATATTTTTTAAAATACGATTCCTCTTTTAATAGCAAACTCGGTATAAGTCATAATTCTGTAGTTAAATATTTTCAATGTTTTAAAACTGTTTGTATGTTTGGAATCAAAAGAAATATTATTACTAATAATCCTTTTTTATGTTATGATGAAAAGTTAATAATTAGTGATGCCGTATTCTTAACAAAAGATGAACTTGCAAGAATCGAAGCAAAAGAATTTAGTTCGGAACGACTTAACAAAGTCAAGGACATTTTTTTATTTTCATGTTATACAAGCTATGCCCCCATTGACGTTGAAAACCTCACTAAAAAAAATATTATAAAAGATAATAATGGGGAATACTGGATTGTAACTAATAGGGCAAAAACCAAAATAAAGTCTAATGTACCAGTATTACCACCAGTTCAAAGGATTATTGATAAGTACGCAAATTTGGATAGTGATAAACTACTTCCAAGAATCAGTAACCAGAAAATTAACGAATACCTTAAGGAGATAGCTGATTTATGCCGTATAGATAAAAAGCTAACTCATTACGTTGCGAGACATACTTTTGCTACTACAGTAACCCTTGGTAACGGTGTTAGAATTGAAAATGTTTCTAAAATGATGGGGCATACAAGAATCACAATGACCCAACATTACGCTAAAGTACTTGACACTAATGTAATGAAGGATATGGATAAATTAAAAACAAAATTCGCTTAATCAAATATTTTATTTATTTTAGAAGCCCTCTTAAGAGGGTTTTTTTCAATTAAAACTATTATATGCTAAAATTAGTCAAACTCAATTTAGAGATAGAAAAGCTTCTTAAATTTGATATTGAATACAATAATGTTATTCAAAATTTTTTATACAACAAAAATTGGGTTACAGAAATTCCATCAATATATTTTGAAGAAACTAAAGAGAAAATTGAAAATTTAATCGATGAGAATATAGACTATACAGATGAGAAAAATATATTATTCATAGAAAGCATTTTAGAGGATATTCAAAAATTTTCTGTATCTCTAACACAACTTTTAAAAAGATACTCTACCTATAATTTCTCTTCTGATGATTGGTCAATGTCTCTTGTATTTCCTGATAATCCTCCCCAAATTTCCCCAATGGATTTACCTGAACCCAAACCGAGTAATTTTTTTGATGCTAAAAATGAAATTATAATTGAAGTAATAAAAAACTTTTTTAACATTGGCACCTCTTTATATGATGAAAGTGAAACATTAGAAAATATTTTGATAAAAGAATTTAATATTGAAGAAGATGAAGTAGAATTTGTATTCGCTAAAGCACATCTTACATATATTCTGACTTTACATCTTGAAATGATTCATGATATTGGAAATTTTCTTAAAAGCATAACTACCGTCTACAATCGAAGAAAATCTAATATTGAAGAAAACTTAAATAGTTTTATACCTGAAGATTTAAAACTGGAATTTGACCTTACTAAAACAAACCTTGGACATCTATTTTACAATCTATATGAAATTGGAATTATTGCTAAGGATAAAACAGATGTAAAAGATGAAAGAACAAGTCTTAAAAATTATATCAATCATGCCAACATCTTTTATTTAGATAAATCAATCTATACCAAAGCTCAAAAAATGACAAAAGCCATGCCTGTCGCAAGAGGTACAGATTCTAAAATTCTTGAAAACGAAATCACTTTTCTTAATGACCTAGTTGGGAAGCTATCCCAAAGAATTGATTCGTTAACAGAAAAGAAGGTAGATTTAAAGAAGAAGGGTTACTAATTGTATTGTTGGAATCCTTGGGAATCCCTAGATAAACTTGTCAGAACCCCATAATTTTGCATTATAATAATTATAAAAAAGCATCTTATGGAAAACAATAATTCGCAATTAATTTTACTGTCAGTAGAGAAACTTGAAAATATACTATATCCCCTTTTCAATAAACTGAATAGTATTGAGGAAAAACTCAAAAAAGAGAAAGTAAAGCAGGAAGATACTTATTACAGAAATACAGACCTTAAAGCAAAATTTGGTCTTTCACCTAATACTATAATCAAATATAGAGAATCTGGCATAATACCATATACCATGATTGGTGAGTTATACTTGTATCCTAAAGCTCAATTTGACATCATCCTTAAAAAGAATTCTAACTGGGATTTATTCCAAAACAAACCTAGTTAGAGGTCATTAATCAAATATTTTTTACCAAATATTTTAAAACTTTATTACCCATCGTTTATAAGCAACTAAAATTCTGGAATTAATTGAGTTGTTCTTGAATAAGATGAAGCAACATCCTTGGTTATGATATATCCAACTTGAACCAGATTGGATATTGTTTCAAGTATAATTTTTCTGGTTATCCAAAGTTCTTTAGCCCTATCTCCAGCTCTTAGATTGAATAAAGCAATAGGAGGAAAATCTAGCATAAGCATCTAAGGATTAGTCAAATCAATAACGGTAGTATGGATATGCAAATAAAACCCGCAGTATTAGTTAAGCAACATTTTTAAAATTATTTTTCTGTTTCCAGAATTCTTCTATTGTTTTGTAATCTAAGGCGGAATGCCTTCTTTTTCTGTTGTACCAGATTTCAATAAATTCAAATATATCGAGTTCCATTTGCTCTTTTGATATAAGTTTATTACCATAAATTTGTTCGGTTTTCAAAGTCTTAAAAAAGCTCTCAGCTACTGCATTATCCCAACAATTCCCTTTTCTACTCATACTCCTTGTAATCATTTTATAGGAATCAATCACATTAGTAAACTTCTTGCTGGCGTATTGAAT
>NZ_FONQ01000001.1 GCF_900112975.1 Flavobacterium xueshanense | reverse complement strand
AATGTCTATAGCAACATTTAAGACATGTACTTTTTCTTTTTCCTTAGAAAGTAGTGATTCTAGCTCTTTTATTCGTTGTTCTGGAGTATTCTTTTGTGACATAGATGGTAATTCTTTCCAATCTAAGATACTATGTTTTCGCATCCAAACCAAAACAGTGCTTCTACCTTGAATTCCATACTTTTTTTGAGCTTGTTTATAGGTTAACTCGCCTTTTTCTACTTCGGCAACTACTTGTAATTTAAAAGCTAGGCTGTAATCTCGTTGACTACGTTTTTGTCTTTGCGGGGATTGTGATTCCATAAATTAAGTTGTTTGAGTGACAACCTATTTCAGGACGGGACAACGTCACAAAAAAAGCCATTCAGATTGCGAATGGCTTTTGTAATTGTATCTGAAAAGTAATTTTTTATTTTCCTTTATTGGCTTCAATAATGTATTTTTCCAAAGCCATTGTCATGGAAGGCGTTGCTGGTGTTGGTGCAAGAATATCGACTCTTAAACCATGATCCAACGCTTCTTTTTGAGTTGTGCTTCCAAAAACAGCAATTCGGGTGTCGTTTTGTTCGAAGTCGGGGAAATTCATAAATAATGATTTTATTCCGGTTGGACTGAAGAAAGCCAAAACATCATAATAGACATCAGCTAAATCGGATAAATCGCTCATTACCGTTCTGTAAAAAACAGCTGGTGTCCAGTCTACTTTTAGTGCGTTTAGCGTTATTGGCGCGTCGGCATTCAATTGGTCTGAAGCAGGCAGTAAGAATTTTTCGTCTTTGTATTTTTTTATCAAAGGAGATAAATCAGCAAAATCTTTAGGTCCAACGTAAATTTTACGTTTTCTGTACACTACATATTTTTGCAGATAAAAAGCAATTGCTTCTGATTGGCAGAAATATTTTAATCCTTCCGGAACTTTATAACGCATTTCATCAGCTACTCTGAAAAAGTGGTCAACAGCATTTTTACTGGTTAAAATAATTGCGGTGTAATGATTAAGATCGATTTTTTGAAGTCTAATCTCTTTGGCATTAACTCCTTCTACATGAATAAAAGGTCTGAAATCAATTTTTACTTTATACTTTTGTTGAAGTTCAAAGTAAGGTGAATTTTCCACCTTGGGCTCGGGTTGTGACACCAAAATTGTTTTCACTTTCATATATAACGTTTTCTAAGCACTCCCTTTTGTAAACCAATAATACATAAAATAATAGGGAGCTATTTCGAGAGCGCAAAGATATAAAATAAAATAAAACAACTTACCGAATATTAAATTTTGATAATTTTTTATTGAAATCAAATATGTTAGTGTGTTTATTATCAGTATTATAGCTATAATTACTAACGGAATATTTCTTGAAATTGAGTCGTAATAAAACAAAATTATATTCAAAGGCAGTATGAATAATCCAATATACGTTCTGTAAGTCACTTTTTGCAGGTTAAACTGTTCCATAAATTCTTCAATATTGAAGGATGTGGCAATTATTTTTTCAATCAAATATTTCGATAAAATAAAGAAAACCAAAAACGTAAATATTTGAATGTAGAGCAACCAATCTGTTTTCGAGGCATGACCAAAATAACTCAGCGAAATTTGAATAAAGAACGCGACAGAAATCACTTGGACAAAAAACAAAGCAACAGTAAATCCACTTTTCAGGTGGCTGCTGTCTCTGTAAACTTTGGTGTATTTGTTGGAAAAAATAAGGTTTGCAAAATCACCAAATCGATTTTCGAAAACAGATTTAGTAATCGCGATAATTGCAAAAGACAGAACAAAAAGCACGGTTGCCCAGTCTTTATTCTCAGTTATTCGGGGATGAAGAATAGTTTCGATCATAGCGCTGCAAAATTACTAATTTTTCTATCATTCTTTTTATTATAATTTTATTAAGGCTGAAATGGCATAAAAAGTTTACTTTTGCGTGGAAATTAGTCAAAATATGAATGATTGTATTGTTATAATTCCTACTTATAACGAAATTGAAAATATAGAAAGCATTATTCGATCGGTGCTTTCGCAACACAAACCTTTTCATGTTCTAATTATTGATGATAATTCGCCGGATCACACTGCTGATAAGGTCATTTTACTTCAATCAGAATTTGAGGATAGATTGTTTTTGGAAAAAAGAGAAAAGAAATCAGGTTTGGGAACCGCTTATGTTCATGGATTCAGATGGGCACTGCGACATAAATATGATTTCATTTTTGAAATGGATGCTGATTTTTCCCATAACCCCAATGATTTAGAAAAATTATACAGCGCTTGTCATTTTGGTGATGCCGATTTAGCGATTGGTTCCCGTTATGTGACCGGAGTAAATGTGGTAAACTGGCCCTTGAGCCGCGTATTGATGTCATATTTCGCATCGGTTTACGTGCGAATGATTACCGGAATGAAAATTCATGATGCCACGGCAGGTTTCGTTTGTTACAAAAGAAAAGTTTTAGAAGAGATCAACTTAGACAAGATAAAATTTGTTGGATACGCTTTCCAAATTGAAATGAAATACAGAACCTACTGTAAAAAATTTCAAATTACTGAGGTTCCAATTATTTTTACCGACAGAACAAAAGGGCAGTCCAAAATGAGTAATTCGATAATTGTTGAAGCCGTTTTTGGAGTTATTGCGCTTAGATTAAAAAGATTAGTCAACACATTATAAGAAAAAGATACGATGAACAGGGTTTTAATTAAGAATGCCAAAATAGTAAATGAAGGAGCAATTTTTGAAGGCGATGTATTAATTGAGAATGACTTAATTGTTGAAATTTCAGAAAGTATCAGTGCCAAATTCTCGGACTGTAAGATTATTGATGCCGAAGGAAATTATTTAATTCCGGGTGCAATCGATGATCAGGTGCATTTCAGAGAACCAGGACTGACGCACAAAGGCGATATTGAATCAGAATCCAGAGCGGCAATTGCAGGCGGTATTACTTCCTACATCGAGCAACCCAACACGATTCCGAATGCAGTTACCCAAGAAATATTAGAGCAAAAATACGAGTTGGCTGCACAGAAATCGTATGCGAATTATTCGTTTATGATGGGTGCTACCAATGATAATTTGGAAGAAGTTTTAAAAACAAATCCAAAGAATGTTGCCGGAATCAAAATATTTTTAGGTTCCTCAACCGGAAATATGTTGGTGGATAATGAAGCCACTTTAGAGAAAATATTTTCGAGTACGCCCATGCTTATTGCGGTGCATTGCGAAGATGAAGCGACCATCAAAAATAATTTAGCCAAATACAAAGAAGAGTTTGGAGAGGATGTTCCCGTTACGGTTCATCACCTCATCCGAAGTGAGGAAGCATGTTATATTTCGTCTTCCAAAGCGGTTGCGCTGGCTAAGAAAACAGGCGCTCGTTTGCATATTTTTCATCTTTCGACGGCCAAAGAAATGGATTTGTTTACAAATAAAATTCCTTTGGAAGACAAGAAAATCACTGCCGAAGTTTGTATACATCATTTGTGGTTTACCAATGATGATTATGCTACTAAGGGCAACTTAATAAAATGGAATCCTGCGGTGAAAACCGCAAATGACAGAAAAGTGCTTTGGGAAGCATTATTGGACGACCGAATTGATGTGATTGCTACAGATCACGCGCCACATACTTTAGAAGAGAAAAAGCAATCGTACCTGAATGCGCCTTCCGGTGGACCATTAGTGCAACATGCTGTTGTGGCTATGTTTGAAGCGCACCACCAAGGAAAAATAAGCGTAGAAAAAATTGTGGAGAAAATGTGCCACAATCCGGCTAAAATCTTCAAAATAGAGAAACGAGGTTTTATCAAAGAAGGGTATTTTGCGGATTTGGTAATTGTAAATTCAGGTTTGCCTTGGAGCGTAAAAAAAGAAAATATTCTGGCTAAATGTGGGTGGTCGCCATTTGAAGGATTTACTTTTAAATCCAGAATTACCCATACTTTTGTGAACGGACAATTAGTTTACAACGCTTTTAAAGTGAAAGATATTCGTGCAGGAAAACGTTTATTATTCGAAAGATAAAATTTATCAGATGAGAAAAATTATACCATTTTTAGCGATACTGATTTTTTTAATAAGTTGTAAAGATGAAGTAGTCAAAAAACCGGAGCGTCTTATCAAGAAGGATGTTATCGTTAATGTGATGTATGATTTAGCTGTTTTGGAAGCGATAAAATATCAAAATCCAGCTTCTTTGGATACTTTTAAAATAAATTCAAGAGACTATATTTATAAAAAATATAAAATTGACAGCCTTCAGTTTGCCAAAAGCAATGTGTATTACGCATCGGATTATGAAGATTATAAATTGATGTTTGAACAAATTACAAAACGACTGGATGCTAATAAAAAAAGCGTCGATTCATTACTGAATTTAGATAAAAAGAAAAAGAAACCAATTCTTCAAAACAATAAAAAACCAGCTCCGATAGTTGTTGACACGACGAAATTGAAATAAAATAACTGCAGTTTTAAAGTTTAGAAATCTCTTTTATGTAGTGATGAATATTAATGAAATCAGTTTTCAATCGGTCTTTAATCTTCTCATTAGAATAATTATTTACCGAATAGGAAGCTCTTGCAGTGGCTTTAGATAATTTTCTCTTTTGTTGAAAAACATTCGAAACAAACCAATCCAACCTCCAGAGTAATTCCATGAAAAAAGGTTTTGCATGAGTTTTAGGGCGCTTTACACCTAATGAATCGGCCATAGAATTCAGAATTTCCCGGAAAACACTATTTTCTGCAATCAAAGTAAAGCGTTCATTCTTAATTTCGCTTTGCATTAATTGGTAAGTAATTCGAACGACATCAGTAACGGCAACAAATCCCGTTGAGCCCAGCGTATAAAATTTCAACCCGTTTTTTACTTTCGTAAAAAGTAGTCCACTTCCCTGTTCTCTAAAACCGGGACCAAGAATAACGCCTGGATTTACAATAATTACATGTAAGCCCTCTTGTTGTCCGCGCCAGATTTCCATTTCAGCGCCATATTTAGAAATGGCATAATCATTATGGTACTTTTCCGGATTCCATTCGGTTTCTTCTGTGATGAATTTTTCATGAGGAAGTAAATCACCCAAAGTGGCAATGGAACTCACAAAACACAGTTTTTTTATTTCATAGGCGATACAAAAATTCACAATATTCGCCGTGCCTTCAATGTTTGTTTTTCGCAATACATCTTCATCTTTTGGATCAAAAGAAATCAAAGCGGCGCAATGGTACACGATGTCAATATTTTGGAAGGCAATTTCTAAGGAAGGAACCTCGGTAATATCTGCGGGAATCCATTCGATTTGCTCAAATAGGGATTCCTTTTTATAGGTAGCGAACAATGATTTGGTTTTCTCCATTGAAGCAATTCTTCGATAAATAGCGCTTACTTTTTCTCCATTATCAATTAAATGAAGCAATAGATGTGCGCCTACTAAACCAGTTCCTCCTGTGACTAAAATCATAAATACAAATGTAATGAAATCAATTTCAATGGCAATAACAATAGCAATTTCAATCGGATGACATTTTCAATCACAACTTCAATTTAGCACTTTGAAATTAATTTTTTACAAAAATTGTTATTGTAATTGAAATTGATTTTTGCCATTGATATTCTTATCTTTGTGCAAATTGATTAAAAAGATGAAGAATTTTATTGAAGAAGTGACTTGGAGAGGAATGCTCCACGATGTTATGCCCGGCACAGAAGAACATTTGATGGAACAAATGCGTGTGGCGTATGTGGGAATTGACCCAACTGCCGATTCATTGCATATAGGACATTTAGTTGGGGTGATGTTGTTGAAGCACTTTCAACTATCGGGACACAAGCCATTAGCGTTAGTGGGCGGTGCAACAGGAATGATTGGTGATCCGTCAGGGAAATCGAACGAAAGAAATTTATTGGACGAACCAACATTACGTCACAATCAAGAAGCGATAAAAGGACAATTGGCTCGTTTTCTGGATTTTACTTCCGATGCGGCTAATGCGGCAGAATTAGTGAATAATTACGACTGGATGAAGAACTTTTCTTTTCTGGATTTTATTCGTGATGTAGGTAAACATATTACCGTAAATTATATGATGGCGAAAGATTCTGTAAAGAAACGTTTGTCTTCTGAAGCCGCCGAAGGAATGTCATTTACGGAGTTCACGTACCAATTGGTTCAAGGATATGACTTTTTACATTTGTACAGAGAAAAGAATTGTACGCTTCAAATGGGCGGAAGCGACCAGTGGGGAAATATCACCACGGGAACCGAATTAGTCCGCAGAATCGCTAGTGGAAAAGCGTATGCATTGACATGTCCGTTGATTACAAAAGCGGATGGAACCAAATTTGGAAAATCCGAAGGTGGCAATATTTGGTTGGATTCGGTAAGAACTTCACCATATAAATTTTACCAATATTGGTTGAATACATCTGATGTGGATGCGGAAAAATACATCAAGATTTTTACTTTTTTATCCAAAGAAGAAATCGAAATTTTAACCGAAAAACACAAAGAAGCACCGCATTTGCGTTTGTTACAAAAACGTTTGGCCGAAGAAATTACGGTGATGGTGCATTCAACAGAAGATTTAAAAAATGCAATAAAAGCGTCTAATATTTTGTTCGGGAATTCTACTTCGGATGATTTGAAACAATTGGATGATGCGACTTTCTTGGATGTTTTTGATGGAGTTCCTCAAGCGGAAGTCAGCAGAAATGAAATCGAAACTGGAATTAATATTGTTGACGTTCTAAACGAAAAAACAGGATTTCTAAAATCAAATGGTGAAGCAAGGCGCGCTTTGACAGCCAATTCTATTTCAGTAAATAAAGAAAAAGTGACGGAAGATTTTGTGCTTTCGACCAAAGATTTAATCAACAATCAGTTCGTATTATTGCAAAGCGGAAAGAAAAATTATTTTGTGGTGCGAGTGGTTTAACCGCAAAGTAAACATAGTTTAATTTTGTAAATTATTCTTTGTGAACTTTGTGCCTTATTCGTGTCTTTGTGCTTAAAGCACCATCAAATTACAACCTCGAATATCAGAATTATCAAAACGTCCCAATACCTCGAAAGAGTTGTTGGGATTTTTTTTGCCCAAATCCTGCGTGGCAATAAACGAACAGGAATTGAGGTTGGCCAAATCAATGACGTTGATTCCTCCTGTTTTTCCGTCTTGGATGTATGTCAGAGCATCTTCTGTATCACGAACGAGTATTTGCATCCAAGAAGGGCATTCAAACACTCCGTTTCCTAAAGAATACGCTTGCGAAAGTAATTCGGTCATCCCGTATTCAGAATGTATGGCTGAAACGCCAAATCCTTTACACAATTGTTCGTGCAATTCTTCCCGAATCATTTCTTTTCTTTTGCCTTTCATACCGCCAGTTTCCATGATTATTGTATGTTTTAGTTGGAACTGTTGATTCTCGATTAAGTCTAACAACGCAAACGTCACCCCAATCAAAATCACATTTTGGCCAGTCTCATCTAGGGTGATAAGTTTAGCAATTAGTTCGTCATGATTGTGCAGGTAAAAACCACTTTCGGGATGATTGGATAATTCAATTAAATCCTTGACCATGTATATTAACGAAGAGCCTTCTCGTTCCAGATAGGATGGAAGCAAGGCCAAAACAACGTAATCTTCGAGATTGCCGTAAAATTCAGAAAATCCTTTGCGGTAACTTTCTTCGTACAGAGTAACATCCGTTACTGAATGTTTGCTTGTAATCATTCCGGTAGTTCCGCTGCTGGTAAAGGTTTCTTGAATGGGATTGGTATTGGAAACCACTTTATGGCTCTTAAAAAACTGAATCGGTAAAAACGGGATCTGTTGTAATGATTTTACTTTTTGAGGATCTGTTTTTAAAAAATCACAAAACTCCTGATACACTTTATTGTTTTCATATTGGAAACGAAACATTTTCAAGGCAATTTTTTCAAACTGTTTTTGACTGGAAATGGTAAATATATCGGATGATGTGATCAAGAATTTTTTTTTGCAAAAGTAATCAAAAATTTAAAGGCAAACCAATAACGGAATTGGATAAACTTGATTCTTAGGATCGATTCCATTTTAACAAGACACAAAAAAAGCCCCAATTGCAATTGGAGCTTTAGTGCTGTATTTTTGAAATTATCGGATAATTAATTTTCTAGTTGCCGATGCTTCTCTTTCATTGATTTTTATAATGTACACACCAGAAGAAAGATTCGAAACATTCAATTCTTTTGAGCTTATCATGGTTTGAAGTACTTTTTTTCCTAAGACATCAAAGATTATTATTTCTTTATCAAGTTCGTTTTTTGTAGAAATGTAAACTTTGCCATTACTTACGGGGTTCGGGTACAAGCTTAAACCTTCTATAGTGGCGTTTTCTTGCATTCTTGGTTGTTGTTTAATTTCCTGAGCACTACCGTTCAGAGAAAATAAAAGAACCAATACAGTACTAATATAAAAGTAGTTTTTTGCCATCAGATCAGTTTGAATAGTAAATATACAAATAATAATTCAAAAAGCATACCAAAAAAAAACATCCTGATTGCTCAGGATGTTTGATATTGAATATAGGATTGTTGATTACAAATTTCCTAATAAGTTAACCCCGTCAACAATAGCCCAAGCACCAGGAGTCAATACAGCTCCAGTAGCAGTAGTACTAGTTGTATAGTTTGCAGGTAAAAATGTTACTGTGAAAGTTGTTGTACCAGCACCCCATAAAGAAGTATTGTCTGCAATTTTTACATTAAGCATTTTAATTTTTCCTGTAAGAACTTGATTGGTGTTTGTAGCAGCATCTTGAATTCTTACTGAAGTTGCATTTGCAGATGTATATCCAGAAATTACTACATTAGAATATTCTCCATTTCCTTCTTTTTTAAATTGGATTGCATCTACTTCAAGAGGATTTCCAGCTTCAGTAATGGTTCCGGCAGCTCTTCTTAAAGTAATATTTGATACTTTAGGAAAGAATGCATTATTTACACTTTTTGATTCAATTTCCATTCCAAAATTTCCTGCTCCAGTTTGATACGCATACCAGTTGGTATTTGCTTGACCTTGCCATCCATCTTGCCAGTCAAATGAATCATCTGTGTTTCCGTAAGAAATCAGGTTTTTTGCACTTACAGTTCCTCCGTAAAACTCAAACCCATCATCAGCTCCTTTGTATGAAACCAAATTTTCTAATACTGTTCCAGAACCAACGGAATAGAATGAAAAACCATTCATTTCAGAATTTCCGTCAAGGATTTTTTTACCTGCATATTCTACTCTTACATATTTCAGTGAACCACCGTTGTGAGCTGGATTTGTACCACCGTAAACAATGTTTGTGCCATCTTCAGAGGTAGCTGTTGTTATTGGAGCTCCGGTAGAAGAGCTTTTTCCAGAAACAATTGGAGCATCACCAAACATGATTATACCACCCCAAGAACCTGCAGTTTTAGATTTTTCAGTGAATACAACTGGTTCAGCGGCAGTTCCTGCAATATTTAATTTTCCTCCGTTTTCTACTAACAATGCATCTGCACCATTTGACGCATCTGCAGTAACTACTGAACCCGCTTCAAAAGTTAAGGTAACGCCACTTTTTACTCTCACGGTACCGCTCAATGCGTAAGTACCTTTTATGTACGTTTTTGATGCCGCAACGTCACCTGTGATATCGCCTGTTGCCATCGGTGGAGTAACCGCTACATCGTCGTCACTTGAAGTACAGCTTGTAAAAACTAAGCTTAATAAGGCAAGGCTGAATACTAATTTTTTCATTTTAATGATTTTAAAATTATAATTTTTTTATTATTTATTACATTCAAAAGTACATTGAGTCTTCTGAAATTTGGTTACGAAATTGTTACTAAAGTATTATATAACAATCAATTTGATGTAAATTTTATGTTACTTGTGTAAACAAGAAAAAGAGCTTTAATAGCTCTTTTTCTTATCATAATCTTTTTGTTCTTAAAATGTGTATCCTATGTTAACAGAGAATCCGACACCTTTTTTAAATTCTCTTAACACTAATGAGTCTTCAGTAATATTTGTAGTGCTTTTGCTTCCTAACTCTTTTTTATAACTTGGATTTAAGATGTTGTCTACACCAAATTTAAGTTCAACATTTTTCGAAAGTGAGCTCGTCCAGATGAAATCTAATTTACTGAATGATTTTTCATAAATGTGATCAATTCCTGATGAACCTACTGCGAAAATTCGGTCTCCGTAAACGTTATATACTAATGTCATAGAGTTTTTCCAATCTTTTCTCAAAACGAAATCGTATTTTAAATCGGAATTAATCAACCAGCTTGAAGCTCCTTGTAATTTTCGGTTGGTACTATTTTCTAATTCGTTTCCTTGTTTAGTAGGATCTACTTTTACATCAGTACTCATCAATGACGTATTCAGACCAAAGGAGAAATTAGAAAGTGATTCGTTGATTCTGCTCAATTGTAAAAGCATTTCTATTTCGGCACCATAAATAACGGCTTGTTCAGAGTTTTTAAAAGTTGTGATTTGACCACCACTATTTGCAGTTGGTTTGAAAACTCTTTCAATAGGATTGTTAATTACTTTTCCAAATACTCCTACAGCAAATAATTCTTTATTGTTTGGGAATAATTCATATTTGAAATCAGCATTGTAATTTTCACTGTCTTTCAAATCTGAATTACCACTTTCTGAAGTTCCGTCTGGATTAATGTAGTTTATGGGTAACAATTCCATTGCAACTGGACGAGTGATTGTTTTTGCCAATGAAAGTCTTAAATTGCTGTTTTCATTTAAAATGCGTTTTGCATTTACAGAAGGTAAGATATCAAGTTTTTCATCTGTTTTTTTGCGGAAAGCACTTCCAAAAACATCACCTTGGTTTCTGTATTTTATTATACGAGTAGAATTTTCAGCTCTAATTCCGGCATTTAAATCCCATTTTTCTCCAAGATTCATAAACAAATTGAAATATCCTGCATTGATAAACTGATTCAATTTAAATTTATAATCTCCGTTAGACTCTTCCTGAACATAAACAATTCCGTTGTTGATGTCTTGGTTGATGTTTTGGCTAATAGTATTTAAATCGGCAGTATAGCTTTTCTCAATACTTCTTCTTCCTGAGAAGAAACGGTACGAAGATTCCATGTCGTTCAACGAACTGTTGTATCCAATAGAAAGTTTATTAGAATCTTCTTGGTTTCCAAATTTCAAATTATATTCTAAAAGTGATGAGTAATAAAAGTTTCCTTTTACATCTAAGAATTGACGGTTCAAGTTGTTACCACCATAAGACATGTTGATGTCATTTTCGTTTACTTTTATACCAGTAATAAATTTTCTGTCCGGTTGCTGAAAAGAAGTTTTCACATAGGAACCTCCGGCTTTCAAACTGTGTTTACCGTCTTCAGATAATTTATAATCCCCGTACAATTGAGTGTTCCAGTAGTTAGACTCCTCGTACTGGTTTAATCGGATAAGATTATTCGTTTGATTTGCTAAACTGTTTGTGTATCCTAATTGATCTTGAATTTTGCTTTCAGTAGCTTTAATTAAAAACGTATTGAAGTTTAAATTAAAACGGTTTGTTTTATATTTCATTCCAGCTAAACCTGAAAATGTAGTGAAGTAACTGTATTGTGTATTGTATAAATTATTGTCGAAGTTCCCTTGTCCAAGATTAAAAGTTCTGTCTACACCTTCTCTGAAAGTGTATTTATTGTCAAAATTAAACGACATGATATAACTGATATTTTTCTCATTCTTAAGACTGAATTTTTGTGCATGTAAAAAACCAATGCTGCTATTCAAAGGACTTTGTGTGTTATTAACATCCCACGATTTGTTACCAAATCCATTTTCATGTTCTGCAGGAGAAAGTCTTTGTCCGCTTGGAACCGATCCAAAAACACTTGGAAGTGCTCTGTCTTTTCCTATAAGTCCTAAAGTTCCTTTATTAGAGTTTGAATCATCAGAAATAAGGAAATCCTTAAGATTATTGTTAGTTGTATAGCCAAAACCAATATTCAACTTAGTAATGTTTTTTGCTTGCGGTGTTTCAATGTTAACGGTTGCTCCAGCAAAATCTCCAGAAATATTAGGATTGAAGGTTTTGTAGATATTCAAAACTCCTACTACATCTGTAGGGAACAAATCCAGTGGAATGATTTTTTTGAAAGGACTGTTTGACGGTGATTGTAAATCGTTTATCAATAAGTTATTGTAACGATCTTCTAAACCTCTGATGAACAAACCTCTACCGTCAACTTTAGTAATTCCGGTGATTTTTGTCAAACCTTCTTCAACATCACTAATACCTTTACGGGCCATTTCTTGTGCGCCGATGCTTTGTTTAATCACAACCGCTTGTTTTTGGTCTAATAATAAGGCAGTTTCCTTTTCTCTATTTACTGCAGCTCTAACAATTACATCTTCTAATTTATACCCTGCGGAACCTAATGCTTGATTTATAGTTACAATTTCATTTGCAACAACAGTTACGGGAATTTCCACAGATTCATAACCTACGAAACTAAATTGAATAGTGTAGTTTCCCGGTGCTGCAACAATGGAATATTTTCCATCAATATCTGTATTGGTTCCTAAATTTGTTCCTTTAATAAGAACGTTAGCAAATGGTAGGGATTGATTATTAGCATCTTTGTCTGTTAACATTCCAGTAACCGTTCCTTTGTTCTGTGAAAAAGAAATGGCTGTTATTAATAACGTGAAAAATAGTAACTTGAATTTCATTTGGTTTTAATTTTTTGCAAAGTAACGCCCGAAATGTAAAATGTAAGTTACTGGTTTGTTATGATTATGTTTTGTTTTGTGCTGTAAAATGAACCCAATATTAAATTACGGTTAACAGCTTTTCAATACCCCAATTAGTATTACATTTACAATTCAAAAACAATTTTTGGCGCTTTATGAAGAAAAAACACACCAAGATTCTATTAGTAGACGACGAGCCGGATATCTTAGAAATTGTAGGGTACAACCTCTCTCAGGAAGGATATCAAATCTTTACAGCGGCAAACGGCAAAGAAGCTGTAGTCAAGGCAAAAAAAGAAATTCCAGACCTTATTATAATGGATGTTATGATGCCGGAAATGGATGGAATGGAGGCTTGTGAAAACATTCGAAAAATTCCGGAACTTAGCAATGTTCTCATCACCTTCCTGACAGCCAGAAGCGAAGATTACTCTCAAGTTGCTGGTTTTGATGCTGGTGCAGATGATTACATCACCAAACCTATCAAGCCTAAATTATTAGTTAGTAAAGTGAAAGCTTTGTTGCGCCGATTAAAGGAAAAAGAGCAAAACAGTGAAACACTGAACGTAGGCGGAATCGAAATTAACCGAGAAGAATACAAAATTGTAAAAGATAATATCGAAATTGCATTACCCAGAAAAGAATTTGAGTTGTTTTATCTTTTGGCTTCAAAACCTGGAAAAGTATTTAAACGAGATGAAATTTTGGACAAAGTTTGGGGTAATGAAGTAGTGGTGGGCGGAAGAACGATTGACGTTCACATCAGAAAATTACGTGAAAAAATAGGCGAAGATTTCTTCAAAACAATTAAAGGAGTGGGATATAAGTTTGAAGTGTAAATGACAATAAATTTTAAAAAAACATATCGTTTTGCCGTCAAGTCGGCTTTATATATTACTCTTTTTTCTACAGGATTAGTTAGTTTTCTCACCTACTTGTTTTTTACTTTTTCATATCAGTTTTCCCTTCTTTTTGCCTTATCAATTGCTACATTTTCCTTTATCGTAATTCAATATCGGGTGGAACGTTTCATTTATAAAAAGGTAAAAAAAATATACGATGATGTTTCTTTATTGGAATCAAGCACATTTAGAAACCAGCCTATAACTACTGATATGGCTACACTTACCCGTGAAGTCAAAAAGTTTGCCACGGATAAAAAGTTGGAAATAGAGACTTTAAAAGTCCGTGAAGAATACAGAAGAGAGTTTTTGGGCAATGTTTCTCACGAACTCAAAACTCCGCTTTTTATGGTTCAAGGCTATCTGTCAACTTTGCTTGACGGCGCCATGAACGACAAAACAATCCGAAAAAAATACTTAGAACGAGCCGAAAAAGGTGTGGAAAGACTCATTTACATTGTTCAGGATTTAGATATGATTTCCAAACTCGAAATTGGCGATTTGAACTTGGAAATAGCTAAATTTGATATTGTTAAACTCGTTCAAAATGTCTTTGATTTGCTCGAAATGAAAGCTTCTAAGAAAGATATTTTGTTAATGTTTGATATGAGATACAACAAACCTATTGTGGTTCTGGGCGATCAGGAAAAAATTCAACAAGTAGTAATGAATTTGATTGTGAACTCTATTAAATACGGAAAGTTAAAAGGTTCTACAGAAGTTAGTATTGAAGATTTAACGGACGAAAAAGTCATCGTCCGAATTACTGATAACGGCGAAGGGATAGAGAAAAAGAATATTCCCAGACTTTTTGAACGTTTTTACAGAGTAGACAAAAGCGGTGCGAGAACAGAGGGAGGTTCCGGCTTGGGATTATCTATTGTAAAACACATAATCGAAGCTCATGAGGAGAAAATTTATGTAGACAGTACGTTTGGCGTCGGGTCTGAATTTTCTTTTACACTTGAAAAAGTAAAAAACAATTAAGAAAATATAGCTTGTAAAGATTTACTATTTTAAAAAACCAATTCATCTGAATTGGTTTTTTTATTATGCTTAAAATAATTTACTATTTTTTAAAAACCTGAAACAAATCCATCCATTCTATTTTAGAATCCAATCTTGGTAGCCCTTTATAATCCTGAATTTCCTCAATGTTTTCCATCCTGAAATCATTTTGATTCGAATAAGGAGCCAAGCCTTCTTTCTTTAATTTTTTAGCCAAATATTCCTGTTCGTATTGCCCGGGTGTGGGAATAAAAAAAGCCTTTTTTCTCAAGATTGCAAGATCCATTATTGTGGTATAACCGGAACGACAAAGCACCATTTCACTTTCGTTAAAAGCTTGTTCCAGCGCTGTTGAATTCATGAAATTATAATAGGTTACATTTTCTTTTACAACAATTTTCTGTTCAGATTCAACGTTTCCTTCAATAAAAATCACATTTCCTTCGAACCGAACGATTTCTTTTTTTAAATGGTTTTCTAATAATCCCCGTTGAGGTTCCGGTCCCGAAAGAATCACGAGCAAGTCGTACTTTTTGGGCAACAGTTTCTTTTGCAGTCTGCTTACCGGTCCAATATATTTGATTTTGGTATTCACGCTGTCAATATGACCTAGTTTCCCAGTAAGATTTAGATTGCCGGGATGATCCGGAACCCAGCATTCAGTGTATTTATTAATAACATATTGATGGATTTTGCTTGTAATCCAAGTCGTGTTCCCTGTCAATACATTCAATTGATGCGTGATATACACCGAGGGAACTTTCCTACCGAAAACACCCAATCTGTTATCCGAAATAATGCCGTCAATGGCATATTTTTCAATCCAGTTTTCAATTATTTTCTTTTCTTGGCGAACTGCTTTTAAGGTTCTCAAACTATTTTTTAATAATTTCCATTTGAAATTTTGTCCTTTTTTTGCATATTCTATTTGGTAAGAGGGAAGTTCCAGTGTTTGTATGTTGGGAAATTCCTTTTTTAGCAATGCCAATGCAATCCCATCGGATGCAATTATTGGGATATAGTTGTTTTCTGATAGCGCTTTAATGATTGGAATGCATCGTGTAGCGTGACCTAAACCCCAATTTAAAGGTGCAACTAAAATAGTCTTTTGTTCCAATTTCAAATCCATGTGCAATAAGTAGGTTCGTTGTATTTAATGTGAAAGTTAGGCAATCAACCCGTTTCGCATATTTCTAAGGCATTACCAAACCATTAAATTATTTCATTAAAAATAAGCTCTTAATTGCACGTTTCCAGTATGAATGGCTTGGCTTGTTTCGCTTTTTCGACCTTGGTAATTAACGTTTATATCTAAAAATTGTGTGATATTTTTTTGCAAAAGCAATCTCCACGTCAAGTTTTGACCCGTTTGTAATCCTTCCAGCATTTGAAATCCTACGGAAGAGAATTCATTTCCTTCGAACTTATTTTGGTAAAAAGAAACCTCTCCATTCATCGTAAACTTTTTAGTTCCTGCATAAGAAAAGGCAGTCCCAAAGCGATTTTGCAGCAGCGTTTCCGCTACGCCAATTTGATTGTCTTTCTTTTGTAATTCATAAAAGATATCCCAACTGGTACTTTTGGAAAACAAATAACTGATTTTTGGAGCCAATTGATGACCAGTGATGTCGAAGTTTTTCTCAGGGAAATTCTCCGATTGAACGGTGGTTTGAATCGTTTTGGCAAAAAAACCAAACAGCCAGCTTTTCTGGTATAAATGGTTGTACTGCAATTGATGGGAATTGTTGGTAGCTTCCTGCGAACCTATGGACAATAAGTTTTTCGTTTTATTTTGAAGATAAGAATAGGTAATCGAATGGTTTTGTTTCCCTCGATTGTAAAACAAACTGTTTCTTAAACTGGAATTCAGTCCCAGCACATTTTCATTGGAGCCGCTAAACGGATTTAATTCAAAATTAGCTCCGTCACTTCTCGTTTTTCGGTCGATTATAAAAGCGGTTTGATTGTAGAAATAAGAAAGTAATTTTTTTATTCCTTTCTCATTTTGCCATTGATTTGGGTTTAAGGTTACGGATTGAGAGAACTTATTTTGATGTGTTTTTATATAAATCCGATTGTGTAAAAACACCCGGATAAATTTCGCCTGATCGATAAACGGAGCGACTTCAAACTCCTGTAATTCCTGAATTCCATTGTCGTTGTAATCATTCCAAGTGTAAACGCCCTGTCCGGCCGGTACTTCCAGATAGGTAAATTCCTGTTGCGGAATGGTTCCTGAATTCGTCTCGTAAACCGTTGTGCTTTGGATTAATTGATTGAAAAAACGGTCCGTGTACACGATTCTGGAATTCAATGTTGGTTCTTTTTTTCGTGTAGCGTCCACAAATTCCAAAATTCTGTAATTGGCATAAAGGGACAAATCACTTTTATTGGTTTGTATTAATTTTGATTTCAGCATAAAAGTCTGGGAGGAATTTACGCGCTGAATCAAACTCCCGACACTTCGGGATTGTAAGCTGTCATTGGTTCTTCTAAGATAACCCAATTCTACAAAAACTTTCGTGCTGTCTCCTCTTCCAGTAAAAAAACCGTACTCTGTAAATTTTTGGCTTAAAGCCGAAAACTGATTTGTGACTTTGTCTTTTTCCTGATTATCCTCTAATCGCAAACTGGAACCAACCCAATTTTTATCGAAGTGAAAACGCATTTGAGACTGGTTTCTTAAAAATTTGGAAGATAAAATATTTGCATCGCTGTTTAAAAAACTGCCTTGGTTTTGAAAAGTCCAATTTTTTATTCGAAACAAACCATTTAAAACATGCCTGCTACCCGAAAAATTTTCGGAGAAATCCAGTTTTTCAAATTGATACAATACTAATCCTTTGTTGGTGGATTTTGGTTTTGGATTTAAATCCAATCGCAATCCGGAAACTAATAAACTTTGATTTCCAATACCTGCAGTTCCTAAGTTCCAGTCCCTGTCAAATTCGACATTATAAAGCCGTTCCACAGACTTGAAATTGTTCTGAATAAATTGATAATTAGCGAAAGCATCCATCTGCCATTTTTTTGAAAAAAGCCGTTGTTTGGCATTTATTTTTCCAGCCAAACCTTTGTTATTCGCATCATCAATGGTCGAAAATAAATTTTTATCATTGTTGCTGATGCCAATTTCAAAATCTACAGCTGTTTTTTCAGTGGGTTTAAATTTCCCTAAAAAGGTGGCGACTTGTATCTTCGTTGGCGCAATAAGTTGAATTATGGGTTCGTAATTTCCTTGCGAAATCCCGTTTATAGGAACAATGTATTCGTAAACTCGGGTGATTTTTGCTGCATTGGTCAAAATATAATTCCCGCTATTGGTTCCTACCAAAGTGAATCGGACATTGAATAACTCTTGTTGTGCGTCATTCGAATATTCGAAAATTTCTACGGCATTAACTAGCGTTTTTCGATACAGCACTTTATTTTCGGAGTAAGTGTCAGAATAGGCTGAAGGTGCAGTCATCAAACTTGGATTGTCTCCGGAATTCACCAATATCTGGGCTTGTTCCTCTGAAAGGTTTTGTTGTAACGGTTGATTTTTCAAGTCGTTTTCCGAATATAAATAGCCACCAAAACTCCATTTTTCATTTTCATGCGTGGCTCCGGCGTAAGTTACAAAGCGGGTATAATTTCGATCGGAGTATTGATATTCGATAGCAATTCGCATTTCGGAAGTGATAGTAAAAAGTGGCGTAAATACAATTTCACCGGCGTTGTAATCTATTGTATAATCATTGTTTTCGCCACGTTTTAATAAAATGCCATTTACATAAACCCGTTCTGAACCTGAAACCACCAGAACATACAATTCGCCATTTTGTCCTTTTAATTTGTATGGACCTTGATTGCCCTCTTGTCCCACAAAATTACTTTTGGCATATTGTCCTCGAACTAATGCCGCTGACGCAAATACATTTGTTTTGTTTTCTTCGGTTCCAAAGTTGAAATTTGTCGCCAGTCCCTGTACTTTTTTGTTGAAATTCAGGAATTGGGTTTTCTTGTTTTCCAGAAAGATATCGCCCGCTCGAATATTCCAGTCCTCGCTGAACAATTCCATGAATACATTGTCAAACTGATCCAGTTTTTGAGAATAGCCGCCGTCCTGCAACGGAATATTACTGTCTTGGATGGAGGCTCTCAAACTTACTTTTTCGGAAATTTTCCCTGTGATTTGTAAATCTAAATTGGAGTTCAAAACCGCATTTTGATTGTTTCCAATCGTCAAGCCACGCGTAATGCTCCCGGAAGTATTCAATCCGTCAAAAGGCACATTTTTGTTTATGTTTTTTTCTTCAATTTTGTATAAATTTCCAGTTCCTGCCTCATTACTGACTACTCGGCTGGAGTCGTAAATATGGTATTCTTGAGTTAATATTGCCGGAAACTTTAGATACTGTATTGTAAGTGAATCGGAGCTAAAATTGCTGTTTTCCTTTAAAAGTAGCGTGCCTTTTTCGAAATTTATTTTAAATAATGTGCTGTCGATTCGCTTGCTATTGGCGTCAAGCAATTTGAAAAAACTGGAATTAATACTTTCTTTTTCAATATAAATCGTGTCGCTTGAGGGAAGGATTTTTTTGGTTTTGTACAGCGAATTCATTTCCTGGGCATGGAGCCCAGAAAAACAGCTTATTACAATCCAAAAAAGTAATTTTTTCAACATAAATATTATAACTCGAAAGTATCAAAAGTAGTATTTATAATTCGATAATTAGAATATGGGTTAATCAGAAAATCAGCCGATACATAAATAAACATATTCTCCATTTAAGCTTTTGTATTTATACTTTTAGCAACAAAAAATGGGAATCAAAATTTAATTTTGATTCCCATTTTTCAATAGTATTAAACAGTTTTTAAACTTCTTTTGTCACGACTTGCATGGTTTCACGACTGACTTGTTTCAATAAGACAATTTTGTTTTCTTCGACAGTTTGCGTTGCTTTGTCATCGAAATGTCTAATGGTATATAAAGTGACATTTTCATTAAACTCAACTTTGAATTTTTTAGATAAAATGGCATTCAATGCTTTAAAAGTATCAAATTTATCTTCCACACATACAGAGAAACTAATTGCAGAATTCTGAATTAAGTTTACTTTTATTTTGAATCGGTGAAACAATGCAAAAATCTCACTGATGTTTTCTTCCATGATGAAAGAGAAATCTATTGAGGAAAGCGAAATTAAAAGTTGGTTTCTTTTGACAATAAAACAAGGCAGATACGGTTCTAAATCGACACCTTTAGCAACACTTGTTCCTTTCAATAATGGGTTTATAAATGATTTCACATATAAAGGAATTTCCTTTTTCTGTAAAGGCTGCAACGTTTTTGGGTGAATAACTGTTGCGCCGTAAAAAGCTAATTCAATGGCTTCGCGATAGGAAATTTGATTTAATAAACTGGCATTTTCAAAATATCTTGGGTCGGCATTCATTACGCCGGGTACATCTTTCCAGATAGTTACGCTTTCGGCATTTAAGCAATATGCAAAAATCGCAGCAGTATAATCGGACCCTTCACGACCCAAAGTGGTAGTGAAATTATTCTCATCTGAACCCAAGAAACCTTGTGTGATGTTCAGTATTTTTCGTTTTACGTTTTTGGCAATATTTTTTTGCGTCAATTCCCAATCCACTTCGGCATCTCTATAATTTGCGTCTGTTTTTATGAAATTACGAACGTCTAGCCATTGCGTTTTTATGCCCATGAAATTCATGAAATGACTCAGAATAGTAGTCGAAATTAATTCTCCGTAACTTACAATTTGGTCGTAAACAAAATTATAATTGGGAGATTTATTGTGTGCCAAGAAATATTCTAAATCAGTAAATTGTGTATTTATAGCGGCAAAAACTTCATTTTTGTCATCTTCAAATAAATCCATCAAAATTTGATTGTGGTATTTTTTGACTTCCTGGACAGATGAATTTAATTCAGCCGATTTGTCGAAATAATTTTTTATGACAATTTCCAATCCATTCGTCGTTTTTCCCATTGCAGAAACGACCAACAATACATCTTCGTATCCCACTTTTTGTAAAACTTCATATACGTTTTTAATTCCTGCGGCATCTTTTACAGAAGCTCCTCCAAATTTGAATATTCTCATAGTTTTAAACAAAAATTGTTCTTTATGCTTTATTTTAATTTATCTTTCACGAAATGGTTGATTCCTATTTCGTCCATTTGTACCACATACCAATCTCGAAGCACTTTTGCACCTGATTTTTCATAGAATTCGATTGCCGGTGTATTCCAGTCTAACACATTCCATTCCACTCTTCGAACCTGATCTTTTTTCGCTTGTTTTAAAATTTCAGAATATAACGCATATCCAAGTCCGGTTCCTCGCATTTTGTCTTTTACCACTAAATCCTCTAAATGAATTGTTTTTCCTTTCCAAGTTGAAAAGCGGTAATACCATAATGCGATACCTACTATTTGCTTCGGCTGTTCGCTGTCGCTCGTGTCATCATCCACTTCGGCAACAAAAACATGAAATAAAGGAACAGGACCAAAACCATCCCGAATTAAATCGTCAACAGTTACAAGAACAGCATCTGGTTCTTTTTCAAATGCAGCTAATTCTTGAATAAGGCCTAAAACGGCTTGCATGTCTTGCGGATTTCCTCTTCGAATATTCATAAATTTTTATTTTAATGGTTCAAAAATGCAATAAAATTGCATTTTTACGTATTAATTTTGTGGTTTATTCAGCAAATATACAATACTGGTAAACTAAGTAAATTTTATTCAAATCATTTTCACAAAAAAAACGATATTTGTGACTTCAAATTAACTACATCGATTTCGTAATGGAAGAACGCAACAAAACACTAGGAGAATTTATTATTGAAAATCAAAACGCTTTTCAATATTCGTCAGGCGAATTATCCCGAATCATTAACTCCATCCGATTGGCTGCCAAAGTAGTCAATTATAAAGTAAACAAAGCAGGATTAGTTGACATTGTTGGGGCAGCCGGAGAACAGAATATACAAGGTGAAGATCAACAAAAACTTGATGTTTATGCCAATGAAGTTTTCATTCAAACTTTAATCAATCGTGAAATTGTTTGTGGCATTGCCTCTGAAGAAAATGATGATTTCATCACCGTAGAAGGAAGTGATAACAGCCATAATAATAAGTACGTAGTGCTAATGGATCCGCTTGACGGTTCATCAAATATTGATGTAAATGTTTCGGTTGGAACTATATTTTCGGTTTATAGAAGAATTACTCCAATAGGAACTCCAGTTACCCTTGAAGATTTTTTACAGCCAGGAATCAACCAGGTTGCAGCAGGATATGTAATTTACGGTACATCGACAATGTTAGTTTATACAACAGGACACGGCGTCAATGGATTTACGCTGAATCCGGCCATTGGAACCTTTTATTTATCGCATCCAAAAATGAAGTTTCCAACAGATGGTCATATTTATTCCATCAACGAAGGGAATTATGTTCATTTTCCGCAAGGAGTAAAAGATTATATTAAATACTGCCAGTCAGAAGAAGATGATAGACCTTACACATCACGTTATATAGGAAGTTTGGTTTCGGATATTCACAGAAATATGATTAAAGGCGGAATTTATATTTATCCAACAAGTTCCAAAGCATCAAAAGGAAAATTACGATTGTTGTATGAATGCAATCCATTAGCTTTTATTGCTGAACAAGCCGGAGGAAAGGCTTCTGACGGATTTAACAGAATCATGGAAATTGAACCGACAGAATTACATGAAAGGGTGCCGTTCTTTTGCGGAAGCTACAACATGGTAGAAAAAGCGGAAGAATTTATGCATGAAGCTAAATTAAGCAAATACTAAAATTCAGGTTTATAAAAAAAGCTCTCAGATTTCTGAGAGCTTTTTTCGTATGCTTTGTAATTACTTGTTCATGTTTTTCATTTCGAAAAGAAAAGTGTCCGAATCAACTTCTTTTTCTACTAATATCAGTGCTTTATCTACGATGTAATTCACATTTTCAGTGTTAAACCCTAAACCAACACCAATTTTTCTCAGCATCAGCTCTTGTTTCTCACCTAAATGATGATCAACGTGAACGATTCGGGCTAAATCATACAAGCGCTCTATTCTTTGTTCGTACAAATAAGGAGGATTGATTGGGTATTTTAAAGGATTCTCTAAAATTTCCTCATATTCTGCGGAAGAAATTTCTAATCGAACTGCCAGTTTGTCTAAAAATGCTTTTTCTTCTGGAGAAAATTTCTCGTCAGTAAGTGCTACACGGACAATTGATGCAAAATGGCCTTTATTTCTTTGCTTGAATTCGCTATCAAATAAATCTGAAAATGACATAATTATTGGTTTTATATCTTACAAAGATAAATCTATTTTTAAATTAATAATTTTTATTTTTTTTATATTTTTTCTTTGCTTTAGATGTCTTTTGAAATGTATTTATTTAAATAATCAAATCAATCATTTTCAAAATTAATCGTAAGTTTACAACCCCTTTATCAACCTAATTAATTACCGATGTCAGAATTTTGGATTTACTTTCAAATAGGATTAAAACACGTTTTAAATATTCATGCTTATGACCATGTTTTGTTTTTAATAGCATTAGCAGTTCCTTTCTCTTTCAAGGATTGGAAGCGAGTTGTGCTTTTGGTTACCCTTTTTACCATTGGTCACACAATGGCTTTAATGCTTTCGGTTTTTGAAATAATTGCCATAAAAGTAAATGTGGTCGAGTTGCTGATTCCAATTACGATACTCATAACGGCGTTGTTTAATCTTTTTACGGCAGGAAAATCAAGCAAGAAAGAAAGTATAAATGTGATATTTTTTATCACGCTTTTCTTTGGGATTATTCATGGTTTGGGATTTTCAAATTATTTCAAATCGATTCTGGGCGGTAATGCTATTTCTAAAATATTGCCATTGTCCGAGTTTGCGTTGGGAATAGAAGCGGCTCAGATTGTAGTGGTTTTTGTGGTTTTGATCTTGTCGTATATTGTTCAAACCGTTTTTAGATTTTCGAAACGCGATTGGACATTGGTAATGTCGGCCTTTATAATAGGAGTAGTTATTCCTATGATTGTTGAAAGTGAAATCTGGTAAAGATAAAATGAGCGAAAAAAAATTGAATAAGTACGATAAAGCATATCTCAGAATTGCCAAAGAATGGAGTCTTTTGTCCTATTGTAAACGCAAACAAGTTGGTGCGATTATTGTGCGGGATAGAATGATAATCTCTGACGGATACAACGGAACACCTACTGGTTTTGAAAACTGCTGTGAAGATGCAGAAGGCTTGACACGTTGGGATGTTTTACACGCTGAAGCAAATGCGATTCTAAAAGTAGCCCGATCCACGCAATCTTGTGAAGGCGCCACTTTATACATTACGCTTTCGCCTTGTAAGGAATGCAGCAAGTTGATTCATCAGTCGGGAATAAAAAGAGTGGTTTACCATAAGGGATATCGCGATGATTCTGGAATCCAATTTTTGATAAAAGCAGGAGTTGAGGTGGAACATATTTCAATTTTAGAAGAATAAATGAACTTTAATACTAAATATCTGCCCATTCTTATTTTTGCAACACTTGCTTTGGGTGTTGTCCTTGGTGGCATGTTGAATTTCCCTAATACAGCGGATTATTTAGTCAACAATAATTCAAAAAATAAACTGAATAAACTCATCGATTTTATTGATAATGAATATGTAGATGATGTCAACACAGATTCTATTGTAAACCTTACCGTTGATAATATTCTGGCGAAATTAGACCCACATTCCGTTTATATTCCGCCCAGCGACCAGCAGGAAGTGATGGAAAGCATGAAGGGGAACTTCGTGGGAATAGGCGTAAATTTTTACATGTATAAAGATTCTGTTGCCGTTATTAAACCAGTGGAGAACGGCCCTTCGGCAAAAGCTGGAATTAAAGCAGGTGATCGAATTTTATATGCCGATAAAACAAAATTATTTGGGCGAAAATTGCCAAGTGACAGTTTGTATTCTAAATTGAAAGGAACGGTTGGATCAAATATTGAACTTACCATTTACAGAAAATCGGAAGGCAAAAGACTAAAAGTGAAAATTAAGCGCGATGTTATTCCCCTGAAAAGTGTCGATGTGGCGCTGCTTTTGAGTAATAAAACAGGGTATATTAAAATAAATCGGTTTTCGGAAACGACCTACAGTGAGTTTATGTCAGGTTTAATAAAACTGAAGCATCAAGGTGCAAATTCACTTATCATTGACGTTCGAGATAACGGTGGAGGTTACATGGAAGAGGCCATTGCCATTGCCGATGAATTGTTGACGGATAAGCAACTGATTGTGTTCACAAAAAACAAAAACGGGAATATTGATAAAACATTTGCGACTGCAAAAGGCAATTTTGAAAAAAGGAATGTTTTTATTTTAATCAATGAAAACACTGCCTCGGCCAGTGAAATTCTTGCCGGAGCAGTGCAGGATAATGACAGAGGAACCATTGTAGGGCGCCGTTCTTTTGGAAAAGGATTGGTACAGCGAGAAATGAATTTTGCTGATGGTTCAGCCGTTCGATTGACTATTGCCAGATATTACACGCCAACCGGTCGTTCGATTCAAAAACCATATTCAAAAGGGAATGAAGCGTATTTCAAAGAATCTGAAGCCCGTTTTGGAAATGGGGAATTATATGAAAAAGACAGCATAAAAGTTTCGGACACTATAAAATTCAAAACTAAAAAAGGCAAAATTGTTTACGGTGGCGGCGGAATTGTACCTGATGTTTTTGTACCGCTGGAAGTGGAGCACGGAAATGAAAGTGCCGCTTATTTATTACAATCGGGAATCGTAGGTAATTTTGTTTTTGAACAATTAGATAAACATAGAAGCACTTTTAAAGGCTTGTCTTTTAACCAATTTAAAACTAAAATGACTAAAACGGATTTCTATTTCAATGCATTTGAAAAATTTATTTTCGGAAACGGTTTGGATTTGAATTTTAGAAAAAGCAAGGCTTTAGTAAAAAGATATTTGGCTGCTGAATTTGCCCGACAATTGTATGGGGAAAGCTATTACTATCAAATTGTTTTGAAAGAAGATGCGATGGTTAAAAAGGTTTTAAATCAAAAATAATTAATATTTTCTACAATATGCAATATAAGTTTTCTGGAATGACAGTTAATGAACGATTGTATGTTGCAGGACTTATGAATGATTTTGAAATTTGCTTAAAACAAAAGGATTTTGAAGGAATTAATTCTGTTTTAAAGAAAGTTGAATTGAATGAAGATTCTATTATTGAAATAATTAATAGTTTAAAGTTGATGCATAATTAAAAGTTTAATTCAACTTTTTCTGCCCAATACTGTCATGTGTTTGCGTTTTAATCTCGCCACTCCATAAAGTAAGAATGTCTGTTGCAACTGCGGCGCTACTTCCGGCAGCAATGACCAGTTGAATTCTCCAATCTGCTAAAGTTTCTGTCACATAAATGCGTTCGGCAACTTTATGGTCAATGTTCTTGAGTTGTATTTTTTGTTTTTCAAGAAGTGATTTTTAATGCGATTCTATATAATGCATTAAACCTTCACTGGAGAAAGCATTAGCCGAAGCAATTTCTGCCACAATTATACTGTTTTTGTAGGTAGTTTTATTTGTGGTCACTGTAAATGTCTGAAAACTGCCTTCAATTTTCAGTACTTTTTAACCGAGGATTTGTGTAATGTTTGAATACGTTTATTGAAGATATGTAATGCTTTCCTTCAATAAATCAGCTCCTAATACTGCCGAATGTATTCTACGTAGGCATTATTGAAAACCGCTTCTAAAATGAAGATATTTTTTGATGGGTAAAAACGCCGATTTTTTGATCGGATACAAGAGATTTATTTTTAGCAGAATATAAAATAAGCTAACATGACATTGCTGAAACGCTACCACCTAAGATAAGTATATCAAATTCAATGATTACTTTTCGTTGGTTTTTTCTTCAATTCTTTTTGAAATTCTAAAGATTAAGAGAATCATTACAGCACAAAACGAAGCTGCGATGCCAATAAAAGCAACGACACTATCTCCCTGAAAGGGATTTCTGAAATCCAGCAAAGTAACATTAAAAAGGATTAGAGCTATTGCTAAAATTACCAATATGTTGGTGAAAATTTTCATAATACGTTATTGTTTTTGTTTTGAAAGAAACAGATAGATGAGGTAAGTTTTTTAAACTGAAAATAAAATTCCCAAAAAATCTAATTTATTTTATTGCATTCAATTGGAGGGTAAATTTATGTAAATTTAATTTAGACAAACAAACCTTTAACATTCGCAGCGAATAATTTAACAGCAATCGCAAGTAGTACAACTCCAAAAGTCTTTCGGATGACTCCAAGTCCATTCTCGCCAAGCATTTTTTCTATTTTAGAAGAGGATTTCAAAACGATGTATACCAGAATAATATTCAAAATGATGGCGATTACAATATTTATAGTGTAAAACTGAGACCGTAATGAAAGTAAGGTAGTCATAGTTCCCGCGCCGGCTATAAGAGGAAACGCGAGCGGAACAATTGAGGCGGAACTGGCTTCCTCGTCACGATAAATCCGAATTCCTAAAATCATTTCCAACGCCAAAAAGAATAAGACAAACGAACCGGCAACGGCGAAAGAATTCACGTCGATACCAATTAATTTTAAGAGTTCTTCCCCTGCAAAAAGGAAAACAATCATAATAACACCGGCAACAATCGACGCTTTTTCAGACTCAATGTGTCCATGTTTCGTTCTTAAATCAACAATTATCGGGATTGATCCCACAATATCAATTACGGCAAAAAGTACCATACCCACTGTGATAATTTCTCTAATGTCGAATTCTAACATATCTTTTTTTGTATGCAAAGGTATATTTTTATTCTTGTATTTGCTTTTAGTTTTCTTCGGTGTAATACTTTAAAAACTTTTTTTAAAAATAATTTTTTGAAATTTTGAAGAATTTGAAATACTTAAATTCAACTCTTTATTTATTATTTGTTGGATATTTGAAAAATGGTCATTAGTACGGATTTCTGTGTTTTTTTTGTTTTAAACTCTATAACCAAATAGTTTTTTTTATTAATTTGGTTAAAATGTGTGATATGTTCAAAGAAATAATATTGTTTTAATCACTATATTTTTATTTGTAGGATGTTCTAAATCCCTTTATAACTTCATATTACTCAAATATGAATGAAATTCTTTCTTTTCCTTATGATTTAGTATTTGATAATTCAGGCATTTTATTTTTATCAACAGATGAGGGTGTAATTAAATAACTACTTCTGGGCTCATTTCAACTTTATTGAAATTATATTATTGGGGGATGTCTTTTGATACCAAAGGCAATTTATTCACTTTAAAATTTGAAAATACTTTGTCGAATATTAATAAAATTAATGTTTATGGAAACGCCATTCCGTTTTTAAAAGTTGATTTTTTTGCTGGCGATTTGTTTTTTGATGAAAAAACTGTGATTTATTTGTCAATGATTATTTTGATGGAAACTTAAAGAATGCAGATGGTTCAGGAAATATTTCTCAATTTACGTTAGGCTATGGATTAGTTGAAGATTTTACAATTGATACCAAAGGGACTTATTATTTGGCTTCTTATTCAAGTATTGCCTCAATAAGTTCCAAAGGTACTCACAGGTGGCTGATTTCTAATTTAGAATCTCCTTTAGCGATTTAAAATGTGATAGCAAAGGCAATGTATATATGGGTAATTTAAATAATACTATCAGTAAAATAACATCTACTGCAGAAGGAGTGTCTTATCAATCAGCTGGCAGTTTTGGAGGTTTAAGATGTATGACCATCGACAAATACGAGAATATTTATATAATTACGTCTAATCAAAACTCAAATTATAATTCTTTTATTAGTGTTTTTAAAATTTCATTTTAAAATTCCCTTTTGTCTTAGTTTGATTATCTTTGCATTTTATAATCATACTACTTCGTAATAATGTTTCAACTAGGAAAAACCATCGTCTCTGAAGACTTACTCCAAAAAGATTTTGTTTGCAATTTGACTGCTTGTAAAGGAGCTTGCTGCGTAGACGGCGACGCTGGAGCACCATTAAGTTTGGAGGAAACTCAAATCCTCGAATCTATTTATCCAAAAGTAAAACCATTTTTACGCAAGCAAGGAATTGCTGCTATCGAAGCGCAAGGAACTTGGGTAAAAGGAACTGATGGCGATCTTGAAACACCGTTAATAGATAATAAAGATTGCGCGTATGTAATTTTTGACGGTAAAACGGCTTTGTGCGGTATTGAGCAAGCGTACAATCAAGGAATAATCGATTGGAAAAAACCGGTGTCCTGCCACTTATACCCCGTTCGTGTAAAAGATTTTACGGAGTTTGCTGCTGTTAATTACGATAAATGGGATATTTGTGATCCAGCCTGTTCTTTAGGTCAAGAGTTAGAAGTTCCGGTTTATAAATTTGTCAAAGAAGCTTTGGTAAGAAGGTTTGGAGAGGATTGGTATGCCGAACTCGAAACAGTTGCGGAAGAGCTTAAAAATAATTCAAAATAGAATAAAAAATCCTTGTTTTCTATTTTTAAAATCCTATATTCTACGGTACTTTACAATGTTTTTTAAATTTTAATTAGCTGATTTACAGTTTTTTATAGTTTGAATAAAAATCCTCTTTATTTTTCTATTTGTTAAAAACTATAACCGATTGTGAATAAGTTTGGCTTTTAATTTCAGCAAAATTTCACAATCTTTGTAACTCCCAAAACGGAATTTATTTCGTTAAAATCTCAAAAAAACAAACAATTATAATGGCACAAGTTGAACCAATTTTACAAGAGAATAAAAATCGTTTCGTAATTTTTCCAATCAAACACCATGATATTTGGGAATTTTATAAAAGTATGGAAGCCAGTTTCTGGACTGCTGAAGAAATTGATTTGTCACAGGATTTAAATGACTGGAATAACAAACTTTCGGAAGATGAGCGTTATTTTGTTAAACACATTTTGGCATTTTTTGCTGCTTCAGATGGAATCGTAAATGAAAATCTGGCTGAAAATTTTGTGAACGAAGTGCAATATGCGGAAGCAAAATTCTTTTACGGTTTTCAGATTATGATGGAAAACATTCATAGCGAAACCTACTCGTTATTGATTGATACGTATGTAAAAGACGAGGCAGAGAAAGATGACTTATTCAATGCTTTAGAAGTTTTTCCTGCAATTAAGAAAAAAGCGGACTGGGCTTTGAAATGGATTGAATCTGATTCATTTGCAGAACGATTGATCGCTTTTGCAGCGGTGGAAGGAATTTTCTTTTCGGGAGCATTTTGTTCGATTTATTGGTTGAAAAAACGTGGACTAATGCCAGGATTGACGTTTTCTAACGAATTAATTTCTCGTGATGAAGGCGTACACTGTGATTTTGCCGTGCATTTACACAACCACCACTTGGTAAATAAAGTGCCAAAAGAAAGAATCAGAAGCATTATTGTAGATGCTTTAAATATTGAAAGAGAATTTATTACGGAGTCACTTCCCGTAAGTTTGATAGGAATGAATGCCGTATTGATGACACAATATTTAGAATTTGTTGCTGACAGATTATTAGTGGAATTAGGTTGCGATAGAGAATATAATACTACAAACCCATTTGATTTTATGGATATGATTTCGCTTCAAGGGAAAACAAACTTTTTTGAAAAGAAAGTAGCCGAATATCAAAAAGCAGGTGTAATGAATACAGATGGTGATGCTCAAAAAATATCTTTTGACGCCGATTTTTAAAATTTGAATTTTTATCGATTTATCAAATTTTTTTTTGTGCTACTCTTGCATTAGCCCAGATAGTAATGGAAATCCTTTCTAGTCCTGAACTTGTTTCAGGATCCTGAAACAAGTTCAGGACTAGAAAGATTGTAATGGATAGCTGGAAATAGCTCCAAAAAAAGATGCTGAAACAAGTTCAGCATAAATTACAAATAACGAAAAACAGCGAAGGGATTTTCTGTTTTAAAAAACAAACAAAAGTATGTACGTAGTAAAAAGAGACGGCCACAAAGAGCCGGTAATGTTCGACAAAATCACAGATAGAATTAAAAAACTATGTTATGGTTTGAATGATTTGGTTGATGCCGTGAAAGTAGCAATGCGAGTAATTGAAGGGCTTTATGATGGAGTTTCTACGTCAGAATTAGATAATTTAGCAGCCGAAACTGCGGCTTCAATGACTATTGCGCATCCTGATTATGCACAATTGGCAGCAAGAATTGCAATTTCGAATTTACATTCCAATACTAAAAAATCATTTTCGGAAACGATGAATGATATGTTCAATTATGTGAACCCTAGAAACGGTCAATACGCACCATTACTTTCTGAGGAAGTACATCAGGTGATTATGAAAAATGCGGAATTTTTGGATTCACATGTGATATATAACAGAGATTTTAATTATGATTATTTTGGGTTTAAAACCTTGGAAAGATCATATTTGCTTAAAATAAATGGCAAAATAGTGGAGCGCCCGCAACACATGTTGATGCGTGTTTCGGTTGGGATCCATTTAGATGATTTAGATTCGGTGATTGAGACGTACGACTTAATGTCTAAAAAATTCTTTACACATGCAACGCCTACATTATTCAATGCGGGTACTCCAAAACCTCAGATGTCTTCTTGTTTCCTTTTGGCGATGCAAGACGATAGTATTGACGGGATTTACGATACGTTGAAGCAAACGGCGAAAATCTCGCAGTCAGCAGGTGGTGTTGGGCTTTCTATTCACAATGTAAGAGCAACTGGTTCTTATATTCGTGGAACTAACGGAACTTCGAACGGAATTGTTCCGATGTTGCGTGTTTTCAATGATACGGCACGTTATGTAGATCAAGGTGGTGGAAAACGTAAAGGTAGTTTTGCAATATACATCGAAACTTGGCATGCGGATATTTTTGAATTTTTGGACTTAAAAAAGAATACCGGAAAAGAAGAAATGCGCGCCAGAGATTTGTTCTTTGCAATGTGGACTTCGGATTTGTTTATGAAACGAGTTCAAGAAGACAGTTATTGGACGTTGATGTGTCCTAACGAATGTCCGGGATTGTATGATGTGTATGGCGAAGAATTTGAAGCGATGTACATTGATTACGAGAAACGTGGAAAAGGTAGAAAAACCATTAAAGCGCACGAACTTTGGGAGAAAATTCTAGAATCTCAAATCGAAACCGGAACGCCTTACATGTTGTATAAAGATGCAGTTAATAGAAAATCAAACCAGAAAAATTTGGGTACGATTCGTTCTTCGAATTTGTGTACCGAGATTATGGAATTTACATCCAAAGATGAAATTGCAGTCTGTAATCTAGCCTCTCTTTCCTTGCCAATGTTTGTTGCCAATGGGAAGTTTGACCATGAATTGATGTATACCGTTACAAAACGGGTAACCAGAAACTTGAATAAAGTAATTGACAGAAATTATTATCCGGTAATTGAAGGAGAAAATTCGAATAAACGCCACCGACCAATTGGTCTTGGAGTGCAAGGATTAGCTGATGCTTTCATTATGTTGCGTCTGCCGTTTACGAGCGACGAAGCTAAAAAACTGAATCAAGAAATTTTTGAAACATTATACTTTGCTGCGGTAACCGCATCGATGGAAATGGCCAAAGAAGAAGGACCATATTCGACATTTAAAGGTTCGCCAATTTCTCAAGGAGAATTCCAGTACAATTTGTGGGGAATGAAAGATGAGGAATTATCTGGTCGTTGGGACTGGGCTTCATTACGAAAAGAAGTGATGGAACACGGAGTGAGAAACTCGTTGTTAGTGGCTCCAATGCCAACGGCATCGACTTCTCAAATTTTGGGGAACAACGAGGCATTCGAACCCTATACTTCTAATATTTACACCAGAAGAGTCCTTTCGGGAGAATTTATTGTGGTAAACAAACATTTGTTACACGATTTAGTGGAGCGCGGTTTGTGGAATGAAACATTGAAACAAGAATTAATGCGAAATAACGGTTCGGTTCAAGATCTGAATATTCCGCAAGACTTGAAAGAATTGTACAAAACAGTTTGGGAAATGTCAATGAAAGACATTATCGATATGTCCCGTCAACGTGGTTACTTTGTGGATCAATCACAATCATTGAACTTGTTTATGCAAAATGCTAATTATTCAAAATTGACATCGATGCATTTCTATGCCTGGCAATCAGGATTGAAAACAGGAATGTATTATTTAAGAACAAAAGCTGCGGTGGATGCGATCAAATTTACATTGAACAATGATAAAAAAGCAGAGCCAATCGAAATTAAAGAGCAATCAATCGTTGTTCCTGCAGTTGCTGAAGCAGTAGAAATGACTTCGGATGAATACAGAGCTATGCTTGAATTATCTAAAAATGCAGGTCCTGACGAATGTGAAATGTGTGGGTCGTAGGTCAGCGAGGAACGAAGCAAACTCATTTTGAAACCATTTTGTTGACATCAACTAAATGGGTTTAAAACAAAAAGGCAGTTATTGTAATGATGACTGCTTTTTTTTTGGAGCTATCTCCCGCTTTCCGTTGCAATCTTTTTATTTTTAAAGAAAAAATAAAAAGGATTTCCACTTCAATCGGGTCTAAAACACCAAGATTTAACATTAACATTTGTAAATAATTCACTATATTTGGGATAGTTATTAGCCTTAAAACCCTTTTTATTATAATCAAAAACATTAAAATGGAAAATAGAAAATTTACTGTTACAGATGATTTATTAGCTTCCAAAAGCAAGCGTTTCCTGAATCTCCTTATCGATATATTTATAATTTATGTTATCGGAATCAGTATTGGTACAACCATAATTTTAATTGGAGATTTGACTCAAAGTGATACAGGATCAAATTGGGTTACATCATTAAGCGTAGTTGAAAGTTTCTTTTTCGGACTTGTTATCTTGTTTTTTTATTATTTAATTACTGAAATGTACTTTTCCAGAACCTTCGGGAAGTATTTCACGAAAACAATGGTTGTAAAGCATGACGGTTCAAGACCCAACATGAAAAGTGTAATGATTAGAACACTTTCTAGATTAATTCCTTTTGAGCCTTTTTCTTTTTTAACTGCTAATAGAGGATGGCATGATACATTATCAGTTACTTATGTGGTGAAAAAACACGAATTTCTTGAGAAAAAGAAAATGTTTTCTGAGGAATAAAGAAATAGAAAAGATAAAAATAGCGGTCATTTTAGACTGCTTTTTTGTTTTTAAACACATCCTTTTCTTTATATTCGCTCCTTTTAAATACCAAAAATAAAATGATGAACTGGGAACAACTTTTATCACTGAAACGACAAGGCGACAAAGGCAAAAGATTGCGTGTAGAACAAGACGATACTCGTTTGGGTTTTGAGGTGGATTACGATCGTATTATTTTCTCGGCGGCTTTTAGAAGTTTGCAGGATAAAACGCAGGTTATTCCGTTATCAAAAACTGATTTTGTTCACACCAGGTTAACGCATAGTTTAGAAGTTTCGGTTGTGGGGCGTTCTCTAGGACGATTGGTTGGTAAAAAAATAATTGAAAAATACCCACATCTGAAAGAAGTTCATGGCTATCACATGAATGATTTTGGGGCTATTGTTGCCGCCGCATCTTTGGCGCACGATATTGGGAATCCTCCTTTTGGACATTCTGGCGAAAAAGCGATTGGAGAATATTTCTCCATTGGAAAAGGACAGCAATACAAAGACCAGCTTACGGCAAAAGAATGGCAGGATTTGATTGATTTTGAAGGAAATGCCAATGGGTTTTCGGTACTGACAGCCAGTCGTCCCGGAATTGAAGGAGGACTTCGAATTTCGTATGCAACATTGGGTGCTTTTATGAAATATCCTAAAGAAAGTTTACCTAAAAAACCAACCAAAGAAATTGCCGATAAAAAATACGGTTTCTTTCAAACCGACAAAGCTTTTTTTCAAGATGTGGCTTTAGATATGGGTTTGATTCCAAATAAATCAGGAACCGACATTGGTTTTGAAAGACATCCTTTGGCTTATTTAGTGGAAGCAGCCGATGATATTTGCTATACCATCATTGATTTTGAAGACGGAATAAACTTAGGATTAGTTTCCGAAGATTTTGCTTTAGAATATTTGATAAAATTGGTAAAAGACAGTATAGACACTTCCAAATATAAAACGCTTACTACTAAAGAAGATCGGATAAGTTATTTACGTGCCTTAGCTATTGGTAGTTTAATCAGTGATGCAGTAAAAGTATTTATCGAAAATGAAACATTAATTCTGGAAGGTAAATTCCCTTTTGCGATCATGGATAAAAGCAAGTATAAAGCACAAATGGATGATATTATCAAGATTAGTGTTAATAATATTTACCAAAGCCGTGAAGTCATCGAAAAAGAGATTGTTGGCTATCAGATTATTCAAACGTTGTTGGATAAATTCATTACGGCTTTTAATAATAAATACAACGGGAATACGTCTAATTACGACTCTTTAATTCTGAAAATGTTGCCTGAGAAACATCATCTTGAAAAAGAGGACCTATACGCAAGATTACTTCATATTTGTCATTATGTATCCATGCTTACCGATGGTAATGCACTGGAATTATTTGAAACTATTAAGGGGAGAAAAAAGAATTAATTTTTAAAATATATACTCAATTCCAACACCTATAGCCTGCCTTATTTGTGTTTTTGGGCCTTCTGTTACTTGTATTCCAGCAATTTCTCTTTTTGATTTGATATCGTCGTCATATATAACATGTGCTCCAATATTGGCTTTTACGTATTGATTCACCACAAGTTCGACTTGTAAATCGCAGTCTACGTCTATATTTCCAAAACGATTTACATAGTCTGAATATAAGCTTAAGCGGTTTTCTAAAATGACATTTTTGAAGATTTCTTTTTTGTATTTATTGGTTATTAAAAAACCAAGTTCCATTTTTGATCTTTCTCCTTCAGTGAGTAAATTTCCATCCAGATCGTAAGTAGCCTTAGGAACACCAAAGGCACCTTGATCAGCCAGTCTTTGATCTAAAACTAAAGTTGTTTTGAATGTAAATGGAGAGATATAAAATGTTCTGTTCTTATCTTTGTCAATATTTTCAGCGCCTATTCCCATAAAAATGTAAGCAGGTGCAAAGGGTTTTGAAATCGCTTTTTCAATATTTGGATACGCGTAACCGTTAGTAAATTGCGTATTGAAATTAAATTTAGCCGAATGAAACCAGTTTGAAAGCGTGTCTTTTCTGTAGCCAAATGTGGAGTTAAATTGGATGGCATCTTCGGTTTTTCTAAGATCAATTCCGTCTTGTTTATTCAAACCGTATTTTACGATTAACTCATTTGACCAGTTGTAATTACTTCGGTTATAAACTCTATGAAATTTACCTTTAAATAAACCTGAAATTGAACTTGTTCCCCCGGCAGACCAGTTGACGAAAGCCACTTCGGAAATGTCAAAGCCCAAACTGTTTTTTTTACTCCAATAAGTTAAAGGAAGGAAGTGTGTTTTGGTTTGTATTTTTAGTGGGACATGCAATGATTTTCCTGTGGTTGTTAGTGTTGTTACAGGTGTAAGTCCATCGGGAAGAGTGGTGTATGTTACTTCTTGGGAAAAACAATGAAGAGGAATTGTGAATGCAAGTAGTAATAATGTGTAGGTTAATAATTTCATTATAGTGTAGTTGTATTTAAGAGGGCAAAATAATTATTTTAATAACTTGAAAAAAGTATTTCAAGACTTTTAACGTCAATTTTGCAATATTGTTGTAATTCAGCTACAGTTCCGTGTTCAATAAATTCATCCGGAATACCCAGAACCGTTACTTTTGAAGTATAGTTATTCTCAGAAGCAAACTCGAGAATCGCACTACCGAAACCGCCTTTTATAATACCGTCTTCTATCGTTATGATGGTTGTAAATTTATGAAAAATGGTATGTAATACTTTGTCATCTAATGGTTTGACAAATGAAAAATCATAATGTGCAATGGTTTCCGGATGTTTCATTTTGGCTATAGCCAAAGAGACATTATTGCCAACAGTTCCATTGGATAAAACGGCTACTTTCGAACCTTGTTTGATACAAACACTTTTGCCAATTGCTATTTTTTCATAATTACCAAAATGTTGCGTTTGCCAATCTGCAATGACACCGCGTCCTCTCGGATAACGAATTGCGATAGGATGATTTAATCCCAATTGCGCTGTATATAAAATATTTTGTAACGCTATTTCATTTATTGGGGCATGAATAATCATATTAGGAATGCAACGCAGATAAGCCAAATCAAAAACACCGTGATGCGTTGCTCCATCTTCTCCCACTAAACCGGCTCTGTCCAGACAAAAAATTACCGGAAGATTTTGCAGAGCCACATCGTGGATTATCTGGTCGTAGGCTCTTTGTAAAAAAGTCGAGTAAATATTGCAATATACAATCATTCCTTGAGTTGCCATTCCGGCAGCCAAGGTAACCGCATGTTGTTCAGCAATTCCCACGTCAAAAGCACGTTTAGGAAATGCATCCATCATGAATTTCAACGAACTTCCGGACGGCATTGCAGGTGTAATCCCGATTATTTTCTCATTTTTTCTAGCCAAATCCAAAACCGTCAAGCCAAAAACATCCTGATATTTCGGAGGTAAATTTTCTTCTGATTTAATGTGAATTTCTCCTGTTAAAGCATCAAATTTTCCGGGAGCATGGTATTTTACCTGGTCTTCTTCGGCTTGTTGCAAGCCTTTTCCTTTGGTGGTAATGATATGAAGAAATTTTGGTCCTTTTACTTTTTGTAAGCGTTTCAGTTCTTTGATAACGGCAAAAATATCATGACCGTCTATTGGACCTGAATAATCAAAATTCAATGATTTAATCATATTATTTTGCCTCGGATTTTTTCCTTCTTTTACGGCAGTGAGATATTGTTTTAAAGCGCCGACACTTGGGTCAATTCCGATGGCGTTATCATTTAGAATTACTAATAAATTTGCATCAGTAACTCCGGCGTGATTTAAGCCTTCAAAAGCCATTCCTGAGGCTATAGAAGCGTCGCCAATCACCGCTATATGTTGTTTGTTGAAATCGCCTTTTAAATTAGAAGCAATTGCCATTCCTAAAGCTGCAGAAATGGAAGTAGAGGAGTGGCCTACGCCAAAGGCATCGTAAATACTTTCACTCCTTTTTGGGAAACCGGAAATACCGCCGAGTCGCCTATTGGTATGAAAGCTTTCTCTTCGGCCTGTGAGTATTTTATGTCCGTAGGCTTGATGGCCTACATCCCAAATCAATAAATCATTTGGTGTGTCAAAAACGTAATGCAATGCAATAGTCAATTCGATAACTCCTAGGCTTGCGCCAAGATGTCCTTCTTTTACAGCCACAATATCGATAATGAAATCGCGTAATTCTTGAGCGACTTCAGGAAGTTGGGATTCATCAAGCAGGCGTAAATCGGTTGGATTGTTTATGTTTGAAAGTAAATTATCTGACATGGGGCAAATGTACGAATTGAATACTGTATTTTTGCAATTATGATAAATCCTTTCACCGACGAATATTTCATGAAAAAAGCGTTGCAGGAAGCCGAAATGGCTTTTGAAAAGGGCGAAATTCCTGTTGGCGCTCTTATTGTCATTGATAATAAAGTCATTGCCAGAAGTCATAATTTAACCGAATTACTTCATGACGTTACGGCTCACGCCGAAATGCAATCCATCACTGCTGCTGCGAATTATCTTGGCGGGAAATATTTAATGGGTTGTACGCTTTACGTCACACTGGAACCTTGCCAGATGTGCGCCGGCGCTTTGTATTGGAGTCAGATTTCAAGAATTGTGTATGGAGCCACAGATGACAATCGTGGTTTTGTAAAAATGGGAACGCAATTGCATCCTAAAACAACTGTTGTGAAAGGTATTTTGGCAAATGAAGCTTCGGAGTTGATGAAGCGATTTTTTGTGGAAAGAAGGAGGTAATATAATACTCGAATACCCTAGCCCAGATAGAAGTGAAAATCCTTTCTAGTCCTGAACTTGTTTCAGGATCCTGAAACAAGTTCAGGACTAGAAAGATTGTAACGTATAGCTGGAAATAGCTCCTGAAAAAAAAGAGCAAAAAAAAACTCCTCAATTTCTTGAGGAGTTTGTTATTTATTCTATGACAGCATTTTCTTTTTTGTCGTAGAAATGATATTCTAAATACGTGTAAGCATCACGAGGTATGATTTTCACCCACTTTTTATGTTCAAGAAACCATTTTGAACGTAATGATGGAAAACCTTTGGTAAGGTATGCGGCCACAAACGGATGTACATTAAGCACAACATCTTTGTGGTTTTTTAATACTCTTTCCAGATCAAAAGCGATTTTATCAATGATTTGAATTGGCGCTTCAATTTCGCCGCTTTCATTGTTTGGATCTTCTTCTCTGGTCTTAATATTTACTTCTGGTCTTACTCTTTGTCTTGTAATTTGAACTAATCCAAATTTACTCGGAGGTAAGATCTTGTGTTTCGCTTTATCGTCGCTCATTTCTTCTTTCAAGAAATCGAACAAAACTTTACGATTTTCAGGATTTGACATATCGATAAAATCGACTACAATGATTCCACCCATATCACGAAGACGTAATTGTCTGGCAATTTCGGCAGCTGCAATCATATTCACTTCCATGGCTGTATCTTCCTGGTTGGTGGCTTTATTAGAACGGTTTCCGCTGTTTACGTCGATAACGTGCAAAGCTTCAGTATGTTCGATAATAAGATAAGCCCCTTTACTCATGGATACTGTTTTTCCAAAAGAAGTTTTGATTTGTCTCTCTATGTTGTATTTCTCAAAAATAGGTGTGTCTTTTGATTGATAAAACTTAACGATTGATTGTTTGGATGGTGCAATTTCTTGCAAATAATCCTTTGTTTGGTTGTACAACTCTTCGTCATCAATTTGAATACCACTAAAGGTATCATTAAATACATCTCTTAATATTGAAGAAGCTCTGTTGAGTTCTCCTAGTACTTTAGACGGATGATGAGCAGTTGGTAATTTTTTACACATTGCAGTCCATCTGCTGAGCAGGTTCTGCAAATCTTTTTCTAATTCGGCTGTATTTTTGCCTTCGGCTACTGTGCGAACAATAACACCAAATCCTTTTGGTTTGATGGATTGTACTAATCGTTTCAAACGGTCTTTTTCTTTTTTGTCTTCTATTTTTTGTGAAATAGAAACACGGTCAGAAAAGGGAACCAGAACAATAAAACGTCCGGCAAGAGAAAGCTCTGCGCTAATTCTTGGTCCTTTGGTAGATATAGGTTCTTTGACGACTTGTACTAAAACAGACTGATTGGAGCTTACTACATCAGTAATAGTACCATCTTTGTCTATTTCTTTTTCAAACTGAAAGGTTTTTAGGGAGAAATCTTTTAATTTACCTGCGCTTACAAGTTTTATGAATTTCAGTTGGGAAGCTAAATTAGGTCCTAAATCGTGATAATGTAAAAAAGCATCTTTTTCGAAGCCTACATTTACAAAAGCAGCGTTAAGTCCGGCAACTGGTTTCCTGATTTTGGCAATAAAAATATCACCAACCTGGAAGTTGCTTTTTTCTTCTTCTTTATGTAATTCAATTAGTTTTCCATCTTTTAATAAGGCAAAATCTACGGCTTCAGAACTAGATCTAATGATTAATTCTTTATTCACACTGTAAATTTTTTATCTATTCGCCAAAGCGAACAAATGGATTAAACAATATTTTAACAGGTATTGAACCCGGGGAAAATTAGCTGGCAGTTCGCAGTGTTAAGTTCGCAGTTGCCTGACTACTAAAAACTGAATACTGATGACTAACTTTCAATTTCAATGAACGTTTAAAAAGAAAAAAGTAGTTTAAAACTACTTTTTCTTTTTGTGACGGTTAGCTCTCGCTCTTTTCTTACGTTTGTGCGTTGCTACCTTATGTCTCTTTCTTTTTTTACCACTTGGCATGTCTTGTCGATTTTATGATTAATATTATTATTTTGCTTCGTTATTTGTTTTCACTCCTTCTACAAAAACTTTTGCAGGTTTAAATGCAGGAATGTTGTGTGCAGGAATTTTTATTGTGGTATTTTTAGAAATATTTCTTCCTGTTTTTTCCGCTCTAGTCTTCACTATAAAACTTCCAAAACCTCTTAAATAAACATTGTCTCCAGTTTCTAATGAATTTTTTACTTCATTCATAAAAGTCTCTACAGTTGCCTGTACATCTCCTTTTTCAAGACCTAATTTTTCTGAAATTTTTGCTACGATATCTGCTTTCGTCATTTTCTTTCCTATTTATAATGTTGTACTATTTTTTTGAGTTTGCAAATATAGGGATTTAAAAAACAATTATTCAAGCTAATTCATTAAATTTTAATCACATAAACTTTTACTTTTGCTAACAAAAAATTAAAACATGATTTTTTCTAACTTGTTAATACAATGGTATTTACGAAATAAACGCGATTTACCGTGGAGAAATACCACTGATCCGTATCCTATTTGGCTCTCTGAAATCATGTTGCAACAAACGCGTGTTGCGCAAGGAATGCCTTATTTTTTGTCTTTTACAACCGCTTTTTCCACTGTTTTTGATTTGGCGAAAGCCAATGAAGAACAGGTTTTGAAACTCTGGCAGGGATTAGGGTATTATTCCAGAGCCCGTAACTTGCATAAAACCGCGCAGTATATAGCACAGGAATTATCAGGAGTATTTCCAGGCAATTATAATGACTTATTGAAACTGAAAGGGGTAGGAGAATACACCGCCGCTGCCATTGCTTCTTTCTCCTATAATGAGGCCGTTCCTGTTGTTGATGGAAATGTGTTCCGGGTTTTGTCCCGTTATTTTGATATGGATACCGATATTGCTCAGGCTTCCGCCAAAAAAGAATTCGCTTCTTTGGCTTTCGAACTGATGCCAAAAAATAATCCTGCGACTTTCAATCAAGCTATTATGGAATTTGGCGCGTTGCAATGCGTTCCTAAAAGTCCGAATTGCGGTATTTGTATTTTCAACGAAAGTTGCGCCGCTTTGCAAAAAAACAAAGTCGATCAGTTGCCTGTAAAATCCAAAAAGATAAAAATTCGCAACCGATACTTTAATTATTTGGTTGTTGCAGATGAAAATGACAACACCATAATTCAAAAACGAACGGATAAAGGAATATGGCACAATCTCTATCAATACCCATTGATTGAAACAGAAAAAGAAGAAGATTTTGATTATGTAAGTGAAGCTGTTCAGGGTGATTATTTTAAAGATAATACTGTTATAAGTATGTTAGAATACAACGAGAAAAGTATCATTCATAAATTGTCACACCAACATTTGCATATCAAATTTTGGAAAATAAATGTAAAAGGAAGAATTGAAAACGGAATAAACAACGAGACTTTGAAATCGTTCCCATTCCCAATTGTGATTCATAATTTTATAGAAAAAGATTTGTAATATTTGTTTGACGAGTGTTTTTTATTCGTTTCTTTAATGAATGTTTGAAATTTTATATTTTATGAAATTGCTAGGCATCAATCTTTTAAAATTAATTTAAATAAATAAGAAAAATGAAAGTTACGTATCTACTTTTTTTATTGTCGATTATTGGATATTCCCAAACTGTCACGGTTAATTATGCTGAGAAGAACATTTTAAGTAAAGAAAACCTAGAAGCAACTCCTAAGTTTGCGAGAAAGATGAAGCTAGCTTCCCATAATTATATCATGCAATATCAAGACGGTATTTCATTATATAAAAATAGTACAGAAACTAAAAACATAGAAAAGATTGAAGAGGGTGGTTTCGAAGAACCTGAAGCACAGTACAATTTAACCAATTATTTCATAGAGAAATGGTATTATAAAGATTTCAATAAGAATGAGCTGTTATTTAATTTTTATAATAATAAAAATTTTTATGGGAAAGACAGTTTACTCAAATGGGATTGGAAAATTACCAACGAGACTAAAGAAATTCTTGGTTTTAAATGTAAAAAAGCAACGTCAAATGCTTTTGGTTATTTTTTTATAGCTTGGTTTACGGAGGATATTGCCATCAATGCCGGACCAGAAAAATTCGATGGACTTCCTGGGCTTATATTGTATGTTGGTACTGCATATCATGAAACTCACGCTACTGCATTGAAAATTGAAAAGACTCCGATTGAAATAGTAAAACCGGAAACACCTAAAGAAACCGTTACTATGGCGCAAGTTGAGAGTTATGTCAAAGTTAAGGTCAGTGAGTTTAATTCAGGACCTAAAACTACCACTGAAATTAGAGGGAACAGCACAATTACCAGAATAAAAATTTCCAGCAAAAAGCAGAGTATTGAAGGTCATTAAAGTGTAAAACGTTACAAATTGTGCTTCGTAATTTTATTGAAAAGGATTTATAGAGTTTCTAAAAAAATGTATCTTTGATAAAATACCAAATTTTAAAATGAACGGAACATTAAATAAGGTTATGCTAATTGGTTTTCTTGGCGATGATGTCAAAATGCATTATTTTGACGGAGGCAATTGTATTGGAAGGTTTCAGTTGGCAACAAACGAAGTGTATATCAACAAAACCACGAATGAAAAAATCACTTCTACAGAGTGGCATAATTTAGTTGTTCGCAATAAAGCGGCTGAACTTTGTGAAAAATACCTTTCTAAAGGCGATAAAATATATGTGGAAGGACGCATTAAGTCCCGTCAATGGCAGTCAGAGGATGGAAGTACGAAGCACACCACTGAAATTCAGGTAACCGAATTCACTTTTCTTTCCACAAAAAAAGACAGTGAAAACAACAAACAAATTCCTGCAGCTGATGTTGCGAAAAACACTAATTTTGACCCGGAAAATAATGTCTTGCCTATTAATGACTTGCCATTTTGATTGTTTAATTAATCTTAACTAATTTGGACCCAGAGCCCAGTTTATTTTTTGCTTACGTTATTGATAGTAATGTAGTATTTGGCTTTACAGGAATAGTTATTTTGCTATTTTGTTCTGCTTTAATTTCAGGTGCCGAAGTAGCTTTATTTTCGTTGTCACAAAAGGATATTGATAAAACAGTACAGGAAAATAACTCCAAAGGAAAAATTATTGTTAAACTTTTAGAAAAACCAAAAAAACTGCTAGCGACACTTCTTGTCGCTAATAATTTCATCAATATTTCTATAATACTGTTGTTTTCATTCGTTGGAAGAACTATTTTTTCGGGCGTAACATCGCCACTTTTAAAATTTATTCTGGAAGTGCTGACAGCCACTTTTTTAATTTTATTATTTGGCGAGGTCTTACCAAAAGTTTACGCAAGCAGAAACAATATAAAGTTTGCCAAACTGATTGTATATCCAATTGCTTTTTTGGATAAATTGCTTTCGCCAATAAGTTTACCCATGCGTGCCGTCACAATTTATTTGCACAATAAATTGGGAAAGCAAAAAACAAATTTCTCTGTCGACCAGTTGTCTCAAGCATTAGAATTAACAGCTTCAGATGAAACTTCGACCGAAGAGCAGAAAATTTTAGAAGGAATTGTAAGCTTTGGAAATACCGATACGAGGCAAGTGATGAGTCCCAGAATCGATATTTTTGCTTTAGAAATAGACGAATCTTTTTCTGTTATTTGTCCTAAAATCATAGAAAAAGGATTTTCCAGAATTCCGGTTTATCGAGACAATATAGACCAGATAGAAGGCGTTTTGTTTGTCAAAGATTTACTTCCGCATATTAATACAAATGAATTTGACTGGAAATCATTGTTGCGAGAGCCTTTCTTTGTTCCTGAAAATAAAAAACTGGACAATTTGCTAAAAGATTTTCAGGGTATGAAAAGGCATTTGGCGATTGTAGTCGATGAATATGGAGGAACTTCCGGTTTGGTATCACTTGAAGATGTTATTGAAGAAATTGTAGGTGATATCAGTGATGAATTTGATGACGAGAATATTAATTTTTCGCAAATTGATGATAAAAATTACCTTTTTGAAGGAAAAATAAACCTCAAGGATTTTTACAGAATAATTGATGTTGACGAAGAATTATTCGAAATAAAAAAAGGAGAAGCTGAGACATTGGCTGGTTTTATTCTTGAAATTTTAGGAAATTTTCCAAAAAAAAATGAGAAAATTTCATTCGAAAATTGTCTGTTCATTATAGAATCAGTGGATCAGAAACGGGTGAAGCAAATAAAAGTAACAATTGAATAATCCTCTGCCTAACCGCCTTCGAAGCAAGGGAAACTATTGTGGAATGTGTTTCTTTTGAAAAATAAGAGATTAAATAAATTTAGAATAAAAATGTTTAAAAAAATAATCACTTTTTTGGCAATAGTAATAATGTCACTGTTGAGTTTTAGTTGTAAAGATGATGTCTTGCCTAAACCTTCCAGCTATTTGCGATTGGATTATCCGGAAGCTAAATATGTAAATTTTGCAAATGAATGTCCTTTTACTTTCGAAATGAATTCGGCTGCTATTATCAAAAAAGAGACGGATTGCGGTTTTACCATTACGTATCCAAAAATGAAAGCAACTATTTATCTCACCTACAAACCAGTCACGAAAAATATTAATGAACTGTTGCGGGATGCGCAAAAATTGACTTTTGAACACGTGATAAAAGCGGACGATATTCTGGAACAACCGTATTTGAATCCCGATAAAAAAGTATACGGTATGTTTTATCAGGTAGAGGGAAATGCGGCCACAAACTCACAGTTTTATGCTACGGACAGCACGCGACATTTTGTGACAGGTTCCGTTTACTTCTATGCAAAACCCAATTATGATTCTATTATGCCGGCGGCGAGTTACATCAAAAATGACATGCAGCGACTGATGGAAACCTTGAAATGGAAATAATAACACTATAAATTTTCAACAAGCAATATTTTTTTATAATCATACAAGACATTTAATTACAAATAAGCGTGTAAATATTGGATACAGCGCTTTCTTAAATGAGTTTCACTTTCTTGTATAAAAAAAGCATTCGGTTACTGGCGAATGCTTTATTTATGCAATTTAAAAGTCTATTTACGACTTCATATTTGAAACTTTGTATGTTTTACCGTCTGCGGCGGCTTCGACAACTTTAGTCAATTTTTCTGGAGTTTGAACTGTTTTGTCAAAAGTTACGGTGGCTAATTTTTTTTCAAAATCTACCGTTGCTTTCTGAACGCCGTCCAGTCCGGTTAGATCTTCTTGAATCGTTTTGGCACAACCTACAGCGCATGTCATTCCTTCTACAGAGAAACTCGCTGTCTGAAGATTGGCAGCTGCAATTTTCTTCGGCTGTTCGCTATCGCTCGGGTCTTTTTCAACTTTTAGAGCTTCTGTAGTTGCTGTTTCTTCTGGAACCATTTTCGTTTCTTTTTCTTTACAACCTACAAATAAAATACTTGCAAGTACTAGCGTTACGATTGATTTTTTATAATTCATTATGATGTAGATTTTATAGATTAAAAGCGTCTTTGTATTTCACAAAATTAATTAAAAAAAGAAGGACTAATTCATAAAATAATTACAATTTTGGGGCAAAATTATTTTTATGGAATCGAAGCAGTTAAAATGGGTGTACTTGATAATTCTTGCCTTGGTGTGGGGAAGTTCATTTATACTAATAAAAAAAGGACTAATTGGCTTAACGGCTTTACAATTGGGATCGTTGCGAATCATTTTTGCTGCTGTTTTTTTAGTATTGATAGGGTTTAAAAGTTTGTCCAAAATTCCGGCACATAAATGGAAATACATTGCTTTAACTTCTTTATTCGGGACATTTATACCCGCTTACTTGTTTGCAATTGCACAGACTGAAATTGATAGTTCCGTGAGTTCTATTTTGAATTCCCTGACCCCTTTGAATACGCTGATTTTAGGAGCTTTGGTTTTTGGATTGCAATTCAAAAGAAATCAGATTTTTGGTATTCTAATTGGTTTATTAGGAAGCGCCTTGTTGATTTTGAACGGTGCCATGCATCATCCGGAACAAAACTATTATTATGCTATTTTGGTTTTAATAGCTTCGATATGCTACGCAGTAAATGTGAATTTAATCAAAAAATATTTGCATGATTTGAGTCCGTTGAGTATTACTACCGGGAATTTTATGGTATTGTTTTTTCCGGCATTCATAATCTTGGCTTTCTCCGGTTTCTTCGAAATAGTACATGATGTGAAAGTGCAGGAATCGATAATGTTTATAATGATTCTTGGGGTTGTGGGAACCGGAATTGCGAATATTTTGTTTTTTAAATTGATCCAAATGTCTTCACCGGTTTTTGCTACTTCAGTAACCTATTTGATTCCTGTTGTTGCTTTTTGCTGGGGATTGTTAGACAATGAAATGCTTACGTCAGTGCAGTTTTTTGGTGCCTTTATTATTTTAATCGGAGTGTATTTATCATCGAAGAAGTAGTAATCATTTTGAAAAGTTTAAATAGCATAAAACAACAAAGGCTGTCTTTTTAGACAGCCTTTGTTTGTTAATTCAAGATTTGATTATAAAAAATCAGCATCTGAAACACCTTCATTAATTTTTACATCAGACATTTTTATATCCAATTCAAAACCTACATTTTGTATGATATTAAAAGGAACTTTAACTCCTTTTACTTCTTTGTAATCTGCATAATTTGTAGTTTGTGTAATGCTTTTACCGCCTTGTTCAACCACTTTAGATTCGGCTAATTTTAAACCAGATGCTACGTCATAAAACAAAGTAGTTTTTCCGTTTTTAACAGCATAAGCATCTTTTCCGTTAATAGACTCAATAGTTTCTAAAGTTAATCCTTGTTTTTTAGAAAGAGATAATTCTTCAAATGGTGTTGCAGCCGCTTTCATGTCTGTTAGCATTGTTCCTTCGATGTTTTGGCGCTGTCCCTGTTGCATTACGTAAGCTCCTTTTTCATTTACCACTTGTTTCATTATGCTCATTGTTCCCATGGCTAATTCAACCATAAGTTTTCCTTTGGCATCAATTTTAGAAGTAAAATTTAATGGAGAAGGCGCTTGTGGAATTGTTGTAGTTCCAAACATTGCGATTGTTTTTACAGCCGAAGCTGCTTTTTCTCCGCCAATAGCTTTGATGTAATTGTCAATAACGCTTTTTGCAGTAACTCCAGCTGGAACCGATTTTTTGAATTCAGGTTTAGCCGTTGGATTTCCGTATTTATCAAAGTATGATACCGGGAATTTCAATTTTTCTAAATTAGGAGCTACATCAGCTGCTTTTCCTACAATTACAACTCTGCTGTTGTCAGCCAAGAAATATTTATTGGCAACTCTCAAAATGTCATCTGCTGTTACAGCGCTGATGTTTTTGATGTAATTTTCGTAAAAATCGGCCGGTAAGCTTTGCGTTTGAATTCTCAAAGCATATCCTGCTACCGTTTGTGGTTTTTCAATTTGCATTACAAATCGTCCAATGTATCCTGCTTTTACGCTGGCTAACATTTCTTCAGTCACTTTTTCAGTTCTGATTTTTTTGAATTCTTTGAAAATCTCAACAACCGTACTGTCTGTTACTGCATTACGAACTTGCGTAGAAGCATTGAAAGTAGAAACGCGTTTGTCTCCGTAAATGCTAGTTCTAGCGCCATACGTCCATCCGTGAGCTTCTCTTAAGTTCATATTAATATAACTGTTGAAATCACCTCCAAGGATTTGGTTTGCTATCAAAACAGCAAAATAATCAGGATCAGTCATTTTAAGTTTCGAAATATTCAATACCGCAACTTCTGATTGAACTGCATTCGGCATATCAATAAAGTTAATTTGTGAAGCCGAAACATCTTTTGGATCGCTGTAAGAAATAGAAGGAGCAGCTTCTTTTTTCCATGAACCAAAGAATTTCTCTACCATTTTTTTTGTTTCTTTGAATTTTACATCCCCAACAATAATTAGGTAAGCGTTACTTGGAACAAAATAAGTATTGTAATTCGCTTTTACATCCGCAAGTGTTACATTTTTCAATGTAGCTTCGCTTACATATTCGCCTGCGGGATGGTTTTTTCCATAAGTCAAAACATTTATAACTCTTGCTGCTACTGCTGAAACGCTTTTTTCATTTGCTTTCAATCCTTCAATAAGTTTTGTTTTTTCTTTGTCAAATTCCTCTTGGGTGAAGTTTGGGTTTAATGCACCATCAGCCATTAGTTCTAAAACTCTTCCAGAATATTTAGATAATGCGCTTGCTGAAGCGCCATTAGTACTAAAATTGATGTTGGCTCCCAGAAAATCCACTTCTTCATTGAAAGCTGTTTTAGAAATTTTAGTTGTGCCGCTTCCAATTAAAGTACTGGTCATGTCAGCAACTCCTTTTTTGTCGCCTTCAGCATACGGATCATTGTCTAACGTAAGACTGAATGATACTCGAGGTAATTTATGGTTTTCGACCACCATAACTTTTAAACCATTTTTTAATTCAAATGTTATCGGTTTTCCAATTTTTATTGTTGGAGCGACTCCGGGTTTAGGCTGAGGGATGATTTGTCCTTGCATGATTACTGTTAAGAACAAGCTTGATAAAATTAATATTGATTTTTTCATAATGATATATCTTAGTTTTGAGCTTTGTCTTTAGATGGAACGTAATCCAAAACTAATCTTTGGTTTGGATTTAAATATTTCTTGGCAATATCTCTGATTTCTTCACGAGTGATGGAATGGTAGATTTCGATTTCGGTGTTGATTAAGTTTACATCACCGTATAACAAATGGTAAGAAGCCAAGTTGTCAGCAATACCGTCAATGGTCGAATTGCTGTTTACATATTGGTTTTCGAATTTATTTTGTAATTTTTGTAAATCTTTTTCAGAAAGTAATTCCGTTTGAAGTTTTACAATTTCCAAGTCGATTTCAGCAAGAATATTCTCAGCAGTGTTTGGAGCTTGTGGCAAACCGTAAATGATATAACTGCCATAATCTTCTTGACTGTTACTAAAAGCGCCAATCTGCAGGGCCATTTTCTTGTCGTCAACTATTTTCTTGTATAATCTTGAGCTTTTTCCATCGCTTAAAATAGATGAAATCATGTCTAGTACTCTTGCATCTCTGGTTTTCATAGAGGGCGTTCTGTACGCTGCTACAATTGCAGGAATTTGGATGTTAGCATCTTCAAATTTTGCTTTGATGGTTTTGGTAATCGGCTCTTCAACAAATTTTTCTCTTTGAATAGCAGGTCCTTTTTTAATAGGTCCAAAATATTTTTGAATCCATTCTTTTGCTTGTTCATTTTTGAAATCACCGGCAACAATCAAAACAGCATTGTTCGGAATGTAAAATTTCTTGTTGAAAGCTTGGAATTCTTCTAATGTTGCAGCGTCTAAATGGCTCATAGAACCGATAGTTGCCCAACGGTATGGGTGTTTTGTGAAAATATTCTTTTTTACTTCCGCCAAAAAGTTTCCGTAAGGCTGATTGTCAACACGCAGTCTTTTTTCTTCTTTCACCACTTCGTTTTGAGTATTAACACCAATTTGATTGATTACTGGATGCAACATTCTTTCTGCTTCCATCCATAAACCTAATTCCAGGTTGTTAGAAGGAAAAACTTCATAGTAATACGTTCTGTCATCAGTAGTGTTCGCATTGTTGACACCGCCGTTTCCGGTTACAATCTTAAACCACTCACCGCGTTTGATATTTTCGGTTCCTTCAAATAACAAATGTTCAAAAAAGTGAGCAAAACCAGTTCTTTCCGGATTTTCGTCTTTGGCACCCACGTGGTACATTACTGAGGTAATCACAGTAGGAGCAGATGGATCGTTGTGTAAAATCACATGTAAGCCATTGTCTAATTTGTATTCCTCAAAAGCTACTTTCTGCGCTGAAGCGACTCCTCCTAGCATAAACAAAGCACCTAAAGCCATTAATGAATTTTTCATAAGGTTAATAATTTTGTTAATATGCAATATTAGTAGAGGTTTTAATTTTTTGTTACACAAAAATCACTTTGGTGTGGGAAATTTAACACTAGTTCATCAAGCTGTTTCATGGAAAAGCTTCAAAAAGTTGATGAAATAAGGAATTGTGACGTAAAAAATATTTTTTTTCTTCAACAGATTGCGAGGTAAATATTTAATTGTATATTTGCAACCTTAAAAATTATTAAAACAATCCAGTATGTATGCAATCGTAGAGATAGCAGGGCAACAGTTCAAAGTAAGCAAAGACTTAAAGGTTTATGTTCACCGTTTGACTAATGAAGAAGGTTCAAAAGTTTCTTTTGACAAAGTTCTTTTATTAGATGACAACGGGACAATCACTTTAGGCGCCCCAGCTATAGAAGGTGCTTCAGTAGAAGCCAAAGTGTTACAACACTTAAAAGGAGATAAAGTTATCGTTTTCAAAAAGAAAAGAAGAAAAGGATACAGAAAGAGAAACGGTCACAGACAATATCTTACTCAAATTGTAATTGAAGGTATTACTGGTGTTGGTGCTAAAAAAGCAGCTCCTAAAAAAGCAACAGCTGACGCAGTTACAGAAGAAGTTGAAGCTCCTAAAAAAAAGGTAGCAAAAGCTAAAAAAGAAGATACTCAAGAATAATAACAAAATATAAAACTAATACGTCATGGCTCACAAGAAAGGTGTCGGTAGTTCTAAGAATGGTAGAGAATCAGAATCAAAACGTTTAGGCGTTAAGATATTTGGTGGTCAAGCTGCTATTGCTGGGAACATCATCGTAAGACAAAGAGGTTCAAAACATAATCCAGGTGCAAACGTTTACATTAGTAAAGATCACACACTACACGCAAGAGTAGATGGAGTTGTTTTCTTCCAAAAGAAAAGAGATAACAAATCTTATGTTTCTATACTTCCATTCGAAGTTGAAGCATAATTGATTTTCTCAATTATTTAAAAACCCGTCCCGATTTTATCGGGACGGGTTTTTTGATTTTAATATTTCATGAAAAATTGATATCATGAATTATGTTTGAAGTTTAGATTGCAGATTTTTGATACCTGAATGAATTTGTGTATTCACTTAAGAAAAGTTGTTGCTATTTTAAAAAACTCTAGCTGTCTACAATAAAAATTAAACTTCTGATTGATTTATTCTAAGGTTTTATATAAAATATAGCTGTTCAACAGAAAGTAAAAAAAGGCTGGTAAGGAAACTAACAAAGAATCTTTCATTTTTATTCTTACGCCCACGCCAAGCAGCATCAACAAAGCTAAGCCCCCTGAGGCAAAAACTAAAATAGTATAATTCTGGATGCCTATAAATAAACCAAAAGCGCCTGTCAACTCTAAAACAGCGGTTAATATTCCAAACTTTTCAAGGCCAAAGCGTTTGAATTCATTTTTCATGTTTGTAGAGACAAAATAAGCGATTCCGTAAATAAGAAACGAGGCTGCCGAAAAGAAAATAAGTACGTTTAAGAAATTCATATTTTAATTATTTGGAAGCGAATAGCGCAACAAAAATGGATAACGCCAAAAGAAATAATGATGGAAAATGTTTAGACCAAGGATTTTTTGCTTTAAAATGAAAAAATTGTGCGCATGTCATTAAAAAAGCCATTAATAGTGCCGGTATAAATACTAATACAGGGAACCATATTCCTGTTACTAATAAGGTTGCCAAAGTTATTTTTGATGCGCCTACAATGTTTCTTGTCAAATCAGACAAGCCGTATTGTTTAAATTCTTTAACGATGTTGTCAAGCCTAAAAATCCAAACATAACATACAGACAATGCGATTATAAGTTGGGCGATAATAGAATAAGTATTCATGATTTTGTAGTTAAGGTTATTCTTGCTTCGGTTTTATGATTACGGCTTTTCAGTAAGTTTAAATTTCCTGAACAAAAATAATTCTCTCAAATATACCATAAACTTAGATTATAATGATTCCGTTACTGATTTATTAATAATGGGTGTTACTTTTATTGTGCTGTCAATTAAACCTCGGTCTGTTTACGTGTTAATAAATAAAATCTGTGAGATGGGTTTTACTAACAACAAAAAGACGCGCAACATGGTCACGAAAAACAAAAAACCCTCACATTGCTGCAAGGGTTGTATCTTAATACTTAGTAGAACATTCGTAATACTAATATCTGTAATATTCTGGTTTGAATGGTCCTTCAACTGGAACACCTATATAATCCGCTTGATCAGTACGTAAAGTCTCCAATTCAACACCTAACTTAGCTAAGTGTAACATTGCTACTTTCTCATCTAAATGTTTTGGTAACATGTACACTTCATTATTGTATGACGCGCTGTTTTTCCATAATTCGATTTGAGCTAAAGTTTGGTTAGTAAATGAGTTACTCATTACAAAACTTGGGTGACCTGTAGCACAACCAAGGTTTACTAAACGACCTTCGGCAAGGATAAGAATATCTTTTCCAGCGATAGTATATTTGTCAACTTGTGGTTTGATTTCAATTTTTGATGCACCGTGGTTTGTGTTTAACCAAGCCATATCAATTTCGTTATCAAAATGCCCAATGTTACAAACGATAGTTTTATCTTTCATTTTTTCAAAATGAGAACCCAAAACAATATCTTTATTTCCAGTCGTGGTAATGATAATATCAGCAGTAGCAATAACAGTATCTAATTTTTTTACTTCAAAACCGTCCATTGCAGCTTGTAAAGCACAAATTGGGTCAATTTCAGTAACAGTAACAATAGATCCGGCACCTCTAAAAGAAGCCGCAGTTCCTTTACCCACGTCACCGTATCCACAAACGATTACTCTTTTTGCAGCAAGCATAATATCAGTTGCACGACGAACCGCATCAACTGCAGATTCTTTACAACCGTATTTGTTATCAAATTTCGATTTTGTAACCGAGTCATTCACGTTGATTGCCGGCATCGGCAATGTTCCCGCTTTTACTCTTTCGTACAATCTGTGAACTCCAGTTGTAGTTTCTTCAGATAATCCTTTGATTCCAGCAACCAATTCTGGGAAACGGTCAATAACCATATTTGTCAAATCTCCACCGTCATCAAGAATCATGTTCAATGGTTTTCTGTCTTCGCCAAAAAATAATGTTTGCTCAATACACCAGTCAAAATCTTCCTCGTTCAATCCTTTCCAAGCATAAACCTGAATTCCTGCAGCAGCAATCGCAGCAGCAGCTTGATCTTGGGTAGAGAAAATGTTACAAGAACTCCAAGTAACTTCAGCACCAAGAGCGATTAAAGTTTCAATCAAAACCGCAGTCTGGATTGTCATATGCAAACATCCTGCAATACGAGCACCAGCAAGTGGTTGTTCGTTTTTGTATTCAGCACGAAGTGCCATTAAACCTGGCATTTCAGCTTCTGCTAGTTCAATTTCTTTTCTTCCCCAAGCCGCTAGAGAAATGTCTTTTACTTTGAAAGCCACAAAAGGCATAGTTGTAGTACTCATTTATAGTATATTTGTAATTGTAAATTTTTTGCAAATTTACGTAATAACTTTAGAATTTAACTGTTTTCCAAAAGATTTATGAATTGTTTAATTCGCTAATCTTTTGAACATTAACTAAATAATTTTTATTAGGAGCTATTTCCCGCTTTTTGTTGCAATCTTTTTATTTTTAAAGAAAAATAAAAAGGATTTTCACTTCAATCGGGGCTAAAAATCAAGATCATAACACGATGCCACTTTTCAAAACGATAAATTTATCTCGAATCGTCGGGAACACTACGCAAATTCTTGTTTGGAAAGTAACCGAATCCTATTCAGAATTATTAGAGCAAGTAATTTTAAACGAGACCAATCGCATGCGGCTTGACGGGATGAAATCTGAAATGCACCAGCGCGCATTTCTCAGTGTTCGCAAATTATTGCAGGAAACGGGCCATACCGATTTGGATTTGTATTACGATGAATTTGGGAAACCGCATCTTCATGGAGAAAAGCACATTTCGATAACGCATTCGCATAATTTTTCGGCTATTATTGTAAGTGACGAAACCGTAGGAATCGATATCGAATTGCAAAGAAATAAAATAATCCGCATTGCAGATAAATTTTGTAACTCAGAATTTCAATTCTTGGATCGGAATAGTGACGAATACATTCGAAAATTAACGGTTATATGGGGTGCTAAAGAAGCCATTTTCAAAATTAGAAATGAAAAAGGAATTAGTTTCAAAGATCATATAAACGTTCAGTCATTCGAGTTAAATGCTAAACAAAATAATACTAAACTTCATTATGATAATGTAGTGAAGGATTTCAATATTCATTTTGAAGAAATAGAAGATTTTACGTTAGTTTATGCTTTCGAAAAATAGTTCACAGTATTTCATGGCGAGGTTTTTCATTGCTTCGCCCGAATTGGTTAAGCAATGTCAAGACAAGTAATAAGTAACAGAAATAAGTTTAAATCTGTAAAATTCGCGTAATCTGCGTGCCAAAAATGACAAACATTTATAACGAAATCATCCAATCTAAAGTTGAACGTCAAAAACTTCTGGCAATTCTTCTTGATCCTGATAAAGTAGTTTTGGAAAATTTACCTATTTTAATTTCAAAAATAAATCAATCACCGGCAACTCATATTTTCATTGGCGGAAGCCACGTTAAAACTACTATTCTAGACGAATTAATTGTAAAAATTAAACAAAACTGCAATTTACCAATCGTTCTTTTTCCCGGAAATCCTTCCCAGATTTCAGCGAAAGCAGATGCCATTTTGTTTTTGTCTTTAATCTCTGGTCGCAATCCGGATTATTTAATCGAACATCAGGTAAAAGCCGCGCCCATTTTAAAACAAACCAAACTTGAAATTATTTCAACGGGATATATTCTCATAGATAGTGGCACAGAAACAGCGGTAGAACGCGTAAGTAAAACCAAGCCTTTAGACCGAAGCAATTTAGATTTAGTTTTGGGAACCGCACAAGCAGGCGAAATGTTAGGCAATAAGTTGATTTATTTAGAGGCGGGAAGCGGCGCGAAGCAAGCCGTTCCGCTGGAGATGATTAAACTACTTGCTCAAAATATTGAAATTCCACTACTCGTTGGCGGCGGAATTGTAGATTTGCAGGGAATCAAGAATGCGTATGATTCGGGAGCCGATTTAGTAATTATAGGAACTGCTTTTGAAAAGGATATTAATTTTTTTAACCCTTAATTAATGATAGATTATTTTTTTTCACAATACAGCGAATACCCAACATTAGACATTATATTGGAAATTACAGCTGTCATTTTTGGATTATTGAGTGTTTGGTACGCCAAAAAAGATAATATTTTAGTTTTTCCAACCGGATTAGTAAGTACATCCATATTTGTGTATTTGCTTTGGAAATGGACTTTATGGGGTGATATGATGATAAATGGATATTATTTTATTATGAGTATTTATGGTTGGTATCATTGGACTCGCAAAAAAGGGGATACTGAAGAATTTCCTATTTCAAAAATTTCGAGTTCAGAAAAACGAATTGCAATAATTCTTTTTATATTTACCGTCGCCTTTGTGGTTTCAGTTTACCATTATTTTGGTAAATTCACCACTTGGTATGCCTATATAGATACATTTATTACAGGGATTTTCTTTGTGGGAATGTGGCTCATGGCCAAAAGAAAAGTAGAGAATTGGATATTTTGGATTATTGGTGATGTGATTTCCATTCCGTTATATTTTGCAAAAGGCTATACTTTTACCAGTTTTCAATACATAGTATTTACAGTAGTTGCCATTTTTGGCTATTTAGAATGGAAGAAAATCTCAGACAGCTCCAGCAAACTGGAACCACAGAAATTATAAAAATTGCTCTTTTTGGTCCCGAAAGTACTGGCAAAACCACATTGGCCAAGCAACTTGCGGAATATTATAAAACCGAATGGGTTCCTGAATTTGCACGCAATTATTTACAAGAGAAATGGGATGCAAGTCAACAAATATGTACTGTTGACGACATGCTGTCAATTGCTTACGGTCAAGCCAAATTAGAAAATGAGCGAACGCTGATTGCCAATAAATATCTTTTTTGTGATACTAATTTAATGGTGACTAAAGTTTTTTCGGAGGTTTATTATAACTATTGTGATCCGTTGTTATATGAAGCAGCTTGCAATCACGAGTATGATTTGTTTTTTCTGACTGATATTGATGTGCCTTGGGAAAAAGACGATTTAAGAGACAAAGCCGAAGGCAGAGAGTCAGTTTTTGCTGTGTTTAAGCAATCATTAATCGATAATAACAAGCCATTTATAACACTTTCCGGAAACAAGGATTTACGACTTAAAAAAGCAATAGCGATTGTCGATGATTTGACTTTAGCGAGAGAATTAGGGTTTTCATCAGCTGATTTTCTACATATAAAAGAGTGTGGACTTTCAATGAAAAATATTCAAAAGCAATTGAATTTTTTTAAAGAGGGAATACCAAAAGCGGATGTCATTAGTCCTGCTACATTGTCAAATGGTATTTTGAAATTATCTGAAAAAGATTTTCAAGATAAAGCTAATTTTTTCGATGCCCATAAATTAAACCTGAAATTAAACAAATTTGTTCCTGCTTCTGGTGCAGCCAGCAGAATGTTTAAGTTTTTGACTGAATTTATTAATGAATTTGATATTGAAAACGAATCGATAAACGCTTACATCAACCGAAAAAAAGCAAGTGATCTTTCTATTTTCATAGTAGGAATGGAGCAGTTTCCTTTTTTTGAAGCAATAGATAAGCAACTGAGAGCGGAGTTTACAGATTTTGATTCTATGGACCGCAGTTTTAAGAATTACTATTTTATAAAATTACTTTTGTCATCGGAATCTTTTGATTTTGCAAATCAGCCAAAAGGGATTCTTCCTTTTCACAGGTATAAAACCCATATCGCAACTCCTGTTGAAGAGCATTTGCTGGAATGCACATATTATTCGAGTACTAATAATAGTACTCATTTGCATTTTACAGTGTCAGAATCACATCAGCAACATTTTGAAAGCATTATAGATGCAATTAAACCTGAAATTGAAAATACGTCGGGTGTAGCAATAAATATTAGTTATTCGTATCAAAATAAAAGTACAGATACCCTCGCGGTTACTGCTAAAAATAAGCCTTTGCGAGATGAAAACGGACAATTAGTTTTTAGACCTGGAGGCCATGGCGCTTTGATTGAAAATTTGAATAATCTGGATGCTGATATTGTGTTTATCAAAAATATTGATAATGTAATTCAAAACAATTTAGAGAAAATTTCTCTGTACAAAAAAGGCTTGGCGGGGTTGTTGTTAGAAATTCAGCAACAGGTTTTTAGTTATTTAAACTCTTTGGATTCTGTAACAATTGAACTCAAAATAATAGATGAAATTATTCTTTTTTTGAAGAATAATTTAAATATTTCAATGAAGGATGGTTTTTATTTAAATTGTTTAGAAAATAAAATTACTGAACTGCTAACTATTTTAAACAGACCAATACGTGTATGTGGAATGGTGAAAAACGAGGGAGAACCTGGCGGTGGCCCATTTTGGGTGCGTGATAATCTAGGAGAGATTTCATTACAAATAGTAGAAAGTTCTCAAGTCGATTTGGATAATGATACTCAAATGGCAATTCTGAATGCCGCTACTCATTTCAATCCGGTTGATTTGGTTTGCGGCATTAAAAATTATAAAAACCAGAATTTTGATCTGACTCAGTTTGTGGACTACAACAGCGGTTTTATTGTTGAAAAAAATGTGTCGGGCAAAAATATTAAAGGATACGAATTGCCCGGTTTGTGGAACGGCGCAATGGCAAACTGGCTGACGGTTTTTGTTCAAGTGCCTTTGATTACTTTTAATCCTGTAAAAACAGTGAATGATTTGTTGAAACCGGCACATCAATCTTAAAAAATCACCTGCAATGGAAATCGATAAAATCTTGTCCGAATTAACTTTTAAAGCCGTTCGCAGTAGTGGCGCCGGTGGTCAAAATGTAAATAAAGTTTCTTCAAAAGTCGTACTGACTTTCGATTTAAAAAATTCTCAGGCTTTAACTGACGAAGAAAAACTTTTGGTTGAAACCAAATTATCTTCCAGATTAACAACTGATGCTGTTTTAATCTTGAATTGTGATGAAGACCGAAGTCAGTTTAGAAACAAAGAAATTGTAATCAAACGATTTTTGGAACTTATAAAAAATGCATTGCATATAGCTAAAGAGCGAAAACCGACTAAAATTCCAAAATCTGTGATTAGAAAGCGAATAAAGGATAAAAAGAATATTTCTGAGGTCAAGAAAAATCGCAGGAAACCGGATTTAAATTAATTGTAATTTTTAGTTTTGATTTTTTTTAAAATCTAACCTTCAAACTATCTAAATATCTAAAAATCTTTTCTAAATTTGCGCTGTCTCAAAGGGGTGCTCTAAATAACGAGCTGAGATTATACCCAACGAACCTGAACAGGTAATGCTGTTAAGGGAAAAAATGATAAAAAATAGTGTGCACACTACTTTATTTGTCATAGGAAACAATCATTTTTTAATTTAACAAAAGAATAATTCCCCCTTTTATTCGTAATCTTTTTACGGATGAATACTTTACTTTATATTATTGGCCACAAAGGCAAAAAAGCACAAAGCGCAAAGGCGAAACCTTCAAACTCACTTTCGATTCGTCTATTTTCTATTTTCTTTTCTCTGTTTTCTTTTCTCTCTTTTTCGCAAGTCAAAGACACCACAAAAGTAAACCAACTTGATGAAGTCTTGGTTTCTGCGGTGCGGGTTACCACAAAAACGCCGGTAAGTTTTAGTAATTTGGACAAAAAGGAAATTAAATTCCGAAACTTAGGACAGGATATTCCTATTCTGATGAATTATTTACCTTCAGTTGTTACCACTTCTGATGCGGGAAATGGCGTGGGATATACCGGAATTCGGGTTCGTGGTAGCGATGCTACAAGAGTAAATGTTACCATCAACGGAATTCCGTACAATGATTCTGAAAGTCATGGAACCTATTGGGTAAATATGCCTGATTTTGCATCATCATTGGAGAGTTTGCAATTGCAACGCGGCGTAGGAACTTCTACTAACGGAGCAGGAGCTTTTGGTGCCAGCTTAAATATGCTTACCGATAATTTTGCCAAAGAAAGCGCAGGAGAAATCTCGAACTCTTTTGGAAGTTTTAATACCAGGAAACATACCGTAAAATTCAGTACAGGTTTAATGAACAATCATTTTGAAATCGCGGGACGACTATCGGCTATCAAGTCGGATGGATTTGTGGATCGTGGAGCGTCTGATATGAAATCCTATTTTTTGCAGGGAACATACGTGGGTAAAACGACTTTAATAAAAGCATTGGTTTTTGGAGGTACCGAAAAAACGTACCAGTCTTGGAATGGAATAGACGCAGAAACGCTGCAAAATGACCGAACGTTTAATTCAGCAGGTGCTTTTACGGACGAACAAGGAAATGCTCGTTTTTATCACAATGAAACCGATAATTACCAGCAAGATCACGCTCAGTTGCATTGGAACGAAAAAATATCTGAAAACTGGAGTACTAATTTTGCTTTGCATTACACCAAAGGAAAAGGATTCTATGAAAATTATAAAGAAGACGGTGATTTAGCTGATTATGGATTACAGCCTGCTGGCGCAGTAACAACAACGGATTTGATTCGTCAAAAATGGTTGGATAACGATTTCTACGGAACTACATTTTCTGCAAATTACAAGAAAGATAAACTGGATGTCATTTTTGGTGGTGGATGGAACAAGTATGAAGGCGATCATTTTGGAAAAGTGATTTGGGCACGGAATGCCTCACAGAGTGAGTTAGGAGATCGGTATTACGATGATTATGCGAATAAAACGGACGGGAATATTTTTGCGAAAGCCAATTACCAAATCACGGAACAACTAAGTTTATTTGGGGATTTACAATACCGTACGGTTAATTACAAAGCTAACGGCGTTCAGTCAACATTTGTGGATGATACTTTTAATTTCTTTAACCCTAAAACGGGATTAACCTACACAATCAATTCTGGAAATTCCGTGTATTTGTCATACGCCAGAGCCAATCGCGAACCGAATAGGAGTGATTACGAAGGCGGAAATGTAAAGCCGGAGAAACTGAATGACTTTGAATTGGGTTGGAGATATGTTGCGGAGAAAGTACAATTCAATTCGAATGTGTACTATATGGCCTATAAAGATCAATTGATTTTGACAGGAAGTTTAGATGATGTAGGTGCTCCGATACGTTCAAACAGCGAAAAAAGTTACCGTTTAGGACTGGAAGTAGATGCTACAATAGCGTTGACAAGTCAATTGATTATTCGTCCTAATTTTACGTTGAGTGCCAATAAAAATATTGATTTAGCAGTTGAAGGTCAGGATTATGGGACTACTGAAATTGCATATTCACCGTCAATTATTGCAGGAAATATTTTGGTTTATACACCAGTAGAGAATCTTCATATTTCATGGTTGCAAAAATTCGTTGGGGAACAATACATGAATAATATCGAATTACCGGCTGCTAAGTTGGCGGATTATTTTGTGAATGATTTAAATGTTGCGTATGAGTTTAAACCAAAATCGGTTTTTAAATCGATTATTTTGACGGGTTTAGTAAATAATTTTTTAGACAAAAAATATGTTTCCAATGGATATATGTATGATGTTTATCCGTATTATTACCCGCAAGCGGGAATTAATTTCCTTTTCGGATTGACACTGAAGTTTTAGAGTATTATATTAGTTACAATGAAAAAAATCCTGATAGTTTAACTGTCAGGATTTTTTGGATAATACTATTTGCCAGGAATTTTGCTGCAAATCTATTTGAAAGTTTTTTCTATTTTTTTTAGTTTTTTATAAGAAAAATTTTCTATTTTAGATTCGTCAGAAAAATAGAATTTGTTCTGATAGGATTTGAATTCACGTAATAATAGAATTAAATCTATTGGATTTAAATAGCCAAATATAAGATAGTTATATATATGTATATAAAATTAAACTTGTTAAATTTTTGTTAATTAAACAAGGCAATTCTTTAAATTATATTTTTTTTTTTGACATTTACAATGGTTAAGCAAGAAACTATTTATAATCTCAATCACTATCATAATGAAAAATTTCAAACCCATATTCATCATCATTTTGTTTTCTTTGGGTTTTAAAAGTTATTCGCAAATCGCTGTAACTGGATATTCTAATTATGCTCTGGGAATAAATACCAGTAAAAACAAGGCAGTAAGTTTTGAAATAAAGATTTTTACCAATAATTATTTAGAAGATATGCCGGTAGAGGGTACTATGTTTTATAATTTTAAAACCAAAGAATACCACAGATTCTCCATTGGATTAGGGATTAATCTGAGTCCCTTTAGTAGTCCTGATCAGGTAAATTCATTTGTTATTCCAGCCGTATTAGAAATTTTTCCAATAAAGGATTTTAAAAAAATAGCGATAATTTTCGAACTGGCACCAGAATTTAGGATTGAAGATGATGTTATTATCAGAAGCCTTTTTGGTATTAGATATACTTTTGACAAAAAAAATAATTCAAAATTGTAACTCACAATTTTAATATTTCCTTCTTAAAGCAAGCGCTTTGTCATCATTTTAAAAAATCCAAAAAGTTTTTAAACGTTTCGGATTTTTTGGTTTAATTATAAACCCGAAGCACATTTCCATTGACTTGAACGCGATATTGTTTCATAGGATATTGTAAAGTTCCTTGTCCGGTAAATAAACTGTATTCTTTACTGTCACATCCGCAAACGGCATTTATCCCATTTATGGTCATCGTAGAACAAGAGCTCATCGCTTGGTTGGGACAAGCAGCATCAAAAGCATTGTAACCACTGCCGGTATTAAAAACAATAATTCCACGTGCGCCTACTCCTTGATAATAAACCGCATTGCTTACATATTTGAGATTCGAATACGCCGGCAAATTAATATTAATATCTATCGTAAAAGTATAATTAGGGACAAAAGGATTCGTGTTGTCAAAACCTGAATCACTACACGAAAAAAAGAAAGGAACAACAACCAAGAGCAGCAGAATTTTTTTCATTTTAAAATAGTGTCGAAGTATTAGTGAAACAAATTTAATTTATTTAACTTTGAATTATATATGATTAACATATATTTATCGACGAAAAAAAAATAATAATATCTTTGTGGAAAGAAATCCCGTCCTGATGGGATTTTTTCTATTTATATAAATGAGGAATTTATGAGTACAGTATCGTATTACACAGCAGAAGGCTTAAAAAAATTAAGAGAAGAATTGGATCATTTAAAGAGCGTAATGCGTCCAAAAGCATCGGCGGATATAGCTGAAGCAAGAGATAAAGGCGATCTTTCTGAGAATGCTGAATATGATGCGGCTAAGGAAGCACAAGGTATGCTGGAAATGCGTATTGCTAAACTCGAAGAAGTGCATTCTAACGCCAGATTAATTGATGAATCTCATCTAGATCTTTCTAAAGTATTGGTTTTATCGAATGTAAAAATTAAAAACCAAACCAACGGAATGGAAATGACTTATACATTAGTTGCTGAAAGTGAAGCCGATTTAAAAACGGGTAAAATCTCGGTAACCTCACCTATTGGAAAAGGTTTGTTAGGAAAATCAGTTGGAGAATTTGCTGAGATCACGGTTCCGAACGGTGTTTTGAAATTTGAAATCTTAGAAATTTCACGCGATTAAATAGCGAAAGATTTAACAATTAACCCATTTCACAATGTCAAGTATTTTTACAAAAATTATAAACGGAGAAATTCCATGCTACAAAATTGCTGAAGATGAAAATTTCTTGGCTTTTTTGGATGTAAATCCAAATGCAAAAGGACACACTCTTTGTATTCCGAAACAGGAAATAAATAAGATTTTTGAGATGGAAGATGATTTGTATGTGGGACTAATGCAGTTTTCAAAAAAAATCGCAGTTGCTCTTGAAAAAACGGTTTCGTGTAAACGAATCGGAATGGCAGTTGTGGGACTTGAAGTTCCTCATGCGCACGTTCACTTGGTTCCGCTGAATGAAATGGATGAAATGCGTTTTCACAATAAAGTATCGTTGTCCAAAGACGAATTTGAAGCTTTGGCAGAAAGTATAAAAACCAATTTATAATAGTTGCAGAAATAAAATATTTTGGTATGGTTTTCGTTTAAAAGGGAATAGGTGAAAACCTGTTCCCTTTTCTAATTTATGAGGCCTTCATTCTATACTATGAAAAACATTTTTTTCTTTCTTTCTTTCTTTTGCTCCCTTCTTACTTTTGGACAGGTCAACAACGGATATTCTTTGGTTGATGCTAAAATGGCGGATATCCCCGAGAATTCAACAACTTCTACCCAAGCAATTGCAAAGTATATCAATGCAAATTTCAAAACAGAAACGGATAAAATCCGAGCTGCTTATTATTGGACGTCATCTAATATCAGTTATGATATTCCCGGAATGTATGCAGTAAATTTCAGCGAAACAGTACAACAAAAAATCACAAGGGCTTTAAAAACCAGAAAAGGCGTTTGTATTCATTATGCTTCCGTTTTTAATGATCTTTCCCAAAAAATAGGAATTCAATCCTATATAATTGACGGATACACTAAGCAGAACGGAAAAGTAAGTGATCTGGCTCACGCTTGGATTGCTGCAAAAATCGACAAAAAGTGGTATGTTTTTGACCCAACTTGGGGTTCAGGTTATGTCAATAATGGGAAATTTTACAAAAAATTAGATAATGTTTATTTCAAAGCAGAACCTACTAAAATAATCGCTTCCCACATTCCATTTGACTATTTATGGCAATTTTCGAATTATCCGATTACTAATAGTGAGTTTTATGAAGGTAAAATCCAAATCAATACAAGCAAGAAATACTTTGATTTTGAGAAAGAAATCGCAAAACATAATGGCTCGTCTGAAGCGGATCAATTATTTGCTTCAGTAGAACGGATAGAAAAAAATGGATTGATTAACCACATGATTTCAGCACGGTATGAAGGCAAAAAGAAGCAGTTGACCTATTTGCGACACAATACCAACATAGAAAAATTAAATTCTATTGTGAATGAAATGAATGAGGCCGTTGTATTATTAAATGATTTTATCCGTTATAGAAACAATAAGTTCAGCCCTGTTTTTTCAGATGATGAAATTTACCATATGATTGAAACACCAAGAGAAAAATTAGCCAAATGTCAAAATGATATTTACAAAGTTGGCTCAGTGGGCAGTGAGAATGCTTCAAATGTAGCTTCCATCAAAAAATCGATAAGCAGAGCTGTGGCGCAAGCCGAAGAGCATTCTTCTTTTGTGCAAGATTATTTGAATACCTCTAAAACGGTCAGAAAAACGATGTTCTTTAAAGTGTCTCGTTTAGGAGCTCGTTGAGTTAGATTACTTTTTTTAAACTTACTTGCATTGTTGTTCCTTTGCCAATTTCCGAATTCAAGACTTTTATGGTTCCTTTGTGGTATTCCTCCACGATTCTTTTAGTTAATGAAAGTCCCAATCCCCAACCTCTTTTTTTGGTGGTAAAACCAGGTTCAAAAATGTTTTTGAACTGTTTTTTCTTAATTCCTCCTCCGGTATCTGAAACGTTTATTTTTACATAATTTCCTTCTTGTTCAATTTCCAAAGCTAATTTTCCTTTTCCTTTCATCGCATCGATGGCGTTTTTTACCAAATTTTCGATGGTCCAACTGTGAAGTGTGGGATTGAAAGACACCATAATAGGAGCTTTTGGCGCTTTGAACGAAAACTCAATTTGTTTGGAGAATCGGGATTGTAAATAGTCGTAAGATTGCAGTGTTTCTGCTACAATATCTTTGTTTTCTAATTTGGGTTCCGAGCCTATTTTAGAGAAACGGTCTGTTATGGTTTGCAAACGTTCAATGTCTTTTTCAATTTCAAAAGTGGTGCTTTCATCTTCATTTTCGGATTTTAAGAGTTCGACCCAACCAATTAGAGAAGAGAGTGGAGTTCCTATCTGGTGCGCAGTTTCTTTAGCCATACCGGCCCAAAGTTTGTTTTGCGTTGCCATTTTGGTGCTTCGATAAAAATTGTAAACTAAAGCGCCAAAAAGCACAATAATTAGCACTAAAGCAACGGGATAATATTTTAATTTATTCAGTAAGGCCGAATTTCCATAATAGAGTTTTTGAAATTTTCCGGGGACATATTCAATGACAATGGGCTCGTTTTCACTTTTTAAATCATGCAAAAATGCGACTGCCTTTTTATTGTTTTTTACAATAACTTCATCAATGTTTACGGTGTTTATAATGCTGTCATTTTCTGTAAGTATAATAGGAATCGATGTATTGTCACTAAAAATTTGAAGCGGAAGGTCAACATCTGTATTTTCACCGGCGTTAATCAGTGTTTTTTGAGCTTGTGCCCAAAGATTCATTTTTAATCGTTCTTCATTTTTGAAGATTTGAAAAAAGGTGTAGGTGTTCCAAAGTATCAGTGAAATGATTAAAAAAGAGGCAAAAATTATAATCCAACGGGTTGTATTTCTTCTTTCAGAAAACTGCATAAATGAAAATTTGAATTATAAATGTAACGAAATAAATGCTGTAGTATTTTAGTTTTACTTAAAGATTTTTTTTTAAAATAAATCCACACATAATTTTATTCAAATTGGGCCTTCTGCTGCAAAAACTGAATCGATTTGTCTACTTTTGTATCTTAAGCAAATTTTGAAATATATGATTACTATTGATCCAAAAAGCATTGAAACGGCGAAATTACAGGGTTATTTGCAATGTTCAGTGGGTCCAAGACCTATTGCTTTTGCCAGTACCATGGATGCAAAAGGAAATTCTAATGTGTCGCCTTTTAGTTTCTTTAATGTGTTCAGTGCGAATCCCCCAATCCTTATATTTTCACCCGCAAGACGCGTTCGGGACAATTCAATAAAACACACGTTAATCAATGTTCAAGCAACTGGGGAAGTAGTCATTAATGTGGTGAATTATGATATGGTGCAACAGATTTCTCTGGCCAGTACGGAGTATGCTGATGGTGTGGATGAGTTTTTAAAATCAGGCTTGACGCCAATTGCTTCGGAGGTGGTAAAACCCTTTCGAGTAAAAGAATCGCCTGTTCAATTTGAATGCAAAGTCACTCAGATTATTCCGCTTGGAACAGAGGGTGGAGCTGGAAATTTAGTGCTTTGTAAAGTTGTTCGTATTCATATTGACGAATCTGTTTTAGACGAAAATGGAGCAATTGATCAATATAAAATTGACTTGGTTTCCAGATTAGGCGGCAATTGGTATTCCAGATCGAACCAAGGACTTTTTGAAGTGCCAAAACCATTATCTACATTAGGAATTGGAGTGGATTCAATTCCTAATTTTGTAAAAGAAAGTCCGGTTTTTAACGGAAATGATTTAGGCATGTTGGGGAATATAGAAGCCTTGCCTACACCAGAAGAAGTTAGTATATTTGTAAAACAGAATTTTGCTGTAAAAGGAGTTTTAAGCGCTGATGATCAGCAAAAAGTACACTTGGCGGCAAAAAAATATCTGGATGACAATGATGTTTTATCGGCTTGGAAAGTACTTTTGGCAAAATAATAATATTATAAATAACATTAAAAACAACGAAGATGGAAGTTACAGGAAAAATTAAAATGCTTGGGGATGCAAAAAATGTGGGAAGCGGAAGTTTCTTGAAAAGAGAATTAGTTGTAACCACCGAGGAGCAATATCCACAACATATTTTAGTGGAATTTGTACAAGATAAGTGTGATTTGTTGAACAGTTTTAAAGTGGGTGAAGCGGTAAAAGTTTCTATCAATTTAAGAGGACGCGAATGGGTTGATCCGCAAGGAGTGACTAAATATTTTAACGCAATCCAAGGTTGGAGAGTAGAAAGAGTAGCTACTGAAGCGACTGCTGCACAAATGCCTCCGATGCCAGCTGCTGAAGCATTTGCACCAGCAACAAACTTAAATGAAGAAGAAGCAGACGATTTACCATTCTAAGAGATAAAAAAGTTAGAAGTTATAAGTCAGAAGTTTGAGTTTTACTTGAATTTCTGACTTTTTTATTTTTTGAAATTGCCATTGAAATTAATTTTTGAAATTGAAAAATGTATTATTTATCTTTAGATTTATTTTTCCCGCCTGTCTCCGAAGCAAATTGGGATGGGATTTTGGCCATTGGCGGAGATTTATCTTCGGAACGATTGCAGCTTGCTTATAAAAGCGGCATCTTTCCATGGTTTGAAGAAGGCGAACCCATTATGTGGTGGTCACCAAATCCAAGAATGGTGTTATTTTTGGATGAATTGATTGTTTCAAAAAGTATGCGAAACATTCTGAATCGGAAAATTTTCACCGTTACTTTCAATCAAAATTTCAGAGACGTAATTTCAAACTGTCAAAATATAGAACGTGACGGTCAAAATGGAACGTGGATTACTAATGACATGATAGAAGCCTATTGTAAACTTCATGAATTAGGAATAGCAAAATCAGTTGAGGTTTGGCAAGATGAGGTTTTAGTTGGTGGTTTATACGGAATCGATTTGGGAGATGTTTTTTGTGGTGAAAGTATGTTTTCGAAAGTATCTAATGCGTCGAAAGCGGCTTTTATAGCTTTGGTCAACCAAATAAAAAAAGAAGATTACAAACTTTTGGACTGTCAGGTTTATAATCCTCATCTAGAAAGTTTGGGTTGCAGGGAAATTGACAGAACAAATTTTATGGAAATATTAAAAGGTAGATAACACTTAAAATTTCAACTTCTTAAAACTCCAATCCAGCGTATTAAAAAGAACCAATTCATTTTTCAATGTCGGTAAATTCATAATCAGTTTTAAAGTCTCCTGCGCCATCATAGTGCCAATAATTCCAGGAAGTGTGCCTAATACGCCATTCAAATTGCAATTAGGAACATCTTTAGGATTTGGTGGTTTAGGGAATAAGTCACGTAGATTTTTATTTCCATTATGGTTGAAAACCGCCATTTGTCCGTCAAATTTTAAAATGCTGCCATAAATCAATGGTTTGCCTAATTTTACGCAAGTATCATTTACGAGATAACGGGTTTCGAAGTTATCACAACCATCAACAACTACATCAAAATCCATGATGATTTCTTTGGCGTTTTCTACCGTTAATTTTTCTTTAAAAGCAATTACACCAATCAATGGATTTAAAGTTTCTAAAACTGATTTTGCCGTGATTGCTTTTAATTGACCCACGTGCTTTTCCGTATATAAAATTTGACGGTGCAAGTTGTGCAATTCGATTTTGTCAAAATCAACTATGCCAATAGTTCCTACTCCAGCCGTTGCAATATATTGTAAAATAGGACAACCCAATCCGCCCGCGCCAATTACTAAAACTTTAGCTTTTTTTAGTTTTGCTTGGCCCGAATCTCCTATTTCCGGCAGCATCATCTGGCGGTTATAACGTAAAAAATCTTGAATGATACTCATTTAATTTTAGATTGAAATGAAAATATTTCTTTTCCCCTTTCGGGATAATGTCATAAAATTTGTGGGATTTTTGGATGAAGATTAACGATTTTTGAATTCAGTTTTGGTACATATAAGATTGTTAATTTATTGGGTCTCATACATCTGAAATCTAAAATCATTATTCTAAAATCTGCAATCATAACTTCTGTCCCAATCCTTCCAAACGGGTTCGTATCCTTTGCTGGAAATAACTTTTGCAATCTCAGCGGCAGATCGCTCGTCACTGATCTCAAATTGCTCCAATGATTGTGGATCAACTACATAACCACCGGGATTAGTTTTGGAACCGGCACTCATACTGGTAATTCCAATTGGAATAATATTGTCCCGAAATTTTTCGTTCTCTCGGGTTGACAGAGAGATTTCTAAATCTTCATTCCACAAACGATAGGCACAAATGAGCTGGGTCAAATCAGCATCATCCATGATAAAGTTGGGTTTAATAACTCCTTCTGCCGGTCGTAATCTGGGAAATGAAACTGCATATTTCGTTTGCCAATACGTTTTTTGTAAATAATCTAAATGCAAGGCATTAAAAAAACTGTCAGTGCGCCAATCTTCTAATCCTAATAAAACACCCAGCCCAATTTTACGAATGCCCGCAGTTCCCACTCGATCCGGTGTTTCTAAACGAAAATCAAAATTGGATTTTTTGCCTTTGGTATGATATTGTTTATAAACATCACGATGATAGGTTTCCTGATATACTAAAATCGAATAGACACCCGCTTCTTGTAATTGTTCGTATTCTTCTGTAGAAAGCGGCTGTACTTCGGCTGAAATAGTGGAAAAATAATTTTTTATTTGTGCTATTGCCTTCAAAAAATAATGAATATTTACTGTGTGATTAGCTTCGCCTGTTACTAATAAAACATGGTCAAATCCCGCTTTTTTTAAGACCTCGATTTCTTGCGTAATTTCATTTTCGGTAAGTGTTTTTCGTTTGATTTTGTTGTCTAAACTAAACCCACAATACGTACAAATGTTTTGGCATTCGTTGCTTAAATACAAAGGAGCATACATTTGAATCGTTTTACCAAATCTTTTTTTGGTTAGTTCATGTGACAGTTGCGCCATTTGCTCTAAGTAAGGTTTTGCAGCTGGTGAAATCAATGCCAAAAAATCATTAAGGTTGCGTTTGTTTTTGGCTAACGCAGATTCGACTTCATGAGCAGTGGTACTGTATATTTTTGTTTTGATTGTTTCCCAATCGTAGTTGTCAAAAACCGATTTAAATGTTTTCATTTATTAGATAATGAGTTAATTTATTTTGCTCCATGTTTTTATACGGCGATGGCTCCCTCTCCTTTGGAGAGGGTTGGGGAGAGGATTACTCATACAAAAACGCTGTCAAAGGACTTGAAGCCATTGCGCGATTTACTTTTTGAGCCAATTGCGCTTCGTAGGCTTTTCGGCCTGCAATAACGGCTTCTCTGAAAGCCTCTGCCATCAATATAGGGTTTCCTGCCACGGCAATTGCTGTGTTTACTAAAACCGCATCAGCTCCAAGTTCCATTGCTTTTGCTGCATCGGATGGTGCGCCAATTCCGGCATCTATAATCACGGGAACTTTGCTCTGTTCGATAATTATTTCTAAAAAATCGATGGTTTTCAATCCTTTGTTACTGCCAATAGGTGAGCCCAGTGGCATTACAGCCGAAGTTCCAGCCTCTTCTAGCCGTTTACATAAAACCGGATCTGCATGAATATAAGGTAAAATAATAAACCCTAATTTGGCTAGCGCTTCTGTAGCTTTTAAGGTTTCAATTGCATCGGGCATCAAATATTTTGGATCGGGATGAATCTCGAGTTTAAGCCAATTAGTTTCTAATGCCTCCCGAGCTAATTGTGCCGCAAAAATCGCTTCTTTAGCATTTCTTGCTCCGGAAGTATTGGGCAATAAATTAATTAGCGGATGTTTTAGATGTGATAAAATGGCATCGGTTTCCGTTTCTAAATCGATACGTTTTAACGCTACGGTTATTAACTCGCTCCCGGATGCTAAAATGGCTTCTTCCATCTGTTGATTGGAACCGAATTTTCCTGTGCCTAAAAACAAGCGGGATTGAAAGGTTTTGTCTCCTATTTTAAATGGTATCATATAATTTGTCATTAAGTTGAGTAATAAGTTGTGATGGATTTTCGCTTTGCGTAATCAAACCAGAAACTGCAATACCCTGAATTCCGGTTTCCATCAGGTCTTCAACGTTTTCTAGTGTGATTCCTCCAATGGCATAAATGGGAATTTGGATGTTTTTTATTTTCATTTGTTGGAAAATCAATCTATACCCTTCAAGTCCTAGAATTGGACTTAAATTTTGTTTGGTAGTTGTGAATTGAAACGGACCCAGACCTATATAATCACACTTTTCGGCTGTCCTTTGGAGTACCTCTTCAAAAGTATTTGCCGTTCCCCCAATGATTTTTGTTTTTCCTAAAAGGATTCGGGCCTCTTCAACTTTCATGTCACTTAAACCCAAATGAACGCCATCCGCATCCAATTGCTTTGCTAAATGGACGTTGTCATTGATGATAAAAGTGGCTAAATATTCTTTACATAAGATTTTTACTGCTTCCGCCAAAGTGAAAACTTCAAGCGGGTTTTGATTTTTGAATCGCACTTGTATCCAAAGGCAGCCATTTTCCAGTGCTTTGTGAATATTTTGCAATTGTTCTTGGACGGAATTTCCTTGCGAAATGTATTGTAGCTTATTAAACATGATGGTATCCTAATTTGGTTTGATTAGATTCTAAATAGGTTTCTATATATTTTTTGGCATTGTTGCAAGCTGTCTTTAAATCTTGTCCCAAAGCTAAATTGGCTGTAATCGCGGATGACAGTACACAGCCTGAGCCATGCTTTTCCGAAACTATAGTGTTATTTGGCACAAGCCTAAAGGTTTCCTTTCCGGTGTATAAACAATCAACACCAATTGCAAGTGGATTGTGACCGCCTTTTAGTAATACAGCACAATGTTTTGATACATCATGAGCAATTAAATCAGGGTTTTTTGGTACTGCGGAAAATTGTAAAATTTCATTATAATTAGGTGTTATTAAATCTATTTTTTCCAATATTTCAAACAATACAGCTTGATTTTCTATAGTTATAAAACGAAATTCGGTTGTCGATTTTAAAACAGTATCCCAAACAATCTTTGTTTTTGGTGAAAGCTTTTTTATAGCGAAAACAATATCTTTTAAATAATCCAGTGAAGGAACAATTCCAATTTTTACTGCTTTGATACTATAATTTTCAAACAATTTGTCCAGTGATCGCAAAACAAAAGCTTGGTCAGTCCATTGCATTTCGAAGAACTGATTTTCGGTTTGAATGGTGTTGCCGGTATTGATAGCAAAACCATAAACGTTATGTTGCTCGAATGTCTTGATGTCTGCTAAAACTCCCGCGCCTCCAGATGGATCAAAGCCTGCAATTGTTACTACGAAAGGTCGGTTTTCTGGCATAGTTTAAAATTTTCTATTGGATGATTACTGTTCCAAATGGTACCTAAAAGGGCCACATTGTCAAATCCATATTCTAATGCGGTCTTGATTTTTTCAGCGGTAATTCCTCCAACCGCTAGTAATGAAGTTTTGTTATTCTTTCTGTGTTCCAATTCTTTTTTAAAGTCAAGATTCGAAGCATACTTTGGTTTAGAAATACTTTCGAAAACAGGACCAAAAAAAGCATAAGCAAAAACAGTAGATAGTTCTTCAAAATCAATCATTTGATGAATCGAAGTAGAGAGTGAAAATCCGTTTTTCTGCCAGATTTTTAAACCTTCCTCACATGTTTCAATTCTTGCTTTTTCTGTAAAATGAATCCGATCTATTCTAGCTGCTGAAGCCAGTTGATGATGACTGTGCAAAACCAATTGCTGTCTGAAATTTGATTTTATTTTGGATAAAAAAGCGTTCATTTCTGTTTCTGTAAAATCAGGTTTCCGAATATGAAGCAACTCCAGTCCATTCTCAAAAAGGGAATGAATGGTGTCGATTTCATTAGTTATAGGAATTGGATTTGTAATTACAATCATGACTTTGCTCTAATCTCTTTTCTAGATCTTCTAATTTCTTATATGTAAATTTCTTTTCCGCTTTCCACAAATTCTTGTGATTTGGCTGCCATCCCTTTTTCGGCTTCAGCTACATCCCGAATTTCTTGTGAGATTTTCATCGAACAAAATTTGGGTCCACACATGGAACAGAAATGAGCTACTTTGGCACCATCTGCCGGTAATGTTTCATCATGAAATTCACGCGCTGTATCGGGATCTAAGGATAAGTTGAATTGGTCTTCCCATCGGAATTCAAAACGTGCTTTGCTTAAAGCGTTGTCACGGTATTGCGATCCGGGATGCCCTTTGGCCAAATCAGCAGCATGGGCCGAAATCTTATACGTGATTACGCCGTCTTTAACGTCTTTTTTGTTGGGTAAACCAAGGTGTTCTTTTGGAGTCACGTAACACAACATCGCACAACCGTACCAACCAATCATTGCCGCGCCAATTGCGGAGGTGATGTGATCATAACCCGGGGCAATATCGGTTGTTAATGGGCCTAAAGTATAGAAAGGAGCTTCGTCACAGTGCTCTAATTGTTTATCCATGTTTTCTTTTATCATGTGCATCGGTACGTGACCAGGGCCTTCAATAAATACTTGAACATCGTGTTTCCACGCTACTTTTGTCAGTTCACCAAGTGTTTCTAATTCGGCAAACTGAGCGGCATCATTCGCATCGGCGATAGAACCTGGGCGTAACCCATCTCCTAACGAAAAGGCCACGTCATATTGTTTCATGATTTCGCATATTTCCTCAAAATGGGTGTAAAGAAAGTTTTCTTTATGGTGAAACAAACACCATTTTGCCATGATAGAGCCTCCACGGGAAACAATACCAGTAACACGGTCAGCTGTCAAATGGATGTAACGTAATAAAACACCGGCATGGATTGTAAAATAAGAAACTCCTTGTTCCGCTTGTTCGATTAACGTATCACGATAGACTTCCCAAGTGAGATCTTCGGCAACGCCATTTACTTTTTCTAGAGCTTGGTAAATAGGCACCGTTCCTATGGGCACAGGAGAATTTCGAATAATCCATTCTCTGGTTTCGTGAATGTTTTTACCAGTAGACAAATCCATAATCGTGTCAGCTCCCCAGCGGCAAGCCCAAACTGCTTTTTCTACTTCTTCTTCGATAGTTGAGGTTACAGCGCTATTCCCGATGTTAGCATTAATTTTTACCAAGAAGTTACGACCTACAATCATAGGCTCACTTTCGGGATGGTTGATGTTATTTGGAATAATGGCACGGCCTCTGGCTACTTCGCTTCGGACAAATTCAGGTGTGATTTTCCCCACCCCGGCCCTCCCCGAAGGAGAGGGAGTGTTTGCACCCCAACTATTTCCTTCGTGTTGGTGTTGCATTGCCTTGGTTTGATCGTTAATTAACTCCAAGCGTTGGTTTTCACGAATGGCAATGTATTCCATTTCGGGAGTAATGATTCCTTGTTTTGCATAATACAATTGAGAAACGTTAGCTCCTTTTTTGGCACGCATGGGTTTGTGTAAATATCCAAAACGCAATTCGTTTAATTTTTCGTCATTCAAACGCTTTTTTCCATATTCGGAAGAGATTTCACTTAATTCTTCTACATCATTACGATCCAGAATCCATTGTTCGCGAATGCGGGGCAATCCTTTTCGAATGTCAATTTCGATATTTGGGTCGGTGAATGGGCCCGAGGTATCATAAACGGTTACGGCTGGATTTTTTTCTATTCTGCCATTTGACATTTTAGTGTCAGCTAATACAATTTCTCGCATCGCTACTTTTATGGGATGAATGGTTCCGTCTACATAAATTTTTGTAGAGTTTGGAAAAGGAGTTCTTGAAATTTTTTCTTCTGATTTCATTTATAGATGTCTTTAAGTTTATTGAGCTATGTTTTCACGCAGATTCGGCAGATGGAGCAGATTTTTTTGTTTTAGTTTTTAAAGCTTTATTGATAAAATAATTTTTTAGTAGTCGGAGTTCTGCTAGGGATAGTAATGGAAAGCCCGTAAAGTGGAAAGCCTAATAAAACAAGGATTAGTGAAGCGACCGTTAGGAAGCTATGACTAAGACTATGTTTTATAGGATTGCAACTGCGGACTTGAAATGGATAGCCCGCCCGAGCAGCAAAACTATCCTCCTTGAGTTGCAGTGATAATTAGAATGTCGTCGGTTTCTTGAATGATGTGGGAATTCCAGTTGGATTTTGGAATTATAGTATCGTTTATGGCAAAGGCAATTCCGTTTTGTTTTATGGGAATTTCCAAGTCAAGAAGTGCCTGAACAGTTAGACTGTCCGTTGCAAATTGTTTCGTTTGATTGTTGATTTTTAGTTCCATTCCTTTTGAATTTAGTATATATTTATACTTTAGGAATGGCTATAGTAGTACATAAATGTACCAGGAAGTCATCTTACTTTTCCCTACGCTAGTATGAACTAGATCAGGTTCAGAGGGTAATTCTCAGCCTACAATGTTGTAGACACCCCTAAAGTGTGAAACAAATGTAGGATATTTTTTTAGATGTAATTCTTAAATTTTGAAAAAAAAAGAAACTTTTTAAACTTGTTTTGTTATTGATTTTTGAAAAATTACTGTTTTTTCCAACAATCTGCTACATGATCATCAACCATTCCGGTTGCTTGCATGTGTGCATAAACTACCGTAGAACCAACGAATTTGAATCCGCGTTTTTTCAAATCTTTGCTTATTTTATTTGAAAGTGTAGTGGTTGAAGGAACTTCTTGTAAAGATTGCCGGTTGTTTTGAATGGGTTTTCCTCCGGTAAATTCCCAAATATAATTTGAAAAACTGCCAAATTCCTCTTGTACTTTCATAAAGGCCGCCGCATTTGATACTGCCGACCTGATTTTTAATTGATTGCGAATTATTCCGGCATCTTGAAGTAATTCCTGGATTTTATCTTCGGTGTAAAGTGCGACTTTTTTATAGTCAAAATCATTAAAAGCTAATTTGAAGTTTTCTCTTTTTCTTAGGATTGTAATCCAACTTAGTCCAGCTTGGAACGTTTCCAAGATTAGAAATTCAAATAATTTTTGATCGTCATAAACGGGAACTCCCCATTCTTCATCATGGTATTTTTTGTATAAATCACTTGAGGAGCACCAACCACATCGCATTTTCTCATCCATAATTATTCTTTTTCGGAGGCTAAGTAATTTTTTATTAAATAGTGACCCAAGTAAACTAAGGGCGTGAAGAGAATGGCAATTCCGAGTTTGAATGTATAACCAGTCAATGCCGAAGTTATAAAAGTATCAAAGTTTATTTTTCCGGGTAGCCAAAAAGCAATTCCCAACACAATAAATGAATCGAACAACTGAGAAATTATAGTGGAGCCTGTTGCTCTAAGCCAGATTTTTTTATTTCCAGTACGGTTTTTGAAAAACCAAAAAACAGTTACATCAATTAATTGAGAAACCAAGAATGCGATGATGCTTCCAACGATGATCCACATGCTTTGCCCAAAAACTGCAAAGAATTGGTCGTCATTGACCGGGCTTATTCCTTTCGCTGCGGGAATGTTTATGGCTAAAAACAAGAGGATGAACGCATAAGCAATTAAACCAGCGGTAATTAAAGATAATTTTTTTACTCCTTTTTCTCCAAAATATTCATTGATTAAGTCAGTAGTGAGGAAAACGATTGGCCAAGGCAAAATACCGATGCTCATAACAAATGGACCTATTTGTATTAATTTGCCCCCAATGAGTTCGGCTGTGACACCATTAGTGATGAAGATGCCGGCGAGAATAACAAATACGAGCTCTTTTTTGGTTTTGAACATAAAAAATAATTAGTATTCAAATTTAGTATTTTATTTAAAAATATTAATTTGTATTGTTGTTTTCGATGTAAATTTATTCTACCCATGATTCTATTTTTTTTCATTTTTATTAAATAAAACCGTTTGATTAATTTATAATCACATTAGTAAAAAAGAAGAATCATGTAACTTTAATATTTTGGCTAGAGATAGTTTTTCGATTATTAAGTTCAAATTTTACATTAAATAAGCCAATTTGTGCTTAGCAATCTAATTTAACATAGCTTTTACTATTCATCCTCTACTTAGGATATTTTAAGAATTTGGATTTTTTGAACGATATTGAAAAAAAATATGACCATAAAAAAAAGAGCCCAACTTGTGGACTCCTTTGTTTAATTAGTTTTAATTGGATTAAAATCCGCTTACATTCAATCTACTACCTGTTGCACATTTTCCAGAAAGAGATGAAGTAGGAGTAGCGCTGTTCAAAAGTGCAGCTTTAATTTGTGTAGCTGTTGCTCCAGGATTCAAAGATGCGTATAAAGCAGCGGCTCCTGACACATGTGGAGTTGCCATTGAAGTTCCGTTATAACTAGCATAGCTAGATACAAACTTACCTTTAGATCTTGCAGGTACTGTTGACCATATTCCTGAACCAGGAGCTCCTAAATCAACAGAGGTAGCGCCAAATTGAGAGAAACTTGATAGAGCTCCTGTATTGGTAATTGATGCAACGGCGATTACATTTGCGTTAGGATAACTTGCAGGATAACTTGGTGTGGTGTCATTGTCAGTTCCACTATTCCCTGCAGCAGCAATGAACAGTATTCCAGCAGTATTGGCTCTCTCAATTGCATCCTGAAGACCTTGTGAGAATCCTCCTCCTCCCCAAGAGTTATTAGTAGCCACAATGTTTAAACCATGTCTTGTTTTTAAATCAGTGAAATAGTCAATTGCTTTAATTGCATTTGCTAATGTTCCGCCTGTTCCGCCTAAAAATTTAGCATTTATCATTTTTACATTCCATACAACACCAGCAACACCTTTTCCATTCCCTCCTACAGCGCCAATTGTACCGGCAACATGTGTTCCGTGGTCATCGTCAACTCCGTCAAAAACAGTATTATCGTTTGCGGCAAAATCATAGCCATACACATCGTCAACAAGGCCATTGCTATCATCATCTATACCATTTCCATCTATTTCACCTGGGTTTTTACCTGCATTGGCTGCTAGATCTTCATGAGTATACATGTAACCTTCGTCAATAATACCGATATACACAGTAGCTGATCCTAACTTATTGTTTGCCCAAGCAGCTGCGGCTTGCGAACCAAACTGATTTGATGGAGAAGTTGTAGATCCATACATGCCCCAAAGTGAACCATTAGTATAATAAGTGTCATTTGAAACTGCAAAATGATTGTATATCCAGTTTGGCTCTGCATACTCTACTCCTTGTAAATCTTTAATAAGCTCAATAGCTTCCATTGTGCCTAACTTTGAATTTACCAATAAAAGTTTTCCACCTGTAGTGTTTGTTTTAGCATTGGAAGTTTTCATAGAATTAGTGTTAATAACTTCTACTGTAGTTCCTCCAATTAGAGATAAAATGTTTGTTGATGTTTTAGCTGCAGTTTCTGTAGGTTTGAATTTAATAAGTAGTTGGTTCGCAACATAACTTGGTTGTACCTTATTTTGTACTACTTCTGTTGGGTTTAAATTTTCATCAGTACAAGAGGAAAATGCGAACAAGACTAGGGACGCAATAAATAAATTCTTCATAAATTTGAGGTTTTGGTTAAAAAGTTAAAAGTATTAAAAAAACATGGTAACTATAACTTTTTTGATAAAAATATAAATAATTCTAGGTGATGGTCGTTTTATGTTGCATTTTTATGATGCGTGTTTTGAGGTAGGAATTTTCGTTTTGTATTTATAAGCTATTTAATTTAAATTGTTAGTGGATAATGGACACTGCATGAAGTTCAGTTTTTTATATTCTAATATGTTTAAGAGTTCTTTTTTAATGAATGCGATAAAAAAAACCCATTTTTAATCTCTTTGAAATGGGTTGTATATAAATCTGAGTTCAAATATTATAATCTGAAATCAAAAAATCAATTTATCCTAACGCAGCTCTTTGGAAACCTGTAGCTCTAAGCCAGATTTTTTTATTTCCTGCACTGTTTTTGAAAAACCAAAAAACAGTTACATCTATCAATTGAGAAGCCAAGAATGCGATGGTGCTTCCAACGATGATCCACATGCTTTGTCCAAAAATTGCAAAAAACTGTTCGTCAGTTACCGGGCTTATTCCTTTTTCGGCGGGAATGTTGATCGCAAAAAGTAAAACAAGGAAAGAATAGGCAGTTAAACCAGCTGTGATTATGGACAGTTTTTTTACTCCTTTTTTTTCAAAATATTCATTGATTAAATCAGTAGTCAGGAAAACACTAGGCCGAGGCAAAATACCGATGCTCATTACAAACGGACCAATTTGTATCAGTTTTCCACCGATTAGTTCTGCGGTAACGGCGTTAATGATGAAGATTCCGGCGAGGATTACAAATACGAAGTCTTTTTTGGTTTTGAACATAAATGAATTTTAAAGTCAAATTTAGTGTTTTAATTATTTTAAAATAATGGGAGTTGTATAAATTCAGTGGAGGTTTTTTGACTAAAAAGTACTCCGTAGTTTTGGTGGCATGATGTTTTTATCGTTTTTAGAAGCGAAATCGTATAAGTTGCTAATTATAAAAGTGTTGAAAATCCTAGTTTTTTCGGTATTGTAAGAATAATTTTGTAATTATTTTATAAATTGTAGTAAATTTATTAGGTTAAATTGGTTTTTTTTTTTTGATTTGTACTCGGACGTCCAAAACCACTTATTGAAAAATTCAGTAAGTATTTAACCAAATTATTTTAAAATTATGAAAAAATTCTTACCTAGTGCAACTTTATTAGTTGCCTTTTCTTTAACTTCGTTTGCTGCTGAAAAAGAGGTGAACATTGTAGTAAATGCGAACATTGAATCTGATATTGGACTTACCAAGAATGCGGATAATGGTTGCGAAACTTTTGTGTACAGATGGGCAGAAGGAGAAAGTGATGGTGAAGGTGGAATGATATTAACATTTCATAGTTTTAAATTCGAAATCTGTTCGGATATAATTATTATTCTTTAACAATAAATTTAAAATTAACCAATAAGGTTTTCGATTCTACTCCTTATTTAATTAAATGTTATGAAATATTTTCAATTTTATTTCTTAATGGTTTTTTGTAATTGTCTATACGCTCAGAAAAGCGTAAAAATCACTTACGAACAAAAAATATTTTACAGCGATGCTTTTTTTAGCCAAGTTCCAAGTGTTGATAGCGAAGAATTTAGGGGTGCGCTTAGAAAGCCTAAATATTTTGAGCTCATCAATAATGGAGATTACTCGTTGTTCAAAAGCGTAAATTTGAAAGAGGAAATCATTGCTTCTAATGAAGTTAATACTGCAACATCTATTAATACTGGAACTTTTATTAAACCCTATAAAATTTGGATTTTAAAAGACTTTACAAAGCAATCTATCGTTGCAAGCTCAGAAGTGGAGGGTAAGGAGTATTACACCGAAAAACCATTCTCAATAGAAGAATTGAAATATGATAAAAAAGTCAAAGTTATTGATGGATATTCATGCTTATCAGCTTATTCTGTTTCTGCAACTAATGATACGACGCAATACTGGTATACACAAGAAATACCGGTAATTGATGGTCCTTTTTTTATGAGTACAATTCCTGGTTTAATTCTAAGCGTTGAGTCAAAGAAGAAGCAAGTTTATGCAACCAAAATTGAATTTTTTGATAAAAAATTAGAATTTGAAACCATTAATAAAAAAATTTCATTTGTTACTGAAGTTGATTTAGCTAAATTGAAACAAGAGGCTCTAAAGCCAAAATCGTATACGGATCAGTTTGGTGGAAAGCATGAGACAAGTTCTACAACTATAAAATCAGAAAATTAAATTTTGTAGTATGAAACAAATATTTTTATCTATCCTATTAGCTTTAATGTTTAGCGCTACTTATTCTCAAACAGCCATCAAAGTTATGTTTCAAACGCAAACTGTCTATAAAGAGGAATTATTGAAAAGTATGCCTGTTCACATTAGAGCAGCAGCTTTACAACAGTTGAACAGCATAAAAAAAGAATCGTTCATGACTGTTCAAAGTAATAAAGTTTATTTTGAAATCAAATCACAGAAAATCGACAAAAAACAAAGTGGTGCTATAAATTCTACGGATAAATCATCAAATGTTTTATTCGCAAAAGATTTGTCTTTATCAGGTTCGTATCCAGCTGTTAAACTAATAAAAGATTTCAAAACGAAAACAATTGTAACCAAAACAAAAGATAAGCTGACAACTGAAAAATTAATTTCAGTAAATTGGAAATTTACAAATAAACAGATCAAAGTTTTAGGATATTCCTGTTATGAAGCAACAACTGAATTTAAAAATAAATTGTTAACGGTGTATTTTACAAAAGATTTAAAAGTTTCTGCTAGTCCTAGTAATTTACCTTTTATTGATGGAGTCGTTTTGGCATACAAACACGGAAATAGTACCACCACCGCACTTAAAGTTGAACTTCAGCAACCTGAACTTACTAATTTTTTATAATTTATTAAAATTGAATATTAAGTACATCCTTTTACTTTTATTTCCAGTCTTACTCTTTTCTCAACATTCTATTCGTTTTAAAGTAGTCGATGAAAATAATTTGCCTATTTCCAGAGCGATTGTTATTGTAAGTCAAAACAACAATCAAATACGTTTTGGGACAACAAATGAAAATGGTATTTTAGATAAAGAAATTGCTTCAGGTCAATATGATTGCAAGATAAGTAAACTTGGTTTTACAACTCTTTACAATGCTGTTTTGGTTGATAAAGAACGAGATTTTGAGTTTATTCTAAAAGAAGAAATAAATAAACTTAAGGATGTAGTGATCACAAGCAGGCCTAAAATTATGCGAATTAAGGAAGATACCATTTCGTATAACTTAAAGGCAGTGGTTGATGGTACGGAGAATAAAATTGAGGATGTCATAAAAAAACTTCCAGGTCTGGATATTGACCAAGATGGAAAAGTATTGTACAAAGGACAGAAAATTGATAATGTTCTTGTGGATGGTAATGAATTTTTTGGGAACAAGCATCAAATGGTTACTCAAAATATTAATGCTGACATGATTGAAGGTATCGATTTGTTAACTGGTTATTCTGGTTTTGCAAAAGCGAGTGGAGGACAAAAAGGTATTGCTCTAAACCTTAAAACTAAAGATAGTTATAAGAATAAGTGGATTACGGATCTTGAACTGGCCGCAGGATTGAATGTCTCTTTTCGCTTTCATTCTAATTCCTTTAAATTTTTCAAAAAGGGAAATCTTGCTATAATTTCGGATTACAACACTATTGCTAAAACACCAATTTCTAGGGAAGATTACAATGAAATGAGGATAGTGTCTGAAGTGGATAGTGAAAATGGCGAATTTAAATCCGTTGAAACGCCTACTTTTCTAAATCCAAACGCTTTTATTAAAGACAAAAGAAATGCGTTCATTGGGCTAAATTACACCAGCTTGTTGGGTAAACGCTCTAAAATTACGATGTCAAATATTTTTAACAAAACTAATATTGCTGAGGAAAATGCAAGACTTCAAACTAATATTGGAGAAACTCAAAGCCAGTATTCGTTTTTGGAAAATAAAGCTGCAACTTACAGCCTCAATAATAGTTCGCTAAAATGGGAGTTTAATAAATCTAAATCCACTTTTATATCCTATGTTGTCGGATTTACACCAAATGGCGATGAGGACAATCAGGATTTACTGCGCTCAGCAAACGAATTTCGGTATAATAAAAGCAATACTAATTTTAGTTTTGCTCATGTCGCAAAAGTGCAGTCTACGCTTCTCAAGACTATTAATTATAAGTTTACAGCCAGGCATTCGGTGGATGATAATCGTCAAAAAGTTGATTTATTTTCTCAACAAAACTTATTCGATAGCACATTTGATACAATTAATCAAAATCAAAAGAATCAAGAGGTCAATATTAGTTTGAACAACGCATTTACAATCACCAAAAAATCAAATGTTTTTTCTTTAAAAATAAACTTTTTGTCGCAGCAGGACAGATTTAATAGTTATGTTGTTCAAAATGATACCGTTGACATCGGTTTAAAATTACAGCGTCAATCTATCCAAGCTAATCTTTCATGGGCCAAAAAATGGCATGCTAAATTGCAGTCCATGCTAGGCTTCAATACTACTGCTGTGAAGAGTCAGTTTAAAGAGTTGCAAGATGCATTTACCAGATACGAACCTAATTTGAGTTTGACTTATATTTTATCAGGTTTAAATAAAATATCGTTTAGTTATGCACTAGATCATCAATTACCTGAATTGAATCAGGTGCAGCAAACTGATTTTATATTTGATTTTCAAACTCTTGTCAAGCCTAGTTTAGTCAGTTTTAATCAAATGCTACCTAAAAACACTTTTTCGCTGCAATATTTTGGTGTAAATCCAAAGAATCAAAGTGTGCTTTTCTCCACTTTGTCCTATGATGTAGAGCAAAATGCTGTTTCGAATAGTACGAAATATAATGCTGATTTTATAGAAACTACCGCCATTACAACAAAAAATAGAAAAAGTATAAAGGGATTAGTATTGTATGATTTAAAATTCAAGCGCTTACCGTTTTCAATTAAAACGACCTTGTTTTATTTAAAATCGATAGGGTTTTCACAATTTGATGGTGTTAATAATCAGGTTGAAATTCAAAACCTTACAAATCGTTTGCAAGTGATATCTAATTTTAAAAAATCAGCTGTTCAGTTTGGTATTGATTATAATTTCATTCGAAGAACTTTAGAGCAAAACATTGCTGATTTTAAAAATACAACTCAAAACCATCAGCTTACTCTTTCATTGCGTGGCAAAAACAGTACTAAATTGAAATGGGATTTGGGTTTAAAAATGGATAATCAGGATTCTGGTTTTAGGACAAATAATACTTTCTTTCTTAATGCTAACATCCAATATGTTTTTGCCAAAGATTTCAAGTTCATTTTTAATGGAAACAATATGTTAAACTTAAATAAGAGCCAACTTATTTCAACTTCATTTAATCAAAGCTTTTTTACAGAATCAGTAGTTTCAATCAGACCTGGGTATGTGATGATTGGGGTTAATTACTCAATGTAGTAGTGAGTTTAGCACAATAAAAAACCCATTTCAAATTAATTGAAATGGGTTTTTTATAATAATGCGGATGGCGAAATTCACTAGTGTGATTGTTTCGTTCCTCGCTATAACTTTATCCTAAAGCAGCTCTTTTGAAACCTGTTACGATAAGATCTTTATCTAAAGATTTAGCATAAGCAGCAACGCTCATTTTGTTGTCTTTGATATAATCTTGGTTTACTAAAGTATTGTCTTTGAAGAAACGAGCCAATTTACCTTTAGCGATATTGTCTAACATTGCTTCTGGTTTTCCTTCTTGACGTAGGATATCTTTAGCGATTTCGATTTCTTTAGCGATAGTTTCAGCGTCAACACCAGTTTCGTCTAAAGCAATAGGAGACATAGCTGCAGCTTGCATAGCGATGTTTCTTGCTACTTCATCAGCACCTGCTAATTTTGCAGATAAACTAACTAAAGTGGCGATTTTGTTTCCAGAGTGGATGTAAGATCCGATAAAAGCACCTTCTAATTTCTCGAAAGTTCTGATTTCTAATTTTTCACCAATAACTCCTGTTTGCTCGATTAATTTATCAGCAACAGTGATTCCGTTGAAATCAGCCGCTAAAAATTCTTCTTTAGTATTGAAGTTCAATGCTAAATTAGCCATTTCAGTAGCCATTTTCACAAAGTTTTCATTCATCCCCACGAAGTCAGTCTCACAGTTCAATGTGATAACAACTCCAGCAGTTTTGTCAGTGTTTACAACAGCAATTGCAGCACCTTCAGTAGATTCTCTGTCAGAACGGTTTGCAGCTACTTTTTGTCCTTTTTTACGTAAGTTTTCGATTGCTAAATCAAAATCTCCTTCTGATTCAACCAAGGCTTTTTTGCAGTCCATCATACCTGCACCAGTGATTGTTCTTAATTTATTTACGTCTGCAGCAGTAATTATTGCCATATTGTATTATTTTTTAAGGTTAAAATTAAAAAATTCCAAGTGTTAAATCCAATTTCCAATTTTATTAAATTATCAACTTTAGGTTTCTAATTTTTTTTGGAGAGGAATTTAAAACTTGGAATTAAATGTTTATTTATTCTTCAGTTGTAGTCGGCGCAGCAGCTTCTACAGTAGGAGCAGCTTCTGCAGCAGGAGTAACTTCTGCAACTTCAGCAGCAGGAGCAACAACTTCAGCAGTAGCATCACCTTCCTTGTCAGAACCTCTATCAGAAAGTCCTTCAACAATTGCAGCTGTAACTAAAGTTAAAATTTTATCAATTGATTTAGAAGCATCATCGTTAGATGGGATTACAAATTCAACCTCTCTTGGGTCAGAATTGGTATCCACCATTGCGAAAACTGGAATGTTTAATTTTTGAGCTTCTTTTATTGCAATGTGTTCCGCTTTGATATCAACTACGAACAATGCAGCTGGTAGTCTAGACATGTCAGCGATTGAACCTAAGTTTTTCTCTAATTTAGCACGAAGACGATCCACTTGTAAACGTTCTTTTTTAGAAAGGGTCATGAATGTACCATCTTTCTTCATTTTATCAATAGTAGCCATTTTTTTAACAGCTTTACGGATAGTTACGAAGTTAGTTAGCATTCCACCAGGCCATCTTTCAGTAATGTAAGGCATGTTTGCAGCTTTTGCTTTTTCAGCAACGATGTCTTTTGCTTGTTTTTTGGTAGCAACGAATAATATTTTTCTACCTGATGCAGCGATCTTTTTCAAAGCTTCATTAGCTTCTTCAATTTTTGCTGCAGTTTTATATAGATTGATAATGTGAATACCATTACGCTCCATATAAATGTAAGGAGCCATGTTTGGATCCCATTTTCTAGTCATGTGTCCAAAGTGAACACCTGCTTCTAGTAATTCTTTTACTTCTACTTTGTTTGCCATTTTTGTTCTAGTTTACGTTCTGTTGATTAGCAATGAATAAATGGCGATTTCTCGGCTTTATACATTTAGATGCTAAACTATTTCCTACCTCGGTAGGAGAGCAACAACAACTGTTTTTTTTAAATTTTTATGCTAAATTTATTTTAGCATCTTTTCAGTTTAGGCTGATAATAAAACCAGCGTATGAACTTGATAATCTGAAACAAGTTCAGATTGAATATTAACGTTTAGAGAATTGGAATCTCTTACGAGCTTTCTTCTGACCGAATTTCTTACGTTCAACCATTCTTGGATCTCTTGTCAATAAACCTTGTGGTTTCAAGATAGCTCTATTTTCAGCATTTACTTCACACATTACGCGTGCCAAAGCCATTCTTACAGCTTCTGCTTGACCAGTTGAACCGCCTCCGTAAACGTTCACTTTTACGTCAAAGTTGCTTACATTTTCTGTCATAGACATTGGTTGTAAAACTTTGTACTGTAAAGTTGCAGTAGGGAAATAAGTTTCGAATGGTTTTTTGTTTACAACGATTACTCCTGTTCCTTCCGAAACATAAACACGTGCAACAGCGGTTTTTCTTCTACCGATTTTGTGAATAACTCCCATTACTTAAGATCGTTAAGGTTAACTGTTCTAGGTTTTTGAGCGCCTTGTTTGTGCTCTGATCCTACAACAACATTTAAATTTCTAAAAAGTTCAGCACCAATTTTATTTTTTGGCAACATCCCTTTTATCGCTTTTTCTACTAGTAATGCAGGATTTTTCGCTTGCAATACTTTAGCAGTTAAAGTTCTTTGACCTCCAGGGTAACCAGTGTGACGGATGTATGTTTTTTCATCCATTTTGTTACCTGTAAGGTTAATTTTTTCTGAGTTGATAACGATTACGTTATCTCCGCAGTCCACGTGTGGTGTGTAACTTGGCTTGTACTTACCTCTCAAAATCATAGCGACTTTTGAAGCAAGACGACCTAAGTTGTGACCATCAGCATCTACAACAATCCACTCTTTTGTAACGGTGGCTTTGCTTGCTGATTGTGTCTTGTAGCTTAATGCGTCCATAATATATTTTTAATTAAACATTCCATCCCCAATAAAGGGGTTGCAAAAGTACAATTAATTATTTTAAATACAAACACCTGTAAAAGATAATTTTAACGATGAATCTCTAGATTATTATTTTATGAAAATAATGATATTAAATGTAATAATACGGTAATATATAGTGTGATACATAAAAAAACCATTTGAATTGTAAATTCAAATGGTTTTAATCAGGAGTGCAAATATTTTTACACGATAAAAATATTTGCGATTGCTACCGCTTGAGCTGTAGTCAGTGGCTCGTCATAAGATTCTGAACCTGCATCTGCTCCAAATAGTGAAGCTGTGTTGTATCCTGCTTGCAGTGTAACTTCTTCACCGTCATATACAGCTTGTGTTGCTGCTGGCATACCTGCACCTCTTTGATTTCCAGTAATCCAGCCTTTTAATCCTCTTAACCTTCTTACCTCTGAGGCATGTCGGGCTTCAACAGAATGAATTTGTAATGCAGCGGTTAACAAGTCGGGAGTTGAAATTAGATTTCCAGCCTGTCCTTTGTATGCTCTTACTCCTGTGTCTTCTAATGCTTGTGCCAAGGCAAGAAATGTTGGGTAATCGTTAAAGGGTCTAAAAGCACCACCAACTGTAAAGTCAAAAGTGGGTTTAGGTACAAAATTTGCGCTTGCTGTACCTCCTAACCCTGCGATTAGAAAAGTGACATGGCTAGTTTCGTGTTTGGAGATCTGTTCAAAAACTTTTCTATCACGTCCTGCATTTTCAGATAAAGGTATTACACCAGAATCTAAACCCATCTGATAAAATTCTTTTTCAAGATATTCTAATGTCAAGGCCAATTGTAAAGCTCCAATTGGCGTGCTCGGAGTTGGCGAAATATCCGCAGCATAAGCTGAGGTTGATGCTAATCCGAATGGAATAGCTGCTAACGCTAAATTTTTACCTAATTTACTGAATTGGCCTAAACTTTCTCTTCTGGAGCCTTTAGCTTGCATTACACTTTCATCTGCAAGAGACTCTATAAATTTTAATATGTTCATAATTTCTAAATTTAAAAGTTTAAGGTAAATACTGAGCAGTAAATTTTGTGGTAATAAATCCGCCAGCTATTGGGATTACTTGCGATGGATTACTAGCAACATCTAATCCAGTAGTGACATTTACAACATCATCGCCGGCAAAATCTTTTGAATTTGGATTGATTAAACTTCTAATAGCCGATGCATGTCTTGCTTCAACAGAAACTATCTTCCCCGCTAATAAAAGGTAGTCAGGACTCTTTAATAATTTTCCAGCACCATTATAAGCAGCTACTCCTGTGTCTTCCAAGGCTTTGGCTGTAGCTAGGACTTGAGTGCGGTTGCTAAAATTCAAGGTTCCATAGTTAAAAGCTAAGTTGGGTAGCAATTGAGTTTTAGCGTCTGGTAAAGCACCGGTTAAGGCAGTCTTGAAAAATTCTCTGTGAATTACTTCATGACGATACAAATCAGTAAGAATTATTTGATCTTGCGCTGTGAAATTTGTCGTGAATCCTGAAGCGTTGACGACTTTAGTATAAAAATCGGCTTCTAATTGTTCCAGTGCATAAGCATAGGTTAAAACACCAAAATCTCCTCCTCCTAAATCAAAAACTCCATTTCGTGGTCCGGGAAACTGATTTACTGGTTTATTCTCATCATCGTCATTATTACAGCCCGCTAATAACAAACTGGTGCCCACAAGTGTGAGGCCACTAATTTTCAGGAAGCTCCTTCTGTTTGTGCAAGATGGTTTTACTTCTTGAATCGAAACTACATTTTTCATAATTTACTTTCTTTAAGGGTTATTAATAGTAATTATACGTTTAGTAGGTATAAACGAAATCTTAAGGTGTTCAGTTTTAAATTTTTAGGATTTTTTTTTAATACCACATAAAAAACTTAATTACGGAAATTTTCGGGCAGATTAGGAGTAGTTTTTGGGCTTACTTATTGAATCAAAACTCTATTTTTTCATACTCTAAACATTTAAAAGGTTAATAGTTGTATTCCTTCTGATTAATGATTTAATATGTATATTTGCAACTGACGAATTATTATTACAAATATAATGATAATAAACCACGTTATGTATTGATTTTCAATTAATTACAATGTAAAATTGGTTTAATTATAACGATTATTATTATAGAATTGTTGAAATAGTTTATATAATTACCATATAGTCTCCTCGTTTCCCTTTAATATTTCAAAATATATGAAAGCCAAAGCTACATTAAAACAAATAGCAAAAGAACTTAATGTTTCTGTCTCAACAGTTTCAAAAGCGCTTAATGATAGTCCGGAGATTAGTGAGGTTACTAAAGTGAAAATTAAAGAATATGCGAAACTAAAAAATTACAAACCTAATGTTATTGGTCTGAATCTTAAAAACAGAAAAACAAAAACCATTGGTGTCATTATACCAAATATTCTAAATTCTTTTTTTGCCAAAGTATTTAGCGGTATCGAAAAAGTAGCGGACGAAAAAGGATACAACGTTATTATGTGTATTTCCAATGAATCGTCAGAAAAAGAAGCGCATACACTGGAAATGCTGAGCAATGGAACTATTGATGGCTTTATTGTTTCAGTTTCTGAGGAAGCACAAAAAAATCAGGATTACGATCATTTCTCAGCAATTATTAATGATGGAACTCCAATTGTTATGTTTGATCGCATTGCGGAAGGCGTTGATTGTGACAAAGTAATTGTAGATGATTTTGATTCTGCTTTAAATTCTACCCAGCATTTAATTGATTTGGGCTGCAAAAATATCGCTTTGTTGTCTTCTATCGATAATTTAAGTGTTGGTAAGTTAAGAGCCGAAGGGTATTTGAAAGCTTTGGAAAAAAATAATATTGCTGTAAATAGCAATATAATCCTAAGAACGGACGCTGAAGAAGATTTAAAAGAGAAAATTGAGAAAATTTTTGAAAATACAATTGATGGCATTTTTGCTTTGGAAGAAAATGATTCTGTTGCCGCTTTACGAATTGCGCTTAAAAAAGGATTTAAAGTTCCGGAAGATATTTCAATCATTGGTTTTGCCGATGGAATTCTTGCTTCCCGTAGATTGTCTCCCAGTTTAACAACCATAAGTCAGCACGGAATAGAAATAGGAGAAGTGGCTGCTAAATTACTGATTGACAGATTAGAATCTAAAGAAGAACATGTTCCCTATGAAACAGTTGTCATTAAAACAAAATTGAAAGAAAGAGAGTCAACAAGAAAATTGTAGAAACTCATATAATATGAGTCTGATAAAATCTCTAATCGTTTTTAAATGATTAGAGATTTTTTTTGGGTAGAGTAAAAGATAATTTTAATGCGCTTGCAACCAATCTTTTCCTTCTCCTAAATCAACGTCCAACGGAACAGCAAGTGTGAAAGCATGCTCCATTTCGTGTTTAATCATTGGTTTGATTTTTGGAAGTTCCGAATTATGCACATCGAAAACAAGTTCATCGTGAACCTGCAAGAGCATTTTACTTTTCCAATTTTCGGAGGTTAGTTTTTGATGAATGTTAATCATTGCAATTTTGATGATATCAGCAGCACTTCCTTGTATCGGCGCATTTACCGCGTTTCGTTCTGCACCTCCTCGAACAATGGCATTTTGTGAATTGATATCTTTTAAATAACGGCGACGGCCAAGGATTGTTTGCACATAGCCGTTCTCTCTGGCAAATTCTATTTGTTCCTGAATATAGGATTTTAATCTTGGATAGGTTTGGTAATAGGCTTCAATCAGAGCCGCACTTTCACTTCTGGACAATGAGGTTTGATTGCTCAGTCCAAAAGCCGAAACCCCATATATAATTCCGAAATTTACCGTTTTGGCATGACTTCGTTGCTCACGAGTCACTTCTTCAAGCGGAACATTAAATACTTTTGAAGCAGTAGATTTGTGAATGTCTTCATGATTTTGGAATGCCTTTATCATGTTTTCTTCCCCGCTTAATGCGGCAATTACACGCAATTCTATTTGAGAATAATCCGCAGAAACCAAAGTGTAGTTTTCATCTCGTGCTACGAATGCTTTTCTTATTTGTCGGCCCCGTTCAGTACGAATCGGAATATTTTGTAAATTAGGATTATTGGAACTCAAACGACCGGTTGCGGCAACAGTTTGCATATAATCGGTGTGAATGCGGCGAGAGATTTCATCTACTTGATTGGGCAGCGCATCAACATAGGTGTTTTGCAGTTTCACTAATTGTCTCCAGTCCTGAATGTCTTTTACAATTGGGTTTTCGGCGGCTAAATAACTTAAGATTTCCTCTCCTGTTGCGTATTGACCGGTTTTGGTTTTCTTTTGCTTTACACCACCAATTTTCAATTTGTCAAATAAAATATCGCCTAATTGTTTAGGGGAAGCGAGATTGAATTTTTCACCCGCAGTTTCAAATATGTTCGCTTCTAAAATTTTGATATCGTCATCCAATGTTTTCGACAGCGATTTCAAGAAATCTACGTCTACACGAATACCTTCTTTTTCCATATCAGCCAAGACTTTTACCAATGGAATTTCGATTTCCTCAAATAGTTTTTTGGTGCCGGTTTTGTCTAATTCCAACGTGAATATTTCCTTGAGTTGCAAGGTTACATCGGCATCTTCAACGGCATATTCTTTTATTACTTCCAGTTCAACCTCGCGCATTGATTTCTGGTTTTTTCCTTTTTTTCCAATTAAAGTTACAATGGACTGAGGCGAATATTTTAAATAAGTTTCCGATAAAATATCCATATTATGACGCATATCCGGATTAATAAGATAATGCGCAATCATGGTATCGAATAGCTTTCCATGTACGGTAACATTGTAATTAGAAAGAATTTTTAAATCATATTTTAAATTCTGACCAATTTTCTCGATGCTTTCATTTTCGAAAAAAGGAATGAATTTTTCGATTAAAGTTTGTGCTTCCTCTTGATTTTCCGGAAACGGAACATAAAATCCTTTTCCTTTTTCGTAAGAGAATGATATTCCAACCAACTCTGCATGCAAAGCATCTAAACCCGTAGTTTCAGTATCAAAACATACTGAAGTTTGTTTTTGTAAATTCTGTAACAGCAATTTCAGTCCTAAATCACCTTGGATTATCTGATACGAATGTTCTGTATTTGCTAATGAACTGTAATATTGATGACGTGTTTCTTCAGAAGAATCGTCATGAATGGTACTTCCAAAAAGGTCGAACTGTTCTTCGTTTTTAGCTTGAGGTTTTTTATACAATTTAATTTCATCAACTGGGTTGTTGCTGTCAGAGGCAGTTCCGCCTTTTTTGAATATAGCGTCAAATTGTTCCGCCATTCGTCTAAATTCTAATTCGTTGAATAGCGCATCCGTTTTTTCGACATCGGGACTGGATAATTCATAATCTGTTTCGTCAAAAATAACTGGACAATCCAGAAGAATAGTTGCTAAAGTTTTGGACAATAATCCTTTTTCCTTGTTGGCTTCAATGTTCTCTTTCATTTTTCCTTTCAGCTTGTCTGTGTTGGCTAGAAGGTTTTCCATGGTTCCAAATTCCTTTAAAAGTTTCTTAGCCGTTACTTCGCCTACGCCAGGCAGTCCCGGAATATTATCGGCAGCATCTCCCATCATTCCAAGAAAGTCAATTACTTGATCTGGTCGTTCGATTTCAAATTTTGCCAAAACCTCAGGAATCCCCCAAATTTCTATTCCAGTTCCCATTCGGGCGGGTTTATACATAAATATATTTTCGGAAACGAGCTGTGCAAAATCCTTATCTGGCGTAACCATAAAGACTTTGTAGTTTTCTTTTTCCGCTTGTTTTGCAATAGTCCCAATTAAATCATCAGCTTCATATCCCTTTACTTCAATAATAGGAATATGCATGGCTTTCAATAGTTCTTGTATGTATGGAATGGCAATTTTTATGGCTTCGGGAGTGGCATCTCGATGGGCTTTGTACTCGGGAAATATTTCATTTCGCAATTGGCTTCCACCATTATCAAATGCAACGGCTAAATGGTCTGGTTTTTCTCTTTTTATAACATCCATCAAGGAATTCATAAATCCCATAATGGCTGATGTATCCAGTCCTTTCGAGTTGATTCTTGGGTTTTTTATGAAGGCATAATAACCTCTAAAGATTAAGGCATAAGCATCAAGAAGAAAAAGTCGTTTTTGTTGTGACATGAATTGTGATTTTGTAAAGTTTTCAAAAGTACGAAACTTGGCAGATAAAGGAGTAAAGGATCGAATTATTTCTTTTAGGATGCACTGTAAAATCCAATTTTGAAAAGAATAAATATAAGTTATAATTCTAAATTTTATGATTTTGGTTTAAGTACATATTTTGCCAGCTTTTATATACAGGAAAATAATTACAAATAGTAAAATGGATATTTTTAATAGTATTAAAAATGTAAGATTATAAATATATTAAATTTAAGAAAGTGCGTTTAATCGATTAAATTAGTGTTTTATCGATGTAAAGTATAATTTTGAGTATCAGTTTAAAAAACTGAATTATAGTCTTGGAGTTTAATAATTTAATTCATCTGTTATGAAAAAACATTACTTTGCTAAAAAGGTATTACTGGCCTGTTTGTTATTTTTTATGACAATAACAACAAATGTGTTTGCTCAAGTAGGCATTGGAACTATTACTCCGAATGCAAGTTCTGTATTAGATGTGTCCTCTACAACTCAAGGAATGTTGACACCCAGAATGACAACGGCACAACGTGTTGCCATTGTATCTCCAGCCGATGGTTTAATGGTGTACGACACGGATTTAAAAACTTTTTATCATTTTAATTCCTCGATAACGTCTTGGAATGTTATTAATAGCGGTACTACCGGTAGATTAAAATTTAAAAGAATTAAATCTACAGATGTTTTAGCGACGGTTTTGGCGGCGGAGAAGACAGCAGGAGGTGATACAAAATATCTTTTGGAAGCAGGAACCTTATATGAAATAAACGGGCAAGTATTAGTAGATCTACCTATTGAATTGAATAATGCTTATGTTATTGGTTTAGATTCTGGAGAGGATAAGTTGGTTAAACTTAGTGGAGATCTTTTTATGGGAACAACAGGTGGGTCAATTAGGGGATTAGCATTAGTGGCATCAGGTACGGGGGGCAATGTTTTTAATATTACAGGTGACGGAACTTCAAATTTAATTTTAAGAGATGGAATTATTGCCAATTCAGCTAATGTAGGTCTTATCAAAGGTTTTTCACTGGTATTTGTGAGTATTATACAATATGTTGGTAATGCAAATGGAATTATTTATCAAGACATTAAAAAGTTGTTGATTAATAATGCAGGTTGGTTCGGAGGTGCTTTACCTCTAGGAAATTCTGGGACTTATGAAAAGATTGTTGGTACATTTGGACAAGTGGCCAAGCAAGGAGGATTTAGTGAGGTTTCTGGGTCAAGCATTGGCTTTGATGTGTCTTCCAATCCAACAATAACTGGAGATGCTGTCATGGAGACCGTTGTGTTTACTGGAGATTATCCAGCAGGATATGTAAAACCGTATACACTTGGGAGTTATGCAGGTTATAATTTCAATAATAAATGGAATGTTCGTTGCGCAGGAATTCCTACCGAAACGGATTTAACCGCCGTGGGTAATATTAATTTCAATTATACTGTAGCATCTGCTTTTACAACAGTATTAAGTGGTACTACCGCTAAAAAAGTGGATGGTGTAACTACATCTGAAGATCTTTTTAGATTTTCTAAAGTTGGTGATAATAGGATAAGCTATTTAGGTAGTAAAAAACGTTTTTTTAGAGTAGGAGGTTCTATTTCTTTTCAAACCACAGCTAACAATACTACATTTGTATTTTATATTGCAAAGAATGGTATCCTTATTGATAAATCAAAGGTGTTTGCAAGATCTAGTGTTTCCGATGATGTTATTGCGTTATCAATCCAAACATTAGTTGAATTGACAACCACTGATTATGTTGAATTATGGGTAGCTCGTGTAGCTGGAACAGGAGACGTAAAAATTGCGTCCGTTAATTTATCTGCCAATTAACGTGGTAAAAAGTAGTAGAATACTTTATACATTGCTCTAATGTATCCTATAAACAAAAGATATAAACTGCAGAAAAATTAAAGTTTTGGTAAAAAATTCCTAAGCTTTAATTTTTAAATTTAGCTGCTATTGGTACGTTAAAATTATTATAATATTAATTAAGCTATTTTCATTAGTCGTTACTTTGTTTAAAATTTGATTAAAATGATCTTTCGTATCGTATTCTTGTGTCTCATCCTTCTTATTATTGAGCTGTATACTTTTCAAGTATTAAAAACTTTGATAAAATCAAAGCCAGTATTATTTTCAATTCAGCTTGTAAGCCTGTTGGTTTTAGTATATATTATTTATTCTTTAATGCAATTTGATCGAAATTCAGGGCAAACTAGGCAATTGATGGGTGTTGTGGGCATACTGCTTATTGTCTATGTTCCAAAATTAATTTTGACTCTTGTCCTCATGAGTGAAGATATTTTTAGATTGGGTGCAGGAACCATAAATTATTTTGTGGATTATGACAAAAGCACGGATTTCCTTAATTCCAGACGAAAGTTTGTCAGTCAAATCGGGTTGGGATTAGCAGCGGTTCCTTTTTTATCTTTAATTTATGGTGTGACCGTTGGAAAATACAATTATAAAGTAATCAAACAACGTATTTTTTTTCCTGATTTGCCAGAAGCTTTTGATGGTTTTACGATTACTCAAATATCGGATATTCACAGCGGAAGTTTTGATAATCCGGAAAAAATTAATTATGCAATTGATTTAGTTAATGAACAAAATTCAGATTTGATTTTGTTTACGGGTGATATTGTGAACACGGATGCCAAAGAAATGCATCCTTGGATAGAAACATTCAATAGAATAAAAAAACACGAATACGGTAAATATTCAGTGTTGGGGAATCACGATTACGGCGAATATGTAACGTGGCCAACAGAAGCGGCAAAAGAAGATAATTTCAAAGCTATAAAAAGTTTATATGGGGAAATTGGTTTCAATTTGTTGTTGAATGAACATACTTTTATTGAAAAAGAAGGAGCTAAAATAGCGTTGGTTGGTGTCGAAAACTGGGGTCATAACTTTAAGCAGGCCGGAGATTTAAATAAAGCTGCAGGACCGTTAAAGAAAGAAGATTTTAAGATTTTAATGAGTCACGATCCTTCGCATTGGGAGCACGTCGTGCAACATGATGAGAAACATTACCACCTTACGCTTTCGGGTCACACACACGGAATGCAATTTGGTATCGAAATTCCCGGTTATTTCAAATGGAGCCTTGCTCAATATGTTTACAAGCAATGGGCTGGTTTATATGAAAATCTTGGACGGTACGTTTATGTCAATAGAGGATTTGGTTTTCATGCCTATCCTGGTAGAGTAGGTATTATGCCGGAAATTACGGTCATTGAACTAAAAAAAGGTGTTAATGTGGCATAATTCGTTTAAAATGCTACATTTGTAAAATAAATATCTCTTTTTAGTGAATTTTAAAAATTAAATTTTTGGTTTTATGTCAAAATTTGGAGAACTTATAAATACTCAAGTGCCTGTGTTAATTGATTTTTACACAGAATGGAACGAATCTTCCGTTTCAATGCATCCTGTTATCAGAGATGTAGCAGCTGCTCTTGGCGATAAAGCAAAAGTAATTAAAATTGATGTGGATAAAAATCAAGAATTAGCAGATGCCTTGCGTATCAAAGGTTTGCCGACGCTGATGATTTACAAACAAGGTCAAATGATCTGGAGACAATCCGGCGAATTAGATGCCAATACCCTTATTGGAATCGTGCAGGAGCAATTGTAAAATTGGTTTTGGATGTCACAAAACACCACAATTAAAATTATTTTCTTTTAAAAAAGCCAGTGTTTTTGGTAAAACATATTGAAGGTTTTTGAAGGCTTTTTCACTATCGTGAAACACAATAATACTTCCAGGTTTTACATTTGACAGCACATTATCTAAACATTGTTCTTTAGATAGTGTCGTGTCAAAATCTGCGCTGAGCACATCCCACATAATTATTTCGTATCCCAATTTTTCTATTACTTTTGCTTGAGCGGTTTTTAATTTGCCGTAAGGCGGACGAAATAGTTTAGATCTTGAATTGTAATTTGTAGTTTTTTCGATTACTTCTTCGCACAATTTAATGTTTTCAATGTAAATTTCAGTAGGCGTTTTCCACGCGTTTAAGTGATTGAATGTATGGTTTCCAATGGCATGACCTTCATTAATTACTTTGCGGAATATTTCGGGATACTTGTCAATATTTTCTCCAATACAAAAAAAGGTAGCTTTTAAATCGAATTTTTTTAATTCCTCCAAAACCCATGTTGTAATTTCTGGAATAGGTCCGTCATCGAATGTGAGATATACGGTATTTCCTGTATTGGAAACATCCCAAGTATAATTAGAAAATATTTTTTTGATGATCCAATTTGTCTTGATCCAGTAGAATTTCATTTTTTAGTTTTAAAATTAAAAAAAATAGCGACATTTTTCAACATCGCTATCTTTTCTGATTGTATTTTAAATTATTCTTTGTCTCGTCCAAAACGTTCAAACATTTTGATGTACGTGTTGAAAGTGATTTTATGCTTGTTGTAAAAATTAGCATCTCCATTTTCTTTCATGACCTGCAAAAGGCTTCTGTAACGCTCAATATCGATTATGATAGGAGTTGCAATACTACTTTGCTCGGAAGATTTAAGTTTACCATAATAGTTGAGGTTTTCCTGATACTTACCGATTAGTTTTTCCAGCAATTGTTGTGCTTTTACTTTTTCATCAATTTTATAATAACCACCAGCAAAAGGCTCTATTAAAGAGTAATAACCGAAATATTCTAAAGGCATTTTTGTCATAGCCAAATCAATTATGATTTTTGCTTTGTCTTTTTTGCCTTCAATAATCAGTTGATTCATTAACCTTGAAAGGTATGAACGATAATTAATACTGTTCTTTCTTGTTTCAGGATCGTGATATATGGTGGTGCTTTCGCTGTTTCCCCAGTCCCATTTCATTACTTTATCATACATTTTATCGGAGTCTACTTGTCCCATTTCAAGGGGTCCTCCATCTTTAGGAATAATTGTTTTTATCGGTACTAATTTGTACACCATTCCTTCCAGTTGAAGATACTCTTTCATCCAGATATAATCTTCGTCATCAAATGCGCCTCCGCTAAAATAAATAGGTCGTTTCCAGTTGTTATTAGCAACAATATCCAGCATCATTAATCTGTTTTTGTACAACGCATTTTTACTTATATCCAAATCAATATAAGAAACTATAGAATCATTGTATTTAGCAGAAACTACTTTATTTTGAATAATGATGTTTTTGTCAACTGGAATTCTAATTTTATTTGTAGGATAAAAATGAATGGTTTGTCCGTTTTGCATTTCAACCGTTGATTTTGGATTTTTAATAAAATCAACAAAATCTTTTATATCCCAACGGGTTTCCACTTTTGGAATATGCGCCACATAATCCAATTTATCTCCCACATACTGATCGTGTGTAAATGATATAGGTAATGGGTCAGACTCGTATGTTTTGGTTTTCATTTGATCGATATACCAATCCGTCATGAATAAACTAGTATTTACAATCCTGACGTCCGTTCTTACTTTTTCAATTTCTTGCGCGTACCAAAGCGGGAAGGTGTCGTTATCACCAATGGTAAATAAAATAGCGTTAGGATCACACGAAGTAAGATATGCTTTTGCCACGGCTACAGCAGTTGATTTTCCTGAACGATCATGATCATCCCAGTTTTGGGCAGCCATTAGTACAGGAGCAGCAAGTAAACTGGCGAAGATAATTATTGGGCCGGCAATTTTTGGAGCTAAATATTTTTGAATGCTTTCGTATAATGCGTAAACGCCAAAACCAATCCAGATGGCAAACACGTAAAAAGAGCCGACTAAAGCATAATCCCGTTCTCGTGGTTCAAAAGGTCTTTCGTTCAAGTATATTTTTAATGCTATTCCTGTAAAAAGAAATAAAGCCAGCAGTACATAGAAACTTTTTAAATCCTTATTGGCATGGTACATTAAACCTATTAGACCAAGAATAAACGGTAGAAAGAAATAGACATTTCTACCCTTGTTGTTCAATACATCCGAAGGTAAATTTTCTTGGCTGCCCAAGTGTAATTCATCTATAAATGATATTCCGCTGAGCCAATTGCCGTCTAAGTAATCGTATCTTCCCTGAACATCATTCTGACGACCAACAAAATTCCACATTAAATACCTCCAGTACATATAACCAAATTGGTATTCAACCATAAAGCCAATATTGTCAACGGTTGTTGGTTTGTCAACCAATAAATAATCACCGTAACTTTTTAGGAATTTAATGTAGCCTTCGTTGTCAATTTGTTTTTGAGCGTAAGCTTGTCTGAATTCATTTACGATTTTTTCGGTTTCATTTTTCAGTTGCGCAATCGCTTTATTATAATCTTCTTCACTAAGTTGACTTGGGTCAATCCCGTATTTGGCCAGATCGTCTTCGTACGGATAATTAGGATTTAATCTGAACTCTGGCGGATTTGTAAAATTCATGTAGTTTTCAATATGATCGCCACTCCACATTCTTGGTAAAATAGTTTTGTGGTTGTCATCCGTATTTTGTTCTGCATTTTTGAAATTATTGACAATAACATATTTGCCTGTTTTGTAATCTCTTTCATAATTGGGGGCTTTGTCCAGATAAGGATTGTCTTCGTCTAAACCTGAAAAAGCTTCGGTGTATTGAGGACCGTAAAACAATGGGTTTACACCGTATTGCTCTCTGTTGTAGTACGCAAGAACTTCACGCGCATCAGAAGGTTTATTTTCGTTAATAACGGTGTTGGCGTTGGCACGAATTGGCAACATGGTCCAGGTAGAAAATCCGATTAGTATAAAAAGAACACATAGAATTAAAGTGTTGTAATTTACAAGACCTCTATTGTTGGTGTATTTTAATCCAAAATAAAACAGCGCAGCGAGCAAAACAGTGACTAATATAGTTCCTGAGTCAAACGGTAATCCTAAGCTATTCACCATAAAAACTTCGGTTTTACCAAAGAATCCCATAGTCATAGGAAGAAGTAATTTGAATATAAAAAGTAAAATAGCGATTACTACCACGTTCGCAATAAGGAAACTTTTGACTGTAACAACTTTATAGTTTTTGAAAAAGTATAAAAATCCAATTGCAGGGATTGTTAATAAAGCCATGAAGTGAACTCCAAACGAGAGTCCAACAACAAGTGAAATGATTAATAACCATTTATTTCCTCTTGGTTTGTTCATGTCTTGTTCCCAGCGTAATCCGAGCCAAAATAATAAAGCAATAAATAAGGAAGCCATGGCGTAAACTTCAGCCTCAACAGCATTGTACCAAAAACTATCAGAAAAAGTATACGCCAAAGCGCCAACAAGCGAGCTTCCTAAGATTACAATTTCATTATTCCTGTTTATTTCGGAAAATCTGGAAACTAATTTTTTTAATATCATTGATGATGACCAGAATAAAAATAAAATGGTGAAAGCACTTGAGAATACTGACATCATATTGACCATTAAGGCAATTTTAGTTTCATCTGCAGCAAACATGGCGAAGAAAGCACCAATCATTTGGTATAAAGGAGCTCCCGGTGGGTGGCCAACTTCTAATTTAGCCGCTGTGGCAATGTATTCGCCGCAATCCCAGAAACTCATGGTGGGCTCAACTGTCGATGTGTAGGTTAATAATGCGATTCCAAATGTAAGCCAACCAATAATTGTATTCCATTTATTAAAATTGAATGCTGCTTTATCCATGTACTAAAGTTTAATTTAATTGTAAGTCACAAAGAAAATGTTTTTTTGTTTAACCTCCATAGCATTAACACTATTTTCTGGAAAAGTAATGCAATTGAATAACGTGTTGACTATGAATCTTTTTCGTTTGTTTTTGAAATTAAATTTAATTTCAGAGAAATTTTTTTTGATAAAAAGTTTAAAAAAGTTTGCGCAAACTAAAAATTATTATAAATTTGCACTCGCTTAACAGCAATACTGGTCTATGGTGTAATGGTAACACAACTGTTTTTGGTGCAGTCTTTCAAGGTTCGAGTCCTTGTAGACCAACAAAAAAACTTCTCATAATTTTGAGAAGTTTTTTTTTATGTCTTATTTTCAAGGAGAATTATCTACATAATACCGTGTTCCTTGATTTATCAATTTTAGGATTGATTATTTATCATAATTAAGATTTCACATCCATCAGATTTTGAAAGTAATTACAGGTTTTGTGGTGTGATTCACTAAATCTTCACTGATGCTTCCATTAAAAAAATGAGCCAATCCAGTTCTGCCATGAGTACAAAGCCCAATTAAATCTGCATCAATAGTCTTTGAAAAATTGGATATACCGCTTTCAATATTGGCATCATTAAAAATATGTAAAGAGTAGTTTTTAATATCATAGTTTTTAATAAATTCTTTCATTGTTTTTTCAGCAGTAACAGTAGTCTTAAAGCTATTTGGAGTGCAAATCATCACTAAAGACAGGTTTGCATCAAAAATCTTAACGAATTCAACCAATTTTTTGAAAGGTTTTTTGATTTCTGTTGAAAAATCAGATGCGAATACAATGTTTTTGAATTTTATTTCGCCAACATCTTTTTTTATAACTAAAACTGGAACTTCGGAGAGGCGCACCACTTTTTCGGTATTTGAACCGATAAGTATTTCTTCGATGCCGGAAGTTCCATGAGATCCCATAACAATTAAGTCAATCTTGTTTTTCTTGTTGAACGATAAAATTCCGTCAAATGCTTTTTCAAATTGAACAGTAGCATTTATAGAGAGTCCGTTTAAAAAGGGTTGCTCCTTTATTTTTTGCAGGGTTTCATTTGCTTTTTTAATGAATAACATTACCTCAGGAATGCTGGCGCCACCTGTCATGGCGTCGCTCATTTGGTTTGGTAGTTCTAATAAATGCAGTAAAAAGATCTCGCATTTGTTCTTTTTTGCAATTATGGCCGCTGCTTTTAGAGCGTTTTCAGCATGTTCGGAAAAATCAGTTGGGACTAAAATGCGTTTCATAAATTAGAAGTGTTAAATTATGGTAATAACTGTTATTTTGATACGCTAATAAAGGTAAGAAATTATTTTACAGCAATCGATTATTTTAGTTTATAAAAAAAAACACTATATTTGCACCGTTATTTATTAAAATCTAGATAATGAGGGGACTAAATGTCCCCTCTTTTTATAAAAATATGACATTTAAAGAAAAAGTAAATTCGTTATTGGCAGAATGCCTTTTAGAAAAGCCATCAATTTTTTTGATAGACCTTATTATTACTGATGCTTTCAAGGTTATTGTGACTTTAGATGGAGATAATGGAGTGGCACTTCAGGACTGTATCGATGTGAGTCGTTTTATAGATAATGAACTGGATCGCGAGGAGCAAGATTACTCATTAGAAGTAGCTTCAGTAGGAGTAGGTTCGCCATTGAAATTAATAAGACAATACAAGAAAAATATAGGACGCACATTGATTTTGAAGACTGGGGCAGAAATAATTGAAGCAGAATTAGTGGAAGCTAATGATGATTTTGTAGTTTTGTCATGGAAAGCAAGAGAGCCAAAAAAAATAGGTAAAGGAAAGGAAACAGTTCAAAAAGAACTACAACTGCCTTACGGAGACATTAAAGAAGCAATTGTTACAGTAACATTTTAATTAAAGAATTCGCATGGAAAATTTAGCATTAATCGATTCATTCTCAGAGTTTAAAGATGATAAACTCATTGATCGTGTAACGCTTATGGCAATTTTAGAAGATGTATTTAGAAATGCATTGAAAAAAAAATACGGTTCAGATGATAATTTCGATATCATTATAAATCCTGATAAAGGAGATATGGAGATATGGCAGAGAAGAGTGATCGTTGCGGATGAAGACTTAGATTTTGATCATCTTGAGATTACTTTAACTGAAGCTAGAAAAATTGAGCCTGATTTCGAAATTGGTGAAGAAGTTTCCGAAGAAGTGAAATTAATTGATTTAGGAAGAAGAGCAATTTTAGCTTTACGTCAGAATTTGATTTCTAAAATTCATGAACATGATAATACGAATCTTTACAAACAATTTAAAGATTTAATAGGTGATATTTATACTGCTGAAGTGCACCATGTGCGCCCAAGAGTTGTGATTTTGGTTGATGATGAAGGAAATGAAATCATTTTGCCTAAAGAAAAACAAATACCTTCTGACTTTTTCCGTAAAGGAGATAATGTTAGAGGAATAATAGAAAGCGTTGAATTAAAAGGAAATAAACCTCAAATTATTATGTCCAGGACTTCTGAGAAGTTTTTGGAAAAATTATTTGAACAAGAAATTCCTGAGGTATTTGACGGTTTAATTATGGTTAAAAAAGTGGTAAGAATACCAGGTGAAAAAGCAAAAGTAGCCGTAGATTCTTATGACGACAGAATTGATCCTGTTGGAGCTTGTGTAGGTATGAAAGGGTCTCGTATTCATGGAATTGTTCGTGAATTAGGAAACGAAAATATCGACGTTATCAATTATACAAGTAACATACAATTGTTTATCACAAGAGCATTAAGTCCTGCAAAAGTGTCTTCTATTAAAATAAATGAAGAGACAAAAAGAGCAGAAGTTTTCTTGAAACTGGAAGAAGTTTCAAAAGCTATTGGTCGTGGGGGGCATAACATTAAATTAGCAGGTTTATTAACGGGCTATGAGTTAGATGTTATTCGTGAAGGAGATGTTGCAGGTGCTACAGCTGATGAGGATGATGTTGAATTAACTGAGTTTTCAGATGAAATCGAAGACTGGGTTATTGAAGAGTTTGCAAAAATTGGGTTGGATACAGCAAAAAGTATTTTAAAACAAGATGTAGAAGATTTAGTAAGAAGAACAGATCTGGAAGAGGAAACGATTCTGGATGTAATGAGAATATTGAAAGAAGAATTTGACAGTTAGTCAATGCGTCTTCAACGATAAACATGCCACTTTACAATTAATTCTTGCTCGGTAGGTATCGAGTTGGAAGTAAAGTGAGGAATAACAAAAAAGGTAATAATAAAAAGGTTTTATGTCTGAAGAGAGAATTATTAGAATAAACAAAGTTTTAAGGGAATTGAATATTTCTTTAGAAAGAGCTGTGGATTATCTAAAAGATAAGGGGATTGCTATTGAAGCAAATCCAAACGCAAAAATTTCTGATGATGTATACAATGTCTTGTGCGGTCAGTTTGCAGGTGACAAAGGGAATAAAGAAGCTTCAAAAGAAGTTGGCGAAGAGAAAAGAAAAGAAAAAGAAGCTTTGCGTTTAGAACGAGAAAAAGAAATTGAAGACAAACGTAAGCTGGAGGAAGAGCGTCTTAAGCAACAAGAGGTGATAAAAGCGAGAGCGGTTATAGCTGGTCCTGTTCAAGTAGGCAAGATTGATCTGAATCCTAAGAAACCTTCAATAGTTCCGCCTGTAAAAGCTGTTCAAAAAGTGGAAGCTCCAGATGTTAAAATAGCTGAGGTAAAAGCTGTTCAAAAAGAAGTTTCAGTAGAAAAACCGTCAGCAGAAAAACCTTTGGAAGAAAAAGTTGTTACAGACAAAAAAGAGGTGAAACCTGTTGTTGGAATTAAAGAGGTGAAAACAGAGGCTGTTAAAGAAGTCGCTGCGGAACCAAAAGTTGTTGCGAAAACCGAAGCAGTGAAAGTTGATGAAGCGCCTGTTGATGAAACCATCACAACGCAATATCAAAAACTATCGGGAACTACTTTAACTGGTCAAATAATTGATTTATCGCAATTCAACAAACCGAAAAAGAAAAAAGAAGAACCAAAAATCACTCCGAATAAACCGGGTGTTCCAGGTTCGGCTGCAGCCAATGCAAATAAAAACAAGCGTAAAAGGATTGCTCCTAAACCGGGTGCTCCAAGACCGCCTGCAGTACCAGGAGTTCCTGGCGCACCAAATCCTAACAAGATTACACCTAATGTAGGTGGCGGTGGATTCAACGCAAACAGAAGTGCAAGACCTGGTTTTGTAAAAGGAAACAGACCTGCAATTGTTGCAAAAGTTGAGCCTACTGAAGAAGAAGTTAAAAATCAAATTAGAGAGACTTTAGAAAAACTACAAGGTAAAGGTGGTAAATCTAAAGCGGCTAAATATAGAAGAGATAAAAGAGATACGCACCGTCAGAAATCTGATGATGAACAAAGAGCTATTGACGAAGGAAGTAAAACTATTAAGGTTACTGAATTTGTAACAGTTGGTGAAATTGCCATCATGATGGATGTGCCAATTACTAAAGTTATTGGTACGTGTATGTCACTTGGAATCATGGTTACCATGAACCAACGTCTTGATGCAGAAACCTTGACTATCGTTGCTGATGAATTTGGTTATGAAGTTGAATTTATCACTGTAGACATTGAAGAAGCAATTCAGGTAGTTGAAGACAGAGAAGAAGATTTAGTTTTCAGAGCGCCAATTGTAACCGTAATGGGTCACGTCGATCACGGTAAAACATCGTTACTGGATTACATTCGTAAAGAAAACGTAATTGCAGGTGAATCTGGAGGAATTACACAGCATATTGGTGCCTACGGAGTAACATTGGATAACGGACAAAAAATTGCATTCTTAGATACACCGGGTCACGAAGCGTTTACTGCGATGCGTGCGCGTGGTGCTCAAGTTACAGATATTGCTATTATTGTGATTGCTGCTGATGATGACATTATGCCGCAAACCAAAGAAGCAATTAGCCATGCTCAAGCTGCTGGAGTCCCAATCATTTTTGCTATCAATAAAATTGATAAGCCAAATGCTAATCCTGAAAAAGTAAAAGAAAGACTAGCAGGTATGAATTTACTTGTAGAAGATTGGGGTGGAAAAATTCAATCACATGATATTTCTGCGAAAGTGGGAACAGGTGTGAAAGAATTATTAGAAAAAGTACTGTTAGAAGCGGAACTTTTAGATTTGAAAGCAAATCCAAATAAAGCGGCTTCTGGAACTGTTGTTGAGGCTTTCCTTGACAAAGGAAAAGGATATGTTTCTACAATATTAGTTCAAAACGGAACATTGAAAATTGGAGATTATATGTTGGCGGGTAAGCATCATGGTAAAATTAAGGCCATGCATGATGAAAGAGGGAACATAGTAACTGTTGCGGGTCCTTCGACTCCGGTTTCAGTTCTTGGTCTTGATGGAGCAGCAACTGCGGGTGATAAGTTCAATATTTTTGAAGACGAAAAAGAGGCGAAACAAATTGCTTCAAAACGTTCTCAGTTGATGCGTGAACAATCCGTACGTACACAACGTCATATTACGTTAGATGAAATTGGACGTAGAATTGCATTGGGTCAATTTAAAGAATTGAACATTATCCTTAAAGGAGATGTGGATGGTTCTGTTGAAGCCTTGTCTGATTCGTTCTCTAAATTATCTACTGAAGAAATTCAAATTAATATTATCCACAAAGGGGTTGGAGCAATTACTGAAACTGACGTAATGTTGGCTTCTGCTTCAGATGCAATTATTATTGGATTTAATGTTCGTCCTGCTGGAAATGCAAGACAATTAGCAGATAAAGAGGAAATCGATATCCGTTACTACTCTATTATCTATGCTGCTATTGATGACTTGAAAGATGCCATGGAAGGAATGTTAGCTCCGGAAATGAAGGAAGAAATTCTGGGTACAGCTGAGATCAGAGAGATATTTAAAATCTCTAAAGTGGGTTCTATTGCAGGAAGTATGGTTATGGATGGTAAAATTGTTAAGAACGCCAAAATGAGAATCATTAGAGATGGTGTGGTAGTCTTTACTGGAGAGCTTTTAGCTTTGAAGAGATTTAAAGATGATGTACGAGAAGTTGCCAAAGGTTACGATTGTGGTATTCAAGTAAAAGGATATAACGACATCGAAGAAAGAGATGTTATTGAATCGTACCATGAAGTTGCTATCAAAAAGAAGTTGAAATAAAATTTCAGTATTATAAAACTAAAATCCCGAGCAATCGGGATTTTTTTTATTTTTATAACTTACTAAAAAATTGAACCATGAATAAATTACTTATATTATTTTTTATAGCAGTCAGCACTGTTGCGTTTTCTCAAAATAAAATGGAATATCATAAAATATCTTTAAAAGATAAAAATGAAAAAGTTTCAGAATTTAATTTTTATGTCGAAAATGTTTACGATGGTAGACAGTTTAAAGAAAATATTGGAACCGTTCAAAAAGGAGGATTCAACAGAAAAGTTTTAGCGAATTTTGAAAATCCAATAATAGATGAATTTTCGGGTTACCTGGCTACTGTTTGTCCAAAAGAAAAAAATAAGTCTGAAATCTCTATTCGTATTAATGAATTATATGTTTCTGAACTTACTCGAGCAATGTCTGAAACAGGATATGCGACTTTAGTCGTCGATATTATTGAGCCTAAAGAAGGGATTGACTATATCGTAGGGACATATGCCGCTTCGGCAGAAAGTAGTGGTATGGATGTTACTAATAAACACGATGAAAGATTGAAAAAAGTTTTGCAGGAATGTTTAACTAATTATATGAAAACTAGCGATAATGATAAGACTTCTATAGTTTTTGATGGTGATCAGAATATTAAAAGTAAAACAATTACTGCGGTTCCGTCTAAGGGTGTTTATTTGACCTATGTCGATGTTTTAAATAATAATCCGCTTGAAGATAGTAATTTTGAAATGACGAACAAAAATGAGCGATTTCATTTGCTTAATAAAACTACTAAATCGAAAGAGTTGAATTATTACGGATTCAGTGATGGAAACGTTTTTTATGTAAATGTATCAAAGTATGCAAACGCAAAATATTATGCGAAAACCGAAATAATCGGGAGTAAATATTACATAGAAAATGTAGTTTATAATCCCAATAATGTTGTTGTTATGGGCGCAATGTTCGGGCTAATTGGTGTAGCCATTGCTTCCGCGACAAGCAGCTCTTCAGTGCCAATGCTTATTGATTGTTATTCTGGTCAGCCTTCTTTTTTATCAAATAATGAAATGAAAGCTATGTTGATGCCATATCCAGTGCTCTTCAAAGATTTTAAAAATAGCAAGAAAAGCAGTGCGGATATAAAAATTATTCTTAAAAAATATTACCAAGAAACAATAGCTCAACAATAAAAAAGACAATTGATTGAGACTGCACCAAAATTTTAAACATATTCATGATTAATTTGATTTTGATGAGCTCGATATTTTATCGGGCTCATTTTGTTAAAATTCAATATAATTGATATTGTTTTCTAATAGTTTATACATTCATTTATCTCAATTTTTAATTAGTCTAATGAGGTGTTTCTTTACAATAAAACACTCCCATGTAAGTATTCTATAGAAGATATCTGAAATTGTATTACCTAAGTAATTTTCTTTACTATATATACTTTGTAAAATCCCTAGCTGGCAGATCTAGTCAATCTTTAGCGTTTGGTAAATGTTGTCAATTGACAAATTCAAACAAAAAATGAATTTCCCTAATTTGCTAAATTTACGAAGAAATGTTGTGTAAATATTTTTGGATTTTCGCGTAAAATGGTAGACAAATAACAAAAAAGCAACTCTATACGTGTCGCTTTTTTGCTTGCTTCTAATTTCCGATCTCGATTGAAAATTGCAATTTAAAAGAAACATAATTTTTAGCTATTAGGTTTTATCAAATGCACATTACTGTATCTTTTACTGATTTCGATGAGGTTTCTTTCAGCTTCAATTCGTGTTTCAAAATTTCCAATCCAAACTTTATAAATGGGAGTGAAAAAGATAATGGTGCCATCTAATTCACTAAACTCTTGTCTAAATTGATTCAACGTGTTTTTAGCTTTTTCACTTTCGCCACTGAAAATTTGAATTTTATATCGGTCATTCGCAGCAATAGAAACATTGTTTTTTTTCTTTTCGTTTAATAATTGTTCAAATTTGGAGTCTTGTTTTATTGTAATATTTCCACCTTGTGCAATTGCGCTGAGGCTTGAAATACATAATGTAATAAAGATAAAAAAGACTTTTTGAATGGCTAAAATTCTCATAATGTGATTGTTTTTGTGCAAAAGTAATATTTAAGGAATGATGCTAAACGTCAAATGTTATTTAGAATAGATATAAATTGAAATTAAGATTATTTTAAGGTTTTGAGAATAGTTCTTAAGTCGTATTTTTGTGCAAGTTTTAAAATAACGGATCAGTTTTTATAGTTCATTTAGAAAAAACTGTGCCAAATTTTAGTAGATAATCTTTATACTATATGAAAAAGGTGGGTAACCATAATTCGATCACAAGGAAATTATTTCTGGGCTTAGCCTCATCGGTAATTTTCTCTTTAACTTCATTTGCTCAAGAAGCTGCTCCTGCAGTGACTGATGCAGCTGCGGCCCCTGCCGCGGTAACGGGTGGAGATGCTGTAAAAGGTAAAGAATTGTTCAATGCAAATTGTGCTGCATGTCATAAATTAGATGCCAAAGGTACAGGACCTGCTTTAAGAGGTGTAGCTGGTAAATATGATATGCCATGGCTTTACAAGTGGATTAAAAACAGTTCTGATTTGATTAAGTCTGGAGATCCTCAGGCTGTCAAGGTTTATGAAGAAAACAATAAGGCGGTGATGTCAGCTTTTCCTCAATTATCTAATGCTGATATTGATAATATTATTGCATACACATCAGAGCCAAAAGCGGAAGCGCCTGCACTAGCTGCTGGTAGCACTGAAGCGGTTCCTGGTACTGCTGCGTCAGACAGTGGAATTTCTAATAATATTATATTAGGTGCTTTAGCTCTTGTTATGATTATATTGGTGGTAATGTTGTTCTTGGTGAATCAAGTTTTAACAAAAGTTGCGAAAGCTAATGCCATCGTTATAACTCCAAAAACACCAACAACTCCGATTTGGAAAGCATTTGCCAGAAATCAATTTTTAGTCCTAGTCACTTCGGTATTTTTGCTTTTGGCTGGTGCTTATTTTATTTATGGGTATCTAATGCAAATTGGTGTAGATCAGAATTACGCTCCGATCCAGCCAATTCATTACTCGCATAGAATACATGCTGGAGACAATGAAATTAACTGTAAGTATTGCCATTCTGCGGCAAGAGTAAGTAAAAATGGTGGAATACCGTCTTTAAATGTTTGCATGAACTGCCATAAAAATATTGCGGAAGTCGCTGAATCTACAGCCACGCCGGAGTATAGCAAAGCTTTTTATGATGAGCAAATTCAAAAGTTGTATACTGCTGTTGGCTGGGATCAAACATCACAGACTTACACCGGCAAAACGCAACCTGTGAAGTGGGTTCGTATCCACAATTTGCCTGACTTTGTTTACTTTAACCACTCTCAACACGTAACTGTTGCCGGAATTGAGTGTCAAACATGTCACGGTCCTGTTCAGGAGTATGAAATCCAAAAACAGTTTGCTCCACTTACAATGAGTTGGTGTATTGATTGTCACAGAAAAACTGAGGTTAAGATGGAAGGCAATGAGTATTACACAAAAATTCATGATGAACTTTCTAAAAAATATGGCGTAGACAAGTTGACTGCGGCACAAATGGGAGGTTTGGAATGTGGTAAATGCCACTATTAATCAAATTATTAAGATTTTAATATTTATATATGTCATCAAACAAAAAATACTGGAAAAGTGTTGAAGAACTAGACAAAAATAGTTCTATTGTTGAGACGCTTAGAAATAACGAATTTGTTGAAGAAATTCCTACTGATGAATTTTTAGGAAATAATGACGCTTTGTCATCTTCGTCAACATCACGTCGTGATTTTTTAAAGTACGTTGGTTTTAGTACTGCGGCAGCTACGCTTGCAGCTTGCGAAGGTCCTGTGAACAAGTCTATACCTTATGTTCTTCAGCCGGAACAAATCATTCCCGGAGTGGCAGATTATTATGCAACTTCTGTTTTTGATGGATTTGATTTTGCTAATCTTTTAGTGAAAACTCGTGAAGGGCGTCCTATCAAAATAGATAATAATACTATTGCAGGAGCTAAGTTTAGTGCTAATGCAAGAATTCATGCTTCAATTCTTTCTTTGTATGATAGCATGCGTTTGAAAGAACCTAAAATTGAAGGTAAAATCTCAACTTGGTCTGCTGTCGATTCTAAAATTAAATCAAGTATAGCTGACGCCACTGCAAAAGGTGGTCAAGTAGTGCTTTTGACAAATACATTAGCGAGCCCGTCAACTGAAAAATTGATTGTCGAGTTTATTGGAAAAAATCCAAATGCCAAACATATTGTTTATGATGCGGTTTCTGAATCGGATGCCTTAGATGCTTTTGAAACGACGTACGGAGAAAGAGCGTTGGTTGATTATGATTTTTCAAAAGCCTCACTTATAGTTTCTGTTGGTGCTGATTTCCTTGGGGATTGGCAAGGTGGAGGGTATGATTCTGGCTACGCTAAAGGAAGAATTCCTAAAGCGGGTAAAATGTCTCGTCATTTCCAATTAGAAGCAAACATGACTTTGTCTGGTGCTGCTGCTGATAAGCGTTTGCCAATGTCTACGGCTAATCAGAAACAAGCATTAGTACATATTTATAATATCGTAACCGGTTCTTCTGTTGCAGTAAGTTTAGAAAATAAATTTAAAGCAGAAGTTACAAAAGCGGCTCAACAGTTAAAAGCTGCTGGTTCAAAAGGAGTTTTGGTATCTGGTATTCAAGACAAAAATGCTCAATTGTTAGTTTTGGCTATTAATCAAGTTTTGGCTAGTGAAGCTTTCAGTACTTCTGGCGTAAGACAAATCAGAAAAGGATCTGATGCAAAAGTGATTCAATTAATCAATGATATGAAAGCAGGAAGCGTTCATACTTTGATAATGAGTGGTGTTAATCCAGTTTATACTTTAGCAGATAGTGCTTCTTTTATTGAAGGACTCAAAAAAGTAAAGACGTCAGTGGCGTTTACTTTAAAAGAAGATGAAACGGCTTTAGTAAGTACTATCGCAGCAGCTGTTCCTCATTATTTAGAATCTTGGAATGATGTAAGTATCACGAAAGGAACTTACGGTATTACTCAGCCTACTATTCGCCCTCTTTTTACGACTAAACAATTTCAAGATGTATTGTTGTCTTTAAATGGAGTGACAGGTACATTCTATGATTATATTAAGACTAATGCATCCTCAATATTAACCGGTTCCTCTTGGAACAAAGTATTGCATGATGGTATTTACGTAGGTGTTATTCCTACTGTTTCTGCCGGTACTGCTGATTATAGCGCTGCAGCCAATGCTTTAGCAAATGCAAAAGCATTCCAAGGATTAGAACTTGTTTTATATACTAAAACAGGTATGGGCGATGGAAGGCAAGCTGAAAATCCTTGGTTGCAAGAGTTTCCTGATCCCATTACAAGAGTATCTTGGGATAACTATGTTACTGTATCGAATGCAGATGCGAAGCAATATGAACTTTCAAACGAAATTGTAGCAAATGGTGGTTTAAACGGAAGTTATGCTACTATTACGACTGCCGATGGAGTAAAATTAGAAAATGTTCCGGTAATTGTTCAGCCAGGTCAGGCTGTAGGAACAATAGGTTTAGCATTAGGTTATGGTCGTAAAGCGGCTATGAAAGAAGAAATGATGGTGGGTTTAAATGCCTACTCTTTATATAAAGGTTTTAATAATGTACAGTCTGTAACATTGGCGAAAGCTGGAGGAGAACATGAGTTTGCTTGTGTTCAAGGTCAAAAAACGTTGATGGGAAGAGGGGATATCATAAAAGAAACTTCTTTAGAGATTTTCAATACTAAAGATGCTCACGTTTGGAATGAACAACCAATGGTTTCTTTGGATCATAAAGAAGTGGAAGCAACTAAAGTAGATCTATGGGGTTCGTTCGATCGTTCAACGGGTCATCATTTTAATCTTTCGATTGACCTGAACGCGTGTACCGGTTGTGGTGCTTGTGTAATTGCTTGTCATGCAGAAAATAATGTTCCAGTTGTTGGAAAATCAGAAATTAGAAGAAGTCGTGATATGCACTGGTTGCGTATTGACAGATATTATTCTTCTGAAAGTACCTTTGAAGGCGATAACGAAAGAAAAGAAAATATTGCAGGTCTATCAAGTTCATTGTCGACATTTAATGAAATGGAAAAAGCGGGTGATAACCCACAGGTTTCTTTTCAACCAGTAATGTGTCAACATTGTAATCATGCACCTTGTGAAACGGTTTGTCCAGTCGCTGCGACTTCACACTCTCGTCAAGGTCAGAACCACATGGCTTATAACAGATGTGTTGGAACACGTTATTGCGCTAACAACTGTCCTTATAAAGTGCGTCGTTTTAACTGGTTCTTGTACAACAAAAACAGTGAATTCGATTATCATATGAATGACGATTTAGGACGTATGGTATTGAATCCAGATGTTAATGTTCGTTCTCGTGGAGTTATGGAAAAATGTTCAATGTGTATTCAAATGACCCAAGCTACAATTTTGAAAGCTAAAAACGATGGAAAAGCAATTGTTGATGGTGAATTTCAAACGGCATGTTCAAATGCTTGTTCTAATGGGGCAATGAAATTTGGCGATATAAATGATAAAGAAGGCGTAGTATCTAAATTAGCTACTGATGAAAGGATGTATCATTTATTGGAGCATGTTGGAACAAAACCAAATGTGATTTATCACGTCAAAGTTAGAAATACCTAGTACAAAAATAATTAATTAAGAATCAATATTAAGGATTATGTCGTCTCACTACGAAGCAACCATTAGAAAACCCTTAGTTATAGGTGATAAAACTTATCACGATGTAACTGTAGATGTAGCCGCGCCTGTGGAAGGTAAAGCAAACAAACATTGGTGGATTGTGTTTTCAATTGCATTAATAGCCTTCCTTTGGGGACTTGGCTGTATAATTTACACCGTATCTACAGGTATTGGAACATGGGGTTTAAATAAAACTGTTGGATGGGCTTGGGATATCACGAACTTTGTTTGGTGGGTTGGTATCGGTCACGCGGGAACTCTTATCTCTGCGGTGTTATTACTTTTTCGTCAGCGTTGGAGAATGGCGATTAACCGTTCTGCAGAAGCAATGACAATTTTCTCTGTTATCCAGGCAGGTTTATTTCCAATCATCCACATGGGACGTCCATGGTTAGCGTATTGGGTTTTGCCAATTCCAAATCAATTTGGTTCTCTTTGGGTTAACTTTAACTCGCCATTACTTTGGGACGTGTTTGCAATTTCAACGTATCTTTCGGTTTCATTAGTATTCTGGTGGACTGGATTACTACCTGATTTTGCGATGTTACGTGATAGAGCTATTACACCTTTTAATAAAAGAGTGTATTCTATATTAAGTTTTGGATGGAGCGGTAGAGCAAAAGACTGGCAACGTTTTGAAGAAGTATCTTTGGTGCTTGCAGGTTTAGCTACACCACTAGTGCTTTCAGTGCATACTATTGTATCGATGGACTTTGCTACCTCGGTTATTCCAGGATGGCATACTACAATTTTCCCTCCATACTTTGTTGCTGGAGCGGTTTTCTCAGGATTTGCAATGGTAAATACTTTGCTTATTATTATGAGAAAAGTATCTAATCTGGAAGCTTACATAACAGTTCAACATATTGAATTGATGAATATCGTGATTATGATTACGGGTTCTATTGTTGGGGTTGCCTATATCACTGAATTATTTGTTGCATGGTATTCTGGCGTAGAATATGAACAATATGCGTTCTTAAACAGAGCTACAGGACCTTACTGGTGGGCCTATTGGTCAATGATGACATGTAATGTTTTTTCTCCACAGTTTATGTGGTTCAAAAAATTAAGAACAAGTATCATGTTCTCGTTTATAATTTCGATAGTTGTAAATATTGGAATGTGGTTTGAGAGATTTGTGATCATTGTAACTTCGTTACATAGAGACTATTTACCATCTTCTTGGACGATGTTTTCACCTACATTTGTTGACATTGGTATTTTCATCGGAACGATAGGTTTCTTTTTTGTATTGTTTTTATTATATTCGAGAACATTCCCTGTAATTGCACAGGCAGAGATAAAAACGATTTTGAAAGGGACTGGAGATAATTACAAAAGAGTAAGAGAAGCAAATAAAGATTTACATCATGAGTAATAAAGTAATATACGCCATTTATAATGACGATGATATTTTGATGGATGCGGTGAAGAAAACCAGAGCTGCTCATCATCATATTGAAGAAGTTTTTACTCCATTTCCGGTTCACGGTTTGGACAAAGCTATGGGAATTGCACCGACAAGATTAGCAATTTGCGCTTTTCTATATGGTTGTGTTGGACTGGCAGTAGCTACAGCTATGATGAATTATATCATGATTCAAGATTGGCCGCAGGATATTGGCGGTAAGCCTAGTTTCAGTTACATTGAAAATATGCCGGCGTTTGTGCCGATCATGTTTGAGCTTACTGTATTTTTTGCTGCCCATCTTATGGTTATTACTTTTTATATGAGAAGTAAACTATGGCCTTTTAAAGATGCAGAGAATCCAGATGTAAGAACCACGGATGACCATTTTTTAATGGAAGTGGCTGTAAATGATAATGAAGAAGAATTGATTTCTTTTTTTCAAAGTACGGGTGCTGTAGAAGTTAAAGTAATAGATAAGCATTAATATAGATATGAAAAGCGTATATAAAATAACACTTTTATTTGGTTTTACTATTTTAGTTTCATCATGCCATAATAATGCGGCACCAAACTATCAGTATTTTCCAAATATGTATGAATCAGTAGGGTATGAAACTTATGCTGAATCGAATGCATTTAAAAATGGTAAAGAAGGACAGCTTCCTGCTGAAGGAAGTTTAGATAGAGGTACTGAGCCATATGAATACGAAAATTCTACCGCTGGATATGAGTTGGCTAAAGCGAATCTTAAATCTCCACTGGATTCTTTGAGCAGAGACGCTGAAAAAGGCGCAGCCCTTTTTGAAATATATTGTATCAGTTGTCATGGTGCTTCTGGAAATGGTAAAGGAAAGCTTGTAGAAAGAGAAAAATTTCTGGGTGTTCCTAGTTATAAAGATAGAGTTATCACTGAAGGAAGTATTTTTCACGTAATAACTTATGGTTTAAATTCAATGGGTTCCCATGCAAACCAATTGAGTGCCGATGAACGTTGGTTAGTTACTGACTATGTTCTAAAACTAAAAAGCGAATTATAATTGTTGAACAAACTGATCGTAATAGATATGTATACATTTTCAAGTAAATTAAAAACTCTTTCTTTCATCTTAATGGCCGTAGGTATATTAGGAATTGGATATGGTTTTTTAACTGCACCAAAAGATATTCAAGACGTTGAAAAACTTCTTGCAGCCGAAAGTCATGGTGGACATGGCGAAGCAAAACACGAAGGGACTACTTCAGCCGAATCGTCGCATGAAGTTGCTGTTGGCCGTGGAGAAGCTAGCGAAGACAAAAAAATGGTGGAATCTACAGCAGTAGTTAGTCCAATTGTTGATTCGACGAAAGTTGACACAGCGAAAGTTATTGAGGAAACTCAAGTTGAGTCGGTTGTAAAAAAGGAAGGTCATGAGGTTAGTGAAGAGACTGAACATAAAGAACATTTGAATCATGTTCTGCACCAGTTACAAAATAAACCATGGTCTGCTTTGTATGTTGCTTGTATATTCTTTATGCTTGTTTCATTAGGGGTTTTAGTTTTTTATGCAATTCAACAAGTCGCGCAAGCCGGATGGTCTCCAGTTTTATTCAGAGTTATGCAAGGTATAACGGCATATTTACCAGTGGGTTCACTTATCTTTTTTGTAATTTTAATATTGTGTGGATTACATTTGAATCACATTTTTATATGGTTAGATCCTGAAGTTGTTGCGAATGATAAATTAATTGCGAACAAATCAAGTTATTTAAATTTCCCTTTTTGGATTGTTAGAGCTGCTATATTTTTGACGGGTTGGAGTTTATACCAATATTTTTCTAGAAAAAATTGTTTGGCACAAGATGAGGCAAATGATGATCTTAATTACAAAAAGAACTTTAAGCTTTCAGCAATGTTTCTTGTGTTTTTTATCGTTTCTGAATCTATAATGTCTTGGGACTGGATAATGTCAATCGATCCGCACTGGTTTAGTACATTGTTTGGTTGGTATGTTTTTTCTAGCTTTTTTGTAAGTGCTATAACTACTATTGCTTTGGTTACTTTGTACTTGAAATCAAGAGGATTTTTAGAGTATGTTAATACAAGTCATATTCATGATTTAGCGAAATTCATGTTTGGTTTTAGTGTTTTTTGGACCTATTTATGGTTTTCACAGTACATGTTGATATGGTACGCAAATATTCCTGAAGAGGTGACGTATTTTATTACCAGAATTGAATTGTACAATCTTCCATTTTTTGGTGCTGTTGTAATGAATTTTTTATTCCCTTTATTGATATTAATCAATACAGATTTTAAAAGAATTACTTGGGTATTAGTTATGGCAGGAGTTGTAATATTAGCTGGCCATTATATTGATTTCTTTAATATGATTATGCCGGGAACTGTAGGAGACAGATGGTTTATAGGTATATCAGAAATAGCATCCGTTCTTTTCTTCTTAGGATTATTTATATATGTTGTTTTCACAGCATTAACTAAATCACCTTTGTTGGCAAAAAGAAATCCTTTTATAGAAGAAAGTAAACATTTTCATTATTAATATTTAAAGAAAAAAACAGATGACAAGTTTGTTGGTAATTATAGTTTTAGTTTTATTAGCTGTTGCTTTATGGCAATTGACTAAAATATTCGATCTGACGCAAGTTGGTTCCAATTCAGATAGTTCGGAAGTAGCTACAGATAACGACAATAACGTTCAAGGTTATTTGATGTTTGGGTTTTTAGCTTTCATTTATATTTTTTCAATTTATGGATTGTTTAAATGGGGACCTCTAGTTCTTCACACACCTGCCTCTGCACATGGTGGTGAAGTAGATAACTTGATGAATATTACATGGGTTCTTATCTTTATAGTACAGGCTGTTACTCAAGTGTTATTGCATTACTTTGCGTTCAAATACAGAGGTAAAAAAGATCAAAAAGCGCTTTATTTTGCTGATAATAATAAGTTAGAAGCTATTTGGAGTGTTATTCCGGCGGTTGTTTTAGCAGGTTTGATTCTTTATGGACTTTTTGCTTGGACAAATATTATGTTTGTTGATGAAGATGAAGATACTATTGTTATAGAATTGTATGCACAACAGTTTAACTGGAAAGCAAGATATTCAGGGAATGATAATGTATTAGGTAAGGCTAATGTCAGATTTATTGAAGGAGCGAACGCTGTCGGAGTTGATTTAGCTGATCCATATTCACAAGATGATATTGTAGTAACTGAATTGCATATCCCTAAAGGTAAAAAAATCCTTTTTAAAATGCGTTCTCAAGATGTTTTGCATTCAGCTTACATGCCTCACTTTAGAGCTCAAATGAACTGTGTTCCAGGTATGGTTACTCAATTTGCTTTTGAACCTATTTATACAACAACAGAATATAGAGAATTACCTTTTATGGTAGAAAAAGTGGCTAACATTAATGCTTTGAGATCTAAGAAGAGTATTGATTTAGTTGCGAAGGGTGAAACTGCTTTAGATCCTTATACTTTTGATTACTTATTGCTTTGTAATAAAATTTGTGGAGCATCACATTACAACATGCAAATGAAAATTATTGTAGATACACCTGAAGACTATAAAGCATGGTTGAAAGATAAGGCTACTATCGTAAGCGAAGTAAAAGCTGCTTTGGCTGAACCTGCTACAATTGATGGAAAAACTGTCACAGATTCTACAAAAGGAAAAGATACTGCAGCAGCTGTTGTAACGGCTATGAAATAATTAACAAGAAAATTTAAAGTAAACATATATGTCAGCAGAAGGTCACGATCACACAATAGATCACGAACACGAACATCACCATAAAGACACTTTTATTACTAAATATATCTTTAGTATCGATCATAAAATGATTGCCAAGCAATACTTAATTACGGGTATTTTCATGGGTATTATAGGAGTTGGAATGTCTATGTTATTTAGAATGCAATTGGCATGGCCAGAAGAGTCATTTAGGATTTTTAATATACTACTTGGTGATAAATGGGCTCCAAACGGAGTAATGACAAATGATATTTACCTTTCATTGGTTACCATACATGGAACAATAATGGTATTTTTTGTTCTTACAGCGGCTTTAAGTGGAACATTTAGTAACTTATTGATTCCACTGCAAATTGGAGCAAGAGATATGGCATCAGGATTCATGAATATGATTTCCTATTGGCTATTCTTTTTATCAAGTGTTATAATGATAAGTTCATTATTTATTGAGTCAGGGCCAGCGAATTCCGGATGGACAATTTATCCTCCTCTGAGTGCGTTGCCACAAGCGATATCTGGTTCAGGTTTAGGTATGACTTTATGGTTGATTTCTATGGCAATATTTATCGCTTCATCATTAATGGGGTCGTTGAATTATGTTGTGACGGTTATTAATCTTAGAACAAAAGGAATGTCAATGACAAGGTTGCCACTTACAATTTGGGCTTTCTTCGTTACTGCTATTATCGGTATAGTTTCTTTTCCGGTTCTTTTATCTGCGGCTTTATTGTTGATTTTTGATAGAAGTTTTGGAACTTCGTTTTTCTTGTCTGATATTTATATTGCTGGAGAAGTGTTACATTATCAAGGTGGTTCACCAGTATTGTTCGAACACTTATTTTGGTTTTTAGGGCATCCTGAAGTTTATATCGTTTTATTACCAGCTTTGGGTATTACTTCTGAAGTGATTGCGACAAATTCGCGCAAACCAATTTTTGGTTACAGAGCGATGATTATGTCAATAATTGCAATTGCATTTCTATCGACTATTGTTTGGGGTCACCACATGTTTGTCTCTGGAATGAATCCGTTTTTAGGATCTGTATTTACTTTTACTACATTATTAATTGCTATTCCATCGGCAGTAAAAGCTTTTAATTACATAACCACATTGTGGAAAGGAAATTTACAGTTGAATCCTGCTATGCTGTTTTCTATTGGATTAGTTTCTACATTCATTACAGGGGGTTTAACAGGAATTATTCTTGGTGATAGTACTTTGGATATCAATGTCCATGATACTTATTTCGTTGTTGCTCACTTTCATTTGGTAATGGGTATTTCTGCTCTTTATGGTATGTTCGCCGGAATCTATCACTGGTTCCCAAGAATGTTTGGAAGAATGTTAAACAAGAACCTTGGTTATGTACACTTTTGGGTTACTGCAATCTGTGCTTATGGAGTTTTCTTCCCAATGCACTTTATCGGATTAGCTGGTTTACCAAGACGTTATTACACAAACACAAACTTTCCGTTATTTGATGATTTGCAAAACGTAAACGTTTTGATTACAACATTTGCTTTAATTGGTGGAGCTTTTCAATTGGTTTTCTTATACAACTTTTTCGTTAGTATTTTCTACGGTAAAAAATCTGTAATGAATCCATGGAAATCGAATACACTTGAGTGGACTGCTCCAGTAGAACACATTCACGGTAACTGGCCTGGTGAAATTCCTCACGTTTATCGTTGGCCTTATGACTACAGTAATCCAGCACACGATGTAGATTTTGTACCTCAAAATGTTCCGATGAAAGAAGGAGAAGAAGTTTTACACCACTAAAACATAATGATAAGCCTCTGCGAAAGTAGAGGCTTTTTTATACTTTTTATTTTGTTTACCAAAGTGCTATCATTTCACTCATTTACTTTTTAATTTTTATAGCATTTAAAATTTAAAATTTATAATTCAAAATTGCTTCGCTATCTTTGTTACATGAATGAAAATTTAGATCCAACATCAAACGGTTATAATTCGGAAGAGCTTGATCTTGAAAAAAAATTAAGGCCGCTTTCTTTTGATGATTTTGCAGGACAGGAACAAATTTTAGAAAACTTGAAAGTTTTTGTTCAAGCGGCAAATCAACGAAATGAAGCGCTTGATCATACGCTTTTTCACGGTCCTCCAGGTTTAGGAAAAACTACATTAGCTAATATCCTTGCTAATGAATTACAAGTGGGTATCAAAATTACTTCTGGTCCAGTTTTAGATAAACCGGGAGATTTGGCAGGTTTATTGACTAACCTTGAAGAAAGAGACGTTTTATTCATTGATGAAATTCATCGTTTGAGTCCGATTGTAGAAGAATATTTGTATTCCGCAATGGAGGATTTCAAAATTGATATTATGATTGAATCAGGACCAAATGCAAGAACAGTGCAAATTAATTTAAATCCATTTACATTAATTGGAGCCACGACACGTTCTGGTCTATTAACCGCTCCCATGAGAGCTCGTTTTGGAATTTCCTCCCGTTTACAATATTATACTACAGAGTTATTAACCACTATCGTGGAAAGAAGTGCTACCATATTTAAAATGCCAATATCAATGGAAGCAGCTATAGAAATTGCAGGAAGAAGCAGAGGAACACCACGTATCGCTAATGCATTGTTGCGTCGTGTACGCGATTTTGCCCAGATAAAAGGAAATGGAACAATTGACATAGAAATTGCCCGTTATGCCTTAAAAGCGCTTAATGTAGATGCTCATGGTCTGGATGAAATGGATAATAAAATTCTTACTACAATTATCGATAAATTCAAGGGCGGACCGGTTGGTTTAACTACTTTGGCAACAGCGGTATCCGAAAGTAGCGAAACAATTGAGGAAGTTTATGAGCCGTTTTTGATTCAGGAAGGATTTATTATGAGAACACCTCGAGGTAGGGAGGTTACCGATAAAGCCTACAAGCATTTAGGGAAATTAAAGACAAATATGCAAGGCGGTTTATTCTAATTTTTAAGAGCTATTTCCTGCTATTCGCTATATCCGCGCAGAAAAAGCGCGGGATGCCGCTGCTATCAGCGCTAGGGAGTTCCATTTATCAACTTCTATTTTTTTAATTATCAACCACAAGACTACATACACGCAATTTATTAAATCCGAAGCGCAACGCCTCGGTTTTCTATCTTGTGGAATTTCCAAAGCCGGTTTCTTGGAACAGGAAGCGCCACGTTTAGAAAACTGGTTAAATAATAACAGAAACGGCCAAATGTCTTTTATGGAAAACCACTTTGACAAGCGTCTAAATCCAACTTTATTGGTCGATGATGCCAAAAGTATTGTTTCACTGTTGCTTAATTATTACCCTGAAGAACTACAATCCCGAAGCGTGGGAACTGATTCTTATAAAATTTCAAAGTATGCGTATGGACAGGATTACCATTTTGTAATTAAAGAAAAGTTAAAAGAGTTTTTAACTTCCATTCAATCAACAATTGGAGAAGTTTCTGGACGTGCCTTTGTCGATTCCGCACCAGTACTCGATAAGGCTTGGGCTGCCAAAAGTGGCTTAGGCTGGATAGGTAAAAACAGTAATTTACTGACTCAAAAAGTTGGTTCTTTTTACTTTATTGCGGAACTCATCATCGATTTAGATTTAGACTATGATAACCCCATAACGGATCATTGTGGAACTTGTACCGCTTGCATTGACGCCTGTCCTACGGAGGCGATAGTTGCACCTTATGTGGTTGACGGCAGTAAATGCATTTCCTATTTTACGATTGAATTAAAAGAAAATATTCCTCAGGAAATGAAAGGTAAGTTTGATGATTGGGCTTTTGGTTGTGATGTTTGTCAGGATGTTTGTCCTTGGAACAAGTTTTCAAAACCACATAATGAACCTCTTTTTAACCCAAATCCAGAATTACTTTCGATGTCTAAGAAAGACTGGATGGAACTAACCGAAGAAACATTTAAAGTAGTTTTTAAAAATTCGCCATTAAAGAGAGCAAAGTTTCAAGGCATAAAAAGAAATATAGATTTTCTAAAATAACGGTATCTTAAATTTCACTTTTATTTGAAGATTTTCTTACGATAACCTTAGTTTCCAGTTCTATAGTTCTTGGAGTAAAAGGAATCCCTTCTTTATGGCAATTCATTTCTTCTAATAATAAATTAAAAGATTCAATTCCCATTTGATGACTTGGCTGATCTACAGTGCTTAATTTAGGAGTTAGCACTTGTGACATAAACCAATTACTAAAGCCAATTACTGCTATTTGTTCTGGTACTTTGATTTTATTTTCATTGAAATAAGCCAGTGCGCCGACCGCAACTAAGTCTGTAATGGCAAAAACACCATCTACGTCAGAATGTTCAGTAATAATTTGTTTAGCAAAATTTCTTCCTTCTTCAAAAGTTACGTATTCACAAGTATAAACTAATTTAGTATCAAAAGGGATTTTGTTACTTTCTAACGCTTTTTTATAGCCAATGTAACGGTCTATGGCGTTTTGAGGATTCAATGGTCCACGAATATGAGCGATTTTTTTGCAGCCATTATCAATTAAGTGCTGGACAGCATTAAAGGCTGCTTTCTGGTCATCAATTATCACTTTCGAGCATTTAGAAAGCTTGGCAATCTTGTCAAACATCACAAAAGGAATGTTTCTATTTATAATTTCCTGGATGTGACCGTCGTTGTTAGATTCATTCGAAAGTGACATAATTATGCCATCGACTCTCTTGTTTATGAGTAATTCTACTTGTTTTTTTTCCAAAGCTAAAGTTTCATTGGATTGCAAAATGATGACAAGATATCCGTTTTTCTCTGCTTCGTTAATAATGGCATTTACCACATTCGAAAAAAAGTGATGCACCACTTCAGGGATTATTAAACCAATAGTTTTTGACTCTTTTGTTCTTAAATTTACGGCAAAACTATTAGGGGTATAATTTAATTTCTGAGCAAGTTCGATTACCGAGTCCTTAGTTTTTTTACTAACATCGGGATAATTTTTTAGCGCTTTTGAAACAGTAGTTATCGAAATTCCCAGTTTAGTTGCAATTTCTTTAAGAGTAATATCTTTCATGAATCGAATTTCTACGTATTTAATTTTTGGAAAATAATTTGAGAAATGACTTTTTAAGTTTTCTGATGTTTACTAGAAACGACTTTTACTTTAAATATTCGTTACCAAGATATTAATTTTTATCTTAATTGTACTTTTTTTATCAAAATAAACAAATTAATATCGATTCGTTATATAAAATAAAGAAGAGCAAGATTATTACCAAAGAATCCGATTTTGTTATGTTGATTCTCTTTCAATGATGGTGGTTTCTAATTCAATTGACTGAAAAATTACGGGTAAATTTTTCTTTTTTTGATTGATTTCGTCAAATAGAATTGATGCTGATCTTCTTCCAATTTCAAAACCAGGTTGGTCAATTGAGGAGAGTTTTGGGGAGATAACGCTCGACATAAACCAATTGCTGAAACCTAAAACAGCGATGCGTTGTGGAATTGAAATCTCTTTTTCATTAAAGTATTTAATGATTCCAATGGCAACTAAATCTGTAACGGCAAAAATAGCGTCGATTTTAGGGTGCTCGTCTATTACTTTTTTAGCATTTTCATAACCATCTTCAAAATCGGTGTTGTTGTCACACACATAAACAAGAGATGAATCATATTGAATTCCGTTATCTTCGAGTGCTTTTTTGTATCCTAAAAACCTATCGATAGCATTTTGTGGAAGATAAGAGCCTCTAAAGTGCGCTATTTTTTTGTAGCCTTTTTTTATAAGATAACAAACGGCATCATACGCTGCTTTTTTATCATTAATGGTTACTTTGGAACAGTTTACAAGCTTTGCAATTTTATCAAAAAGTACCAGTGGAGTCTTGTAAGCAATAATCGATTTTAAATGTTCAAAATCACCAGTTTCATTAGACAAAGACATCAAAATACCATCTACTCTTTTGTTCAATAATAAATCGATTTGTTTTTTTTCAAACTCTAATTTTTCATTGGATTGTAAAATGATAACCAAGTAATCCCGCTTTTCAGCTTCTTCCAGAATTCCTTTGATTACATTTGAAAAAAAATCATGAACAAGCGTAGGGATTATCAATCCTATAGTTTTTGATTCTTTCGTTCTAAGGTTTACTGCAAAACTATTTGGAGTATAATTAAGTTTTTTAGCAAGTTCAATAACCGCTTTTTTTGTTTTTTCGCTAACGTCTGAATATCCTTTTAATGACTTTGAAACTGTGGTTATTGAAATCCCTAGTTGAGCGGCAATTTCTTTGAGAGTGGGATTATTCATAGTTCAATATTCTGTTTGTAAAAGCCAAAAAAACTGTTTTTTGAAAACGAATTTACAATTTATTTATTGTAAATCATTTTTCAAAAAACAGTTTGGTATACTTTTGTCAGTTTTAAAAAAAATGATGAATTTAATACAGAGTAATAGAGTGATTACTAATTAATGGAAAATTCTATTAGAAAGTTCTTATTATTTGATCCCTTTACAATTATTTAAAATAGCATTTAGGTATTCATAAAATCATTGATTTCTCGATTGGAAATTTTTGGATTTGCCCCTTCGTTTTTTGCTACAATCGCCACTAAAGCACAAGCAAAATCAATTGCCTCCTGTGGATTAGCATCAGCTAAAAGTTTAGAAAGTAATCCTGCCAAAAAGGAATCTCCGGTACCTACCGTATCGACAACATTAATTTTGTAACCACTTTTGTTGTACATTTTTTCATTGTAATACAAAACCGCACCATGACTTCCTTTGGTTACACAAATGTGTTTTGTGTTCGTCTGCTCTGCAATAAAAACTATGTTTTGTTCCAATGAATGATAGGGGGAATTCAAAAAAGCACTTATTTCATACAACCCATCAGCATTGAAATTTATAAAATCAGACTGCATCATCAAATCAATCAGTATTATCTTGGTGTAAAAAGGAGCACGTAAATTAACATCGCAAACAGCGTATTTTGCATAATTCATCATTTTTAATAGTGATTCATGTGAATCGGAATCTCTACATACAAGGGCGCCAAAAACAATTGCATCCGCTTTTTTGAGCGTGATTTTGTCTTCTGGAATGCAAATAATTTTATCCCAGGGAACCGGATAATTAATGGTGTATGAAGCAGAACCTTTTTCGTTCAATTGAACAATAACTTGTCCGGTAGATAAGTTTTCGTCTATTTGAATCGTATCGGTATCAACTCCGTTTTTTTCAATAAAAGCGAGGAGTTCTTTTCCGATTTCATCCTTTCCAATTCGGCTGATTATTTGAGCATTTATCCCAAGTGATGCGAGTCTTAATGCGACATTTAATGGTGCACCGCCAATTTTTCTATGTGTTGGGAAAACATCAAACAAAACTTTCCCGAAACAGATTATTTTTTTGGTCATGATTATTCGTTTTTTGATAAACTTTCAGATAGTTCTTCCAATGTCCTTCCTTTGGTTTCCGGCAATTTTGTAAATACCCAAAGCAATGGGAAAACCATCATAATACAGAAGATGGCAAAAACGGTTGTTGTTCCAATTTCTTTAAATAAAAATGGAATAAAAGAGGGAATTAAAGCCGCTAAAATCCAATGAACCGAGGTGCTAAAAGAAGTTCCGGCGGCTCTTAATTTATTAGGGAATAATTTAGAAATAAATACCAAAATTACAGCTCCCTGACCTACGGCATGGCAAGCTATAAATAGGAATAAAAATATTGGAACAGCCATTCCTTTCCATTCAAAATAAAAAGCGGTTGTTACTAATCCCAAAGAAATGATGTATCCTACAGAACCCAAATACATAAGTGTTTTTCTTCCGTATTTGTCAATTAGCGATATTCCAATCATGGTAAATATTAAATTAATCACTCCAATTCCGATACTACTCAAAAAAGAAGCTGATTTCTCTAATCCGGCCAATTCAAAAATTCGGGGAGCACAATATAAGAAGGCATTAATTCCGAACAGTTGATTGAAAAATGTAATAGAAAACGCCAAGAGTAATGGTTTTCTGTATTTTGCCATGAAAATAGATTCGTTTTTTACTTCAACCATGTTTCACCTTCATCTAAACTGTAAGCCAAACCTTGCGTTTGATAATCCGTTTTGGCCGCTTTTTCGCCTGCCATGTCGTAGTAGGTGAAATCGCTATCATCGGCGGATTTTCAGTTGTTCCCAAACCGGAGGTGTTATTTAGATTTACAACCGCGCTTCCTGAAAATATCATTCCTACTGTATCAGGAAATAAAGCAATTTTTTTATTTGTCCAATGAATTAAATCGCTGCTGTTAGCGTGCCCCCAATGAATTGGTCCCCAGACAATATCGTCCGGGTAATATTGGTAAAATAAATGATAAATCCCTTTGTAGAAAACCATACCGTTCATGTCATTCATCCATTTTTTTTGGTAAAAAATGAAATTGAGGTCTAAACCACTCTTTGTATTTCTGTGAGGAATCAATTTTTATTTTTTCAGATACGTCAATCGCAATGGTTGTACTGCCGTCTTCTTTTTTACAAGAAAGCAAGAATAATGTACTTCCAAATAGGGAAAAAATTAATAGTATGTTGGTTGCGAATTTTATCAAAAAAAGAATTTATTGTTATGTTGTCTCTATAAAAATAGAATTCTATTTTATACTAATTTAAAATCGTATCACTAAAAACGTTTTCGGTAAGTCGAAAACGTTTTCGAATTGTATTCCATGTACTATATGGAACTATTCATTTTTTTAATAAATAAATTATATAAGTTTGAAAATATTATTAAAAAATACAACTATGATTTCAACATTTAAGAGTTTAGTCTTCCTGCTTTTAGTAAGTCCAATTGTTTTTGGCCAAACTAAATCAGACGAATGGCATTTACTGGCAAATTCCAGAGAAAATTATTATGGTGTAGCCATGGCAAATGGTCAAATAGGAATTGTTACAGATGATATGCCTTTGAAAACAAAAGAAATTATTTTGAACGGAGTTTACGATGGCAGTCCCGAAAATGGAATTAGCAGAATTGTTCGAGGAATTGAGTTTTTGAATCTGCATTTGAACATAAACAATCAAGAAATCAAATCAGACAATATTAATAATTGGAGCCAAGTGGTTTCTATGAAGGAGGGGACAAGTACCACATCATTTTCATTTAAAGATTTGGCAACTATTAATTATACAATTTTGGCTAATAGAGCTATTCCTTTTTCAGCAATGGCAATTGTCGAAATTACCCCTAATAAGGATATAGAAATTACGGCTAATAATTACATGGTAGTTCCTGATGAATTGAAAGAGGCTAAAAGTCAATTTCGCGTTTTAAAAGACAATCAGTATTTAATGCCGGTTTTTGGAACAGTTGCCAAAACGCGAATTGGAAAATATACTGTTGCGGCTTCAACAACTTTTCTTTTTGACGGTCAGGGAGAAACTTTAAAGCAAACCGAAAATGAAGTTGGTTTTACTAAAAAATTACAAAAAGGTAAAAAATACCGATTTGCAGTTGCAGGTGGAATTTGCACTTCGAAAGATGTTACGGATCCTTTGAACGAATCCGAAAGACAGCCAATATATGCTTTGCAGGAAGGAATTGATAAATTATTGAATCGTCATAAACAGGCTTGGGCCGAATTATGGAATACGGGTGATATTCAAATTGAAGGCGATTTAGATGCGCAACAACGCGTACGTTTTGCCTTGTTCAATTTGTATTCATATATCCGTCCGGAAACCAGACAGAGTATTGCGCCAATGGGTTTGTCTTCACAGGGATATAACGGACATATTTTTTGGGACACGGAACTTTGGATGTACCCCACACTTTTAGCATTGCAGCCAGATATGGCAAAATCGTGTTTGGATTATCGTTCAGACCGTTTGCAAAAAGCAAAGCAAAAAGCTTTTATTTATGGTTATAAAGGTGCGATGTATCCTTGGGAATCGGATGATACTGGAGAAGAAGCAACGCCAACTTGGGCATTGACCGGGATTTTTGAACAACATATTACGGCCGATGTTTCGATTGCTTTTTGGAATTATTACAGCTACACACAAGATAAAGCCTGGTTGAAAAAAGAATGGGCGGTTCTAAAAGAAACGGCTGATTTTTGGGTAAGTCGTGTAGTGAAAAATCAGGACGGGAGTTTCTCTATTTTGAATGTTGTTGGTGCCGATGAATATGCACAACACGTAGATGATAATGCCTTTACCAATGCATCAGCGATTGAGTCTTTGAAAAATACGATTAAAGCAGCCGTAATTTTGAACGAACCAATTAATCCGCTATGGAAAGAAGTTTCGGAGAAATTACTCATTCACAGGGAAAATGGGATTACTCAAAATTATAAAGGCTATCAGGGCCAGGTGATAAAACAAGCCGATGTGAATTTGTTAGCGTATCCTTTACACGTAATCACAGACAAGGCTCAAATTGAAAAAGATTTGGAATACTACGCTGAGAAAATTGACAAAAAAGATGGTCCGGCGATGGCTTCTGGTGTTTTATCAGTTTTGTATGCGCGATTAGGAGATAGAGAAAAAGCCTATAGTTATTTTGTTAAATCCTATTTGCCAAATAGTCGACCGCCTTTTGGTGTGTTTTCGGAATCAGCCAATAGTAACAATCCATATTTTGCAACAGGAGCGGGAGCGATGCTTCAGGCGGTTATTTATGGTTTTGGCGGAGTGGAACAAACAGACATGGGATTGAAATATAACAAAGGATTGCTCCCAAAACAATGGAAATCGTTAAAGATTATTGGAATTGGAGTTGACAATAAAACGATTGTTGTAAAATAATAAAGTAAAGAATTTTTGCCACGAATGCATAATCAGTCTGTTTTGAGGATTGTTACGTATTCGTGGCTATTTTGTTTTTATCTTCCAATGGATTTTAATTCAACGTAAATTTTCAATAAAAGAAATTTGAAAGAATATGGACAATTACTTTTTTTTACTATTTTGATACGCATTATTTAAATAAAAGAAATAAAATGAAATCATAAAATTATTTTTTTTAAGTTATTTCTTTCAAATTTTTATTTTTGAAAGTGTTAAATTTTCTTAACAATACGTTTTATAATTGTGATATTTTTAGCAACATAAACATAGATAAAAAAACGGATATGGTATTTCAGGATTGCTATTTTTAAGTCTTTAATGCAAATCAAACCAAATTGTCAATTTATAGCAAAAAACTCCATTACGATGAATAATTCGCAATCTTATCCTATATTAAGATCGTTTATTGAAAATTATACAATTGATTTTTAACATACAAGCCATTAAACTGTAAAAATATGTTTTTTATTCCCTTTTTTTTGTGTTTTATATAATTTTAGTATTAAATTTTTAAAGTATTAATTTTAAAATCGAAAACGTTTTCGGCACAACGAAAACGTTATAGTTTGTTAATATCTTAATATTATCATAAATTTATAATTATGTTTGATGTTAATATTTAAACAAACCATTTAAACAAATTATTAACCAACTTATTTATTACGTATGAAAAATAGTCTAATTAAAGGCTTGATGTTGTTTCTAACGGTACTTTGTACAAGCTTGACGTATTCGCAAGATGTGTCCGGTACAGTATCTGATGCTAATGGTCCGCTTCCAGGGGCTTCTATCTTAGTTAAAGGAACAACAAACGGAGCACAAACGGATTTCGATGGAAAATTTACTATCAAAAACGTTGGCTCAAACGCAGTTTTAGTTTTTAGTTACATTGGTCTTAAAACTCAAGAGCTAAATGTAGCAGGAAAAAGCACAGTTAATGTAGTATTAAAAGAAGATTCAGCTGAATTAAAAGAAGTTGTAATTATAGGCTACGGTTCAGTCAGAAAGAAAGATGCAACGGGTGCAATTGATCAAATTAGCTCTAAAAAATTTGATAACGTAGCCTCTCCTTCGCCAGCGCAATTATTGAGAGGTAAAGTGGCAGGTGTTCAAGTTACTCAATCAAGCGGAGAACCAGGTGGCGCGATTTCTATTAGAGTTCGTGGTAATACTTCTGTTCGTTCAGGAAATGGACCGTTGATAGTTATTGACGGTGTTCCGTTAGATGGAGGAAATGTTTCTGCCGGAGGTGATGGTTTATTGGGTGGTTCAACTCCAAGAAATCCGTTGAACTTTGTGAATCAGAATGATATCGAAAGTATGACTGTGTTGAAAGATGCGTCTTCTACAGCTATCTATGGTGCTCGTGGAGCAAATGGAGTTATTGTTATAACGACTAAAAAAGGGAAATCTGCAGAGCCAGAATTAGCTTATTCAACATCTGTTCAGTTTAGTAAAATTGCAGGAGATTTTGGTGTAATGACAGCAGATCAGTTTGTTGCGGCAGGTGGTGATGACCAAAAATCGAGATCATACGATTGGAAAAAGGCAGTTCTTAGATCAGGGATTACTAAAAATCATGATTTATCCTTCAGTAAATCAACTGACAATTCCAATACCAGATTATCTCTTAGTGCGACAGATACTGATGGTATTGTCAGAAATACGGGAATAGGAAAATACACTGCTTCACTTTATAATTCAAATGACTTTTTTGGTGGTGCTTTGAAAGTGGAAACTAGATTGGTTTACGCAGGTATTAAAGATCAAACAACGCTTATTTCTAATGACGCTGGATTTATAGGTAATATAATTGGTTCCGCTTTGTATTGGAATCCAACATCTCCAATCTACAACACAGATGGTTCTTATAATGTAATAAGTAATACTTTTTTGAATCCAGTACAATTATTGAATTCTTACACAGATTATACCAATACAAGTAAATTATTTGGAAGTGTTGCAGCTACTTATAAAATTAATAGCAACTTTAGCTATAAATTTTTATTCGGTATTGAAAATTCAACTTCTACTAGAAAAAGTCAATTGTTGCCAACAATGGATATACAAGGACCTCAATTTCAAGCAACAGATCCTGCAGATAACACTGTAAAAAGAGGGACTGCTTTTATTTCAACGCAAAATAAATTTAACAGAACTTTTGAGCATACTTTGAATTATAACAAAGAATTTAACGAAAATTTTGTTTTTGATGCTTTAGCAGGATATTCCTTCTATGAATATAATTATGACGGTTTTGGCGTCAGTGCAAAAGGATTTAATATTGACCAATTAAACTTGATCAATAACATGGAAGGGGCTCTTAGCAGAGAGTACCGCGTTCCAAGTAGTGGTAGAAACAAAGTAGACTTACAATCGTATTTTGCCAGGGTTAATGCCACTATATTCAAAAAATTATTGTTAACTGGTACAGTTCGTATTGATGGTTCTAGTAAATTTGGAGAAAATAACAAATACGGAACATTCCCATCTTTAGGGGTTGGTTACAAAGTAATTGAAGCTAAATCAGGTTTAGTGAATGATGTCAAAATTAGAGGAAGTTATGGTATAACTGGAAATCAAGAATTTGCTCCTAACTCAGCTATTTCTGCAGGTCAATTTGGCTTAAATGGTACTCCAGTGACGGTTAATAACGCGAATCCAGATTTGAAATGGGAAACTACTACTTCTTCAGGAGTAGGTGTTGATTTTGAATTGATCAACAATAGATTAACAGGTTCTGTTGATTATTATAATAAAAACACTACTGATTTGATTTTTCCTAATCAACCAGATGGTTCTCAGCCAGGAACTTATTTTCCTCGCTTGCTGAACGCAAAAGGAAATTTAATAAACAAAGGGTTTGAAGTTTCATTAAACTACAAAGTAATCGATTCAGGAGATTTTACTTGGGATGTGTCGGGTAATGCCTCTTTTAACTCAAATAAATTTACAAACTTTGCTGGATTCATTCAAACGGGAGGTTTAAATGGTCAAGGATTATCAGGAGCTTATGCTCAAATTATAACGAATGACAGACCTTTATATTCTTACAATTTGTATGAATGGAGAGGTTATGATGCTAATGGAATGTCAATTTATGCTGATGCTGCAGGTAATGATACCGGATTAGGTACAGCCGCTAAAAAGATATTAGACAAGCAACCATTACCAAAAGTTAATGTAGGTTTTTCTACAAATGTTACTTATAAAAACTTTGATGCAGGTGCATCTTTTTATGGTGCCTTAGGTCATTATATTTATAACAATACAACGAATGCCTATTTCTTTAAAGGTTCATTCTTAGGAGGCAGAAATACAACTTTAGAGGCTGCTACTTCCCCTCAGGCGCAAGGAGACCCTAATTCTCCGTCTACTAAGTACTTAGAAAAAGGAGATTTCTTAAGATTAGGTAACTTAACGTTTGGTTACACATTTTCAGGGAACATTATTGAAAGATTTAAAATTAAATCTGCTAGATTGTTTGTCAATGGATCTAACTTATTTATTATCACTAAATACTCTGGAACTGATCCAGAAGTTGATACCGATAAGTCATTGAATGGCGTACCTTCCGCAGGTATGGAATATTTATCATATCCTAGAGAGAAAAGTTTAGGATTGGGACTTAACGTAACATTTTAATAAAAAAAACAATGAAAAAAATAAATATAATTAAAGGTATTTTCTTCGCTAGTACACTCGCGCTTGGAGTTGGCTGTACGAATCTTGATGAGGAAGTATTAGATGGATATGTAATTCCGGAGAAAGCTATTGAAGGTACTATTAATCCAGTGCAATTTTTAGCAACTGCTTATGAAGGATTAAGAAACTTCCAAGGACAGGGGACTATGTTCGCTTTAAATGAAATGTCTACTGATGCTTTAGTCGGACCTACACGTGGCGGTGACTGGGATGACGCGGGAGTTTGGAGACAAATTCACGTACACACTTGGGGACCAGACCACAATGAGGTAAGAGGTGCTTGGAACCAATTATTATCACAAGTTAACAACTGTAACTTAGTAATTTTCAGTGGTAGCGGGACAACGTCTCAAAAAGCACAAGCACGTTTTTTAAGAGCCTTCTATTATTATCATGTAATTGACTTATTTGGTCAAGTTCCTTACAGAGAGGCGGGAAGTTCTTCTTTAGCAGACCCGAAAGTATGGACTAGATCTGAAGCAACTACTTTTGTAATTAGCGAAGTAGAAGCTATTCTTGCGGACTTACCAGCTAGAATTGTTGGAGATCCTGGAACTGCTAATAAAGATGCAGCTAATTTCTTATTAGCAAAGTTGTATTTGAATAAAGGTGTTTTTACAGCCGCTGATGCTGCAGGGCCTTACACATTTGCAGCTGCTGATATGACAAAAGTTGTTCAGCATGTAAATGCTATTAACAGTAGCTTAGCACCAGACTATTGGGATAACTTTAAGCCAACAAATAATACATCTCCTGAGATTTTATTTGCGTCAAGAAACAGTCCTGGAAACGGAGGTAATGTTCAATGTTTCTGGAGAATGGGTATGCACTACAATCAAACTCCTGATGGATGGAACGGTTTTGCTACAGTAGCGGAATACTATGACAAATTTAAACCTAATGATAGACGAGCAAAAAATGCTGATGCTTCAATTATTGCTGCTTTCGGTAATCCAGTTGGTTTCCAAATAGGTCAAATATATAAGCCAGGAGGAACTCAAATTGTGCGTGATAGAATCAAAACAGATGCTAATCCACTTGGTCAACCCTTAAAATTTACACGCGAATTGACATTAATTACGAGCGGAGCAACATTAGAATCTGCTGGTATTAGAGCTCAAAAGTACATTCCGGATGTTGCTAGTTTGGGTTCGCCAGATAATGATTTTGTTTTAATGCGTTATTCTGATGCTTTATTGATGAAAGCTGAAGCTATCTTGCGTGGTGGATCAGGAACAGCTCCTAATATGACCGCGTATTTTGCAAGAACTAACAGTCCTGCTGTAACTTTAGATCTAGAAGAAATTTATGCTGAGAGAGGTCGTGAGTTATGGTATGAAGAGTACAGAAGAAATGATATGATTCGTTTTGGAAAATTTCTTCAGGAAAGAGAGCTTAAAAAGTATGTGTCAGACAAGAGGTATGCATTGTTTCCAATCCCATCTGCGGCTTTGTTTAATCCAAATTTATCGCAAAACCCTGGTTACTAAAGATTTGTTTACTATTAATTGTTTTTTGAATTAGTTATAAAGAGGGTATTTATTACCCTCTTTATTTTATATCTATTTTATTCTTTTTTTATATCAATATTATATAAATTAGGCAACTCTAATCAAGCAATTACCTAACTAAAATGCTACAATATAATATGTCAAATCGTTTTGTCTTATTACCCCTAATTCTTCTGTTTTTTTCCAATTGTTCCAAAGAAAATTCAGAAAACAAAGACGCTTTATTCTCCAAACTAGATGCTTCCCAAACTGGAATTAATTTCCTTAATGAAGTTAAAAATGGTGCGGAAATGAACATATTCAAATACAGAAATTTTTATAATGGTGGTGGTGTTGCTATTGGTGATATCAATAACGATGGTCTTTCTGATGTTTATTTTACTTCAAATCTTGGAGCCAACAAACTCTATTTAAATAAAGGGAATTTTAAATTTGAGGATATTTCCAAAAAAGCCGGGGTTGAAGGAACCAAAACCTGGTCAACCGGTGTTGTTATGGTTGATTTAAATGCAGATGGTTTGCTCGATATTTATGTATGCAATGCAGGAAATAGTTTGGGTAATCAACAAAAAAATGAACTTTTTATTAATAATGGCAATAATACTTTTACTGAAAAAGCAGATCAATACAATCTGGCTGACACAGGTATTACTACGCATGCTGCTTTTTTTGATTATGATAAAGATGGGGATTTAGATGTTTATATATTAAACAACAGTTTTATTCCGGTAAGTAGTCTTAATTATTCCAATAAAAGAGACTTGCGGGATAAAGATTGGGATGTTGCTGAAATTTTAAAAGGAGGCGGTGATAAACTAATGCGTAATGACAACGGAAAATTTGTTGATGTAAGTGAAAAATCAGGCATTTATGGCAGTTTAATTGGCTTTGGTTTGGGCGTTACCGTAGGCGATGTAAATGGGGATTTATATCCGGATATTTATATTTCAAATGATTTTTATGAAAGAGATTATTTATACATAAATAACAAAAACGGAACCTTTACCGAACAAATTCAGGGATGGACAGCACACATCAGTCAATCTTCAATGGGTGCTGATATGGCCGATGTAAACAATGACGGGAAAGCCGATATTTTTGTAACGGATATGTTACCGGAACCGGACGAACGCTTAAAAACGACTACAAATTTTGAAAACTATGATTTATTTATCAGAAAAGTAAACCTTGGTTTTTATAATCAATATATGCAAAACACGCTGCAAATTAATAACGGCGACAATCAATTTCTTGAAATAGCAAATCACGCTGGCGTTGCCAAAACCGACTGGAGTTGGGGCGCATTATTATTTGATATGGACAATGATGGTTACAAAGACATTTATGTTTGTAACGGAATTTATAACGATTTAACCAATCAAGATTTTGTTGATTTTTTTGCCAATGAGGTCATGCAAAAAATGGTGGTTACCGGTAAAAAAGAAGAAATCCAGACTATTATCAGTAAAATGCCAAGCACACCGATTCCAAATTACGCTTTCAAGAACAATAAAAATTTAACGTTTACTAATGAAGCCAAAAAGTGGGGACTGGATACTCCTAGTTTTTCTAATGGAGCTGCTTATGCGGATTTAGATAATGATGGAGACTTAGATCTAGTTGTCAATAATGTCAATATGGAAGCATTTGTCTACAGAAACAACTCAGAGAAGAACAAAAAAAATCATTACGTTAAAGTAAAACTAAAAGGAGATAACCAGAATAAATTTGCTGTAGGAAGTATTGTTGAGTTATACTCGGGTAAAGAAATTCTCAGACAAGAGTTGATTCCTTCCAGAGGTTTTCAGTCTTCAGTTGATTATGTAATGACTTTTGGAATTGGGACCAAAAAAATCGATTCACTACACGTAATTTGGCCTAATGATAAATTTCAAACGGTTAAAAATATTACCAATAATTCAACAATAAATTTGGATATTAAAAATGCTAAATTAAATTATACTCCGAATGCTGTTAATTTAAAACCCTTCTTTACGGAAAGTAAAACGACTTTTATCGCACACAAAGAAAATAATTACGTCGATTTTGATCATGAAGGGCTAATTTCCAAAATGCTTTCGCAAGAGGGTCCTTCACTGGCAGTTGCTGATATAAATGGTGATGGAAACGAAGATGTTTTCATTGGAGGAGCCAAAGGACAAGCCGGTAAAATATATGTAAATAAAGGGAATGGTAATTATTCAATTACGGATCAAAAAGACTTAGATGCAGATGCTAATTTTGAAGACACAGCAGCCAGCTTTTTTGATGCTGATAATGATGGTGATATGGATTTATTAGTTGGTTCCGGTGGTAACGAAAAAACGGATCAGGCTAATTATAAAAATCGGCTGTATTTGAATAAAGGAAAAGGAGTTTTTGTTAAAAGCATAACCAATATGCCAACTACAAACAATAACGTTTCGGTAATTGCGCCAAACGATTTTGACAATGATGGCGATACCGATGTATTTATAGGAAGCCGAAGTGTACCGGGAGTTTATGGAATTGATCCTAAACATTTGTTATTGGAAAATGACGGAAAAGGAAATTTTACAAATGTAACGGATAAAAAAGCATTTAAAATTAACTCGGTTGGAATGATTACTGATGCAGTTTGGGAAGATATTGATAATGATTCCAAAAAAGATTTAATCTTAGTTGGGGATTGGACAGCGCCAATGATTTTCAAAAACAATGGACGAAGATTGGTAGAGTTCAGATCGAATCTGACAAATTTTCATGGTTTTTGGAATGCAGTTACCTGTGTAGATTTAAACAATGACGGTAAAAAAGATTTGATTCTGGGAAATAAAGGAACAAATACAAGCTATAAAGCGACCAATGCTAATCCGATGAAATTATTTATCAATGATTTTGATAATAACGGAACTATTGAACAAATAACAACTCGATCTATTGATGGGAAGGATCTACCAGTTAGCCTAAAACAAGAATTAGCCAGACAAATTCCTTCGATTAAGAAGAAAAATTTGAACTATTCGGATTATTCCAAGAAAACATTTCAGGAATTATTTGCAAAGGAAGTAGTTGATAATTCGATTGAAAAGACTGTGAATATTCAAGAAAGTGTAATTGCAATCAATAAAGGAAATGGTAAGTTTGAAATAAAAGCCCTTCCAAAAGAAGTTCAGTTTTCCTGTGTGAACTCTATTAGTGCAATGGATGTGAATAAGGATGGGATTTTGGATTTAATCTTGGGTGGAAATCAATATGAGTTCAAACCGCAATTCTCCCGATTAGACGCTAATTATGGAAGTGTATTATTAGGGAATAGAAAGGGTAATTTCTCTTGGCTAACATATAGCCAATCAGGTTTCTTTATAAACGGTGAAGTGAAACAGGTAAAAATAATAAAGGATAAGGATAAAAAGGTTTCAATTATAGCAGTTGTAAATGATAATACCCCTAAAATATTTAGACGCAATGAATAATTTTTTTAGAATAGGACTGGCTTCATTGCTGTTTATGGGTTGTTCCAAAAAAGAAACGCAATTATTTGAAAAATTGTCTTCTGAGAAAAGTAATATTACCTTTAACAACCAATTATTAGAATCCAAGAATATTTCGATTTTAGATTATCTCTATTATTACAATGGGGGAGGCGTATCGCTGGGTGACATTAACAATGATGGTTTAGTAGATATTTATTTTACTGCTAATCAAGGAAAAAATAAATTATACCTAAACAAAGGCAATAATAAATTTGAAGATATTTCTGTAAAAGCAGGAGTGGAGAGCCAGAGCGATTGGAATACGGGGACGGTAATGGCCGATGTAAATGGAGATGGATATTTGGATATTTATGTTTGTGCTGTTGTAGGGATTAATGGTTTTGAAGGTCAAAACGAATTGTTCATAAATAACGAGGATAATACATTTACCGAAAGTGCTGCTGAATATGGATTGGATCTCGATAACTACAGTTCCTCAGCCGCTTTCTTTGATTATGATATAGATGGGGATTTAGACATGTATTTATTGAATCATGCCGTACACTCTGAATTATCTTTTGGTAACGCCGAAACTAGAAATAAACGAAGTTACGAGTGCGGGGATAAATTATTTCGGAACGATAATGGAAAATTTGTCGATGTAAGTGAACAGGCAGGAATTTTTGGCGGTGCCAATGGGTACGGTTTAGGATTGGCAGTTTCCGATTTTAATTTAGATGGGTATCCGGATATTTACGTAGGGAATGATTTTCATGAAGATGATTATTATTATTTGAATAATGGAGATGGAACTTTTACAGAAAGTTTGAAAAACTATTTTGGGCATACCAGCAGGTTCTCTATGGGAGTTGATGTGGCGGATGTTAATCATGATGGTTTTCCAGATATTCTCACCTTAGACATGCTTCCGGAAGATGAAAAAGTATTGAAATCTTCATTGGGAGATGACAATTCTCAAATGTTAAAAATGAGAACCGAAAAACTAGGCTATCATTATCAATACAGCAGAAACATGCTGCAATTGAACCAAGGAGGTAATCATTTCACGGAGACCGCTTTATTAAGTGGCGTGGCGGCTACTGATTGGAGTTGGAGTACATTATTTGGGGATTATAATCAAGATGGCGAACAGGATCTATTTGTGTGTAACGGAATTCCTAAACGGCCTAACGATTTGGACTACGTAAAATACTATTCAAATGATCAGATTAAAAGTAAAATAAGTACGACAAAATTATTAGACAAAGAAGCGTTGAAGCGCATGCCAAAAGGAAATGTAACCAATTATGTTTTTCAAGGCGCAGCTGATTTGCAGTTTAAAAACCGATCGAAGGATTGGATAGAAAATGATTCGTTAATTTCTAATGGATGCGGATATGCTGATATTGATAACGATGGCGATCTTGATGTAATTACCAATAATACGAATTCGATTGCTTCTATTTACGTTAATACAACTAATAAAAAGGCAAACTATTTAAAATTAAAATTGCGTTTTACAGGGAAAAACACATTCGGAATTGGAGCTAAAGTGATTTCTTATTCCAAAGGAAAAAAACAATTTAAGGAATTGCAAACTACTCGAGGATTTCAATCCTCATCAGAACCAATACTTCATTTTGGATACGGTAAAACAAGCAAGATAGATTCTCTCGTAGTAATATGGCCAGATAAAACATACCAAACTGTGAAGAATGTAAAGGCGAATCAAACCCTTACCATAAAAGCGAATAAGGATAGAAAAATTTTTGATTATAGAAAGTTACACCCAGCAGTATTACCAATTTTTAAAAAGGTAGAAACGGGATTGGGCATCGATTTTATACATGAGGAAAATGATTATATTGATTTCTTAGTTCAAAAACTGATTCCATATCAACGTTCTGATCGCGGTCCGGCTTCTGCAGTAGGGGATTTAAATGGAGATGGAAAAGAGGATATCTTCTTTGGGGGTTCCAAAGATAAAAAAGCAGCAATTTACATTCAAAATTCAAATGGTTTTGCTAAAAAAAGAGTTGCTGCAATCGAACAGGATTCTATTTTTGAAGATGCTTCCGCCGTCATTGGGGATTTTAATAATGACAAACTAAATGATTTGTATGTTGCTTCTGGAGGAGGTGAAAATGCTTCTAATTTACAAAGCCGATTGTATGTATCCAAAGGCAATCAATTTGTAAAAACGACCATAACTAAGCTGGCCCAGAATGCATCAGTGGTTAAGGCATTTGATTATGATAATGATGGGGATCTCGATATTTTTGTTGGGAATAATTCAATAAACAATAGATTTGGGAGTATGCCGGATTGTTATTTGTTAAACAATAATAAAGGAGTGTTCACAATAGTTGACAGTAAAGCTTTTTCGAAAACAGGAATGGTTACAGATGTCATTTTTACAGATTTTAACAACGACGGAAAAACAGATTTAATTATAATAGGAGAATGGATGAAGCCTACTTTTTTTGCCAATAAAAGTGGTAAATTCAGTAATGTAACTGAAGCTGTTTTTCCAGAAAAAAGTAATGGATTGTGGCAATCAATTATACCTTTTGATATTGATCAGGATGGCGACGAAGATTATTTGGTTGGGAACTGGGGCAAGAATTCTAAATTTAAAGCATCACAAGAGTTTCCTATGAAAATGTATTATGATGACTTTGATGGGAATGGATATTTTGAAACCATTGTGGCAATAGAAAAAAATGGCAAATATTACACAACTTTGGGCCTCGACGAATTAGCCGAGCAATTTAGCGGGATGCTAAAAAAGAAATTCAATAGTTACAAATCCTTTGCAGGAAAAACACTGGAAGAAGTTTTTGACCCAAAAATGCTGGAGAAAGGAAAATTGTTTGAAGTTCATAATTTGAAATCTGGTTATTTAAGAAATCATAAAGGGAAATTTACTTTTGTTCCTTTTTCGAATAAAATGCAAGTCGCTCCCATTACCAGTTTTCTGAAATCTAATTTTGATTCAGATGCGAAAGAAGAAGTTTTTGCGGCAGGAAATTACTTTGGAGTTTCTCCGTATCACAGTAGATTTGATGGATTTTCAGGTGCGTTGATTAAAAATGCTACAAACATATTTTTAGGCAATCAAATAGGAGTCGATTTGACTCAAAAAGCAGTTAGACACTTGGATATTATCAATTTCAAAGGAAAGAAATACATGCTGATTACGATCAATAATAAAAAGGCTGAATTATATGAAATGCCTTCAATAAAAGAATAATAGAACATAAAATAACCTACAAATCAATAAAAAATGAAAACGAAAGTTATAAGTATTGCGGTGATTTGCCTTCTTTTTATTTCTTGTAATAAGAATAAGTCGATTGTAGTTACTACAGATGATTATCATGCGGCAATAGATAATGTGACTCAAATTATGATTCATGATATTTTCTCGCCACCCGTTGCCAGTAGAATTTTTGTCTATCCAAATATTGCGGCTTATGAAGTTATAGCACAAAATAGCAAAACCTATACGAGCCTTCAAAATCAATTGAACGGATTGGATTCTATTCCAAAGTTAGACCCTAAAAGTGGCGTAAATCAACCTGTTGCTGCACTTATTGCACACATGGAGTTGAGTAAGCAATTAGTTTTTTCAGAAGAAATGGTGGAGAAGTTTAGAGATAGTTTGTATCAAAAATGGAATGATGAAAATGAAGAAGAGTTTCTAATTTCTAAAGAATACGGACTAAAAGTTGCTGAACACATCAAGAAATGGATGGGACAAGACAATTACAAACAAACCCGTACAATGTCTAAATTTTCTGTGTATGCCAATCAGCCAGGAAGATGGCAGCCTACTCCGCCAGCTTATATGGATGCCGTAGAACCGCATTGGGGCGAGATTAGAACTATGGTTCTTGATTCCGCTTCACAGTTTAAACCAGTACCGGCTTTTGCATTCTCGTTAGATAAAAAATCACCTTTTTTCAAAGAAGTACAAGAAGTGTATGACATTAGTAAAGAGATGATTAAAAAAGGAGATAATTCAGAGGAAATTAAAATTGCTCAGTTTTGGGATTGTAATCCGTATGTTTCTGTAAGTCAGGGTCACATGATGTTTGCTAAAAAGAAGATTACACCTGGAGGACACTGGATGGGAATTGTAAAAATTGCAAGTAAAAAATCAAAAGCGGATTTTGCTAAAACAGTTTTCGCCTATACCAAAACTTCAATAGGAATTTTTGACGGTTTCATCAGCTGTTGGGATGAAAAATTTAAGAGCAATGTAGTGCGTCCAGAAACAGTTATTAATCAAAATATTGATGAAAACTGGAAACCTTTGTTACAAACACCTCCTTTTCCTGAATATACTAGTGGGCATTCAGTAGTTTCAATGTGTTCGGCTTCTATTTTAACGTCTGTTTTTGGAGATAATTTTGCGTATACCGATGATACTGAATTGCAATTTGGATTGCCAAATAGAAAATTCGCATCCTTTGATGCTGCCGCTAAGGAAGCTGCGATGAGCCGTCTTTATGGAGGAATTCATTACAAAGCTGCCATAGTTAACGGTATTGACCTTGGTCAGAATGTAGGAGATTTTATTGTTGGAAAACTAAAGATGATTAAAAAGTAATGACAGTCAGAAAAAAAATTATAATTGGTTTTAGTATTTTGTTTTCCTTGTTTTTGGTTTGGTATCTTTTAATAAAGGAAACCGACTACTGTATTTCATTTAAAGTAAATGCAGCTACAGGAACCGTTTTTCAAGGGATTCAGGAGTGGTCAAATGCTCAGGGTTTAAAGGAGTCTGAAAGGTATGTGATTTTAGAAAAAAGAAATTTTGACTTTATCAAACACGAAATGACCAAAAAAGAGGTTCAAATGCACTACACTTGGAACATTATTCCTATGAATGATTCAATGACAAAAGTGAGTATTGGCATCAAAGATTTAAATCATAGTTGGTACAATAAACTAACCGCACCTTTTTTTAATACTGAATTCAAGGAAGAACAAATCAAAAAAATAAGTGGTTTTAAGAAAGGATTGAGCGAACATTTAAAGAATTTTAAAGTCAGAATTGATGGAGAAGGTACAACAGAAGAAACATTTGTGGCCTACATCAATTTGAAGAGTGTTTTACAGGAAAAAGCACAAAATATGATTGCGAATGATGCTATTATTACTGGTTTTCTTTTTGAGAATCAAATAAAAATAAAAGGAAGACCCTACCTGGAAATTGTAAAATGGGATCGTGATAAAGAAACAATCGATTTTAATTATTGTTTTCCAGTTGAAAAACCCACAACAAATATTGTAAATAACGATGTAAAATTTAAAACCTTACCTGCGGTCAAAGGATTAACAGCGACTTATTACGGTAATTTCAGAACTTCAGACAGAGCTTGGTTTGCGTTGCTTGATTATGCAAAAAAGCACAAACTTAAATTGGAAAATAAAGTATTGGAACATTTCTTGTCAAATCCTTTTAATGGCGGAGCAGAGTTGCAATGGGAAACTAAAATAATTATTCCTTTTGCTTCCAAATAAAGAGCAGTTTATTTAGGTAATTTAAATTTATCGAAAACGTTTTCGGGTCTTCCGAAAACGTTTTTGTTTTTATTCTGTTTTTAATTGGCATTATTAAAATTAATTTTAGAAATAATTAACAAATTAACCAATCAGAATGAATTTAAAAGTAAAATTGAGCTTTTGGCAGATCATCAATATGAATGTTGGTTTTTTTGGCATTCAGTACAGCTTTGGCTTGCAACAAAGTGCCGTCAATCCTATTTACGATTTTCTACATGCAAGCCCGGATCAAATCCCTATACTAAATCTTGCGGGACCTTTAACTGGTTTATTGATTCAACCTATTATTGGTGCGATGAGCGATAAAACGTGGCATCCAAGATGGGGAAGGCGTAAACCTTACTTTTTTATTGGAGCCATAATTTGCAGTATCGCTTTATTTCTATTCCCATTTAGCAGTTCCTTGTGGATGGCTGCGGGTTTACTTTGGATTCTGGATGTGGGTAACAACACCGCTATGGAACCGTATCGCGCTTTTATTGCGGATACGCTGGACGAAGAACAACAGCCAATAGGTTTTCAGGCGCAAAGTTTTTTTACTGGTTTCGGACAGTTTCTGGCCTATATTTCTCTGTTTCTATTTCCTCTTGTTTTTGTTGGTTATACCGGATCATTGCCAACGTGGATTTATGCTTCCTTCTTTTTAGGAGCGATCCTCTCTGTAACTTCCATTTGGTGGAGTATGGGTAAAACAAAAGAAATCCCGCCCACAGCGGAAGAAATAGCAATTTTAAAAGCAGAACGATTACATATTTTTTCACCTTTCATCGATATATATAAAGCAGTTTTAGAAATGCCAACTGTAATGTGGCAAATATTTCTTGTTTATCTGTTTCAATGGTATGCGATGATGTGTTACTGGCAAAACAATTCAAAAAGTATTGCTTTATCCGTATGGAATGTAACCCCGATGAATGCAATGGGCTACGAAAAAGCGGTAGAATGGAACGGATTAATCGGTGCTTTTGGATTTATAGTTACTTTTTCAATTGCTTTTTATTTGGCAAAATTAGCCAAAAAACACGGTGCAAAAATGATTCATTTTGTCTGTCTGTTATTTGGAGCCGTTTCGTTTTTATGGTTTCCAATAGTACAAAATCAATATGTGTTTTTTGCGGTAATTATTGGCTACGGCATTGCTTGGGCAAGTATGATGGGAATACCATATTTGATGGTCGTTGCTGTTATTCCAAAAGAGCGCTATGGAGTCTACATGGGTATTATAAATATGATGATTGTTATTCCAATGATTATCCAAAATCTCTCTTTTGGTTATATTTTAAAAAACTTCTTAGATAATGATCCTCGCCAAGCCATTACTTTTGCTGGGGTTCTATTGTTAATCAGTGCTTTTTGTACCCTTTTGATTAAAACAAAAAAAAATTCAACCCAACAATATGAATAGTGATCTGAATTACACAAAAGCAATTGAGTTGCTTGAAAAAGTCTCCTCGTCAGAAGGGTTTTTGGCGAGTGCCCAAAATATTTCTAACTATAAAAGAGTCTGGGCTAGGGATGGTGTGATTTGTGGATTAGCAGCTTTGGCTTCGGGAGACGAAAAATTAATTGAAACATTTCGTAAAACATTAGAAACATTAGCCAATAATCAACATCAAATCGGAACTATTCCATCAAATGTGATGACAAATGGCGACCAAGTTGAGGTTAGTTATGGCGGATTGGCAGGAAGAGTAGATGCGGTGACTTGGTTTGTAATTGGGATTTGCCAATATGCCTATTATACAAAAGACATTACCTTTGTGGCAAAATACGATACTGAAATTGAAAAGTGTTTTGCGCTCCTGGATGCTTGGGAATTTAACAATAAAGGACTTTTATATGTGCCATTATCAGGAAACTGGGCAGATGAATACATTACAGACGGTTATGTCTTGTACGATCAATTACTCCGAATTTGGGCTCTGAAAAGCTACAATCATTTTGCGCAGGACGAGGATATTACCGTAAAGATTGCCACAATAACAAAGCAACTGGAAATTAATTTCACACCAAACTCTGCAGGTGAAAAATATCACGAACGGGCTTACAATGAGGTAAATATTCAAAAATACATGCCATGTTCCTTTTCACCTGCAGGATATAAAACACAGTTTGATGCTTTTGCAAATTCGTTGGCTTTGTACTTAAACATTGGTTCCGAAGATTTTCAAAATTCAATTTTAGAATATTCAATTGCACTCAAAAACGAAATGAAATTGCAGTTGTTGCCTGCTTTTTGGCCACCAATAAAAGAAACTGATTTAGACTGGAATTTGCTTAAAAACAATTGCAAATACGAGTTTAGGAATTACCCGAATGAGTTTCATAACGGAGGAAGCTGGTCTATGGTTAATGGCTTTTATGGTCTGGCTTTGTTTTCAAAAGGAAAAAAGAAGGAGGCTCTTGCGCTTTTAACTGCAATAAACGAAGCCAATGCTTTGGAAGATTTTACTTTCTACGAAAACTTCAATAGTGAAACCAAAGAGCCAAACGGTGTTCCTTTTTGCGCTTGGAGTGGTGCAGCAACGGTGCTATTACACCAAAGTTTACATACAAATTTTAAATTTTTAGTTTAATTGGAAAAAACAATAGACATAATATGTGCAGGCGAAGTTTTGATTGATTTTATTGGTCACGAAATGAATACGTCTATAAATAGGACCAAAGATTACCATCGTTTTTTGGGAGGTTCACCAACAAATGTTGCTGTAAATGCAACGCGTTTGGGTTTGAAATCAGTATTAGTAGCTACCTGTGGAGAAGATGGATTAGGCGAATATATTGTTAGGAAGTTAAAAGCGAATCATGTTATTACATCACATGTTAGGAAATCAGAAAGTCATCCCACTTCTGTAATATTTGTTTCAAAATCGACCAGTACGCCTGATTTTATTCCGTACAGAGAAGCTGATTGTCAAATTGAGCAAAGTCAAATACCGAATGACTTACTAGAAAGTGCTAAAATTTTCCATACGACTTGCTTTGCTTTAAGCAAAAATCCGGCTCGTATAACTATTGTCGAAAGTGCTAAACGAGCAAAAGCGTTAGGATTACAAACCAGTATTGATATTAATTTTTCGGAAAGGATTTGGCCGAATCGTGAAGAAGCAAAACAGGTTTTGAAAGAATATTTGTCAACTGATCCGTTAGTAAAATTAAGCGAAGACGACTGTTACCGTCTTTTTGCGGAAGCAAAAACCGAAGATTTTATTTTTGATTATTTTCATAGCTTAGGAGCTTCAACCATTTGTTTGACAAAAGGGAAGGATGGTGTTGTTTTATCGAATGTTGATTCCGGAATGTTTCATCAAAAAGCTTTACCGGTTGAAGACATCAAAGACACAACAGGCGCAGGAGATGCTTTTTGGACGGGTTTTTTATACGCGCAATTGTTGAATAAAAACTTTGAAGAAACGATAACTATTGCACAGAAATTGGCAGTTTTGAAACTTCAGAATGTAGGCAGATTGCCGGAAGGAGTAGACATTCAGGAATATTTAAATATAAATTTATAATCCAAAGTTAAATGCTAATTCAACTCAAAATATTACGTAAAAGATGAAAAAAAGTACGGTTAAAATTGCCATGTATCTCAATTACTTTGTATTTGCGATTCTGCTGAACAGCGTAGGAATTGTGATACTAAAGGCGCAAAAAAATTATGGGGTAGATGAGTTGCAAGCCAGTGTTCTAGAAGCTTTTAAGGATTTACCTATTGCCATTGTTTCGTTTTTAATCGCTTCGTTTTTACCCAGAATTGGATATAAGAGAGCTATGCTTATTGGTTTGGCTTTGGTTTCAGTAGCTTGCGTCAGTATGTATTTTGGAAATTCTTTTGGAACGGCAAAATTGCTTTTTGCTACCGTTGGCGTTTCTTTTGCACTGATAAAAGTATCGGTGTATTCGCTTATTGGAACCATAACAGAGAATCAGCAGGAGCACAATAGTTTGATGAGTAGCATTGAAGGCGTGTTTATGATAGGAATTGCGTTGGCGTATTTCTTATTTCCTGCTTTTAATTCAGATGCGAATCCAGATGCTTGGTTGAACGTGTATTGGCTATTGGCGGGAATTTCAGCAGTGTCTTTTGGCTTTTTATTTTTTACCAAATTCGAAAGTCAAACGGACATTCCGGGTGTTGATTTAGCCGATGACTTCAAAGAAATGTTTAAATTATTCGCGAAACTGTTAACCATCGTTTTTGTAATTAGTGCGTTCCTGTTTGTAATGATCGAGCAGGGAATTATGTCTTGGCTCCCTACTTTCAACAGTAAGGTATTGCATCTTCCGGAGAATATCAGTATCATGATGGCAAGTATTTTGGCTATTTCATTAGCTGTGGGACGACTTTTGGCCGGCGTTATTACGAAAAGAGTCAATTGGTTTTGGGTACTTAGTTTTAGTATTGTAGCGGCAATGCTTATTGTGATTTTTGTACTTCCAAAAGCAGTTGGATTGGATGTCAAAGAAATTAATTCGCTTGGGGATATTCCTTTGATAGGATTTGCTTTTCCATTAGTGGGACTTTTTATTGCGCCAATTTATCCGCTTTTAAATTCCGTAGTTTTAAGCGCCCTGCCTAAAAAATTGCATAGCTCAATGACCGGGTTAATTGTAGTTTTTTCTGCACTTGGCGGTACTTTGGGTTCCAGAGTAATTGGTTATTTATTTAAAAACGAAGGTCCGGAAAATGCATTTTATTACACATTAATCCCAATGGCGCTATTACTTGTCTCTTTCTTTATTTTAAAAAAACTTACTGCTAAACAATGAAATTCTTACTCAACATAGACAAAGTATTCCACGCTTTATTGCTTCAAGAGGATACAGATCAAGATAGAAAAATTACTAAAGACGACAAAGGACCTAAAAAATTTGTTTTGGTTGACGAAACTAGCAAACAGGAAGTGGCTATCATAGGGACGTACCATTTGTCAAATTTATTGCAAGAATTAGCCCAGCTAAAGGAGATGAATTTAGGAATGGGTGAAGTTGATTTAAGTCGCATTCAAGAGAATCCTGTACACCGAATTTCAAGAAAAATAAAGGATGATTATTGGGAAGAATTGACTCGAACGATTGATAAAAAAGGGTTGGGGCAAATTATTGAAGACGAAAAAACCTCCAGTGATGTGGCAACACTTTATGTTGCTGCCAAAGACAAACAGGGAGTTGCTTATTTTCAAGAATTGGAAAAAGAATTGTCAAATTTTAAAGTTGAAATTCTGCCTGAAAATTATTCGATGGAATATGTGGAAACTTTAAATGAGAAACCGGGAATTCTAGCTTTGGCTTTGGAACAAAAAACATACAGTTTGCAAGGCGTTCCTTTTGTGGTTCCCGGTGGAAGATTCAACGAAATGTATGGTTGGGACAGCTATTTTATTGGTGTTGGTTTATTGATCGACGGTCAAGTAAATAAAGCAATGGCGATTGCTGAGAATTTTAAATACCAAATTATTCATTACGGAAAAATTTTGAATGCAAATAGAAGTTATTATTTGACAAGAACGCAACCACCTTTATATTCTTCTTTGCTAATTAAAATTGCAAAAAAGAAGATACCAAGTTTAGACTGGTTAAGAAGTCATTTGGAAACGGTCATTTTAGAATACAATACGGTTTGGATGGTTCAAGGAAATCGATTAACGCCAACAGGTTTAAACCGATACAAAGCCGATGGAATTGGGATGCCATTTGAAGTGGAACCGGGACATTTTGATGATGTTTTAGAACCGTACGCAAAAAAATACAATTTGCCTGTTCGAGAATTCGAAAAACAGTATTTGCAGAGAACGCTTATAGATGCGGAACTGGATGTCTATTTTGTTCACGACAGAAGCATGAGAGAAAGTGGACACGACACCACAAACCGACTCATTAATAGGTGTGCCAATTTGAATTCAGTAGATGTCAATAGTTTTCTTTATAAATATGAAAAAGATGTCGCTTATCTAATAAAAGAGCATTTCGATACTGCTTTCCAGGTTGGCGATGTGGTTTACACTTCGGAAGAATGGGAACAAAAGGCACTTTCCAGAAAAAATAAAATGAATGAATTGTGTTGGAACGAAGCGTCAAGCATGTATTTTGATTATGATTTTGTGAATCATGAGCAATTTCCGTTTCAAGCAGCAACAACATTTTTTCCTTTGTGGGCTGGGTTGTGTGATGAAAATCAGGCTAAAAAATTAGTGGAAGTTGCCTTACCGCAATTTATAAAAACAGGAGGAATTACGGGAAGTACCAAAGCGAGTGTTGCAAATGCTTCAAAAGAGGCTCCGCAGCGACAATGGGACTATCCTTTTGGATGGGCACCGCACCAAATGTTGTTATGGGAAGGATTGATTAACTACAATTATTTGGATAAAGCACAAGAAATGGTGTACAGATGGTTGTGGTTAATTACAAAAAATGCAGTGGATTATAATGGAACGATTCCGGAAAAATTTGATTTGGAAATCAATTCGCATAAAGTTTTTGCCGAATATGGGAATGTAGGGACTAAATTTGATTACATCGCCAAAGAGGGTTTTGGGTGGGTAAACGCGTCTTATCAATATGGATTGCAAATTTTAAGCGAAGAATTAAAAGAGAAATTAGGAGAATTGATTTTTCCCGATACTATTTTTTAGCCCTGAAAAATATTTTTTGTTGTTTGAATGTATATTTTTTTTAACTTTATAATTCACTAAATGAATCAATTATGACTGTTAATCAAATTTTAAGCACCAAAGGAAAGGATGTTTATTCCATACTTTCTACAAACACTGTATACGAAGCATTGACAGTGATGAGCGAAAAAAATATCGGAGCTATTCTTATCATTGAAGATACAGTTTTGAAAGGGGTTTTATCTGAAAGAGATTATGCTCGAAAAATTGTTTTGAAAGCAAAATCTTCAAAGAAAGCCTTTGTTTATGAAATTATGGAAACTGATGTGGTTACGGTAAATCCATCGGATAATTTAGAGTACTGCATGGAATTAATGAGTACAAAAAGAGTTCGACATTTGCCAGTTTTGGAAAATGAGATTGTAATTGGGATTATCTCAATAAGTGACGTAGTAAAAGCCATAATTGAGATGCAAAAAGATACCATTCAACATTTAAACTCTTACATTACGCAATAAAAACAATTAAAAAAGATTTAATTACAAAAAGCTACAGTTGATGTAGTTTTTTTTTTTGGAATCGAAAAGGGCTTTTTTTGCAAAAGAATAGGATAAAAGTAAACTTTTTAAACCAAGTCTTCTATCTTTGTAAACTAGAATAAAATCTAAAAACAATGGACAAAAATAGCAAAAGAAGAGAAGCATTATTATACCACGCAAAGCCAACTCCTGGTAAAATTCAAGTAGTTCCTACTAAGAAATATGCAACACAAAGAGATTTATCTTTGGCATATTCTCCTGGTGTAGCTGAGCCGTGTTTAGAAATAGCCAAAGATGTAAACAACGTTTATAAATATACCGCAAAAGGTAATTTAGTTGCAGTAATCACCAATGGAACTGCAGTTTTAGGATTGGGCGACATTGGCCCGGAAGCATCAAAACCAGTAATGGAAGGGAAAGGATTACTGTTTAAAATCTTTGCTGATATTGATGTATTTGACATTGAAATTGGAACAAAAGATATTGAAGAATTTATCCAGACCGTAAAAAATATAGCCCCCACTTTTGGTGGAATTAATTTAGAAGACATTAAAGCACCGGAATCTTTTGAAATTGAAAGACGATTAGTTGAAGAGTTGAATATTCCTGTAATGCACGATGATCAGCACGGTACAGCCATCATATCTTCGGCTGCATTGTTGAATGCATTAGAATTAGCAGGTAAAAAATCAGAAGATGTAAAAATGGTTGTCTCTGGAGCCGGCTCTGCTGCCTTAGCTTGTGCTAATATGTACGTTTTATTAGGTGTTAAAATTGAGAATATATTGATGTTTAACAGTAAAGGAGTTTTGACAAAAGACAATCCTTCTTTATCTATTTTGCAACAAAAATATGCGCAAGACATAAAACCAATAAGTCTTGAAGAAGCATTAGTGGGTGCGGATCTTTTTTTAGGATTGTCATCAGGCAATATCATGACTCCAAAAATGTTGCTGGGGATGGCCGAAAATCCAATTGTTTTTGCAATGGCAAATCCAGATCCGGAAATAGATTATAACCTTGCGATTGCAACTCGTAAAGATCTTATAATGGCAACAGGACGTTCTGATTTTCCTAATCAAGTAAATAATGTTCTAGGATTTCCCTATATTTTTAGAGGCGCATTAGATGTTCGTGCTACCAAAATAAATGAGGCTATGAAAATGGCAGCAGTAAGAGCCCTAGCTGCATTAGCAAAAGAATCGGTTCCAGAGCAAGTGAACATAGCTTACGGAGCTACAAAATTGGTTTTTGGAAAAGAATATATTATTCCTTCTCCATTCGATCCTAGATTGATAACTGTTGTTGCGCCAGCTGTTGCAAAAGCAGCGATGGATTCCGGTGTAGCGTTAAATCATATTACAGATTGGAAAAAATACGAAGAAGAATTATTAGACCGTTTAGGGAATGATAATAAAATGGTTCGTTTAATTACCAATAGAGCTAAGATGGATCCTAAAAAAATTGTTTTTGCTGAAGCAGATCATTTAGATGTTCTCAAAGCAGCGCAAATTGTATGGGAAGAAGGTATCGGTTTCCCAATTTTATTAGGGGATAAAGAAATTATTTTAGAATTAAAAGCAGAAATAGGTTTTGATGCCGATATTCAAATTATAGATCCTAAAATTAACGAAGAAGAAGAACGAAGAAATAAATTTGCAAATACCTACTGGTCCACTCGACAAAGACGTGGAATTTCTTTTTTAGATGCGCAAAAATTAATGCGTGAAAGAAACTATTTTGCCGCAATGATGGTCAATGAAGGAGAAGCAGATGCACTGGTAACAGGACACTCAAGAAGTTATCCTTCTGTGGTTAAACCAATGTTGCAACTCATCGAAAAAGCGCCAGGAGCTTCTATTATAGCTACTACTAACATGATGATGACGGCTCGTGGGCCCATGTTTTTGTCCGATACTGCAATAAACATTAATCCATCAGCAGATGATTTAGCTAAAATTGCCATTATGACGGCCAAAACAGCCAAAATGTTTGGGGTAGAACCGGTAATTGCAATGGTATCATTTTCTAATTTCGGATCGTCTTCAAGTGAAAGCGCAACCAAAGTAAGAGAAGCGGTAGCTTATTTGCATAAAAATCATCCGGAGATGATCATTGATGGTGAACTTCAAGCAGATTTTGCTTTGAACCCAGAAATGCTGAAAGCAAAATTTCCTTTTTCAAAATTGGCAGGTAAAAAAGTAAACACTTTGATTTTTCCAAATTTAGAATCAGCAAACATTACCTATAAGCTTTTGAAAGAATTGAATAAAGTAGATTCAATAGGGCCCATCATGCTGGGAATGGGAAAACCAGTCCATATATTTCAATTGGGTGCAAGTGTTGAGGAAATGGTCAATATGGCTGCTATTGCGGTGATTGATGCACAGGAAAAAGAAAATAAAAAAGCCAAACAAATTTAATTTAATACACTGAAGACAACAAGTATAGTTAAAATTATGAATTTAATTTAACTCGATGCTAATTTTGTTATATTTGGAAATATATTAACACTTCATGATAGCACATTTACAAGGCAAATTGGTAGAGAAATCGCCCACACAAATAATCATTGATTGTGGAGGTGTTGGCTATCATGTAAATATTTCTTTACATACGTATTCCTTATTACCAAACACAGATTTAATAAAAGTCTATACGCATCTTCAGATAAAAGAAGATGCGCATACGCTTTTTGGTTTTATGGAAAAGTCAGAAAGAGAAATTTTTAGGCTCTTATTATCTGTTTCCGGCATAGGAGCGAGTATAGCCCGAACCATGCTTTCCTCATTAGATCCAAAACAAATTACAAATGCCATTGCATCTGCGGATGTAATTACTATTCAATCAATAAAAGGAATAGGCAGTAAAACAGCTCAAAGAGTAATATTGGATTTAAAGGAAAAAGTATTAAAATTGTATGATTTAGATGAAGTTTCTATGTCAAAAAGCAATACTAATCGAGATGAAGCGTTATCAGCTTTAGAAGTTCTTGGGTTTGTACGAAAAACTTCAGAAAAAATTATTGAAAAAATAGTCAAAGAAGATCCAGATGCTTCTGTAGAATCAATTATCAAAAAAGCTTTAAAAAACCTTTAAAAGATATTCAAGAAAAACGAGTTGTATGCATAAAATTTGTATTTTTTTACTTGTTTTATTTTGTGGATTAGTGTCGCAGGCACAAGTAGAACAAGCAGCTCAGGATACCGTTAAAACTGGTTTTTCTATTGGGAAACTTCAACTAAAAAACCCTCAAAGTATTCTTTCTGCTTACACGTATGATCCTGTTACGGATCGTTATGTTTACACCAATTCTGTTGATGGATTTTCTATCAATTATCCTATTATTTTAACACCAAAAGAGTACGAAAGCCTTGTTTTGAAAGAATCCATGCGTGATTATTTTAAGAAAAAGGTAGACGCAATTGATGGGAAAAAAGAAGGAAGTGAACTTGCGAAAAGAGATTTGTTACCCAGATATTACATAAAATCAGGACTGTTTGAATCTATTTTTGGAAGTAACACAATTGATGTAAAACCTACCGGATCTGTAGAAATGGATTTGGGAATGCGTTACACCAAACAAGATAATCCATCTTTTTCTCCAAGAAACAGATCCAATCTTTCTTTCGATTTTGACCAAAGAATAAGCATGAGCTTGATGGGAAAAGTGGGAACACGACTTACTGTGAATGCCAATTATGATACGCAGTCTACATTTGCTTTTCAAAATTTAATCAAGTTAGATTACGCTCCTTCTGAGGATGATATCATTCAGAAAATTGAAGTGGGGAATGTCAGCATGCCGTTAAACAGTTCTTTAATTCGAGGCGCGCAAAGTTTGTTTGGTGTAAAAACGCAACTGCAATTTGGAAAAACAACAATAACAGGCGTTTTTTCGGAACAAAAATCACAAACAAAGAGTTTAATTGCTCAAGGGGGAGGAACAATTGAGAATTTTGAAATGTTTGCTTTGGATTATGATAGTGACAGACACTTTTTTTTATCCCAATATTTTAGAAATAGATATGATAAATCGCTGACAAATTATCCCTTCATCGATAGTAGAGTCCAAATTTCCAGAATTGAAATTTGGGTAACCAACAAACAAAACCGAGTTACCGCAACCAATAATAATCTAAGAAATATTATTGCGCTTCAGGATTTAGGAGAAGGACAGTTGTCTGGTTTGCCTGATAATGAAGTGGTTGTTTTAGATCCTTCAACAGGAATTTTCAACAATCCTTTAGATTCTCCTACTGACAACTCCAATAATGATTATGATCCGGCTCAGATTCTTACAGGAACGGGTTTGCTAAACCCTAATATTCGCGAAATAGTAACTTCGAATTCCGGTTTTAATGCAACGGTAAGCGAAGGTCAGGATTACTCAAAATTGGAAAATGCCAGAAAACTGAATCCAAATGAATACACATTCAATCCACAATTAGGATATATTTCATTGCAACAACGATTGGCAAATGATGAGGTTTTAGCAGTGGCGTACCAATATACGATTGGTGATAAAGTTTATCAGGTGGGAGAATTTGGTAATGATGGTGTAGATGCAACCGTTGTGACAGGAAATACTCCTTCAAACCAAGCTATTATTTCTCAAAGTTTGATTTTGAAAATGTTGAAAAGTAATTTGACCAATGTTAAAAATCCAGTTTGGAATTTGATGATGAAAAACATCTATCAGATTCAAGGCGGCTATCAATTGAAACAAGAAGATTTTAGATTTAATATTCTTTACACAGATCCTTCGCCATTAAATTACATTACCGAAGTGCCGGGAAGTCCTTTTCCAGCAAATCCTACTAAAGAAAATAAAGTTGCCGAAACGCCGTTGTTGAAAGTATTCAATTTGGATAAATTAAATTACAACAACGATCCGCAAACTGGTGGAGATGGTTTTTTTGATTTTATGCCAGGCTTGACTATTGATGCGCAAAACGGAAGAATAATATTCACCACCAAAGAGCCCTTTGGAGAATTATTATTTTCTAAATTATCTAATAGAGGTTCCGGAGAAAATTATAATAATAGTAGTACTTATAATGAAAATCAAAAAAAATATGTGTTCCGCAGTATGTACCGAAATACACAATCTGGCGCTTTGCAGGACAGTGATAAAAATAAATTTTTATTGAGAGGAAAATATAAATCGACCGGTAGTGACGGAATCCCAATTGGTGCATTCAATGTTCCTCAAGGTTCGGTTGTGGTAACCGCAGCGGGAAGAGTTTTGGTTGAAGGAATTGATTACAGCGTCAACTATCAGTTAGGCCGCGTTCAAATTTTGGACCCCTCGTTGCAAGCATCAAATACACCTATTGAAGTCTCATTGGAAAACAACTCTGTTTTTGGTCAGCAAACCAGAAGATTCATGGGACTAAATGTAGAGCATAAAATTTCCGATAGCTTTGTGGTTGGGGGTACATTCTTAAAAATGTCTGAACGACCGTTTACACAAAAATCGAGCTTTGGTCAGGAATCCGTTAACAATACTATTTTTGGATTCAATACAAATTTCTCTACTGAAGTTCCTTTTTTAACCCGTTTGGTAAATAAATTACCAAATATTGATACCGACGTTCCTTCTAACCTTTCGGTTCGAGGTGAAATAGCTTTTTTGAAACCGGACTCGCCAAAAGCGGATCAATTTCAGGGAGAATCGACCATTTATCTTGATGATTTTGAGGGCTCGCAATCTACCATTGACATGCGTTCCTCGTATTCTTGGAGTTTAGCATCCACACCAGAGCGAAATCCATCAAGTACGTATGATTTTAATGCAACTGCCAATGATTTAAGTTATGGATTCAAAAGAGCTAAATTAGCTTGGTATTCTATTGATCCTGTTTTTTATACGCAAAAGCCCGTTGGAATCTCAAATGAAGATTTGTCTTTCAATAAAACCCGAAGAATTTTCAGTGAGGAATTGTATCCTTTGACAGATATTGCACAAGGACAATCACAAGTTGTAAATACATTGGATCTAAGTTATTATCCATCGGAGCGAGGGCCGTATAACAATAATCCAAATGGAGCTTTAAATCCAGCAGATAACTTTGGTGGAATTATGCGATCGTTAAATTCAACAAATTTCGAACAAGGAAATGTGGAGTACATTCAGTTTTGGGTGTTAGATCCTTACGTTGGAAATGGTCAGGCTACTCAGTCAAACATTGGAAAAATATATTTCAATTTAGGAGAAATAGCAGAAGATGTTTTGAAAGACGGAAGGAAACAATATGAAAATGGACTTGGGCCAGACCAGATTTTGGTTAATCCAAGACCGTTATGGGGAGATGTTCCTGCTTCCCAATCCTTGATTTATGCTTTTGATACTAATGCTGATAATAGAAAAAATCAGGATATTGGTCTGGACGGTCTGGCTAATGCCAATGAAGGAGCGGTTTATACAAATTTCGCCTCGGAGCTGGATCCTGCAGCAGATGATTACACCTTTTATCTGAATGCTTCGGGAGGAATTTTGGATCGGTATAAAAGGTATAACGGTACAGATGGGAATTCAGCGGTAGACATCACTGATCCCAATAGAGGATCATCAACGGTTCCTGATGTCGAAGATATTAACAGAGACAATACGATGAATACCATCAATGCGTATTATGAGTATAGTGTTGATGTACAACCTGGAATGAATGTTGGACAAAATTACATCACCGACATAAGAAATACACAAGTGACACTGCCAGATGGTTCTACTACTGAAGCCAGATGGTTGCAGTTTAAAATTCCGGTTGCTCAGCCTGAAAATACGATTGGGAATATTTCTGATTTTAGATCCATCCGTTTCATGAGAATGTTTATGACTGGATTTAATGAGGCTGTAACGATTCGTTTTGGAGCCTTGGATTTAGTTCGTGGCGAATGGAGAAGGTATACCAATACTCTTGATTTTAATGATACGAATGTTTTGAATGACGACACTAACTTAGATGTTTTAGCTGTTAACGTTCAGGAAAATAACGAAAGATGTCCGGTAAATTATATTACACCGCCGGGAGTACAAAGGGAACAATTATTTAATAATAATACGATAATCAATCAAAATGAGCAATCGTTAGCGTTGAGAGTTTCCGGCGACGGATTAGAGCCGGAAGATTCCAGAGCAGTCTTTAAAAATGTGAGTATTGATATGCGTCAATTCAAGAAATTGAAAATGTTTTTGCACGCAGAATCTTTAACGGGTGAAATTGCACTTCAAGACAATCAAATGGTTGGTTTTATACGTTTTGGAAATGACTTTACTCAAAATTTCTATCAAATTGAGATTCCATTAAAAGTGACGGTTGCTGATCAAGTTGTTATTCCGGATCCCAATAATCCAATTCCCAAAAATCCAAATATTAAGGATTGTTCTGCATTAAGCGCAGAAGCGGTTTGGCCAGAAGAGAATGAAATTGATTTGTCTTTGGCATTATTGACTAAATTGAAGATTTTAGCCATGAGTGTTGACCCAAACACGCTGCCTTTAGATGGGATTTATTATCCAGATTCGGATCTTAGTAAACCAGACGGAGACGGAAGCAGTTCGTTAAAGTTAGGAATAAAAGGAAATCCAAATTTTGGTTTGGTCCGCACACTTATGGTTGGTGTGAAAAACAATGATCTTCTTAACGATATTAAAGGAGAAGTTTGGTTCAATGAACTTCGTTTGGCAGATATGGACAATCAGGGCGGAATGGCGGCAGTATTGAATGTAGATTCAAATTTAGCTGATTTTGCCACCGTTTCTGCATCAGGTAGAAAAAGCACTATCGGTTTTGGCGCATTAGAACAAGGGCCAAACGAGAGAAACCGTGAGGATACAGAGCAATATAGTATTGTGACCAATGTAAATCTTGGAAAATTATTGCCGCAAAAATGGGGTGTCAATTTGCCATTCAATTACGCTATTGGTGAAGAAACCATAACTCCAGAATACGATCCTTTCAATCAAGATATCAAATTAAAACAGTTGCTTGATAATACAACCGATCAAAATAAAAAAGATAATATTACCAATAGAGCAGTTGATTATACAAAACGTAAGAGCATCAACTTTATCGGAGTGAGAAAAGAGCGCCAGCCGGAACAGAAGCAACATGTTTATGATCCTGAAAATTTTACGTTCTCCCAGTCTTTTAACGAAGTGGAACGCCATGATTTTGAAATAGAAGATTACGTAGATCAGCAAGCAAATTCATCTGTGGATTATGCGTACACTTTTCAGTCTAAACCAGTAGAGCCGTTCAAAAAGACTAAATTCATGAAAAAAAGTAATTATTGGAAGCTGTTAAGCGATTTTAATTTTAACTATTTGCCTTCCAATATTTCATTTAATACAAATATCAACAGACAATACAACCGCCAACAATTCAGACAAGTTGAGGTAGAAGGAATTGGAATTGACCCACTGTACCGTCGAAATTTTGCGTTCAATTATCAATACGGGTTCAATTATAATTTGACAAAATCGTTGAAATTAAATTATACGGCATCTTCAAGCAATATCGTGAAAAACTATTTGAATGAGGATAACGAGCCTATTGACAGTTTTACAATTTGGGACAGTTATTGGGATATTGGAGATCCAAACCAGCACATGCAACAATTGGTTCTAAATTATGAAATCCCTATTAATAAAATTCCATTATTCAGTTTTGTCAAAGCAAATTACTCCTATACGGGTGATTACAGCTGGCAACGCACTTCTAATGCATTATCGCAAATTCAAATTGACGGGCAAGATTATAATTTAGGAAATACAGTTCAGAATGCAAGCTCCAATAATTTGAATGCATCATTCAATATGGACATGTTGTACAAGTATTTAGGAGTGACAAAAAACAACAATAAAACGCTTCCAAAACCTAAAGCGGCAGCGCCAAAACCAGGCGAAAAAATAGTGAATACCAGTGCCAGTCAAATTCCCAAAAACAATGTATTTGTTGATGGTTTAATTGGAGTGTTGACCAGCGTAAAGAATATTCAGATGAATTATACCCATAATAGCGGCACAATTTTACCTGGATATACGCCGGGAGTTGGTTTTTTGGGATCTTCAAGACCGTCGTTAGGCTTTATATTTGGAAGTCAGGATGATGTTCGTTATGAGGCGGCCAAAAATGGTTGGCTGACGAATTATCCGGACTTTAACCAAAATTTTTCTCAAGTCACCAATAAATTATTTAAGGCTACAGCCAATGTAGATTTGTTTCCCGATTTGAAAATTGATTTGACATTAGACAGGGCTTATTCTAAGAATTCGTCAGAACAATACGACGTTACCGACGGAATTTACAATCCGAGATCGCCGTATAGTACAGGTATTTTCTCTATATCGGCAGTTTTAATAAAGACCTCATTTTCTACCAGTGATGAAATTTCGTCAATAGCGTTTGATGATTTCAGAATGAATCGTCTAACGGTAGCAAACCGTTTAGCAACAGAAAGAGGAATTGACATTAATAATCCTGTCAATATTGATGCGGAAGGATTTCCATTAGGATATGGAAAAAATAATCAAGCCGTATTGTTGCCGGCCTTTTTAGCGGCTTATTCCGGAGGTGATGCCTCAAATGTTTCCCTTGGAATTTTCAGAAGTTTTCCAATACCGAACTGGGCTGTAAAATACAATGGATTGATGCGTTATGATATTTTCAAGAAGAATTTCAAACGCTTCTCTTTGCAACACAATTATCGCGCTTCATACACTATAAATGCATTCAGATCGAATTTTGAATATGATAATTCGCCAGATGGAGTAGATGCCAGCGGTAACTTTTTCAATCAGACAATTATGTCTAATATCAACTTGGTAGAACAATTCAGTCCGTTGTTGAGAATGGATTTTGAATTAAAAAGTTCTTTAAAAGTATTGACTGAAATTAAAAAAGACAGAGCATTATCAATGAGTTTCGACAATAATTTATTGACGGAAGTAAAAGGAATTGAATATGTGGTAGGATTGGGGTATCGATTCAAAGATGTGATTTTCTCTTCTCGATTGGCGGATAATCCAACTGGAATAATAAAAAGCGACATCAATTTGAAAGGAGATTTATCGTATCGAAATAATCAGACAATTGTTCGTTATTTAGATTATGATAACAATCAATTGGCAGGCGGTCAAAATATATGGTCTATAAAATTGACGGCGGATTACGCATTCAGCAAAAACCTGACGGCTATTTTCTATTACGATCATTCTTTTTCGAAAGCAGTAATCTCTACTTCTTTTCCGCTGACGAACGTTCGTTCCGGATTTACGCTTCGTTATAATTTTGGAAATTAATTTTTCGAAATCTAAACCAGATTTGGATAGAAGATTGTTACATTTGTCAAAGAAAATTTCAATTATCAATTAATAATTATCAATTACAATTTAGATGAACATACCAGCAAATTTAAAGTACACAAAAGATCACGAATGGGTTAGTATTGAAGGCGATATCGCAACAGTAGGAATTACTGATTTTGCTCAAAAAGAATTAGGAGATATCGTTTACGTTGAGGTAGAAACTTTAGATCAATCCTTAGAGAAAGATGAAGTTTTTGGAACAGTGGAAGCGGTAAAAACGGTTTCCGATTTGTTTCTTCCAATAGCAGGTGAAATCATTGCTTTCAACGACGCTTTAGAAAGTAATCCGGAAAGTGTAAATTCTGATCCTTACGGTGCTGGATGGATGATCAAAGTGAAAATAGCTAATATGGTTGAAGTTGATGGATTGCTTTCAAGTGATTCATACAAAGAATTAATAGGTGCGTAAACAGCTTTATTTTTGGGCCGCTTTACTTTGGACTGGAATAATTGCTTTTTTTTGTTTGGTACAATTGAATAATGTCCCAATGGGAAATGTTTCAAATTTGGATAAATTGGTGCATGCCTTTTTTCATTTTGTGCTTACAACGTTTTGTTTTTTGTTTTTAAAAAGCCGGGCAATTGATGCAAATAGTTTTAAGCCCTTGATTGCTTCGTTTCTGTTTTCTGTTTTTTTTGGAATAGGAATCGAAATAGCACAAGAGTTACTAACGACAACCAGACATGCAGATATACTTGATATTTTAGCAAATGTATCCGGAGCGACTTTAGCAGTAGTGCTTGTTCTTTTATTTGGGTTAAATACTAAGGTCAGATAATTTAAAAATAAATAGAGTCCCACTTCGGTGGGATTTTTTGTTTTTACAGGTTTCAGGAAAGGGATAAATAATGTTTTCAGGGATGTTATTTAAAGTCATGTTTTATATAAATGGCAGGGAGCTTTGGTTTACGTTTAAAAAAAAGAAATAGAAGCGTTTTATATTAAACTTATGTGCAGATATAATGTATTTTTGTGAGTCAGAATTAGTTATAATTAAGAAATCGATAACGCCATGAATATTAAGCAATATTTAGATTCCACCTATTTAAAAACGGAAGAACAAGCGGGAATCAGCGAAGAAAAAAATATTCTTATCGTTAAGGGATTTATTCAGGAAGCTATTGAAGAGCATTTTAAACTTATAATGATTCGGCCGAATATGGTTTCGTTAGCGAAAAAAATGATTATGGAATCGAATTCGATTGTCCAAATAGGTACTGTAATTGATTTTCCAGAAGGGAAATCTTCATTAGAAGATAAGCTTAAAGAAGCTGCTCAGGCGATTCAGGATGGCGCAGATGACTTGGATTTTGTATGCAATTATGAAGCTTTCAAAAATGGTGAAATAGATGTAGTCAAAGAAGAAATTCTAAAATGTACCCAATTCAGTTTGGCTCACAATAAAGTTGTAAAATGGATTATTGAAGTGGCTGCACTAACTGAAAAAGAAATTATTCAATTATCAAGCGTGATAAAAAATGTTGTTGTTTCTAATTTTGAACAAGAGCTGTTTCCTCAGGTTTTTGTGAAGTCTTCCACCGGATTTTACAAAACTGAAAATGATTTACCAAATGGCGCCACTATTCCTGCTATAACAATGATGCTTGAAAATGCCTCGCCTCTTCCGGTAAAAGCTGCTGGCGGAGTCAGAACTTATGAAGAAGCTGTTGCAATGATTCAGTTAGGGGTAAAAAGAATAGGAACTTCAGGTGCCAAAATGATAGCTAATGGTCAAAATTCAAATGATGAATACTAAATATAAAAAGAAAATAAGCATGAACAAAGGATTTTTGGTTTTACTAATACTCTTGAATTCTTTTTTAATTTCTGCGCAAGAAATTACAAGTGTTACTGTTCGATCAGGGAGTACTGCGGAACGTTTTCCTGTTTTTTCAGATTGCGTCAACTTACAATCAAATGCATTAGAGACGTGTTTTTATAATCAGGTTCAGGATTTTGTTTTTGCAAATTTTGAAGTTCCGGAGGATTTGAAACAAAACAATTTTCAAGGCAATATAAAAGTACTTTTTGAAGTAGACAGTAATGGATTTTTTAAAGTGATTTATGTTGATGCAACAGAGGAGAAATTGATTGCTGAAACGAAAAGAGTTTTTGGTAAATTTCCAAAAATCCAGTCATCAACATACAATGGAAAACCAACTTATGCTAAGTTTACCATGACAATTTCAATTCCTTTGAAAATTAGGGAAGCAGTAGCCACTGAAACTTTGGCGCAAGCCAAAATCGTTCCCAACAAAACAGAAAAGCTAACGGAACTGGATAGTATTGTGTACAAAAAATTCAATAGTCCTGAGTTCGAGAGTCATTTGAACATCCCGTTTTCACATAGTTATTATGCGCAGTTTGATGCTTCGTTAAACCAAATGGGAAGTAATAATCATACGGCTTCAAAGCCATATACGTATGCAGAAGTGTCTAAATATTATGACCTTAAGGCTGTAAATGAGAAGCTAAGAAAGAAAGCCTCAAGTTGGTGGGCGAGAAAATTATGGAATGAAAACATGGTGGAAATTCAAGGGGATGACTATTGGTTTACACTAAATCCTATATTTGATTTGCAAGTTGGTAAAGCTTCTAAAAATGATGTTTCGTATACCTATGTAAATACACGCGGAATCAATTTTCGTGGTGGTTTGGGCAAAATGCTGAATTTTACCACAACTGTTTTTGAAAGTCAAGGACGTTTTGCGGATTACTTCAATAATTACGCAGAATCAATTAGACCTGCAGGAGGAAATCCAGCCATTATTCCTGGAGTGGGAATTGCGAAAGATTTCAAAACGGATGCCTATGATTTTCCATCGGCGGAAGCGAATTTGACTTTTACGCCAAGTAAACACATCGATTTACAGTTGGGTTACGGCAGAAATTTCATTGGGGATGGATACCGATCTTTATTAGAAAGTGATGGTGCAAGCCCGTATCCTTATTTTAAATTAAATACTAATTTTTGGAAAATAAAATATACCAATACGTACATGTGGCTCAAAGATGTTCGACCGGAAGTAACATTAGAACGAACGTATGCCACAAAGTTTATGGCAAATCATTATTTGAGTTGGAATGTTTCTAATAAATTAAATCTTGGTTTCTTTGAATCTGTGATTTGGACTAATACGAATGACAGAGGATTTGACGTGAGTTTTGTGAATCCAATTATTTTTTATCGTTCGGTTGAATTTGCATCTTCGGCCAGAAGCGGAAATGCAATTTTAGGGTTGACATATAAATACAAATGGAGCAATCAAATTAATTTTTACGGACAGTTTATTCTAGATGAATTTTCTCTTGGAGACGTCAAAGAAGGCGATAATAGTTGGAAAAATAAATACGGTTATCAGCTGGGTGTTAAGTACTACAACGCTTTCAAAGTAGATAATTTACTGTTGCAATTAGAATACAATCATGTGCGTCCGTATGTGTATTCTCATAGCATGCCAATTACAAATTATGGGCACAACAACCAAAGTATAGGCCACCAATGGGGAGGGAATTTCAAAGAATTAATCGCCATTGCCCGATATCATAAAGGAAGGTATTTTGCTGACGCAAAAATTACTATGGGAACTCGAGGACTGGATTTTGATACCACTGAAGACAATTTCAATTACGGTGGAAATATATATAAAGATTATGATGAAAAAAGACCGTTTGATAGCGGAGTAAAAGTGGGACAAGGAAATAAAACCGCAGTTTTTATTGCTGATTTTCAAGGAGGTTTTTTAGTAAATCCAGCAACAAATTTAAAACTCTTCGGAAGTTATATTTACAGGAGTTTTGATCCAACAAAAAATACGGCAACAACTTTCAATCAGAGCACTAATTGGCTAACATTAGGATTAAGAGCTGATATTTTTAATTGGTATTTTGATTATTAATTTTTTGTGAATTGTTTTTTGTCAAATCCCTTTTGATATACTACTTTTGCAAAAGTTTTTAAGAATAAATAAACGCTAATATTGAACGCAACACAAAGTACATTTTCATTAAAATCCATTTATATTGATTTCCGAGAAATCACTAAGGCACGTTTAGCTATTAGTGTCGTATTTTCGTCTATCGCTGGATTTATGTTGGGTATTTATGATTTGCATTCATTAGATTGGACGGTTTTGTTAAAATTGGCAGTTGGTGGCTATTGTATGGTGGGAGCGTCAAATGCTTTCAATCAAGTGATTGAAAAAGATTTGGATGCCTTGATGGACAGAACTAAAAACCGTCCTGTTCCAGCCGGCAGAATGTCTCGCGTTACGGCTTTGATTATTGCGAGTCTTTTAACGATTGTAGGAATTGCTTTGCTGTATACTATCAATCCAAAAACCGCAATGTTTGGCGCCGTTTCAATATTTTTGTATACGAGTGTTTATACTCCTTTGAAAACCATGACCTCATTGTCTGTTTTTGTTGGAGCTTTTCCGGGAGCAATACCTTTTATGTTGGGTTGGGTTGCGGCAACGGGAGAATTTGGAATAGAAGCAGGAACTTTGTTTTTAATTCAGTTTTTTTGGCAATTTCCGCATTTTTGGGCTATTGGATGGTTTTTGTATGAAGATTATGAAAAAGCAGGTTTCTTTATGTTGCCGACAGGTAAAAAAGATAAAGGTACTGCCTTGCAGATTATTTTATATACTGTTTGGTTGATTTTAGCGTCACTTTTACCCGTATTGGGTTATACTGGACGCTTTTACTTGACGCCAATTGCTGCAATTGTTGTATTTTTACTTGGATTATGGATGCTTTTTTATGCTGTTCGATTATATAAATTGAGAACTGCAAAAGCGGCAAGAACATTAATGTTAGTTAGTGTTTCTTATATTACATTGTTACAATTGATTTATGTATTTGATAAATTTTTAAGATAGTTATGGAGATGATAATGACAACTGAGGAACAAGAATCCAGAATGGCAAGATCCTACAAATTGATTTTGTTGTTTGCAATGGTAAGTATGATAATGATGTTTGCGGGACTTACCAGTGCTTTTGTAGTAAGTAAATCCAGAGCTGACTGGTTGAAGGATTTTCAATTACCAACAGCTTTTTATTACAGTACTATTGCGATAATAGGATGTAGCGTTACTTTTCATTTGGCTAAAAAAGCGATTCAGAAAAACAATCAAAGTAAAACTACAATTTTTCTTTTGACTACATTAGTTCTAGGAATATTGTTTGTAGTTTTACAGTTCGTAGGATTTGGACAAATAATAGATAATGGTCATTATTTCACCGGAAGCGGAAGCTCAATAACCACTACTTTTTTATACGTTGTTACCGTTGTGCACTTGATTCACCTTGCGGGTGGCGTGATTTCACTTCTAATTATAATTTATAATCATTTTAAACAAAAATACAATTCATCTCAAACCCTTGGAATTGAACTAGGTGCAATGTACTGGCACTTTCTTGACTTATTGTGGGTTTATTTGTTTTTGTTTTTATATTTCTTTAAATAAGAAAAAAACGTAAATTTGGGAACTTTTTAACGAATAACTTTTATGGAAGCGACAGTTACTACTGCAAATAGTGAAGGAAAAACTTGGGGAGGCGGCAATGAGCCAATGGGAGCAAGTTATGGCAAATTAATGATGTGGTTTTTTATCGTGTCAGATGCTTTAACATTCTCGGGATTTTTGGCCGCGTATGGTTTTTCTCGATTTAAATTTATTGAAACATGGCCTTTGGCTGATGAAGTGTTTACTCACTTCCCATTTATGCATGGAGTATCTGCTCCGATGTACTACGTGGCATTAATGACTTTTATTTTGATTTTCTCATCTGTAACAATGGTGTTAGCTGTTGATGCAGGGCATCAGATGAAAAAAAATAAAGTAGTTCTTTACATGTTCTTAACCATTATTGGAGGTTTGATTTTCGTAGGATCTCAAGCTTGGGAATGGAAAAATTTCATCAAAGGTGAATACGGAGCTGTTGAAACAAAAGGAGGAAGTTTACTTCAATTTGTGGATAAAGACGGTAAGCGTGTAGCTTTGGCTGATTTTGCGGCTTTTTTACCGGAAGAAAGAGAACAACTGACAAGAAATAAGGCTAAATGGTTCATGGATGAGCCAGCTTTACCATCGTACTCTGTTGCTGAAGTTCAAGCGGGATTCAAAGCGCACCCTGAAATTCTAATCAGAACGGAGGTAATAACTAAAGAGAAGAAAAAAACAATTCTTTCAAGAGCAGAGTCTGAAGCAAGATTGAGTCAGGCACAATATGTTGTTGAAGGCGCCAATTTGATCAGAAACGAATACGGAAGTAAATTATTTGCTGACTTCTTTTTCTTTATCACTGGATTCCACGGATTCCACGTTTTTTCTGGAGTAATCATAAACATCATTATATTTTTCAATGTATTAATTGGAACATATGAAAAAAGAAGAAGCTATGAAATGGTAGAGAAAGTAGGTCTTTATTGGCACTTTGTCGATTTAGTTTGGGTTTTTGTATTTACAGTTTTCTATCTAGTTTAATTTCAAAAAGTAATTATCATGTCACACGAACACGTATCTAATATAGGTAGAATCTGGAAAGTTTTCGGAATATTATCCGCCGTTACAGTAGTAGAAGTTATTTTGGGTATTTTAAAACCTGATGCGCTTCATATGAACAATTTTATGGGTATGAATTTACTGAATTGGATATTTTACGCTCTTACAGTTTATAAAGCGTATTATATAGTTTATGCCTTCATGCACATGGAAGGAGAAAAAAGTACTTTACGAAGTGCAGTTGTTTTTCCCCTAATTTTTCTGATATTATACTTACTCTTTATTCTTTTGACAGAAGGGGATTATATTTATGAGGTTTTTAAAAATTCTACGATAAAATGGAATTTTTAATAAGATATTAATTCAAAAAGAGGGTACGCATTGCGTACCTTTTTTTATTTTTGTACTTTAATAACTTTCACTACAATGAAAAAAAATATTGTCCTTTTCGTTCTTTTTATTTTACCTATTGTTGCATATCTTTTTTTTGCTTCTGGTGTTAATGGTTTTACCAAATTACCAATCATAACTCCTAATACAGTTGATTTGGGTGATTGGCAATCTTTAGACGGTAAAAAAGTTAGTTTGAATGGCAAAGTAACGATTCTCGGTTTTATGGGTAATGAGCTCTTAAAAAACAGAGGAAATCTTTTCAATTTAAATCAAAAAATTTATCAAAGGTATCATGAGTTCAAAGATGTTCAGTTTGTGATGATTTGTCCGACCGGTACTGAAAAAGATGCTAAAAAAGTGGTGGATGCGTTGGGAGCTTTCACTGATGTCAAGCAATGGCGTTTTGTTTTCGCATCAACCGAAGCTATCAACAAGTATTATAATCAATTAAAATTAGTTGAGAAATTAGATAAGCATTCCGGTACGCCAAAAGTCTACATCATTGATAAAAAACGTAATCTTCGCGGTCGAAAACTAGTGAAAGATATAAAAGAAGGCTACAATACATTTCATCCAGCGGAGTTGAGTAATGAAATGCTTGATGATTTTAAAGTAATTCTGTATGAATATCGTGCAGCGCTAAAAAAGAACAATAACGCCACCAGAAAAATTTAATATTTTATGTTTAAAAATAAATCATACATAGGAATCTCCTTCATTATTTTGATTTTTGGAATTTATGCTATTCCAAAAATTGTGGATAGGATTAAGAATGACAAAGTAGTTCAAGGAGAGCGCTTAGACAGCGTTAATCCAGCAACTGCAGAAGAAGGGCAATTACTTAAAATAGGTCCTGCACCTAAATTCGAATTAATAAATCAAGACAATAAGAAGATTACAAATCAAACTTACAAAGGGAAAGTCTATGTATTGGAGTTCTTCTTTACCACCTGTCCTACCATTTGTCCAAAAATGAATGAAAGTATGTTGGTTTTAGAAAAAAGTTTTTTTGGTAATCCTAATTTTGGAATTGTTTCAATTACAATTGATCCGGAACATGATACAGCAAAAGTATTAAAAGACCACGCAAAGTTCTTAGGAGCGAAATCTTCCAACTGGAATTTTTTAACAGGCGACAAAGCGTATATTTTTAATTTGGCCAATAAAGGATTTAATCTATATGCTGGTGAAAACAAAAAAGTAGCTGGTGGTTTCGAACATTCAGGTTTGTTTGCGTTGATTGATAAAAATGGAAACATACGTTGTAGAAATGATGATTTTGGAAATCCTATTTTATATTATGATGGTTTGGATAAAAAAGGAGTTCGAAACATTCAACAGGACATTAATATTTTATTAAAAGAATAAAAATGGAAAATAATTCTTTGGAACAAAAATTCAATACGTTGATTATAGCGGTATCAATCATAATCCCGGTTGCAGTGGCCATTCTGTTTGGAGTTAAACTTAAAGATTTTGGTTATAATGTGGAACCTCTTTCTTTTTTGCCGCCTATTTATGCTACTACTAACGGAATTACTGCTATCCTACTAATTGCTGCGGTAATTGCGATAAAGAATGGTAAGAGAAAACTTCACGAAAGATTGATGACTGGTGCAATTGCATTATCTGTTGCTTTTTTGGTGATGTACGTTGCGTATCACATGACTTCTGATTCTACTAAATTCGGAGGTGAAGGAGCTATCAAATATGTTTATTTCTTTATTTTGATTACGCATATTATTTTGTCAATTGCAATTATACCGATGGTTTTAATTACCTACGTGAGAGCATTATCAGGAAATTTTGATAGGCATAAAAAAATTGCGAAAATCACTTTCCCAATCTGGTTATATGTCGCTTTAACTGGAGTAGTTGTTTATTTAATGATTTCACCTTACTATGTTTATTAAAGATAAGAATACAGAAATGAAAGTCAAAAATAATGTGGACAAGGTCGTAATTTATACCTTTCTGATGGTTTTTGGATTATTCAGTGGTACTATAAATGCGCAATGTGCCATGTGTCGCGCTGCATTGACCAGTGAAGGCAATGCAAAACAAGCTGCAGCGGTGAATGACGGTATTGTTTACTTAATGGTAATTCCTTACATTCTAGTGGCGGGCATTGGCTACGCTATTTATCGAATGAAAAAGAAAAAAACAAGCTAAGGATTACTGTTTTTTAGACAAGATATTTATTTCAATTTTAAAATCAATTTTAATAAAGCGTATTTTAGTTTAAAGTATTGTTCTATTTATGACTAGGTGCGGAACACTGCAAGCTATTTTAATCCGTTTACAGATACGTTCACTGTTCCTTTTACTTTTATAAAGGCAATGATAGCCTGATTGGTTAATTGTACTTTTTGGAACTGAATTTCTTCTATTTTTCCATTTACAAAAACGCCTTGCATAGGAGAGTAGTTTTTTAAATACGTCATCATGCTCTTTTGACCTTCTTCAAGGTTTGGTTTTATAGAGTATCTGCAACTTTGTTCAATTTTTTTGAGCACTAACCCTTGTGCAAGCCAATTTGCAGTTCGCATCAATTTGTTTTTTGTATCTAAAACATAATCTAGTTGGTCGAAAAATACTTCTTTGGTCTTGTCGTTATATTGGGGGAAACCAGCTAAATAAATAGTTCCATTTACAGATCCCAATACTTCTAAAGCAATAATCATTTTTCCTTTTTTGTGCCAAATTGTGACATTTTGAACTTTTACTTTCTGCGAACCCGAGCCAAATACCTGTCCCGCAAAATTCTTAGTCATGATTTTTGAAGCTTCTTGATACGTCGAAATGGCAACAATATTAGCCGTAATGTCTTCCGGAATTTTGGTAACGGGTTTTAAGATAATTTTGGAGGCATTGAATTTGGATTCTGGTTGTTTCCCCATTAATGTTTCCATGTTACATTTCATTCCCATTTCCAATACGAAAGCATCATTTTTCAATTTCGCATTGGTTGAGTATATTTCAATAGGAACAATTCGTAGCCAACTTTCATACGTGTCATTCATCAGGAACGGAACGCAAATTTTCTCTAAAGCTGCCAAAACATTTGGTTTAAAATCCATAGCTTTTACAATGGCATCGTCAATTTTCTTTTCAATTTTTGATTTGAAAAGTTTTACGCCAGAATTAATTAGGTAAGTAACTGGAACATTTTTTCCAAAAACAGTAATCGTTGGACTTTCATTCCAATCTAAAGATTTTAGTTCCGTTTTTGTGTTTAGTTTCCAATTTATCAACGTCACTTCACTTACTAAAGTCACAACACCATCAAGATTAAATTCGCGTGTATCGTACATTTCGACTCCCATTTTTTTGGTGCCAATTCTGTATTTTACAATCGCTCTTAATGGTAAAATGGTTCTTATTTTCTCGCCTTTTCCGCCAGTTTCATTTTTGATTGTTATGGAAGCCAGCTTCCAAACCTTCATTTCAATATCATCGTCTTCAATGTTATTGTCTTCATAAATTAATCCGCTTAGTACTGCATTAGTTTGGTTCTCAACGTCTTTTAGTTTGACACTAATAGGCATGTTTATATACGAAGGAGTGTTTTCGTAAATTAATGGTGTTGCGTCATCAGGTTCTGGTTTTAAAGCGTTTATTTTATTGGTTGTAGCACAACTTGAGACGAATAAAATCGAACTTAATAAAAGTAGAGTGAAAGTGAATTTCAGCATTTTTACGGGAGTTAAAAAAACAAAATTAACAAAAGAATTCTTTTTTTATGAATTTTTGTAACAAATGATAAGTTCCAAAGTCTAATTGTTTTATAACTGATTTATGATTAAAATATTTTATATTATTTCATAAGTTTTTATTAGAAAAAGTTAAATTTGTTTGCAGCTATGCTGCGCTTTTATTCAAAAATATATGGAAAAAAGAAGTTTTCTTAGTTTAATTGTCATGTTAGTTTGTTGCGTAGCAGTTCAGGCACAACCAAAAATGTGGACCTTAGAGGAATGTGTAAAATACGCCATACAAAATAACATCTCTATCAAACAATCCGAATTGGATTCAAAAATAGCATTAATTGATAAAAAAGGAGCCATTGGGAATTTCCTTCCTTCTCTTAACGCCAGTGCTTCCCATTCTTGGAATATAGGTTTAAACCAGGATATTACTACAGGGCTTTTGCGAAATCAAACGACACAATTTACCTCTGCCGGTGCTAATGTTGGTGTAGATATTTATAAGGGATTGCAAAATCAGAACACGCTTCGCAAAGCCAACCTTTCAATAGTGGCAGCCAAATATCAATTGCTGAAAATGCAGGAAGATATTGCCTTGAATGTTGCTAATGCTTTTTTGCAGGTACTTTTCAATAAAGAAAACTTAAAAGTACAGAAAGAACAATTGGGGATAAATCAAAAGCAATATACTCGTTCAGAAGAATTAGTAAATGCAGGATCGATTCCTCGAGGCGATTTATTGGACATCAAAGCTACGGTAGCATCAAACAACCAAAATGTTATTGCCGCGGATAATGCATTATTAATCTCGAAATTAAGTTTAGCGCAATTATTACAGTTAAAAGATTTTGAAAATTTTGATGTTGTGGATGACACAAACATGAGAGATGGGAATAATATTTTGGCACAAACGCCAGTCGCTATTTATGACAAAGCGGTAGAAAGCAGAACTGAATTGAAAATTGCCAGAACTAATTTAGAAATTGCCCAAAAAGATGTTGAAATTGCAAAAGGAGCTTTTCAGCCTACTTTACAAGGTTTCTACAGTTTTAATAGCAGGGTTTCTTACGCTGATGTTCTGGTATTTGATACCATGGGAAATATAATTGGCACGAGAAATTCAGCGCCATTTTTCAATCAATTTAGCAATAATAAAGGACAATCTTTTGGAGCACAATTGTCGATTCCAATATTTAATGGGTTTTCAGTAAGAAACAATGTAGAGCGTTCCAAAGTGAGTTTAGAACGATCAAAAATTGCTGTGGAGCAACAAGATTTGGATTTACAGAGAAATGTTTTTACAGCATTTACAGATGCAAAAGGGGCGTTGAATGCGTACGAATCGTCAGTCGTCGCATTAGAAGCCAGACAAGGAGCGTATAATTATGCTAAAGAAAGATACGATGTAGGTTTGATGAACTCTTTTGATTTTAACCAGTCGCAAACCTTACTGACCAATGCACAATCAGAAGTCATCAGAACCAAGTACGATTATATCTTCAAAATCAAAATTTTAGAATTCTATTTTGGAATTCCTCTTATCAAAAACTAATTTATTATGTCTAAGAAAACAATTTATATCCTAATAGGTGGAGCAATAATAATCATTGCGGGTCTTGTAATACTTTCAAAAACGGGCGTTATCGGAAATAAAGATAAAGGAACCGAAGTTGAAATTACTCAAGTGATACCAACGACAATTATCGAAACGGTTTCCGCAACAGGGAAAATTCAACCGGAAATTGAAGTAAAAATTTCATCAGAAGTATCTGGAGAGATTATTTCCTTGAATGTTAAAGAAGGTCAAGTGGTTAAAAAAGGAGATTTGTTGGTAAAAATAAATCCGGATTTATATACTTCGGGGTACAATCGTTCGGTTTCAAATTTATCAGGAACTAGAGCAAATTTAAGCCAAGCAGATGCTTCTTTTAAAGAATCAAAATCCAATTACGACAGAAATAAAACTTTGTTTGAAAAAGGAATTATTTCAAAAGCTGATTGGGATAAAGCAATTGCGTCCTTTGAAGTAGCAAAAGCGGCCAAACAGAATGCTTATTTTAATGTTCAAAGTGCCTCTGCAACAGTAAACGAAGCTAAGGACAACTTAGGTCGAACTACAATTTATGCTCCCGCAGATGGAACTATTTCTATGTTAAACGTTGAATTAGGGGAACGCGTTTTAGGGACACAACAAATGACTGGAACAGAAATTTTGAGAGTGGCCAACTTGAATAATATGGAAGTTGAAGTCGATGTTAATGAAAATGATATCGTAAAAATAAAGGTGGGTGACGAAGCTAATGTGGAAGTGGATGCGTATTTGAAAAAACAATTCAAAGGTATTGTAACTAGTATTTCAAACTCCGCCAGTTCTGCTTTGACTGCAGATCAAGTAACTAATTTCAAAGTTAAAGTTAGAATTTTGAAAGAATCGTACGAAGATTTATTAGAAGGAAAACCAGATACCTATTCTCCTTTTAGACCTGGAATGACAGCAACGGTGGACATTATTACTGAAACTAAAAGTAATGTGTTATCAGTACCAATTAGTGCTGTTGTTATAAAATCAGACACTGCCGCTGTAAAAGACATTGTTGTAGTTGATCCTAAGGAAGAGCAAAAAGGAGCAGCGCCTAAAAGCGATAAAAAATTCGAGTGTGTGTTTGTAAAAGTTGGGGATAAAGCTAAAATTAGAATTATTAAAACCGGCATTCAAGACGATACCAATATTGAAGTTATGACTGGGCTTAAAAAAGGAGATGTCGTGATTACAGGACCTTATTCAACGGTTACGAAGGATTTGAATTCAGGTGACAGAGTAATGCTAAAAACGGATAAAGAAAAAGGAGAAAGTAAAAAGTAACCTATAACGTTAACAATTTTGAAATCACAATCATAAAATCTAATTTTGTGATTGTGATTTTTAATTTAAAACAAAATCTGAAATTGGGCTATATACTGAACATTGAAACCGCGACAAAGAATTGTTCTGTCGCTCTTGCAAAAGATGGGAAAACGATTTTTTGCAAAGAAATTGCACAAGAAGGATATTCCCATGCGGAACGACTTCATGTTTTTATTGAAGAAATTATAAAAGAAGCCGGAATAACGTTTAAAGATTTATCAGCGATCGCAGTAAGTCAAGGTCCAGGTTCTTACACTGGATTGCGAATAGGCGTTTCAGCTGCAAAAGGACTCTGTTACGCACTAGATATTCCACTAATTGCTGTTGATACTTTGCAGGCTTTAGCGTCACAGGTCACTATATCAAGTGGTCTAATTATTCCAATGATTGATGCCCGAAGAATGGAAGTGTACAGTGCTTTTTTTTCTCCAACTCTAGAAAAAAAACGAGAAGTTCTAGCCGAAATTATTGCTGAAAACTCATTTGGAGATTTGCAGGAAACACTATACTTCGTGGGTGATTGTGCGGAAAAGTGCAAATCAGTATTAAATAAAGACAACTATGTTTTCTTAGAGGATATAAAATATCCTTCGGCCAAGGAGATGAGTGCTTTGAGTTATGAAAAATTCAAAATAAACGACACGGTTGATGTCGCTTATTTTGAACCGTATTATCTAAAAGATTTTATGATTACCGCTCCAAAGAAATAAATTTTACAGTAGCGGATCAGTAGTCTTGTTATTGTTTTTAGAAGATTCTTTTACAAACGGCTGAACCACGATTCCAGCTGAATCAAAAGCATGTTTGCAATTCTCTAAGGTGTCTGCATAAACACCCCAAAAATCTTCATTTGTTGCCCACGGTCTCACTGCTAGTTGAATGGAACTATCGGTCAGGTTTTTCACGGAAACATCGGCAGCAGGCGTTTGCAATACTTTTGGATTGTTTTTTAAAACGGCCGTTATTATGTCTTTAACTTTTTTAATATCCGTGTCATAAGAAATGGCAATGGTCAAATCAGCTCTTCTGATTTTTTGCAGCGAATAATTGATAATGTTTCCATTCGATAAAGATCCATTAGGTACAAAAATAGTTTGATTGTTCGCATTAATTAATTTGGTTACAAATATTTGTATTTCGCTCACCGTTCCGGTTACTCCTTGCGCTTCGATGATGTCATTCACTCTAAAAGGTTTGAAGAGAATGATTAGCATCCCGCCGGCAAAATTAGACAAGGAACCCTGAAGTGATAAACCTACAGCAAGTCCCATAGCGCCAAGAATGGCAACAAATGAAGACGTTTCAATTCCAAGCTTGGAAATAAAAGATACAAATAATATTACTCTCAACACCCAAAGTAAAATATCGGCAAGAAATCGTGTCAGTGTAGGATCTAAATTCCTTCTTACCATTAATGTCCTGATGAATCTATTGATAAGTCTGATGATATATAGTCCAGCAAATAAAATAATAAATGCAGAAATTAATTTTGGGGAATAGTCAATCAATACGTTTAGAAAAGTATTGGCGTAATTAGTAAGTTGGTCTGGATTCAAATTCATTTTTGTGTAATAAAAAACCTTCTCAAAGGAGAAGGTTAAGTTTAAAATACAAAAATACGAATAAATTATTTTTTAATAAATTAATCCGCGTCTTCTTCTATTTTATTTTTGGTTTCTTTGGTAATTTGTTTTGCTTCTTCTTCGGCATCATCAGCAAGTTCACTTGCTTTTTCAGTAACATTTTCAGCAGCATCTGAAGCATTTATTTTGGCTTCACTACCAAAATCTTTAATTTTTTCAGCAGTTGCATCGGCTTTTTCTTCTAATGTTTCTGCAGTATGTGATATAGCGGTTTTAGCTTCACCGGCTACCTCTTCTGTATTATCTTTCAAAGTTTCTACTGTATCTGCAACGACAGTTTTGGCTTCACTGGCCGCATCTTCAATTTTGTCAGCAGTTGCATCCGCTTTTTCTAGTAATGTTTCTGCTGTATCTGACATTGCGATTTTAGCTTCGCTGGCTAAATCCTCGGCTTTATCAGTTGTTCTTTCAACTTTTTCTTTAGTGTGGTCTGCTATATTTTCCAACGCGTCTGAAGTTTTCTCTGACTGTTCGCTTATTACTTCTTTGGTATGTCCTGTAAAATTCTCTACTTTCTCAATAATTGGAGCAGCAGTTTCTTTTACTTTTTCAAAAGCATCTTCGGCAAAAACTTCTGCTTTTTCAAGATAAGGTGTTGCGGTTTCTTTCGCTTTTTCAAATGTTTCTTCTGCGAAAGTCCCGGCTTTTTCAAGATAAGGAGCTGCACTTTCTTTTGCTTGTTCGAAAGTAGTTTCTGCTTTGTCCGCTAATTGATTGGCTGTTTCTTTGGCTGAGCCAAATAATTTTTTAAAAAATGAAGATAGTCCCATGGTATTATTATTTGATTAGTCTTACAATAGTAATCAATTTTTCTTAGGATTACTTCATTAAATCATTAATAATTTGTTGATAATCAGTATTTGGCATAAGACAGGTTTTGTTTTTACATAGGTAAAACAGTGTTTCTTGGTCGTGGTAACGGGAATTTAAAAAAGGCAATGTGGATTCTTTTTGTGTCCCGGCCAAAATAACATTGGGAATATATTGACTGTTTATTTTTGCACAATACGTTAAAGCATCTTCACAGCAAACGGCTAGTTCTTTGTTTTGTTCCGAGTAATTTAAAGCCAAATCCATCCAATTTGAGAATGCGGACGGATGATCGATTCCTGGTAATACGGCCATCAGCATTTGATGGCTGATTTTTTCATAATAGGAATTATTAAAATAGATACTCAGTTGAAATAAGTTTTTTGCCATCACTGAATTAGATGCCGGAATCACGTTGTCTTCGGTTTCGTAATGCGAGGTGATCAAGGCTTCGTCGAGATTTGACGTAAAAGCAAAAAAGGATTTTTTATCGTCATAAAAATGTTTCAAACTGTAATCTACCAGTTGTTTGGAATCTTGAAGCCATTTTTCGTTTAAAGTTGCTTCATACAAAGAGATAAACGCGGCAATTACAAAACAATAATCTTCCATGTAGCCATTGATGGTGGTTTTTCCGTTTTTATAATTGTGGAATAAATTACCTTCAGTAGACCAGAGATTTTTTATTATAAAGAGGGCATTTTGTTGTGCATTATCTAAATATTTTTGATTTCCCAAAGCCTTATAAGCATCAACATTTCCTTTCAGCATTATTGCATTCCAAGAAGTTAGACATTTGTCATCAAGTCTTGGTTTTGGCCGTTTTTCTCTTTCGTTGTAGAGTAAATTTTCCCAAAATATTTTTTTAGTTCGAAGTTCTGAAACGGGAATATTATTTTGTGCTGCAATACTGTCTAAAGTTTGGTTTTGGATTAAAACATATTTTTCGCCTTCCCATACTCCAAACGCATTGCAACTGAAAACCTGACCGAATAAATTAAAATCTTTTTTGAGAATTACCTTTAATTCTGGAATTTTCCAAGCATAAAATGCTCCTTCTTGGAGATCATTATCCGAGTTTAAACTGTCAGCATCCAAAGCTGAATAAAAACCTCCTTCCGAATTCATTAATTCTCTCTCGACAAAACGTAGTGTCTTTTCAATCACTTCTTTATACAGAGGATTTTTAGTCAATTTGTATGCGTCGCTGTACAAGGAAACCAACTGACCGTTATCGTACAACATTTTTTCAAAATGTGGAATATGCCATTTCATATCAACGGAATAACGTGAAAATCCACCATCGATGGTGTCAAAAAGACCGCCGTACGCCATTTTGGTCAAAGTAAGATTTACAAAATCCAATACTTTTTCATCTTGTTTTTGATAACCATAACGCAGTAAGAATTGGTAATTATTTGGCATCATAAACTTAGGTGCTCTGGCCATGCCGCCAAATTCCAAATCGAAACTTTTTTTCCATTTTTCGACTAAGAGTTTCAGTATGTTTTGGTTTACCTCAGTTTCTGGTTCCTCGTTTTGTATCAGTCCGGTGGCTTGAATTCCCTGATGTAATTTCTCGGCATAATCAATCATTTTTTCAGGGTGTGATTGATAGAATTCCTGCAATTGTTCCAGGGTTTGTATCCATTCCTTTTTTTTAAAATAGGTGCCACCCCAAACTGGTCTACCGTCAGGAAGTGTCACTAGGTTTAAGGGCCATCCGCCGCTACCGGTCATTATTTGGACTGCTTTCATGTAAACGGCATCAACATCCGGGCGTTCTTCCCGATCGACTTTGATTGCAATAAAATGCGCATTCATTATTTGTGCGACTGCTGCATCTTCAAAACTTTCGTGTTCCATAACATGGCACCAATGACAAGCGGAATAACCAATGCTTATGATTATGAGTTTGTTATTTTCCTTAGCTGCTGCCAATGATTTTGGGTTCCAAGCTTTCCAGTGTACAGGATTGTTGGCGTGTTGTAATAAATATGGACTGGTTTCTAAATTTAGTTCGTTCATGAGGTCGTTTTTAGCCCCGGTAGTAGTGGAAATCCTTTCTCGTCCTGAATTTTTTCAGGACGAGAAAGATTGCAACGGATAACGGGAAATAGCTCCTAAAAATAAAAAAAGCGTCTCAAATGAAACGCTTTAATTTTGTTTTATAATTTCTTTATTCGAGTTCGAACGTCAATTTCAGGTTCACTCGAAATTCTGTAATACCACCATCACTTACCGTTGCGCTTTGTTCATGAACATAGACAGAACGGATGTGTTTTACTGATTTTGACGCCTTAGCAACACCTTTTCGGGCTGCATCTTCCCAACTTATTTCAGAGCTTGAAAGTATTTCAATTACTTTTAATATTGACATGATTTCTATTTGTTAAGTGAAATATAAATTTACCAATTTTTTTTAAATTGAACATTTAAAAAGGAAAAAATTTATATTAACAATAAGATTGTCAATGTGATAGTACTTTATGTTTACGCGTTTACAGCCTCAACTTTGATACTTTCATCATTCAACATACTTTTCAACATGTTTTCGATACCGCTTTTTAAGGTAAAAGTAGAAGAGGGACAACCGCTGCAAGCACCTTGTAAGATGACTTTTACGGTTTTGTCACTTTCATTGTATGAATCAAAAGCTATATTTCCACCGTCGGCTTGTACGGCAGGTTTAACATATTCCTCTAATATATTGATGATTTGTTGCGATGTCACATCCAGAGTGTCAAATTCTTTTGCTTTCGAAGTTTCTTCTGCGGTTACTGTTGCGACATAATTTTCGTCTAAAACAGTTCCTCCGTTTTCAATATACTGTTTGATGAAACTTCTTAATTCTAAGGTTATTTCCTGCCACTCATTGATTTCATATTTGGTTACAGAAATATAATTTTCATCAATAAAAATTTCTTTTACATAAGGAAATTTGAAAAGCTCTTTAGCTAACGGTGAAGCAGCAGTTTGATCAATGTTTTTGAATTCTATCGCATTTTTAGTCAGCATTTTGCTTACTACAAATTTTAAAGCAGCAGGATTTGGAGTGGATTCTCCATAAACGGTTACGGGCTGTTTTTTAGTTTTATTTTCGTCAACAGTGATTATTGTCCCACCATCAGTTACAAATTTTTCAATTTGTTCTGCTACAGCATCTTTAACATCTTCCCATTCCACAATATTGTATTTTTCGATTGCGATAAAATTTCCAGATATATAAATCGTTTTTACAAAGGGCAGGTAAAACAATTGCTGTGCCAACGGAGATGTTTTTGCTTCATCAATGTTTTTAAATTCAAAACTTTCATTTTGAGTTATAAATTCTTGAAATTCAAACTTTAGTATGGTTGGGTTTTGTGTTTCTTTTATAGTAACTTTGTTCATGGCTTTTGAAATTTTCACAAATTTACTAAAGTTATTTTCTACGAATAACTATATTTGGTTTTTTAATGAATAAATTAACTTTAGTTTAATTTTCGAATTAGGTAAATCACTTTTTTAGTACAAAAATTTATATTGATTTGGAATTATTCATTTTACTAAAAGTATTTCGATGTATCATAAAATTAGAATATTAGCCGTCTTATTATTTATATCTCAATATTCTTTTTCTCAAGAAGGAATTCCTGTATATTCCGATTATCTATCGGATAATTATTACCTGATACATCCTTCCATGGCTGGTGCCGCAAACTGTGCTAAAATTAGGTTAACAGGACGCAAGCAGTGGTTTGATCAGGAAGATGCACCGGAATTACAAACACTTAGTTTTAATGGTAGAGTAGGAGAAAAAGCCGGAGCTGGGGTTATTCTTTTTAATGATAAAAACGGATATCATTCTCAAAAAGGAATCAAATTTACGTATGCCTATCATCTAATGTTTTCGCGAGATGAAATCGACTTAAATCAATTGTCTTTTGGTATGAGTGCAGGTTTAATTCAAAGCCAATTGGACGAAACAGAATTCAGGCAGTCGGGTGATTTTGATCCAATTATTGATGGAACTGTGGTGCAAAAGGATTCTTATTTTAATGTAGATATTGGAGCTTCGTATAATTTTCTGGATTTTTATGCGCATGCAACCGTGAAAAATGTCATCGAGACCAGAAGAGATATTTACACGGAATATGAAAGTGATAATTTACGGAAATATTTGTTAAGTGCCGGTTATATTTTTGGAAATCGAGACAAAATATTATGGGAGCCTTCTGTTTTATTTCAAATGGTTGAAAAAACGAATGAAAAAGCGATTGACGTAAATTTGAAAGCCTACAAAAATTTAAATTTTGGAAGAGTTTGGGGCGGACTGTCCTATCGAAGAAGTTTTGATGGTGCTGAATATATTGACGGCAACACGATTTCAAAACAAAAACTACAATACATTACTCCAATTGTAGGTGTAAATTTTGATAAGTTTATGTTTGCTTATACCTATTCTCAATTGTCTGGAGCTGTAAAGTTTGATAATGGTGGCTATCACCAAATTACCTTAGGAGTTGATTTGTTTTGTAAACCAGTAAAATACGATTGCAATTGTCCGGCAATTAATTAATTCATTTTATCATGCTAATAAAATCCGTTAACGGCAAATCGCCTTCTATTCCAGAAGACTGTTATGTAGCCGAAAATGCCACTATTGTTGGCGATGTTACCTTTGGTGCAAATTGTAGTGTTTGGTTTAATGCTGTAATTCGTGGTGATGTCAATTTTATCAAAATCGGCGATAAAGTAAACATTCAAGATGGAGCAGTTATTCATTGTACGTACAAAAAACACCCAACTATTATAGGAAATAATGTTTCTATTGGCCACAACGCAATTGTACATGGTTGTACGGTTCACGATAATGTGCTAATCGGTATGGGAGCAATTGTGATGGACAATTGTATCATCGAAAGTAATTCGATTGTGGCTGCTGGTGCTGTCATCACTCAAAATACAGTTGTTGCTTCCGGTTCTATTTGGGCTGGAGTTCCTGCCAGAAAGGTGAAAGATATTGACCAATCTGATTTTGCAGGTGAAATCGAACGTATTTCTAATAATTATGTCATGTATTCCAGTTGGTTCAAAGAGGAATAATAACAAATTTTTTAGAATTTTTTTTCTTCAACAGTAAATTTATTTCCTAAAATTTCCCTCAAAACTTTTGGATTTGTATTAATATAAAAAATAGGCTGATTATCCTGAGTTGAGGAGAATCCTACTTTGTCACGCAATACATTTTGCGTTTGTTTCGCTACCGCTTCGCCCGAATCAATAATTTGAATGTGGTCCGGAAGTATTTTTTTTATTTGAGGAATAAGATAGGGATAGTGACTGCAGCCTAAAACTAAACAATCGATATTGGCTTCAATCATTGGATTGAGATAGGAGTGCAGTAAATGAGTCATCTCTGGGGAATTGATTTCTCCATTTTCAATAAGCTGTACTAATCCATGACCAACCTGTTCAATTATTTTGGTGTCTTGGTACTTCTCAGTACTTTTATTAAAAAGAGCACTGTTCAGCGTGCCTTGTGTTGCCAGGATTCCTATGATTTGTGTTTTCGAATGTGTCACTGCCGGCTTTATGGCCGGCTCAATTCCTATGAAAGGAACGTTATATTTAGCTCTTAATTCTTGAATTGCATTCGTTGTGGCTGTATTGCAGGCTACTACAATTATCTTACAATTCATTTTAAGCAGAAATTCAGTGTTTTTCATACTTAATGCAACAATCTCCTCTTTAGCTTTTTGTCCATAAGGTGCATTTTTACTGTCTGCGAGATATATGGTTTTTTCGTTAGGCAGCAATTGATGGATCGCTTTCCAAATAGAAGTTCCGCCAATTCCCGAGTCAAAAATTCCTATAGGTTGATTGTTACTATTCATAAAAACAAAGTTACACGCTACGATTTAAATTTCCTATGATTTGTTTTAAACAAAAAAAACTGCTCAATCCTATTTTAGGTTGAGCAGCTTTTATGCGATACATGATTTTTTTAGAAACCTAAATCTTTTTTTACATCCATAGTCAAGTTTGGACCATCAGCAAGTAAAAGAGAAGAACCATCAAGAACATATTGGAATCCTTTTGCTTTACCTACTTTTTGGATAGAAGCTCTTACTTTTTCCATTAATGGTTTTACGATATCAGATTCTTTTTGTTGTAATTCTTTTTGAGCATTATCTCTAAAGTCAACAATTCTTTTTTGCATATCCTGCACTTCTTTAGAACGATCGCCGTTTACAGCTTCAGTAACTGTTGCAGCTTCGGTTTCGTATTTTTTTAATTTTGCTTGGTATTCTTCAACCATCTTTTTGTAATCAGCATCATAAGTGGTACTCAATTTGTCTAATTGTTTTTGAGCATCTAACATCGCTGGCATTTTTGTCATAATTTCACTTACGTCAACATGAGCTGTTTTTGCTTGTGCATTCATTGTTTGATTTGCTCCGAACATTAAAATTGCAGCAATTAATAGAGTTTTGATTTGTTTCATCGTTTTTAAAATATTTAGTAATTAATTATTGTTTGTATTTTCTTTTAATTTTTCTTCTTTCGCTTTTTTAATAGCCTCTCGGTCTTCGAGTATTTTTTTTCTTTTTTCTTCTAAAACCTTTTTGCGATCTTCGAACACTTTTTTACGGTCTTCTAATACTTTTGCTCTCGCGTCAGCTTGCTTTTGTTTCGCCTCATCGGCAGTTGCTTTAGTCTCATTATTTCCAGTTAAATTAGTGGGTGTATCCTCTTTTTTAACATTTGCAGAAACCGTGCCATTTTTTTTAGCTTCTCTGTCTTCCAGAATTTGCTTTCTCTTATCGTCAAATTCTTTTTTCTTTTGCTCTTGCAGCAATTTTCGGTCTTCTAAAACTTTTTCTCTGGCAACCTTTTTATCATCCAAGAGTTTTTGGCGTTCAGCCAATGCTGGATTTGTATCTAATGCATCTTCTTTGCTTTCTCTTGCCTCTGCTTCTTTTTGCTGTTTTTTAGTCAGCTGTTCTCTTTTTTCAGTGCGATTTAAAACTCGTAAAACCTGATCACTGATGTCAAATCTTTTTGCTGCGAAAAGCATTGTCAAATCAGAAGCTTTATCAAATATGAAATCATATTTTAATCGTTCTGCAATATCCTGAACCGCTGTAAAAACTTGATCTTGGATTGGTTTGACCAAAACAGATTTTTGGATAATCAAATCTCCGTTGGCACCAAATCTTTTTTGTTGGTATTCTAAATTTTCGTTTTCAAGGAAACTAATTTCGGTTTCTCTTTCGTCGATCAATTCCTTAGTTAGCAACGCTTTTTCTGCTTTTAAAGCTTCTTTTAATTTATTGATTTCAATTTTTTTAGAATCAATCTCCGATTTCCATTTTTGAGCTTTTTGCTCCAATTGAACTTTTGCTTCAGTGTAATCGGGTACATTTTGTAAAATGTATTCCATATCAATGTAGCCCAGTTTATTTCCTCTGGTTTGTGCGTCAATTGTTTGTGTGACAAGTAAAACTAAAAATATATATAAAAATTGTTTTCTCATAACTGTTCCATATTAGAAAATCGTAAACCAATTTTTTTAGAATTGTTGCCCAATGATAAAATGGGTTTCCCATCCATTAGCTTTTGCTTGTCCTGGTAATGCGTCAAATCCATGTCCGAAATCAATTCCCAATAAGCCAAATGCTGGCATAAATACACGTAATCCAACCCCAGCTGAACGACTTAAAGCAAATGGATTGTAGCTTTTGAAATCACTAAAGGAAGAACCTGCTTCCATAAAGGCTAATGCGTATATTGAGGCTGATTGTTTTAAGGTTATTGGATAACGCAATTCCATCGAGAATTTATTGAAAACCGTCGCGCCAATTTGATCTCCTACGTTATTTGTGGGTGTCAAAGAGTTGTTAGGATAACCTCTTAATTGGATTGTCTCTCTACCATCCATAGAGAAGTTAGCCAATCCATCTCCACCAAGATAGAATCTTTCAAATGGAACAGCGCCTCTTTCTTGATTGTATGCACCAAGGAAACCAAATTCGGCCAATACTCTCAATACCAATTTACCATAAATTTTGGAATACGTGTCTGCTTTGAATTTAACTTTGTAGTATTCCAACCAATTAAATCTCTTTTGATCGACTTTACTCGCATCAGCTGCCGCTAAATTAAAGTTAGTTACTTTGTTTCCGTTAGTGTCAACATAATCTCCAATATTAACAATGTTTCCGTTGGCATCTGGAACATTTTGTCTGTCAACAGTGTTTTTTAATTTGTATTCTTCTTGGTCTCCTAATGTAGCATAATCTACTCCATTAAAGAGAGAATAAGGAGGAGTCAATTTTGCTGAAACACTAAATTCAGAACCGTATGTTGGGAATATCGGATTTAATCCTTTGCTGTTTCTTGTAAGACCTACGGTGTACGCTAAGTTTCTGGAAGTTCCATTTCCAAAAGTAAATAACCCCGTGTTATAATTGTTCAAAGCATAATGTTGGTAACTTACAGACTGTGACAAAACGAAGTAATCATCTGGTACTGTCAGTCTTTTTGCCAAACCAACAGATAACGTTAATATGTCAAAACTTTTTGTTCTGTCCGCTCTCTGTGTTATGAAATTATTTAAAAACTGTTTGCTGTAGGATATTGAAGAACTGAATTGTACTGGTTTTTTACCGCCAAACCATGGTTCTGAAAATGATACACTATAGGTTTGAAAAAACGTACTGGCTTGCAAACGTAACGATACCTTTTGACCATCTCCCATAGGTAATGGTCTGTAAGCATCTTTATTAAACATATTTCTTGCTGAAAAGTTATTGAACGAGAGTCCAAGTGTACCAATGAAACCACCTCCGCCGTAACCTCCTTGAAGTTCAATTTGGCTAGAACCTTTCTCTGCAAGGTTGTATTCTATATCTACAGTTCCTGCTCCTGAATCTACATTCTTGAACTTGGGATCAATCGCTTCAGGATCAAAAAATCCTAATTGACCAATCTCACGAATCGTTCTTACTAATTCTTCTTTGCTGTATTTTTCTCCTGGTTTTGTTCTTAATTCACGGTAAATTACACGGTCATTTGTCTTGTCATTTCCTACAACTGTAATTTTGTTGAAATAAGCAATTGGACCTTCTGTGATTCGTATTTCAAAATCAATAGTGTCGTTCGCAGTTTTTACCTCAACGGCATTTACATTCGAGAATAAATACCCGCTGTTTTGGTATAAATTCGTGATGTCTTCTGCATCTGGTTTAGACTTGTCTGCAATTCTTTTTTCAAGAAGAACACCATTGTAAGTGTCTCCTTTTTTAACACCTAAAATTCTGCTTAAAAACTGATCGGGATAAACGGTATTGCCTAAAAACTTAACATCTCCAAAATAATATTTGTTTCCTTCTTCGACGTTAATTTTGATATTTAATGCATTTTTATTCTTATCATAAGTTACAGAATCCGAAAGTATTCTCGCGTCTCTGTATCCTTTTTCCTTGTAAGTTGCAATTACTTTTTCTAAATCAGTTTTGTATTTATCTTTTATGAATTTTGAGGCTTTTAAGATTCTAATTGGATTTTTTTGTTTCGTGTCTTTCATCGCCTTACGCAACGTTTTATCCGATATTTTTGTGTTTCCTGCAAAGTCAATACTCTGAATTTTCACTTTGTCCCCTTTGTCAATAGTAACAAGCATATTGACTTGGTTTACTGTAGCGGTATCTTTTACAGTATTGATGTTTACTTTTGTATTGTAGTAACCATCTTTTTTGTATTTGTTTTCAATGTAATTTTTGGTAGTAGTAATCAAATTTTCATTAACTACTTTTCCTTTATTCAAGGAATTGTCTTTAATCAAACCTTCGGTTTTTGTTTTCTTAACACCAACAAATTTCACCTCATTTAATTTAGGTAATTCGATAATGTTTAAATCAAGATATATACTGTCATTCTGTATTTTATTGACATAAAAAGAGATTTCATCAAAGAGACCTAATTTTCCCAGTTTTTTTATAGCAGCGCTGATTTCCTCACCTGGAATTGTAATTTCCTGTCCTTTTTGCAAACCTGAAAAAGTAACTACAGTTTGTGAATTGAAACTGATATCTCCTACTACGGCTACATCGGCTAAAATGTATTTTTTACCCTGATCGAAAGGAACTCTTTCTTGAGCTTTAACTTGTGTAAAACTTCCAAAAATCAAAACGGTAAGGACTATTTTTATGCTTTTATTTAACACTAAAAAATTATTTAATTTGTTCACTTGTTTTTCCAAATCTACGTTCTCTTTTTTGATAACTAATGATAGCCTCATATAAATCTTGTTCTTTAAAGTCTGGCCACAATATGTCAGTAAAATACAATTCTGCATAGGCTATTTGCCACAACAAAAAGTTACTTATCCTATGTTCTCCACTTGTTCGTATTAGTAAATCTACGTCAGGTAAATTTTGCGTGTAAAGATGCTCATTAATAATGGAATCGTCAATAGTGTCTATTGAAATTATATTATTTTTAACTTTACTGCAAATGTTTTTAACTGCACTGACAAGTTCCTCTCTGGATCCGTAGCTTAACGCCAAGGTCAGAGTCATTTGTGTGTTATCTTTAGTTTTATCAATTACATCAAGAAGTTCTTTTTGTGCTGATTTTGGTAATTTTTCCAAATTACCAATAGCATTAAGCTTAATGTTGTTTTTTTGTAAGGTGGTAAGTTCCTTTTTCAAGGAGTTGATGAGAACCTTCATCAGAGTTTCGACTTCTAATTTTGGTCTGTTCCAATTTTCAGTGGAGAAAGCGTATAATGTAAGGAATTCGATACCTAGTTTAGCACTGGCTTCTATGATTACCTTCACTGATTTTGTCCCGCTTTCATGACCTAAAGCACGTAAAAGTCCTTGCTGTTTTGCCCAACGCCCATTTCCATCCATTATAATGGCTAAATGTTTGGGTAATCTTGTCGCGTCGATATTCTGTAGTAAATTCATTTCTTTATTCTGCACAATAGCAGGCTTTGTCGCCAAAAGTATATGTTAAAGTAACTCCTGAGAAAACATACCAATCATTGTTATTTATATTTCCAAAATCTTGATTAAAACTTCCGTCTATATTATCCGTCAAAGTATATCTGGCTCCAGTTTCTAATGCCAGTACAAAACTAGGTGTAATTTTTGACTTAATTCCTACAATCATAGGTATCGCTATTGATTTTCTTCTTTCGGTTCTGCCTTGTACTGTTAAATCTGCTTTTGCATTGGTTAACGTGTATTTTGTTAGAAAATAGTTTAAACCGGATGCTACATAAGGAGTGATTTTAGTGCTCGATTCATGTAGATTAAAATCAAAAAAGTTGAATTCAAGACCTAAAGATACTTCTTTTAAGTCGTTTTCAAATCGATAACCCCTTTGGTTTCTGCTTGCTTCCTTTGAATCCAAATCATTAGATGTGATTTTAGATTGGGTGTAGGAAAATCGATAAGAATGTCTCGGACTTTTATTCCATTTGTACAACAAACCAAAAGCCGGTTCGTTTGGTGCAATATAAGTCGTAAGGCCTACATCTCCAATATAGTTGCTCCCGCCAAGAAAAACACCAATCTCATGAATTTGAGCTTGGGTCGCCATCAAAGGGGAAAAACAGAAAAATAAATAAAAAAGCTTCTTCATTAAATCAAAAATTGCGTGCAAATATAATAATTATCAATTCGATACAATACCCATTCAGTTAAATGTGTGTTTTTTTAATAATTAGCGAGCTAACTAACACTTTGTAAGTATTTGTTTGATTAAAACGGGAAAAATTGATAAAATCGTATAGCTGGAGAATAAATTGATTTAATTCCGCTTGTCTTGTCCCCAAAGTAATTTGCTGCGAAGTGTTTTTAAGAAGGTTTCTTCAGGAATTTCAACCATGTTTATCTGAAAAGGTGTTTTCTTTAAAATCAGAATCGATTCGTTTTTTACCGAAGTTACTCTGGAATCTAAGGAAACCAGGTAGTTTTCCTCTCTTCCCGAAACTTTTAATCTGATTTCAGTGTCGTCCGGCACAACAAGTGGTCTTGCGGTGAGATTATGTGGCGCAATAGGAGTTATGAGTAGACTTTTTACATCAGGTGTCAAAATAGGTCCGCCACAACTTAAGGAATATCCGGTTGATCCTGTTGGGGTAGAAATGATTAAACCGTCGGCCCAGTAGGAATTCAAAAATTCATCATTTAAATAAGTGTCAATCGTGATCATCGATGTCGTGTCTTTTCGACTTACCGTGATTTCATTCATCGCAAAATTGATTTCCTCAATCGATTCATTGGTTGGAGAGCAAGTTAAGCTTAGTAATGCCCTTTTAGAAATCGTGTATTTTCTATCAATAACAAATTGCATGAATTCAGCGATATTTTCTTTTTGAACGGTTGCCAAAAAACCAAGTCTGCCGGCATTTATACCTAATATAGGAATACCCGAATCTCTTACTAATGTTGCAGCTCTTAGTATTGTTCCATCTCCGCCAATGCTTATCAGCATGTCAAAACTGGAGTCGAGTTCCGTGTGGGAAGTAAAAGTTTTGTACTTATTTTCTACTATTTTTTTCTCATTAAGCATCAATAAAAAATGCGACTCAATAACCATCTCCACATTGTTTTTGTTAAAAAAAACAAAGATGTCATTTATAATAGGTTCTGTACTGTTTTGATAATATTGACCGTAGATAGCTACTTTCATCTTTTTGTTAAATCGTTAATTTGATTATTTGGTTAATTGAGATTGCGATTGCGAATAACCGAATCAACAAATTTCCCAATAAGCGGTTAAATGTTCAAGTACTTGTCTAAATAATCAGAACGTTCCTTTAAATTATTGATATAATTGTCTTCTTGATGCTCTGAAATGATTTCATAATTGTATCTTCTAAAAGTCTGGATGATTTCGTTCATCGCACCCAAAGTTATTTTCAAAGTAACTTCAACACTGTCAACATCTGTTTCAGAAATGAATAATCCCAAAAGTTTGCCGTTATTGCTTTCTACAATTTGGGTAATTTGACTCATCGAATAATCTAAAATTGGCTTTCTGACGACGATGATTCCGCCTGGTTCTTTTAAAAAGGGTGTTTCATGAAAAAATTTCATGATGTCTTCAATTTCATAATAGCCCACGTAGGCATTGTTTTCGTCCAAAACGGGAACTAAATTAGTGTGGTTTTTTGCAAAAACTTCCAAGACGTCCAGCCACATTGTATTTGTCCTGGTAAAAAATCCTTCTAAAGTAAATCGATAATCAGACGCTTTTTTATCACTTTCAAAAGTCTCTATATCCTCGGATGCAATACTGCCAATGTAAACCCCCTCTTCGACAATTGGAAAATGTGAAAAGTGTAATTCGCTAAAAAAGTCTTGAATAGCCGCAATAGAATCTTGGCTGTCAATCGCTTTATAGTCATTAGCAATATATTCTGTTATTTCTGTCATAAATCAATCGGCAATATTTCATGCAAAATAATCAAAAATAAGCAAAATCTCCTAAGTTTTACTTTGTATTTTTGTTCCAAGTAAATACTTGTATCAAAATAAAAATATTTTTCAATGACAAAATTAAGTGTAAATATCAATAAAATTGCCACTTTACGTAATGCTCGCGGAGGAAATGTTCCCGATTTATTAAAAGTTGCTGCTGACATTCAAAAGTTCGGTGCCGAAGGAATTACCATTCATCCCCGTCCGGATGAGCGTCACATCCGGTATCAGGATGCCCGAGATTTAAAGTCTATCGTTTACACCGAATATAATATTGAAGGAAATCCAGAGAAAACTTTTATAGATCTTGTTCTTGAAATAAAACCGACTCAAGTGACCTTGGTGCCGGATGCTATTGATGCCATCACCTCTAATGCAGGTTGGGATACCATAAAGCATGCTGCGTATTTAACCGAAATCGTTCAGGAATTTCAACGCAACGGAATCAGAACGTCGATTTTTGTAGATCCTGTTCTTGAAATGATTGAAGGCGCCAAGAAAATTGGAACCGATAGAATTGAATTGTACACTGAAGCATTTGCACAGCAATACAGTCTTGGAAATCAAAATGGAATTTTGCCGTACACACAATCAGCGATTTTGGCCAATGAACTTGGATTGGGAATCAATGCAGGACACGATTTAAGTTTGGATAACATTCAGTTTTTTAAACAAAATATTCCGGGATTACTCGAAGTTTCTATTGGTCACGCATTAATTTCAGAAGCCATTTATTTAGGATTGGATAATGTGGTGAACATGTATTTACAAAAATTAAAATAGTTTTTTTAAACCATTAAGAATTTAAGATGGATTAAGTCAAAAGCTTACTAACCTTAATTTCTTACTAGTTTGTAATTTAAATTATAACGTTAAAATCTAAAATTATATGCTTTTTTCAAAAATAGAAGGATTCGGGAAGCCACTTTTAATTCTCCACGGATTTCTAGGAATGTCCGATAACTGGAAAACACTCGGAACGCAATTCGCAACTGATTTTCAGGTTCATATTCTCGATTTACGCAACCACGGACGAAGCTTACATTCAAAAGATTTCAGTTATGAAATTATGGCGAAGGATGTTTACGAGTATTGTCAGGCTCATAAATTAGAAAATATTAATATTTTAGGACACTCGATGGGCGGTAAAGTAGCGATGGTTTTGGCTACAACACATCCGGAATTAGTTGATAAATTAATTGTGGCTGATATTGGACCAAAATTTTATCCGCAGCATCATCAGGATATTTTGGCGGGATTGAATGCTGTGGATTTTTCAAAAAAGCCAAGTAGAAGTGATGTTGAAGAAATTATGGAAAAGTATATTCCTGATTTTGGAACCAGACAATTCCTGATGAAAAATTTATTTTGGCAAGAGCCGGGACAACTCGCGTTCCGATTTAATTTGGCAGTTTTTAATCATAAAATGGATGAAGTAGGAATTCCGTTAACTAGGAATGCAATTTTCGAGAAACCAACATTATTCATTCGAGGTGGAAATTCCAGGTATATTTTGGACAGCGATTTCGAAAACATAAAACAACATTTCCCAGATTCAAGTATTGAAACGATTCCTAATGTAGGGCATTGGCTTCATGCCGAAAACCCGGCTGAATTTTATCAAAAAGTCACTTCTTTCTTAAAATAAATTAATCAGATTTAAATTTTTCTTACATTTATTTAAATTTTAAAACAAAAATCTATGAATTTATTATTCAGAATCCTTATTACATCAGGTTTAGTATTGCTTATTGCTCACTTTATGCCAGGGGTTCATGTCGCTAATTTTACTACCGCTTTGATAGTAGCTATAGTTTTAGGGTTACTTAATATTTTTATCAAACCAATATTGGTAATACTTACACTGCCAGTTACGATTATTACTTTAGGATTGTTTTTATTGGTAATAAATGCGCTGATAATTTTGTTGTGTACCAAAATTGTGGGCGGATTTAGCGTGGATACGTTTTGGACCGCCTTAATTTTTAGTATCATATTGTCAGTTTTACAGTCTATAATGAATGGAATATTTGGCGAGGGAAAGTAAAGAATCGTTTTTAACACGTATTTGTGAATGAATTAATTTACAGTATTTGTTAATTTTTATACCTTTGTGTTTCTATATAAGATAAACAATGTCTAGAAAGTTTTACATACTGTTATTAGTTATGCTTGGTTTTTTTATGATGCCAAGCGTAGCTTTTGCATGTGGAACAAAAACCGAGATGGCATGTTGCAAAAAAGAATCTTCTTCAGAAACGGAGCAAAAAGACTGTTGCAAGAAAGAAAAAAAATCAAATGAAAGTTCGCATGACGGCTGTAATGGCGCCTGTAAGAATATTTCTTGTGGCAGTTCAGCAATCCATTTGGGTTTAACATCCATATTTAATACAGAATTAAATAAGCAAATTTTTAGTTTTTCCACTGAAAAACAAAATTACTATTACTCGGAAATCTTTATTTCATCCCATTTCCGTTCTATTTGGCTTCCACCTAAAATAAGCTAAATTCCTTTTTTGACAGCCAAAAAACTGTCTGCCTGAAAGCATATTATGCTTTTCAAATTATTAAATTTTTGTCATTTACAATATGGAATATAGTGAAATATGCTATTATTTTCTATATAGTTTGCGACTCATTCACCTCAAAATTAATTATACAATGAACTCAATAAAAAGAATATTGATGGCAATAATCCTATTGCTTTCAGTTACAATTGCAAGCGCGCAAATTAAAAACGCGAAAACAGAAACCGTTAAAATTTACGGAAACTGCGATATGTGTAAATCGACTATAGAAACTGCCGGAAACTTAAAAAAAGTAGCGAAAGTCGAGTGGAATAAAGATTCCAAAATGGCAACCCTTACGTATAATTCCACTAAAACAAGTCAGGACGAAATCTTGAAACGCATTGCTTTAGCGGGTTACGACAGTGATAAATTTCTTGCTCCGGATTCTGTTTACGACAAATTACACGGATGTTGTCAATATGAAAGAGAAGCTAAAGTAGCTGTTTCAACAGAAATGAAAATGGAAACCACTACTACAGAAAATCATGCAAACCACGCCAGTCATTCTGATACTGCAGTTGCAAAACAACAGGTTGATACTAAATTAAAAGTTGTTTTTGATAGCTATTTTCTTTTGAAAGATGCTTTGGTAAAAACTGATGGAAAAGCTGCTGCTACTTTAGCGAAAGACGTTTCAACAGCATTAAATGCAGTAAAAATGGGCGAGCTTGCTATGGATGTTCACATGATTTGGATGAAACAAATGAAAGGTTTAATGGCTAGTGCCAAGAATATTTCAGAAACTCAAGACATCAAACGTCAAAGAGAGTTTTTCATTTCTTTTTCAAAATCAATGTACGAAGTGATAAAAGTAGCTAAATACGATACTCCGGTTTACCTTCAGTTTTGTCCAATGGCAAATGACGGTAAAGGTGCAAACTGGTTGAGCAAAGAAAACGCGGTTAAAAACCCATATTATGGTTCTCAAATGTTGACTTGCGGTAAAACGGTCGAAACAATTCAATAAATATTTAAAAAAAAGCGTTGGGTGTAATTCAAGTTTCTTTTTTTTTAACGCATAGAAACATAGTTTTTATGTATTTCTATTAAGACGTTTTACTCTATTATAGTAAAACACAGCTTTGTTGCCCAAGAATTGGGCTATCCTGCTCTTTTTTTCTATAAATCTATGTGTTTATTTTTAAATTCTTTTCGGACTTCTTAATTTTAAATAATTGCACCCAACGGGTTAAAAAGAATATAAAATGAAAAAAATAATGCTGTTATTCAGTTTACTAATCAGTATTTCAACTGCAACTGCCCAAATGAAAATTGGAGACAGTTTGCCTGATTTTGAACTCAAAAACAATAAAGAAACAACAATAAATTTGGCTTCTCTGAAAGGGAAGACGGTCTTAATTGACTTTTGGGCTTCTTGGTGCGCGCCTTGCAGGCTGGCCAATAAAAAGCTGGCTCCTTTGTATAATCAATATAAAAATGACAACTTCGAAATCGTTGCCATATCACTGGATACAGATAAAACGAAGTGGATGAATGCCACTCAAAAAGATAAATTAGCGTACGAGCAATTAATTGATGCTAAAGGTTTTGATGCAAAGTCAGCACTACTTTTTGGAGTAGAAGAATTACCCAATTCGTACTTATTTGATGTATCAGGAAAATTAGTTGCCATCAATCCTACGGAGGAACAAATAATAATGCAAATAAAAAAATAAAGCAAAATGAAAAATATAAATTTAAAATTCATTGGTCTCGCTTGTTTACTTTTAATAACAAGTGTAAACTCCTATTCTCAAATCTCAAAAGCAGAAATAATTGCTACAGGTTTAACGTGTTCTATGTGCTCTAATGCTATAAATAAACAACTGAAAGCAACCGTTGGTGTGGATAGCGTGAGTACTGATTTGAATACGAATACTTTCACGGTTTATTTTAAAAAAGAAAGTAAAATAATGCCAAGAGTATTGAAAGAAGGAGTTGAAAAAGCAGGCTTCTTTATTGGTTCTTTAGTAATTACAATGCCTGCAGAAAGCTTGAAAACGGAAGGAGATAAAACTATTTCATTTAATGGATCCACTTTTGTTTTGTTGAATGAAGAACATAAAAACAGGACCGGAGAAACAAAAGTAAAGATTTTTGACAAAGGGTACGTAACGCAAAAAGAGCATAAAAAACTGCTTAAAACGTTTTCAAAAACTGCATCATATCCATTAGATAATGAAGATGATTACCATATCAAAACTGTAATTTAATGAGAAAATTTTTAATCGTATTTACGTTTTTTCTTGTTCAGATAATTTCGGCTCAGGAGCTTTTTGTGGTTACTGATCCGGCAAGTAATGTTCCTGCGGGTTCACTAGGAATTCGTTTGGGACAATCCATTTTCAAGGAACAAATGGAATCAGGATATAGTTATCACTTTATGCCCGAAGTTACTTGGGGTGTAAATAAAAATTTGATGGTTAGAACATCAATGTTTGTGAGCAGTAGAAGCAATAAATTGGTGACAGAGGGCGCTAGTTTTTACACTAAATATCGGTTCCTTTCTACGGATGACTTGCAGAGTCATTTTAGGATGGCAGCATTTGCAAGATGTAGCTTTAACAATGCCGATATCCATCAGGAACAAATAGAAATTATGGGGCATAATAGTGGTTTTGAAACGGGAATTGTGGCTACGCAGCTTATAAAAAAGGTAGCTATTAGTGCTTCTATTAGTTTTGAAAAAGCATTTGATAATAAGCCGGATTATAAATTTCCTGTTGAACAAAATGATAACGCTACTAATTATACACTGTCGTTAGGGAAACTGATGTATCCAAAAAAATATACCAGTTTTAAACAAACGAATATTAATACAATGCTGGAGTTTGTTGGGCAAACCTTAAACGAAAATGGAAAATCATATTTGGATATTGTGCCTTCCATTCAATTTATTATAAACAGCCAAGCGCGAATTGATGTTGCTTACAGACACGAATTATATAGTTCTATGTTACGTTCTGCGCCAAATGGATTTTATTTAAATTTAGAATATAATTTTTTTAATGTTTCAAAATGATAGAGATGATGATCATTTTCGTTTAAATTTTAAAAAAAAATCGTCAATAAATAGTGCAATTCACCACAAAAATCAACAATTAATAATTTACTAAATGAAAAATATAATTTTAGCAATAATGATATTGGCCCTTGTGTCAGTTTCTTGTAACCAAAAAAACAAAGAAACGGCGGCTGATTCAACAGTTGCGACCAAAGCAACTGCTTCATTGTACTCGTGTCCAATGCATTCTGAAATTACTGGCGAAAAAGGTGCAGAATGTCCCGAATGTGGTATGGAATTAACCGATAAAGTGGAGGAAAAAATAACATTGGAAAAAAATGATCCCAATAAGACTGTTGTTAAAACGGAAAACACAGTCGCTGCAACTTCGTTTACTATTAATGAAATAGTAAGCAGTTATTTAACGCTAAAAAATGCATTGGTAAAAGATGATTCGAATGGCGCCGCCAAAGCTGGAAACGCTTTGTATGCCACTTTTGAAAAAGTAGATTCTAATACCATTTTGAATTTGAAGCTGAAAAATAAGTATAATGAAATTGCTGTAAATGCAAAGAAACAGGTGAAATATATTGGTGAAAACGCCGGTAAAATAGCGCGTCAAAGAGAATATTTTGCCTTGTTGAGCAAAGAAGTACATGATTTGATAAAAACTTTTGGAACTGATCAAAAATTATATCAGGATTATTGTCCAATGTACAATGAAGGAAAAGATGGGTATTGGATAAGCGAAACCAAAGACGTTAAAAACCCATATTACGGTTCTGAGATGCTAAGTTGTGGCAGAATGGTTCAAGCGTTTCTCTAATTATTACATGTGAATTATGTAACATAGATTAATAAAAATACAACTTTCTAACCAATGTTTTTTGTACATTTTAGGGGTGGAAATTAATCTGCAATTAATAAATAGATACGATGAAAAAAATATTTTTTTTAGCCCTAATGACGACTATTGTAATGGTTTCCTGTAACCAAAAGAACAAAGAAAATTCAAATACTGATTCTCGTATGATGGATGATAGCACTGGTATCATGAATTCTGACACGGTGATGCACAGTGATTCAACCATTATGGGCAATAACACAAAAATGATGAAAAATAATGTAGCAATGTATGCTTGTCCGATGCATCCCGAAGTTCAAGGCAAACTGAATGATAAATGCCCCAAATGTGGTATGAAGTTAACAGAGCCAGTAACTGAAACCGGCACAAACAACAGCAAATAAATAAGGATTTCATCTTATGTAAATCTAAACAACCTTACAACTTAAAAAACGGTAAGGTTGTTTCAATTCAAACTCAAATGAAACACACCTACCATATAATGGGAATGACATGTAATGGCTGTCGTTCATCAGTTGAAAAGACATTAAATAGCATTGCGGGCGTTGAAGCAACTGTTTCTCTAGATCCGCCAATTGCTACCTTAATAATGAAAGAGCATATCCCATTAGTTCAGTTACAAGAAACGCTTTCCAAAGCTGGCAAATATTCCATTTCTATGGAATCCCCAATCGATACTGTTTTAGAACTATCAAATAAACCTCCAATAAAAGCATGTTGCGGTTCGAATAAACCACCAGAAGAGTCAAAAGTTACTTCACCGAATAATGTACCGGGAACATATTATTGCCCGATGCATTGTGAGGGTGAAAAGGTGTATAATAAACCGGGAGATTGTCCGGTTTGTGGAATGGATTTAGTTAAAGAAGCAGAATTGGCAAGTAGTAAAACAATGTATACTTGTCCCATGCATCCCGAAGTTGTCAAAGAAGGTCCGGGTTCTTGTCCCATATGTGGAATGGATTTAGTGCCAATGGAACCCACCGATTCTGAAGAAAATAAGGTGTATAATGATTTGGTGCGCAAAATGAAAATAGCGGTAGTTTGTACTGTTCCCATTTTCATAATTGCCATGTCAGATATGATTTCGAATAATCCAATAATGAAAATTATGGATTTAGAAAAGTGGAATTGGGTACAACTAATTTTGTCGCTTCCAGTCGTTTTTTATGCGTGTTGGATGTTTTTTGAGCGTGCATGGAAATCCATTGTTACTTGGAATCTCAATATGTTTACGTTGATTGGAATTGGTTCTGGAGTCGCTTTCTTATTTAGTTTATTTGGATTATTTTTCCCGGCTATGTTCCCCGACGAATTCAAAACGCATAATGGAGCGGTGCATCTTTATTTTGAAGCAACGACAGTCATATTGACATTGGTTTTATTAGGGCAATTGTTAGAAGCCAGAGCGCACAGTCGAACCAGTGGTGCGATAAAAGAATTGTTAAAATTAGCACCAACCGAAGCCACTTTGGTTAGCAATGGAGCTGATAAAGTAATTTCAATTCATGATATCAAAAAAGGAGATTTGTTGCGTGTAAAACCGGGAGATAAAATTCCAGTGGATGGAAAAATTACCGATGGAGAAAGTACTATTGATGAATCGATGATTTCAGGAGAACCTATTCCCGTTGATAAAAAAATAGAGGATTTCGTTATAGCGGGAACCATAAACGGAAATAAATCCTTTGTCATGATTGCCGAGAAAGTTGGTTCGGAAACCTTGCTTTCGCAAATCGTAAAGATGGTAAATGATGCGAGTCGTTCCAGAGCACCAATCCAAAAATTAGCGGATAAAATTGCTAAATATTTTGTGCCAATTGTAGTTGGGGTTTCCATAATAACCTTTTTTGTTTGGTCGCAATTTGGTCCTGAACCTGCAATGGTTTTTGGATTTATTAACGCTATTGCGATATTGATAATTGCGTGTCCTTGCGCTTTGGGCTTGGCTACGCCTATGTCAGTGATGGTTGGTGTTGGAAAAGGGGCTCAATCGGGAGTTTTGATTAAAAACGCCGAAGCACTGGAAAACATGAACAAAGTAAATGTCTTAATTACCGACAAAACAGGAACAATTACCGAAGGGAAACCTTCTGTTGAAAAAGTATTTTCCCTGCAAAATGACGAAAATGAGCTATTGCAAAGCATCGCATCTTTAAATCAGTACAGCGAACATCCTTTGGCGCAAGCCGTAGTCAATTTTGCGAAAGCGAAAGAAGTCACTTTAATAGAAGTAAAGGATTTTGAAGCAATTTCAGGCAAAGGCGTGATTGGAACAGTAACTAATAATAAAGTGGCGCTGGGAAATAAAAAATTGATGGAACAAGTGAATGCCACGGTTTCTGCAGAATTGGAAAATCAAATTATTGCTGAGCAAAAACTAGGGAAAACCGTTTCTTATATTTCTGTTAACGGAATTGCAGTGGGATTTGTATCAATTACAGATGCGATAAAAGCAACAAGTGTTACAGCCATTAAAGAATTAATTCGTCAGGGTGTGGAAGTAATTATGCTAACAGGCGACAATGAAAACACGGCAAAGGCTGTGGCTGCGGAACTGAATTTAAGTTCTTACAAAGCGGGTTGTTTGCCGGAAGACAAGCTGAAAGAAATAAAACGATTGCAATCGGAAGGAAAAATTGTAGCTATGGCAGGTGACGGAATCAACGATGCTCCGGCTTTGGCGCAAGCTGATGTCGGAATTGCCATGGGAACAGGAACTGATGTGGCGATAGAAAGTGCGAAAATAACTTTGGTGAAAGGGGATTTACAAGGCATAGTAAAAGCCAAAAATTTAAGTCACGCGGTAATGCGAAATATAAAACAAAACCTATTTTTTGCTTTTTTCTACAATGTACTGGGAATTCCAATTGCGGCGGGTGTTTTGTATCCGTTTTTTGGAGTGCTGCTTTCGCCAATGATTGCGGCTTTGGCCATGAGTTTTAGCTCGGTTTCAGTAATTGCAAATGCATTAAGATTGCGTGGTTTAAAACTTTAAATGAAAATATTTCAAAGTTTATTTATAAATTAAAAAATATGAAAAATACGATCTTATTAGTTTTATTCCTGATGCTTATTCCTCTTTTTGCAATAGCAGAAAATAAAAGTGGAAATGCCATTTCCCGAAAAGCATCCATTCTTCAGGCACAACCTGTAACGTACACTTGTGTAATGCACCCGGAAATTCATGCCAGTAAACCTGGAAAATGCCCAAAGTGTGGCATGGATTTAATCAAGGAAAAAGCCAAATCAGTAAAAAAAGCAGGCGCCAAAAAACAGGCACCAAAAGCAATTGGTAAAAATCGAATGCCGTTGCGAACCAGCGGTAATCAATCTAATGCAACACGTGAGGATGTGCCTCAAAATCATACAAATGTTCCCGCAGATAACAATAAACTCAAAGAAGAACCGGTTAAAAGAACAGCGAAAAACGCTCCTTCAAGAACCGTGCGTTATGATTTATATGTTCGAGACACCATTGTCACTTTTGGTGATAATCCCAAAAGAGCGATTGCCGTAAACGGACAGATTCCGATGCCAACACTTACTTTTACTGAAGGAGATATTGCCGAAATCTATGTGCATAATGAGTTGGATGAAGAGACTTCGTTGCACTGGCACGGATTGTTTTTGCCCAATAAAGAAGATGGTGTGCCCAATTTGACCCAAATGCCAATTAAACCACATACGGTACACAAATATACATTCCCTATAATTCAACATGGAACGCATTGGTATCACAGCCACACGGGTTTGCAGGAACAAATTGGTATGTATGGTTCTTTTATCATGAATAAAAGAAATGAAGACCCAACTTTTAGAACAGGAATTGATGATTTACCAACGGTGCCAATCATTTTGAGTGAATGGACGGATTTGAATCCAAAAAATGTCCATCGGATGCTGCACAACGCAACCGATTGGTTTGCGATTCAAAAAGGAACAACACAAAGTTATGCAGAAGCCATTAAAGCGGGACATTTTAAGACCAAAGTTGCCAACGAATGGAAACGAATGAATGCGATGGATGTAAGCGATGTATATTACAATAAGTTTTTGATTAACGGCAAAAATGAAAGTCAACTTTCGCAGTTCAAAGCGGGCGATAAAGTGAGGTTGCGAATTGCCAATGGTGGCGCTTCTACCTATTTTTGGCTGAATTATGCAGGTGGAAAAATCACAGTTGTTGCCAGTGATGGAAATGATGTGGAGCCAGTTGAAGTGGATCGTCTGATTGTTGCGGTATCTGAAACCTATGATGTTGTCGTTACGATACCTGCCGAAAAGACTGCTTTTGAATTTTTAGTCACTTCTGAAGATCGCACAAAATCCGCTTCTTTATATTTAGGGGATGGTGTGAAACAACTGATGTCGCCTTTGCCAAAATTAAAATATTTTGAAGGGATGAAAATGATGAACGGCATGATGAAAATGAATGGCGATTTAGATGATATGGGAATGAAAATGTCACTGAACCAAATGGATATGAATGTAGTAATGTATCCTGAAATCACGGGGCCGATAGATTCTAAAGAAGGAACGCAAAAAGACGTTGAAATGGATCATTCGTCTCATGATATGGGAAAAATGAAAATGGAGGAAACCTCTCCAAAGATGGATAATATGAAAATGACGGAGGAGGATTATAATAGTAATGCATTATCTGATATTACTACCTTAAATTATGCGATGCTGAAATCACCTACTAAAACAACCTTGCCAAAAGACGCGCCCGTAAAAGAATTGCGGTTTGAATTATCAGGAAACATGAATCGGTACGTGTGGAGTCTGGACAATAAAGTGGTTTCGGAAGCCGATAAAATACTAATTAAAAAAGGAGAGAATGTTCGAGTTGTACTCTTTAATGGCTCCATGATGCGCCACCCGATGCATTTACACGGACATGATTTTAGGGTCCTGAATGGTCAGGAAGAGTTTGCTCCCATGAAAAACATCATTGACATTATGCCCATGGAAACCGATACGATTGAGTTTAATGCGAATGCGAAAGGCGATTGGTTTTTTCATTGTCACATTCTCTATCACATGATGGCGGGAATGGGTCGGGTTTTTAGTTATGAAAATCAAGAGCCCAATCCTTTGATTCCAAATCCAAAATTAGCGCAACGCAAATTATTCGCTGATGACAGAGCTTTTCATGTGATGGCCGAAAATGATTTTGCCACCAACGGAAATGATGGAATGCTGATGATTCAAAACACGCGTTGGAGTATTGGTACCGAATGGCGTTTGGGTTATACCGATGAACACGGTTATGAAACTGAAACACACATTGGACGATACATCGGGAAAATGCAATGGTTAATGCCGTTCATCGGTTTTGACTGGCGGTATCGAAAAATGGAAATGGGGGCAATGGAAGAAAATCTTTTTGGTCAATCTAATACCAAAGACAATCGGGCTGTTTTCAGTGCCGGAGTCGAATATATATTGCCAATGCTCATCAAAGCACAAGCTGAAGTCTATACCGATGGAAATTTCAGGTTGCAATTTGAACGTATGGATATACCGGTTTCCAAAAGATTGCGCATGAATTTAATGTGGAATACCGATAGAGAATACATGGCGGGTTTGCGTTATATTGTCAAGAGAAATTTTGGAATTACAACTCATTATGATAGCGATATGGGATTAGGTTTTGGATTGAATCTCAATTATTAAAAGATAGAAGAAGCGATTTATCGCGGGAGAAATATTTTGCACATTTTGGGTACATTGCAGATTTTGTGTCTTTTGTTGTTTAAAATTTTGTTTAATATTTAAAATATCAATTATGTTGAATAACGATAATGGAGAAATGCACTTGGGATCTTACATGTTTATGGGGATACATATTTTTTGGTGGTTTTCAATAATCGTTTTAGGACTGGCATTATTGGTGGCAGCTCACAGATACAGGAAAAGAAAGTGATATTGAATTAGAACTCAATAATTAATTGAAATAGATTTTAACTTATAAAAATAAAACAATCATGGAATATTATTTTAGTAAAACAATTACAGACAGTTTCGAAAATGCGATTCAAAAAGTTACAGAAGCACTCAAAAAAGAAGGATTCGGAATATTGACAGAAATTGATTTGAAAGCGACTTTAAAGAAAAAATTGGATGTAGACTTTTATAATTATACCATACTGGGCGCTTGTAACCCGTTATTTGCTTACAAAGCTTTGTTGACAGAAGATAAAATAGGTACAATGTTGCCTTGTAATGTAATTGTTCAAGAGAAAGTGGCTGGCCAGATAGAAGTATCTGCGGTTGATCCTGCAGCTTCCATGCTGGCAGTTGAAAATAAGGGACTTGTTGAAATCGCAACAGAAATTAGAGATCGATTAAAGAAAGTACTAGAACAATTGTAGTTTTGAATTTCAAATTTTAATTGCTAATTGTTTCTTAGCTTTAAATACTTACAGGTGTTAATACTAATCAAAATATTATTCCATTTTTACTAAAAAATTGAAGTTGATTTTTTAGATTACTGCACGTTGTTCTTTAGATTTGTAAAATAGAATCAACAATAAAATGGTTTAAAGTCTGGAGAGCTAATGGTGTTTGTATTTTATAATATAATTTTAAAAAAAAACACAAGGCTAGTGACGTTTGTGTAACATATTTGCTAAAAATATGTGAATGTTGTAATGATAGTCTTTAATTGTGTTACATTTAGTCAGATTTATAATGATATTTTTACTTTACCGAAACATATTAAGTTCGGAACAACTTTAAATTATACATATGAATAACCCTTCAGCACCAAAGAAAATTACCTGGATTATAGGTTTGATTTTCGGTATACTTGGAATCATCGGACATTTTGCAAAAGTGCAGGTTTTAACAGAACATAGTTTCACACTATTGCTTATTGGTTTCGTTGTTTTGGCATTAGGAACGACTGTACGAGGAGTTTAAACAGTTAGGGATTATCCCTCAAAATTGCGTTTGCAAAACCGATTTCATAGTTCTTAGGGTTTGCTAATACTCAACACTTTGCGGAGCTTGGTGTTTTATAAGATGAAAAAAGCTAGGTTTTACTCCTAGCTTTTTTGATTTACTGTCGCGCAGTATATTTGCAAGAATCAAATCAATCTTTTTTATGTTGTTCCGTGTGATTTTGATTTCCGTTAATCGTATGGTCTCCCACGTTCATTCCGTTTGACATTCCGATCATAAATGCGGTAATGATTAGAATGATTTTTCTTTTTACCCAAAGAACAGGGCGTTTAGATTGCTCTAAACGTGGTTTGTTGTTGTGTTTATACATTTTGTAAATGATAAATGATTAGACATTTGGTATCATCTTTATGCATGGAATTGCATAAATGCGTAGAAAGAATTATCTAGGCTGTGTATAAACTTTTATAGGAGTTTCGGGAAGTAATCATCTCATTTATAAAAATGTATTCAGATGTAAATGAACTTACTTTTTGATAAAGTAACGTCTGTAATTTAAGCAGAACCGTAATTTGAAGACTATAACTATCTTGAAATTGGAGATAAACAAAGTGAAATAGGAATGATGTTTTTTCAGACGGATTTGCCTGATTGAACACATATAATTTTGAACCCTTATAGTTTAATTCTCTTCTAAGAATTACGTTCGAGAATTGATAGTAATCTGCTGAATTTGATTGAGAGTCTAAAGTACCATCATTTGCAATCAGGCCAAAAGCCAGAAAGAGTGAAATGAGATATTTTAAATATTTTTTCAATCTATTTAATTTGAAAATTATTAATATGTTATATGACGTTCCTATGTTTTGTTAGGATCTTGGAGCTAAAATACCATTTATTTTCGGATTTTTAATACCCAATTCTTTACTATCCGGACTCTTGAACCTTCTTTACTTGAAAAACGTAAGTCGTTTGTCTTTAACGGCATCCAAGCGAAGCATTTTATAATCCAGCACATAATTTTGGTAAATACGCCAAGGTGCTTTGTTTCCCTGACTAGGAAGCGTATTCGCTGCTCTGTTAATGTAGCCGGAATTCAGGTTGAGTAGTGGAACCGGTTTTAAATTTGTCTCGACTACTTTTGCCTGCACCGCTTTATAATGGTGTTTGTCCAAATAATTTAAAACCCGAGATATATATTCGCTGGTAAGGTCACTTTTCAACGTCCACGAAGCATTGGTATAGCCAACAAAAATAAAGAAGTTGGGCAGTTCGCTTAACATGAGGCCTTTATAGACAAAAGATTTAGAAACATCAAAAGGTTGCGAATCTAGTTGAATTTTTACGCCTCCAAACGCCACTAAATCAAGTCCAGTTGCGGTGATTATAATGTCGGCGGCCAGTGCCTTCCCCGATTTTAGTAAAATTCCATTTGCTATAAAACAATCGATATGGTCAGTAACTACCGATGCGTTCCCTTTTCTGATGGCTCTAAAAAAATCTCCGTTTGGCGCAATGCAAAAACGTTGTTCCCATGGATTGTAGTTAGGTATAAAATGAGGGTCCACGGGAAAGTTACCCAAAGCTTTTTTAGCCCCTTTTATGATGAATTTTTTCATTGCCTCCGGAAAGAACTTGCACAGATTAAAAAAGACAATAGCGTAGAAAATATTTTTATAACGAATCAGTCTATAGGCTACTTTTTTTGGAAACAGGCTTTTGAGGCGAGCAGCAATTTTGTCTTTATTTGGTAAAGCAGCAATATAGGTTGGCGATCGTTGCAGCATGACAACTTGTGCACCTTCGGCGGCAAGCTCCGGAACGATGGTAACAGCAGTGGCGCCGCTGCCAATTATAACCACTTTTTTATTGGCAACATCTAATTTTTCAGGCCATTTTTGCGGATGGACTATTTTACCTTCAAAACGGGATTGATCCTTAAATTCAGGAGTGTATCCTTTGTTATAATTATAATAGCCGCTACAGCTAAAGATAAACTGGCACATGTAAACTGATTCTTCTTGCGTGACGATATTTACGGTAGTGACCGTCCATGATTTTTTTTCTGTGTCAAAGTTATAAGAAAGAGCGCGTTGATTGTAGATAATATGCTCGCGCACTTTATATTCGTCTGCGGCTTCATTCAGGTATTTTAAAATAGAAGGTCCGTCAGCGAAAGACTTTTGATCTTCCCATGTTTTAAAGGAATAGCCAAAAGTATACATATCCGAATCGGAACGGATTCCAGGGTATTGAAACAAACTCCAGGTACCTCCAAGTTCAGCTCTTGCCTCTAAAATAATATAGTTTTTGTCTGGATTTTTGCGTGACAAATGACACGCGGCGCCTATACCGGATAAACCTGCTCCTATTATAATAATATCTGTATGATTAGTATTCATGTTTTTATTTTAGAATTAAATGCTGTTGCAAAATACAAAATTGTAGCAATAAAAAAACACCATTACATTTTCTTAAGTAACGGTGTTTGTAATTGATATGAAAACCTTTTAAAGTGAAAAAGAAGGGAGGGTTTTATTAGGATTAAACGACAAATTTATTTTTCAATAAACACGCTGTAGCGTTGAGGTCATTCTTTTGTCCAACTAATAATTTGGCTTTTAAAATTTCCCCACCTATCATATATGTCGTCACTAAGGATAGCGCGGTTTTGCAAACCGTGCCCACCAACGAGGTCAGATAAAACAAGTCAGAAAAGCTATATTTTTAAAACGGCATAGCTTTTTTACGTTATCACGTCAGATTTTTTTAATAGTTTTGTTAGATTTACTTCTTCTGTTCCCTGCCGATTAAGTGTTTTAATTACCAATTGGAATGGGCACGGTTTGCAAAACCGCGCTATCCGTTAACGAGAAAATTTAGTGTATTTCTGAGCCATCTTATTTCCGTTGATGAATTTCATACTTACATATATAAAAAATCAACTAGTTGCGCAATTAATTTGAGAGATTTTTAATACAAAAAATGCAAGCACTCAAAAAGAAGCTTATTAGACAGTTTGACGTTCCCGTGCTTTGCAATGTGGCGGATTAAGGAAGCCGAAACTTTCGGTTAATGACTGATTTTCCAGGTACAAAACCATCTTTAAATTAAGCCTAAACCCGCCATATAGGAAAATCACGTGTTGGCAGATCATTGTTTTATTTAGAATTTTGTTTTCAAAGTGGTTATTGAACTATTAATTGCATCTTGGATTGAATTTTTTAGATTCTCAAAATCTTCACCTTTTTTCCAATTACCATTTACTTTAGCGACTGTTTGAAAATTTTCTTGTTGCAATAGAGAATTATCGGATAAATCAACGACTTCTGTTCCAATATTCACATATCCTTGTTTGTCCAATTCTATCATTCCGTAGTAACTTACTAATATTCCGTATTTCACTTTTACAAACATTATTTCATCTACACTATTTGTAATTTTTAGATTTCTAAAATCTTTTTTACTGTACTTTTTGTCTGCATTTGGCTTTTCAAATTTATTTAGACTTTGAATGTCTATTTTTTCGCTAATAAATTGGAATTGTTTATTTTTTGCATTTAAAATATTTGTAATTTCTGATTTCAATGTTTCATTCAAATTAAATTTTGGTTCAACTTTTTTCAAAGGCTCTGTAAATCTATTTCCCGGAGTTAAAGCCATATCTAGTAATCCTTGTCCACCCGCTTTTGCCATTCCAATGCTATCAACTTGCAAAATTACTCCAACTTTTTTATTGTTATAAAATTGTCGATTTAGAGGTAATGTTGTTACACAACTCGTAACTGTTAATAAAAATAAGATGCCAAAAGTTAATTTAAGTAGTTTCATTTTTGTTTTTAATTTATTGTTTATAATTAATTTAAGTTCAATATTTATGTTTCGTTTACACGCTTTTTTCGGATACAATGTCTGCCAACTTATATACACCCGCCACAAAGTATCGTTTAGGTCCCCAATTTTGGTTGGCTTTGCGTTACTTTGTTTCGTTTTAACTAATTTCAAATATATAAATAATTTTTTACAAAATATCAAGACAACTTTATATTGTTGAATACCATAGCTCCGCGTGAAGGATGGCAGTGAAAATCCTTTTATGAAGCGCAGCGCAATAAAAGATTACTTCACAATATTTTTAATTTTTAGCGGAGTTCATTGAACTTTGTTTGCAACGCACAGCCTGACCCGCAGTTTTTACGGAGGGACACGCCCAAATTATTTTTCTTTTCTCACCTCTTATTTTTTCAAATAACTGCCTAAAATTCAAAATGGTAAAATACTTGTTTGGGTTGCAAAAATTTTATAATTTTGCAACCCAATTTTATTATGTAAATTAAAGAAGAAGATGGATATCAAAAGAGTAGCAATAGACGCTGTGAATGAAACAATTGTAATGACTGTTGTTCACATGGATTACAAAGGACAAGTAGCAAAAAGAATAAACGAAAAAATGCCTTTGGCAACTGTTAAAGGATTTAGAAAAGGAGCGGTGCCTAAAGATCTTGTTGAAAAACAATATGGTAAAGCGATCAAACAAGAAGAAATTCAAAAAGTGGTTGATTTGGCTTTAGAGCGTTTTGTACAATCAGAAAGATTAAATCTTCTTGGAACGCCACTTCCTAAAGCAGACGAGCATTTTTCTTGGGATGCTGAAGAACTGGTTTTCGAATATGAAATTGGTTTGGTACCTAACTTTGAATTGGATTTAGAAGCTAAAAATGACATTGTAAAATATGTAGTTTCAGCGGATGATAAAATGATTGAAGGTCAGGTAGAACGTATTCAAAAACAATTTGGAACTGCTATTCCTCAAGAGGTTGTTGCTGCAGATTCAGATGTAACGGGAACATTCACTGACGAAGAAAAAGGAATTAATAACGCGACCACTATTGCTGCTGATCTTTTCAAAGACAAAGCGACTTTTGATTTATTCATCGGTAAAAAAGTAGGAGATGTTGTGACCGTAAATACAAAAGATTTATTTGAAGACGTGCATCAATTGATGGATGTGTTAAAAGTAAGTCATGATGAAGTTCACGAATTGGCGGTTGATGTAAACTTCACAATCGAAGCGATTAATACAGCAGAATTGGCGGAATTGAACCAAGAATTGTTCGACAAATTGTTTGGAGCCGGAACGGTTTCTTCACTAGAAGAATTGAAAGCAAAAATCAAAGAAGATGCTGAGACTCAATTTGCACAACAAGCAGACCAAAAATTATTAGGGGATGTAACGGAATTTTTAATCGAAAGTACCAAATTCGATTTGCCAGCTGAATTCTTGAAAAAATGGTTGCAAACTGTAGGAGAGAAAAAATTGTCTCCTGAGGAAGCTGAAGTGGAATATGTACGTTCTGAAAAAGGACTGCGTTTTCAATTAATCGAAGGTAGAGCAATGGCTCAATCTGATATCAAAATCACTTTTGAAGATTTGAAAACGTTCACTACAAAAAATATCCGTCAACAAATGGCGCAATTCGGACAAACAAATCCTACTGACGAAGAAGTTCAAGGAATTGTAGCTAGAGTTTTGTCAAACCAAGACGAAGTGAAAAGACTTTCGGACCAAGTTGTTGCTGAGAAGCTATTGGACTTATTCAAAGAAAAAGCAAACCCTACCACTAAAGAAGTAACCTACGACGAATTTATTGCTGCGTCTTACGGAGAATAAATAGGAGTTTGTACTGTCATAAAGTCGAAAGTAAAAAGCCCTAAGAGCGCAAGTGATTATTAAAATTTTATGATTTTATTACAAATACGAAACAATAAAAAATAGTTATATTTGAGCGTCAGAAAAAATATTTTTTGGCGCTCTTTTGTTTCAATTAGTTGCGGGAGCCAATCCAGCTGTACGTTACAAGTTTTTTCTTCCGTTTCAGTTTTTTAAATTCCTGCAAGAGCTTCTTTCAGTCGCTTTGCAAGAATAAAAAAACTAAAAAACGGAATTCAAAAAGCTTTTTACTCCCATCTGGGCTAAAAACAAGACATATTGACATCATTTGGAAATAGGTATGACCTTTGCATTAAGTCGAACCACAAGATACTACGTAAAACTTAGAACAAAAAAATATGAACTACGGTAAAGAATTTAAAAAATTTGCTACAAAAGACCACGGCGTAAACTCGATGTATTACGATAAAATCGTAGGTGCAATGACTCCTAAAAACATGACTCCATATATCATCGAAGAACGTCAGTTGAATATTTCACAATTAGACGTTTTCTCCAGACTGATGATGGACAGAATTATATTCCTTGGAACAGGAATCGATGACCAAATTGCAAACATCGTTCAAGCACAGTTATTGTTCCTTGAAAGTGCTGATGCTTCTAAGGATATTCAGATTTATTTGAATTCTCCAGGAGGAAGCGTTTACGCAGGATTAGGAATTTATGACACAATGCAATACATCAAACCAGATGTAGCAACGATTTGTACCGGAATGGCAGCTTCTATGGGAGCAGTGCTTTTATGTGCAGGTGCGGCAGGAAAACGTTCGGCATTGCCACATTCAAGAGTAATGATTCACCAACCATCAGGTGGAGCGCAAGGAGTAGCAACGGATATGGAAATCAACTTACGTGAAATGTTGAAACTGAAAGATGAGTTATACAAAATTATCTCTCAGCACTCAGGACAAACTTTCGATAAGGTTCATACAGATAGCGAACGTGATTATTGGATGATTGCCGAAGAAGCAAAAGCATACGGAATGATTGATGAAGTTTTAATAAGAGGATAAATTTAGTATTCAGTTTGCAGTCGCAGTTTACAGTATTGTAACTGCGACTGCAAACTGCGACTGAAAACTAATAAAAATGGCAAAAGTAGTATTAGAATGTTCGTTTTGTGGAAGAAAGAAGCCAGAAACCCAATTATTGATTGCTGGGATCAATGCACATATCTGTGATAAATGTATTGAACAAGCGCACGGAATTGTTCTTGAAGAAATAAAATCCAGCGGAAGTTCAAAACTGGTTGGAGATTTGATATTGAAGAAACCAAAAGAAATCAGAGCCTTCTTAGATCAATATGTGATTGGACAGGATCAAACTAAAAAAGTAATGTCGGTTGCGGTTTACAATCACTACAAACGTTTGATGCAACAGCAATTAGACGATGAGGTTGAGATTGAAAAGAGTAACATCATCATGGTGGGACAAACAGGAACAGGAAAAACATTGGTGGCTAAAACCATTGCAAAAATGTTGGATGTGCCTTTAGCGATTGTTGATGCGACAGTTCTTACTGAGGCAGGTTATGTGGGGGAAGATGTCGAAAGTATTTTGACACGTCTTTTACAAGCTGCTGATTATGATGTAGCCAAAGCCGAACGCGGCATTGTATTCATTGACGAAATAGATAAAATTGCACGTAAAAGTGACAATCCTTCTATTACGCGTGACGTTTCTGGGGAAGGTGTGCAACAAGCATTATTGAAATTATTAGAAGGAACGGTTGTGAATGTGCCACCAAAGGGAGGACGCAAGCACCCAGACCAAAAATTTGTTGAGGTAAATACACAAAACATTTTGTTTATCGCCGGTGGTGCTTTTGATGGAATCGAAAGAATTATTTCGAAACGATTGAACCGTCAAGCGGTAGGTTATTCTACCTCAAAAAATGTAGACAATATTGACAAAGACAATTTGTTGCAGTACATCATCCCGAAGGATATTAAAGATTTTGGATTGATTCCTGAGATTATTGGTCGTTTGCCAGTATTGACACACATGGATCCTTTAGACAGAGAAACCTTGCGTGCGATTTTGACACAACCTAAAAATGCGTTAATCAAACAATACGAGAAATTGTTTTTAATGGATGATGTTGAATTCACGATTACCAATGAAGCCCTTGATTTTATTGTTGATAAAGCATTAGAATACAAGTTAGGCGCTCGTGGATTGCGTTCTTTATGCGAAGCTATCTTAACCGATGCGATGTATGAATTGCCGAGTTCTGATGATAAAACATTAGAAATTGACGTAAATTATGCAAAAGAAACGTTGAATAAAAATTTATTGAAACGTTTAGAGATTGCATCATAAAAATTGCGTTTTTCTTAAAAATACAAACCTGTTTATTAATTTGAACAGGTTTTTTTATGTGGAATTTACACTATTTGTTATTGTTTGAAAAAAGGAAGATTATTTTTTTTTATCAACGTCAGATTGTCGATTTTTGTACATTCTAAATTAAATGATTATAGCATGCAAGTAGAAGAGATTGAGGTTATTTTATTAAAAGTTTCTGGTCAGGACAAACTTGGTGTAACTGCTGGTTTGACATCCATCTTGGCAAATTATGATGCCATTATTTTAGATATTGGACAGGCTGATATTCATGACACGTTATCTTTAGGTATTTTATTTGAAATAAAAGCGGGTTCATCTTCTGCGCCTGTTTTGAAAGATTTATTGTTTAAAGCATATGAATTGGGTGTTAAAGTTAAATTTATTCCTATCTCGATTGCAGATTACGAAATTTGGGTAAAAGGACAACGCAAGCAACGCTATACCATCAATGTTTTGGGTGAAACATTAACAGCGGTACAATTGGCAGCGGTAACTCGGATTCTATCCAACCAAAATTTAAATATTGACGCAATTACAAGATTAACGGGTCGGGTTTCTATTGTTGATAAAGAAGAATTTCCCCGCTCTTGTATACAATTATCAGTTTCAGGTACAATTGTAAATAAAACGTTTATGACCGCTAGTTTTATGGAAATTTCCAGAACTTTAGATGTGGATATTTCTTTTCAAGAAGATAATATGTATCGCAGAAACAGACGTTTGGTGTGTTTTGATATGGATTCGACCTTGATTCAAACGGAAGTGATTGATGAATTGGCTGAGTTAGCGGGTGTCGGTGAGCAAGTAAAAGCCATCACAGAAGCAGCAATGAATGGCGAAATCGATTTTAGTGAAAGCTTCAAGCAGCGTATGGCTTTGTTAGAAGGTTTGAGCGAGGATGTGCTGCAAACAGTTGCTGAAAATCTACCCATAACCAAAGGAGCGCATCGCCTAATGAAGGCCTTGAAATATTACGGTTATAAAACCGCGATTTTGTCCGGAGGCTTTACCTTTTTTGGAAAATACCTTCAAAAAGAATTAGGTATTGATTATGTTCATGCCAATGAATTGGAAATTAAAGACGGTAAACTGACGGGCAACTATCTCGGCGAAATTGTCGATGGTAAAAAGAAAGCAGAATACCTTCAAGCCATAGCTGATAAAGAAGGAATACACATCAACCAAACTATTGCAGTGGGTGATGGTGCCAATGATTTGCCTATGTTGAATTTGGCAGGCTTAGGAATTGCTTTTCATGCCAAACCTACGGTAAAAGAAAAAGCAGAAAGTTCTATTTCCAGCTTAGGTCTCGACGGTGTTTTATACTTGTTAGGCTACCACGACAGGCATATTGATATGATGGAGGAGGAGTAAATAATGAATAATAATGAGACTGTCCAAAAAGTGATTTTTGGACAGCCTTTTTTATGCTTTAGAAATAAGCGCTTTTTGAGGTTTTTCTAAAGTTTGTTGTTCGGGAGATTTACAAATTCCTCTGGCACCACAACTCATTCTGTGCGGTCCGCAGGAACTCAAAAAAATTAATGTGATCAAAATGTAGATGGTGTTTTTCATCTTTTTCGTCTTTTATGCGGTTTGAAACTGCATGCTTTTCAGTTGTTCCAAATAATCTCTTTGGTTAGAAAGTCTTGGAATTTTATGTTGTCCACCCAATTTGTCCTTGCATTTTAACCAATCGTAAAACAAATTTTTTCGCGCCACATTGATTATTAGCGGATTTAATGTCATGTTGTTGTAGCGTTTCGCTTCGTAATCTGAATTTAAAGATTGGATGGATTCATCCAATGCTTTCTGAAATTGAGATACATCCGCGGGATTATCTTTGAATTCAATCATCCATTCATGGGCTCCTTTTTCTTTGCCTTCCATAAAGATAGGCGCAACAGTGTAATCGACTACTTCTGTTTGGGTCAGTTTACACGCTTTGGCAATGGCCTGATCGGTATTTTCGACCATCAATTCTTCACCAAAAACATTGATGTGATGCTTGGTTCGTCCTGTAACCCTAATTCGATATGGATTCAATGACGTAAAACGAACAGTATCGCCAATCAAATAACGCCACAAACCAGAATTAGTGGTAATTACTAAAGCATAATTTTTGCAAAGTTCCACATCTGCCAGTCGAATAACTTTTTGATTTGGTGTCCCAAAAGTATCCATTGGAATAAATTCATAGAAAATTCCGTAATCCAACATCAACAGTAAATCGCTGGAATTATTTAGATCCTGAATGGCAAAAAAGCCTTCAGAAGCATTGTATATTTCGTAATATTGAAACTCTTTTTTCGGGAGTATTTTTTTGTATTGTTCTCGGTATGGTTCAAAATTTACGCCGCCGTGAAAGTATACTTCTAAATTAGGCCAAAGTTCAAATAAATTTCCTTTGCCGGTTTCTTCCAGCATTTTATTCATTAAAACCAACATCCAAGAAGGAACTCCGGCAAAACTTGTTACATTTTCGTTTTTCGTTTCATTTATAATCGCAGCAATTTTGGTTTCCCATTCGCTCATCAGGGATATCTTGTTGCTTGGCGTACTGCTGAACTCCGCCCAAATGGGCATGTTTTCAATTAATATTGCGGATAAATCTCCAAAAAACGTATTGTTGTCCTCATAAATTTGGGAACTTCCACCAAGACGCAGACTTTTTCCAAGAAACAGTTCTGAATCTTCGTTGTTGTTTAAATACATGCACAACAAATCCTTACTGCCTTTATAATGACAATCTTCCAAGGCTTCATTGCTTACCGGAATAAATTTACTTTTGGCATTGGTTGTTCCGCTTGATTTTGCAAACCACTTTATAGGTGTTTCCCAAAAAACATTTTGTTCTCCTTTACGGGTTCTTTCAATCAGTGGCTGTAATTCTTCGTAAGTAGAAATAGGAATTCTTTCGGCAAAAGTCGCGTAGGAATGTATAGAAGCATACTCATATTCTTTGCCTGTAACAGTATTTTTGGATGACCGAATTAAATTCATAAGCAATTCTTCCTGAACTTCATTTGGATATTTTAGGAAGAGTTCGATTTGATGGACTCTTTGTTTTAATACCCAAGAGGCAAACGAATTGATTATGGTTAGAGGCATTTTTAAATTATGAATTATGAATTACGAATTATAACTTTACCAAAAATAACAAATTTTGTTTAACTTGAAGTGTTAAACTTGAAACTTTAAATAGAATGACTTACGAAGGTGTACTTACAAAAATGCAAACCGAATTTGGAAACCCAATTCAATATTACTTGGTTTTTGAGAATAGTTTTTTGAATGTGAATCAGTTGTTGAATAAAGAACTGGAAATCAATTTTGTGGGGTACCAATGTTTGAATTGTGGCAAGAAGAAAAAGATATTTCGTCAGGGATTTTGTTATGATTGCTTCTATTCTAGTCCAGCTGTAGGTAATTGGATTATGAAACCAGAGTTGAGTACGGCTCATCTTGGGATTCAGGATCGTGATTTGGCTTATGAAGAAAAAGTACAATTGCAACCGCATATCGTCTATTTAGCTTTGTCGAGCGAAGTCAAAGTAGGAGTGACCAGAACAACACAAATGCCAACGCGCTGGATTGATCAGGGTGCAACCCAAGCGATTTCGATTGTGGAAGTTCCCAATCGATACTTAGCAGGAATTACGGAAGTGGCGCTGAAAAATCATTATGCCGATAAAACCAATTGGAGAAAAATGCTGACGAATAATGTCGAACAAATTGACTTAATCGCGGAACGATTGAAGGTCGAGAATCTTATTCCGACCCAAGTTCAGGAATATTTCTATTCGCAAAAGAATGATTTATATGAAATGCATTATCCTGTGTTGCAGTATCCAATTAAAGTAAACAGTTTGAGCTTGGATAAAACACCTCAGTTTCAAGGAAAACTTACCGGAGTAAAAGGGCAATATTTGCTTTTTGAAGATGGAACAGTCTTTAATATCCGTGGTTCAGAAGGGTATATGGTTACAATTGCGGTTTAAGTAATACAATTTTGGGCGTACCCTTTTTTTTAAAATAAAAATTTTAAAAAAAAGGTCAGGCTGTCCGCTGTATCTTTTACTCCGCTGCGCTTCATAAAAGGATGCCGCTACCATCCTTTGCGCAAGTACAGCTACGCAACAACATCATGCGGGCATAATTACAAACCACAAACAAATGTTACTGGCCAAAAAAAAGAGGAATTCACTCAAGTAAAATTCCTCTTTATTATTTTTTGTAAAGTTGCTTTAGTTTACTTTTATCGTATCTACCGCTTTACTTTTCTTATTAAACAATCCATTTAGTAATTCTGTAGCCTTAGCTCTTACCTCTTCTTTTGTTGCGGGAGTAGCCGCATTCGTGGTGTCACTGGGTTTCTTATTTTTATTGATATAATCCGTCAAAGCCGAAGTTCCTTGTTTTACTAATCTGTCTTTTTGTTGGTTTACTAATTGAGTAGTCAATTTAGTCACCGCACTATTGATGTCGGTTGTGATTTTTGGATTCGTAAAATTACCCACTAATACAGCATTTATCGGAAAGCTTTCTAATTTTGCAGCATCGGCAGCAGATAATTTTGCGATTAAAGCATTCATCTCTGAACCCAAATACTTAGCGGGAACATCAAATTTTAGGTTGTAATTCATGCTTTGGTCAAAACCATGCATTCCTCCAACAGTTGCTTTGATGTCTTTGTATTTAATATCAAATGGTTTTACATTTACTTTTCCATCTTTGAACGTGATTGCCGCTTTCAAATCATTCAAATTAATTTTACTCACATCAATAAATTTCAAATTAGAACCTAGAGCGGTCAGTAAAGTCGAATTGGTCGAATTGACTGTCGTTGAAAGCAGTTGTCCTAATAAATCTCCGGTTAGCGTTTCTAGGTCAGGAGTTAATTCTGTTGCATCCAGATTTCCATTCAATTTGATACTTGAATTTAATTTTCCATTGATTATTCCGGCGATTGGTGCAATTTTTTTTAGCATATTTAATTGGGTGAACGATTGTGCAATATCGACTTGATTTAGTTTCAAATCCATATTGAATACCGGCGTTTTTCCTTTTGTGGAAACAGCACCATTTACGCCAATTGTTCCTCCAAAAATCGATGTTTTTACATTTTCTAAAGTCACTTTTTCGTCTTTCACGATGAGTTTTCCCGAAACATCTTTAAGAGTCAGATTATCATATAGAACTGTAGTTGCTTTTGCGGTAAGCGTACAATTTAAAAAAGCAGGAATCTTCATTGCGTCTGCTTTTTTAGTCCCAACTTTAGTAGTTTCACCAGTTGTCATAAAATCATCAACGGCTAATTGTTTAGAATTCATATTGAAGTTTCCTTTCAATTCTTGGTTTCTAAATATAAAACCGTAAAAATTCTCTAAAACTCCCGTTACACTAATGTCACTTTTTCCTGTGGTTGCATTCAACTCTTTCAAATTGACCTGACTAGGATTAAATTGAACCAGCGCATTGCTGATATTCATTGTTTTGCCGTTTTCGTCCACGTAGTTGAAACCAGACAAACTTATCGTTCCTGCATTGTTGATATTTTGATATTGACTTTTTTCCACCGATTCCATATCAAATTTAGTAGTGACATCAGCATTTAAAATCCCCGTCAATGGTTTGTATAACTTTATAGGATAGGCCTTAGAAAGATTGGCTAAATTGATAGTTCCTTTTAAAACGGCATCAACAATTGCATTTTTTGTTATGTTGCGGATGTTGGCTTTAGCATTGAAAACATCTTGGTCAATTTTGAAAGAGAGCTTGTCCAAATTGACATACGTGTCATTTAGAATTCCTGTTTCGTTGATGATTTTAGTGTCAATAATGATATTTTGAACTGTTTTCGGTAAGTTAGGATACTTAAAGGAAGCGTTATTGGATGTAATTTCAACATTAAATTTTGGCACCGTTGTATCAGTATAGAAGCCTTTTGCAAAACCCATTACAGTAAAATCCCCGGTTGTTTTAACGTTGTCTAAACTCGCGGCATACACTGCAGGAATAATTCCTAAGAAGTTTTTGAAAGAAGAGGTAGGCGTTTTAAATTTCAAATCATACTGTTGACCAGCCTCCACCATTTGAATAAATCCATCAAATTCCAACGGTAATTGATTGATTAATGCCTTGTTTTCTTTGAAGGTGTATTTACTTTTTTCTAAATCAATTCCTAGAACTGCGTCCAGCGTCAAGGCAATATCTTTCATGTAATTGACTTTGTTGATGTCCAACGTAATTTTGGCAGTTGACTTGGTAACTAAATCCAGTTTTTGTGCTGCAAAATCTCCTACGCCTTCATGATTAATGCTGTCAATAACCATTTTGATTTTAGATTTTTCGTCAAAGTAGCGAAACTTGTAATTCTCAATTTTATAATTCTTTATCTTCAATGATAAAGGTTCGCTTTTGCCGCCCTTTTCATTTTCTTTATTTTTTATTGCGATGTCGTAATTCCCGATTCCGTTTTTATTGAAAATGATATTGATTAATCCATTTTTTGAAGTAATTCCATCAATATTGATGGCTTCCTCTTTACCTTTGAATAATTCTTTGATGGACATTTTCAGATCTACTTCACCTAATGATATCAGAGTATCGCCTTCAAAAGGTGCTTTATTTATAATTACTAATTGATCTAAAGAAACATTCGCACTGGGAAAACTTTTGATTAAACTTAAATCAACATCCGAAAAAGTAACTTTTGCATCCACTTTTTCATTGATAGCTTCGGCAATTTTAGCTTTTATCTGATCCTCAAAAAAGTAAGGAATAGCAAATAAAGCAACTAAGAATAGGATAATCAGGACTCCAATAATTTTTAAAATTGTTTTTAGCATAATTTGATCGTCTTTAGATTTATAATTTAGGCAAAAATGATTCCTTCTATCCACAAAAATAGGGGATTATAATTAAGTAGTCTACATTCATTTCACAAATAGCAGCACGCTTCATTATAGTATGCATTTTTGATTTAAAAAAAATCCGTTCAAATTATTATCTGAACGGATTTTCATCGGATATTTTTAAAAAATTAATTGATATTGATTTCAAACGGAATGATGGCTTGAATTCCTTTTCGTGCTTGCAGTTTTTTTATTTCCTGCATAATACGGTAATTTTCTTCCCCAATTTCTTCTTTTATGAAATCAGCTTTCGATTTTGCAAAAGGAAGATTAGCTAAAAGATCATCAAAATTCTTCTCATATTCTGGATAATTTTGGGTGCTGTAGCTTTTTACTTTTGCCAAAGAAGCGGCTTTTGCAACAGCATCATCTAAACCTCCAATTTTATCTACAAGTCCAATTTTCAAAGCTTCAGAACCAGTCCAAACTCTGCCTTGCGCAATAGCATCCACTTGTGCAAATGTCATTTTTCGACCTTGAGCTACATGTGTCACAAAAGTTTTGTAAATGTGCTCCACACCTTCTAATGTAACGGCTTTGAATTTCTCATCGATTGGCACAAATGGACTGTAATTAGCGGAATTTTCATGCGTTTTAACTTGTTCCGTGTAGATTCCTATTTTAGTAGCCAATGGTGTAAAGTTTGGCAATATTCCAAAAACACCAATAGAACCGGTAATTGTATTTTCTTCGGCAAAAATAGTGTTGGCATTACAAGCGATGTAGTATCCGCCCGAAGCCGCATAATTCCCCATAGAAACTACTACGGGTTTTACTTTTTTAGTCAATTCAATTTCTCTCCAAATCAAATCGGAGGTTAACGCGCTTCCACCCGGACTGTCAATGCGAAGTACAATCGCTTTTACATTTTTGTTTTTTCTGGCTTCTTGCAACGAGCGTCGCATAGAACCTTCTCCAATAACGTTTACATCACCTTCGCCTCCCAGAATTTCTCCTTGGGCATAAATAATGGCAATTTCGTCTTTACTGTCGAAAGATTGCGATGTAGTAGCTACTTTTTGAGCATAATCTACAACAGCTACTTTATTGTAATCTTCGTCATTACTTACTTTAAGCGCTTTTTTTATCGCGTTATGATACACATCTTCATAAGCAATGATGTCAACTAATTTTTGAGATTTTGCCATTTCTGGAGTTCGAGCAAGAAGTCCGTTTGCAATTTGATTCAATTGAGCTACCGATATGTTTCTGCTTTTGGAAATGTCAGCGGTAATGGAACTCCAAACTGAATTTAATAAGGCGGTCGTTTGTTCTCTGTTGGCATCGCTCATTTTATTTTCTAAAAAGGGCTCAACGGCACTTTTGTATTTTCCGTGACGGATTACTTCCATTTTCAATCCTGATTTTTCCTGAAAATCCTTAAAGAACATAATTTCAGATGATAATCCCTTGAAATCCATTTCTCCAACAGGATTTATATAAATTGGACTGGCAACAGAATTTAGATAATATTCTTTCTGAGAATACGAATTGGCATAAGCCATAACGAATTTTCCTGATTTTTTAAAGCTTTCCAACGCATCTCTTAAGGCTTTGCTTTGCGCCATACCTAATGACGAAGCATTGTTTAATATTGAAATACCTTTGATGTCATTGTCCGTTTTGGCTTCTTCAATGGCATTAATAATGTCTGACAGACCTACTTTTTTGTTTTCTGAAAAGATAGTCATCCACGGATCTTTATATTTTCCGGCATAATCATTTCTTATGTCTTCCAAGTCCAATTCGATAACCGAATTGCTTTTTACCGTTACACCTTCAGATTCGCCGCCAAATATAGCCCCTATAAGGATGACTCCAAAAAAGAATAACATGAAAAAAACAAAAATACCTACAAGTGTCGCTAATACATTCCCTAAAAATTTCATAATTATATTTTTTTAATATGTCGCAAAAAACGTAGAAATGTTACAAACAATTGGTTAGAATTTCCAAGTTTAATTATCAACACAGGATGCAAATATATTGCTAATTCTAAAATTCTTTTAGTTAATTTGCAATCAATTATGAAATCACAACATCAGGTCATTTTATCGATAGGAAGCAATCAAGGCAATCGTTTGGAAAACATCGAGCGTTGTTTAAAATTGATACATCAAGAAATTGGCACTGTAATCAAAGTTTCCAGATTATATGAGTCTCCGGCTTGGGGTTTTGAAAGTGATGCTTTTTATAATTGTGCGCTGGTTTTACACACATTTACGTCAGCACATAAAATTCTGGCTCAAGTTTTAAAAATCGAAAAGCGTTTGGGTCGCTTGCGAAATAAAACTCAAGAATACCAATCGCGCACGATTGACATTGATTTAATTGCTTTCGATTCAGAAATTATTGCTACCGAAAAACTCCAAATTCCGCATCCTCTAATGCAAAATAGGAATTTTGTTTTGCTACCAATTCAGGATTTGAATTTAGATTGGAAACATCCCATTCTTCAAAAAAATATTTCGGAATTATTGGTATTGTCGCCGGATGAAAGTGTTTGTACGATTGTTCAGAATTTGGTAAATCCATTGCAGAGTATTCCGTTGGAGCAATTTAATTATGTTGCTTTTGAAGGGAATATTGGCGCGGGAAAAACAACTTTGGCTACAAAAATTTCCGAGGATTTTAATGCGAAAACAGTATTGGAACGTTTTGCCGATAATCCATTTTTACCCAAATTTTACAAAGATCAAAATCGATATGCGTTTCCACTGGAAATGTCATTTTTGGCTGACCGATACCAGCAATTATCAGATGATTTGGCGCAATTTGATTTGTTCAAAGACTTTCTGGTTGCCGATTACCATATTTTTAAGTCTTTGATTTTTGCCAAAATAACTTTGGCCGAAGACGAGTATCGTTTGTACCGCAACCTGTTTGATATTATTTACAGAGAAATGCCAAAACCGGATTTGTATATTTATTTGTACCAAAATTCAGAAAGGTTGCTGCAAAATATTAAGAAACGCGGCAGAAGCTACGAACAAAAAATTCCAGCCGAATATTTGGACAAAATCAATAGCGGTTATTTGGATTATATTAAATCACAAACCGATTTAAATGTTCTGATTATTGATGTTTCTGATAGGGATTTTGTAAAAAATCAAGAAGATTATCTTTATATTTTAGATGAAATTCAAAAGAAGATTAAGTTTTAGAATTTGAAGTTTTATAAATTATCTTTTGAGGGAAAAATGACCCCTTTTTTCAGGACTTCCCGCATCAATTTTTAATACATACCAATAATCCGAAGCGGGTAACAGTTTCTTATTAAAAGTTCCGTCCCAAGAGGGTTTAGCTGCGTTTAATTTCATGATTAAGTTACCATACCGGTTAAAGATGGTTACTTCTGCCTCAGGATAATTTATCAGCCCTTTTATTTCCCATACGTCATTGTAAGAATCGTTGTTTGGCGTAAAAAACTTTGGCGCTGTCAATATTGTAAATGCTGCACTATCAATTCCGCACGAATTTATTTCTCTTGCATACGCGGTTTGCAAACCGCTCGTTACATTAAAAAATACATTTGAACTTTGATAAGTAGTCCCGTCAACAGAATATTCAAAATAGTCTTTTGTGTTTTTTAAATAAATTATAACCGTTGTTTCGTTGACGTCGATTCTATCGATCTCTGGCGTATCATGTTCAGCTACAGTGATTTTTTTGGTACTGCTACAGCTGGCGCTATTTGTTATTTTTACGCTATAAGTATTAGGAGTTGTAACCTGAATTGTCTTTGTGGTTTCACCGGTGGACCATGAATAAGTCATGTTAGGGATTGCTGCATCAAGAGTTAAGCTGCCGGAATTACAAAGTATTAATTCTTGGTCAGTAACTACCGGAGGATCGTAAATTATAATGTCAACAGCAATCCGATTCCCATTAGTACATCCGTTATTTATAGCTTCTGCGTAATAGGTTGTGTTTTGAGTGCTATTTGGAACATTTAAACTTGTTCCGGTTCCTAAAATTGCGTCTCCGGTTAAACTTGAATACCAGTTTATATTTCCAATATCAGTGGTCGCTTGAAGTGTTACAGCACCTGCTCCACATCTTGAAACTGTCGTATTGGTTGATGTTATGGTAGGAATTTTATTAATGGTGGCTATAACTGCAGTTCTGTTTGTAAGACAGCCGGCATCAACATAATAAGTTGTTGTTGTGTTTAAAAAGGAGGATGTGTAAGTATTTCCAGTTGCTAATAAAGTTCCGCCACTTGCCGCATCATACCAATTTACGGTTCCAGCAGAGGTAGTTGCTTGAAGTGTAACAGTACCTGAATCACATCTTGACGCAGGTGTTGTTGATGTAATTTGAGGAATTGTTATTGTGGTACTAGCTGAAATTTCAAGAATTGGGTCATCAGGCATACCGCCGTATTCCACAATATATCCTTTGGGTTGATAATTTCCGTTTGCATCGCCATTCAATTGTAAATCATTCCACGATCCCGGTGTTCCAGCACCTGGTGCAGTAATGTGCGCATAGTGCTCTACACCGTTGCTATTGTTTGGTTCTCCAATATTCCAAAAAGAAAAAGTAGGGCTTGATCCATTGATGGCTCCATTCCAAAACGTCACTCTGTCAACAGCGGGTCCTGTTACCCATTTCCAAACACCTTCTGTTTCTGTATCGCTACCACCAATCCATCCCGCACCAGGAGCTTGTTTTCCTGCTAATTGTGCTTCATCAGAGGCGGTGATTGTTGCTAAATATCCTTGAAGTCCAAAATACTCGCTCGTTTCAGCTGCTGCTTTTGCCGCATTCCAATTAATGCCTATGTTTGAAATATATTGGTAATAATGACCGTTTCTGGGTAAGTAATTAGCTTGTCCAAGAGTGATTGAAAAGTTTCTGATGCCAGATGGAGTAGCAGCGGAATTACTGAAAGCAACATCTTTTATAGCTTTTACAAAGTCAGTATATAGTACTTGTGTTCCTGGAATTATATTGGATAATTTTAGTTTTCCTTCAAGAGGAGTCCATTCTGAGGCAATAGTGGGATGGAGTGCAAGATTGTTTAATCTAAGTTCGTCCTGCCCATTAACATAACCTGAAGAAATTTGAATGTAAATTGCTTCAGTTTCGGTGTCAGTGGCATTTGCGCCAGTTATGTTTACGTCTGTCACTATTTTTAGTGAAGTTTGTGGGCAGTAATTTTGATTGCCTGTGGCGGTGATTCTTGGAGCATTAGCTGTAACAGATGATTTTAATGTTTCTTTTGGAGTGACAATGCTGTTTTTATTTAGGTTGCAAAAAGGAATGGCGGAATGAGTAGCCATTGGTGCAAATAATAAAAAAGCTATTGTTATTATCAAGAAAGTATTAATTCTCATACGATACGGTATTGCGGTCCCTATTTTTTTTAAAATCTTTTATTTTGGCCAATTCATTTTTTGAAATAAATCCCATACCACAATTCCTGCACTTACGGAAATATTCAAAGAATGTTTGGTGCCTAATTGTGGAATTTCGATACAACCATCACACAATGCAACTGCTTCCTGCGAAACACCGTAAACTTCATTTCCAAAAACTAAAGCATATTTCTTTCCTTTTTCAACTTCAAAATTTTGAAGAAAAACGGCACTTTCTACTTGTTCTATGGCCAGAGTCATTACATTTTCCGCTTTTAATTTTTCGATAACCTCAAGAACATTTTCCTGATGTTCCCAAGTTACTGTTTCTGTTGCGCCAAGTGCTGTTTTATGAATTTCCTTGTTGGGAGGCGTGGCTGTAATACCGCATAAATATATTTTTTCAATTAGAAACGCATCGGCAGTTCTAAAAACGGAGCCAATATTATGTAAACTGCGAATATCATCTAATACCAAAATAAGTGGTGTTTTTTCAGATTTTTTAAAAGCTTCAATGGATTTTCGTTCCAGTTCGCTGTTTTCAAGCTTTCTCATACTTTGTAAATTATTCAAAAAAAAAGCTTCCGAAGTTAATGGAAGCTTTTTTGTGTATTTAGTTAAAATTTAGCTTTTTGAAGTGCCAGCAGCTAAAACATTTCCTTTTATTGTAAGTGTTTTACTTGGTACAACTGCATTAGTTGTCAAGGTTACTGTTTTTGTAAATGCTTGACCCGCTCTTGACGTGTCATATTTTACCCCAATAACACCTTTTGCACCTGGAGCAATTGGCTCTTTTGGATACGTTGGTACAGTACAACCACAAGAACCTTGAGCATTAGTTATGATCAATGGCTTGTTACCGTTATTAGTGAACACAAATTCACGACGACCGTCAGAGTTGTATGCAACATTACCGTAGTCAATAGTTTCTGTAACGAAAACCATTCCAGCGCCATTTACCTTAGCAGTGGCTACTTTAGTATTTGTTGCTTTTAATTTTTTTGATGTTTCCTGCGCATTAGAAGTAGCAGCTCCTAAAACAACTAGCATGGCTAGAGCAATTATTTTTTTCATGTGTGTTTAATTTTAAAAAGATTCACAAATCTATATAAAAATTAGAATCTACGCCTTAATTTTTTCTTAAAAAAATAGTTTAATTTTTTGAAGTGGTGACATATTTATTTAAAAATCGATAAATTCGCCCAGTATTTTTAATTTTTCAAACATTAAACCATTGGCATCTAAAGATAAAATAGTTAAGGAAACACCGTTAATGAAACAATACAATGAGATCAAAAGGAAGTATCCTGATGCTTGTCTTTTGTTTCGTGTGGGCGATTTTTATGAGACATTTGGAGAAGATGCTGTACGTGCCTCTAAAATATTAGGAATTGTATTAACGAAGCGTGGAGCGGGTTCTGAGACAGAAACTGCACTTGCCGGTTTTCCGCATCACTCCTTGAATACGTATTTGCCCAAATTAGTTAAAGCAGGTCTTCGTGTGGCAATTTGTGATCAGCTTGAAGATCCAAAAATGACTAAAACCATCGTAAAGCGTGGTGTTACAGAACTGGTAACTCCGGGGGTTTCCATGAACGATGAGGTTTTGCAGTCGAAAACTAATAATTTCTTGGCTTCCATTTTTTTTGCCAATAAATCTATAGGAATTTCCTTTCTGGATGTTTCCACCGGAGAATTTTTAACGGCGCAAGGAAACGCCGAATATATTGATAAGTTGCTGCAGAATTTTAATCCCAGTGAAGTTCTGATTCCAAAAAATAATAAGAGTGATTTCCGGGAAATTTTCGGAGACGATTATCACAGTTTTTATCTGGAGGATTGGATTTATAAAGAAGATTATGCATTCGAAACCTTAACCAAGCATTTTCAGACGATTTCGTTGAAAGGCTTTGGAATCGAAGAATTGAAAGAAGGAATTATTGCCTCGGGAGCCATTTTGTATTATTTGTCCGAAACACAGCACAATAAAGTACAACATATCACAGCGATTCAGCGTATTGCAGAAGATGCTTACGTTTGGATGGACCGGTTTACCATTCGCAACCTGGAGTTGTATCACAGTTACATTCCAAACGCGGTTACGCTGCTGGATGTGATTGATAAAACGCTTTCGCCAATGGGTGGTCGTTTGTTGAAACGTTGGCTCGCGTTACCGTTAAAAGACAGTCAAAAAATACAGAGTCGGCACCAAGTGGTTTCTTATTTAAAAGAGAACCAAAGCGTTTTAAAAAACATTCAAAATCAAATCAAGCAAATTTCTGATTTGGAACGTTTGATTTCGAAAATTGCAGCTGGAAAAGTATCGCCTCGCGAAGTGGTTTATCTAAAAGAATCGTTAGATGCTATTATTCCGATAAAAACCTTGGCATTAGAAAGTCCGCAAGAAGCAGTAAAAGTTATTGGAGACAGTTTGCACAGTTGCGAATTGCTTCGGGAGAAAATAAAAACGGTTTTAAATCAAGATGCGCCTGTGGCTATTGCCAAAGGGAATGCGATTGCCAAGGGAATCAATGCCGAATTAGATGATTTACGAGCGATATCTACTTCCGGGAAGGAATTCTTGGAAGGAATTGAGAAACGAGAATCACAACTAACTGGAATATCCTCTTTGAAAATTTCCTTTAATAATGTTTTTGGATATTACATCGAAGTTAGGAATATGCACAAGGATAAAGTTCCGACTGAATGGATTCGAAAACAAACTTTGGTCAATGCAGAACGCTATATCACCGAGGAATTAAAAGAATACGAAACTAAAATTTTGGGTGCCGAAGAGAAAATTCATAAAATAGAAGTAGAGTTATTCGAACAATTAGTCAATTGGATTGCCACGTATATTAAACCCGTTCAAATGAATGCTAATCTGATAGCCCAGTTGGATTGTTTGTGTTCTTTTACCCAATTGGCTATCGAAAATAAATATGTTTGTCCAGAACTAGACGAAACATTCGAATTGGAAATTAAAAACGGAAGGCATCCTGTTATCGAAAAACAATTACCGGTTGGCATGCCTTATATTGCCAATGATGTGTTCTTGGATCGTGAAACGCAACAATTGATTATGATCACGGGGCCTAATATGTCTGGAAAGTCGGCTATTTTGCGTCAAACTGCATTAATTGTGCTCTTGTGCCAAATGGGGAGTTTTGTCCCTGCTGATAGTGTGAGAATGGGAATTGTCGATAAAATATTTACCAGAGTAGGAGCCAGTGATAATATTTCGATGGGAGAATCTACTTTTATGGTTGAAATGAATGAAACAGCCTCCATCTTAAACAATATTTCCGATAGAAGTTTGGTGCTGTTGGATGAAATTGGAAGAGGAACGAGTACCTATGACGGAATTTCAATCGCCTGGGCAATCGCAGAGTTCTTACACGAACATCCTTCAAAACCCAAAACATTATTCGCAACGCATTATCATGAGCTGAATGAAATGAGTGAATCACTACCAAGAATTCAGAATTATAATGTGGCTGTCAAAGAATTGAAAGATACGGTGCTTTTTATTCGAAAATTAGTAAAAGGAGGAAGTGCCCATAGTTTTGGAATACATGTGGCAAAAATGGCCGGAATGCCTCAAATCGTCATTTTGAAAGCGCAAAAACTATTAAAAAAATTAGAAAAAAATCATTCCAGTGATGCGCTGAACGGAATTAAAGCTGCAAAGGAGGAAATGCAAATGAGTTTCTTTAATCTTGATGATCCTTTATTGGAGGAAATCAAAGAAGAGATCTTAAATCTGGATATCAATACCATTACACCTATGGAAGCGCTGATGAAACTCAATGAAATTAAAAGAATGTTGACCAGAAAATAGTTTTGCAAGTTTTAAAGTAGACGTTATCAGAAGGTTAAGATTTATGTGTAATTTTTTTGTAAAAAAGGCTTGTGTAATTCAATAAATGTCCTAAATTTGCATCCGCAATACAGAATAAGTATCGCGGTTCTTTCTAAAAATTGAAAATGCGAAAATAGCTCAGTTGGTAGAGCGCGACCTTGCCAAGGTCGAGGTCGCGGGTTCGAGCCCCGTTTTTCGCTCGACACCACATAATGCTCGGATGGTGAAATTGGTAGACACGCTGGACTTAAAATCCAGTGAACAGCAATGTTCGTGCGGGTTCAAGTCCCGCTCTGAGTACTAAAAAAGCTTCAAACTATGTTTGGAGCTTTTTTTATTTTATAATAAATCCATTTAAAATTTTACGACACTTATATAATCACTTAAAGTTGTATTGTTTTTTGATGCAGGGTTAAAATCGTCATTGTATGATTAGTTTTAATGTTACAATTTATTTCAAAATAAGTTATGGGTGCGTTTGTAATTAGTAAAAGATATAATGACGAATATAAGTTTGTTTTTACTTCCAGAAAGGGAAAGGTTGTTTTTACAAGCTTAAGTTATGAACTGAAATTTGAGTGTGAAGAAGATATTGAAAGGTTTAAGGCAGATATTGAATCGGCTAACTTTTTAAAGTTTAAGTCTTCCAGTGGGAAGTTTTACTTTAAATTGATGTTGGGAGGCAATCATTTTGCAACAAGCAGAAAATATACTACTTCATTGCGTTTGCAAAAAGGAATTGATGAAATTGTACGCTATGGATCACTATCCGAAACATTAGACTTTTCATCAAATGATTTTGTTTTTATCGATTGAATCTTTTAAATAAAGACATAAAAAAAGAGAGTCTCGGCTAGTTGCTAAGACTCTCTTTTTGCTTTTGAAAATCTGTTTCTCGAAAGTACAGGTTTTACAAATTAAAAAAGCCATCTCGCATAGCGGATGGCTTTAAAATTTTTAGAATTTAAGTTCTAATTATTTTTTTACTTCAGCAGCAGCATCAGTTGCAACAGCAGCAGCGTCAGTAGCAGCAGCAGCAGCAGAATCAACAACTTGAGCAGCAGAATCAACTACCATAGCAGCAGAATCAACTACCATAGCAGCAGAATCAACAGCAGTTGCAGAATCCTCAGCAGGAGCGTCAGCTTTTTTACATGATACAACAGTCAATACAGCAACAGCAGCTAAACTTAAAAATACTTTTTTCATCTTAATTTAATATAAAAGGTTAATTATTAATTCGTGGCAAAGATATAAATTTTTTAATATGTAAAATATTTTTTTATTTTTTTTTTAAAAAATAATATTTTTTGTCAACGCTGATACAAAGCTCAATTATTGTGCCAGTTAGAACAAATAATCAATAAATGAATAATATCGTTCTCTTACGCCTCTTTTTTGACTATTTTTGTTTTAAGTTTTTCTTTTTCAGGGATTTACTTTTCTTTGGGTGAACTAGTTTTAATTCGCTGATTAAGTTTGTTGCCCCGGCATATTTATCCATAATAAACAAGATATAGCGTACATCGACCATTATATTTCTACAAATACTTGGATCATAGTAAAGGTCACTCATTGTTCCTTCCCAAACCCTGTCAAAATTAAGGCCCACTAAGTTTCCTTGAGCGTCAATTGCTGGGCTTCCTGAATTACCGCCAGTAGTGTGATTTGTACCAATAAAGCAAACAGGCATTTTGCCATTTACTCCATACGGTCCATAATCTTTGGTGTTGTATAAGTCCACTAATTTTTTAGGAACATCAAATTCATAATCCCCGGGGATGTATTTTTCCATAACGCCGTCTAAATACGTTATTGGAGTATAAACGGTAGCATCTTTTGGTTCATATCCTTTTACTTTTCCGTAAGTTACTCGTAAAGTACTGTTGGCATCAGGAAAAATGCGGCTTTCTGTATTCAATTCTAATTGGGCTTTCATATATGTGCGTTGCAACGCAGTTATAGTTAAGTTGATTTCGTCGTATTTTGGTGCAACTTCTTTCAAATATTTATCGGCTAATTCTTTTACAAACAGGAAACCGGGATCATTATTTAAATTCGTTAAAACAGTTCGGGTATCACCAGACAGCAATTGTTTTAGGCCAGCATAATTTTGAAGTTTGGATTTTGTATATATTTCCGAAGCCAAATTTTTTGCATTCACTTTTGCCAAACTTTGTGGTAAAAATTGCTTTGGAGATTTTGTCGCATACAATTCAATCAATTGCTCAAAAACTTTTTCATCAACAGTTGCATTGAAATTTTTATAAAAATCAGCCAATGCGGTTATTAAATTGTTTTTTCGGTCTGTGAAGGATTGTTCCCCTTTTGCTTTAAAAACTTGTTCCAATTGGTACAACTTGTAACCCGTACTGAGCAATTCGGTATTACGCAATACCACTTCCGTGAAATATTCTCTTGATACGGCATAAGGAGCGATTTCTGCGTAATTTTTGTCAAAATCAGCCAACAGCGTTCCATATTCTTTTTCTTTGCCCGCTTTTACTATTTTTTGCTGAAAAGCCTTTTCAGTTTCTCTTTTTACGGCAACAGCATTTGATTTTTTTAATCCTTGAGTTTCGCCAATCCATTTTTTCCAATAATTGGCAATACTCGCATATTTTGAAGCATACTGAATTTTAATGGCATTGTCTTTTCGCATAAAACCATCGGCAACTTTCAGGGCTTTGTCCCTGATTTCGATTTTTGCAGGATTCAGTTCGTTTACAATTTGTTCAATCGCAACCGAAGGTAAATATTCGCTTGTTTTTCCCGGATATCCAAAAACCAATGTAAAATCATCTTCAGCTACGCCATCCAGTGAAATAGGCAAGAAATGTTTGGGAGTGTAAGGCACATTGTCTTTTGAATAGGCAGCTGGGCGATTGTTTTTGTCAGCATAAATTCTAAATAAAGAAAAATCTCCGGTATGACGCGGCCAAACCCAGTTATCAGTATCAGAACCAAATTTCCCGATAGAGGAAGGCGGAGCACCAACTAAACGCACATCAGTAAAGGTTTCCGTTACAAATAGCATGTATTGATTGCCTTCGTAAAAGGTACGGATTTTGTTTTCCTGCCAACTTTCCTTTGGCAACGAGCTGGATAATGCTGTAATATTTTCTTGAATTTTCTTTTGTTTTTCGGCTTCGTTGCTCATGGAAGCAGTTCCGTCCAAAACTAAAGTGGTTACATCTTCAATTTTTACCATAAAAGTCACAGTCAAACCTTCGTTTGGCAGTTCTTCTTCCATTTTGTAAGCCCAAAAACCATCTGTCAGATAATCATGGTCTACGGTGGAATGCGATTGAATTTGTGAAAACCCGCAATGATGATTGGTCAGGATCAGTCCTTTTGGGGAAATAACTTCTGAGGTACAGCCCCCGTTAAAATGTGGAACCGCATCTTTCATGCTCGACTGATTTACATCATAAATGTCTTTTACGGACATTTTCATGCCCAGATTTTTCATTTCGGTTTCATTCATTCCTTTCAGCAGCGAAGGAATCCACATCCCGCCTTGCTGGGCTTGTAGCTGAATGACAAATAGTAATAGGAATAATTTTAAAAATTTCATGGTATTAAATTTAGAGTGTAATTTTAGTTGATTTTGTATTTCATTAATTGCCTTTTGTGTGAGTCAAAACCGTTGGCAAGATACAATTTTTGTGCATTTTCATTGTGCGGTTCCACTTCCAGATAAATCAGTTTTAACGATAGTTTGTGACTTTCGGTTTTAATAAACGCAATAGTTTCGCTGCCAATTCCTTTTCCCCTTGCTTTTTCGATTATATACAATTCATCTAAAAAACCTATTCTTCCTTGGTATTCAAAACTAAAAATAAAGGTTAGAATTAGATATCCTACAATTTCGTTGTCGGATACAATCAGCCAAGCTTTTCCCAGATTTTCATTGGAAATAAATTCTTGAAACAAAGCTTTGGAAAAGTCAACGGAAATGGGATAATCATCAATTGTATAGAATTCCTGCATCATGGAGACGATGGTTTCGATATCAGGAGCAGCCAGAGGTTTAAATTCAATCATGCAGAATATTTTTTAAAATGATGGCAGTGGCGCCTTTGTTCATTTGTACAAAAGTGCTGCACATGTGTCCTTTTTCATTTCGGATGTCAGCATTGCGTATTAGGTTTTCAAGGGCTTCGTCCAATTCTTTTTGATTGGCAACCGCAACACAGGCATCCATATTTACCAGCGCGATTGCTTCTGCAAAATGGGAATAGTTGGGTCCAATAATGATTGGAACACCAAAAGTTGCCGGCTCTAATACATTGTGAACTCCGGGATTTCCAAAACCACCACCCACATAGGCGATGTCCGCATAACTGTAGATTTTTGTCAAAATGCCAATCGTGTCAATGATAAATACATCGAAATCAGCGAGATTCTGTTCTTCTTTTTCAGAGAATAAAACAGTTTTTTTGGTGATGCTGTTTTTTAACTGTTGAATTTGTTCTTCCTTTATATTATGTGGCGCAATTATAAACTTGATGTTTAAAGTATTCGAATCAATAAAATTCACTATCAAATCTTCATCTTTTGGCCACGAACTTCCCACTACAATAGTGATTGTGTTGTTTTTAAAATCAGAGATAAAATCCAGCGAATTATCTTTTTCTAAAATTGTGGCCACGCGATCAAATCGGGTGTCGCCGGAAACAGCAACGTCTGTTTTGCCTAACTGCTGCAGTAATTTTTTTGAAGTTTCATTTTGAACAAAAAAGTACGTGAACGCATCCAGCGCTTCTCGGTAAAAACCGCCATACCATTTGAAAAACAGTTGATTTTTTCTAAGAATTCCAGAAACCAAATAGGTTTTGATGTTTAATTTTTTGAGTTCCGCTAAATAGTTAGGCCAGTATTCATATTTAATGAAAAACACTAAATCAGGATGTACAAGTTTCAAAAATTGTTGTGCATTTTTCTTGCTATCTAGTGGCAAATACACCGTAACATCAGCAACGGTATTGTTTTTACGGACTTCATAACCCGAAGGAGAGAAAAAAGTTAGCACGATTTTGTGCGCAGGAAACTGCTCTTTTATTTTTTCAATCACGGGTAAGCCTTGCTCGTACTCGCCCAAGGAAGCTGCATGAAACCAGATTGTTTTGTCGGTAGGTTTTATTTTTTGTTCCAAAACAAGAAAAACTACTTTTCGGCCTTCCACAAAAAGTTTCGTTTTTGGACTGAAAAAAGCTATGATTTCCAATAAAAATCCAGCAAATAGAACCATTAAATTATAGAGAAAAAGCATCATTAAAATTTTGGGGCTAAAATACGTTTTCTTTATATGAATTTCTTCCGCAGCAATATTTAAATTTTAGTTGTCAGGATCTCCCTATTTTATTTCATTGGAATATTATCTTTTTTTACTGTGGGTTGCATTGGTTTCAACTCATAAATAACTATTTTTGTTCTTCGTTTTAAGAAAGTATTTACGGTTTTTAGAAACGGTAATCTTTCGAACATTAAACAAAAATTGCAATGAAAAAAATCCAAATGGTTGACTTGAAAAGTCAATATGAAAAAATAAAAGACAGCGTTAACGTTTATATTCAGGAAGTTTTAGATACGAACACTTATATTAATGGACCTCAAGTTCATCAGTTTCAAAAATCATTAGAAGAATATCTTGACGTAAAACACGTAATTCCGTGTGCCAACGGAACCGATGCGTTACAAATTGCCATGATGGGACTGGATTTAAAACCCGGTGATGAGGTAATTACTGCTGATTTTACTTTTGCCGCGACAGTGGAAGTTATTGCTTTATTGCAATTGACACCCGTTTTAGTTGATGTGGATATGTTTAATATGAATATTTCCATTGAAGGAATTAAAAAAGCGATTACGCCAAAAACAAAAGCGATTGTGCCGGTACATTTGTTTGGTCGTGCCGCCAATATGGAAGCTATAATGGCAATTGCTAAAGAATACAAATTATATGTTATAGAAGATAATGCGCAAGCGATTGGTGCCAACTGTAAATTTTCGGATGGCACTAAAAAGAAAGCGGGAACGATTGGACACGTGGGAGCGACTTCATTTTTTCCTTCTAAAAATCTTGGATGTTATGGAGACGGTGGAGCGATTTTTACCAATGATGATGCTTTGGCGCACAAACTTCGCGGAATTGTAAATCACGGAATGTATGAGCGATACCACCATGATGTAGTAGGTGTAAATTCGCGTTTAGACAGTATTCAGGCAGCAGTTTTGAATGCAAAATTACCTTTATTAGACGAGTATAGTAAAGCCAGACAAGATGCAGCCAGAAAATATTCAACTGCTTTTGAAGGGCATAAAAATATAGTTGCACCAAGTATTTGTTCCATTTGTGACTGTCACGTTTTTCATCAGTATACGCTGCGAATCATTGATGCAGATAGAAATGGCTTGATGCAACATTTATTGGATAAAGGAATTCCTTGTGCTATTTATTACCCAATTCCGTTGCATTCGCAAAAAGCTTACGCGGATTCCCGTTACAAAGAAGAAAATTTTCCCGTAACCAATCAATTAGTAACGGAAGTGCTTTCGTTGCCGATGCACACCGAATTAGATGACGAGCAAATTAAGTTTATCACAGATTCGGTTTTAGAATATTTAGGATAATTTTAAAAAAGACGCAATTTATCGCGTCTTTTTTATAAACGGTAGGACGTACTAAATCGCGTTTGTACAAAATAAGAAATCATGAAAATATTAGTCACAGGTGGTTTGGGTTTCATAGGATCGCATACTGTAGTAGAATTGCAAAACGAAGGATATGAAGTTATCGTTGTCGATAATTTATCAAATACTTCCTTGAGCGTTTTGGACGGAATTCAGAATATTACGGGAAAAATTCCGGCTTTCGAAAAATTAGATTTGCGCGAAAAAGAAAAAGTGCAGGATTTTTTCAAAAGGCATCATGATATTTTAGGTGTCATTCATTTTGCAGCTTCAAAAGCAGTGGGCGAAAGTGTTGAAAATCCGTTGTTGTATTATGAAAATAATATCAATGCCTTGGTTTATGTTTTGCAGGAATTGCAGCAAAAACCGGAAGCAAATTTCATTTTCAGTTCGTCTTGCACGGTTTATGGTCAGGCCGAAAGTATGCCAATTACTGAAAATGCTTCAATTCAAACCGCGATGTCACCTTATGGAAACACAAAGCAAATAGGAGAGGAAATCATTACCGATACGACCAAGGTGACTAATATTAATGCCATTTTGTTGCGTTATTTTAATCCAATTGGGGCGCATCCTTCAACTGAAATTGGGGAATTGCCTATTGGAGTTCCTCAAAATTTAGTGCCGTTTATTACGCAAACTGGTTTTGGATTGCGAAAAGAACTTTCGGTTTATGGAGATGATTATCCAACTCCGGATGGTACGGCAGTTCGTGATTATATTCACGTAGTCGATTTGGCGAAAGCCCATGTAATCGCTTTGCAACGTTTATTGAATAAAAAAAATACGGCCAAAGTAGAAACGTTTAATCTGGGAACCGGGACGGGTAGCTCGGTTTTAGAAGTCATTCATACTTTCGAAAAAGTGAGCGGTAAAAAACTGCCCTACAAAATTGTAGGTCGTAGAGAAGGAGATATAACTTCGGCTTACGCCAATACCGATAAAGCGAACGATATTTTGGGATGGAAAGCACAATCTACGCTCGAGGAAGCGATGGCAAGTGCTTGGAAATGGGAACAGAAGATTCGTTCATAGAATAATCCGTGTTCCGTTTTTAGTATTCAATCTAAAAATAGAATCCCAAATTATCGTGATGATAATTTGGGATTTTTATTTTCTAGATACTTAGGGACTATTAATTAAGCATTCGCAGTCCTTGCTTCTTTATCTATTTTTCCAATCAACCCGGCTAGTACTTTTCCAGGACCTACTTCGGTAAATAAAGTTGCTCCGTCTAATATCATTTGTTGCACAGATTGTGTCCATTTTACGGGAGCAGTCAATTGAATAATTAAATTTTTCTTGATTTTGTTTGGGTCAGAAACGGCACTTGCTGTTACATTTTGGTACACTGGACAAATAGGAGTTGAGAACGTCGTTGCTTCTATAGCAGCGGCTAGTTCTTCACGAGCCGGTTCCATCATTGGAGAGTGAAAAGCACCGCCAACAGGCAACAATAATGCACGTTTTGCACCAGCGGCTTTCATCGCTTCACACGCTTTTTCTACTGCTGATGTTTCTCCAGAAATTACTAATTGTCCCGGGCAGTTATAATTTGCAGCTACTACAATTCCGTCAATCGAAGCACAAACTTCTTCTACAATGTTGTCAGCCAATCCTAAAACGGCGGCCATTGTTGAGGGTTTTATTTCGCAGGCTTTTTGCATTGCCAAAGCTCGTTGTGAAACCAGTTTCAAGCCGTCTTCAAAAGATAAAGTACCATTAGCTACTAAAGCTGAAAATTCACCCAATGAATGCCCCGCTACCATTTCTGGTTTGAAATCCTCCCCTAATGTTTTTGCTAAAATCACCGAATGCAGGAAAACGGCTGGTTGTGTCACCTTAGTTTCTTTCAATTCCTCGGCTGTTCCTTCAAACATGATGTCTGTGATGCGAAAACCTAAAATATCATTGGCTTTTTCGAATAATTCTTTTGCGAGAGCGGAATTTTCATATAAGTCTTTACCCATTCCTGTGAATTGCGCGCCTTGACCTGGAAATACGTATGCTTTCATGTGTTTATTTTAAAGATTGAAAAAAATTAAAGACTGAAAAATAAATTTCAATCGGAATGCAAAAATACTATTTTTTGCGGTATTGTAAATAGGGTTGTTGTTTTCTTTAAAATTGACACTTTTATTAGTGTAACATTTAGAAGTATTAAAGACTAATATCAAACATATCAAAGATTTAAATATTATGAAAAAAATATTCTCAATTATTTTCCTGCTCTTTTTTGGTTTTTTCTTGTTGTACAACAATCTCCCCGTAATCAATTATGGATTTACTGGTTTTGCTTTTATTTTATTACTGTTGTTAGTGATAGGAATCTTATTTTCTGTTGGTTTGACTATTTCTCAGCAAACAAAGCAAGTCAAGATTGTTTCCAAGCCTAACAAGATTTTGTTTGTTTTGGCAGGAGTGCTTTTATTGTATTGTATTGCGCTACCTTTTGTGACCAGCTTAAAAATGTTTAGAAGCGACTCGTATCAAAAATTAATAGGCGAGGTTAAAAACGGCCAAAAAATAACCAATCACATTGCTCCAATTTCTATTGATAAAATCCGTGTGGTCGATGAGGAACTAGCCCATCTTTTGGGAGAGAAAATTTTAGGTTCGCAACCCGCTTTGGGGAGCCAAGTAGAATTAGGGGATTTTTGTATACAGAAAGTAAATAATAACCTGTACTGGGTTGCTCCATTATTGCATTCGGGTTTTTTGAAATGGTTTAACAACCAAGAGGGAACTGCGGGATATGTTATGGTTTCTGCAACCAATGAACGTGATGTGAAATTAGTTCAGAGTGTAGGAGGGAAGAACATTAAGATTAAATACCAGCAAGGCGCTTACTTCCAAAGTGACATTCACAGACACGTTTATTTTAATGGAAATGCTACTGTTGGTCTGGCTGATTTTAGTTTTGAGATTGATGATGCTGGAAATCCGTTTTGGATTGTCACTAAATATGTGAAAAAAATTGGTTTTTCAGGAAAAGACGCTGTAGGTGTCGTAGTGGTTGATGCACAATCTGGAGCAATAAACGAATATTCAATTGCTAAAACACCAAAATGGGTGGATCGAATTCAGCCTTTGGATTTTATAGAAAATCAGTTGAATGATTGGGGTGAATATGTTCACGGCTATTGGAATTTTTCTAATCAGGATAAACTTCAAATTACAGAAGGAATGACATTGGTATATGGAAAAGACAATAAATCCTATTGGTACACAGGATTGACTTCTGTTGGGAAAGAAGAATCTGCAGTTGGTTTTGTTTTGGTGGACACCAGAACCAAAGAAACTACTTTTTACAAACAAAGTGGCGCGACGGAATATGCGGCTCAAAGTTCGGCACAAGGGAAAGTTCAGGAAAAAGGATATAAAGCATCTTTGCCTATTCCTTATAATATCAATAACATTCCCACGTATGTGATGACGCTTAAAGATAACGGTGGATTGGTTAAAATGTTTGCGATGGTTGCCATTTCAGATTATACGATTGTTGGCGTAGGTAATACGATGCGAGAAACCTTGACTTCGTTTAAAAACGTATATAATATGGCGGATAATAAAATAAACCCGAATAGTGTGTCCAATAAAAAATCGCTGAAATCAGTTGTAACCCGAATACAGAATGATGTAAAAAACGGGAATAGTTTTTATTATTTTAAAGTCAAAGATTATCCTAATATATTTGTGGGTTCTTCACAAATATCCAATCAATTGCCGGTAACAATTGTAGGCGATAGTATAAATATTTCTTTTGATGTAGATTTGGAAGAAGTAATTGATATTTCGAGTTTTGAGAATATCAATCTGAAAGCAACCATGAAATCGAAATAACTAAAAAAGGGCTCAAAGAATTCTCTTTAAGCCCTTTTTTTATTTTTTGGGTAGTAATTTAAATGAGGTGACTTTGAATTTATTGTCCACCACTTTACCAACGACTTCCGCTTTTCTTATCGCAGCACAAAAGCCTTCACTGGCATGCGCATCACCATGGGAGTCGATAGAACTTCCGTCAACGAAATAGGATTTTCCGTCAATGCGAACGGCTAATTCACAACCATGACCTTCCATTCCAAACTGGCATTGCCCGCATGAAGCTTCGACAATTTGGGGTTTTGGCTCTTCTTTTTTATCTTTATCCTGAGCACTTACAAGTGTTGCCGAGAACAAAATAGCTAAGTATAGTATCTTTTTCATAAATGATTAAATTTTTACTTCAGCTAAGATACTGGTTTTTTTACATCGAATAATTTTTAAACATGTAAATCCACAATAATCTGGAAAGACGAATATTAAGAGAAGCCATGGCGATAATCACAATAGCAATAATTGGAATGATTCTTAAATCGAAAGTTTTGGTAAAGAAAAATTGGGCAATAACATAGGTAACAATTCCTTGGGCTACTGTTAAACCATAATTTACATACATAGCTCCAAAAAAGTAGCCTGGTTCTTTTTCGAATTTATAATTACAATGAGAACAATATTCGTTCATTTTTGGAAATCCAAAATTGAAAAATATACTTTTTTCATTGAAAACTTTGCCTTTAAGGCAATGAGGGCAATCATTATTCAGGATGTGTACAATAGAATTTGACATCGTCATTATTTTTTTCAAAGGTATTTAAAGGTTTAGGAAGAACTTTCGAATGTTTAGGCGATAATTCACATGATGATAAAAGGGAACGCTGATAACACTGATTTAGCGGATTTTTTTTTCACCTTGTTTTCGATGTAATATTGGAAGTTTATTAAATGTAATTACGAATGCACGGTAATCAACCTTGCTGCATTTTTTGCTTTTTCTACTACTTCTTCAATTGCAGTTTCTACGGTATCACTCACTAAAGCCACTGCCATTCTACGGTATGGTCTTGAAGTTGGTTTGCCAAAGATTCTAAAATCGGTTTTAGGTAGAGCCGCAATTTTTTCGATTCCGGAGTAGGTTGGATTTGTGGAGTTTTCCGAAGCTAAAATGACTGCACTGGCTCCCGCTTTTTCTAATGTAATTTCGAAAATAGGCAAACTTAAAATAGCGCGTAAATGCAATTCAAATTCGTTGAAGTTTTGTGTTCCGGCTAATGTTACCATTCCGGTATCATGCGGACGAGGCGATAATTCTGAGAAATAAACGCCGTCATCAGCCAAGAAAAATTCGACTCCAAAAAGTCCTGCGCCGCCCAAAGCTTCGGTTACTTTTTCGGCCATGTCTTGCGCTTCGTATAAATTATTGTCGGAAATTCTCGCGGGTTGCCAGCTTTCTTGATAATCGCCACGCTCTTGGCGGTGACCAATTGGTGCACAAAACAATGTTGGATTATCGTTTTGAACAACAGTCAATAAAGTAATCTCCGAATTGAATTTGACAAACGATTCTACAATCACTTCTACGACATCTCCACGCGAACCTTCCACAGCGTACTTCCATGCTTTTTCAATATCGGCTTCGGTTTTTATAGTGGATTGTCCTTTTCCGGAGGAAGACATTAATGGTTTTACTACGCAAGGCATTCCAACGGCTTCAACGCCTTTTTGTAATTCCTCAGCAGTTGTGGCGTAACGGTACTTCGCGGTTTTTAATCCTAATTCTTTAGATGCTAAATCACGGATTGCTTTCCTATTCATCGTGAAGTTTGCCGCTTTCGCAGAAGGAACTACGGTAATTCCTTGCTTTTCATAGTCATAAAAACGCTCGGTTCTGATGGCTTCTATTTCTGGAACAATAAAATCAGGTTTATGTTTGGCGACGATTCGGTCTAGGGCTTCTCCGTCGAGCATATTGATTACTTCAAAATCATGGGCAACTTGCATGGCGGGAGCATTTTCGTAACTGTCCACTGCAATTACAATTTGCCCGATGCGTTGTGCAGCGATTGTAAATTCCTTTCCTAATTCGCCTGAGCCAAGAAGTAGTATTTTCATATTTTGAAGTCTTAATTGGAATGTAAAAATACTAAATTGCTTTTTTATCACTGCAGATTTGCTACAAACTTTGCCCGAAAGTCAATAGATTATTATCTGGGTCTAATATCGAAAATTCCTTTTGTCCCCAAGGTTTTATTTGCAAAGGACCATTGGGATGCATGGCGACGCCGTTGTTCAAGAAGTTGCTATAAACGGTTTCGATATCCTGCACCCGAATGTAAACTTGGCCGTAATTTTCAGCAGGATTAATTGTGGAAAATTAAAAAAAATGAATTTCAATCGTGTCTTTTTGCACCATCAAATACCCGTTAAAGTCCGCATTACCCAATTCCTGAAAACCTAATTGAGTGATATAGAAATCCCTTGTAATCGCTTTGTTACGCATGGGTAATTTTGGGTTGATGGCGGTGAGCATGGTGGTTTGGGTTTGATTGTTACTATTTAATTAATTTTCCAGATTTAATTACAAATTTTGAAAAAGTATTAAATAAAATAACGAACGAAATTAGCGATAAAATTGAAAAATATAGTACAAAAGATTTTAAAATGGCCATTGTAGTAATTTCAGTTTCACAAACTTTAAACATTGTTGGAATATATTTTTCAGGATATAAATTTAGTAATACAATAAGACAAATAGTTGTTATAAAAAGTATCATAGATGTTTTAAACTTATCTACAAGTTCGTGAAGTAAAGTTTTAGAATTGTCTTTACTACTTTCTTGGTTATATAGATTTTTTGAGAAAGGAGAAGTAGCAATAATTGATAATGCAGTGATTGAAAAACCTGTTGTTATTGATAAAAAATTGGCAACAACTTCAAAAGCTTTCATATTCAGGTTAAAACTTATTGTAAAAAAGGATATAGCAAAAACTGAAGTGAAAATTTTAAGTATTATTTTAAGTGTTTTCATTTTTTACTTTACTTATTAATATATTGTATACATCATCAGATGAAAACATTTCATCTTCATCAACTAGAGCCTCAATATCAATTTTTCGTGAAAAGCCTTCGGTATTAAAAAGCATTCCTAAATTATTTTCATCTTTACCTGAGATAACAATGCTTCTTAGTGAATTTTTTTGTTTAAATATTGATTTAACTTTGTCGATTAAGTAATTATTCGTTAATCTATTGTTATAACTTAAACTTAAAGTGGCAACACTAGCTTCATATCCATTGATCTCTTCAGATAAAATTTTGCTTAATAATCCTGAATCACTGAATAAATTCGGCACTGCAGAAATTTTTATATTATCAAGGGTTTTTAACATCTCAATGAATTGTGTTTCATCGTAAATTTCTTTTATAACAATTGATGAAGTCGGGAAATATCTTTTAAATAACTCTATTAATGCAGTCCTCTTTTTGGAATTGCTAATCCATAGAAAGCTAGTTTTAAAATCAATGATTGCAAAAGTTTGTCTAGGTTCAACTTGATTTTTTTGTCTAGGATTTGGCTCTTCTTCGTTTGTATTAAAATTATAAACGTTTGGATTTCTTGGTCCTACCATTCCCTCTCCAAAATTCATTTTCAGGTAACTTTCTTCATATTCTATATTGAAAATTTGAACTTTACTATCATCATTGTTTGTATATGAACCCGTCGGAAGATTCTGTTGAAAATTATCAATATGTAATCTTTCATCATTTAGATATAGAAAAACTCCGCTAAAAATTAAAGATTTCTTATTTGCTTTCTTCATATAATTTTTAAATTGTTATTCCTAAATTTATTGATTTCTTCCTTTTGTGTGTGTGCATTATCGCTGGCTAACTTGCTTACAGGATTTATATCGTTATTCAAATCTACCTAAAATTTTGCGGCTTTAGGTAGTCAAACGAAATTTAAGTTAATCTCCTAAAAGTATAAAATTAAAAACATAAATCATCAGAAATTTCATTGTTTTTCCGTTTGTGATGATAATCGTAGGGACAGCTCACTAGCAGTCCGTAATGAATTAGAATAAATAGGATTTTGGCAGGGTTTGCGTGAGGGAGTGCAGCGGAAATCCTCTATATTTTTTCTTTAAAAATATAAAGATTGCAGCGAAAAGCCCGACCCTTGTGGTCACGCCCAAAAACAACAAAACCCCAAGAACATCTTGAGGCTTTGTTAGTATATTGTAAGTTAGATTTTTGACTTTCCAACTTTCGACTTTAAGATTTTTGACTATAACGCCACCGCTTCTTTGATTCGGCGTAAGGCTTCAATCAGCAATTCTTCGCTTGTTGCGTAAGAAAAACGGATACAGTCTGGGTTTCCAAAAGCATCACCAGTAACGGTTGCTACATTAGCTTCGCCCAAAAGGTACATAGAGAAATCATTGGCATCCTTTATAAACGTTCCTCTTAGTGTTTTTCCGAAGAAAGAAGAAACGTCTGGGAATACATAAAAAGCACCTTCGGGAACGTTAATTTTTACTCCTGGAATGTCTTTTAATAATCCAACGACTAAATCTCTACGGCTATGGAAAGCGTCCACCATGTGTTTTAAAACACTTGGATCAGCATCTACTGCGGTAATGGTAGCACGTTGTGCAATACTATTAGCACCGCTTGTTACTTGACCTTGAATTTTTGTACACGCTTTAGCGATGAATTCAGGAGCTCCAATATATCCAATTCTCCATCCTGTCATAGCGAAAGCCTTGGCAACTCCATTTACGGTAATTGTTCTTTCTAACATTCCCGGGATAGATGCGATGCTGCAAAAAGTTCCGGAGAAATTGATGTGCTCGTAGATTTCGTCGGCAACAACATATACGTGCGGGTGTTTTTCCAACACTTTGGCAAGAGCCGTTAATTCTTCTCTGTTGTATACCGATCCGCTTGGATTACAAGGGGAACTGAACCACATCATTTTTGTTTTTGGTGTAATTGCTGCTTCTAATTGTTCTGGTGTGATTTTGAAATCCGTATCTACAGAAGTTGGAACTTCTACAGGAATTCCACCGGATAATTTTACGATTTCGAAATACGAAACCCAGTAAGGAGCCGGTAAAATTACTTCGTCACCGTCGTTTAACATTACTTGAGCAATGTTGTATAACGATTGTTTCGCTCCTGTTGATACTACAATTTGAGAGGGTTTGTACTCTAAATCATTGTCTCTTTTGAATTTTCTGCAAATTGCTTCTTTTAATTCTAAATATCCTTCTACCGGAGAATACGTGCTGTAGTTTTCGTCAATTGCTTTTTTAGCCGCTTCTTTGATAAAATCAGGTGTATTAAAGTCCGGTTCTCCTAAACTTAAACTGATAATATCTTTTCCTTGTGATTTTAATTCTCTGGCCAAAGCCGCCATTGCTAATGTTTGAGACGTTGATAAATTGTTTATTCTATCGGATAATGGATTCATTGTAATAGGTTGTAGTTAGTTTTTTATTGTAAAAATACACGGTAGAGATGCACTGCAGTGCATCTCTACAACATGTTATGTTTTTGTGTGATTATGTAAGTTCCGGTTTCATTCCCAAATTTTTCAAATGCTTGAAATGAGCAATAACGGCACTTCGCATTGTTTTGTATTCGTAATATGGCAAGTTGCATTCCTGAGCAGTTTCTTTTACGATACTTGCAATTTCGCCATAATGTACGTGGCTGATATTTGGGAAAATATGGTGCTCAATTTGATGATTCAGTCCGCCGGTGTACCAGTTTACGATTTTGTTTTTTGGAGCAAAATTCGTTGTTGTGAACAATTGGTGAATGGCCCAAGTATTGTCCATTTCTCCTAATTCATTTGGAGATGGATTCGTAGTTTCTTCAACAACGTGTGCTAATTGGAACACTACACTTAAAATTAAACCAGCTGTGTAATGCATCACGAAGAAACCGATAAGCACTTTCCACCACGTGATTCCAATAACGATTGGTAACACGATCCAGATCGAAACGTAAATTATTTTAGTGATGATTAAAGTCGTCCAAAGTGTTTTTGGGCTTTTTGCTTCTCCGTAAGATAATTTTCTTTTCAAGTAGCTTCTCATCTGTTTGAAGTCAGTTGTGATGGCCCAGTTGAAGGTTAATAATCCGTATAAGAATACCGAATAATATTGCTGAAAACGGTGAAAGTTATACCATTTGGCATCTTTTGTAAAACGAATTACACGTCCGGCATCTAAATCCTCATCGTGACCCGGAATGTTTGTATAAGTATGGTGTAAAACATTGTGTTGAACTTGCCAGTTGTAAACATTTCCCGCCAAAACATAAATAGTTCCACCCATGAATTTGTTGACCCAATTTTTATTAGAATACGAACCGTGATTACCATCGTGCATCACATTCATTCCTACTCCCGCCATTCCAATTCCCATAACTATTGTCAACAGAAGATGTGCCCAAAAAGGCATACCAAGTGTTAGAATTAAAAAGTAAGGCGCAAGAAAAACAGAAAACAAAATTATAGTTTTCAAATACAGTTTCCAATTGCCTGTCTTTTGGATATTATTTTCTTTGAAGTAATTGTTAACCCGTGAGTTAAGTGTTCTAAAGAACTTTAAGCTATCTTGCTTAGCAAATGTCGGAGCATTATTATTCATATGTATTTAATAAAGTTCAAAGGTAATTATTATAAATTTTTGGATATACAAAATTGAGATAAATATTTTAACTCTAAAGTATTACTTTTGTTAAAAAATTAATAGATGGACGAGATTCTTAAGTATTTCCCTAATTTAACTGATATTCAGAAAGAACAGTTCGAAAAACTGGATTTTTTATACCACGATTGGAATGAAAAAATTAATGTTATTTCGAGAAAAGATATTGATGCTTTGTACACCAAGCATATTTTGCATTCGTTGGGAATTGCCAAAATAATAAACTTTGAACCCGGAACGTATGTTCTGGATGTAGGCACTGGTGGAGGATTTCCTGGTATTCCATTGGCGATTCTTTTTCCGGAAACGCGTTTTTATTTAATTGATATTATTGCCAAGAAGATAAAAGTGGTTCAGGCTGTTGCCGAAGGATTGGGATTAAAAAATGTAAAAGCGGAGCAAATGCGTGCCGAAAATGTCAAAGGAGATTTCGATTTTATCGTGAGTCGTGCCGTAACGAATATGCCGGATTTTGTTTCTTGGGTGAAAACCAAAATCAAAAAGAACAATAAACACGAATTGAAAAACGGAATTCTCTATTTAAAAGGAGGCGATTTAACCGAAGAACTAAAGGATTTTCCAAAAGCTATTGAATACAATCTTGCTGACTTTTTTGAAGATGAATTCTTTGAAACTAAGAAAGTGGTGCATGTGCCGTTGAAATTTACGGTTTAATCATAAGGTAGAAAGTCTTAAAGTCGAAAGATAGAACTGAGTAGGAAAAATGTAAAAAAAAGCCGAATCTAAATTTTAGATTCGGCTTTTTGTGTATTTGTAAAGTTCTTTAAGACTTTCGTCTTTCAAAATAAATTATCCTAAAAATGGATATCTGTAGTTCTCTGGAGTAACAAAAGTTTCTTTGATTGTTCTTGGCGAAACCCATCGCAATAAGTTCAATACAGAGCCTGCTTTGTCATTAGTTCCTGAACCTCTGGAACCACCAAATGGTTGTTGTCCTACAACTGCTCCTGTTGGTTTGTCGTTGATGTAGAAATTACCTGCAGCATTCTCTAAAACTTTCATTGCATATTCAATTGCATAACGGTCTTGGCTCAAGACAGCTCCTGTCAATGCGTATTCAGAAGTTGAATCTACTAATACAAGTGTCTCTTCCCATTTAGCATCTTCATAAACGTAAATAGTCAGTACTGGTCCGAATAATTCGGTTTCCATTGTAGTGTATTTTGGATTTGTAGTTACGATAACGGTAGGCTCAATAAAATAACCAACGGATTTATCGTAATTTCCTCCTGCAATAATTTCGGCATCAGCATCTTTTTTAGCTTGGTCAATAAAACCAGCTAATTTGTCAAATGAACCTTCTGAAATTACAGATGAAACGAAATTATTAGTGTCTGCCGGCGATCCCATTTTCATGGAAGCTAAATCAGCTACTAATAATTTTTTTACTTCTGGCCACATTGATTGTGGTACGTATGCTCTTGAAGCTGCAGAACATTTTTGTCCTTGGTATTCGAAAGCTCCTCTTGAAAGTGCTGTAGCAACTTGAGCCGGAATAGCAGATGAATGCGCTACAACAAAATCTTTACCTCCAGTTTCTCCTACGATTCTTGGATATGTTTTGTAATTGCTGATGTTTTGTCCAATTTTCCCCCAAATGTCATTGAAAACACGCGTTGAACCGGTAAAGTGAATTCCTGCAAAATCACGACTTCCTAATAACGTTTCAGAAATCATGGCAGAGTCTCCATAAACCACATTGATTACACCATCCGGTAATCCAGCTAGTTTGAATACTTCTACAATTACATTTGCAGAATAAATTTGTGTCGCACTTGGTTTCCAAACCACAACATTCCCCATTAATGCTGGAGCGGCTGGTAAATTACCTGCAATTGCTGTAAAGTTAAATGGAGTGATGGCATAAACAAAACCTTCCAATGGTCTGTGTTCTAGTCTGTTCCAAACACCTTCGGATGAAGCGGGTTGTTCTGCATAAATTTGAGACATAAATTGCACGTTGAAACGCAAAAAGTCTATGAATTCGCAAGCTGCGTCAATTTCAGCTTGGTGTACTGTTTTTGCCTGAGCGATCATTGTCGCCGCATTTATTTTGGCACGGTAAGGTCCGGCAAGCAATTCAGCAGCTTTTAAAAATATCGATGCTCTGTGTTCCCAAGCTAAATTAGCCCATTTCTTTTTTGCTTCCAGCGCAGTAGAAATGGCTTTTTCTATATGTTCTTTGTCGGCCTCGTGGTATTGTCCCACAATATGTTTGTGGTCGAAAGGAGGATTTATGGTTTTCGTTTTTCCAGTGCGGATTTCTTCTCCTCCAATGTATAAAGGAACATCAACGGTTTCACTATACATTTTCTTGAAAGTGGCAAGAACTTCCTCTCTTTCCGGACTTCCTGGAGCGTAGGATTTAACGGTTTCGTTAAACGCTTTTGGGACGTTGTAAATTCCTTTTGGCATATTAAATAGATTTTAATTAGAATCAAAAATTGAGTGGTAAAGGTAGCAATAATTCATCAATCAGAGAATCTGATTAGAAGTTAAAATTCTAATAAAAGAGTAGCAATTTAATTCAAAGCAAACGGAGCACATAACCTAAAAGTAGGTACGATAACTTTGAAGTTTTTTGTTGAGGTAAAATTAATCATGTTGAAATACCCTTTCATGGCACCATAAGGAGATGACAATAAGCATCCTGAACTGTATGTATGCAATTCACCAGGTTTTAAAACTGGTTTTTTTCCAATTACTCCTTCGCCATCAACAATTTCGATTTCATTTAAAGAATCAAAAATTTCCCAATGGCGGGAAATCAACTGAACAGAATCCTTACTGTGATTTTCGATTGTGATTACGTAACTAAAGGCAAAATGGATCTTGTAGTTTTTGAAGTAAGTACCCTCAAAACTAGTCAATACCGAAATTTTTATGCCTCTTGTTATTTGAGAAACCATGTTAAATGGATGAATATGTGATTATTATTGACAAATTTACAAAAAAATGGTATCTTTTTGTCAAAAGTCAAAAAACTTTTTTTAGTTAATTATATTTATGGAACTCGCCATTCCTTTCCCAACAACTCTGTCGTATCTGTCAATGTTTTCTTTGTAATAGACTAGAATGGTATACTCATTTTCTGTTTGGTAGAAATTGCCGTCTATTGCATTTTCCTGATCAATGACTCCTTGGTCATCCGCTATGGTGTATTGAAAATTTGTAAATCCTTGTTTAATTAAAATGGCTTTCTCATAAATTCCCTTTTTCGAATTATAATCCATTTTAAATTCAGGACTTAAGTTGTAATTATTGAACATTCCGGTCACATAAATGTTTTTGTTCAATCGGAAACTGGGTGCCGAAAGGCTGAAATATACCCAGGCATAATCCGCTTCGATTTCGCTCTTCGTTACATTTAAATTATTGATAACAAAACCGCCATTTACATCTTGAGTGAATGAGTAAGGCTGGTTTGCTCTTGCATCACTGGTAAACAGAAATGACCCATAAATGGGCGTATTAGAATCGATTCGGGCTACATTGTTGCTTGCGGATCGTATGTCTTTGTTTTCAAAAAATAGAAATTCGTTTCCCGCCCAAAACTGAGTTTCGCTATCGTATTTGTAAATTAAATCATTGCCAATGGTGTATTGAGGCGCAATGTTTTTTAGAGCTGTTTTCCATTGCCCGTTTTGAAGCGCAAGCACTTTGACGTTTCGCAGCGGATTTTGGAACGTAATTGTATTTGATTTGATACTGAAATCCAAATTTTGTTTTGCTTCAATATTGCTTACTGTTCGCGCTCTTTTCACCTGAATGGGAACCGTAACCAAATCTTCATAGATAATAAATTTTCTGGAAAACACTACTTCTTTGTTTTCGTCCAATACTTTAATCATGTAATTTCCGCTGATCTTTAATTGTTGCGTAAACTGATTTGGAATCGCTAATTTGTAATGCGAGTAGATTTGCAAAGTGTTGAATGAATTGGTGTAATCCTGAATTCTTTGATTGTCAAAACCTTCCAGGTATTCATTTTTAGGGATTGCGGTTGGGTTCCAGTTGTAATCGCAATGAATTATTTCGTAATAATAATTGGCTTCATTGCCAAAAAGATCATCAAATTCTAATTGAAATCCTTCTCCTAATTTTAAAAATGGAATTATATTTTGGTTATTCTGAATAAAAAAAATAGTCTTAATGTGGTACGGAGGAGCGATTTCTTTTTCTGCTTGCGCAAAAGAAAAACAGGAAAAAAATACACTGAGAATAAGAAAGGCTATTTTTAGAAAAGGTTTCGTCATTGTCTAGAACTTATGATTGGGTAAATATAACAATTACCTTTTGTTTTTGGTAAATGATGTGTTTTTAGGTCACTATTTTTTTTGTGCGTAATATCTGTTAATTTTATCTTAATCCAAGTTATTTTTAATTGCTAACTAACTAGTTTTACTTTAAATAAACAAACCTTATGAAAAAAATCAACAAATTAGTATTTGGCGTTTTGCTTTTTCCATTAGCGGCTTTTGCCCAACAAATGGATTATTCAAAAGTCATTCCTTTTGATCCAAGCGTGAAGACTGGAAAATTGGAAAATGGATTAACCTATTATATCAAGAAAAATGCCAAACCGGAAAACAAAGTAGATTTGCGCTTAGTCGTCAATGCGGGATCTATTTTAGAAACTGATGACCAACAAGGATTAGCGCATTTTATGGAGCACATGTGTTTTAATGGAACCAAGCGCTTTCCAAAAAACCAATTGGTTGATTATTTACAGAGTATCGGTGTAAAGTTTGGACAGCATTTAAATGCTTACACCAGTTTTGATGAAACAGTTTATTTTTTACCAATTCCATCAGACAATCCTGAAAAACTGGAAAAAGGATTTCAAATTATTGAAGATTGGGCTTTTAATACAGTTTTGACACCTGAAGAAATCGACAAAGAAAGAGGCGTAGTTTTGGAAGAATATAGGTTAGGTTTAGGAGCTGGAAAAAGAATGTTGGGCCGCTACATTTCAAAAATGATGCATGAATCCCACTACGCGGAGCGTTTGCCAATTGGTCAAAAAGAAGTTTTAGAAAAATTCAAACACCAGTCGTTAATTAACTTTTACAAGGATTGGTACCGTCCAAATTTGATGAGCGTAATTGTCGTAGGTGATATTGATGTTGATGCCATGGAGCAGAAGATTATTTCTCATTTTTCAGGGTATAAAAATCCAGCTAATGAAAAACCTAGAAAATTTTATGACGTTCCTAATCATAAGGAAACTTTTGTAGCTGTTGAAAGTGATAAAGAAGCATCAAGCGCTCAAGTACAATTGATGTACAAAGATTACGGCGCTCCAAAACCAGTAGTGAATGTTGGTGATTTTAAGAATTATATTGTTGAGGGATTATTCTCAACGTTGTTAAATACTCGATTGGGTGAATTGACTAACTCAGCGACACCGCCATTTACTTATGGATATTCGTATTACGGAGGAACTTTTGCCCGAAATAAAAAAGCATATCAATCTTTGGCGATGTCTCAGGAAGATAAACAATTAAGCGCTTTAAAAGTGTTGGTGACTGAAAATGAAAGAGCTAAGAAATTTGGATTTACTCAAGGAGAATTAGATCGTTCTAAATCAGAATTTCTTGCTGCTATTGAAAAAGCGTACAATGACAGAGATAAAACCAACTCCGTGAATTTTGTTGGAGAATACCAATCTAATTTCTTGGAAAAAGAGCCCGTTCCCGGAATCGAATGGACGTATCAAACGATGAAACAATTGATGCCTTTGATTGATTTGAAGGATGTAAACAATTTGATTAAGGATTATGTTAAAGAGGATAACCGTGTTGTTATTCTTACTGGTCCTGAAAAAGAAGGCTTGAAAAAAGTTACAGAACAACAAGTTTTAGAGGTTTTGAAAATCAATACAGATGATATTAAGCCTTATGAAGATGCTGTTGTTGCTACAAGTTTATTAAGAAATGAAGTTAAAAATGGTACTATTGTTAAGCGTGAAAGCAATGCTAAAATTGGAACAAAGACTTTAATTTTATCCAATGGTGTAAAAGTAGTTTACAAAAATACAGATTTTAAGAATGATGAGGTTCTTTTTGAGGCAGTGAGTCTTGGAGGATCTAATTTATATTCTAATGAAGATATGAAAAAAGTTCAATTTGCAAATGGAGCTTTGGCGGAAGCCGGATTCTCCGGATTAAAATTGAATGATATCAATAAATTTATGACGGGTAAAATAGCGAGAGTAAATCCATATATAGGGGGAACTACTGAGGGTTTAAGAGGGAATGCTACTCCTAAGGATTTAGAATATCTGTTCCAAATGACGTATGCTTATTTCACGGATTTGAACTATGATCCTGAAGCTTTTGAAGGCTTTAAACAAAAACAGTCTAGTTTCTTTAAGAATATGGCTTCGCAACCACAAAACTATTTTCAACAAGAGTTTTATACTTATCTGAATAAAGAAAATCCAAGATTCAACGGAATTATGCCGACGGATCAGTCGTGGGCTGCAACAGATTACAAGTTAGCCTACACTAAATACAAAGAGCGTTTTGCCAACGCTGCTGATTTTGAGTTTTATTTCGTTGGAAACATTGACGATAAAATTATGGAAGCATATGCCGTAAAATATTTAGCATCTTTGGCTACTACTAATAAAAAAGAGAAAGCAGTAGATTTAGGATATAGAATGCTAAAAGGAGATTTGAAAAAAGTGGTTAATAAAGGAACAGATCCTAAAAGTAATGTAACTATTATGTATTATGGAGATGCAAAATATTCTGCTAAAGATGCCATGAGTATGCAAGCTTTAGGTGAAGTTTTGACAATAAAACTAATTGAACAATTACGTGAAAATGAAAGTGGCGTTTATGGTGTTTCGGCACGAGGAAGTTTAAATAAAGTTCCAAATGGATCCTACAACTTTTCAATTGGGTTTCCATGTGGACCAGATAATGCTGAAAAATTGACAGCTTCTGCTTTAAAAGAACTTCAAAACATTATTGATAAGGGACCAGATGAAAAAGATGTGGCTAAATTTAAAGAAGGGGAGCTGGCTGATTTCAGAAAAGATAGTAAAGAAAATAGATATTGGTTGTCTAATTTTACTAAATCCTATACGAATGGAAGCAGCGCTGAAGAAGTTTTGAAATTTGAAGAAACGGTCAATTCGGTAACGGCTAAGGATATGCAAGATATTGCAAAAAAATACCTTACAAAAGATAAAGTAATTGGAATACTAATGCCGGAAAAAAAATAAATCAATTTAATTATAAACTAAAAACCTGCTAAAATTAACTTTAGCAGGTTTTTTTTATGGTAGAAATTATAGTAGGACGATTCGCTGTAATTATTAACAATAACAGACTTTAAATACAAACACATTGGAGTTAAAGTAATTATTAATTAACACCGCACTTACATTAACTTGTTGCAAGAAAGACGACAGCAAACCACAAAACCCAATAGACCAATTACCTCCTGCTACACAAATTGGCGCAAATACTGCTGGATGCTTGTTAGATGGAAAAGCCTTTTTACCAAAGGGCTATTTACCTACAGGTAATTTAGTTTGTAATTATATTGATGGAAAAGATTTCACTGTTAACCTCGCTCAAAAACTAAATAATCAAACAATATTAATAGGCATTATAAGCAATAATCAAAGTTTAGTTGTTGGTCAAACGTACATTTTAAAAGAATATGGAGCAAATTCTCAATTTGGGGAATATAATATATATCAAAATATTGGAGATTTGCGATATAAAACAACTTCAACAATCACAGGCGAACTAAAAATAACCAATCATAATTTTAATAAAGCAATACCGTCTGGTACTTTCTGGTTTGATGCAATAAACTCTGAAGGGGGAAAAATACAAGTACGCGATGGTCGATTTGATAGGGAATATTAAAAATTAATTATAAAAAGTAAGATTGGCAAAAAGATAATTTTACAAAGATCAAATTAAACAACACCTCACATTTATGTAATTTAAAAAATCATTAAGATCAAATAGTTGCAATAAAATTAACTAAAAATTAACACGTAAAAACTATATATATTTTATTTTTAACAAAAACTTAACCAATGAAAAACCTACTATTTTTATTCGCAACAGTTCTTATATTAAGTTGTTGCTCTACAGATGACAACAAACCGAAAAAGCCAATAGACCAACTACCTCCTGCTACACAAACAGGTGCAAATACTGCTGGTTGTTTAATAAATGGTGAAGCATTTTTACCAAAAGGAACTGGAATAATATTAAATTGTTTATATCAAGACGGATTGAATTTTGGATTAAGAATTACTGAAAATATGAATGATACTTCAAGATCAATTTATATCTCAACTTTAAATCAAAATTTAGAAATAGGTAAAATATACGACTTACAGGAATATAATTCTAAATGGGGGCAGTTTGTTGTATTTACGGGAGGTATCGGTAAAGATGATTACAGAACAACCTTAACAATCACTGGCGAACTAAAAATCACTAATCATAATTTTAGCAAAGCAATACTATCGGGAACATTTTGGTTTGATGCTGTAAACTCAAAAGGAGAAAAAATTCAAGTTCGTGAAGGTCGCTTTGATATGGAATATTAAAACTAATTATAAAAAAGTAAGATTGGCAAAAAGACAGTCTTACCAAAATCAAATTGAACAATATCTCATCTTTATTTAATTTAAAAAACAAATTTATGAAAAAAATTACATTCCTCCTTTTTGCTTTTTTATTTTCTATATTTTCAAATGCGCAACAAGACATCAATACGACTTTTGCAACACAAATGAACACTGTATTTGGATCGCTGGACAAAACCAAAATACCACACGGTATTCTGCTCGATTATGGTATGGAGTTTACCAATGTACCTGCTTACAATGGTACACTTACAGATAGTACGTATTCAGACAAATCTAGTTTAAATCAAATTTATAACACATTACTTTCTAGCAGAGTACGAGAAGTAAGTACGGCCTGGATAACTCCTACAGAATATGACAACAGATGGAACGGCAATAGATCAATAGGTGTTATCGCCTTGAGTGGGCTGTATTTTAAGTACGCTCAATTTGCAGATAATGCCCTTACGACTAATAAGATTATGTTGTCCAACAATAAATTTTATGACAAGGTAATCAACGGAGTATGGCAAAATCCATATCAAGAGTTGCAAACTTTTGCAATGGCAGCGCCCATCAAGCAATATGATGAATTGACTATGCAAGTAAAAATTCCTTCCAATATATTTATCTCTAATTATCAAAACCTAATAACAAGCATACAAATAGATTTTGATAATGGACAGGGATACGTAACAGTGACGTATAACCAAAACATTACGGTTAATTATACCACATACGGGACAAAAATTTGGAAATACAAACTGAATCTCAGTAATGGTACAGCTTTGTATAACCAATCAAGGATGAAAATAGGCAAAAATCAGGTAAATGGACAAACAGGACCTCCAGTTCCTCCACCCTGCCAAACCTGTAGAATTTCTCCAACAGAAAGCCCAATAAGTATAACAGCTGCAATTCCTTATCTAGGCGGATTAGGAACTGTAAAGCTGACGATTGATTATGCTGGGGATCCTAGTCAGGGACTTAAGAGACCGCTAATTGTAGCCGAAGGATTTGATCTTGGTGTAGTTTTGAATCCTGAAAAAGCATATGGGAATAATACCTATTCTGGAACATTTCAACCAAGTCTTCTTGAAAGCGGAGTTGAATTAAAAAATCTACTTTACGAAGACTACAAACAATACGACATTGTCTATGTAGATTGGAATAATGGCGTAGATTATATGCAACGTAATGCTTATGCCCTTGAGGCGGTCATAAAATACGTGAATGACCGTAAAGTTTTGAGCGGGAGTACCACTAAAAATGTAGTTTTAGGACAAAGTATGGGTGGTGTTATTGCTCGTTATGCCCTTGCAGATATGGAGCAGCGAGGCGAAAATCATCAAACCAGTCTGTTTATATCACACGATGCACCGCAACAAGGGGCTAATATTCCGATTTCTTTTCAGTATATGTTTCGTCACCTTAAAAGTCAGTATGTAAAATCTCCTTTACTATTGTATGGTGGTGAAGTTTATCTTCCCATGAATACAGATACCCAACCTGTTTCTTCTTATTTGTCTATTCTCGACGCTCCAGCTTCTAAACAATTAATCGGCAATTTTGTAAATTCTAATTACGCAATAGACAATTGGGAAAACACCTCATTCTATGATGAATTAAAAGGAAAAGGGCTTGCAAATAGTGGTGGCTATCCGTTACAATGCAGGAATATCGCGATCAGTAATGGTAGCGAATGCGGTACAACTCAAAACTTTAATCCAGGTGATGACTTGGTCAATATTCAATTAAACAAAGGATTGTCTTTTTGGGGTGATTTATTCAGTTTGATTTACAATCCTTTAGGAGGATATATTGGTGGAACATTTGTAGATTCTGATCTTTATGGGGTAGCAGTTTTAGGACTATTCCCTGGGCACTCAAAATACAATGTCGATTTTAAAGCTAAATCATTATATGATACTTCCGGTAACGAGATTTACAAAGGACGTATGTCATATACCAAGAAAATTCTTTGGGTTTTAAATGTCACGGTTGATATTACTAATGTAACAAAAAACCAACCTTTGGGAATTTTACCTTTTGATACTTATGGAGGTGGCTATTTTGATACAAATACTCTAGCTGGAACTGTTAATAGCCCAAATCTAATTATAAAAGATCGTTTTGGTTTTATTCCAACAGCAAGTGCTCTAGATATTGGTAAAAGAAACATAACCTTAATAGATGAAGACTACAAAAAATCATATGTTGGGGCAATACCACTTGTTTCTCCCAAAAATAGTCCGTTTGCCAATTTCGTCACAGATTTTGATATAGTAAACCCAAACGCACACAACAAACAACACATTTCATTTAATCCCAGAAATGGAAAATGGCTAGCATCTGAACTAAACGCATTGAGCAATCCGTATACTAATCCAGAATTAGCAAATTGTTCCTTTATGTGTTCAGGAAATTCAGCATCACAAATCACTGGAAACGATGCCGTTTGTGGGACGAGTGTTTTTTCAGTTCCAAGCGGTGCTGATTCATATAATTGGTCTATAACCGAAGGTGGGTATCTTGCTAATTTAACGGGTAACAACACGTCGACTGTAACCCTAACAATTAATAATGGAAGTGGTTACGTAACTCTGCAAGTAATATATGGTAATGCTATTTGTGGTGGCATTACAATAACTAAAAGAATTTGGGTAGGTGCGCCACAAATTACAGGACTAATTTGTCCAAATCAATCTACAATATGTAGTGGCACTTTTTGCCAGCAAGAACTAGGGTTGCCTTCTTTTGATTTAACAAATAATGTTGAGGCAAGTGTTATCGGTATGACTGATTTAGAAATTGGAGAAAAAACAAATTGGGAATGGGAAAGAATTAATGCAAACATTGTAATTGCTCAAGACACTAGGGGAAATGAAATTTATATAGCTCCTAATTATATTGGACAAACAGGTGTTAGAGTTCGAGCTAAAAATAATTGTGGGTGGAGCGAATGGAGTGAGTTGTATTTTGAAGTTGTCGATTGTAGCAATAATTTAATGAGACTATCAGAAGACGAAAAAACATTTTTGGTTTATCCAAATCCTTCAAATGAAAAAGTAAACATAGACTTAAGAGATGCAAATAATCTTCCGGAAAAGAATGCTAAGATTTCAGGAGAATTATTTGATATTATGGGAAAATCAAAAGCCAAAATTCAAATTAAAGATAATAGAGCTTCATTTTTTGTTAGTGGTTTAAATAAGGGAGTTTATGTTTTAAAAATTTATATAAATGGTAAAATAGAAAGCCATCAAATTGGAGTTAAATAAACCAATTTATTTATAAACTAAAAACCTGCTAAAGTTGAATTCAGCAGGTTTTTTTATGGTGAATTATTTAAAACAAACCGGGATAATTTCCCCTTTGGCCAAGCAATATTTTTCTACTAATTCGGGTGCAATTTTAGTGGTATACTCTTCTTCGATTACTTTAAAACCAATACTTCGTAATTTATCAAAATAATCGCGTCCATAAATCCGAACGTGATCGTATTGACCAAAGATTTTAGCGCGTTCTTTTTGATCCTTAATGGTGTCATCAGCAAAAGTGGTGACTCTGGACAAATCCTGTGGAATTTGTAAAATAGCCATTCCGCCCGGTTTCAAAACCCGATACAATTCCTGCATCGCTTTTGTGTCATTCGGAATGTGTTCTAAAACATGATTACAAAGAATAACATCATATTGATTATCCTCAAAAGGCAAATTACAAATGTCCGCTTTAACATCTGCCAAAGGTGAAAATAAATCGGTTGTCGTGTAGTCGAGATTTTTTTGGTTTCGAAACAATTTATAAAAAGCTTGTTCCGGTGCAAAATGCAATACTTTTTTTGGAAACGTAAAAAAATCAGTTTCTTTATTCAGATACAACCACAATAAACGGTGTCTTTCCAGCGAGAGTGTACTTGGCGAAAGCACATTATTTCGCTGTGTTCCGTAACCGTATGGTAAAAACATTTTGAAACTTTTACCGTCAATAGGATCAGTGAATGTAGTTCCTTTTAAGGCAAATGCAAGAACTGGGCGCGCTACATAACTCATTCTTATTAATAGAGGACGAGGGATGGTGTTGAGTATAAGTTTAAAGAGTTTTTTCACGGATAATTGATTTATTTAAACACGAATTTCACTAATTTTCACAAATAAATCAGATATGAAAAATATGAATTTCATTAATTTTAGATTGTTATTAAAGAATTATTCTTCGATATTTGAGGCTGTCTTCTCCAAAATTAACTAATAATCCTAGTTTGTTTTGTGAAGCTGCCAGATAATTTAAAGTTTGTCTTATTTCACCACTAGTTAAACTTTGAATTGCTTTTAATTCTAAAATAATTTCATCAAAAATGACGAAATCTGCAAAATAATAACTTGGTAATATGGTGTCTTTGTACGCGATATTATATTTGGATTCTCTGTTATAAGGAATTTCATTTTTCTTTAATTCATATTCTAAAGCATCTCCATAAACAATCTCACTATGTCCTTTCCCAAGAATTTTATGAACTTCCATGCAAAATCCAATAATCTTGTATGCTTCTTCTTTTAAATAAAGATCGTCCATGTGCTTGAATTCTTAAGTTTGCTTATTTACTATGGTCCGTTTAAAATATAATTTGTAAAAATTCGTGAAATTTGTGTTATAATTTAATAGGCTCTCTTCTAAACTCATCTTCCTCATTACTTACAATTCCCAACGCTTTGTAAACGTAAGCAAAAGTGGATAAAATCTCCGGTTTTCCATCGATAATAGCAACGTCATGTTCAAAATGGGCGCTTGGTTTTCCGTCAGCAGTCGTGATTGTCCAGCCGTCCTTGTGTTGCTTGATGTTTCGGGTTCCCAGATTAATCATCGGTTCAATAGCGACGACCATTCCTTCTACAAAAAGTTTTCCTCTTCCTTTTTTGCCATAATTTGGCATTTCAGGATCTTCATGCATTTTTTGTCCTACGCCGTGACCTACTAGTTCACGAACCACACCATAACCATGTGATTCGGTATATTTTTGAATTGCGTTTCCAACATCTTCTACGCGGTTTCCTAATTTTAATTCGCGGATTCCAACGTACAAGGATTCTTTGGTTACCTGCAATAATTTTTTAGTTTCAGGAGTGACTTCACCTATCTCAAAAGAATACGCATGATCGCCGTGATATCCGTTTTTGTATGCGCCACAATCTACAGAGATTACATCACCGCTTTTTAAAGGCGTGTTGTTTGGAATTCCATGAACTACTTGCGAATTTGGACTCATGCAAAGTGAATTTGGGAAACCATACAATCCAAGAAAACTTGGTTCAGCTCCATGATCGCGAATAAATGTTTCAGCTAATTTGTCCAGATATAACGTGGTGACTCCTTCTTTGATTTCAGAAGCAATCATTCCTAATGTTTTTGATACAATTAAGGCACTTTCGCGCATTAATTCTATTTCTTCACGTGATTTAACTATAATCATAATTTTGAATTTTCAGTTTGCAAAAGTACGATTTTATAAATTATTTAATCCGGATTGGCCATTATTTTAAAAAGCTCTGAATTTGAAATGTAAAAGCGGTTTTCCAAAGCAATCTTCGAAAGCTGCGCAATTACTAAATTATTCTCACGGGTATTTATTAAAAACAGGGAACTTTCACCAAAAGAAAATAATCTTTCTTCTGAATTTAACATCGTGAGATTATCCTGAACCAAACTTTTTATGAGCTCTTTTTGTCTTAACAAGGATTCAATTTCCATTTTTTGAGCATTGATTTTATTGGTCAATTGTACTTTTTCTAAGTCCAATGCAAATTCGGTTTCCTGTACTTTGTATTTTGCCAATTTCAAACTTCCGCGTTCTTTTCGAAGAAACAAAGGAAAATAAAAATCCAATCCGATTTTGTAATCCTCAAATTGATAATTATCTAGATAGCTGGGTTCTGAAATATAGGAGTAACCCACATCAATTTTAGGTAAAAGCATGTTGGCCTTAAGTTTTCTCTCCACATTGAGCATGTCAATCTTGCTTTGCAACGCATTTATTTTTGGATGATTGGTTATGGAGAAATCCGTATTCAGTAAATCATTCGTTTTTAAACTTTCCTGAATCGTGAATTCCAATTGAATTTCGGGAATTAATTCATCGGATAATTCAAGCGGAATGTTGTTTTCCAACCAAAGAAAATTAGCGAGTTCTAATTTGGCTTTAGCCAATTTAAGTTTGGAATCTTCTAAATTTAATATGCGGTTTTTTACAATAATTCCCGCTTCAACACTGTCTATCGCAGGTTTATCTCCTTGTTTGATTAACGATTGAATTCCTTTCAATCTTATTTGTGCATTTTTGTTATATTCCTCATACAATTGCACTTCATTAAAGTTTTTCTTCCAATTAAAATATGCCAAAGAAGCATCATACAACACAACAATAGCCTGCAATTTTCGTTCTGCCTGGCTCAACTGAATTTGCATTTTTGCTTTTCGTACATCCGCCATCCTCTGATTGATAAATAACCCTTGCCCAAGCGGAACAGTTACGCCCAGCGAAGTTAATCCTTGATTAGGAAGCGTATTTTGGGGATTCAAATACACACCTTCACTATTATCAAAGCCCGCTTTAATCTCGATTCCATACCAAGTTGGGATTTTGAAACTACTGTTCAAAATAGAATAATATTCGGTGTCTTTAAATTGTTTTTTGCTAAAATCGACTTCGATTTTTGGATCAAATCCACCGCGAGCCATCATCAAATTAGCTTGTGCTTTATTGATTTCTAAGTTGGCATTCTTCACCAGCGGATGGTATTTTTTTACATAACCTAAAAACTCGGTATAAGTGAATTCTTTTGAGTTAATATCTTGAGCTGATGCAACGAACCCAAAAAATAAAAACGCTAAAAATAGGTGTTTCATTATTTCTTTTCTTTTGTGGTTTTGGTCGTTGGTTTGTAATAATTAGGAGGAAATCCGTTCAATGTTCTCCAAATTTCAAACCAAACCGGTACATTATGCAGCAAGGCAATAGTTTGCGCTCCAGCTCCTATACTTAATTGTTTCGGCCATTTATCTTCGTTTTTATCGGGAGCAATTAATACTCGGTATTTGCCATTTTCACTGATAAAGTTTTCAATTGCAACAATTTCACCGCCAAAGGTTCCATAAGACATGTTTGGCCATCCTGAGAACACAATGGTGGGCCATCCATCAAACCAAACCCGTACTTTTTCGCCTTTGCTTAACAGTGGCAGATCTATTGGGTTTACAAAAGTTTCAACCGCTATGTCATATTGCGAAGGCATTATGGTTGCAATTGCTGTTCCTTCTTTAATAGTTTCTCCTAAACCAGATTGTAGCGCCCTATTAATATAGCCATTTTGCGACGCTTTGATGTAATACATGCCGTTTCGAATGCTGTAATTGGCATATTGATTTTCGAGTTTATTTACCTGTGCATCAGTATCGTACTGACTACTGAGTGCTGTAAATTTGTCACTATTGGCCTTAGAGACTTTCTCAGCATATTCCGCGCTTATTCTGTTTATTTCAACTTTCGAATTTATAAGCTCGTTTTTACTGGTTAAATATTTATTTTCCTGCGTGATAATTTTAGCTTCCACTTCTTGTAATTTCAGCCTTTTTTCTTCAATATCAGTCAGTGGTTTTAACCCTTCTTTATTCAGCTGCACTGCGCGATTGTATTGCGTATTGGCTATTTTTAATTGGGTTTTCACGGCCACCAAATCCATGCTGTCACTTTCAATTTTTAAGCGAGATTGCTTGATTTTATTTTGTGCTTGTTCCTGTTTCAAAATCTTTTCTCTTTCAATAGCTTCTATTTGACCCGAAAGTGTAGTTACTTTTGAGCTATATGATTGTAACGATTGTTTCTTGGCATCTATTTGATTTTTTGTATTTTGAACTAAATTTGGATCCATGTAATCCTCTTTTATCTCTGAAATGAATACAATTGTATCGCCTTTCTTGACAAAATCACCTTCTTGAACATACCATTTTTCTAAGCGGCCAGAAATCACACTTTGAATAGATTGCGGTCTTTGGTCTGGTTTTAATGTAGTAACGCTTCCGGATCCTGAAATGTTTTGTGTCCAGGGCAGAAACAGTGCTGTTACAGCTATAATTGATACAACTGCGATAATTTTATTTAAAATTTTATAATGTGGCCTGTTTGTCAAGTTTTTTACAGTAGCAAAACGATCTAATGGCTGCAGTTTTGTTTTATTATCAGATATGTTTAGCATGACTAATTATTTTTTAAATCCAGTTGAATAGCTCCATTTTGCATGGTGATAATGCGATTGCATTTGGTTTTCCAATATGGATTTTTTGAGGAAACGATTATCGTCCAGTTGTTTTTATCGGAAGTAAGGAAATCAATAATTTCATTAGCAACTTTAATGTCCATCATGTCCGTTGGGTCTTCGTAAAAAAGCACTTTTGGTTTGTGTAAGATACTTCTGGCTAGAAGTACTTTTTCAGCGTCAGAAGAGGTTAATTGTTTGCCTTCTGGAAAAATGTGAGTATCTAGACCCTTTGAGAGTGTTTTAACAAAGCTAGAAAGTTGGACGCCGTCAAGAGCCCATTTTAGATTTTCATTGCTTACGGCGTTGCTATTAAAGGTAATGTTTTCTAATAGTGTTCCTTCGAAAGGTGTTTCACCGTGGATAACACCACCAATTTGTGAACGATATTGTTTCAAGTTAATTTTTCTAAAGGTATCGTCATTTATGTAAAAAGTACCGGATGTAGGTTGCAATAAACCAGATAATATTCGGATTAGTGTTGTTTTTCCAGAACCATTTGGTCCCTCAATTGCTATCTTTTCTCCTTGTTCAATTTTTAATGACAGATTACTCAATATTTCTTTGTTTGAATGGGGAAATTTAAAAGTAAGATTTTCTATTTCCAATGAAATATTAGCGTAACAAGTATCACCGTCGAACGCTGTTTCTTCATCTAATTCGAGATCAGTTACTTGTCCTATTTTTTCGATAGAAGTTAAGACATCATAGAATGTTTCCAGTCCAATTATTATTTTTTCGACTGAATTGATGACCAATAAAATAATGATTTCTGCTGCTACAAATTGTCCTATGTTCATTTGCTGTGATAATACCAAAAAACCACCAATAGATAATAAACTCGCGGTAATCATGATTTTAAAAATAATTAACTGGCTGAATTGCCTTTTGATTACATTAAAATGTTTTTCTCGATAATTTAAGTAATCACTTACTATATCATTGTTTTTTTGCAAGCCAAAATTGTAGTGAAGGTCATTTTTAAAACTGTAATTATTTCGAGCTAATTCTTGTAGCCAACCCGCAACTTTATATTTGAATTTTGATTCTTTTAAGCTGGTTTCCAGTCCTGATTTAAATGAGAATTTGAATATAAAATACAAAAGGAAAAACAGTAAAACACCAAATACAATAAAGTAGGGGTGGTACAAGGATAGTAAAATTACTCCAAAAACAATTTGTAACAACGCCGCTGAAAAATCAGTTAATAGTTTAGAAGTTCCTTTTTGAATGGTCATCGTGTCAAAAAAGCGGTTGGCTAATTCTGGTGGATACGAATTGTACAATTGATCCATTTTTATTTTTGGCAATCGGGCCGCAAATTCAAATGAAGAACGGACAAATATTTTTTGTTGCAAATTTTCAGTAATTCTTAGTTGCATTAAAGATAAAATCCCAACTAATGCCACACCAAAAATAACTAAAATAATTAAAACTATCCAGGAAGCGCTTACTCTTCCAGATTGAATAAAATTGGTTATTGCCTGAATTCCCAGCGGCAAAGACAAGCTGATTAATCCTGCAAAAATGGCGTAAAAAAATATTTGATAGACATCTTTTCTATCTAATGCAAGTAGTTTATAAAAACGATTTAAAGGAGTCATAATAGCTGTGATTTGTTTTATCGTAAGACATTTTTAATAAGATTCAGGTAAAACTGGGTGGTGGTAATGGATTCATTACAATCGGTTATGGTTTTTAAATGCTCCTTCAGGAAATGTTGGTGTAAGCTACCCTCAACTATTGTTGAAACTAGTGATTTTGCGAAGGGATAACTTGGATTGACCTCGTTTACAATTGCCACAATGCGATTGATTACCCGCTTGTATATCAAAAAAAAACCCTCCTTATTTTCCTGATCTATCTCTTTGGTCTGAAATGTTTTCGTGAATTCCGCAATAATAATATTATTTAAAATGGCTTCATTGATATGCGCCGTATTGGTGTCATCTGTAACTTTTTCAGTTACGATGGTTATTGCATTGTTCAGTTTTTCAACTGGATCTGTGATATTTGTTGTAGCAAAAAGAAGTTTGTATTCCATCCAACTCCAATACCACGAGGATAAATAAACTAACAATTTATGTTTATTTTCAAAATATCGATAGATGGAGCTTTCATTGGAACCAATTTTTTCACCCAATTTTTTGAATGTGAAATTATCAAATCCAATTTCGTCAATTAAAATAATTCCTTGTTCAATGATTTTTTTGCCTAAAGGAGATGTTTCTGGATTCTTAACGTATATTTTTTCGTTGACTTGTATCGTTAAATTAGCTAGGATGGTATTCATAATTGATGATGTTTGTATAAATGTTTCAGCAATGAGGTGTTTAAAAAAGCCTTTCGTTAAATAAAATATAATTAAGGAGTCGCATACTATAAAAATTCAAATTAGTGGATTGAAGATTATAAATTTCTTGTAAAAAGCATCGTATGAGGAACAAAACGGTTAAAGATACTAATGCAAAATCCGAATAAAATTGATTCTTTTAACTTACCGCTTTTGTACCAATTTAGTTTGGGACTGATGAAGAACTACATTAAAATTAAAATGAACGTGATTAGGTTTTATTTTAAAACAAATTAGATACGACAAATGATAAAGTTTTGCTACTACCAAAAAATTTACTTTTCTTGTTTTGTTTTTTACAGTTTGATTCTAAATCCAAAATTCAAATTTTCTTCGGAACGATTTAGAATTATGATTTTGTTATCGCGCATATCCAAGAACTGTAAATGCTCTAATTGTTTAATTTCTTTTGGAATCTCATTAAATTGATTGTTATTTAAATATAAAAATTCTAGATTTTTCAAACTACCAATAGTATTTGGTACACTTTTTAAATTGTCATTTTCTAGATGCAATATTCGTAAAGAAGGCATTTTGCTCATTATTTTGATGTTTGCCTCTAAATTTAAATTCTTTTCATCATTTAAAAACAGTTCCTCTAAGCTTCTTAACTTCCAAAAATCTTCTGGTAATACTGAAAAATCATTTCCACTTAATTCTAATATTTTAAGTTTTGATAAAAGGGTTATCTCCTTTGGAAGTTCCTTTAAGTGATCGTTTTTCAAACTTAGGTATTCAAGATTAATAAATTTTGACCAATTAATACCGTCTAGTTTTAATGTTTGATCACTCAAGTTCAGTCGAAATACTTTATCCGGATCCTTTAATGCTAGTTCAATATTTGTAAACTCTTTTTTGATATCATTTGAATCAGATATTTGCCCAAAGCTCAAATGGGCAATAAGAATAACGGCGATGGTGTATATAATTTTCATTTTATTGTATTTAGTCGGTTTTTTGTTACTATTAAAGAAGTGTTAACAACGATTATTTAAGATTCACGCGATCGCTAGTGTCACGAATCCAGCTTGTTGTTACAACAACCTATATATTAATTGCAAATATAATAGTAATACTATTGACAATAATGGTATTTAACTTTTATTTATAAAAAAAGCTACTCGTGCAGGGAGTAGCTCTTTGTTTAATACATATAAAGAGGTTATAGTAAAGAATGACAAGTCATTGCTTCGGGTTTTTCTATTCCCATTAATTCCAAGATAGTTGGAGCAATGTCACCAAGAACTCCATCGTGAATGGTTCTTAAATCATTGTCCACTAAAATCATTGGGACAGGATTTGTAGTATGCGCGGTATTTGGACTTCCGTCAGGATTAATCATCGTCTCACAGTTTCCGTGATCGGCAATTACGATGGTTGTATAATTGTGGGCTAATGCTGTAGTTATTACTCTCTCTACGCATTTATCAACGGCTTCACATGCTTTTATCGCTGCACTCATAATCCCGGTATGTCCTACCATATCGCCGTTGGCAAAATTAAGACAAACAAAATCCACTTCTTCTTTCTCCAATTCAGGAATCAAAGCTGCTGTCAATTCAAACGCGCTCATTTCAGGCTGCAAATCATAAGTGGCAACCTTTGGAGAGTTTTTCAAAATGCGGCTTTCGCCAATAAAAGGTCGTTCTCTTCCACCGGAAAAGAAGAAAGTTACGTGAGGATATTTCTCCGTTTCGGCAATACGAATTTGTTTTTTGTGAGCTTTCTCCAAAACCTCACCAAGCGTTTCTGTGATATTATCTTTGTTATAAACGACTTTTACGTTTTTGTACGTTTCGTCATAATTGGTCAGTGTAACATAGTACAAATTGAGTTTGTGCATGTTTTGTTCATGACAATCCATTTGCGTCAATACTTCCGTTAATTCTCTTCCTCTGTCCGTTCTGAAATTAAAGAAAATAACCACGTCATCTTCTTCAATTGTGGCTAATGGTTGGTCATATTCATCGACCATAACCATTGGGTGAATGAACTCATCGGTTACATTTACTTCATAACTTTCTTCGATGTTAGCTACTGCATTTCTCGAATGTGTTCCAATTCCGTTTACCAATAAATCGTAGGCGAGTTTTACTCTTTCCCAGCGTCTGTCACGATCCATCGCATAATAACGTCCCACAACCGAAGCTAGTTTTACGGTTGTATTAGCGATATAATCCTGTAAATCCTGAATGTAATGTTTGCCTGATTTTGGGTCCACGTCACGACCGTCAGTAAATGCGTGAACGAAAACGTTTTGTAATCCGTGTTGTTGTGTCGCGTCAATCAAGCCACGTAAATGAGAAGTATGAGAGTGTACACCACCATCTGAAACCAGACCTAAAAAGTGTACTTTTTTATTGTTTATTCGGGCATACGTAAAGGCATCAACTAAAACTTGTTCCTTGGCTAAAGTATCGTGTGCAACAGCGAGATTAATTTTGGCTAAATCCTGATATACAATTCTTCCGGCACCAAGATTCATGTGACCTACTTCGCTGTTTCCCATTTGGCCGTCAGGAAGTCCAACATTTAAACCATCAGTTCGAAGTTGAGCACTTGGATAATTTCTATAGAGACTGTTGATAAATGGGACGTTGGAATTGTCAATTGCTGATATCTTAGGGTCAGGAGATTTCCCCCAACCGTCCAGAATCATAAGAATTACTTTTTTGTTCATTATACTTTATTTTAAACAAAGATAAAGTATTTCTAAAAATGTTCGATTGAATGGAAATCACTATTATACATTCAGTGGTTATCCATCACAAAAAATGATTATTTTGTTGCGGATAGTTGTCTTTTTTATAGTTAATGCATTTAGAATTTATTCTTAACCTGATTGTAGTCTATAAAATAACGCACACTTATCGAGAAAACATGACTCAAGGCATCGTTATTCAGTAAATTGGTGATATTCTCAGTAAATTCTTTATTGATGTTTCTGTCAAAACCACCTGCATTATTTCGATATAAAACAGAAACTTGACTTCCCGGCGCAAACCACCAAGAATAAGACAAATCAGCATTCCAGGAATAAAAACTCGAGTTTTTGTTGTCTGTGTATCCGGCAAAATCAGCCAGTCTTCCGTTTTGTAGTAATGATAAAGCGTTTTTATTTTCGGCATACGACCAGTATTGACGTAAAGCAATATTAAATGTCATTTGACTGTTCAGTGAATACTTCCCGGAAAGCGTATTGGAATACGTAATTACATTTCTATTCGCAAAAATTATAGTATTTGGCGTAGCTGAATTGAGGTCGTCATTAATGCTGTCAATGTAGCCTTTATTATTGTTTTGTCTAAAAAAGTTAAAGTTGTAATTCAGTGATAATCTATCATTAAAACGATATCTTGGACCGACAGAAAAACCATAGGAATTTCTTCCAGCTTCATCAAAAACAGCGTAAGATGGATTGAAATCAATAGCGAAACTATTGTTGTAATTGGTCGAAATGTATATAAATCCCCCAATCTTCGTAGGTTTTATAACGTATCTGTCAGTGGTTCTCGGTTCATAATAATCATAAGTTTCTACCGGATTAGCATCGAATCCTATTCCTAAATAATGATTTTTTTTAGTATTCGAATTAATCTGAAATTTGATATTGCCGGACTGTAACTTACCGGTTTCTTTTTGAAATTGCGAATAAGTGTTTATTCTGGCATTGAAGGAGTTAAAATACTTCGTTGGATTGAGGATTCGGTAACTGGTGTTACCATATAGACTGTAATAGTTAGTCTCAAAGTTAATTCCTAAATCATTGTTATCAAAATCTTTGGTTGTGATGTCAGCTCCAACACCATAACGGAATTTGCCACTGGTTTCGGAGAAATTCAATTGGGAATTAATTCCTTTTTTATCTTCTGCACGATTGATGTAACTGTATTTGAAATCACCCGCAAGGTTGTAGGTGTTTTTCTTGGTATTCAAATCCCAGACTAATGCCGTCACATTTCCATCTCTAAAACTCCCGTTTCTGGTAACATTTGTGTTTACAAATGCAACGGAGGAATTTTTGCGAAAGCGCTGGTCTAGTACCAAAACATTGTAATTAGCAAGTGGTTCTATTTCATTTCTGATTTCGCCGCTTTCACCGTTGTATATAGACGTGGGTGTTTTTTTCGTGACAGCGTTTAAAATTCCTACTCCTAATCCATCTTTAGTTCTGCCCGAAATTTTAAATGCATTGATAAGACTAACATTTGGCGTCTCTGTAAATGATTCATTTTCATTTAACTTGTATGTTGGAACGCCCCCAATTCGTCTTGAATAAACTAAATTCCCTTTACTGAACAAATCAGTTCCTTCCGTGAAAAAAGGTCTGTTTTCATTAAATTGTTGTTCAAATGGACCTAAATTCAGGATTTGATCATCGTATTTTGTTTGTCCAAAATCAGGAATTAAAATCATATCCAGAGTAAAAGCGTCATTTATTCCATACTTTAAATCCAATCCGCCTTTAAGCGTTCCGTATGTTTTTTGTCTCGCGTCAGCATTTACATAAAAAGAAGAATATGGTAAAAGAAAAAGTCGGGTAGGTGGTTTTATGTTTTCAATTCCTTCCAAAACTCCGGTTTGTTGGGTGAAAGTTCCTAGTTTAGAATCAATGAAATTCCAAGTGTATTTATGACGGTCTCGTCTTATTTCTCTGAAAAAATTAAGTCCCCAAGTTTGTTTGTTTTCTCCAGAAAAACGCAGTGCAGCATACGGAATCCGCATTTCTACCACCCAGCCTTTATCCGTAATGATAGCTTTGCTTTTCCAAACTGCGTCCCACGAATAATCCTCGCCATTGGTATCAGTAGTGATACAATCGGCCTGACCATCAGCAGCATTTACAAAAAACTGAAAATCTTGCTGTCCGTCATTGAACCCATTGATAAAAACACCAAAAACGTCAGAGGTTCCAAAATTATCCCGTTGCGTAATTTCTCTTAAGATTTTTTCAGGATTGTCATCGAGCATCAGCGCTCCGATATAGATAGCGTCATTATCGTATAATATCCGAATTTCAGTTTTCTTATTTTCAGGAATTGTTTTGCCATTGTCAGGTTCAAACATAATAAAATCCGAAGCTACTGCCGCAGATTGCCAAATCGTTTCATCTAAGTTTCCATCAACTTCAATTTTTTCTGAAATGAATTTGGTTTGTAATGTTTTTTTTTGGCTGTAGCCAATAAAAGATAGTAAAAGACAACAAAAGAGGAAGTGATTTTTCATGAAACGATTGATTGATGATTGATGCTAAATTATCAAAACCAAAATAGTTTCAAAGGCAGTAATCACCAATCCACTGAATAGTTTGAATGAATAGACTCCATTTTTAATGATATGTTACAGTTTGATTTAAAAAATTAAAATTTATTTTTTACTGAATTGTAATCAATAAAATAGCGAATGCTTACAGAAAGCACGTTAGTCAGGTCACTATTAAAGATATTTTTAAGATTTTTAGACAAATCTTTTTCTACTACGCTAGCTCTTTCTAAACCATAATTACGGTACAAAATAGATATTTCGCTTCCCGGAGCAAACCACCATGAATACGATAAATCAAAGTTCCAGGAATTAAAATTCCTATCTTTATTTTGTGCGTAAGTGCTGTTTGGGGTCAGATAACCACTGTCTTGTAAAGTGAAAAACTCATGGTTTTTAGAATACGACCAATAATACCTTGCCGTTAAATTGATGGTCATTTTGTTGTTTAGAGCATATTTTCCAGTAAAATCATGCTGAGCAGTTTCTCTGGTACGTTCGGCAAAAAATATCCCGGTTTTGTCAGTGTCAACCCAGCCACGATCGTTAGTTTTGTTAAAATATTCCAATACATAAGTAAGAGAAAATCTGTCATTAAATCTGTATTTTGGACTTATGTACAACCCATAAACGTTTCTGTCTTTCTCATTGAATATTGTTATTGACGGTTGCAGAATTATGGTGAACGGATTATTGTCATTGGAAGTGAAATTTACAGCTGTAAAAACTTTTTGTGGCAAAAACACATATTTACCATATTCACGGGGTTCATAAAAATCATATGTTTTGAATGGTGAAAATTCAACAACAAACTCTAAAGCGTCGTTACTTAATGTTCTTGCTTTAATTTCTGTCCCAAAAGCTCCGGTTTGTAATTTTCCAGAGGTGTTGTCCATTTCAAAATTAATATATTGATTGATCCTGAAAGTATTAAAAAGTTTAATTGGATTTACAATTCTGTAGCTTCCATTGGCATAAGCATTATGATAATTGGAATAAAAATTGATTCCCAAATCATTAATATCATAATTTTCTGAAACATATTTTCCGGAAAACCCATAACGATATTTCCCACTCGTTTTTGCAAAACCTATTTCGGTTTTAAAACCATCGTAATCTTCAAGAGCGTTGATAACGCTGTATTTGAAATCCCCATACAAATTATAGGTATTTTGTTTTGTATTTAAATCAAATAATAAAGCAGAGGAATTTGCATCTCTGAAATCGCCATTTCGGGTGGTATTTGCATTTACAAAAGAAACAGATGAGTTTTGGTTGAAACGTTGATCCAAAACAAACATATTATAATTAGTCAATGGTTCAATTACTTCTTTTCTGATTTCTCCTGTGTCATTATTTTTTATAGTAGCCTTTGTTTTTTCAGTAACGGCATTCAGGAATCCAATTCCTAATCCTTTCTCAGTACGACCTGATATTTTTATGGCATTCAATAAATCTACGGTACTTGGATAATTAGTGGTTTCTTCTTCATTGGCAAGGAGTAATTCTGTAGTGGAACCGCCACCAATTCTTCGGGAATAAAACAAACCTCCTTTGCTAAATAAATCAGTTCCTTCAGTAAAAAAAGGTCTGTTTTCTTCGAACTGTTGCTCGAAAGGTTCTAAATATAATATTGCATTATCAAATTTTGTCTGTCCAAAATCAGGCACCAAAATTGCATCTAATGTAAAGGAATCGTTGATGCCGTATTTTATATCCAACCCAGCTTTTAAAGTAATACCAGAACCAATATCACTTTGTTGGTAGTAAGCAGATGAATAAGGAATTAAAAAAAGTCGAGTAGGAGTTTGTATGTTTTCAATTCCTTGAAGAATTCCTGCTTGTGGAATTACGGCCCCAATTTTAGTGTCAATCCTATTCCAAGTATATTTTTGCACATCGCGCTTAATTTCGCGCATAAAGTTTAATCCCCAATTTTGTTTGTCAGCTTTTGAAAAACGTAAAGCTGCATAAGGAATTTTCATTTCCACAACCCAACCCAATTCGGTTATCGCAACTTCACTGTCCCAAATGGCATCCCAAGTAAAATCTTCATAATCCTCGGTCGCTAAACAATCCATTTGTACACCTGCAGCACTCACGAAAAATCTAAAATCCTGTTGACCATCATTAAAACCATTGATGTAAACGGAGAAATGATCCGAAACCCCAAAAACATCTCTATTGGTTATTTCTTTCTGAATTTTGCCGGGTTCGTTATCATATAGCATTGCCGATATGTAAATAGCATCGTTGTCATACAGCACTTTTACCTCTGTTTTTTTATCATTGTTTATGGGTTTTCCATTATCAGGTTCAAACATGATAAAATCTGAGGCAATTGAAGCCGATTCCCAGATTTGCTCATTGATCTTTCCGTCGATTGTAATGTTTTCTGTGATGGATTTTGCCTGAAGTGTCTTTTTTTGGCTAAAAGCAGTATGGCTAAAGAATATTAAAAAAAATAGAGCTGCAGAAGATAATTTTGACATAAATTGGGATTGAATATGAACAAAAATAGAAAAATTAACATAGAAATTGCCTTTTTTAGGATTACTCACTCAATAATTAGTCGTAGTTTTCGTTATTGTAAAACTAAAGTTTTGTTAAATGCGATTTGATTCCTATTTATTGGCGTACGTTTGCAATCCCGAATTAATCTATAACTTAAAGATAACCAATGATTTACACGATACTTCCTGCTGTTTTGTTTATGCTTGCTTCATTATCTCCAAGTAAAATAAGTTTCTCTGAACTAAAGAATGTTAAACCAATAGTTTATTCTAAGGTGTTAGAAACTAGTGTTGAGAGTAAAATTGAAATAGCCTACAATAATTTACATTCTGACAAATTTGCTTTACCAAAACTGGAAAGTTTTGCTGTTGCCTTGAAAGGATATTATTCTTTGAAAGAAAAAGGATTGATTAAGAAAGACATTTTAACTTTGGTCGATTTTAGTTTATCATCCAATACCAAAAGACTTTGGGTAATTGATTTAACTACTGGAAATGTATTGTTTCATTCTCTTGTTGCTCATGGAAGAAATACAGGCGAAGAATTCGCTAATAATTTTTCAAACTCAGCTGAATCTTTTAAAAGCAGTTTAGGATTTTATGCTACAGGTGAAATTTACAATGGCAAACACGGCACGTCACTTCGTTTAGACGGTTTAGAAAAAGGAGTAAATGACAATGCAAGAGCAAGAGGTGTAGTAATGCACGCGGCTGATTACGTTTCTAATTCGTTTATTAAAAATAACCACAGATTGGGAAGAAGTCAAGGCTGTCCTGCTGTTCCTACTGAATTATCCAAAGAGATTATCAGTGTTATAAAAGACAAATCATGTTTCTTTATCTATCATCCATCAAGAGTTTCTAAATTTGGAGCAAAATCAATTTCGTAATTTATCGTACAAAGCAGCATCAAGATTGTAAATGTCATCTCTAAAAATTAATTTATTGTTCTCGCTCCAAGCGGTCCAATACAATAAGTGAAATGCGATTTCTTTTCTGATATTAACAAATTTTGTTCTCTCGTTTTGTAATGTCTCTGTAATTTCCCCCAGATTCCAATTGACTTCGTCGTTTAGTATATATTCTGTTAACTCTAATGGATTGTCTACTCTGACGCAGCCAGAACTTAATGAACGGTCTATTTTGTCAAAATAATCCCTGTGATTCGTGTCGTGTAAATAAACGGAAAAACGGTTTGGGAAAATGATTTTTACCATGCCCAACGAATTGAAAGTACCCGGGCTTTGCACGTAGCGATACGTTTTAGCCTGAGACAATTGCCATTCATAAGGACTTACAATTCTTCCATTACTATCGTAAACTTTAATATTTGATTGAGTCAAGTAGCTTCGGCTTTTTAGAATAGCGGGAATTACATCTTCTCTCAGGATGGTTGGCGGAACCGTCCAGGTTGGGTTAAAAACGACTTGTGTCAATTTAGAACTCAATACAGGTGTTTTTCTTTTTGCTCTTCCTACAATGACTCTGTGCGTTCTCAACGTATCGTTGTTGTTAACTAGTGTCAACTTGTAATCAGGAATATTAATGATTATGTATTCCTTTCCCATTTGTTTTGGATACCATCTCCAGCGTTCCAGATTTACGAGAATTTGTTGTGTTCGTTGGTTTCTAGAAAAATTAAGGGAAGCAATTGTTCCGGCTCCAATTTTTGCATCGGCGGCTAAACCGTGCCGACTTTGAAATTTTTTTAAGGCATTCGCCGTTTCTTCATCGTAAACTAAGGAAAGGCTATCTTTAGGTTGCAACTCTTTCCAATAAATTAATCGCTTCTTGATGGCAATCAGAGAAGGATTGGTGTCATTAGGAGTTATTATTTTTGTGAATTTTATAGGCTTGAAATCATCTTTTGGAAAAGCATTAATTTGTCGAAGAGCTTTTTTTAATCTTTTGTAAACAATATGATTGGGTTTCAGTTGTTCTATCGTGTAAGCCAAAGAATCGGTTTGTAGTAATAGGGCAACTGTTGCATTTAAGTCAATATAGTTTTCTTTCAAATCCCAGTTTTTGTATAATTTTCGGGGATTTAGTCTTCCGTTAGTGAGATGTGAGATGTATTTTTGCAAACAGGAGGTCAATAAAATGTCATATTCTGCAATGTCTAAAGAGTCTAGAGTTGTCGCTCTTTTTTCAAAATCATATAATGTTTTTAAGTTGTAATCCTCCGGATTGAGTCCCTCTTCATCTGATTTGAGAAGCTCGGCTAAAATTATTTTCCTCTTTTTTTCTGATTGCCAAACCGTTCTGTAATTTGTGGAGATATAAAAATCCTTTAGCACTTTGTTGTGCAGCGAAATTACAACAACAGAATCAATGTTAGTTGGTTTTCCTTCCGGTTGCACACGAGGTTTTACAATCTCTTTTTTCAAGATTACCTCACTTTCTAGTGCTTCTTTCTTGCAGCTAATAAAGGTACACAGTAACACAATCAGAAATAAATTATTCATCATTTATAACTTTAAACATGACAATATGTTCCTCGACTCCTTGTATTTCAAAAGGCAGTCCTTTTGTTTGTTATTCCATTTTTGTATAAAAACAAATGGGTTCCTTTATGGCATTGAGCCAGATTAAATTTGGTTTTTGTTTGCTGCACTGTTTTTCAACATGAATAATCAGTTTTTCGCCCAAATCTTTTTTTTAATGCTGTTCCAAAACGGATATTTTCCGAATTTGAAATTGTTTTTCAATGATAAATGAATTATTTTTTGCTTCAAAAAAGGAAACCTCTCCCAAGAGATTATCGGAGTCATACAGTTCAGAATGAACAGTAGTTTCTAAAGGATCGCGATCAAAATGACAACTTTCTATGGGTTTTTTAGCCCGAAGAACAGGATGGCGCACCGGAAATGTCTTCAAAGCAGTTATTTGTTTGATGTTTTTCATTGTTTTGTAAAAATATTTTTTGGGTACTATAAAGGTATAATATTTTCATATTAAATTCTTTATGATTTGAATCTCCTTAATTAAAAGAAACTGTGGGAGTATGTTTGCGACTTTTTAAGAAAAAAACTTGCATTGAAGCAAACTTATTAATTATATTTGCACCGTTGTTGATGCGAAAGTAGCTCAGTTGGTAGAGCTCCAGCCTTCCAAGCTGGTTGTCGCGAGTTCGAGCCTCGTCTTTCGCTCTAAGTTTCAAGTTTTACTTTGAAATTTTATTTTATTGTTATAATGCGAAAGTAGCTCAGTTGGTAGAGCTCCAGCCTTCCAAGCTGGTTGTCGCGAGTTCGAGCCTCGTCTTTCGCTCCAAAAACCTCAAACTTTTGTTTGAGGTTTTTTATTTTAAGGTTGTGCGAGTCCCGAAGCTTTGAGATATTCGGTTAACAGATTGATATGGGAAGCCTCGGCTTTAACTCTTCAAAGCCGAAATTTAATTGTTTCGGCTTTTTTTATTTAATTTTTCAACATTACTTTATAAAGTTCAAATTAGTTCCCGTTTCTAATTCTTCAATTTCTTGATTTTGTCTAAAGAGTCTAGCGGTAAGATTGCCTTTCAAAATGATTTTATCTCCTTTTACGTCAAGCCAACTGCCTTCTCTCAAACCTAAAACCGGAACAGTATTAAAAGCATGGTATTCCATAATTCGGGTTTCTCTGGTTTCTCCCATGTGTTTGGAACTGGTGTCGGGATCTAAATAGTGGGGATTCAAATTGAAAGGAATTAATCCCAGAGTTTTAAAACTTGGCGGATAAACTATCGGCATGTCGTTTGTGGTTTGCATTGTAAGTCCACAAATATTGCTTCCTGCGCTTGTTCCTAAATAAGGAGTGCCGTTTTTCACAACTTCCGAAAGGATTTCCATAACATTGTTCTTATGTAATTGCAATACAAGTACAAAAGTGTTTCCGCCGCCCGTGAAAATTCCTTCTGCATTTTTTATTGCTTGTACGGCATCCTCAAATTCATGAATTCCGATTACTTTTTTATTTATTTTGGCGAAAGCTAGGCTTACCATTGTGGTATATTCCTCATGCGAAATACCGCCAGGTCTAGCGTAAGGAATAAAAAGAATCGTATTGCAGTTTTGAAAATGCAATTGCAATTCCGGTAATAAATACTCCAGATAATTCTCGTTTGCAAGCGTAGAGCTACTTGCGATTAGTATATTTTTCATTTTTGGTGGATAATTTGTGCTAAAGGTATTAAATCAGTCTTTTTTATTTCAAATTTTTAATTAACATTTTTTTACCAACCCATTAATAATTTATTTGGAATGCATTAAGATACTTTTACGAGGTGTCAATAATGACTGTTTGAATGATGATTAGAATTGTGTATTTATTTTTGGCTTTTGCTGCGACGAATGTTCTGTCGCAAGAGGCGCCCCGAACGCAATTGAACGGAAGAGTGACTGCAGATGTTTCGGTTTTGGAAGGTATTTATATCATAAATAAAAAAACACAGAGGGCTTCTGTTACAAATCAAGAAGGTAATTTCTCAATTCAGGCAGCAGTGGGTGATACGTTGCTGTTTTCGGCATCGCAATTCAAGGAAACTAAGTTACTTTTGACCCACGACCATTTTGCTCAAGGAATTCTTTATGTGAAAGTGACGCCTTTGATGAATCAATTGCGTGAGGTGATTGTTCGAAATGGGATTAACGCCGTTTCATTAGGAATTGTTCCCAAAGGACAAAAAATATATACTCCAGCAGAACGAAAGTTGTATACTGCCACTCATCTCAATGCTAGTGCTAATGTGGGTAGCATGATGGGAGGATCTATTTCCGCAGATCCATTATTGAATTGGTTTTCGGGAAGAACGAAAATGCTGAAAAAAGAACTTGAAATCGAGAAGAAAGAATCCTATTTGAGACAATTAGAGAATCTGTTTGCCACGGATTATTTTGTAAGTACATTAAAAATACCGGCGGAATATGTCAAAGGATTTCAATACTATAGCATCGAAAATGAACGCTTTGTCACTGTTTTAAAATCTAAGAACGTTACAATGACTACTTTTTTGATAGGAGATTTAGCAACAAAGTATAAAGAAATAATTGCCAGTGAAAATTAAAAATACGTTACAGTTTATAATCCTTTTATTGGTTCAAGTTACTTTTGGACAGAGTAATATTATAAAGGGAATTCGGGGAAAAATCACCGCAGATTCTGTTGCAGTGGATCGCATTACTATTGTAAATGTGTCAACAGAAAAAGCAACGGTTTCAGATGTTAATGGCTTTTTTACAATTCCCGTAAAAGAAGGCGATGATTTGGTTTTCACAGCCGTTAATTTAGAAGGTCTTCGCAGGAAAATTAACAAACAGGATATGCTGCAGGAAGTTATTTCGGTTTTGATGATTCCTAAAAGCATTGTTTTGAAAGAGGTTGTAGTCAATGAATCTGCTATTTCGGCCGAGAGTTTAGGCATTATTCCCTATGGTCAAAAAAAATACAGCGCCGCTGAAAGAAAATTATACACTGCAACTTCAGGTGGAGGAATCGATGGATTGTTGAACACTATTTCTGGACGAAAAGCCATGCTGAAAAAAGAAATTATAATTGAGAAGAAAGAACAGTTATTGGCGAGAATTGATGTGCTTTTTGAAGATAAATACTATACGGAAACATTAAGAATACCGGCGGATTATATCAAAGGGTTCCAATATTATTGTGTTGATGATGCTGCTTTTGCAAACGCACTACGAGATAAAAACAAGACATTGGTTATGTATTTAATTGTCAAACTTGCAGAAAATTATAACGAAATAATAGTCCTTGAAAATAATTAGCATTTTAACGGGGATGTTATTATTACTGTGCCAGATTTCTTTTGGACAAACTCTCGATGAAAAGCTGCTGCAAGGAAAAATCAGAGTAGATTCTGTTGGCGCAAATGGAATAAATATCTTAAATTTAACAAACGGAAAAACAACACAAACAAATAATTCTGGAGAATTTTTTATTTTGGCGAAAGCCAATGACATATTGGTCTTCACTGCTGTAAATCTTAAAAAGTATAGGGAAACAATCAGCTCTACTGATTTTGAACTTGGGAAGCTTTCAATTATTCTGGAGCCTAAAATTACAGAATTGAAGGAGGTAATTGTAAATAAAAATGAAATTAACGCGCTTTCATTGGGTGTTGTAACTAGAAACCCGGTGAAATACAGTCCTGCAGAACGAAGGTTGAGAACCGCTGGAGATTTCAAACCGATAGAATTATTGCAGCTTTTAGGTGGTTCGATGCCATTGGATCCGCTGATAAACAAGATCAATGGAAGAACGAAACGGCTTAAGAAATTAGTTGTTTTGGAGAAAAAAGAAAATTTTATCAAATTGATTTCTAAATTGTACAATCAAGAATACTTTACGGTTCAACTTGGAATTGCAAATGATTATGTAAATGGGTTTAAATATTTCATAGTGGAAAATGAAAATTTTTTGAAAGTTTTAGAATCCAAAAATGAAGAAAGAACCTCGTTTTTTATGGTAGCTTTGGCGCAAGAATATAAAGACATACTAAACAATGAAAATTGACTGGAGTATAAAACACAAAACTTAAAACATCGAGATGAAAACGACAATAAAAATTCTTTGTTTGCTTTTCTTTTGCCAACTTTCTTTTGGACAAAACGAAAACAGAAAGTCATTGCACGGTCAGTTTGTAAATGAATTAGCTTTGGTGGATAACGGTTATGTTTTTAATCTGAATTCGAAAACGAGAACTTTCATCAGCAATCAGGGTTTTTTTGATATTATGGCTAAGGCCAAAGATACTTTGCTGGTTTCAAGCCCTTCTTTTAAGTCCAAAAAAATAGTACTTCAGGGAAAAGATTTCTCAAAATCGTTGTTTGTAGTTGCTTTAGAAACGCAAACTACACTTTTGAAAGAAGTAATTGTAAAAGGCAAAACGGATATAAAGCCAGCCATTGGCAATTCTCAGGGAATTGTAGACATGCAATTTACTGACGATGCGAAATCTTCACCGGTAAACAGAACCATGCCTTCGGACGGAACTATAGAAAATGGAATGGATTTTGTTAAAATATTTAAAATGGTTTCCAAAGTATTTAAAAAAGATATGTCTGAACAAGCAGAATTGAATGCGCAAGTAGATTTTTCTGATGCAGTTTCGAAAGGTTTGGACCGCTATTTTTTTACCAATACCTTGAAGTTGAAAACGGAAGAAATTGGCCTTTTTCTGGATTACTGCGAAAATGATCCAAAATCAAAAAATCTTTTGAAAGAAGAAGATGAGTTTTTACTAATCGATTTTTTAATCACCAAGAACGAAGAATTTAAAAGAATTACTACTATACAAAAATGAAAAAAACAATATTAATTACTTTTTTTGGGTTACTATCTTTAACGTTAGCATCTTTTAACGTACATAAGTTTTATGTGGCATTGTATCAAGTGAATTACGCTCCGGAAAAGAAAATGCTTCAAATAACAGCTCGTATATTCGTAGATGATTTAAATAATGCCGTTGGGAAAAAGTATGGTAAGAAAATTAATTTAGGTTCAGAAAATGAAACTGTCGAAGATGTAACTCTTTTAAAAAAATACTTCTATGAAAAATTCTACATCAAGGTAAACGGTCAGACAAAGCCCGTCAATTTTTTAAGTAAAGAGATGGAAGGCGATGTTCTCATCTGTTACTTCAGCATGAAAGAAATCCAAAAAATAAATGCGATGGAAATCTATAATGCAGTAATCACCGAAGGCAATTCAGAGCAACAGAACATTATGCATTTTAATGTTTCGGGAGTCAAAAACACGTTGCTTTTTACGGAGTCTTCATCCAAGGGAATGTTAAAATATTAATTAATTTAGATACATCTACTTAAAATTATTATTTTCACGCATTGAAATAACCAGATTTCCAACTATGAAAAAATTATCTTTATTATTATTTTTTCCTGCATTATTGTTTGCACAGGAAAAAATGGCTCCAGTCGCGCCAAAACCAACCGGAAAGTACGACACCAATAAGTTTAGCCAAATGTATGATTTGTTAGCAACTCCTAATATGTTTCGTACCGCTTCAGGGGCTCCAGGTCCAGCTTATTACCAACAACAAGCGGATTATAAAATCAACATTGAGCTTGACGACAAAAATTCTAGATTAAGCGGTTCAGAAACCGTTACGTATTATAATAATTCCCCGGACACTTTAGAATATTTATGGGTACAGTTGGACCAAAATCAAGCTGCTAAAAACTCACAGACTCCATTGGCAGAAAGCCAAAGAATGGAACAGGTTTTTCCGGCAGGGAACTTTGCTAATAAATTTTTGAAACAAGAATTAGAGCGTGGGTTCAACATCGAGTTTGTGAAAGATGTTAAAGGAAATTCATTGTCGTATACCATCAATCAAACGATGATGCGTATCAATTTGGCAACGCCGATGAAACCTGGTGAAAAATTTTCTTTTGCAATCAAATGGTCTTACAACATCAACAACTACAGACAAGATGGTGGTCGTTCAGGATATGAATTATTCGAAAAAGACGGAAATAAATTATATGTAATTGCTCAGTTCTATCCTAGAATGGCGGTTTATAATGATGTGGAAGGATGGCAGAATATGCAGTTTTGGGGAACAGGAGAATTTACGTTGCCTTTTGGAAATTTTGATGTAAATATTACCGTGCCTGCGGACCACGTTATGGAAGCAACAGGAGAGCTGATGAACAGAAGCGAAGTCTTTACTCCGGAACAAGTGAAAAGATATGAATTAGCTATGAAATCATACGATAATCCAGTTGTTATCGTAACACAAGCGGAAGCAGAAGCAACCGAAAAAGGATTTTCTGATAAGAAGAAAACATGGAGATTTAGTGCTAAAAACGTAAGGGATTTTGGAATTGCAACTTCAAGAAAATTCATTTATGATGCTATGGCAGTGAAATTGAGTGAGAAAACGGTAATGGCAATTTCAGTTTATCCTAAAGAGAGTAATCCTTTGTGGGGAGAAACTTCTACAAGAACGGTAGCACATACTCTAAAAAGTTATTCAGCTCATACATTTGATTATCCTTATCCAAAAGCGGTTTCAGTATCTGCAGAAGATCAAGGTATGGAATACCCAATGATTTGTTGGAATTATGGTCGTCCTGACGAAAAAGGAGTGACCAGCGAACGCATTAAAAATGGTATGATTGGAGTAGTGGTGCATGAAGTAGGACACAATTTTTTCCCTATGATTGTCAATTCTGATGAGCGTCAGTGGTCGTGGATGGATGAAGGATTGAATACCTTTATGCAATACATGGCCGAGCAGGAAATGGGGACGAATTTCCCTTCCAGTCGTGGTCCTGCAAGCAAAATTGTTCCTTATATGAGTGGTGATCAAAATTTTTTAGAGCCTATTATGTCTAACTCTGAAACAATAGTTCAATTTGGTGCAAACGCTTATGGTAAGCCGGCAACAGGATTGAATATTCTTAGAGAAACAATCATGGGAAGAGAATTATTTGACCATGCTTTTAAAGTATACGCAAACCGATGGAAATTTAAGCATCCTACTCCGGAAGACTTTTTTAGGACCATGGAAGATGCATCGGCAGTAGATTTAGACTGGTTTTTTAGAGGATGGTTTTACTCCACTGATTTTGTAGATATCGGAGTGAAAGAAGTAAAACAATATTACGTATCTGAGGCTGCAACTAAAGAATTAAAAGACGCTGTCGTTAGAAGAGGACGTTTTGGTCAGGAAAAAGGACCTTTCGTGTATTTAGTTCCTGGATCTAGCGAAGAATTATCATCTAAAGATAAGAAAGCATTAGCTATTTCAGATGTAAATTTATTATCGGAGTATGTAAATAAAAATTTTACTGCTGATGAAAAAATAAAATTAAAATCACCTAAATATTTCTACGAAGTAGAGTTCAACAAGCCGGGAGGAATGTTAATGCCAATTATTGTTGAGTTAACTTATGATGATAATTCAAAAGAAACATTCAAATATCCAGCTCAAATTTGGAGAAAAAATAATGATACCGCTAAAAAAGTATATGCAACTGAAAAAGCAATTAAAAAAATCCAAGTGGATCCAAAGTTAGAAACGGCGGATATCGATGTGAAAAATAATACTTGGCCGAAAGAAGAAGTAAAGTCCAAATTCGACTAGACAAACAAATATTGAAAATGAAGACTCTGAAAAGAGTCTTTTTTTTTATGAAAAAATTAAAAGTCAAAGATTCAAATTTTAATATCTTTGTAACAATAAAAATAAAAAAATATGTTTGGTATAGGTGGAGGCGAATTAATTTTTATCATGTTTATAGTACTCATGCTTTTTGGGTCAGATAAAATACCGGAAATTGCCCGCACGATGGGTAAAGCAATGGCGCAGTTGAAAAATGCTACAAATGATATCAAAAGTGAAATTCAAAAAGGAGCAGAGGCCAATGGATTTGACACAAAATCATTAAGCGATTTCAGAGGCAATATTACTTCAGAAATTAATAAAGCCAAGGAAAATCTATTGGGTGATACGTCGCAATTTAACGACATAACCGGAAATATCACCTCCGAAATTAATAAAGCTAAAGACAATTTATTGGCAGATACTACCGCTCCTATTGAAACTGCAAAAGAAGTAATAGAAGACATTACAGGGCCTATAAAACGTCAGGTGTAATGTTAGAAAATTTTCTTTCCTTGGATACGGAATTATTTGTTTTTTTAAATGGCTTAGGATCAAAGACCTATGACGGACTTTGGTTAATCATTACCAAACAAAGCAATTGGATTCCACTATTTTTACTTTTGCTGTATATTATTTTTAAAAAACTGGGAGCAAAACAAACGCTGTATTTATTGTTGTTTGTAGCAGTATTGGTTACCTTTACAGATCAAACGACAAATTTGTTCAAGAACGGAGTTCAACGGTTACGGCCTTGTAATAATCCGGAAATCAATTCTTATATACGCATCGTTCAAATCCGAAACTCATTTAGTTTTTTCTCGGGACACGCAGCAAACTCCATGGCAGTTGCGACATTTTTATATTTTAATTTTAAAGATAAAATCAAATTTTTCGGTTTTCTGTTTATATGGCCGTTAATTTTTGCTTACAGCAGAATCTATCTGGGACTGCATTATCCATTAGACATTTTAACCGGCTATTTGTTCGGATTCATTTCTGGATTTTTGATTTTTATTGTATACAAAATAGCACAAGAAAGATATTTTCCGCAACCTATTAATTGGTAGGAGCAATTTCCTGCTGTCCGCTGTATCTTTTCTAGTCCTGAAAAAAGCTCAGGACTAGAAAAGGATGCCGCTTCCATCAGGGCTAGCACATTTGTTATTAATAGAACTTTTTATATTAAAGAACTCTGCTTACCGTTAATCCATCGCGAATAGGTAGTAAAACGGTTTCTACTCGGGGATCCGTTGCTAATAATTGATTGTATTCCAGCAATATTTTTGTGCTCAAATCTTTAGGATTCAGTGGTTCCAAAACTTTTCCGCTCCATAGGACATTGTCCGATAAAATTATGCCGCCTTTATTCATTTTTGGAAGAATCAATTCAAAATAGTTGAGGTAATTTTCCTTATCGGCGTCAATAAAAACCAAATCAAATTTGAAGTCAAGCGTTGGAATAATGTCAACTGCTTCCCCCAAATGCTGAATGATTTGTTTCCCCCAAGGTGATTTGTCAAAATGTTTTCTTTGAAAATCAAGTAATTCTTCTTTGATGTCAATTGTATGCAACTGTCCGTTTTCCTGCATGCCTTCGCACAAACACAACGCGGAATAACCAGTATATGTTCCAATTTCCAGAATATTAACCGGTCGAATCAATTTAGATAACATACTCAGAACCCGACCTTGAAAATGCCCGCTCAACATTCGAGGCAGCAGAATTTTTTGGTAAGTTTCTTTGTTTAAAGCCGCCAGTAAAGCTGGTTCTTTTTCAGAATTTTGTTCGATATAATCTTCTAATTGTTGGGAAATGAAATGCATTTTTTAGAAATTTTTTCAATTGAGAGCAAAGTTATCAAATTATCAAATCAACAAATCAACAAATTGTCATTAAATTTGCACCATGGAAATTGAGAAAAAAGACATACGATCTTTATCAAAAGAACAAATTCGCGATTTTTTTGTCGCTAATAATGATAAAGCCTTTCGGGGTAACCAAGTCTATGAATGGTTGTGGAGCAAGGGTGCACATAGTTTTGAGGACATGACAAATGTTTCTAAAGGAACACGTAGTATGCTGGAAACGCATTTTGTCATCAATCACATCAAAGTGGATACCATGCAGCGCAGTGAAGACGGAACCGTGAAAAATGCGGTACGTTTGCATGATGGTTTGGTAGTGGAGTCGGTTTTGATACCCACAAATACAAGAACTACAGCTTGTGTTTCCAGTCAAGTAGGTTGTAGTTTGGATTGTAATTTTTGCGCCACAGCGCAACTGAAAAGAATGCGAAATCTGGATCCGGCTGAAATTTATGATCAAGTAATCGCCATTGATAAAGAAAGCCGTTTGTACTACAATCATCCGTTGTCGAATATTGTTTTTATGGGAATGGGTGAGCCGCTTATGAATTACAACAATGTATTGAAGGCAATCGAAATGATAACGTCTTTGGAAGGTTTAGGAATGTCTCCCAAGAGAATTATGCTTTCAACTTCTGGAGTGCCAAAAATGATTAAAAAACTCGCTGATGATGACGTGAAATTCAAATTAGCAGTTTCATTACACTCAGCAATCGATGAAATACGTTCCCGAATAATGCCGTTTAGTGCTAATTTTCCTTTGGCAGATTTACGCGAATCACTAGAATATTGGTACCGAAAAACCAAAAGCAAAATTTCTTACGAATATGTCGTTTGGAAAGATATTAATGATAATAAGGCTTCAATCGATGCTTTGGTAAAGTTTTGTAAATACGTTCCTTGTAAAGTGAATCTGATCGAATACAATCCAATTGACGATGGAGAATTTCAGCAAGCTTCCGAAGAATCAATTAATGCATACATAAAAGCACTGGAAGCAAGCGGAATTGTGGTAAAAGTGCGAAGAAGCCGCGGAAAAGACATCGATGCTGCCTGTGGGCAACTCGCCAACAAAGAAGCATAAAAAGGTGTCCACGAATTATGAAAATTCATAGCGATAACTATTGCTTTGAATTACGTAATTTTTTTTTCAGCTAGACAATTTCGTGGAATTCAATTTAATTAATTAATAGAATTTGAGTTAATTCAAGTAATTTGTGGCTAAAAATTTTAAAAGTGAATGCTGTCAAATAGTTGCTGTTTTTTTATTTGGAAAGCAGTATATTTGAACTCCAATGAATATTACTTCACAAATAAAACAGCCCATCTTTGACGAAATGGAACTTTTTGAAAAAAAGTTCTACGAATCGATGACTTCACAAGTAGCTTTATTAAATAGAATTACGTATTATATCGTCAACAGAAAAGGAAAACAAATGCGTCCTATGTTTGTTTTTCTGACTGCCAAAATGGTTTCAGCTGGAATAGTAAACGGAAGAACCTATCGTGGAGCTTGCGTTATCGAGCTGATTCATACCGCCACATTAGTTCACGATGATGTAGTAGATGACAGTAATCGCAGAAGAGGTTTTTTCTCCCTTAATGCACTTTGGAAAAATAAAATTGCTGTCTTGGTTGGTGATTATTTATTGTCCAAAGGATTATTACTTTCTATCGATAACGGAGATTTCGATTTGCTTCGAATTATTTCTGTCGCGGTTCGTGAAATGAGCGAAGGCGAATTACTTCAAATTGAAAAAGCAAGAAGACTTGACATCACAGAGGATATTTATTATGAAATTATTCGACAAAAGACAGCGACACTTATTGCTGCTTGTTGTGCTCTAGGGGCGAGATCCGTTATCGAGGATGAAATTCAGGTAGAAAACATGCGGAAATTTGGAGAACTCATTGGCATGGCTTTCCAAATAAAAGATGATTTATTCGATTACACCGATGAAGCTATTGGGAAACCAACAGGAATTGATATCAAAGAACAAAAGATGACTTTACCGCTCATTTATGTTTTGAATACATGTACTTCAAAAGAGAAAACATGGCTTATCAATTCCATTAAAAATCATAATAAGGATAAAAAACGCGTGAAAGAAGTTATTGCTTTTGTAAAAAACAATAACGGTTTGCTTTATGCGGAACAAAAAATGGTTGAATTTCAGCAAGAAGCACTTTTGTTGCTGGATAATTATCCAAATTCGGAGTTTAAAGACGCATTAATTTTGATGGTTAATTACGTCATTGAAAGAAAAAAGTAATTCTTTTTTAAAACATTTTCTCTCGTTACCGATTGCTTTCATTGACTTTTTTTTTATTCCAACTTTAAAATCAAAAAATTTTATAGATAAGATGCAACCTTTTTGTATTATTATTCGTCTATGTTAATAGAGATGAGGTTCAATATCAAGTATCAATTGCAATAGCAATGAGAAATATTGAAATTGAAATTGAAATTGAAATTGAAATTGAAATTGAAATTGAAATTGATTTTTGCCATTGAAATTATTTATGAAAGTAATCAACTTACATCACGAGGAAAATGAATTAATCCAGTTGGCTGTCGAAAACAATCGACTGGCGCAACAGCAGATTTATACCCAATTTTCTCCAAAAATGTTAAGCGTTTGCCGCCAATACATAAAAGACATTCATCAGGCCGAAGATGTCATGATTACTGCTTTTATGAAAGTGTTTACGAATTTGAAGAATTTTCAGCATAAAGGAAGTTTCGAAGGTTGGATTAGGAGAATCATGGTAAATGAATGTATTTCTTTTATTCGAGTTGAAAAAAAACTGAAATATAGTGAAGAGGAAACCTATTTTGAAGAAAGCTGCAATAACATAGAAAGCCAATTTTCAATAGACGACATTCAATTTATGATTGATAGTTTGCCGGATGGTTATAAAATGGTTTTTAATTTATATGTTATTGAAGGATACAAACATCACGAAATTGCAACTATGTTAGGGATTAAGGAAGGAACATCCAAATCGCAATTATCACATGCTAGGAAAATGTTGCAAGGGCAGATTAATACGTTAAAAAATTACGAGTATGGAACCGAATAAATTAGAAACACAGTTCAAGGAGCAATTAAATTCTAGGGAAATCAAACCATCAGAAATGGCTTGGGGCAAACTGGATGCAATACTTACGGCTGCTGAAAAACCAAAAGCGAAATTCCCTTGGTTGTTTATAGCGGCAAGTTTTGTTGGATTTTTATTGATAGGGACAGTTTTTTTTAAAGGTTTCGAAACTGTAAAAATAAGTACGGATACTCCGGTAGTTTTGGAACAAAAAAAAGAGGTCAATAATTTAAATGAGCCAGAAATAATCAATGAAGCAGTTTTGCCTGGCCAAATTAAAAAAACAAAAATGCAGGAACATGAAGTTGTTGCCGACAATACTATTTTAAAAAAGCATCCAAAGCAACTTAATACTAACGAGGAAGAGGTTTCGATAATCAATCCAACAAAAGAGAATAACGCTAAAGTGAATTCTTCTGAAAACAAGAATTATCAATCAACAAGTGTTAATAAATATGTTTCAGCAGAAAAATTATTGGCAGAAGTTAGCAACACTAAATTTGAACCTAAAGCTACTGATAAATCAATTGAAAAAACTAGAAAAGCTATTTCAATCAATCCACATAGTTTATTGTCAAATGCTGAAACAGAATTAAATCAATCTTTTAGAGAATCAGCATTGGACAAATTCAACAAAAATTTTAATGCTATAAAAACAGTTTTAGTCAATAGAAATTACGAAGAATAAATATAAATCAATCATCAATCAAAAAACGAAAATCATGCAGAAAATCATTTTAGTTACAATAATAATGCTGCTTGCGATGGCAACTAAATTAAGTGCTCAAGAAGTAAATTCAGAAAAATATTCGGTAGAATGGAGTTACAGACAACCTGAAATAGAAAGTTATGAAATAGGTCCTGATAAAAGTCCTGAATTTATAAATCAAAACATTTTAACAATTAAATCAGTTAAAAGTCAAATTATTGGTTTCGGGAATATTATGAAATCCATTACATCTGATCTGTATTTAGGGAAAACAGTTAAAATGACGGGTTATGTGAAAAGTAATAAAGTAAGATCGTGGGCTGGACTTTGGATGCGCGTAAATTATTATGATACTGCCGTTCTCTCTTTTGATAACATGCAAAAAAGAGCCATCAAAGGAACAACTGATTGGACTAAATATGAAGTAGTTTTGTTTGTACCGATGGAAGCAACATCGATATCTTATGGAGTTTTATTAAATGGAACAGGTCAAATTTGGTTTAAAGACATTACACTTGAAGTTGTTGATGATAGCGTTCCTGAAACGGGTTTGGTAAAAGGTAGGGAGCACGGAGGAATTTCATTTGAAAAAAGAGCAAAAGCAATTGCCAATCAAATTAAAACAATAACAGACGCTCAGAAAAATGCTTTAAAAACTGAAATTGATGCATTAGACAAAGAAGTTGCTAAAGGAATAATTTCTAAAGAAAAAGCGGAAGAACTCAAATTGAAAAAAGCGGAAGAACGCGCCGCTAATATTGAAACAAAAGTCGCTATTGAAGAAGTAAAATTAAATGAATTGATTCAAGATAAAGTGGATGGAAAGTTTGATGAGAAAAATGGAAATAATAGTGGTGGTACAAGTATCATTATAGGAAGTAGTACTGATTCCATTGGGAAGAATAAAAGAGAAATCAATATTACATCCATGAAAGTTTACAACGGCCAAAGAGACAAAGAAGACCGACAATCAAAACGAACTACAAGTCAGGTGGTTTTTGCTACAGGATTGAATAATGTGGTAACTAATAAAAGTGTCGAAAAATCAGATTTCAGGTATTTAGGTTCTGATTTTTCTGAAATAGGCGTTTCTTATAATAGCAGAATCGCAAAAAATAATAATTTACTTCATGCTAAATATGGCTTGTCTGTAATGTACAATAATCTTCGTCCTACTGATAATCGCAGTTTTATAATCAATGGGAATCAGACTAATCTTGCGATAAATCCTATTGATATAAAAGATTCTCGTTTCAGGAATGTATATTTAGTGGCGCCAATTCATTTAGAGTTTGATTTTTCGGGTAAAAAAATGAAAGACAATATACCATTTTTCAGAACGCATCAAAGTGTTCGTTTTGGTATCGGTGGTTATGCAGGAATCAATTTGAAGTCTAAGCAAATTATAAAGTATGATGACAATGATTTGAAAGCTACTGAAAGAACTAAAGGGGATTTTAATGCCAGTAATTTTATTTATGGTTTGAGTTCTTATATTGGATATAGATCGACCAGTTTGTACTTGAAATATGATTTGAATCCTTTGTTTAAAGAGAATTTGGTAAAGCAAAACAACGTTTCGTTAGGACTGCGTTTTGATTTCAATTAGAAATTGTTTTAGTTAGTTTTATACTTTATAAAGCACTTTGAAAGAAGTGCTTTTTTTGTTTTTAGATATTGAATTATGAACTTTGATTTGCGTATTTTTACACACTTTTCAACTATTAAATATTTTATCCAATTTGATTTCAAAAGCCACTATTGATACTGTTTTCGAAACTGCTCGAGTTGAGGAGGTTATTGGCGATTTTGTAAACTTAAAACGAGCAGGAAGTAACTGGAAGGGATTGAGTCCTTTTTCTGAAGAGCGTTCTCCTTCGTTTATGGTTTCGCCGGCTAAAGGAATTTGGAAAGATTTTAGCTCAGGAAAAGGTGGGAATTCTGTTGCTTTCCTGATGGAGCATTCTCATTTTACGTACCCGGAAGCCATTCGGTATTTAGCTAAAAAATACAATATTGAAATTGAAGAAACGGAACAAACAGATGAAGAAAAAGCCATTACTGATGTTCGGGAAAGTATGTATTTGGTTTCTGAATATGCAAAAACCTATTTTAATAACACCCTTTTAAATTCTGAAGAAGGCAAAGCAATTGGGTATTCTTATTTTAAAGAAAGAGGATTTACGAATGACACTATTAAGAAGTTTAGTTTAGGATATTCGCCTGAAAGTTGGGATGCTTTTACCAAAGAAGCCTTAGGGAAAGGATATAAATTAGAGTTTCTAGAAAGTACAGGACTCACAATACCACGAGATGACAGGCCGTTCGATAGGTTCAAAGGGCGCGTAATGTTCCCCATCGAAAGCATGTCAGGAAGAGTGCTCGGTTTTGGAGGTCGTATTCTTACCAATGATAAAAAAGCGGCAAAATACCTGAATTCCCCTGAAAGTGAAATTTACCACAAAAGCAAAGTGTTGTATGGTATTTTTCAAGCCAAACAATCCATTGCGAAATTAAATAATTGTTACTTAGTTGAAGGATATACAGATGTAATTCAGTTTAATCAATCTGGAATTGAGAATGTTGTAGCTTCGTCTGGAACTGCACTGACGCCAGACCAAATACGATTAATTAATAGATTGACTAAGAATATAACAGTACTTTTTGACGGAGATGCAGCCGGTTTACGGGCATCAGTTCGAGGAATCGATTTGATTCTTGAAGAAGGGATGAATGTAAAAGTCTGTACTTTTCCTGATGGTGAAGATCCGGACAGCTTTGCCAAAAAAACATCGTATGATGATTTAGTTTTATACCTGGAAACTAACGCTAAGGATTTTATTCAGTTCAAGGCCTCCCTTTTAATGAATGAAGCCAAGAATGATCCTATCAAAAAAGCCGACTTAATTCGGGATATGGTTGTGAGTATTTCGAAAATTCCAGACAGGATTCAACGTGAAATTTATATTCAGGAATGTTCCCGAATTATGGATATTTCGGAGCAGGTTTTGCACAGTACCTTGGCGCAATTAGTTCAAAAAGATGTTGTTGAAGTTGGAAAAAAACAAAAGCAGGAGCAAAAAGCTTTCGAAATTGTGAAAAATGAAAATCCATTTGAAGCTGAAAAAGTAGATACTTTAGGTAATGTAGAACGTGAAATTATAAAAATACTTTTGTTATATGGTAATATTTCTGAAGTATTTGAAGAAGTTTTAATTGGTACAAATTCTGAAGGTGAGGTTGATGATTTGACTGAACAGATAGAGACTAAGGTTTGTCAAAAAATATATTTAAGTTTACAGCAGGATGAAGTAGAATTTGCGTCAATTTTATTTAGAAATATTTATAATGATTTAATAAATGTTTATTTGCAAAATGAAAGTTTTAATTTAGAGCAATATATGATGCATTTAAATCCTGAATTTGCCCAAGCAATTGCAGATATAATAATGGATGATGAAGAACATGTATTGCATAACTGGCAGGGGCAAAATATCTTTCCTAAAACTAAATTAGAAACGTTAAATCAGTTTGTTACGGATAATTTATTTACTTTAAGGTGGTTTTTGATTAGTCAATTTATAGAAAACTCTAAAAACTCTGTTTCAAGAGAGCCTGGAGCTGATAACATTGGCTTTTTGACAGAAGCAAATGATTATAATGGTCTGTTAAAAAAATTTTCTTACAAAACGGGAAGAGTAGTGGTTCGTTATCATTAGAATTAAAAAACTCCATATCATCTGAAGCGAATTCAGATAATACAGAGTCTTTGAATTTAATAATGGATTACAATATCTTAATCCATTCTTTTTCAAAAAAAATAGGAAGAGTAATGTCTAAATATTACTAAACAATCTCTAATTTTTTAGCTTTGTCTACTAAATCTACAAGATTAGTAACGTTCAGTTTGGTCAATAATCGCAGTTTGTACGTACTAATCGTTTTTTCGTTAAGGTTTAAAATTTCAGCAATTTCATGATTCTTTTTTCCTCCACTTAAATAACGTAAAACTTCTACCTCACGGTTAGAAAGCTTGCGGTACAAACGTTCGCTTTTACTTTGTTTAGCAATCAAGGCTAAGTTTTTCTTCACGGTTTCATTCATGATTATCTTACCTTGGGAAACTTTTATAATCGAAATTCCTAAAGTTTCTAACTTTTCTGATTTATGCACAAAGCCAGATACTCCGGCTTTTATGGCATTTGGCGCATAAATTTGTTCTGAAAGCCCACTGAAAATAATAATTTTTGTTTTTGGAAAGTTTTTTAAGACCGCTTTAATCTCAAAAATACTGGAAAGACCTTCCAGCTCCAAATCTAATACTAATACATCAATGTCTTTTGTTTGAAGGATATCCCGTACCATCAAGAAATTGCCGACATTGGCAACTATTGAGATGTCTGCATTATCTTTAAAGTAAGATTTTACTCCAAAATGCACAACAGGGTAGTTATCGGCTATACATACTTTAATCATAATTTTAAATTTTTAGAATTGTTTGTAATTGGAAATGTAAAATTAATAAATAAATTCTGTAATTAATTGTAAATCAATATAAAATATCATTTCTTTATCATTTTGTGATAAAACAAACGGGAATTGGCATCATTTTATGTTGATTGATGGTATTTAATCGTTTGTAAATTTCAAAAACAATTTTTTCTCTTCCTGAAAAATCTTTCGCTGTTTTACCGGCCTCATTTGCTAACATCGCCCACTCTAATTCATCATAACTAGCTCCTAACTGATCTTCATCGCTTCTGTCGTCACCAAATAATCCATCAGTTGGTGATGCGTTTAATATAGACTCCGGAACTTTTAAATAATTTGCTAAAAGAAAGACTTCAGACTTCATTAAATCAGCTATTGGACTTAAATCTACTCCTCCGTCGCCATATTTTGTATAAAAACCCACTCCAAAATCTTCTACTTTGTTTCCGGTACCAGCAACTAATAAACCATGTATTCCTGCGAAATAATATAAAGTGGTCATCCTTAATCTTGCACGAGTATTTGCAAGTGCGAGATGAACTTTTGCGGTGTTTGAATCATCAGGAACTACATTTTTGAACGTTTCAAAAAGATTCGACAAGTCGGCTTCTGTACTGATTACGTTAGGAAATCGTTGTTTTAATTGTTCTATATGTTCACGCGCTCGTGTTACATGGCAAGCTGCCTGATGAATGGGCATTTCCACACATAAAACTTTTAATCCTGTTTGCGCACACAATGTTGAGGTAACTGCTGAATCAACTCCACCTGAAATGCCAATTACAAATCCATTTACTTTTGCATTTTCAGCGTATGTTTTTAACCAGTTTACAATTTGATTATTTACTTTGTCAACTTCGATTGTACTTTTTTTAGTCATAATAATTTACGTTTTAAAAAGCAGGAATGTATATTTGCAAAATCAATTCATTATGCATTCGTTTCCCAGGATTCTTAGGAAACAAATTTAATTAATATATATGAAAAAATATGTGTTTCTTGTAGTCTTTTGTCTCGTTATTTTATCCTGTAACAAGAAAACTAAAGTTGAAAGTGCTGTTACCGCGATTCCTTTGAATATAAAGGTGGAGCGTTTTGATAAGATATTTTTTGAAACGGAACCAAAAGATTTAGAGAAAGTAAAAAAAGAATTTCCATTTTTTTTTCCGGCCGGAAATGACAATAGTGTTTGGTTGAATAAAATGCGAGATCCGTTATGGAGAGAATTGTATACAGAAGTTCAAAAAAAATATGCTGATTTTGAACCTGTGAAACAGGAACTTAATAAACTCTTTAAACATATTAAATATTATTTTCCAGAGACAAAATCACCAAAAGTAATTACCATAATCTCCGAAATGGATTATAATAATAAAGCTATTTATGCGGATAGTATGGTAATTGTTTCACTGGAATTGTATTTAGGAAAAGGACATAAGTTTTATCAGTTTCCAAATTATTTAAAACAAAATTTTGAGGAAAGACAAATCGCTCCGGATGTAGTTTCAAGTTTTTCAGCACGCAAAATCCCAATTGTAACGGAAAAAGATTTGTTGAGTCAAATGATTTATTACGGAAAGCAATTGTATTTAAAGGATTTACTTTTGCCCGAATATACTGATGCCGAAAAGATGGGGTATACTCCTGAACAAATAAAGTGGTGTCAAGAAAATGAAAGTTACATGTGGCGTTATTTTATTGAAAAAGAAATGCTTTACAGTAATGATCAAAAGTTAATTCCCCGATTTATAAATCCTGCTCCATTTTCTAAATTTTATTTGGAAATTGATAATGAATCGCCGGGACAAGTTGGAGCCTGGATTGGTTGGCAAATGGTTCGCTCTTACATGAAAAATAATGAAGTGCCTATTGCTGATTTGCTAAAAACAAGTGCAAAAGAAATATTTGTGAAATCAAAATACAAACCCAAAAAATAATGTCAAATAAAAATACATCAGAAATTAAATTTCTAATTGAATTAGATGAAAATCGTGTTCCGGAAAAATTAATGTGGTCTGCGAAAGACGGTGGAGTAGAACAAGAAGAGGCAAAAGCAATTATGCTGTCGGTTTGGGACAGCAAGGCAAAAGAGAGTATGCGAATCGATTTATGGACCAAAGATATGCCAGTGGATGAGATGAAAATTTTCTTTCACCAGACTTTAGTGGCCATGTCAGAAACATTCAAGCGCGCTACTGATGATGAGAAAATGGCGGATACGATGAAAGATTTCTGTGATTATTTTGCAGAGAAACTGGATTTGAAAAAATAGAGTAACTTCAATTCTAAAAATAAAATCCCAAAACTTTAAAACTTAAGTTTTGGGATTTTTTATACTTTCTTTATTGGTTTCTAAAACTGACTGTTATTCTTGAAAACCTCTTGATTTACTTCGTCAATGTAGCTTAATAATTCTTCTTTTCCTGTAGATTCAGTTGCTGAAGTCACAAAGTAGTGTGGCATTTCGGCCCAATTGTTAGCAAACATTTTCTTTTTGTAAGCTGCAACATGCGAATCAATTTTTACCTTACTGATTTTATCTGCTTTGGTGAAAACAATGCAAAAAGGAATTTCGCTTTCGCCCATATAGGACATAAATTCGATATCGATGGTTTGCGCTTCATGACGAATGTCAATCAGAACAAATGCACAAACTAATTGCTCTCTGGTTTCAAAATAATCAGTAATGAATTCCTGAAATATAGATTTCGTTTTTTTAGAAACTTTGGCGTATCCATAACCGGGTAAATCGACTAAGAACCAATTGTTGTTAATCAGGAAATGATTGATCAATTGAGTTTTTCCTGGTCTTCCAGATGTTTTTGCTAATTTTTTCTGGTTTGTTATCATGTTGATCAACGAGGATTTCCCAACATTTGATCGGCCAATAAAAGCATATTCAGGTAAAAAATCTTTTGGACATTTACTTACATCAGAGTTGCTGATAACAAATTCGGCGGTATTAATTTTCATTTTTTCTAAGTGTAAAATTCTCCTATTAAGTTTAATGTACTGCTAAATGGGTGTTTGTCAACCATTCTTCTAACAAACGATTAAACTCATCTGGATGTTCCATCATGGCAGCATGGCCACATTTGTCAATCCAATATAAAGTAGAATTAGGTAATAATTTATGAAACTCTTCTGCAACATCTGGAGGCGTAACTTTGTCATTTTTTCCCCAAATGATACAAGTTTGAACATGCATTTTTGGCAAATCTTTTGCCATATTATGACGAATCGCACTTTTGGCAATTGTCAGTGTTTTTATCAATTTTATTCGGTCATTTACAGATTCGTAAACTTCATCAACAAGTTCTTTGGTAGCTACTTTCGGGTCATAAAATACATCTTCTGCTTTTTTCTTAATGTATTCGTAATCTCCTCTTTTTGGATAACTGTCACCCATGGCACTTTCATAAAGTCCTGAACTACCAGTAATAACTAGACCTGCAACTTTTTCGGGATACATTTTAGTGTGGTACAAAGCGATATGACCACCTAATGAATTTCCTAAAAGTATGACGCGTTCTAAACCTTTGAATGTGATAAAGTCTTTAACATATTTTGCAAAACTTTTTACATTCGTTTTCAGAATATTTTGAGTGTATATGGGTAAGTCTGGAATGATTATTTTATATCCTTTTGTAGAGAAGTAACTGGCAACAGCGTCAAAATTACTGAGTCCTCCCATCAATCCATGCAAGATGACAATTGGAGTTCCTTCACCAGCTTCATAATAGCTGTACCTACCTTCTTTTTTATAGTGTTTTTCCATTTTTTTTGACTGCGGATTTTCAATTTTGACAAATATAGGTTTTAATAAATAAAAATGAATTTTTACAACAATTTTTAATTGTAAAATTATCCTTGTTGATGTAAAAACAGCTTGATTTTTTTCCAAAATGAAGGTACTTTTTCGCTTTTTATTTACCATTTAAAATTGAAAATTCCTTGAATTTTATCCTCTTTTTTTTATAACATTATGTTTCTTACAAATAAAATAAAATAGGGCTAATGTTCTGATTGTGCATAAATTATACGTTTTTGTCTAAAAGTGGTTAAACTTATTAACAAAGTGGTATATAGTGGTAAATTGTGGTAATATTTTTTATATTTTTGCTCTACACCATTTAATACTTTTTTGCTTGGATACAATTGTCGGGACATATGAATGTAAAGTCGATGCAAAAGGAAGGCTGCTTATGCCAGCACCCTTAAAAAAGCAGTTGGCTACTTCACTTCAAAACGGATTCGTTTTGAAGCGTTCTGTTTTTCAGCCTTGTCTGGAATTATATCCTATGCAGGAATGGGATTTGATGATGCAAAAAATCAATAAACTAAATCGATTTGTAAAGAAAAACAATGACTTTATCCGCCGGTTTACTGCTGGTGTCAAAGTGGTTGAAATCGATGCTTTGGGACGATTATTAGTACCTAAGGATTTAGTGACTTTTGCCAGTATTGCAAAAGAAGTGGTCTTCTCATCAGCAGTGAATATTGTTGAGATTTGGGATAAAGATTTATACGAAAAATCAATAAGTGGCGAAGATGTTGATTTTGCAGATTTGGCCGAAGAAGTAATGGGAAATATAAATGACGACGACAATGGAATATCATAATCCGGTTTTGCTTCAAGCATCTGTAGATGGTTTAAATATTATGCCTGACGGCATTTATGTTGATGTAACTTTTGGCGGAGGCGGTCATTCAAAAGAAATTTTGAAACGGCTTGGGCCAAACGGAAAGTTATTTGCTTTTGATCAGGACCAAGACGCGCTGGCAAATACCCTGCAAGACGAAAGATTTACGCTGATAAATGAAAATTTCCGTTTTATAAAACGGTTTTTGCGTTTTTATGGGGTGAAAAGTGTGGATGGAATTTTAGCTGATCTAGGAGTTTCGTCCCATCAGTTTGATGTTCCTGAAAGAGGTTTTTCTACTCGTTTTGATGCTGGATTGGATATGCGAATGAGTCAGAAAAATGATTTGAATGCCTTCCGCGTGGTGAATGAATATGATGAGGCGAATTTAAAGAGAGTTTTTTTGGATTATGGAGAATTAAAAAATGCTCCCGTTTTGGCAAGAACAATTATAGAAGCCAGAGAACTAAAGCCCATCAAAACAACAGATGAATTGAAAGAGGTTTTGGCGCGCTATTTACCTGAAAGAGTCAAAAATAAAATTTTGGCGCAGATCTATCAGGCGATCCGAATTGAAGTGAATCAAGAGATGGATGTTTTGAAAGAATTTTTGGAACAATCCTTAGAAATATTGAATCCGGGAGGAAAATTGAGTGTAATATCCTACCATTCTTTAGAGGACAGATTAGTAAAAAGGTTTGTAAAAAACGGAATGTTTGAGGGAGAACCTGAACGCGATTTTTTTGGAAATTTTTCTGTTCCTTTTAAAACCATTGGAAAACTAATTGTTCCGGATGCTGCTGAAATAAAAGAAAATAATAGAGCCAGAAGTGCAAAATTAAGAATTGCTGAGAAGAGATAAGTACAACTCAGTTTCCCGAAAAGGGAATTTTCCTAATTGAGACAAGATAAATACTAATTTTTAACATCCCGGCGCCCTTTCCTTTGGAGAGAATCGGGGAGAGGACAAATGAAAAACGGAGTTTACAGCCTATTAAAAGCAAGGTTTCTTATCAATGATGATGCGGTTAAGAATTGGCGTTTCATCGTTTTTATAATTCTTTTGGCTATCGTTATGATCGCGAATACCCAGCGATTTGAGCAAAAAGTATTTAAGATTGCTGAGTTGACCAACAAAGTAAAGGAATTGCGTTCTGAATTCGTTGATAGACGTTCCGAGTTAATGAAATTAAAAATGGAGTCGACTGTATCTGAAAAAATGATAGAAAAAGAAATTTTTCCATCAACAGTTCCACCTATCAAAATAAAAGTTAAAAAAGAAAAAGAGAAAAATCTTTTAGAAAAAATATGGCAGTAGAAGATAAATATATATCCTACAGAATTTATCTGGTAGCTTTTGTCATCTTTTTGATGGCCATAGCAATTGCTGTAAAATTAACAAATATTCAGTGGGTTGAAGGCGACTATTACAGAAAGTTAGCGAAAGAAAGAACCGTTAGAAATTTTGTGATTCCTGCCAATAAAGGAAATATTTATTCTGCGGATGGAAGCCTATTGGCTACCTCAATCCCAAACTATGAAATCCGTTTTGATGCTGTGGCTCCAAAGGCCGAATCTTTTGAAAAAAATGTTAAATCACTTTCGGATTCATTGGCTACTATTTTAGGAAAGTCATCTGGTTTTTTTGAAAACGAATTGCGAAAAGCCAGAGCAAATAAAAATAGATATTATTTGATAGCTCGTAATTTGAGTTACACGCAGTATTTTAAAATAAAAGGATTTCCATTGTTTAATTTGGGTGCTTACAAGGGAGGAATTATAATTGAACAAGAAACCGTAAGAGAACATCCGATAGGGAAAATTGCTGAGCGTACCGTAGGTTACGAACGAACTTCTAACGGAGAATCACTCGATGGAAAAGGAATCGAATGGGCTTTTAGAAAATATCTGAATGGAAAAGACGGTAAGATTTTAAAGCAAAAAATAGCAAAAGGGCAGTGGAAACCCATACGCGACATTAATGAAGTAGATCCTCAAGATGGGTATGATGTCATATCAACAATAGACGTTTATGTTCAGGATATAGCACATCACGCTTTGCTAAAACAATTGGAATTATATCAGGCTGATCATGGTTGCGTTGTGGTTATGGAAACAAAAACGGGTCATGTTAAAGCAATTTCTAATCTGGGAAGAGCTAATGACGGAACCTATTATGAAACCACAAACTATGCAGTAGCCGAATCGCATGAGCCGGGTTCTACGTATAAATTAGCAGATTTAATGGCGCTGCTTGAAGATAAAAAGGCGGATACCAGTTCAGTTTATGACAGTAAAGGCGGAGTGGTTATGTATTCTGGGGAAAAAGTGGAAGATTCCCATAAAGGTGGCTATGGAAAAATTTCATTGGCAAGAGGTTTCGAACTTTCATCTAATACTGTTTTGGTTCAAGCGGTTTATAATGCGTATAAAGATGAACCTTTAAAATTTGTCAATCATCTTAATAATTTTGGATTAAATAAAACTTTAGGACTTTCCATCAAAGGGGAAGGCATACCTTATATTCCGCAACCAAGTGATAAAAATTGGTCAAAAATTTCACTGCCTTGGATGGCTTTTGGATATGGGGTCCATATTACCCCATTGCAAACATTAGCTTTTTATAATGCAGTTGCTAATGATGGTGAAATGGTAAAGCCTCAATTTGTTTCTGAAATCAAAGAATGGAATAGGACCATCAAAAAATATGAGAAAGAAGTTTTGAATCCGAGAATTTGTTCCCCACAAACTATTTCTAAATTAAGAGCAGTTCTGGCAAATGTTGTAAAAAAGGGAACGGCCTCAAAATTATATTCTAAAGATTTTTCTATGGCAGGAAAAACAGGAACAGCGGCGGTGAATTACGGAAAGGCTGGAGGAGTTGGAAAATATTATGCGTCGTCTTTTGTGGGCTACTTCCCGGCAGACAAACCAATGTATTCTTGTATAGTTGTGGTGCATAAACCAAGTACAGCACTCAATAATTATTATGGTGCAGATGTGGCAGGGCCAGTTTTTAAAAGGATTGCACAAAAAATATTTACCGATGCGCCTTCGACAAATGAAATTAAAAACTTAGACAGAAAAATTCCAAAACAAGAAAGTAATTACGATTCCTATTTTGTAAAATTCCAAAAGAAACAACAATTAATTCCGGATTTAAAAGGAATGTCCGGAATGGATGCTGTTGCTTTATTAGGAAATTTAGGAATGAAAGTAAGAGTAATCGGCGTTGGAAAAGTAAAAAAACAATCAGTAGAGGCTGGACAGAATTTAGTAAAGAACACAACGATACTATTGGAATTATCATGAGTATACTAAAAGATATATTGTACAAAGTAGCTATCGAAGCTATAAAAGGTTCGACGGATATTGCTATCAACAAAATGGATTTTGATTCTCGAAAAATCGAGGCTAATGATATTTTTGTGGCTATTCGTGGTGCCGTTTCGGATGGTCATGATTTTATTGAAAAAGCAATTCAGCGAGGAGCTGTTGCCATTGTATGCGATACATTTCCAGAAAATATTGCTAAAGGAATTACTTATGTTCAGGTAAAAGATACGAATTCAGCGCTGGCATTTATGGCTGCAAATTATTTCGGAGATCCATCTCAAAACTTGAAATTGGTTGGAATAACAGGAACAAACGGTAAAACTACCATTGCTTCTTTATTGTACCAATTGTTTAAAAAAGCAGGTTTTAAAGTTGGGTTACTTTCGACAGTTAAAATATTGGTTGACGAAATAGAATATAAAGCGACACACACTACTCCAGATTCAATTACGATAAATCATTATCTGAAGGAAATGGTCAAAAACGGAGTTGATTACTGTTTTATGGAAGTAAGTTCTCATGGAATTCATCAAAAAAGAACGGAAGCATTGCATTTTGTCGGTGGAATTTTTACCAATTTGTCTCACGATCATTTGGATTATCATCCATCTTTTGCAGAATATAGAGATGTGAAAAAATCATTCTTTGATAATTTGCCTAAAACAGCCTTTATATTGTCCAATATTGATGATAAAAATGGACAAGTGATGTTGCAGAATACTGCGGCAAAAAAATTGACTTATGCTTTAAAATCGTATGCCGATTATAAAGCGCAAATCCTCGAAAATCAGTTGTCAGGTTTGTTGTTGAAAATAAACGGAAATGAAGTTTGGGTAAAACTAATCGGAACATTTAATGCCTATAATTTGTTGGCTATTTATGGAACTGCGATTGAATTGGGAATGGAAAGTTTAGAAGTACTTCGCTTGTTGTCTGATTTAGAAAGTGTTTCGGGACGTTTTCAATTTATTGTTTCGGCTTCAAATATTACGGCGATTGTGGATTATGCGCATACACCAGATGCATTAGAAAATGTGCTAAAAACCATCAATGACATTCGTACCAAAAACGAACAACTAATCACGGTTGTAGGTTGTGGAGGAAATAGAGATAAAACCAAGCGACCAATTATGGCTGATATTGCATCGGAGATAAGTGATAAAGCAATTTTTACTTCGGATAATCCAAGAAATGAAGATCCTGTAGTAATTATTACTGAAATGGAACAAGGTGTTGCTCCTCAGAATTATAAAAAAGTGTTGACCATAACCGACAGAAAACAAGCTATAAAAACGGCATGTCAATTAGCTCAGCCCAATGATATTATTTTAATTGCCGGGAAAGGGCATGAGACATATCAGGAAATAAATGGTGTTCGTCATGATTTTGACGACATGAAAATAGTAAAAGAGATATTAGACCAACTCCAAAAATAAAGAAATATGCTGTATTATTTATTTGAATATTTAGACAAAACATTGGATGTACCGGGTACGGGTGTATTTCAGTATATCACTTTTAGATCAGCATTAGCATTTTTGCTGTCTTTGCTTTTGTCAACCATTTATGGAAAAAGAATTATCCGTTTTTTGCAAAGACAACAAGTGGGAGAAACTGTTCGTGAACTTGGTTTAGCTGGTCAAAACGAAAAAGCGGGAACACCAACGATGGGTGGATTAATTATCATATTCGCCACTTTAGTTCCAGTTGTTCTTTTTGCAAAATTGCATAATATATACATTGTTTTGCTGATTGTTACCACACTTTGGATGGGGACAATTGGGTTCATAGATGATTATATTAAAATTTTCAAAAAAGATAAAGAAGGTTTAAAAGGAATATTTAAAGTTTTTGGGCAAGTTGGCTTGGGTTTAATTGTAGGGATTGTTCTTTATTTCAGCCCTGCAGTTACCGTACGTACGGATACAGGAAAATCGGATATTTTTAGAGAGCCGACAGAAACTGTGATTTTGCCAGCGCCAGTAGAAGAAAAATCCACGGTAACTACAATTCCTTTCTTCAAAAATAATGAATTTGACTATGCGGAATTACTGGCTTGGACAGGTGAAGGATATGAAAAATGGGCTTGGTTGATTTTTATTCCGGTGGTGATTTTTATCATTACCGCAGTTTCTAACGGAGCTAATCTGACCGATGGTATTGACGGCTTGGCTGCGGGGACATCAGCTATTTCAGTGCTGGCTCTGGGAATATTTACATTCGTTTCGGGGAATATTATTTTCTCGAATTATCTGAATATTATGTACATCCCTAATTCAGGGGAAATGACGGTTTTTATAGCTGCTTTTGTGGGATCATTGATAGGATTTCTGTGGTATAACTCGTATCCGGCATCCGTTTTTATGGGCGATACAGGGAGTTTGACTATAGGCGGAATTATTGCCGTTCTTGCAATAGCGGTCCGTAAAGAAATGCTGATTCCATTATTGTGCGGAATTTTTCTGGTCGAAAATTTCTCAGTTGTGCTTCAGGTAAGTTATTTTAAATACACTAAGAAACGCTTTGGCGAAGGCCGAAGAATATTTCTAATGTCGCCTTTACACCATCATTATCAGAAAAAGGGATATCACGAAAGTAAAATTGTCACCCGTTTTTGGATTGTTGCTATCATGCTGGCCATATTGTCAATTGTCACTTTAAAATTAAGATAACATGAGGCTAGTAATTTTAGGAGGAGGCGAAAGCGGTGTTGGAACTGCGATTTTGGGTAAGAAAAAAGGATATGAAGTTTTTGTGTCTGATTTTGGAAAAATAAAAGAAAATTACAAAGAGGTTCTTATTATAAATGGAATAGCCTGGGAAGAGGAGAAGCATACAGAAGATTTGATTTTGAATGCAGATGTGGTTATGAAAAGCCCTGGAATTCCGGATAAATCTCCAATAGTGAAACTGCTTTTAAAAAAAGGAATTTCAGTAATTTCAGAAATTGAATTTGCTGCACCTTTTACCGATGCAACAATTATAGGAATTACCGGTAGTAATGGAAAAACAACTACGACCATGCTCACGCATCATTTGCTGAAATCAGCAGGATTAAATGTGGGACTTGGAGGAAATATAGGTAAAAGTTTTGCCTGGCAAATTGCCGATAATAAATACGATTCGTATGTACTAGAGTTGAGTAGTTTTCAATTGGACGGAATAGTGAATTTCAAACCGCAAATCGCCATTATTACAAACATCAGTCCGGATCATTTAGATCGATATGATTATAAATATGAAAATTATATTGATTCAAAATTTAGAATTACGATGAATCAAACTGAGGACGATTATCTCATCTATGATGCGGATGATGAAGCCATGAACGATTGGTTTAAAACGCACACAACAAAAGCAAAATTAATTCCTTTTTCATTGACTAAAACTTTCAGCGAAGGGGCTTATTTAAAAAACAATAAAATGGAAATAAAGATCAATCAAGAGGAGTTTACAATGGACACAGAACACATTGCTTTAGAAGGAAAACATAATATGAAAAATGCAATGGCAGCAACCTCTGTGGCAAAATTAATGCAAATACGAAAGGCTACAATTCGGGAAAGTCTTTCTAATTTTCAAGGAGTAGAACACCGTCTTGAGAAAGTTTTGAAAATCCAGAACGTTCAATACATTAATGATTCAAAAGCAACGAATGTAAACGCTACTTTTTTTGCTTTAGACAGTATGAATACGCCTACAGTTTGGATTGTTGGTGGAGTTGATAAAGGAAATGATTACAATGAATTAATGTCACTAGTTCGTGAGAAGGTAAAAGCTATTATTTGCCTTGGAGTAGATAACAAAAAAATTATCGATGTTTTTGGGAATGTAGTTGATATGATGATTGAGGTAGATAATATGAGTGATGCAGTGCGAATGGCACAACGATTATCAGAAAAAGGTGATGCCGTTTTATTGTCACCAGCTTGTGCCAGTTTCGATTTGTTCGAAAACTATGAAGATAGAGGAAAGCAATTCAAACAGGCCGTTAAGAATTTATAGAAATGTTTAAGGTTTAAATCGCAAGGTTGAAAAACTTTAAATTTTAAACATAAAAACTTTAAACAAATAAAAAATGAAACAACTAATAAACAATTTAAAAGGAGATAAAGGGATTTGGTCATTTGTGGCCTTATTGGCCTTGTTTTCGTTTATGCCTGTTTTTAGTGCGAGCAGTAATTTGGCCTACATTGGTCAGGGAAATGGGAATACATTAGGTTATTTGGTTAAGCATATCATGCATATTGGTATTGGTTTTACTATAATTTTTATGGTGCACAAAATACCGTATCATTATTTTAAGGCTGTTTCTAAAGGAGCACTGTATGTCGTTTGGGTATTATTGGCATATACATTAGTAAAGGGAACAGTAATTGCCGGTGCTAACGCGAGTCGATGGATTCAGGTGCCATTTATTGGGGTTACGTTTCAAACTTCAACATTGGCGGCAATGGTTTTGTTTATATTTGTTGCCCGCTATCTGTCTAAAACACGAGAAGTTCCTATTGATTTTAAGTCTTCAGTTTGGGAGCTTTGGGTTCCGGTTTTCATTACGTTACTATTTATTTTACCGGCTAACTTTTCTACAACGGCATTGATTTTTTCGATGGTATTAATGTTGGTTTTTATTGGTAAATATCCGTTGCGATACATAGGAATTGTGATCGGATCAGGAATAGTTTTTTTGGCTTTTTTCATTCTTATTGCTAAAGCATTTCCAGATGCATTTCCTAACCGTGTGGATACTTGGATCAGTCGTATTGATAATTTTACCAGTGATAAACCAGGCGAAGATGATTATCAAATAGAGAAAGCTAAAATTGCCATAGCTTCAGGTAAAATATATGGATTAGGACCTGGAAAAAGTGTTCAAAAGAACTTTCTGCCACAATCATCTTCCGATTTTATTTTTGCGATAATTGTTGAAGAATATGGACTCATAGGAGGTTTAGGAGTTTTAGCACTGTATTTATTGTTGCTGTTTCGATTTGTGATTGCTTCGCATAAAGCCAAATCTCTTTTTGGAAAATTAGTAGTGGTCGGGTTGGGTTTCCCCATGATATTCCAGGCAATGGTAAACATGGCTGTTGCGGTAGAGTTATTGCCAGTAACTGGGCAAACGTTGCCATTGATAAGTAGCGGAGGAAGTTCTATCTGGATGACCTGTTTTGCACTTGGGATTATTATCAGTGTGACCAAAAAGGAAGAAGAAATTGCGCAGGAATTAAAAGATGCTGCCAAAAGAGAAGAAGCCCTTCAAAAATTAATTGACAGGGAATTAGATGAGGAAGGTGCTATAGCCGGAGGATATTCTATTGAAGATAAAGCTACAAATCCAATGCAGGCAGTATTAAATAAATAATTTATTTGTAAAGTAGTTTAAAAAAATACAACTCAGTAACTTAACAAGAAATGAAACAGTATCGATTCATATTAAGCGGTGGCGGAACGGGAGGACATATCTATCCGGCAATTGCTATTGCAAATGAATTAAAATCTCGATTTCCAGATGCAGAATTTCTTTTTGTTGGGGCTAAAGATAAAATGGAAATGCAAAAAGTTCCTCAGGCTGGTTACAAAATCATTGGACTTTGGATTGCAGGATTGCAAAGAAGAATAACCCTTGATAATGCGCTTTTCCCTGTTAAACTTCTTTCAAGTTTATTGCAATCCAGAACAATAATAAAGAATTTCAAACCAGATGTGGTGATTGGTACGGGAGGATTTGCAAGCGGTCCTTTATTGCAGGTAGCCGAGATTGCAGGAATTCCTACCGTTATTCAAGAACAAAATTCATATCCTGGAATTACAAATAAATTGTTGAGCAAGAATGCAAATAAAATTTGTGTTGCTTATGAAAATTTAGAACGTTTTTTTCCAAAGCAGAAAATGATTTTGACCGGAAATCCAGTACGTCAGGATTTAATTGCTATTGACGGTAAAAGAGAAGAGGCGCTACGTTATTTTAATTTAGATCCTAATAAAAAAACACTTTTGGTTTTAGGGGGAAGTTTGGGTTCGAGAAGAGTAAATCAGTTAATTGCGAAAGAGATTTTAACTTTTGCTGCTCATAATGTACAAGTGATTTGGCAATGCGGTAAACTGTATTTTGAAGATTATAAGCGTTTTGAAGAGAATGAAAATATCCAAATTCACTTTTTTATTGACAAGATGGATTTAGCGTACGCCGCTTCGGATGTTATTATTTCTCGTGCTGGAGCATCTTCAGTTTCGGAATTATGTATTGTGGGTAAACCGGTAATTTTCATTCCATCTCCCAATGTGGCTGAAGATCATCAAACTAAAAATGCTCAGGCTGTTGTTGATAAAAAAGGTGCTATTTTACTTAAAGAATCGGAGCTTGATTCGCAATTTGGTTCGGTATTTGAATCCCTGCTGAACGATCAGGAAAAGCAAAATCAATTGGGAGCACATATAAAACTGTTGGCTTTGCCCGAAGCAACAAAACAAATTGTTGATGAAATAGTAAAGTTAATTAACTAGAAAAAAAAGATAAGAGACCAAAGACACATACAAAAATGAACTTGAATCAAATACATAACGTCTATTTTATAGGAATCGGAGGCATCGGAATGAGTAATCTTGCGCGTTATTTCAAGAATTTGGGTAAGCAAGTTTCGGGATATGATAAAACGCCTTCCGTTCTTACTAATGAATTGATGAAAAGCGGGATTACAATTCATTTTGAAGATAATATTGATTTGATTCCAAAGGATTTTTACATTGAAAATACTTTGGTTATTATCACGCCTGCAGTTCCAATCACGCATTCAGAATGGAATTATTTTTTGGAAAGAGATTATGAAATAAAAAAGAGAGCTGAAGTTTTAGGGTTAATTACCAAAGACACTTTTTGTTTTGCGGTAGCCGGAACACATGGTAAAACAACGACATCTGGAATTTTAGGGCATATTTTGCACGAAAGTGGTGCTGATGTCACAGCCTTTATTGGTGGTATAGTCGAAAATTATAATTCTAATTTGATAGGAAGCGGAACGACAATAACTGTTGTAGAAGCAGATGAATTTGATCGTTCATTCCTGCATTTGCATCCTAATATTGCCTGTATTACTTCAATGGATGCAGATCATTTGGATATTTATGGAACTAGCAAGGCTTTAGAAGAATCTTTCATAGAATTTGCTTCAAAAATTGAAGATAAAAGCAAGCTTTTTATAACTAAAGAATTACCGTTAGAAGGTGTTATTTGCGCGGTAAATGAAGAGGCAGTTTATAAAGCATTTAATGTCAGAATAGGAAACGGCAGTTATGTTTTTGATGTGCAAACTCCGTCTGAAACAATCAAGGATTTGCATTTTGGATTGCCAGGAAAACATAATTTAATGAATGCGTTGATGGCTATTGCAATGGCAAATTTATTCGGCACCCCAACCGATGCCATTGCAAAAGCCATAGCATCATTTAAAGGAATAAAAAGAAGATTTTCGTACCAGATTAAAACGGATGCTAAAGTTTATATAGATGATTATGCACACCATCCTACGGAGATAAATGCCGTGTATCAAGCGGTGAGGGAATTGTATCCAAACCAAAAAGTTTTGGCAGTTTTTCAACCACATTTATTTAGTAGAACAAGAGATTTTGCCGATGATTTCGCTAAAAGTTTATCTGCTTTTGATGAGGTTGTTTTATTAGATATTTATCCGGCTCGCGAACAGCCTATGGAAGGAATTACCTCACAGTGGTTGATGGGTAAAATGACAAATAATAATAAGAAAATTGTTGCTAAAAATAATTTAATTCCAGCAATTTTAGAAAGTACATCAACCATTATTGTGACTATTGGAGCGGGAGATATTGGAGAATTGGTTCCATTAATAAAAAAAGCGATAGATGAAACTCTTTAATTGGACAAACATTCGATTAATACTAATGATTGTATTGGTTATTTTTCTGTTTTCATTTACTTCAAAACGAAATGAAAACAGGAAATTGAAAAAATCCGTCATTGTTTTTGTAGGAGATAGCGCTCCTTTTGTGAAACAAGAAACGGTTAATAAATTGTTAATAGAAAATAATAAAGAGGTATCCAGCATTCAAAAAGTTAATTTAGATTTGAATAAACTGGAAGCAGCTATTGATGCGCAAGAAATGATTGAAAAATCAGACGTATTTGTGAGTATCGATGGCGTGTTAAAAGCGGTGGTAAAACAAAAAACTCCTATTGTTAGAGTTTTTGATGATGGCGGTTCTTTTTATATTGATTATAAGGGAAATAGAATGCCATTGTCAACTAATTTTACAGCTAGAGTTCCACTTGTTTCAGGAGCGATAAATAATAAAAATAACGAAAATTTAGCCGACTTATTTCGCATAATTTATGATGATGCATTTTTGAAAAAAAACATCATCGGAATTGAAATTATGCCTAACGGAAGTTTAAAAATGCACAACAGGAATTTTGATTATCAAATAGATTTTGGTAAAGTGATAAATGTGGAGCGTAAATTTAAAAATTACAAAGCTTTTTTTCAAAAAGCAGTTTTTGATAGTTCGTTATATAAATATAAAAAAATTGACCTCCGATTTACGGATCAAGTAGTTTGCACTAAATAATAGATAATGGAAAAAGAGAACATTGCAGTAGGTCTAGATATTGGGACGACTAAAATTGTTGCCATGATAGGCAAGAAGAATGAATACGGCAAACTAGAAATTTTAGGTGTTGGAAAATCTAAAAGTTTAGGTGTGGCTAGAGGTGTCGTAAATAACATCACACAAACCATACAGTCAATACAGCAAGCAATTCAAGAGGCAGAGAATAATTCAGGCTTTAAAATAAAAGATGTTGTGGTGGGAATTGCGGGGCAACACATCCGCAGTATTCAACATACAGATTACATCAGCAGACACAATCCCGAAGAAGTTATTGGCGGGAATGATATTCAGCTTTTGATTGATCAAGTCAATAAATTGGCAATGTTACCGGGTGAAGAAATAATACACGTATTGCCTCAAGAATTTAAAATTGACGGACAATCTGAAATAAAAGAGCCTATAGGAATGTATGGCGGGAGATTAGAATCCAGTTTTCATGTTGTAGTTGGACAAGCTTCTTCTATTCGAAATGTAGGCAGATGTATTCAAAGTTCTGGAATTGAATTGTCAGGTTTGACATTAGAGCCTTTAGCTTCTGCTGATGCCGTTTTAAGTCAGGAGGAAAAAGAAGCGGGAGTTGCATTAATCGATATCGGTGGTGGAACAACTGATTTGGCTATTTTCAAAGATGGTATTATTCGTCATACGGCAGTAATTCCTTTTGGAGGAAATGTGATTACGGATGATATCAAAGAAGGTTGTTCAATCATTGAAAAGCAAGCTGAATTGCTGAAAGTTAAATTTGGTTCCGCTTGGCCGGGAGAAAATAAAGACAACGAAATTGTTTCTATTCCAGGATTGAGAGGCAGAGAGCCAAAAGAGATTTCATTAAAAAATCTTTCTAAAATAATTCATGCTCGTGTTGTGGAGATTGTTGATCAAGTTTTTACGGAAGTGAAAGCATACGGTCACGAGGATCCTCGTAAAAAACTTATTGCAGGAATTGTGCTTACTGGCGGTGGCGCACAATTGAAACACATCAAACAGTTAGTGGAATATATCACAGGAATGGATACTAGAATTGGATATCCAAACGAACATCTGGCTGGAAATTCAGATGAAGAGATTTCAAGTCCTTTATATGCAACTGCAGTAGGATTAGTGATGAAAAGCATTGAGAATAAAACACAAAGTGCCGTGAGATTGGATATCGTGGAACAGCCTAAAGTTCCTGTTTACAGACAGGCAGTTGTTCAGACTCCAGTGTATGACGCTCCGGAAAAGGTAGAGGAAGAAGATCAAAATGCGAGTGAAAAACAAAATTCTACCGTAAACAGAATACAGCGAAATTTCTTTGATCGTTATGTCGACAAGATTAAAGATTTTTTAGATAATGCAGAATAAGGGATCAGCCCCAAAAAATATAAGGATTAATATAACAATTTCAAAAACCAAATAAAATGATGAGCGACTCAGAATTTGGAAGTATTTCATTTGATTTACCAAAGAACCAATCAAATGTGATAAAAGTTATAGGAGTAGGTGGAGGCGGAAGTAACGCCATAAATCACATGTTCAAGCAAGGAATTAAAGGGGTGGATTTTATCGTATGTAATACGGATTCTCAAGCTTTACAGAGCAGTTCTGTACCTAATAAAATTCAGTTGGGAGTACATTTGACAGAAGGACTTGGTGCTGGAGCAAACCCTGATGTAGGGCAGCAATCTGCTATTGAAAGTATTTCCGAGATCGAAAAAATGTTGGACCGCAATACTAAAATGGTTTTCATTACTGCAGGTATGGGTGGTGGAACCGGAACTGGTGCTGCACCTGTAATTGCACAATTGGCTAAAGAAAGAGATATTCTTACAGTTGGAATTGTGACATTGCCTTTCCTTTTTGAAGGGAAAGTCCGTCAGGAACAAGCCTTGATTGGTATCGAAAAATTACGCAAACAAGTTGATTCACTAATTGTTATCAACAACAATAAATTAAGAGAAGTATATGGAAATCTTGGTTTCAAAGCCGGGTTTTCAAAAGCAGATGAAGTTTTGGCTACAGCCTCACGAGGAATTGCTGAAGTAATTACGCATCACTATACTCAGAATATCGATTTACGAGATGCTAAAACAGTATTGTATAATAGCGGGACGGCTATTATGGGGTCTTCTGTTTCATCAGGTGAAAATAGAGCTAAGGAAGCTATTGTTGCAGCCTTGGATTCTCCGTTGTTAAATGATAATAAAATTACAGGTGCCAAAAACGTATTGTTGCTTATCGTTTCTGGAACTAATGAAATCACGATTGACGAAATTGGAGAAATCAATGATCATATTCAAATAGAAGCGGGTCATAATGCTAATATTATTATGGGAGTTGGTGAAGATGAATCTCTTGGAGACTCAATTGCAGTAACTATCATTGCTACGGGTTTTGATATTGAACAACAAAATGGAATCGTTAATACGGAGCCAAAAAAAATAATTCACACACTGGAGGATGAACAAAGAAGTGTACACAATTTAAGTAACAAAACGGTTGCTGGATTTGATTTTAATATGGAATCTTCACCGGTTTCTAACTCAAATGACAGAATTGTTTTTGATTTAGTCGAAGATACAGTTGTTGTGCCGGAACCTGTTGTTACCGCGCCAACAATCAATAATGATGAATTGATTATTATGTCTAAATTTATTAAAAATTTAGATGTTACTTTCGAAATCGTTTCTCCAATTACAGATATTGATTTTACTTTTTCATCTCCTGTAGCTGAAGTAAAAGCGGTACAGCCAAAAGCAGTTGAAAGACAAGAGCAAACTACGTTCTCATTTGATTTACCACTTTTTAAAACAGAACCGGTAGCGCAAGTTGAGGAAAATAAAGTTATGTTTGAACTAACAAATGAAACATGTGACATTAAAGTAAATGAAGCAGTTCAGTTTGTTCCCGTAACCGAATTGTCAGACAACGGAATCATCAAATATTCTTTAGAAGAATACATGGAAGCGGAGCCTGATTTCATAACTAAGCCAGTTGTAAAAGCACCAGAAATTGTTGTTCCGGCGGAGTTAAATATCACAATGAAACATGTAGAGCGATTTGATAATACGGCGGTTGATTTTGAAGATATTTCTGCTACCGAAATGACAATCGAAGAATCGTTGCGAATGAGAGCTGACGAAAGAAGAAAAAAATTAAAAGAATTCAATTATAAGTTTCATAATAATGTTTCTAAAATTGATGAGTATGAAAAAGAACCTGCTTACAAAAGATTAGGAATTGACATCTCAAACAATCAATTGAATACTATAAATTCAAGAATATCTGTTGGAACCGACAGCAATAACGATTTGCAGTTGCGTTCAAACAACTCATATTTACACGATAACGTAGATTAATTAACTCAAATCAAAATGAGGCAGCCCGAAAATTAAATTCAATTTTCGGGTTATTTTTTTGTACCGCGAGAATGAATCGATCTGTTGTAAATCCCAGTAAAATTCTTTAAATTTGTCGGGATTTAATCCAGTAGTCGTTGCAAGTCCCGCAAAAAAAAAACAGGCGTTTTTCTTTATCATCTGGGGCAAAAAATTATTATGAGAAGTAGTATTTCAACAATCGATTATACAAACATCGATTAACCAAATTAACAAAAGAAAATATGAGTTTATCAGAACAAATTATGGACGAAATAAAAACCGCCATGAGAGCCAAAGATACATTTGCACTTGAAGCTTTGAGAGCTATCAAATCTGAAATCTTATTAGCACAAACAGCAACAGGATCTAAGGAAGAAATTACAGAAGATGATGAGGTTAAATTGCTTCAAAGACTAGTGAAAACCCGTAAGGAAAGCGCTAGAATTTTTACAGAGCAAAACAGAATGGATTTAGCTGAACCAGAATTGGCTCAAATTGCAGTAATTGAGAAATTCTTGCCGGCACAATTAAGTGAGGCTGAAGTAGAAGCAGTGATTGCAAAAATCATCGCCGAAACAGGTGCGTCAGGAATTGCATCAATGGGAAAAGTAATGGGTTTAGCGGCTGCACAATTAGGAGGAACTGCTGAAGGAAAAACTATTTCTACTATTGTAAAAAAATTGCTAACATAAATTAAATTTTTAGATTATTTGATATTTGGATTTTTCCAATATTCTAAAAATCTAAAAATTTTAAACTGGCTGCGTAGTTCAACTGGATAGAATATCAGATTTCGACTCTGAGGGTTGCAGGTTCGAACCCTGTCGCGGTCACAAAGATAGATACAAATGCTTCAAAAAAATTCAAGTAAACTTGGTTGTTTTGAAGCATTTTCATTTTATAAAGGGTACAAAATATGATAATTCAACTTTTTATTTTCCTTTTGTTTGGGGTGTTATTCCTTGTGGTAATTATTTTCGGAATTTTGGAGCCTATTTATTTGTTGCTGTTCAATAAACCGCTTTATATTCATTGGTATCCTTTTTCCAAGAAATTGAAATCAAACCAACGCCAAATTTTAGTAAATTATTTTCCGTTTTATTGTAGGCTTGCCCCAAAAAGAAAAATGTATTTTGAACATCGGGTGAATGTGTTTATTGCGAACTATCAATTTACCGGTAAAGAGATTTTCATTACTGAAGACATGCAAATTTTGATTGCCGGAACGTATGTAATGTTAACTTTTGGAATGAGAAATTATCTAATCCGTTTGTTCGATAAAATAATTATTTATCCTTCCAGTTATTTGTCTACTGTGAATCAAGTGTATCATAAAGGAGAATTTAATCCTAAAATGAAAGCAATCGTTTTTTCATGGGAAGATTTTTTACTTGGTCTTGGGACTTCAAATGATAATATTAATTTGGGTTTACATGAGTTTTCACATGTGTTGCATTTTCATTGTTTAAAAAGCAATGATTCAAGCGCAATTGTGTTTTTTGATGCATTTAATGAAGTCTTGAAATATTACAGCGATCCAGTTTTGAAAATCGACCCGACTAAAAATAATTATTTTAGAGTGTATGCGTTTGAAAATCAATTTGAATTTTTATCGGTAATTCTGGAACATTTTTTTGAGACGCCCCGTATTTTTAAAAGTTCCCATCCTGAATTGTATGAGCATGTTGCTACAATGATTAATTTCAAAGAAGAATAGTTGAAATAAAAAATGGCGCTTGAAGCGCCATTTTTTTAGAAGTTTGTGAGTTTCTTTAAATCGTGTATCGTTTGGGTTGGATTTTCTGCTTTGAAAACAAAACTTCCTGCTACTAAAACATCCGCTCCGGCTTCTACAAGTTGTTTTGCATTTTTATTGGTAACGCCACCATCTACTTCAATAAGTGTTCTGGCCCCTTTTTTGGTGATTAAAGCTTTTAGCTTTTCAATTTTAGCATAGGTGTTTTCTATAAAAGATTGGCCTCCAAAACCAGGATTTACACTCATAATACAAACCAAATCGATATCATTGATTACATCTTCCAATAAATCAATATTAGTATGTGGATTAATAGCAACTCCAGCTTTCATTCCCTCGGCTTTGATTGCTTGTAGCGTTCTGTGAAGGTGTGTACAAGCTTCATAGTGTACACTTAGAATATTAGCGCCTAATTCAGCAAAGGTTTTTATGTAACGGTCAGGATCTACAATCATCAAGTGTACGTCAATTGTTTTTTTTGCATGACGGCTGATGGCTTCCAAAACTGGCATTCCATAAGAAATATTGGGAACAAAAACGCCATCCATAATATCAATATGAAACCAATCGGCTTCACTGTTGTTAATCATTTCAATGTCGCGTTGTAAGTTGGCAAAATCAGCAGCGAGCACTGATGGTGCAATAAGTGTATTCTTCATTGTATAGTTGTTTAATCTGAATTTATTTCAGATTCTTAAGTTGTTGTTTGTGCAAAAGTAGTTTTTTTGCAGCAATTGGAGAAAGTTTTTTATAGATTCAATTAGTGAATCACCCTGCGATTTGCGTAAAGGATAGAGGCGGTATCCTCGAAATGTAACGGAGAGATAAAGCCGAAAGCCTGACCCGAAGTTTTTACAGAGGGGTACGCCATATTAGTAAAAAGTGAAAAGTGAAAAGTGAAAAGTGAAAAGTGAAAAGTGAAAAGTGAAAAGAATTCAAATTAAAAAAAACAAAACTCCGGTAATCAGCCGGAGTTTCAATCATCAATCAAAAAACGAACAGTTAATCAGACCGTCGTTACTTATTAGTCGAACGCAGAAAGTCAAAAATCATATTGTTGTTGGACGATATAATTTTTGACTTTATGGCAGTTGACTATTTTATCCTAAATACGTTTTTAGTATTTTACTTCTAGAAGTGTGTTTCAATCTACGGATTGCTTTTTCCTTGATTTGACGTACACGCTCACGAGTTAAGTCGAAAGTTTCTCCAATTTCCTCTAATGTCATTGGGTGTTGATCGCCAAGACCAAAGTACAAACGAACAACATCAGCCTCTCTTGGAGTCAATGTTTCCAAAGAACGCTCGATTTCGGTACGCAATGATTCGTGGATTAATTCTCTGTCTGGATTTGGAGATTCACCAGAACGTAAAACGTCATAAAGGTTAGAATCTTCTCCTTCTACAAGAGGCGCATCCATTGATAAGTGACGACCAGAGTTTTTCATGCTCTCTTTTACGTCATTTACGGTCATATCAAGTTCTTTTGCAATTTCCTCAGCAGATGGTGGACGCTCGTTAGATTGTTCTAATAAAGCGTACATTTTGTTGATTTTATTGATAGAACCAATTTTGTTCAAAGGCAAACGAACGATACGGGATTGTTCAGCCAAAGCTTGTAATATAGATTGACGAATCCACCAAACGGCATATGAAATGAATTTGAAACCACGTGTTTCATCAAAACGCTGTGCTGCTTTTATCAATCCTAAATTTCCTTCATTAATTAAATCAGGAAGTGTAAGTCCTTGATTTTGGTATTGTTTTGCTACCGAAACAACGAAACGTAAATTAGCTTTTGTCAATTTTTCTAGGGCTTTTTGATCCCCAGCTTTTATCTTTTGTGCTAATTCTACCTCTTCGTCAGCGGTAATAAGGTCAACTTTTCCAATTTCTTGTAAATATTTGTCTAATGATGCAGTTTCACGATTTGTAACCTGCTTGGTGATTTTAAGTTGTCTCATGTTTTTGTCTCCTCAATTTTTTAAGTGTACAAATGGTTATACGTATGGAGTTTCAAAAAAGTTACAATTGTTTTGAAAATAATTTAATTATAAGCGAAAAACCCCAATTCAAATACATGAATTGGGGTTTTCTATAAATAAACCTTTAGTAAACTAAGATCTGATTACTCTTTTCTTTCCTCACGTGGAGGTCTTGGCATAAGTGCTTTTCTTGACACTTTTTCTTTTCTTGTTTTTGGATCCAATCCTAAGTATTTTACTTCGAATACATCACCCATTTTTACTACATCAGAAACATTTTCAGTGCGTTCCCAAGCAAGTTCCGATACGTGTAATAAAACTTCGTTTCCTGGAGCGGCAGTATATTCTACTACTGCACCAAAATCTAGCATTTTGATTACTTTCACTTCGTAAGCTTCTCCCATTTGAGGTTTGAAAGTAATTGACTTAATTTTAGCCAATACTGCTTCAATTCCGGCAGGGTCAGTTCCTAAGATTTCGATAACTCCTTGTTCGTCCACTTCGTTGATTACGATAGTCGTTCCAGTAGCTTTTTGTAATTCTTGAATTACTTTTCCTCCAGGTCCAATCAATGCACCAATAAAGTTGCCAGGAATTGTTCTAGTAATGATTTTTGGAGCATACGCTTTAACATCTGCTTTTGGCTCAGCTAAAGTTTCGATTAATTTTCCAAGGATATGCAAACGACCGTCACGAGCTTGCGCTAAAGCAGCTTCCATAATCTCGTATTTCAATCCGTCAATCTTGATGTCCATTTGACACGCTGTAATTCCTACAGAAGTACCAGTTACCTTGAAATCCATATCTCCTAAGTGATCCTCATCACCAAGAATATCAGACAATACAGCAAAACGTTCTCCATCAGTAATTAATCCCATTGCAATTCCAGAAACTGGACGAATCATTTGGATACCTGCATCCATAAGTGCTAATGTTCCAGCGCAAACGGTAGCCATAGAAGAAGAACCATTTGATTCTAAAACTTCAGATACTACACGAATGGTATAAGGACAATCAGCAGGAATCATGTTTTTTAATGCTCGTTGAGCCAAGTTTCCGTGACCTACTTCTCTTCTTGAAGTTCCTCTCAAAGGACGTGCTTCACCAGTTGAGAAAGGAGGGAAGTTATAATGTAAGTAGAATTTTTCTTCACCTTGTTGTGATGGAGAGTCAATTTGGTTTGCTTCTCTAGAGGTTCCTAAAGTAGCTGTTGCCAATGCTTGTGTTTCTCCACGTGTAAACAATGCTGATCCATGTACCGATGGTAAATAATCTACTTCACACCAGATTGGTCTGATTTCGGTAGTTTTTCTTCCGTCTAAACGTGTTCCTAAATCCAGGGTTACGTTACGAACCGCTTCTTTGTTAGTTTTGTAAAAATATTTAGAAACTAAATCGCCATTTGCGGCTAATTCTTCTTCTGTAAATAATGCTTTTACTTCTTCTTTTACTTCTGCAAATGAAGCAGTACGTGCTTGTTTTGAAGAACCTTTGCTTGCAATAGCATAAATTTTATCGTAAGATGCATCTTTTACTTTAGCATAAATAGTCTCATCTTCTCTTTCTTCTTCATAAGTACGAACTTCTTTTTTTCCAAAAGCAGCTTGCAAACGTAGTTGAGCACCAATTTGGTTTTTAATGTGTTCGTGTGCAAATTTAATTGCTTCTAACATTTCTGCTTCTGAAATTTCTTTCATTTCACCTTCTACCATTGCGATAGAATCCATAGAAGCTCCAATCATCATATCAATGTCAGATAATGCTAATTGTGCGCGACTTGGATTGATGATGAATTTACCATCAATTCTTCCAACTCTAGCTTCAGAGATTAATGTTTCAAAAGGAATGTCAGACAAAGCTAAAGCTGCAGAAGCGGCTAAACCTGCTAATGCATCTGGCATTACATCTTCGTCATGAGACATTAATTGAATCATCACTTGAACTTCGGCATGATAATCATCCGGGAAAAGTGGACGCAATACACGGTCTACTAAACGCATTGTTAACACTTCGTTATCGCTTGGACGCGCTTCTCTTTTGAAGAAACCACCAGGGAAACGTCCTGCTGCAGCAAATTTTTCACGATAATCTACCGTAAGTGGTAAAAAGTCGATACCAGGACTTGCTTTTCTTGAAGATACAACTGTTCCTAAAATAACAGTTTTGCCTATTCTTACTACTACAGATCCATCCGCTTGTTTGGCTAAACGACCTGTCTCGATTGTGATGTTTCTGCCATCACCTAAATCGATACTTTCTACAAATAATTGTGGAATCATAAATTTTATTTATTAGTTAAACATGGGTTTTAGTTGTGTTGTAGTTGTTGTTTTGCGTAGTTAATGCCTAAAACCCAATGAAAAACAAACTTTTTTTATTGATCTATACTAATTAGTACAAACTTTATGGTGAAGTCTTGATTCTAATCCCTTTTGTGTCAGGACTAAAATAGAATCATTAGACTTTAAATTGTAAAATAAAAAAAGAGGCACTTTCGCACCTCTTTTATATTGATTATTTTCTGATATTCAATACTTTGATAATTTCACGATATCTGTTGATTTCTGTCTTCTTCAAGTAATCCAATAAAGATCTTCTTTTACCTACTAGCAATACTAATGAACGCTCTGTATTATAATCATGACGATTTTTTTTCAAGTGCTCTGTTAAGTGGCTAATTCTGAAAGTGAATAAAGCAATTTGAGCTTCTGATTTTCCAGTGTTTGTTTTTTCTCCGTGTTGAGCGAAGATTTCTTCTTTAATCTCTTTAGTTAAATACATTCCAATATTTGTTTAATGATTTTTATGTATGTCTTACAGCTATTGTAGGACGGGTGCAAAAGTAAAAAATAATTATGACACGAACAAAATAAACCTTTCTTTATTTTTCAAACGGGCGAAGCAATTATGAATTATTTTACTTTACAAACAACTGTGCCACTTCCTTATTTACAAACTCTAAAAATAATTCATCGTCTTTAGTAAATGGATCCAAGACATGGCTATCAATATCAATTTGTCCTATATTCTCGCCATTTACAAAAAGGGGTACCACAATTTCTGATTTTACAGTAAAACTGCACGCTATATAATTGTCCTGTGCTGCTACGTCAGGGACTACAAAATTTTCGTTGGAAACGGCAACTTGTCCGCAAATTCCTTTTCCGAAAGGGATTACAGTATGATCCGTTTCAGCTCCTACATAAGGCCCTAAGTGCAATGTTTTAGACTCGTGATTTGCAAAATAAAATCCAACCCAATTATAATAATCTATGGAGTCGCTTAACAATTGACAAATAGATAAAAGTTTTTTGTCTCTGGATTGCGTTGTATTTAATGTGATTTCGGTTACTTTTGGTTGTAATTCTTGAAATGTCATGTTTTTTATTTTATTTATGCAAAAGTATTTAAAGTCAGTTTCAAAAATTACATAAATTTGTTAAAAGATAGATTTTGAAAAAATATTTTATTCTCTACAAACCGTTTTTGCTTTTTCTGGGCACCTTTTTTTTGACATATATAGTACTGACTTTTTTGTATCAGCAATATCTTAAAGGTTTTGAGGAAAATAAAATAGATTCTATCACAAGAATGGTGAGTGAAAATACCGGACAAGTGTTGCAACTTTTTACTGACGAATCTTCAATTGAAGAAAGTGCGGAACATCCTTACATGAAGTTGTTTTATGAGCAGAAATATGTTGCCCGAATTGTGGAAGGCTGTAATGCAATCAGCGTAATTATTTTATTTATTTCATTTGTGGTTGCTTTTTCCGAAAAATTAAAAGCGTCTTTACTTTTTATCTTTGGCGGAAGCCTGCTTATTTATGTACTGAATGTTTTTAGAATTGCAACTTTAAGTGCGCTTATTTTTTATTTTCCAAAACAAGAGCCATTTCTACATGGAGTCTTTTTTCCTTTGTATATTTACGGTGTAGTTTTTATTTTATGGTTAATTTGGGTTCGTAAATTTTCAAGATATGCTTCTTAAGATATTAAATAACAAACTAAGATTAATACAATTCCTTTTTTTGGTTTTACTGTTAGTGCTTATTCGTGCTTTTGAAAATCAGTTGTTTTATGATCCTTTTTTAGATTTCTTCAAAAATGATTTTACTAAATTAAGGTTGCCAAATGTCAATTCAACCCAATTGTTCTTGGCATTATTATTTCGGTATACATTAAATACCGCTATTTCAGTGAGTATTATTTATGTCATTTTCAAAGAAATAGTGATGGTGAAGTTTGCCTTTGTTCTGTATTATTTCCTTTTTTTGATTTTAATTGTTGCTTTTTTCTACATTATTTTCTTCACTCGTGAAAACCATAATTGGGTTCTATTTTATATCCGTCGGTTTTTGATTCAGCCTATTTTTTTATTATTGTTTGTTGCCGGTTTTTATTATCAAAAACAAAACAGATAATTTTTTTATCTGTCTTTAATATTGGTTTAAGTAATTGTTTATCATAACATTATCAACATGAAAATAGTAAAACATTTGGGAGATATTGTCGAATTTAATTTGGACAAACTTAAAAAATAACTTTTAAAGTCTGGCGCCAATGCGCTGGAGGTAGACTCGATTTTGCATGCCATAAAAAAACAAATGTATGAGGGAATTGTTACCAAACAAATTTATAAAATGGCTTTTTCATTATTGAAGAAAACGGCTAATTCCCATGCGGCACGTTATAATTTGAGAGAAGCAATTCGGCTTTTAGGTCCTGCAGGTTTCTTCTTCGAAAAATATATAGGACGGATTTTTTCTTCGGAAAATTATAAAACGATAACCAATTTGACTTTACAAGGAAAATGTGTTTCAAATGAAATAGATGTTTTGGTCAAAAAAAATGAAATTATCGCCATGGTCGAATGTAAGTATCATGCCGGCAGAGATGTTGCTTCGGATGTGAAAGTTCCGATGTGTATTTTGTCCCGTTTTAATGACATTAAGGAAAGAAATCATCCCATTTTTGATAGAAAAGAGATCGTGTCCAAATGTTGGATTGTGACCAATAATCGGTTTACAGCAGATGCAATTACTTTTGCTAAATGTTCCGGATTGAGTTTGTTGAGTTGGAATTATCCTGAAGATAACAATTTGAAAACTAAGAATGACAGTAATTCTCTTTATCCCGTAACCTGTTTGACGACCTTGTCCATCGCTGAAAAAGATAAATTATTGATCTTGGATATTATTTTAGTAAAAGAAATTATAAATAATTCGGATTGTTTAAACAGAATAGGATTGAGTCCTAATCGGATAAAAAACGTGTTAAAAGAAGCGTCAGAATTGTGTAAGTATATTTAAAAGGAGTGATTACTGAGATTGTTAAATTTTAAATTTAAATCAAATGAAAGTTAAATTTATTGGTGGAGCGGGCACTGTGACCGGTTCTAAAACATTAATCGAAAGCAATGGAATTCGGATTTTGATTGATTGCGGATTATTCCAAGGATTAAAACCTTTGCGGGATCTCAATTGGGATCCGCTACCAGTTTTGCCTTCCACAATAGATTTTGTGTTGCTGACACATGGGCATTTAGATCATTGCGGCTGGTTACCCAGATTAGTCAAGCAAGGATTTTCTGGGAAAATATATTGCACCAGTCCCACAAAAGATATTACTAAACTAATTCTTCTAGATAGCGCTAAAATTCAGGAAGAAGAAGCTAAAAATGCGAACGAAGGGAAATATTCTAAGCATGAAATTGCCCAGTCACTGTATAATGTGGAACAAGCTGAAAAAGTTTTTCCGCTATTTAGAGTAATCAAAACCAATGAGCCAATACCTTTGGATGCGCAAATTGAAGCAGTGTATACTAATGCGGGACATATTCTGGGTGCTTGCAGTATTGCGTTAACCCTTGAAAATAAAACATTAGTTTTTTCCGGAGATATTGGTCGGGATGATGATGTGTTGATGTATCCGCCAACTAAACCCAAAAAAGCTGATTATGTTTTTCTCGAAAGTACCTATGGTGATCGGATCCATCCTAAAACGGATGCCAAATTAGAATTGGAAATATACATTAATAACGCGGTTGACAAAGGTGGAACGATTATTATTCCGAGTTTTGCCGTAGAGCGTGCCCAAACCATCATGTACTTGTTGTGGCAGCTCAGGGAAGAAGATAGAATTCCTAATATTCCATACATCATTGACACTCCAATGGGAATTAATGCGCTAAATATTTTTTCTAGTAACCAACAATGGCATAAGTTGTCCTTGGAAGAATGTGCCGAAATGAGTAAAATGTTCTCGTTAGTTTCGGACTATCAGGAAACCATGGAGGTTATTTATGATGAACAACCTAAAGTAGTAATTGCTGCCAGCGGAATGCTCACGGGAGGAAGAGTATTGAGTTATTTAGAGCAGTATATCATTTTGCCACAAACTACTGTAATTATTGTAGGATATCAAGCCGAAGGAACACGCGGAAGAAAATTGCTGGAAGGGGCGAAAAAAATTAAAATTCATGGACAATATTATCCGGTAAAGGCAAAAATTTTAGAAATACAGGGCTTGTCAGCACATGGTGATCAAAATGATTTACTCAATTGGTTATCAGAATTAGAAAATAAACCAACCAAAATATTCTTAGTTCATGGTGAAAATGAGCCGCTGGATGAACTCCGTATAAAAGTCCATGAAAAATATGGTTTTGATTGTAAAGTTCCTTTAATAGGCCAAGAGTTTGAGTTGTGATTAGTTTTGCGTAAGTGATTTCTATTTCTTGCACCAAGTAGCTTAGTGGGAAAACATACAATTTTTTGGAAGATTTTTATAAATGAGCCTGTACTAAGTATTTCTAAATAGAAGCGTGGTGTTCAACCGTTAATAAAACTTTAAAATAAAGCAATAAATTGTTCTTAAGATATATTATCCGTACTTTCACGCACAAATAATTTTAGCATAAAACACCGTAGAATGAACGATTTTGATTGGAAGAATTTAATTGACCCACTTTTTTATATTCATTTTGATGTTAATGGGATTAAACTGGGAATCTATATAGTTTTATTTATCGTATTTGCCGAAACAGGTCTCTTTGCGGGTTTCTTTTTACCTGGAGATAGTCTTTTGTTTTTGGCGGGAATTTACAGCCGAGAATTAATAGAAAACATTCTATTTATTGATAATGATTTTATAAATGTTGTACTTTTATCAACGCTTGTAGCGTTATCAGGAATTTTAGGAAATATTGTAGGATACTGGTTTGGATCAAAAAGCGGATACTATTTGTACAATAAGGAAGATAGTTTTTGGTTTAAGAAAAAATATTTGGTTCAATCAAAAGACTTTTTTGAAAAATACGGTGGAAAAGCAATCATCTTCGCCCGTTTTCTTCCAATATTAAGAACCTTTGCACCCATCGTAGCTGGAATTGTATCCATGGACAAACAAAAATTCATGTTTTATAATGTCCTAAGTTCATTTATCTGGTCTTTCACTTTAATTTTTGCCGGACATTATTTATATGGTTTCTTGCTTGAAAATTATCGGATTGATTTAAAAGAACACATCGAGTTAATTGTATTAATTTTAGTTGCAATTACTGTTCTGCCCGTAATTTACAAGTTTAGTAAGAAATCAAAAGTGCAAGAATAAACAAATTAACTCATAAAAAAACCGTCCCGATTTTATCGGGACGGTTTTTTTATATAAAGGAAAATGCTATTACATCATTCCTGGCATACCACCACCCATTGGGTTTCCACCACCATTATCTTCTTTGATATCAATCAAAGCACATTCAGTAGTCAATATCATTCCGGCAACCGAAGCTGCGTTTTCTAATGCTACACGCGTTACTTTTTTAGGATCAATAATTCCTGCTTTAAGCATATCAACATATTCATCCGTTTTTGCGTTGTATCCAAAATCACCCGAACCTTCAGCAACTTTTGCAACAACAACTGAACCTTCAAGTCCGGCATTTTCAACAATTGTTCTTAATGGAGATTCTACTGCACGAGATACAATTTGAATTCCGGTTGCTTCATCAGCATTATCAGCTTTAATAGCGCTAAGTGCGTTTTTAGCTCTCAATAAAGCAACACCACCACCAGCAACAATTCCTTCTTCAACAGCAGCACGAGTTGCGTGAAGCGCATCATCAACTCTGTCTTTTTTCTCTTTCATTTCTACTTCAGAAGCAGCACCAACATAAAGTACAGCAACTCCCCCAGCTAATTTAGCCAAACGTTCTTGCAACTTTTCTTTGTCATAATCAGAAGTTGTAGCTTCCATTTGACCTTTAATTTGGTTTACACGATTTTTGATCATATCAGCTTCACCAGCTCCACTTACAATCGTTGTATTGTCTTTGTCGATAGTCACTTTTTTAGCAGTTCCTAACATCTCGATAGTTGTGTTCTCTAAAGTGTATCCTCTTTCTTCTGAAATTACAGTTCCTCCAGTTAAGATAGCGATATCTTCCAACATTGCTTTTCTTCTGTCTCCAAAACCAGGCGCTTTTACAGCAGCGATTTTCAGGGCTCCACGTAATTTATTTACCACCAATGTAGATAATGCTTCGCCATCAACATCTTCAGCAATAATTAATAATGGTTTTCCAGATTGAGCAACTGGCTCCAAAACGGGTAATAATTCTTTTAAAGAAGATACTTTTTTGTCATACAAAAGGATGTAAGGATTTTCCAATTCTACTTCCATTTTTTCTGAATTAGTCACAAAATAAGGAGAAAGATATCCTCTGTCAAATTGCATCCCTTCTACAACATCAACATACGTATCCGTTCCTTTGGCTTCCTCGACAGTAATAACACCTTCTTTTCCAACTTTTGCGAAAGCAGTAGCGATTAATTCACCAATTACTTCGTCGTTATTAGCTGAAATTGAAGCAATTTGTTTTATTTTTTCAGAATCACTTCCTACTACTTTTGCTTGTTTTGCTAAGTCAGCTACAATAGCTTCAACCGCTTTGTCAATACCACGTTTCAAATCCATAGGATTTGCTCCCGCAGCGACGTTTTTCAAACCTTCTTTTACAATTGCTTGTGCCAAAACTGTTGCAGTTGTAGTTCCGTCTCCAGCTAAATCATTAGTTTTAGATGCTACTTCTTTCACCATTTGAGCGCCCATGTTTTCCAATGGATCTTTCAATTCAATTTCTTTTGCAACAGTAACACCATCTTTAGTAACAGTTGGTCCACCAAAAGCTTTTCCAATAATTACGTTACGACCTTTTGGTCCTAGCGTTACTTTTACTGCATTTGCTAATGCATCAACACCACGTTTTAATCCGTCACGTGCTTCAATATCAAATTTTATATCTTTTGCCATTTTTGTTGTCATTGCGAGGTACGAAGCGATCGCATCCTCATTATTAATTTAATTTTTTTTAAGTTCCCTTCACCAGTTCCAGCAAAGCTATCGAGTTAAATTGTCTCGATACTTAATTTTTCAGATTGAATACTATTTAGATAATTGCTAAAATATCGTCTTCACGCATAATCAAATAATCTTTTCCTTCCAGTTTTAATTCAGTACCGGCGTATTTTCCGTAAAGGACAGAATCACCAATTTTTACAGTCATGGTGTGGTCTTTTGTTCCGTTTCCAACAGCAACAACAGTCCCTTTTTGTGGTTTTTCTTTGGCTGTATCTGGAATAAAAATCCCTGAAGCAGTTTTTGTTTCAGCAGCAACGGGCGCGATAAGAACTCTGTCTGAAAGTGGTTTGATGTTTAAAGCCATAATTTTATAATTTATATTATTTATTTTAACTGCGATAAAGATTTCAGAAATTGTGCCATCCTACTAACACTGACATAATTTCTTATAAAAAATGCCAGCTTTGACAGGCTGGCATTTAGATTACGTTGTAATGATTTATTGCGCTGGATTTGTTGCGGCAGGTGTGTTTTGTGCAGGAGCAACTGGCGTGTTTGTTGCTGGTACGGAACTTCCTGTGTTTTCAATGATTTTCGAATCTGTATCACTTAATGTTCCTGTAAAGCTTAAGCTTGAAAGTAATATAAGTGCAATTAGTATAGTTGCTAATGTCCATGTGCTTTTGTCTAAAAAGTCAGTGGTTTTTTGTACTCCACCTAACATTTGAGCACCACCTATTGTAGAGGATAATCCGCCACCTTTAGGGTTTTGAACCATGATAACTACGATTAATAGAAAACAAACTATAGTTATTAAAACTAAAAAAATTGAAAATGTGCTCATTGTTTAATTATTATTATGTTGTAAAATCTTAATATCCGATATGCGGTCTGCAAAGAAACTACTTTTTTCTGGATATTTCAAAATTAATATTTCATAAGCTTGAATCGCTTTTTGATATTTTTTTTGTTCCAAATAAACACGGGCTAAAGTCTCTGTCATCAGCGAAGAATTGTCCGCTGCATTTTGGTCGAAATTAGCAGTAGAAGGCACTCCATGTTTTACTGGAGAAATCTTCGGACTCTTTTCAATAAATTTATCGATAAGTTCTATTTTTTTCCTCTTGTCGGCATCTATAAGTGGAGCAGGTTCATTAATTGGTTGCTCACTTTCTCTTTTGATAGGTTCCGTACGCGAAAGCTGAAGCCATTCTTGGAAGGAATGTTGTTCCTTTTTGGAGAAATCCAACGGTGTACCAATGGCTAACTTTTCTTCAACTGTTGTTGGACAATCCTTTTTTTCGATTGGAGAAGCTTCCTTTATTGAAGTCAGAATAGATTGTTCTAATGTGGTTATTTTAAGTTCTAATTTTTCTTTAGCAATAATAATTTCACTATCGATCACTTCTAGGTCTAGAATTTCGAGGGCTTTTCTATCGTACAGACTTTTATGAATTGACGTAAAAGTATCCGATGTGATGAAATCAAATAAAACCAATCTATCCGTTGAATAGGCTGCCGTTATTTTTAAAGCAGCATTGTATTTAAAACTATTTTGATTATAAAGTCCTTTTAATTGAATCGCTCTGGCACTTTGAAAATATGGAAACTCTTCCAATACTTTTTCTAAAGCTTCCGTTTGCTTTTCATGGACAGCATCGGGTTTGTTAATCAAATAAGTATAATCGGTTACGTTCATTTTTAATGTTTAATTGTGGAATTATTAAACTGTTTAATCGATCAAACAGTTCAATAATTAAACTTTAATTTACCATTTAGCTAATGACTCATTAAAGATATCTTGTGTTATTCTTTCAAAAATATCTTTCAAAGCTGAGTTTAATGTAGCTCCTGTTAATTGTTGTTCTGCAGGATAATCATAGAAAAATGTGAATGGTTTTTCAAAATCATCTGCTTCTTTTTTCTTATTGGTAAAACGAACATTCACTCGAATCGTCAGACGGTTTTGAGCAGCTCTCTGATCCGCGGTTGCTGTCATTGGACTTATTCTGTAATCTACAATTTCTCCTTCGTACGTCAAATCAGCACCGTTTTTGACCAAGTTCAAATTGGTTTGGTTCAAAATCAAATCTTGAAGTTCTAATGTAAAGGTGCGGTCAATTCCGGGTTCAATTAGTTCCGCATTATTCTGAAAAAAGCCCACTTGAAATGTTTCGGCATCAATTTTACCGGTTCCTGTAAAGTTATAAACCGAGCAGCTGTTGATACTCACTATAATTATCGAAAGAAGAATAAGTTTTATTTGTTTCATTTTCTATTTTAAAAATTGCTTCGCCAGTGTGCTAAAACTTTGGTCAAATATATTCATTTTCAATCAAAGCATATACGTCCTTGTGTCTTTGTTAAAAAAACTACAAATCAAATTGCTTAATTTTTCTGTATAAAGTTCTTTCAGAAATGCCCAATTCATCCGCGGCAGCTTTTCGTTTTCCTTTGTTTTTTTCTAATGATTTTATAATCATTTCGATTTCTTTTTGTTCTAAACGCAAGGTTTCTTCTTCCTCGACAGTTTCTGCAAAAAGATAATTGTCGTCCTGTTCTTGATATAAATCCTCATTGTTTTGAGCCGCTATTAATGATGCTCTCGGTTCTTCTTCAAAATCTATTTCACTATCGCTTTCTTTTGAACCGTATATTTTTTTAATCAAATTTTGATTCGTCTCTTGTACTTTTGAACCTCCATTTTGAATCAATTCCAGCGTTAATTTTTTCAAATCATTCAAATCACTTTTCATGTCGAAAAGCACTTTGTACAAAATTTCCCTTTCGGTACTAAAATCCGTTTCGCTTTTTTTGTCTTTAATTACAGAAGGTAAATTGCTTCCCTGCGCTGGCAAATAAGATTGTAAGGTCACGGCAGATATATCTCTGTTTGTTTCCAAAACGGAGATTTGTTCCGCTACATTTCGCAATTGTCGGATGTTTCCGCTCCAACGAAATTTTTGCAGTAACTGAACCGCATTTTCGTCTAGTTTCAAAGGAGGCATTTTATATTTATGAGCAAAATCAGCAACGAATTTCCTAAACAATAAATGAATGTCATCTTTTCGATCGCGCAAAGGCGGCAAAGTAATATCCACCGTACTCAAACGATAATATAAATCTTCACGGAATTTACCTTTTTCGATAGCATCAAATAAATTAACATTGGTTGCAGCAACGATTCGCACATCAGTTTTCTGCACTTGTGAAGAGCCTACTTTTATAAACTCCCCATTTTCAAGAACACGTAACAAACGCACCTGAGTGGTTAACGGTAATTCACCAACTTCATCCAGAAAAATAGTTCCACCGTCAGCGACTTCAAAATAGCCTTCACGGGTTCCTGTTGCTCCGGTAAAAGCACCTTTTTCATGTCCAAAGAGTTCACTGTCTATTGTTCCTTCAGGAATCGCACCACAGTTTACGGCAATATATTTTCCGTGCTTTCTATGCGAAAGCGAATGAATAATTCTGGGAATATTCTCTTTTCCAACTCCGCTTTCTCCTGCTACTAGTACCGTAATGTCCGTAGGAGCTACCTGAATGGCTTTTTCTATCGCACGATTAAGCTTCGGATCATTTCCGATAATCTCAAATCGTTGTTTTATGTTTTGAACTGATTCCATATGTTTTTTCTCAACCACAAATTACACAAATTTTCGCAAATGGATAATTTTAGGTATTTATTAATCTTTTGTGAACTAACGATTTATTTTGAAAGTTTGCAATTATTCCAACGGGAGTAGTGGCTAATTTTACGTAATTTAATGTTTGCGCAAGATGATCATTGATGATTTCTTTTATTGATTTTACTTTTAGAATAATATCGGTATACACAACAAAGTCGGCGTAAATTTATGAGGCAAAATAATTCCCTTGTATTCCACACTATATTCTTTTTCTCTTTCGTAAGGAATATTATGATTTTTGAATTCTATTTCTAATGCATCTTTATACACAATTTCAAGTAAACCAAGTCCTAATATTCGATGGACTTCCATACAAATACCAACTATTTCGTAGTTTTCATTTTTTTTGTAATAATATTCATTAGACTCATTGATATTAGATTTTTTAATTTAATGAATTTGTGGGAATTTGTGGGAATTTGTGAAATTTGTGGTAACAAAATCAATTCATTTCACTCAAACCAACTGCTGTTCCTTTTAAGGTTCCGCTGGTGCAGCTTTCAATTTTAACTAAAACAAAAGCACCGATTTTATAATCTTCTTTTGGAAAAACTACCGTAATACTTTGTGAATTCCTTCCAGAAAACTCTTCTGTTGATTTTTTTGAAACTTTTTCTATCAAAACTTCTACTGTTTGACCAATGAATTCCTTAGCGCGCAACCAAGCGTGTTTTTGTTGTAAATCGACAATTTCCTGCAATCTTCGCGCTTTAGTTTCTTCGGTAACATCATCTTCCATTTTCCTTCCTGCCAAGGTTCCCGGACGTTCTGAATACGAATACATATATCCAAAATTATATTTCACATATTCCATCAAACTCAAGGTGTCTTGATGATCTTCTTCGGTTTCTGTTGGAAAACCTGAAATCATATCCTGTGAAATTGAACCATTCGGAATAATAGCCCTGATTTTATCAATCAAAGTCATGTATTCTTCACGCGTGTGCAAACGATTCATTGCCGCTAAAATTCTATTGCTTCCTGATTGAACCGGCAAGTGAATGTGCTTACATATATTAGGATGTTTTGCAATCACGTGCAAAATACTTTCGTGCATATCTTGTGGATTTGATGTCGAAAATCGGATTCTCATTTTTGGGAAATCAATAGCCACCATTTCTAACAATTGATCAAAATCAACTGCAGTAGCTTTTTGCATTTCGGTTGCATTTTCAAAATCTTTTTTCAATCCGCCGCCGTACCATAAATAACTATCCACATTTTGTCCCAAAAGTGTAATTTCCTTAAACCCTTTGTCCCACAAATCCTTAATCTCCTTAATAATGCTTTGCGGTTCCCGGCTGCGTTCTCGTCCGCGGGTAAAAGGTACCACGCAAAACGTACACATATTATCGCAACCACGGGTGATAGAAACTAAAGCCGTAATTCCGTTGCTCATCAATCGCACCGGCGAAATATCGCCATAGGTTTCGTCTTTCGACAAAATCACATTAATTGCATCGCGACCTTCTTCTACTTCTTGCAAAAGGTTCGGTAAATCTTTATAGGCATCAGGACCCACAACTAGGTCTACAATTTTTTCTTCTTCGAGGAATTGACTTTTCAATCGTTCCGCCATACAGCCTAAAACGCCTACTTTCATTTTTGGATTGATGCGTTTGACGGCATTGTATTTTTCTAAACGTTTGCGAATTGTTTGCTCTGCTTTATCCCGAATCGAACAGGTATTCACCAAAACTAAATCGGCTTCTTCCAGAATTTGCGTCGTATTATATCCGTTTCCGGATAATATAGAAGCTACAATTTCGCTATCTGAAAAATTCATTGCGCAACCGTAACTCTCAATAAAAAGTTTCTTCGTGTTCTCGGGTTTATTTTCTAAAACAAGACTTTCTCCTTGTTTGCTTTCTTCAATAATCTTTTCCATCCTATATTTTAAAAGTGCAAAGATAAGGGAATTCAAATAAATATGACAAGATGTCAGATTAAGAATTAACAATGTTTTAAGTCGTTTTATAAAACTGATAAATTGGTCCAAAATTTATTAAATTTAAATGTGTCAAAACCCGCAATTCAACGATTAAATTGACTTTTAAAATTTAAAAAACTCAAAATTTAAAAAAATCATATACTTTTGCCGACATAAACAATCGGAATATGGCAAAGAATTTAGTTATAGTGGAATCACCTGCAAAGGCAAAAACAATTGAAAAATTTCTGGGAAGTGATTTCCAAGTGGAGTCAAGTTATGGACATATTGCCGACTTGCCATCTAAAGAAATTGGAGTAGATGTGGAAAATGGTTTCAAACCTAAATATGAAGTTTCAGCCGATAAAAAAGCATTGGTCACCAAATTAAAAGGACTAGCGAAAAAAGCTGAAATGGTTTGGTTAGCAAGTGATGAGGATCGCGAGGGTGAAGCTATTTCTTGGCATTTAGCCGAAGAATTAAAATTAGACAAAACCAAAACTAAGCGAATTGTTTTTCACGAAATTACTAAAACAGCGATTTTAAAAGCGATTGATAATCCAAGAGAAATCGATTATAATTTAGTCAATGCACAACAAGCACGTCGTGTTTTGGACAGATTGGTTGGTTATGAATTGTCGCCTGTACTTTGGAGAAAAATAAAAGGAGGACTTTCTGCGGGTCGTGTACAATCAGTATCCGTTCGTTTGGTTGTAGAGCGCGAAAGAGAAATTCAGAATTTCAAAGCCGTAGCGACATATTCTATTGTAGCAGAATTCACTAATGAATCTGGAAAAACATTCAAAGCAAAACTTCCTAAAAATTTTAGTACTAAAAAAGAAGCTGAAGATTTTTTAAATAAAAATATAGGTTCTACATATAAGGTAGCCGATTTAGAAACGAAGCCTACCAAAAAATCACCAACTGGTCCATTTACAACGTCAACTTTGCAGCAAGAAGCCGCACGTAAATTGTATTTGCCTGTTGGAATTACGATGCAACTAGCACAACGGTTATACGAAGCCGGACTTATCACGTACATGAGAACGGATAGTGTGAACTTATCCAAAGATGCGATGGAAGCTGCTCAGGCAGAAATAATCAAATCCTACGGAAAAGAGTTTTCTAAACCTCGAACTTTTGTCAATAAAAGCAAAGGAGCACAGGAAGCGCATGAGGCGATTCGTCCTACGGACATGTCACGTCATACGGTAGATATTGACAGAGATCAAGCGCGTTTATATGATTTGATTTGGAAGAGAACGTTGGCTTCTCAAATGAGTGATGCACAATTAGAACGTACTAACGTGAAAATTGAAGCGAACAATCACGGTGAAATTTTTACTGCATCAGGTGAAGTATTGCTTTTTGAAGGTTTCTTAAAAGTATACTTGGAAGGTCATGATGACGATGAAGAAGAGCAGGAAGGCATGTTGCCGGCGATGAAAGTCAACGAGAAATTACAGAACAATTACATCTCAGCAACCGAAAGATATTCTCGTGCAGCTGCAAGATATACGGAGGCTTCTTTGGTAAAAAAATTAGAAGAACTTGGGATTGGACGTCCTTCTACTTACGCACCGACGATTTCTACGATTATAAACAGAAATTATGTGGAGAAAGGAAATCTTGACGGTCAGGAACGTAATTATACGCAGCTAACATTGCAATCCGGGAAAGTAGGAGAGAAGTTGCTAAAAGAAAATACAGGTTCTGATAAAGGAAAATTGGTGCCTACAGATATTGGAACGATTGTTACTGATTTCTTGGTGAAGAATTTCGGAAACATTTTAGATTATAATTTCACTGCAAAAGTAGAACAGGATTTCGATGAAATTGCCGAAGGAAATATTGAATGGACAAAAATGATGCAGGAGTTTTACGATAATTTTCACCCAACGGTAAAAGATGTCGAGGCCAATGCTGAAAGAGAAAGTGGTGAACGAATTCTGGGAACAGATCCAAAAACCGGTAAGCCAGTTTCGGTGCGTTTAGGGAAATTTGGACCAATGGCTCAAATTGGAGCTGCAGATGATGAAGAGAAAAAATTCGCCAGTTTAATGACGGATCAAAATATTGGAAACATCACTTTAGAGGAAACGTTGAATTTGTTTTTGTTGCCAAAAAATTTGGGTGAATATAAAGGAGAAGAAGTTGAGGTAAGTAATGGACGTTATGGTCCTTATATTCGTCATGGTGCGGCTTTCGTTTCTTTGCCAAAAGGCGAAAATCCATTAGACGTAGATTTTGAAAGAGCTCAAGAATTAATTGATGAAAAAACGCTGGCTGATGCGCCAATAGCAGTTTATAAAGGCGAAGGCGTTCAAAAAGGAACCGGTCGTTTTGGTCCTTTTATAAAATGGGACGGCTTATTTATAAATGTGAGTAAGAAATACAATTTTGATAATCTGTCTCAATCGGATATTGAAGCGTTGATTGAGGATAAATTGCAAAAGAATATCGATAAGGTTTTGCACAACTGGGAAGACGAAGGGATTCTAGTCGAAAAAGCCCGTTGGGGACGCTCGGTTATTACCAAAGGAAAAACCAAAATTGAATTGAGTAAAGATGTTGATGCTACTAAATTGACATTGGCAGAAGTTCAGGAAATGATTGCCAAGAAAACGCCTGCAAAAAAAGTAGCTGCAAAAAAAGCACCTGCAAAAAAAGCAGTGGCAAAGAAACCAGCAGTTAAGAAACCCGTAGCAAAAAAGTAAAGAATGGAATTTGATTTTCTGAAACCCGTAGATGATGAAATCCTAGAGTTTATAAACGGATTGACTTCGCAGCAACTGGGAAGTAAAATAGTTTTGCACACCAATGAACAATTCCCTGATTTAAACAAAATTGAAATTGCTGTAATAGGCGTTTTAGAAAATCGAGGAGATAAAAAAGCGGTGTCAGATGTTGATTTAATACCGCTCAGAAAAGAGTTGTATGGTTTGTTTCCCGGTAATTGGGATGCTTCAATTGCGGATTTGGGTGATATTCTCGCCGGAAATTCAGCTGCGGACACTTATTTTGCAGTAAAAAAAGTTGTTGCAGGATTAATCAAGAAAAAAATAATACCAATTGTAATCGGTGGTTCTCAAGATATAACTTATGCGCTTTATAGAGCCTACGATGATTTGGAGCAAATGGTAAATTTAGTTTCTATCGATAGTAAATTTGATTTTGGTAAAGATGAGGAGGAACTTTCTGCTGCTTCTTATTTGACAAAAATAATTGTAGACGAACCCAATAATCTTTTTAACTATTGTAACATAGGCTATCAGACTTATTTTAATTCGCAGGAAGAAATAGATTTGATTGAAAAATTATTTTTTGATGGGTATCGATTAGGAGAAGTTTCGAATAATATTGCTATTTCAGAGCCAGTTTTCAGAGATGCTGATTTGGTAAGTATTGATCTAAATTCAGTTAAATCTTGTGATTCAGGAAATTTTATTTCATTTCAGCCAAATGGTTTTAATGGAAAAGAGATTTGCTCTTTGTCTCGATACGCTGGAATAAGTGATAAAGTATCGTCATTTGGGATTTTTAATCACAATAATTCGAAACAAGAATCGGTGCTGATTGCACAGGTAATTTGGTATTTTATTGAAGGTTTTCATTATCGTTCCAATGAATATCCTTTTGGAAGCAAAGAAAACTATTTAAAATACATTGTTCCATTGGAGGGAGAGGAACTTGTTTTCTATAAAAGTGGCAAAACGGATCGCTGGTGGATAGAAATTCCATTTATTTCTAATGGTAATAATAAATTAAAAAGAAATACGTTATTACCATGTTCTTATGATGAATATTTAATGGCCTGCAATCAAGAATTACCTGAAAGGTGGTGGAAAGCACAGCGTAAGAATATTTTATAAATGCTGGAACTAGATTTACAATTCAATCCTTAAAAAAGGTTTGAAAACTAATGTGTTTTATAGTAGGTTTACCTTTCTGAAATGCATGAAAAAATTCGATTTAAATGTATTTTATCGGTTATTTTAGTATTTTATCGATAATATATTTTTTTTGTATTTTATTTAACATTAGTTTTGAACTTGAATTAATTTCACAATAAAAATATTGTTTTATAAATAAATAATAAATAGGTTTACACACTTTAAAATAATGAATAGATAACAAAATTTATATGAAGAAGTTCATTGCATATACGTCAATTTTGGCCCTTTTGATCGGCTGCGGTAAATCAAGCGATAAAGGAGAATTAGTTGGTATTAATGGCGGCAAATGGCATCCTGAAAAACCGTATGGAATGGCTTTGATTCCCGGTGGTTCTTTTATCATGGGTAAATCAGATGATGATTTAGCTAATGTGGAAGATGCTCCTACAAAAACAGTAACCGTTCGTTCCTTTTATATGGATGAAACGGAAATCACTAATAGTGAATACCGTCAGTTTGTAGAATGGGTAAAAGACTCTACTATGAGAGTTCGGTTAGCAATTATGGCAGACATGAGCGGACAAACAGCTGATCCGGGAGCTGCTAAAGGTAAAAATAGCGGAAGTATTGGTGATTTTGCTTTTAATGATTCTGATCCGGAAAAAATGACGGCGTATGATAAATACATGTATGATAATTATTATAGTGTAGGAACTGCTGATGATCCTTACGCGGGAAGAAAACTGAACAAAAAAGTAAAATTAATCAAAGATACTAAGTTGTATCCGGATGCGGAGTATGCTGAAGTAATGGATTCAATGTACTTGCCAATAGAGGAATCCTACAATGGGTTAAGAACTATTGATGTTAATAAATTGAAATTCCGTTATTCTTGGATGGATATTCAGGCTGCTGCCAAAGCAAAAGTCGGAAGAAGAAAAGATTTTATCAAAACGGAAGAAGTTAACGTTTATCCAGACACTACTGTATGGATAAAAGATTTTGCTTATTCGTACAACGAACCAATGCATAATGATTATTTCTGGCACAAAGCCTACGGAGATTATCCTGTGGTAGGTGTGAAATGGACCCAAGCGAAAGCATTTTGTGCCTGGAGAACATTGAATAAAAATAGTTACGTAAAATCGAAAAAGAAAGGACAAGATTTGATTAATTCTTTCCGATTGCCAACTGAAGCGGAATGGGAATATTCTGCCAGAGGAGGTCTTGAGTCTGCAACATATCCTTGGGGTGGACCATATACTAAAAATGACAGAGGTTGTTTCTTAGCTAATTTTAAACCAAACAGAGGAGATTATGCAGCTGATGAAGCTTTGTACACTGTGGAGGCAAAATCGTATGAGCCTAATGGTTATAATCTTTATAATATGGCTGGAAATGTATCTGAATGGACTGATTCTTCGTATGATCCAAATGCTTATGAATACGTTTCCTCAATGAATCCAAATGTTCAGGATGGCTCAAATAAACGAAAAGTACTTCGCGGTGGTTCATGGAAAGATGTTGCTTATTTCTTACAGGTAAGCACACGAGACTATGAATATGCAGATTCTGCAAGAAGTTACGTCGGTTTTAGAACTGTTCAGGATTATATGGGAGTTCAAACCACGGGAAACGGAAAAAAGAAATAATTAAAAAAAGAAACCAAATCTATTAAATTTTTAAAAACACTATTATGGCATTATTAAGCAAAAAAGCAATGAATTTCGCATACGGTATGGGAGCGGCGGTTGTAATCATTGGAGCATTATTCAAAATTACCCATATTGAATTTGGATTCTTAACAGGTAACTTAATGCTTACGATAGGTCTTGTTGTTGAAGCACTAATTTTTGCGCTTTCAGCATTCGAACCAGTTGATAATGATTTAGATTGGACTTTGGTTTATCCAGAATTAGCTAATGGTCAAGCTAAACCGGCTACCAAAAAAGTGGAGACACCTTCTGATGCACAAGGATTATTGTCTCAAAAGTTAGATGTTATGTTAAAAGATGCTAAAATTGATGGGGAATTAATGGCAAGCTTAGGAAACAGCATTAAAAATTTCGAATCAGCTGCAAAAGGAATTGCACCTACTGTTGATTCTATTGCATCTACAAAAAAATACAGTGAAGAATTAAGTTTAGCTGCAGCACAAATGGAATCATTGAACAGTTTGTATAAAATACAATTGCAAAGCGCTTCCAGAAATGCTCAAATAAATGAGGAAGTTGCTGAAAATAACTTAAAATTAAAAGATCAAATGCTGTCATTGACTTCTAATCTATCGTCTTTAAACAACGTATATGGTGGAATGCTTTCTGCAATGAATAATAAAGGATAATTAGTTTCGAACTATAAAAAAACAATAAACTAATTATTAGAAAATATGGCAGGAGGAAAACTAACCCCTAGGCAGAAGATGATTAACCTAATGTACTTGGTTTTTATCGCGATGTTAGCATTAAATATGTCCAAAGAAGTATTGTCGGCTTTTGGATTGATGAATGAAAAATTTGAAGGTTCAAACATTTCAGCTGAGCAGTCAAACGCTCAAATGTTAGCTGGTTTAGATGCAAAAGCTGCTGAAGCAGGTGGAGAATTTACTACAGCGTCAGCAACAGCTCATAAAGTAGAAACAATAACAAAAAACTTTTACGATTATATTGCAAAAATAAAGTCAGAAGTTTTAGTAGGGACAGAAGTTGATCCTGAAACTGGGAAATTACCTTACGAGGCAATGGACAAAGGAGATAATATCGATAATTTATGGTTTAGCCCTGCAGGTTATTCGGCTAAAGGAAACGAAGTTGTAGCTACGATTGAAAAGTATAAATCAGATATGAAATTAGCATTAGGTAATAATAAAAAATTATCACCTATTTTATCTGAAGTTGATTCTAAATTTAGTTTGGCTGATGTTAAAAATAAAGATGGTATCGCAGTTGATTATTTAGATTATCATTTTAAAGGCTTTCCAGCTGTTGCCTCTTTAGCAAAATTATCTGCTTGGCAGAATGATGTAAAAAAAGCGGAAACAGATGTTTATAATACATTGTTAGGGAAAGCGGCTGTTGCTGCAGCTTCTTACAGTAATTATCAGGCAATTGTTGTACTTGAAAAAAGCGCTTATTTTCAAGGAGAGCAAATAACTGGTAAAGTAGTTTTAGGTAGATATGATGAAAACACTAAACCTACGTCTTTCTCTGGTCCTGGGAAAATTGTAAATGGCCAAGCTGTGATTTCTATGACCGCTGGTGGTGTTGGTGAACAAAACATCAATGGACAGTTTACTTTCTTAGAAGACGGAAAAAATATCCCGCTTAAGTTTCAAGGGAAATATGTGGTTGTTTCTCGTCCGGTATCGGCAACAATTTCTGCTGATAAAATGAATGTCGTTTACAGAGGAGTTGTAAATCCTATGACAGTTTCTTTTGCAGGCATTCCTGATGCAAACGTCAGTGCTTCCGCACCAGGCTTATCAAAGGCAGGAGGTCAAGGAAAGTTTAAGATGAGTCCGCAAGGAGGAAATGAAGTAGTAATAAATGTAAGTGGTAAGATGGCTGATGGAAAATCAGTTACAGATAGAAGAGTTTTTAGAATCAAAGGTATTCCTGGTCCTACTGGAACTATTAGAGGAGAAATGGGCGTGGTAAAAGGGCCTAAATCAAATTTAGAAATAGCAACAATTGGAGCCAAATTAGTTGATTTTGATTTTGAAGTTGGTTTGAATGTTGTGGGGTTTAATTTGAAAGTTACTGGTCAGCCTACTGTGGTTGTTTCAGGAAACAGATTGAATGCACAATGTAAAGCCGTTCTTTCAAAAGCAGGAAGAGGAGATCAGGTTACTATCTCTGAAATTAAAACAAAACTTGAAGGTGCAGGTAGTTATTTATTACCAAGAACCGCTCCGGTAATTTTTGAAATACAATAATAAGTAGATTTTTATAAACCTACTTCAATTCTTATTTGGATAACATGATGAATGTAAGAAATTTTTTAATCGCTATTATCTCTATTACGGGAAGTTTTGCGTCATTTGCGCAATCTAATTTGCTTAATGCCAAAACTCCGGATCAAATAGGACTTAAAACTGCTGCGCAACTTGACTCAGATAATGATAAACCATTAGCTTACGGTTATGTGCATGATAGAGATGTCTTAATGGGTAAGACTACTTGGGAGATTATTGACTTAAGCGAAAAGATTAATTTTGCGTTGTATTTTCCAATTGATACTGCAAATATTGGTTCCGGTAGAAGGTCATTGTATGATGTATTGACCAAAGCAATGAAAAATGGCGAAATCACTGAAGTGTATACAGATAGTTATTTTAATACTAAAAAATCGTTGCAAGACATACAGGGTTCATTAACTCGAATAGACACCACCGATGCAGGAAGAGAGCAAATTAACGCAGGAAATCAAATCTCTGATGAGTACATTTTAAGACAAGATTTATCTGCTCAAGATGTTTCTCAATATAAAATAAAAGGATACTGGTATTTTGATAAGCGTCAGAGTGAACTTAAATACCGTTTGTTGGGAATTTGTCCTGTGACGCCTGATGTGTATTCAATGAATAGCGACGAGAAAGATTATATTGAGTTATTTTGGATATTTTTCCCTGCTGCAAGAGAAGTTTTGCATGATGCGAAAGCTTTTAACGACAAAAATTCAGCGATGCCTGTTTCTTTCGATCAAATCTTAAATTCAAGACGTTTCAATAGTGTTATCTACAAGGAAGAAAATGTATATGGAGATAGAAATATCGATGAATACATGAAAGATAATGCTCAAAACCAATTGTTGGAATCGGAAAGAGTAAAAGACAAGATTCGAAATTTCGAATCGGATATGTGGAATTATTAAAATCTGTTTCATAAATTTATTAATCAACTCTTACCGTAATGGTAAGAGTTTTTTGTTTTAAAATGCTTTCTTTGTATTTAGTTTTAAATGAATTTTTAGATGATTGATTATTTAATTATTGGTTCTGGTTTAGCAGGTATTTCATTTGCAGAGGTTGCTTTGCGCGATGACAAATCTATTTTTGTTTTGGATAATAATTCTCAAAATTCATCGAAAATCGCCGGTGGATTGTATAATCCGGTAATTCTTAAACGTTTTAGTGAAGTGTGGAATGCGCAAGAGCAATTAATAGTGATGAATGATTTCTATTCTTTATTGGAAGAGAAACTTAAATGTAAAGTAGATTTTAAAAAGCCCATTTTAAGAAAATTTTTTTCAGTCGAAGAACAGAATAATTGGTTTGCCGCTTCGGATAAAGTTGGACTTGCTCCATTTTTATCAACTGAATTGATTTCTAAAAAATATGGAGCCATCGATTCTCCCTATGGTTATGGTGAAGTTTTGCAAACAGGTTATGTTGACACAGCTTTGTTGTTAAATAAATATAAAGAATATTTAATTCAAAATAATCTGTTTTTAGAAGAAGCATTTGATTATAACGCGCTTAAAAGCGAGTCAGATGGTATTCGTTATAAAGATATTCAAGCGAAACACATCATTTTTGCTGAAGGTTTTGGTATGCATGCAAATCCTTATTTTAAGTATTTGCCTTTGGACGGTACTAAAGGAGAACTTTTTACTATAAAAGCACCTCAACTGGATTTAGATGTAATTGTAAATACTAGTATTTTTATTTTGCCTCTTGGTAATGATTTATTCAAAGTTGGCGCTACCTATAACTGGAAAGATAAAACGGACTTGCCTACTGAAGAAGGAAAAACGGAATTAATAGAAAGAATTAAAGAAATTATTACGTGTGATTTTGAGATTGTGGAGCACTTTGCAGGTGTTCGTCCAACGGTAAAAGACAGAAGACCATTAGTGGGAACGCATAAAGATCATAATTCGATACATATCCTGAATGGTTTGGGAACTAGAGGGGTTATGCTCGGGCCGTCAATGGCGAAAGCATTATTTGACCACATAGAAAACCAAACTCCGTTAAACCCAGTAATTGATGTTAAACGATTTAAAACAAAAGAAAAGAAATAATATTACTTATGTTTTGCGTTTGGGTCGTACGAAACAAACATATTGATGTAGATGTTTCTGGACAAACGTAAAACAAAAGGGAAAGATAGTATCAAGGATGCTATGATAACAATAAAAGCCACTTTAAGATTGGAATCAAAAAATACAAACGAGATTATAAAAGCGGCAATTCCTATGGCAACATTTAATCCGTAACTAACGTACATGGCACCATAAAAAAAAGAGGGTTCGATTTGATAATGTAAACCACAATGACTGCAATTTTCGTTCATTTTTAATATTTTATTGAAATGCAGAGGATTTTTGTCTAAATACATACTCTCATTCTGACATTTAGGACAAGTTCCTGTTAAAATGCTATATAATTTGGATCCTTTTTTTAACATTTGCAAAAAATTTAATTTTCCTTTTTTGATACCGAAAATTCGGTACACAAATTTACACAATTGTAAAGGAATAAAATCACAATACATGCTTAATATACACAATTTATCCGTTTCGTTTGGTGGTTCTTATTTATTTGAGGAAGTTACTTTTCGATTGGGTGCCGGGGACAGAGTGGGCCTGGTTGGGAAAAACGGAGCCGGAAAATCGACTATGCTTAAAATGTTAGCGAGAGATTTTGCCCCTGATTCGGGTGTTATTTCTCAAGAGAAAGATATTCGAATGGGATTCTTGCGTCAGGATATTGATTTTGAACAAGGAAGAACAGTTCTGGAGGAAGCTTACGAAGCTTTTACGGAGATAAAAATTGTTGAAAAAAAGCTTGAAGAAATCAATCATCTTTTAGTAACGCGTACGGATTATGAAAGTGACGAATATAGCCAAATAATAGAAGACTTATCTGAGTTTACACACCGTTTTGAATTATTGGGAGGTTATAATTATGTGGGTGATACGGAAAAAATCCTTCTTGGATTAGGTTTCAAAAGAGAAGTTTTCGATAATCAAACGGAGACTTTCTCCGGAGGATGGAGAATGCGTATCGAATTAGCCAAATTATTATTGCAGGCCAATGATGTTTTGCTGCTAGATGAGCCCACGAATCACTTGGATATTGAAAGTATCATCTGGTTAGAAAGTTTTCTTCGTAATTATCCGGGAGTTGTGGTGATTGTTTCGCACGATAAAATGTTTTTGGATAATGTAACGAATAGAACTATCGAAATTTCCCTTGGTAAAGCCTATGATTTCAATAAGCCATATTCTCAATATTTAGAATTACGTCATGAAATTCGCGAAAAGCAATTGGCAACGCAAAAAAATCAAGCCAAAAAAATTGAAGAAACAGAGAAATTAATTGAAAAATTCCGTGCCAAAGCTTCCAAAGCTTCGATGGCACAGTCGTTGATAAAAAAATTAGATAAAGTCGAACGTATCGAAGTTGACGAAGATGATAACTCAGTGATGAATATCTCTTTTCCAGTTTCAAAAGAACCGGGTAGAGTGGTGATTGAAGCTGAGAATGTAACTAAAAGCTACGGTGATACTACGATTTTGAAAGATATCAATTTGTTAGTGGAGCGTGGAAGTAAGATTGCTTTCGTTGGACAAAACGGACAAGGAAAATCAACTTTTATTAAAGCTATTGTTGACGAATTTGAATACCAAGGAAATATTAAATTGGGTCATAATGTACAGCTGGGTTATTTTGCGCAAAATCAGGCGGAATATCTGGATGGTGAAATTACATTATTGCAAACCATGGAGGATGCCGCAGCGGACACAAACCGAATGAAAGTTCGTGATATGCTGGGTTCTTTCTTGTTTCGAGGCGATGATGTGGAAAAAAAGGTAAAAGTCCTTTCTGGAGGCGAAAGAAACCGTTTAGCGTTGTGTAAATTATTGTTGCAGCCGATTAATGTTTTGTTGATGGATGAGCCTACGAATCACCTGGATATTAAATCTAAGAATGTTTTGAAAGCCGCACTTCAAAAATTTGGGGGAACTTTATTGTTGGTTTCTCACGATAGGGATTTCTTGCAGGGAATGTCAAATTTGGTTTATGAATTTAAAGATCAAAAAATAAAAGAATATTTAGGCGATATCAACTATTTCTTAGAGCAACGCAATATGGAGAATATGCGTGAAGTCGAGAAAAAAGATGCTGAAAAAGCAGTTGCACCAAAAGAAAGTAACAAAGCTTCTTATGAAGATCAAAAGAAAGGGAAAGCTTTACAAAACAAATTGAGTAAAGTAGAAAGTCAAATCAAACAATTAGAAAAGGACATTCAACAAGATGATAAAATGCTGGCATCTAATTATGATAAGCACATTGAAGATGCGAAGTTTTTCACTGCTTACAACAAGAAAAAATCAGAGTTAGATAAACTGCTCTTAGAATGGGAAGTTGTTCAGGAAGAAATAGATAATTTATAAAAAAGAGAGTTCCATTTTGGAACTCTTTTTTTATACAATAATTCCAATCGATTTGGAGTGCGCGATTGCTTCACTGCTATTTTTGAAGTAACAAATTGAAACGTTTAAGGTTTCTAAATTTTTCATCACATTTATTACTTTTTCTTTTTGCGTTGAACCAGTCTGTCGGATATATACGGCTTTTACGGTGACCGGAAAAATTTTGCAAATGGCTTCGTATAAGTAAGGATCATGTTGTGAATCATCGCCAAGAAGCACATATTCTAGATTGGGGTAAAACTCCAATATGTGTTTTATTTTATCAAATTTATGATTGTGATTTCCGCTGCCGGTCAAGAAAAAGTCAGTGAGACTCGTTTTAATGTCCTTCAAAAGTAACACCGCTTTAGGCAGTTCGTGAAGTTCGGTGAATTTTGTGATGAAGCGGTATAAATTCCACTCGCTGCTGGAAACATAGAAAAAAGCATTAAACTCCTCCTTTTTTTCTCTTCCAGCAGTACTTAAAGCCTGATAATGGGTAACAACATCATCATATATTTTTCTTTTATTTACGTTTTTAAATAACAAAACATATAATTTTTTCAATGGATTCAGTGTGTGAGAAACTAAAAAAGTATCATCAATATCGGATATGATTCCGAGATTTCCTTTGTGTGGCCGAATGTAACTGTCTTTTGTAGTGATGGTTCCGTTTTTATAAACAATACTCACTTCATAATCGATCCAGCCGTAATTCTTGTCTTGGTCTAATGGAACACAAAATTTAAAATAGCCATCCACAAGTGTTTTGGTATGAATTTTGGAATTGTTGTGTTTTAAATAAACATCAGCGTTAGCCTGCGTTTTTATTTGAAACATTTTGATAACAGAAGTGGCATTTTTTAGATTCTTTTTTTGAAAATTATATTCTTCTACCGATGTTGGTTTGAAAACATGCCCCATGACAATTAATTCTTGTTCATTCGCGTAGCCTCGGTATAATTTTAAAATTGGTTTCATATATTGTATTACTTTTGATAAAAGGTCAATTTATAGGTTTTTAATCAATAAAAGAAGAAAAAGTTTGAAAAAAAATATCATGTTGGTTGTAAATCCTATCTCTGGCGCTGTCGATAAGTCAGAACTTATTGATGCTGCTACTGTTTTTGCAGACAAAGAAAATTTAAATCTTGTAATTTATAATACTTCAGGGATTTCAGATAGTGAAAACATAAAAGTGCTTTATGATACCTACATTCCAAAACGAATTATTGTGGCTGGTGGTGACGGAACCATAAAAATGGTTGCTGAAGCTATGGAAACACACGATGTTATTATTGGTATTTTGCCAGCTGGTTCTGCTAACGGTTTAGCAGTAGATTTGAATTTACCATCGACCATTGAAGAAAACTTAGAAATCGCTTTTCACAATGATTTTATGGAAATAGATATGATTTCCATCAACGGGAAAAAAAGCATTCATTTAAGTGATTTGGGTGTAAATGCAGAAATGATAAAGAACTACGAAAGCGGAAGCATTCGAGGTAAATGGGGATATGCTTTGCAAACATTGTCTACTTTGATTGATTTAGACGATCCGTTTATTGCAACAATTACTGGTGATTTTCCAACGATAGAATGTGAGGCTAGAATGATAGTTATAGCAAATTCTCAAAAATACGGCACCGGAGTTTCCATAAACCCAAATGGAATTATGGACGACGGAAAGTTTGAATTGGTTATTTTGAAAAATATGGATTTATTAGTACTTGGTAAAATCATCACTGGAAATATGCCTTTAGATAACAATGATGTTGAAATTATTTCTACTGATAAAGCATTTGTTATTACCAATATTCCGGTTAGTTTTCAAATTGACGGCGAATATTGTGGAACAGAAACGAAACTGAATATCGAAATTTTACCTAAACAAATGAAAGTTGCAATTCCCAATCCAATAACTGAAATTATTTAAACGGATTGCGTTCTTGCCACACAGTTTCAGGTTCTAAATATTTGAATATTTTAGGAAGATATAAATTTACAATCTTGGAACTATGATCCATCAATCCGAACATTTTTACAGGTTTAGCACCAACTGAACTTTTAATTTCCAAAGCCGTTCTGGCAAAGATAATTTCCTTGAAATTTTTATTGATGGAGTAGGCAATCATGTCGTACAGCATGTTTAGATACAGCATTTTTTCACGCTGAATACTTTCGTCGTAACCCAGAAAATAAGTGTCCATCACTTCTCCGTTTTTTATTAAAGTATTAAATCCAATGAGTTTTTCGTTGATAAAATAGCCATAAAAAAGAAATTTATCTTTAAAGATTTCTTTAAAAACCCTAAAATGATTCTTCGGTAAAAAGAAAGTGTTGAAAGGGGCATTTTTGGCTACGTGAAAATACAGCTCGTAAATAGTATCTTCAAGAGCAATAATGTCTTCCAGATGCAATTTTCTTTTCTCAACCAATGCTGCTTTTTTTCGGGCTCTTTTATATTGATCTCTGTATTTTTTTGAAAGTGATTCTATGTAATCTTGCTCAGATTGCCATTTTTCATTAATTGAGAAAACCATGTTGGGTTGCGTCGAAAATTGATAATCATTTTGGAATTCAGGAATGTCAAAATTTTTTATTTCTTTCTTGTCGAAATCTTTGTACGTGGTAATGTGAATCTTTATGCCTTTGGATTTAAAGATTTTTTTTAATTCCGATGTAGCTGCATGTAAGGCTTGCATTGCTCCCTTATTATCAACAGCATTGGACAAGGCAAATGAATTTTGGCCGGTCAGCATATTGTTGCCAATAACAAGTACATGGGAAGCAAAGTTTCTGAAAATAATATTTCGTACAGCGGTTTTAATACATTTGTCGCGTTCACCAAAAGATTCTAATGCAATCAAATCCAAAAATTGCGAAAGTGCGATGCCTACCAAAATCTCATTGTCGAAAATTCCGATGAAATTACAAATCATATTTTCAGGGGAAGATTTTTCTAAAACTTGTAGGTATTTCTTAGATAAAAAAATTGTTGAAACAGCTAAATCATCCCATTTTTCAGGAAGTTGAGCGGTTGAGCTGTAAATTTTGAAGGAATAAGCTGTATTCAATTTGTTTGGAAATATTTTTCCAAAATTAGTTAATAAAGTTAAAGTATTATGGATTGTCTCTAATTTACTTAACTTTATATAAATAAAAAAACAAATTATGAAAACCTATTCAGAGGAATCTATTCAAACCGAGTTGAAAGTACTAAAAGATTGGAAGTTTATCAATAACGGAATAGAGAAAAACTTTAAATTCTTAGATTTTACTCAAGCTCTTGGTTTTATCGTGAAAGTAGGATTAACAGCTGAGAAAAGCAATCACCACCCGGAATTATTCAATGTGTACAACAAAGTTACGATTCGCCTGACCACACATGATGCTGGAGGTATAACTGATAAGGACGTTGATTTGGCAAAAGCCATAGAAAAAATTCAATAAAAATAAATTTTGACTAGCTTATTGATAGCCGAAATTTATTTCAAATCAAAACGAATGTTTATTTCCAGGCACATATAATTCCACCCATAATTGTAAGGCACATTATCCAAAATCCAACCGTTACAAACGTGTATTTGAAACTTCTTCTTTCATACAAAGCATTTGTTGCAATAATTGGTAAAGCAAAAAAGAGTCCAGTCATAAATCCTTGTAAAGCTCCATTTTTTAAGGTTCTAAATGCGGTTCCATAATCATTCATGAATGCAGAGTAGGATGGTTTGGCAATGCTGGAATCTCCTCCAATCATGCCTATTGTGCCCTTTTGATGTATGGTTAATTATTGCAGAACAAAGCTTATAAAAAAAGCATAAAGTAATGAAGTTCCAAATATCATAAGCACATTTCCTCCTTTCAGGTTTTGTAGGTAAGACCTGATTCCTTCATCCAAATAGTTCCAAAAACTTTTGGGCGGTACCAAAAAAATCTGATTATAAGTGTCGATAAAGCCGCAACAAATAGTGTTAAGAAATTGATTTCCATAAATTTGGTTTTGTGGTCATTAAATCAAATTTAATGAATTATAAATTAACGACAAAAAAGTAAAATTGTAAGTTTTTACAGTATATAAAAAACAAAACAATGTAGTTTATCGGTTTTATTTGCAGATCAACTGTAATTAAAGTAGTTTTAGGTACACAAAAAGAAAAAACATCTTAATAATGAAAAAAATAACCACTTTATTATTCATCCTTTTATTTTCTATTTCGATGTTTGCCAATGTGTCCCAATCAGAAAAAGATGCGTTAATTAAACTGTACCAATCGACTAATGGAAACCAATGGACTGTAAAATGGGATTTATTATCGCCAGTTTCTACTTGGTACGGAGTTAAGGTATTGGATGAAAAAGTAATTTCCGTTCGTTTAGCTGATAATAATCTAGTGGGTGAGATTCCCGTTGAAATTGTGAACTTGGTGAGTCTTCAAGAATTGGATTTACACAAAAATCAAATTTCAGGAAATATTCCTTCGACGATCGGAAAACTAAAAGAAATGAAAGTGTTGAATCTTTCGTTCAATAAATTATCAGGAACAATTCCACCTTCAGTTTGCGAAATGAGTAATTTGAAAGATTTAGAGTTGTATATGAATTCTCTATCAGGAGAATTACCAATGCAAATTGGAGCTTTGAAGCAATTAGAAATATTATCATTATTTAATAACGAAATTGAGGGAGAAATTCCAAATTCGCTTTATGACATCAAAACAATAAAAACATTACTTCTTAACAGTAATAAACTTGTGGGAGAATTAAGTCGCGATGTAGAGAACATGACCTCTCTGGAAAACCTTAGTTTGTTTGACAATAAAATGATTGGACAGGTTCCAATGCAATTGGAAAAATTAGATCATCTTAAAGAAATGAACATTTCTTACAACAGATTTAACGGTCTTGTATCTAAAGATTTAGCTGTTTTGGATACCTTGAACATGACGATGTTAAATGAGCAGGGAATTACAGTTTTATTGGATGTGACGACCGACAGAAATTCAGCCATTGTTTCAGAAGATTAAATTTCAAACAAATAACAGATACGTACTTTTAACAAAATAGAATTTAGTTGATTTTTGGTTATGTTAATTTTAATAAACGTAGTTGGTAAAAAACCTGTGAGACTTGTTTCATAGGTTTTTTTTATTAGGTAAATTGAGGACTTTATTTATTACTTATTCGCATTAATTCATTAAATAACAGAACGTTTTTTAACGTGTTAACTATTTAAGAATTTTTAGCTGAGTTTAAAAGGTTATCCAATTCAATACATATTTTTTTTTGTTCTTTACATAAATTTTAAATCTGTCGACACATTTTCTTTCTTAATGTTTCTAAAGATTAATGTCTTTCAAATTAATTTTTCAAAAGTTAATTGAAGTGTAAATAGGTTTCTTAATCCAATCCATTTTAGTTTTCTCTTTTTGAAGTTGTAAAAGTAGCGTTCCAGAAAATAATTGAAAGAGAAATAATTGAAAAAGAATTGAAGTTGTAAAAACATGAAGATAAATAAGGTAACTATTTCTTATGCCAGTTTCTGCCAAAAGGATTCTTAACAGAGGTAAAGATCATACATATAATTCCGAACCGTATTATTGATATTGTTTTGGCTTTTAAAAATATTACGTTTTCTTCCATTACTTAAGTCTAAAAGATTTTACAAATTCTAAACAACAAATTTATAAAAGGTTTTAAAACAAAAAAAGCTCCAGATTTCTCTGAAGCTTTCTAGTAGCGGGTAATCTTGAAAAATCTAACGAATTTCTTGAAGATTATTATAAAATTGTTAGTGTTAAATTAATTGAATCTAAGAACCAATAAAAAGGGATCCTCATGGCAGTCCAACTTTTGATATCAGTGATAAATACAAGTCGTTTGGAACTTTAACCCTATTTCTAATTTCTTGACACTCTCTTTTTAATGCTTTTACAGTTGTCATCACTACAGAATTTTTTTCATTTTCAAAATTAGAGAAAGCTCTTTCTTTTGATAGATTTTATTACCAAAAAAGAATCTATTTTCTTTAGTTGACCATACTTTTTTGAATACGGTTAAATCATTGACAGATGCTGGGGTAATTTGCTGTTCCTCTTGTAATGCAAATAAGTAAATTGTCATAATTTCTTGATCTGTTAAATCTTACTTGTAATTATTGCGGAATCGCTGACAGGTATATTTTAAAATTTTTTCAAATTGTTCGCAAATTGTTGAATAAATTTGGATTAATTTTAAGGCTTTAGTTTGAATAATCACATGTTTAAAAGTGGTTCGAATACACCTTAAATGTACTGATTTTCGGACTTTAAAACAGATTGTATGAAAGAAATTTCTTTCTATTTTGTTATATCTGCAGCTTCTATTTTAATCTTTGATTCGCATTGTATGTTATTTTCGACCGAAATAGCGATTACACTTTAAAAATCATTTTGTTTTTATAGAAAATCCAAAGTATAAAGGACCAAAAAACAGCATAAACTAATGCGTAAGTCAAGGAAGCATCCAATGGATTGCTAAAAAGAGGAACAATATTATGATTATAAATATAACTCTGAAGATTAATTTTTTCAGTTGCTATTTCTGGATTTTTAATCTTAATGGCGCTTAAAACTCTTGGAATAATGCCAGAAAAGAAAAATACAATCATGGGATTTACCCCCCAAATTAAAAACAGTTTAATCCATTTTTTATAATTTAAAACATCAATTATCCAGTATAATAGGGTTAAGCATATTGTGGCAATACCAGCAGTATACAATACATAAGAGCTTGTCCAAAGTGATTTGTTTATAGGAAATACGATGCTCCAAAGCAAACCTGTACTCAGTAAAGCAATTCCTATTATAGCTGTTTTTTTGATAATTTCAATTTTTGGAATTTTTAAGTTTAATACCTGACCTATGAGCATTCCAAAAATCCCAGTTGCAATAGCAGGTAAAGTACTCAAAATTCCTTCTGGATCCCAAGTTTTGGAATAACTCCATAAATGACCTTTTAAGACTAAATTATCCAACCAGGCAGCTAAATTGGTGCCTTTTTCAAAATTTGCGGCACCAAATCCCGGAACGGGAACAAAAGCCATTACGATCCAGTAACCCAATAAAATTGCGGCAGCAACCAAAAGTTGTATTTTCAGATTTGTTTTTAAATATAAAAGAGAGACAAAAAAATATACAATTCCTATTCGCTGTAAAACTCCCGGGATTCGTACATCCTGAAATGTTTCAATTTGACTGTATGCTAAGATTAGTAATATTGCAAAAATTCCAAAAACGAGATAGGTTTTAATTTTTAAACTAAAGTTCCCTAAAAGTGCATAAGCGACTGCAAAGGTTATAATTAGCCTGAGTAGTAACAAGGAAATCCCCTCTAAGCCCAATAATTCAATTCTACTAAAATAATTTAAAAATAATCCCAAACAGAAAATTCGTAAGGATCGAACTATAATTTTATTAAAAACTGCATAGTCAAATTGTTTCGTTGGCATTGCAAAAGGGATTGCGCTACCCATTATAAAAATAAAAAATGGAAAAACTAAATCGGTCGGAGTACAGCCGTGCCATTCTGCGTGTGCCAAAGGCGGATAAATAGCAGTCCAACTTCCCGGGTTGTTGACAATAGTCATTAATAAAATGGTAAATCCTCTGAATACATCTAGTGAAATTAAACGCTCTTTTGTCATTTTTTTGTTTAGATTATTGGGTTAATTTAATCATTTGAAACACACTTTATTTGAGTTTAGTAAGATGGTGTCAACAATTTTATTTGATTATAGCTTCCTGAATTATTTGCTGAATGTCTTCACGAATTTTTTCTTTAGATAATTTATTTCCTTCACCAGAAACTTCCGGATAGGTTCTATTGGATAGGAAAACATAGACGATTTTTGTTTCGGGATCGACCCAGGCTATGTTCCCGGTGAATCCGGTATGACCAAAACTGGATTCAGAAACACAGGTACAGGTAGATCCTTCTTTTCCAATTCTTTTATCAAAACCTAAACCTCTATGAACTCCTTCAGAACTGTAATAGGAAGTGTTGAAGGCATCGAATGTTTTTTCGGAAAAATATTGCCTATTGCCGTAATTTCCTTTTTGTAAAAAAAGCTGCATCATTTTGGCGACATCCATAGCGTTAGAAAAAATTCCGGCATGACCGGCTATTCCACCTTCCATTGCCGCTGCCATATCATGAACGTATCCCTGAACAACTTGGTGTCTAAAATAACTGTCAACTTCAGTCGGTGCAATTCCATTTTTATCAAATTTTTTTAAGGGATTGTAAAGAGTATTATTCATTCCAAGTGAGCTGTAAAAATTTTTCTGGCTTAAAACTTCTAATTTCTTTTTAGTTTTTCTTTCGAGGTATTCTTTCAGGATAATGAAAGTGAAATCGCTGTATTTGTATTCTCTTTTAATGGACAATGGGCTATTGGCAATGATTTTCATTATGGTATCGTGATAATCATTTCTAATAAAAAGACCGTCGGCTACTTTTGTGGAAAATTGGGAGTCAGCTATTTTGTTATAATATTTTTCCAAAGGCTTGTTTTCAGTGTCCAAGGTTGCTTTGTAAAATGGAATCCAGGCCTGAAGCCCCGCATAGTGGGTCAGTAAATCCTTGAAGTTGATGTTTTCTTTATTTGTTTTTGCAAAAAGAGGAACCATTTTTTTTAATTTGGTATCCAGATTCACTTTATTTTGATCGTATAATTGCATCACGTTAGGCAGCGTCGAAATCATTTTTGAAATCGAGGCTACATCATATAAGTCCGAATTTAAAACTTTCGTGGTATTATCATAAGTATGGTAACCATAGGATTTCTGGAAAATCACATTTCCTTTTCGAGCGACAAGCACCTGCATTCCGGGAGTCATTTTACCATCAATTGCTTTTTGAGCTATAGCATCGATTTTAGATAAAATCAGTGGATTCATTCCTTCATTTTCTGGGGTTGTAAAACCCAAACGGTTTAATTTTTTGGTTGATAAGCCCTCATTTGTATGGAAGGATGAATTAATGGATACGGGCAATTTTCCTTTGGCTTCGATAGCTCCAAATAGTAATTCTGCTGAAACTACCTGACTTATATCAGAGTTTTGGTAAGAAACTACTAATCCGTCAATGTCGTCAAAATTAGTGATTGGCAATAGGGAGTAAGGTTTTGTGAAAATATCTAAAATTACTTTGTTGTGCTTTGCAATTTTTTGTAACCAAAGCAATTCAGTTTCCGTAAAATTCTGTTTTTCCCAAGTTTTGTTTAATTTATGGAAACCAATGATAACAGTATTGTATTTTTTTAATTCGGTGTTTAGACTAGCAATATCGGTGTTTGATATTTCGGTCACTTCGGTATATTTTTTTAATGTTGTTAAAAAAGCGCTGTTGACATCATCTCCCAGTTTTACGTATGCAATTTTTTGATCTAAATTTTTGATAGGAAGTATTTCTTTTTCATTTTTTAAAACGGTAATAGCATTTTCATACAATTGATAGTGCAAAGCATCATTGTGTGAAGGATTGATATCATTGTATAAGTTTGCTATGTCGATTGCCTTGTATTTATTTAATCCTGCTTTAAATTTATAATGTAATATTTTTTTTACCGAATAGGACAAACGTTGCTCCGTAATAACACCATCATTATAGGCCGTTTCAAGTTTTTGGACTGCTATTGGAATATCTTCCGGACAAAGTAAAATATCATTACCAGCAAGAAGTGCAGCTAATTCCAGATCACCAGGAGCTTTGAAATTGCTTGCCGCTTTCATTGCTAAACCATCGGTAAAAATTAAACCATCAAAACCTAATTGCTTTTGAAGTAGATTGGTTACCACATTATAAGAAGCTGAAGAAGGATAGTTTTCCTTTGGTTCTAAGCTAGGAATGTTTAGATGTGCAACCATTACAGATACTAATCCTTCATCAAACATTCTTTTGTATGGATACAATTCAACCAAATCAATTCGTTCTTTTGAGAAATTAACTAGAGGTAATGTCAGGTGCGAATCGGTTGATGTATCTCCATGACCGGGAAAATGTTTTCCGGTGCTAAAAACGCCCTGGCTTTGAACTCCTTTCATTAAAGCGACAGCTTTGTTACCAACATTAAGTTTGTTTTCACCAAAAGAGCGGTTTCCAATAATAGGATTTTTAGGATTGGTATTAATGTCAAGGACTGGGGCAAAGTTGAAATGAATTCCCATTCGCTTGCTTTCACTGGCCATATTCTTTCCTACATTTTCAATTAAATTTAAGTTTTGAATTGCTCCCAAAGTCATATTCCAAGGATAACGATATGTAGAATCTAATCGCATACTTAAGCCCCATTCTGCATCAAGGCCAATGAACAAAGGAACTTTGGCTTTAGACTGATATTGATTTGTTAATTTAGCCTGACGAACTGGTCCGCCTTGAAAAAAAATTACACCACCTATTTTATAATTTTCAATTAATGCCTTGGTTGTATTTTCATGAACGGAATCTTTATTGGAATATGCCGAAATCATAAATAGTTGCCCTATTTTTTCCTGAAGCGACATCTTATTGTAAATGCTGTCGGCCCAAATCGTTTCCCTTTCAGAATTTTTAAAAAAAGTCTTTCTTTCTGATTTATTTTTAGGAATATAAATATCTATCTCTTCTGAAAAGGAAGCTTTTTTTAAAGCGGTAATTGTATTATTTTTTTTAAAAGTAGCACAATTGGTAATCAAAAATATAAATGCGGCGTAAAGGCTAATCTTTATAAAGTAATTTTTCATCGAATTATTTTTAGTGCAATTGATTGTTTAATTATATATGTTTTTAATGGGATTTAAAAACTAATTTTTTTAATGCTTTGGGAGCTTGTCAGGAATAATCCTAAGTAAGTTAAAAGTCCGTTTAGCACTATTAATTCATTATCAAACACATAACCCGAAAATAATATTTTAGAGTTTTCATTTATAATGTACGTTAAGAAAGGGGCTAACAGGCATATAAATGGGACTAATTTATCATTTACGTTTCTTGATTTTTGAAACAGACCAAAAGCATATAATCCTAATAAAGGACCATAAGTGTAAGATGCAACCTTAAATATCATTCCAACAACAGAGCTATCATTGATTGAATTAAAAACGAGTATTACAAAGAAGATTAATGCTGAAAAACTGAGGTGAACAATATGCCTTTTACGAACGGAATTTTGTTTATGGCTATTTTCGGCTTTGCTCATTCCCAAAAAATCTACACAAAAAGAGGTGGTTAAAGCCGTCAGAGCAGAATCAGTAGTGGCAAAAGTGGCTGCAATAATTCCTAATAAAAATATAATTGCCGGAATTGTTGCTAAATGATTCAATGCGATTTCAGGAAAAAGCAAATCAGTTCTGGGTTTATTTGTAATTAAATCAACAGGGACTGCAATTCCGTTTTTTTCTGCATAAATATATAGTAAAGCACCAACACTTAAAAAGAAAATATTGATTATAACGAAGATTCCCGTAAAGGTAAACATGTTTTTTTGTGCATCACCAATGTTCTTACAGCTCAGATTTTTTTGCATTAAATCTTGATCCAGCCCAGTCATGGCTATAGTAACGAACATTCCTCCTAATATTTGTTTTACAAAATGAAATTTACTTCCTAAAAAATCATCAAAGAAAAATATTTGTGAATAATTACTGTTTTTAACTTCGTTAAAAGCGCTAACGGCACTTAAATTCATGCTGTCGCAAATAAAATAGATCGTAAGGAAAACCGATGTCACTAGGAAAAAAGTCTGCAAGGTATCCGTAATAATGATTGTTTTCAATCCACCTCTGTAAGTGTAAGAAAAAATGAGCATTAAGGAGATTAATACGGTTAACGCAAACGGAATATTATAATAATCAAATACAAAACGCTGTAATACTATTACCACTAAATAGAGTCTGAATGCAGAGCTTATCGTTCTGCTAATCAAGAAAATAGTAGCGGCTGTTTTGTAGCTGTAAAGCCCCATTCTCTGTTCTATATATCCATAAATAGAGGTTAGATTCATTCTATAATACAGTGGTAATAATAACTTTGTAATTATTATAAATCCGATAGCATTACCCAGTACAAACTGAAAATATTTGAATTGTTCGCCACTCGCGGCGCCTACTTCTCCCGGAACAGATATAAAAGTTACACCGGAAAGAGCGGTTCCTATCATTCCAAAAGCAACTAGATACCATTTTGAATTTTTATTGGCGGTAAAAAAAGCATCATTCCCATCATCATTTTTGCTGACTCTATGTGAAATGTAGAATAATGTAGCGAAATAAACGATGATAAGGATTAGGATTGCACTTGGAGTCATTTTGTATCTTTATGGGTTTACTGTTTTTTAAGAATCTGTAATAGACTTTAAATAGTTTGTTGATTAAATCTCTAGATTTTTATTTTCAGCCAGTAAAACGGCTCTGACACTTTTATGTTTTTTTAGTAATTCAGAAGCTAATTTCTCGTCAATGTGTAGTTCTTCTACAATCATCTCAACACCTCTTTGTACTAGTTTTTTATTAGACAATTGCATGTCAATCATTTTGTTGCCGTAAATACGCCCTAGTTTAATCATAACAGATGTTGAAATCATGTTTAAAACTAATTTTTGTGATGTTCCAGCTTTCATTCTAGTGCTTCCGGTAAGGAATTCTGGACCTACAATCAATTCTATAGGATAATCAGCTTGTTTTGAAATCAGACTTTCACTATTACAGGAAATACTTCCAGTTGCGATATTGTTTTCTTTCGCTTTTTTTAATCCGCCAATAACATAAGGAGTGTTTCCCGAAGCTGCAATTCCTATAACTACATCTAAATTCGAAATGTCGTAAGCTGATAAATCTCTCCAGGCTTGATCAATGTCATCCTCGGCATTTTCTACTGCTTTTCTGATGGCTGAGTCGCCACCTGCAATGATGCCAATAATCCAATTGTCCGGAACTCCAAAAGTAGGCGGACATTCTGAAGCATCAAGAATGCCGATTCTTCCGGATGTACCCGCGCCGATATAAAATAGTCTTCCACCAAGTTTCATTTTAGACACAATAATATCAACCAATTTTTCAATATTGGGAATTTGTTTTTCTATTATATCTGCTACTTTTTTATCTTCATTATTTATATTAGAGAGTAGTTCATTAGTACTCATTTTATCTAAGTTCGAATAAAGAGATTCTTGTTCTGTATCGGTATTAATTTTTGTCATTTCTTATTTTTTTTACTGATTAGAGATTTTTTGTTTTTTGTAGGCCAGATTCAATGTTTGTATTTTATTAAAATAGTTCCCTAGTTTTATATGAAAATAAACAAGCATTTATTTAATAGATCACGTACTTCATGCGCATTTTTTTAAATACTGTTAATCCATTTTTCCAACTTTTTCTTATTTTATTTTCTGAAATTCCGCTTTCAATTTGCTGCTGTAATTTTTTTGTCCCAGCAAGTTTTGTAAAAAAAGGATTGAAGAATTGAGTTTTGTCACTGGTATTTTGATAGGCTTTAATTAACCATTTTAGTTCTAATCGAGATAATTTAGGATAAGTTGTTAAATCTTCACCAAAACATTCTTTTCCATTATAAAGTGGGTCTTTGGCTCCGAAATTTGGTTTTGGAATAAAAGTAAAAGTGCTTTCCGTTAAAAAAGGTGAACCATAAATTTGAAATTGTTTTTCGGTTCCTCTGCCCACACTCACATTGGTCCCTTCAAACAAGCACAAACTCGCATAAAGATTTATGGATTGGTCATTTGGTAAATTTGGAGATGGTTTTACAGGTAAATTATATTCCATTTTTCGATTATAATCAATGCAAGGAATAACGGTCAATTTACATTGTGCCGCATTTTTAAGCCATTTTTCTCCATTTATCATTTGTGCATATTCCCCGATAGTCATCCCGTGAAGTAACGGAATAGGGTGCATGCCTACAAAACTGGTAAATTCTTTTTCTAAAAGTGGACCATCAATAATACTCCCATTAGGATTTGGTCTGTCAAGAATTAAAAGAGGAATTCCGTTTTCTGCACAGGCTTCCATGACATAATGCAAAGACGAAATGTAAGTGTAAAAACGTGCGCCAACATCTTGTAAATCAAATAACATAATGTCAATTCCAACTAATTGTGTTGCTTTTGGTTTTTTATTATCACCGTAAAGAGAAATAATTGAGAGTCCGGTTTTGGCATCTTTTCCATCAACGACATGTTCTCCAGCGTCAGCAGTTCCTCTAAAACCGTGTTCAGGAGCAAAAATGGTTTGGATGGCTATTTTTTTTTCTAATAAAAAGTCTACTAAATGTATTTTGTTTGTCAGAATACCAGTCTGATTGGTAACAATTCCAACCTTTTTATTTTGCAATAACGGCAGGTATTTCTCGTAATTATCAGCGCCTGTTCGAATTGTGATACTATTGTTTTCTAACGTATTTTTTTTTGTAATTATCTGAAATGAATTGGAATAGGATGAGGTGTAAAATATAGATAATACAAGAAGAGCACTTTTTGTTATAAATTTTATCATTTTAAATTAAAGTTTAATAGTTAGAATGATGATCTTGACCAAATAAAATTTTAAATTTTTATTTAATTATTATTTGGTTTTTCCCGTACGATGATCAATTTGAATTTGATTTACTAGAGAAGAGTTTCTCTGAATCTATCAGATAGGACTTTTATTTTGGTAGTTTTTTGATAATCAATACTTATGACAAAGAAAATTACAATACTACCTCTGGGCTATCTGCGCCTTGAGGTAGTTTATAATCTTATAGTATTCAGTTTTTGGGTTACTGAATTACCAACCTGGGTTTTGTTTTAATTCTACACCTTGAGCTTTATATAAATCAATATCATTTGTAGGGATATTTAATAAATAGTGTTTGACTTCAAAGTTTCTTGTACTTGTTGGGTAAATCTTTACATAACCGTTAGCGTCTACTTTAATTTGCGTTCCAACAGGAGTACCAACTCTTGCTCCAAGATTTACATCTGGATTTTTTGTAGTATCTAAATAATCTCCTTTTTTCCAACGGTAAATGTCAATTTGTCTTAGTGTTGTCCAGCTCATAAATTCAATTTGACGCTCACGACGAATTTCCCAAATTAGTGGATTAACGCTACCGGAGATTTGTTCCAAAGCAGCTGTTCTTCTTGGGTCATTAATTTGCACACCTGCGGCAGAAACATTATTTCCGTCAGTAGTTAAAGATGCTATACCTGCACGAGTACGTACTTTATTGATTGACATATCAAGGTCAATATTTGTTGCGGTACCAAGCTCAGCACAAGCCTCCGCGTAGTTCAAATAAATCTCGCTGAGTGTAAATAACGGACTGTCAGTATAATTTCGTCCTCCAGTTGTGACATCTGGACCTGATGTTGCAGGATTATTGTATAATTCAAATACATATCCAGACATTGAAGTTAATGCAGCGGTACCAAAAGGTTTTCCTTTATATCCGTAAACAGTCGGGTTTATAGTTTTTGCAAAACGTGGATCTCTATTAGTAAATGTTTTAGTAACGTTATCATCGCCTATGTATTGGGTGTTTCCGGCTTGTTGTATTGGTAAGCCATTTGTTGTTACATAGCTATCGGCAGCCCATTTTGTTAATCCGTATTGTGTAGTAGAAGTATTGGTGTAGTTCTGCAGAGAATGCATTAATACGTTTGTCAGATAACGTTTTGCAAGTATCACTTCTGAGTTGCCACCCAATTCAACAGAATTATAAAGAGATTGCCAATCGGAATTTAATCTATAGCTTGAATTATTCATTATTGCCAACGAAGCTGTTTTGGCTTTGTTAAGATAAGCACTTCCGTTTTGACCTAAATGATATTTTCTGTAAGTTCCTTCATATAGACAAACATTGCTCAAAGCGGCGTAAGCGGTATATTTATTGACAGTAACATTTTTATCATCAATTGCAAGCAGCAAGTTGCTAGCTTCTTCTAAATCTGCGATAACTTTTTCTACGATTTCTGCCCTTGGTGTTGCTGGTGCATAAACTAAAGGATCATTTTGAGATAAATATTGATCAGAATACGGAACGTCTCCAAATTTTTGCACTAAACGAAAATAAGTATAAGCTCTAAAAAATTTAGCTACTCCAATATAATGATTCTTTTTTGCTTCAGACATTGTAACACTGGGTACTTTTTCCAGCATCAAATTGCAACGGCGAATTAATGAGTAATATTGATTCCAAGAAGTGGCATTAGTAGTAGTCGGAGTTATCGGCATCTGATAAAAAGAGAAAGCCGATAAATTATCATCAACTCTGTTATCACTACCATGGTAATAGAAAAAGGAAAGTCCAATTGTTGTACCATTTCCGTAGCCATAAAACGTATCATAATTATTCCATGAAAATGTTTTTACATTGTCTTCTGTTTGCCAAAAGTTATCGTTTGTAAATTTATCCGCAGGATCTTCTGTTAAGTAGTCCTCACAACTAACTGAAGATATTGCGACAGTAGCAACAGTAAACATTAGTAGTAATTTAGATTTTATATTTAATTTTTTCATTTTAAAATTTTTGAATTGTTAATATTAGAACGATAGCTCAACTCCAAAAGACCATGATTTAGTATAAGGATAAGCTCTTCCCCAGAAAATTTCAGCTTCATTAATTTCTGGGTCAACAGGAAGGCGGCTATCGGCCCAAGTCAATAAGTTTTCACCTGAGGTGTAAAGTCTAACTTTTTCTAATCCGGCTTTTTTTACAAGTTCTTTGGATAAAGAATACCCAAGACTAAAGTTTTTAAGACGCAAATAAGACATGTCTAATAAATATCTTGTTTGAGTAATGAAGTTATTTCTACCAGTAGTACTTCCTCCAAAACCACCTGATTCATCGCCATAATTTGGATTTGGCCAATATGCACCTGTATTTTCAGGTGTCCAATAGTCTAATTGGTTCGCATACATTTGTTGAGGTGAACGATAGAAAGGTAACACGGCGTCAGAGGCAGCCCAATAATCACGTTTAGCAACTCCTTGGAAGAAAGCAGAAACATCAAATCCGTGAAGTTTTCCGCCTAATGTTATTCCGTATTTATAACGTGGAGTTGAGTTTCCAATTTTAGTTAAATCTCCGTGGTCGTCTGCGGTTCCAGCACCGCGAGATATAGCACCATCCCCGTTTGTATCCACGTAATGCACATCTCCAGCTCCAAATTTGAAATTACCGCCCATTGCCCTTGAGTAGTCAATCCCATTTACTGTTTTACCGTTGTTTGTTATTACATCATCCGCTTGAAGAAGCCTATCACTTGTTAAACCCCAAATTTGACCAATTTCATACCCATCATAATAAGTGCTTAATAATTTAGAAGTATTATTCCATTTGGTTATCACGGAGGTGTAATCTGATAAAGCAACATCTAAAAATACCGAAGCATTTTTATTTATTTCTTTATTAAAATTTAATGACAATTCCCAACCTCTTGTTCTTATGTTTCCTGAGTTTGTTTGTGCAGCAGCCTGACCAAAAGAACCAGGAAGAGTTATGCCTGGCGCTAACATTCCTTTTGTCTCACGCTGATACCAATCGAATGAAGCGCTTAACATTTTGAATATTGACACATCCAGACCAATATCATTTGTATAAACTTTCTCCCAAGATAATGTGGGATCAACATTAGTTGGTAAACCAGTAGAGGGAGGCAGTGTAGATCCACTGTTTATCCACCAAGGATTTGAAGAATTTAAAACGGATAAGAAAGCATTATTTCCTACGTTTTGATTTCCAATCGCCCCTACAGAAGCACGCAATTTAAGATCATTCAGCCAACCACGTGTGCTTTCCATAAATTTCTCGTTAGAAATCCTGTATCCGACAGATGCTGAAGGGAAAAATCCCCATTGTTGAGCAGTAGGAAATTTTGAAGAACCGTCATAACGGGCATTCACTTCTAAGAGATAAATTCCGTCATAATCATAATTTATTCGTCCAAAGAAACCAGCGATTGAATAGGAGGTTACTGCTGGATTTAAAGAACTGTTACCAGCTCCTGCAACAAATTGCTCACCTACAGCAAGATTAAATTCCGGTTTTGATTTGTCCAAAAGCGTATTTCTTCTCGCGTAAGTACGTGAAAAATCTTGCCACTCCGAGTTGAAACCTCCTAAAAATTTGATGTTATGTTTATCAAATTGCTTTTTGTAATTTGCGTAGATATTGACAACTTTTGTTGTTGATTCAGCCTTTGATTGCGCTACAAAATCAGCTCCTGCTGCCAAAATAGTGGGCATTGCTGTTTGAATTGTGGTAGCACTATAAGGCATAGCCGACCAACTATCCCAGCCTTGAAATTTGCCTCCGTTTTGTTTTCTGGAATAATAGTCAGTCACATTACTTATTTCACCTATTAAATTAAAATCTTTTGTAATTTCTGCTGTAAATTTAGCACTTAACCTATTATTAACTTGTTTATTTTCATTCGTGGAAGCATTAGATAAATATCCTCCAGCAGTGCGAAAATTGTATCCTCTGTAAGTTCCGAAATTTGGTGTATATTGACCCCAACGAAGAGCATAACCAAGATACCCGCCATATCCTGAATCATCAGTGCCTTCACCACCATAATAATTGAACGGTTGTTTATAATTACTTAGAATTGTCAACACTTTAAAATCACCAGTAAGCCAATCAGCTAATTTTGTTGTAAATCCTAAATTTACATTTGTTCTTTGTTTTTTTTCTTGATTAACTTTTAACATTCCTTCTTGTTCTGTAAGTCCAAATGAAGCGAAGAAAGAACTGTTATTTCCTAGATTACCTTGCGCAGAAAAATTGTGATAAGTTTGAAGAGCATCATTTGCAAACAATTCTTTATTTGTATCCCAAACTCTGTAAAAATAAGGTGTGCCGTTTTTAATCTCCCAATCCTCACCGTAAATCATCTCATTACTGGTACGATTATTTGCATATTTTTCTTTCCAGTTTTGAATTCCAGCCAGCATCGTATTGTAATTTGCACCAAAAAATTCTGGCATTGCACCGTCAGTACGGGTTCCTGCCAAAATCAAACCAGGAATTTCATCTGTTGGGTCTAGGAATTGTAATGTCGAGATTGGATTATAGAAAGCCGTGTTTCCCGAGTAAGAAAATCTAACTTTTCCTTCACCTGTTTTTCCTCCTTTTGTAGTAATAAGTATTACACCAAAGGCTGCACGAGCTCCATATATAGAGGCAGAAGCCGCATCTTTTAGTACAGACATTGTTGCTACGTCATTTGGATTAATAAGAGCTAAATCCGTTGGAACCCCGTCAACTAATACGAGAGGAGAATCTGAGCCATTTACAGTTCCAGATCCACGTATATTCAGATTTGCTGAACGGTTTATATTTCCGGAATTAAAACTAACATTTACACCTGGCGTAGTACCTTGTAATGCTTTACTGATGTCTGTCAAAGGTCTGCTTCCAAGTGTTTTACTAACATCAATAGAGGCTACAGCACCTGTAAGATTCGCTTTTTTCTGAGAAGCAAAGCCCACAATAACAACTTCGTCTAATTTTAAAGCATTTTCTGAAAGTTCTATATTGAGTGTTTGCTGTCCCGTAAATTTTATTTCTTTGGTTTCAAAACCAATGTAACTGAAACTAAGTGTTTGTCCTGATGATGCAGCGATGCTGTAATTACCATCAAAGTCAGTCGTGCTTCCATTAGCAGTTCCTTTAATTAGCACAGAAGCCCCAGGTATTGGAATTCCGTCCGCTTTGTTTTTGACAGTTCCAGTAATTGTTTTGTTTTGTCCAAATGTAACTTGAACAAACAAAACTAATAATGAAACAAGGAATAATTTCTTCATAATTATTGTGGTTTTATGGTTATTGAACAAATATATTTATTTATTGCATATAAATGCAATATTTAGTATTAATTTTTTTTAAAACAAACTAAATAACGCAATAAAATGCATTTTTAGTTTAAAAACAGGCTTTATGTTTGTAGATTATTGATTTTAATGAGGTGTTCTATCGCAGTTGGTGAAATATACCTGCTTTTGAATTAAAATATTTGATATATTTGTCCTGAATTTTTAATTTTAAAAAATGCTAAAAGCCGAAAGACATAAATATATAATGACTAAACTTATTGAGGATCAGAAAGTTGTTACAACTAATTTGGCTTTGGCTTTAGCTTTGTCAGAGGACACAATAAGGAGGGATTTAAATGAGTTAGATAACAAGAATCTTCTTGAAAAAGTTTACGGTGGAGCCATACAAAGCGCAGGAAAGTCTGTTGATGTTTTCGATATCGTCATAACGGCTGAAGAAGAAAAGAAAAAAATTGTTACTAAAGCATTGTCTTTGTTACATGACGGACAGGTAATTATAATGAGTGGAGGGAGTACTAATCTGGTTTTTGCTAAGTTAATCCCTTCTGATTTAAAGGCTACTATTTATACTTATAGCTTGCCTATAGCGATGCAGTTGTCTCAACATCCCAATATAGATTTAATATTTATTGGCGGAAAAATGCAGAAAAACGCAATGGTTACCATAGGAATGGATGTGATTCAAGTTTTATCAAAGATTAAAGCGGATATTTGCTTCATAGGAGCCAGCAGTATTAATGTAAAACAGGGGTTGACGGAAGTCGGTTATGAGGTTTCTATCGTTAAAAAAGCAATGATAGGGTCATCTGATAGAGTAATTTCTATGTTTGCTTCTGGTAAATTAAATACTAAAATGCCGCATATTGTCTGTGATATCAATCAGTTAGACACGATTGTTACGGATTTAGATCCAGAAGATTTAAGGTTGGAAGAATATAGAAAGTTAGGAGTTCTTATTTTGTAATTTAAATTTTAGTTAAAAATTGCGTTATTTTGCATTATTTAAATTTATTTTTATTAAATAATGCAAAATAAAATATTTGTTTTGTTTTTTATTTATATTTGTTAAACTAATTTTTTAATTAAGAGATATATTATGAAAACGAAAACTTCTTTGGCCTACAACATACCGGGAAAATTTGAAGAAACTCGATTTGAAAAAAATCATAATGTAATTTTTAAAAGTGCTGTAGAAGCTTCAAAGGTTGTTGCTCAGGAAATAGCAGTATTAATCAAATCTAAACAGGTCGAAAATAAATTTTGTATCCTTGGCTTGGCTACAGGTTCTTCACCTATAAAAGTATATGAAGAATTAGTTCGAATGCACAAAGAGGATGGACTTAGCTTTCATAACGTTGTCACTTTTAATCTGGATGAATATTATCCGATGACTAAAGAAAACCGCCAGAGCTATCATTATTTTATGCATCAGCATCTGTTTAATCATGTTGATATTAAACCGGAAAATATAAATATTCCAGATGGAACAGTTGTATTAGAGGAACTGAATCAATATTGCATGAATTATGAAACAAAAATAAAAAATGCAGGAGGAATTGATTTTCAGCTTTTAGGAATTGGTCGTACCGGGCATGTAGGTTTCAATGAGCCGGGTTCTCACATTAACTCCGGAACGAGAATTATAACATTAGACCACATTACCAGAGTCGATGCTTCTTCGGATTTTAATGGTATTGATAACGTTCCTAAAAGAGCGATTACCATGGGAGTTTCAACGATTCTGAGGTCTAAAAGAATTGTTTTGATGGCTTGGGGGCAAAATAAAGCGACTGTTATTAAAAGGACAATTCAAGGTGAAATAACTTCAGAAGTTCCTGCTACTTTTTTACAGAATCATTCTAATGCTACTTTTGTTTTAGACCAATTTGCGGCTTCTGAATTAACAAGATTCGAAACACCTTGGCTCGTCGGTCAATGTATTTGGACACAAGAATTAAAAAGTAAAGCAATTATTTGGCTTTGCAAAGAAACCAAACAATCCATACTAAAACTTACCGACAGGGACTACAATAATAATGGTATGTCAGATCTTTTAGCACAAGAAGGTTCTGCTTATGATTTGAATATTAATATGTTTAACGTCTTACAGCATACCATAACGGGTTGGCCTGGAGGAAAACCCAATACTGATGATTCTCACAGACCCGAAAGAGCTAATCCTTCAAAAAAAAGAGTTATTCTTTTTAGTCCACATCCAGATGATGATGTAATTTCAATGGGTGGGACATTTTCTAAATTAATAAAACAAGGACATGACGTGCATGTTGTGTATCAAACTTCCGGAAACATAGCAGTTACGGATGATGAAGCATTAAAGTTTGCTGAAGTATGTCGTGATTTTATCGGAAAAGAGAACAGTGAAATTAATTTCTCATCGGTTATTAATTTTCTAAATAATAAGACCGAAAACCAAGTTGATTCTTTGGAAGTTCGAAAATTAAAAGGTCTTATAAGACGACGTGAATCGTATGCTGCTACCAGATACATAGGTTTAAAAGATGAAAAAACGCATTTTTTAGACCTGCCTTTTTACGAAACAGGACAAATAAAGAAAAACCCTGTAGGTCTGGATGATATTGCTATCGTGAAAGATATTATTGCCAAAATAAAGCCTCATCAAGTTTTTGCCGCCGGAGATTTGGCAGATCCGCATGGTACTCATGAAGTATGTTTGAATTCTATATTTGAAGCGATGAAGCAGTTAAAATCAGAATCTTACATGAATGATTGTTGGTTGTGGTTGTACAGAGGTGCTTGGCATGAATGGGATATTCACGAAATAGATATGGCTGTGCCTTTGAGTCCAGATGAAGTAACGATTAAAAGACATGCCATTTTGTACCATCAATCGCAAAAAGACAGAGTGATGTTTCAAGGAAATGATTCCAGAGAATTTTGGGTAAGAGCCGAGGAGCGTAATAAAAATACGGCAAAACTATATGATGATTTGGGTCTTGCAGAATATGAGGCGATTGAGGCTTTTAAACGTTATGATTATTAGAAAGATTAAAAGTCCTAAATGTTTAAAGGATGAATTTAACTTTAGATGTTACTTTTCGCAAGAGTCGGCAACTGATTGAAATTAACAGTTGACTAAGTTTTTTGCGAAAAGGATTAATCTATATGTGAGATATTTTATATTTTTAGAAATAACAGCAATTTACCGCACTACATGTTAATCACGCCTCAATTACAAGAATTATCTCAGTCATTAGAAGGAACACTTTTATACGATGATCTTTATAAGAAGCTGTATGCCACCGATGCTTCAGCATATCGAATTATGCCAGTTGCTGTAGCGATTCCAAAATCAGAGGAAGATATTGTCAAAATTATTTGCTTTGCAGCAAAAAATAAAATTTCAATTACGCCCAGAACTGCCGGAACATCATTGGCAGGACAAACAGTAGGTAGTGGAATAATCGTGGATGTTTCGAAACATTTTACAAAGATTGTCGCTTTTGATTCCGTGAAAAAAACGGTTACCGTACAGCCGGGAGTAATTCGGGATGAACTGAATTTATATCTAAAACCATACGGATTGTTTTTTGGTCCCAATACTTCGACTTCCAATCGTTGTATGATAGGCGGAATGGTAGGCAATAATTCATCTGGAACAACATCAATTCGGTATGGAGTTACCCGAGACAAAATAGTGGAAATTAAAGCAGTTTTGAGTGATGGAAGTTCGGCAGTATTTAAAGAAATGACTTCTGCAGAATTTATTAAAAAAACAAAAGGGAATACGCTTGAAAGTGCTATTTACAAGACTATTTACCAGGAACTTTCAAATACAGAAAACCAAATAGAGATTATCAAGGAATTTCCGAAACCAGAAATTCACCGAAGAAATACCGGTTACGCGATTGATTTATTATTGAAATCGGAACTTTTTGGGGGAACAGAAAATACTATAAATTTAGGAAAACTTCTTTGTGGAAGCGAAGGAACACTAGCTTTTACCACCGAAATAACGTTAAAAGTGGACGAGCTGCCACCAACGAAAAATGTCATGGTAGTGGCTCATTTTCATACCATTCAGGAAAGTTTAGAAGCCGTGGTTACTGCTATGAAACATCATTTGTATACCTGTGAAATGATGGATGATACGATATTGGATTGTACAAAAACCAACCGGGAACAAGCTAAAAACAGATTTTTCATTCAAGGAGAACCAAAAGCGGTTATCATGCTCGAAGTGGCGTCGCATCAAAGTATGGAAGATGCCGAAAGACAAGCCGATGATTTAATTGCTGATTTGGAAAGAAACAATTTCGCGTATGCTTTACCAAAAATTTACGGAGCTGATATTGATAAAATAATTGAGTTGCGAAAAGCAGGTCTTGGGCTTTTAGGAAGTATAGTAGGCGATAATAAAGCGGCTGATTCTATTGAAGATACCGCCGTTGAGTTGAGTGATTTACCCAATTACATTGCTGAATTCTCCGCAATGATGGAGCGTCACGGTCAGAATGCCATTTATTATGCACATGCCGGAGCCGGAGAAATTCACTTGCGACCGGTTTTGAATTTGAAAACAAAAGAAGGGCTGCATCAATTTAGAAACATCGCCACCGAAGTAGCCATTTTAGTGAAAAAATATAAAGGATCTTTAAGTGGGGAACATGGAGACGGAATTGTGCGTGGCGAGTTTTTGCCTTTTATGATTGGAGACCAGAATTATGAATTGTTAAAAAGAATCAAACATGCTTTTGACCCGAATACCATCTTAAACGTTGGTAAAATCGTAAACGCTTTCAAAATGGATGAAAATCTTAGAGTGGAAGCAGGAAGATTGGAACCGGAAATACAAACGATTCAGGATTTCTCGGATAGTTTGGGAATTTTGCGTGCTGCAGAGAAATGCAATGGTTCTGGTGACTGTAGAAATTTACCTTCGGCGGGTGGGACTTTATGTCCGAGTTACCGCGCAACCCGAAATGAAAAAGATACGACGCGCGCTAGAGCCAATGCGCTGCGAGAATATTTGACGCATTCCGAAAAGGACAATAAATTCGACCACCAAGAATTGTATAAAGTATTTGAATTGTGTGTGAGTTGTAAAGCTTGCGCCAGCGAATGTCCCAGTAATGTGGATGTGGCTGCTTTAAAATCGGAGTTTTTGTACCAATACCAAAAAGCAAATGGATTTTCATGGCGCAATAAAGTGTTTGCTTTTAATGCAAAACTGAATGGACTGGGAAGTATCACTCCAAAGTTTACGAATTTCATGGTGAACTTGCCCTTTGTAAAAAAAAGTATGGGGATTGCTGCCAAAAGAGAAGTGCCGCTTTTGGCTCCAAAGACATTTCGAAAATGGTACGAAAAAAATTGGAATCAAGCGCCAAGTGATTCTTTTGTAAACGGAAAAGTATGTTTGTTTTGCGATGAATTTACTAATTATTATGATGTTTCAGTTGGAATCGATGCGTACGAGTTATTGACAAAATTAGGATACGAGGTGATTCTGGTGGATCATGAAGAGAGCGGAAGAGCTTTTATTTCTAAAGGTTTTCTCGAAGAAGCAAAAGCAATTGCGAATATAAATATTGCCGTTTTTTCGGATTATATTACTGCAGATTTACCTCTGATAGGAATCGAACCTTCTGCGATATTGACATTTAGAGACGAATACATTCGATTGGCAGATGATAAAGAAAGTGCCCAAAAATTAGCCGAAAATGTATTTACAATTGAAGAATTTTTCAAAAATGAGATTACAAAAGGTAAAATTCATGCAGAACAATTTTCTGAAGAGGAAAAAACAATAAAAATTCACGGACATTGCCATCAAAAGTCATTGAGTACCATGGAAGCGACTTTTGCGATGTTAAATGTGCCAAAAAACAGTTCGGTTACAATTTATAATTCGGGTTGTTGTGGTATGGCAGGTTCTTTTGGATATGAAAAAGAACATTATGAAATCAGCATGCAAATGGGAGAAGACACGTTGTTTCCTAAAATTAGAGCAACTGATTCCACAGCAGTCATTGCTGCAGCGGGAACGAGTTGTCGCCACCAGATTTTTGACGGAACCACTAGAAAAGCATTACATCCGGTGACAATTTTAAGGGATTGTTTGAAATAAAATTTTCGAATTTGATTTTATTTTTTCTTTTAAAATGTATTATAAATTTTGTTTTTTAAAAAAAAGACACCATAATTCTATGAAAAAAATAATTTATATAGTACTCTTAGTATTCGTATTTTTTTCTGCCAAAGCAGCTAAGGTTGACACCATACAAGTTTTTAGCGCTTCGATGAAAAAAAATATAAAGACCTGCGTAATAGTTCCCGATAGTTATAAAAAAAGCAAGATAAAATTCCCAGTTGTTTATCTTCTTCATGGATATAGCGGAAATTATGCAACTTGGGTAAAAAGCTTTAAAGAGGTTGGACAACAGGTTGATAAATATGATTTTATTGTAATTGGTGTTGACGGAAATTATTCAAGTTGGTATTTTAATAGTCCAATTGACCCAACTTCTAAATATGAAACTTACATAATCGATGAATTAGTTCCTTTTATAGACAAAAAATATAAAACAATAGCAAGTCGGGAAGGTAGAGCAATATCAGGTCTTAGTATGGGCGGGCAAGGAGCATTGTTTTTATCGTTCAAGCATCAAGAAGTTTTTGGAGCGGCAGGAAGTATGAGCGGAGGTGTTGATTTTCGTCCGTTTCCTGAAAAGTGGGATATAAAAAAACGTCTTGGTACTATAACTGAGTTCCCTGAAAATTGGGATAAAAACACAGTTGTAAATATGCTTGGGTTGTTAGAAAATAGCAATCTAAAACTTATTATTGATTGTGGTGTTGATGATTTTTTTATTGATGTAAACAGGGAGCTTCATACAAGAATGCTTGCTTTAAAAATAAATCATGATTATATAGAACGTCCTGGAAAACACAATATTGAATATTGGGAAAACTCTTTAAAGTTTCAAATGCTATTTTTTTATAACTATTTTAACGATACGGTAAAAACGAACTAAATAAGTAATCATGAAATATCTATATTCCAAAATATTATTGATTTTCATAATTGCATCTGGATTTTCTCAAAAAACAGAAAAATTTGGAAATATCAAGTTTGTACAACTTACCGATTTGCATGTTTCAGTAGGGAACGAAAATGATTTTTTGTTGCAAAATATTGTAAAAGAAATCAACAATTCGGATCATGAATTTGTTGTAGTAACTGGAGATTTGACTAATCGTGGTGCTGATGATGAATTAAAACAGGTTCATGCCATTCTTGCGAATTTAAAAATTCCATATTATGTGATTTCTGGAAATCACGAGACAAATTGGAGCGAAAGCGCTGGTTTAACATATAAAAAACTATGGGGCAACGATCGCTTTGTATTTTCAAAAGGGGACTATCTTTTTGTGGGATTTCCGTGTGGCCCTTACATGAAAATGGGGGATGGATTTGTAAAACATGAAGATGTTCTCTGGCTCGATAAAACATTAAAAGATAGCCTTAAAAACAGTAATAAAAAGGTACTGAATTTTGCACATTACCCATTGGACAATAGTGTCAGTAATTATAAAGAAGTACTTTCTATTTTAGAAAAACACCCTACTGTTGCTAGTTTTTGCGGTCATGGACACACGTTGAAAAAACATGATTTCTCCGGTTTGAGCGGCATTATGGGAGCATCTATTACTTCGCGTGATGGAAAGACAAAAAGTTATAATGAGGTTATCATAAGTAACGATAGTATTAGTATTTATCAGAAAGAAATAGAAAAACCAAGTGTTTTTAAATTTTCAGTTTCATCAAAACCTTCAAAAATTGAAATTAAAAATGATAATTTGGGAACTAATTTCTCTCCTTTCATAAAAGACATTGCGTCTATTTATAGTGTCCCTTGTTTTGATAAAAAGAACGTTTATTTTACTAATTCTATTGGGGAGATACAATCGGTTAATTTGAAAAAGAAGTCCTTAAATTGGAAAATAGAAACAGGGAATTCAATTTATTTCTCACCAATAATTGAAAAGAACATCCTTGTTATTGGTACAATAGAAGGAAATTTGCTAGGATTTAATAAAGATTCGGGCAAGCAAAAATGGAAGATTTCTGTAGGTGGCGTTTTGGTAGCTTCGCCAATTGTCGAAAACAATAAACTTTATACAGCGAGTTCTACAGCGTTTATTTGTATCGATGCAGTTAATGGACATGTTATTTGGCAAAATAAATTGCCGTTGTCTTATTCACAAGGAACCCCTTTGATAGAAGGCGATAAAATTATTTTTGGGGCATGGGACACTAATCTTTATTGCTTGGATAAAAATACGGGAGAACTTATTTGGAAATGGAATAATGGAAACAATAAACAAGTTTTGTATTCGGCTGGAAACGTAAATGCAGTTTCATCAACGAGCAGACTTTATTTTGTTACTCCAGAACGGTTCTTGACAATTTTAGAAATAGAAACGGGTAAAACACTTTTGAGAACCTCTAAATGGAAAGTCCGAGAATCCATGGGAAAAAGCCAGGACGGGAAGTGGTTTTATGCTAAAACAATGAATGGGGAGCTTTTAAGATTGCCCCTTAATGATGAGTTAGAATTGACCGAAGAAAATTTGATTAACCAAAGTAAGGTTTTGGATTTAAAACTTGGATACGAACATAATCCTGCAGCAATATTAGAAAATAACGGCAAGATATATATAGGAAGCCGAAAAGGAGAGGTTGTGATAGTTGATTCTGAAAAATTTCAGATTATAAAAGAAATTCATTTAGGAAGTTCCAGTGTAAATGGATTTTCGGTGGATGATAAAGGCAGCGTGTGGACATCGCTTATTGAAGGAGTAATTTATTTATTAGAGTAATTTGGCAGCATTTTCTAACGTAGAGGAACCTAGTTTAAAAAGTGTGAAAAATACGTTTCAATTTTATAAAGCATCGTAGACTATGTAAAAAAAAATAGTTTTCTGCTGTATCTTCTTCACATTAAGGATGCCCCGTTTCTTTATCTAAAAATATTTTTTAGTTACAGTTTATAATAATTTTAAAGAGTATTAAATAACCAAAAATAGTATTTATGAATAGTGTAAAAATTTTAATTCTATTGTTGCTGTTTCAAACCAATCTTTTTAGCCAACAATCACCAAAAAGAGAAATGCGGGCCGTTTGGATATCTACCGTAGACAATATTGATTGGCCTTCAAAACAAGGCTTGTCAGACCAAGAAATGAAGGACGAGATGATAACGCTTTTGGATAATATGCGGTCTTATAATTTGAACACCGTAATTTTTCAAATCCGTCCTACGGCCGATGCCTATTACAAATCGACCAAAGAACCTGCATCACATTGGATCACCGGAACGCAGGGAGTTGCGCCTAATTTTGACCCGCTCCAGTTAATGATTGATGAAGCCGGAAAAAGAGGAATGAATGTCCATGTTTGGCTCAATCCTTATCGTGCACAAAAAGACACGACCAAAGAAGTGCTTGCAAAAACACATTTATATTTTAAGCAACCAGAGTTATTTGTTACTTATGGAAAAACCAGATATTTTAATCCTGGTTATAAAGAAACTAGGAATTTTGTTTCGTCTGTAGTGGGAGAAATAGTTCGAAATTATGACATTCAGGCAATACATATGGACGATTATTTTTATCCTTATAAAATTACAGGACAAGAATTTCCCGACCAAATAGCGTTTAACAAAGAACCACGCCAATTTAAAGACAAAGATGATTGGAGAAGAGACAATGTCGATTTGATAATCAAACAAATAAGAGACACCATAATTGCAAATAAACCAGAGGTCGAATTTGGGATTTCGCCTTTTGGAGTGTGGCGAAATAAATCTAAGGATTCGGAAGGTTCAAATACTGTGGCAGGAGTTACAAATTATGATGATTTGTATGCTGATATTTTGAAATGGCAGAAAGAAAACTGGATAGACTATGTAACTCCACAACTGTATTGGCATATTGGTTTTGACAGAGCCAATTTTGAAGTTTTGGCAAAATGGTGGGCAACACATAAATACGGGGCAAATGTTTATGTTGGTCACGGTGATTATAAGATTTCGAAAGCCGCTAAAGAAGTAGAATGGAGAAGTCCGGACCAAATTGTCAAGCAAATAGAAATGATTCGGTCCTTACCTTTTATTGACGGCTCTATGCATTTTACAGCTTCCACTTTATTAAAAAAAGGAGATACGCTTAGAAAACCTATTATTGGAAAACAATATAAATATATCGCATTAACACCTGAGGCAAATAGAATTATAAGGATAACACCACAGCCGCCAACAAACGCTGTATTTACTCAAAAAGGCGACAAAGCATTTCTGACTTGGAAGGCAACAATGAACAACAAGAAATTCGTAATTTATAGATTTACTAAAGGAAAAATAACTGATTTCTCCAATTCTGAGAATATTTATTATGTAACAACAGCTAAAACGTTTGAAGTGACCGACGCTAATTTTAAAAATTACATTTATGCCATTACGGCTTTGAGTCAAACACAAACCGAAAGCATCCCAATAGAATTTATAACAAAATAATAAAGATAAAAAGATGAAAAAAAGTATGCTACTACTTGCAGTTTTCTTGAGTTCCTTAAATGCGTTACAGGCTCAGAAACTGGATATAATTCCAAAGCCCGTAAAAATACAACAGAAAGAAGAGGTCTTTATTATTCCTTCATCGGTGCAAATTATTGTTGACAAAAAAATACAGAAAAGTGCAGATTATATAGGAAACAATTTTTTGAAAAATACGGGTATTATTCCAGCAGTATCTATTGGAAATAAGCATAAAAAAAATACAATATTATTTCTGGTAGATGAAAAAATGAATCTTCCACTTGATGGTTATGAATTGAGCGTAACTAAAAAAGGAGTTCGTGTAAAAGGAAAATCTTCAAACGGAGTTCTAAATGGTTTTCAAACCTTATTACAAATCTGCTCCGCAAAAGAGGTGCAAAAAGGAACAATTCCAGTTGTAAAAATACAAGATTATCCTCGTTTTGAATGGCGAGGAATGATGCTTGACGTTTCAAGACAGTTTTTTGATAAACAAACGGTCAAAAATTATATTGACTGGCTGGCAGCACATAAAATGAATGTTTTTCATTGGCATCTTACAGATGATAATGGCTGGAGAGCCGAAATCAAATCAATGCCAGACCTGACCTTAAAAGGAGCTTGGAGAGGCCCGGGAGAAGTATTGTTACCTTCATACGGTTCCGGAAATAAACGGTATGGGGGTTATTACACTCAAGACGACATCAAAGAAGTTGTTGCTTATGCCTTAGATCGTGGCGTATCTATTATGCCCGAAATCGAAATCCCGGGACATTCTCGTGCTGTAACGGCCGCTTATCCTGAAATTGGTTGTGTTACAACTCAGGAAACAAAAAGTGTTCAGGGCGAAGTAAAAAATGTATGGTGTGTAGGTCGTGAAGAAAATTATCAAATTTTAGATTCTATTATCAGAGAATTTACGGAAATGTTTCCTTTTGATTACATCCATGTTGCAGGAGACGAGGTTAATAGAGCTAATTGGGAACAATGCGCAAAATGTAAAGCCTTGATGGAAAAAGAAGGGTACACAGATACTTTTCAACTTCAGAATTATTTCTTTAAGCGTGTTGAAAAAATAGTAGAAAAATACAATAGAAAAACTGCGGGCTGGAACGAAATTCTTAAAGGCGGAGAGATAAATCCAAATACAGAAATTTTTGCCTGGCAAGGCATAAGTTACGGAATAGAATCTGCTAAAAAAGGACATCCAACGATTATGATTCCAGGACAATTTACTTATTTTGATATGGCACAATCTGAAAATGAACGTGGTCATCGCTGGGCTGCCATTACAGATACAAAAAGAGTTTATTCGTTTGAACCCATTCCTGAAAACGATTTAACATCCGAGCAGCAAAAATTGATAAAAGGAGTTCAAGGTGCTTTATGGAGCGAGTATCTTGACCGTCCGACACGATTTATGGAATACCAAAGTTATCCAAGAATAAGTGCCTTATCAGAAATTGCTTGGTCTAAAAAAGAAGATAAAAACTGGGATGATTTTTATGGAAGATTAACAAATAGTCATTTACAGCGTTTGGTTAATATGGGAATTGCTTTTAGGGATTTTCCACCTTCCGCAACTTATAAAAGCGGGATCATTACAGTGACACAGCCTTATGAAGGAGCTGTTGTACGCTATGATGCACAAGGAAATGAACCTACAATATTGTCGCCTTTGTATATAAACCCAATTGAAACAAAAAGTTACGAGCAATACCTGTTCCGTACTTTTTTTAATGAAGATTCAGTAAGTCCTGCAGTAAAAGTAGAGAAACTACCAATTGCAAGTTGGAATACATCTCAAGTTAAAACTTTAACTATTTCGGAGAATATTTCCGAAAATATTGATAAAAATGGAATTTGGTACCTAACTTTTAATCCTACAACTGATGCAGTCACTAGTGGGATCGTTAGAACAGTTTCACTTTTTGAAAATGATAAATTGATACAGACATATCCAGAAGAAAAAACATTGAAATCAAAACCACGCCTGCGGTTTTTGATTGAAAATTACAACGAAAAAAACAATTATCGTTTGAATTTTATTGTTGATAATAAAGAAGCAAAGGAATCTTCTGCTAGGGTAAATTTCAATTGTTCACCGTATCAGGAGCCAGAGGTAAAAGTTACTTCCTCGATGACTGAAAATCCTAAATTTCCACTTTCAAAATTAGAAGATTATAACATAGAGACTTATTTGCGAACAGATGTTCCGTGTGTAAGTGGAGACTGGATTTTATACACTTTCACAAAACCTGTTGTGTCTTTTAAAATTGATGTGTTAACTGGAATTCCCCACCACCCAAGATTTATTGTTAATGATGGCTATGTTGAATATTCATATAACGGTGTAGATTTTGAAAAAGGAGATAGTTATGAATATGGAAATGCTACAATCTTTCCAAAACAGGCCGTAAAAGCCGTTCGAATTACCATCACAGGAACTAATAACGAGCCTATTTTGGCTGCTCAGGATTTGAAAATTTACCCATAAGATAGATATGAAAAAGATAGCAATCAGAATAGGAATTATTTTTTTGATTTTTTCAGTTGCAAGTTGTGTAACTCAAAAAAAATCGAAAAATGCCTTCGATACAAAGAAAAAGGAAGTGTACATCGATTCGATGATGAATAATGCGCTCGAAAAAGGATTTTTTCCCGGAGCTCAAATTGTTGTGGGCAGCAAAGATTCTATTTTTTTATTGAAAAATTACGGCTATCATAATTATTTGAAAACAACGCAAGTAAAGACAGATGACGTATATGATTTGGCTTCCATGTCCAAAGTTTTAGGCGCAACTTTGGTAGCCATGCATTTAGTTGGAGAGGATGAAATAAGTTTAGAAGACAATTTGGGTGAAGTAGTTGCTATGTACAAAAATACTGCGATTGCCAATTTAACACTTTTTGAGTTACTGACGCATACTACGGGTTTGAAATCAGGAATCACATTTTATCAAAGTTTGTTGTCTACATCAAATGGGCTCCCTTTGTTGAGCAATGAAAAATCTGATAACTATCCTGATTTATTTGATACCATGTACGTAAACAAAAATATAGTTTACGATACCATATTCCTTTCTTTTGAACCAAAAGACAGGTACATTCAAATTTATAAAAACATGTGGTTAAATCCCGAATTTTACAAGGGTGTGCATCAAAAAATAGCAGTGGCCAATACCAATCCACGAGGAAATTATTTGTACAGCGATCTAAATTTAATTCTTGTCCAACAAATGTTGGAATCAAAGAGTGGTAAAAAACTAGATCAATTGGCGAAAGAAATTTATAGTGCTGTAGGAATTTCAAAAATAGGCTACAATCCATTAAAGTGGACTGTTGAACATAATGTGGTACCAACTGAAATTGATAATTTTTTCAGGAAAGATACCATCAAAGGATATGTTCACGATGAAGCTGCCGCTATTTTTGGTGGTATTTCTGGAAACGCAGGCTTATTCGCAAATGCGGAATCCATATCGGTGATTTGCCAAATGTTACTTAACAAAGGAAAGTATCAAGGAAAACAAATTTTAAAAATAAGCGTAGTCAAAAAGTTTACTAAATCACCTCTTGTTAAAAAAGGAATTTATCGCGGCATTGGTTTTGACAAACGAAAACCAACTGCCTTTTTTACAAAAAATGATTTTGGTCATACGGGTTATACAGGTACTTTTTTCTTTTTGAATCCTGATAACGAGCGGTTTTTAATTATTCTAACTAATCGTGTCAATCCTACCCGGACCAACAAATTGATTTATCAGGATGATTTTTCATCGAAAATTTGGAAAGAAATAAATAATTGATAATTTTAATTAAATTTAAGTGTAAAAAATAAAAGCCTTGATTCTATGAAAAAACTAACACTCATTTTTGTGCTACTGGCAACCGTTTCCTTTGCACAAAAGATAAAAACAGGAGCAGAGAACTGTACTCAATATTTGCCATTACTGAAAGGGAAATCAATTGGTATTGTAACCAACCAAACAGGAATTATTGATGAGAAAACACATTTGGTTGACTTTTTAGTTTCAAAAAAAGTGAAGATTAAAACCATTTTTGCTCCAGAGCATGGTTTTCGAGGTACCGCCGATGCTGGGGAACACGTATCGGATGAAATTGATACCAAAACAGGGTTGTCAATTATTTCGCTTTACGGTAAAAACAATAAACCAACTCCTGAGCAATTAAAGGGCATTGATATAATGATTTTTGATTTGCAAGATGTGGGAACAAGACTATATACGTATGTTTCAACCATGCATAGAATAATGGAAGTGTGTGCAGAAAACAATATTCCTTTAATCGTAATGGATCGTCCAAACCCAAATATTGCAATTATTGACGGTCCGGTTTTGGATATTGCTTTTCAAAGTGGAATTGGCATGCACCGAACTCCTTTGCTTCACGGAATGACTTTAGGCGAACACGCTAAAATGATCAATGGAGAAAAATGGTTAAAAAATAAGATTCAATGTAAATTGACTGTTATTCCATGTCTGAACTACGATAGAAGTAAGAGTTACAGCTTACCCGTTAGGCCTTCTCCAAATTTGCCGAATGACCAATCTATCAATTTGTATGTTAGCTTGTGTCTTTTTGAAGGTACTAATGTAAGTATGGGACGTGGCACAGAAAAACAATTTCAAATTTATGGTTCTCCTTTTTTGCCAAAAAGTGATTTTTCTTTCACTCCAAAACCTAATTTTGGTGACAAAAACCCTTTGTACAATGGGATAGAATGTTATGGAGAAGATTTATCTGCTGCTCCACGAATTGACAAACTTGAAATAAAATGGCTCATCAAAGCCTATCAAACTTCTGCAGAAAAATCAAAATTTTTTGACAAAAGAAAGTTTTCAATACGCGCTGGAAATGAAAAATTGCAACAGCAAATAGAAGCAGGCCTTTTGGAAGATGAGATAAGAAAAAGTTGGCAATTAGGTTTGCGAGACTTTAAAATAATGAGAGCGCCGTATCTAATTTATAATTAAAAATGGTCAATAGGATTCTAGTTTAAACTTCTTTTATTAACTATTTATATTTTGGATGCGAATTGTAGTTGTTTAAAAGCTTTCTAGTTTTTTTTAATCGTTTGATCGCTTGCTCAAAGCCCAGAAATTTTCAAGTAATTAAAGCGTTCGTAAGTCAGTTTAGAGGGGTTCAAAAAATTGATTTTTTCTTTTTTAGATTATCTAATTTTTTTACCTGATCCCCTACTTTTGAACTCAATCTTTTGGACATTAGAGAATGTAGTAAAAATGAAAAAACCCATCAAAATATTGATGGGTTTCTCTTAGTAGCGGGAACAGGACTCGAACCTGTGACCTTCGGGTTATGAGCCCGACGAGCTGCCTACTGCTCTATCGCGCGATGTGCTTTTGTGATTTCAATGTTATTCTTAGTAGCGGGAACAGGACTCGAACCTGTGACCTTCGGGTTATGAGCCCGACGAGCTGCCTACTGCTCTATCCCGCGTTGTTTCGGGTGCAAATGTACAACGAATTTCCGTATTTCCAATAAAAATTTTTAAAAATGTTTTATTTCATCTATTGACTTGATATGTCTACCTTTGCAAAATAAATTATAATAGAAATGTCACATAAAGCAGGTTTTGTAAACATCATCGGGAATCCAAATGTTGGGAAATCAACATTAATGAATGCCTTTGTTGGAGAAAGATTATCCATAATCACATCAAAAGCACAAACAACACGTCATAGAATTCTAGGAATTGTAAACGGGGAAGATTTTCAATTGATCTTATCGGATACACCCGGAATCATTAAGCCAGCCTACGAAATGCAGGCGTCCATGATGAATTTCGTTAAGTCCGCTTTTGAAGATGCTGACATTCTGATTTATATGGTGGAAATTGGAGAACAAGAATTGAAAGACGAAGCATTTTTTAATAAAATTATACACGCTACAATCCCAGTTCTGCTTTTATTAAACAAAATAGATAATTCGAATCAGGAACAACTTGAAGAGCAGGTGGCTTTCTGGACTGCGAAAGTTCCTAATGCGGAAATTTTTCCAATATCAGCTTTACAGAATTTTAATGTACCGGAAGTTTTTGGACGAATTATTGAATTGTTACCAGAATCGCCTGCGTACTACCCAAAAGATCAATTGACAGACAAACCGGAGCGTTTTTTTGTAAATGAAACCATTCGCGAAAAAATATTGTTAAATTATAGCAAAGAAATCCCATACGCAGTGGAAATTGTAACCGAAGAGTTTTTTGAAGATGAAAACATCATTAGAATCCGATCTTTGATTATGGTGGAACGCGATACCCAAAAAGGAATCATCATCGGACATAAAGGTGCCGCTTTGAAAAAAGTAGGAATGGAAGCCCGTGCTGATTTAGAAAAATTCTTTGGAAAACAAATTCATATTGAATTGTATGTGAAAGTGAATAAAAACTGGAGAAGCAACGTAAACATGTTGAAACGATTTGGTTATAACCAATAATTTTTTCTGTTACGTTTTTTTGAAAAATCAATATTGTAATTCAATTTCTGATATTGATTTTTTTTTTTAGCCCAGATAGCAGCGGCATCCTTTTGTGCAGTCCCGAAACTTCGGGACAGCACAAAAGATATAGCGGAGAGCTGGAATTGCTCCAAATAAAAACTAAGATTCTATAATCTCCAAAAATAAATTTTCCAGATCATTCATTTGGTTGTGGCCGTTACTTCGGATTTGTTTGGCTACAATATAGAGTAAAAACCAGGCGAAAACCATTAATCCCATTACTACTAAATCGAATGTTACGGGATTTTTCAGGATATAATCAGAATAAGCAATTCCCGAAAAAATCAAAAAGATTCCCGCAATAATAAAATGGAAGAACATAAAAAGTGTCCATAAAGTTGGGTCAGGGCCAAATAATGCTCTGACATGAGTCTCGTCTTGGTCTTTTGATTCCATTTCTAGATGTAAATGGGGAGACCAATACGCTTTTTTAGGTCCTTTTATGTTTAACCAAATGTGATAACCACGAATTTTAACGAAGTAATCTTTGGACTTGATTTGGGTGTAATTGGCAAATTTTACACGCAAAGCATCTATATTTTGCGGAACATCTTTGTAAAAACGTAAGCGAAGTCTGAGCTCATTATTAGCATCCATAGTAGTAAACTTGTAAGTATTAAAAAGATAAGGGTTTGCTAATATATCAAAAAAATTGATATTCATGGTTTTAAACACTACCTTTGCAAAATATTTGAATTTATATTATGAATAATATTGTTGCGATAGTAGGAAGACCTAATGTAGGGAAATCAACCCTTTTTAATAGGCTGATACAAAGAAGAGAAGCTATTGTAGATTCAGTATCGGGGGTTACCCGTGATAGAAACTATGGTAAAAGCGAGTGGAACGGAAAAGAGTTTTCTGTAATTGATACCGGCGGATATGTGCGTGGTTCTGATGATGTTTTTGAAGGAGAAATCCGTAAACAAGTGGAACTTGCCATTGATGAAGCTGATGTTATCATTTTTGTGGTTGATGTAGAAGAGGGGATTACTCCAATGGATGATGCCGTTGCGAGATTGTTGCGTAAAGTGACGAAACCGGTTTTACTTGCTGTAAATAAGGTGGATAATGCGATGCGTGAGAAAGATGCAATTGAATTTTACAATCTTGGTTTAGGCGAATATTATACGTTTGCCAGTATTTCAGGAAGCGGAACTGGAGATTTATTGGATGCATTGATTGATGCTTTTCCTATAAAACCAGAACCAACTCAGGAAGAAGTGGTATTGCCTCGTTTTGCAGTTGTAGGTCGTCCCAATGCCGGAAAATCAAGCTTTATTAATGCGTTAATTGGTAAAGACCGATATATTGTTACAGACATTGCGGGAACAACCCGTGATTCTATCGATACAAAATTTGACCGTTTTGGATTTGAATTCAACTTAGTTGACACTGCAGGAATCCGTCGTAAAGCGAAAGTGAAGGAAGATTTAGAGTTTTACTCGGTAATGCGTTCGGTTCGTGCAATTGAACACGCGGATATCTGTATCTTGATTATTGATGCAACTCGTGGATTTGAAGGTCAGGATCAAAGTATTTTTTGGTTGGCTGAAAAAAATCGTAAAGGTGTTGTAATCTTAGTGAACAAATGGGATTTAGTTGAAAAAGAAACGATGTCAACTCGTGATTATGAAGCTAAAATTAGAGAAGAATTAATGCCGTTTACGGATGTGCCTATTCTTTTTGTTTCGGCTTTAACAAAACAACGTTTGTTGAAAGCATTAGAAGCTACTGTAAAAGTTTTCGAAAACAGACAGCAACGTATCGCTACTTCAAAATTCAACGAATTCATGTTGAAAGTGATTGAAGCATACCCACCACCAGCAACAAAGGGGAAATATGTAAAAATTAAATATTGCATGCAATTGCCAACTCCAACACCACAATTTGTGTTTTTTGCTAATATGCCACAATATGTAAAAGAACCGTACAAGCGTTATCTGGAAAATAAAATTAGAGAAAACTGGGACTTTTCAGGCGTGCCAATCGATATTTATATCAGGGAGAAATAATCTTTATTTCCATAATTAAATTAGAAAGTTTATTGAGTTTGTAAAAGCTTGATAAACTTTTTTTATTTTTAGGAAAAAAATATGAACGCAAAAAACGATAAAGTTGTTTGGATTACTGGCGCTTCCAGCGGAATAGGAGAGGCTTTAGCGTATGAATTAGCTACTAAAAATTGCAAACTGATTCTTTCGGCACGAAATAGAGAAGCTTTAGAAATTGTAAAATCAAAATGTTCAAACACTGAAGTAATCATTTTACCTTTTGATTTAGTTGATTTTGACAATGCTAAAAATCATGTAGTAAAAGCTATTGCAGCCTTTGGAAAAATAGATGTACTTATCAATAATGGAGGCGTCAGCCAACGTTCCCTGATTATAGAGACCGATTTTGAGGTCGATAAAAAATTAATCGAAGTTGATTATCTCGGAACGGTTGCGCTGACAAAAGCGTTATTGCCTCATTTTATCAAAAACAAGAAAGGTCATTTTGTTACTGTAACTAGTTTGATGGGGAAATTCGGGTCGCCGTACCGTTCCGGATATTGCGGTGCAAAACATGCCTTACATGGTTTTTTTGATGTGTTGAGAATGGAACATCAAAAAGATAATATTAATGTGACGCTCGTCTGTCCTGGATTTATTCAAACGAATGTGGCCAAAAACGCATTGACGGCAGACGGATCAAAACAGAATATAGATGATACGGCAACTCAAAATGGAATGCCAACAAGTGTTTTTGCCAAAAAATTTGTGGAATCCGTTGAGTCTGAAAAATTTGAAGTTTATATTGGTGGTAAAGAAATTATGGGAGTTTATTTGAAACGATTTTTTCCTAAATGGTTGCATTATTTTGTTTTAAATAGTAAAGTGAGATAAATTTTAATAGTAGCTAATGAAAATTAAAATCAGAAATTCATAGGAGTAGAAAATCCCGAGCAATCGGGATTTTTTGGGTTAAAATGGATTCGAATGATTAGCTTTCTTCTTTTTCCTCTTCCAAAGTTTCCATAGGATGATCACCGTACCAATCTTTGAATGTTTTTGTAGTTTTATAATCATCAGTAAGGACGGTATATACCATTAATAGTATTAATGGAATACCAACGCAATATAGGGTCATTATTACCGGTAAAGCAACATTAGTTTGACATAAACCGGCAAATACAAAAACATAAATGGTAGTGAACCAAACGAGTTTAATTGCAAAATTTTTCATGGTCATATCTTTTAACTAAAGTTACGCCATGAATTGCAAATATTAAGTTAATGTATTGACAATCAATCTTTAAAATGATACTGATGATTTCTTTCTTGTATTCTTACAATCGATTACGGATTCTCAATTCAATTTAACCCTTTTTTTGGATTTTTATTTTGTGGTAAATACTAAATCGAATGATGTCTCTGTTGAAATAATCGACTCCGCCAACTCGTCTTTGGAAGCTGTTTAAGTAACCTAGTTCAAATGCTAAATTGGCATTCATGCCATAGTGTATTGCGGCATAAATTCTATTTTGATCAAACGTATTTTTGATGATTTTTTCTCCAAAATTGAACATTATTTCATCGGATACTACTGCTTTTAATAATTGTTTTTCTTTTCTCCAAAAAGTATAATCACCTTGAAGTCGGTATCTAAATCTCCACGAAAATGCGCTGCCTGGCAACAACTCTTCCTTATTGGCATTGTGAATAAATCGCTCTTCTATTTGAAATCGTTGCATCAATGTTACTTGCTTAACGTTTATTTTCAATGTAATATCTTGTTGTCCCCGGTATTCAGGTACGTTGAAATCATTGTTTGTTTCTTGGACTTGTGTGTCAACAGAGAAATAAGCAAAGCCAAAACCGGTCTCTAAATAATCATTGATTTTATAACGTCCTTGAAAGCGAACTACATATAAATTCCTCTGTATTGGTTTTATAAAAAGCCGGTTGTCAAATTCAGAATGTAAAGACCATTTATCATTTAATAGCAATTGATTGTAATAGCGCGACCAAAGAATACTTTGATGATCTATATTTTTCCCCGTTTGTGCTTGACAGAGTACCGATACAAATAAAAAGATAATGGTTCTAATGGTTTTCACGAAGTTTTATTTGAATTTTTGCAAATTTACATAAAGTCTATAAATCCTATAGAGTTTGTTACTTTTTTTTTAAAGTATTTTAATAAGTTGAAATTATTAATTATGTTATAGAAAAAGTTAAAACAGCATTGTTAAAACCTAAGTTTTAACAATGCTGTTTTAAATTAGATGTTTCTCGAAGTTATTGTGTTTACAATGAATAGCGTAGTGTAATTCCATAAGTTCTCTGATCGCCTAATACTCCTGCATATTGTCCGGAATTTCCGCCGGCAGGTAGTAGTTGTTCGTAATAATCTTTATCTAAAAGGTTACGTCCCCAGAATTGTACAGAAAAACCATCCGTTGCACGAAAACCCAAACGAGCATTGAATAGGGCATAACCCTGAACTACTAAATATTTTGAAGCAGATGGACTTGAAGAGAATTCAGAACGTGCGTAAGAATCAATTCCAAGGAATGTTTTTCCTGTATTCCCAAAAAATCTTGCTTTGTTTGAAAATTCACCTCCTAAAGATCCTGCCCATTTTGAAGCACCTGGCAACGCAGTTCCGGAAACATCTTTAAAGGATACTGCTGCTCCTGTTTCTTCCAACGGAAGAGGTGCATTTGTAAATTTAACATATTTACTATCTGTATAGGTCGCTGCACCATTAATGGTAAAATGTTTACTGATTACAAAACTGGCATCCAATTCTACTCCTTTTACCTTTACTTTATCTGCATTGGCGAGATATCCACGGTTTACACCTAATTCAGCTGCCTGTACATTAGTTTGAAAATCTTTGATATCGGTATTAAAAAAGGTTAAATTGAGTCTAAGATTTAATTTTGAAACACCTGATTAGATGTTTACTCAAAAAGTTGTATTTTTAACTTGAATCCTGCGAATAAAAATTATTTACAATATAAAAAAGCCTTTAATTTTTTGATTTTCAATATTTGTTTTATCAAGAAGGAAACTGGATACTACCAACCTCCACCAGATCCACCACCAGAGAAACCTCCGCCGCCAAATCCACCGCCGAAACCTCCACCGCCAAATCCACCACCAGATGAACCTCCGCCGAAACCACCTCCGCCACTGTTTCTGCCTAGGCTACTCAGAATAATGACATCCAACAAACTAGGTCCTATTCCGCCACCTCTGTTGCCAGAATTTCCTCCGCCTTTGTTTCGCGATATCAGCACTAATATAATGATGACAATAATAATGAGAGGCAAAATGGGGAATCCTTTATCTTTAATTGTTTTTACGCGTTCTCCTTTGTACTTTCCTTTAAAAACATCAATCAATGCATCCGTTCCTTTATCAAGTCCTTTGTAATAACTTCCCGCTTTAAATTCAGGAATAATAATATTTCGGGTAATTTCTCCACCGATACCTGCTGTTAATCGATCTTCAAGACCATAACCTGCGGAGATCCATATTTTCCTTTCGGCTTTAGCCAATAAAATAAGAACTCCGTTGTCATTTTTTGCTGTTCCTCCAATTCCCCAAGTCTGTCCCCATTTTGGTGTAAGAATACCAATATCTTCCCCTTTAAGAGTTTCTATCGTAACAATCACAATTTGAGTGGTTGTAGAATCAGAATATTTGATCAGTTTTTCTTCTAATTGTGCTTTTTCTGTTGCGCTTAAAACATTCGCATAATCATAAACAGAAGTCTGTAAAGTTGGTTTTTCAGGAATGGTAAATTGCGCAAAGCCAATTTGTGTGAGTAACAAACAAACAAACAGCTTTAGGAAAATTATAGTATTCTTTTTTTGTAATAGCATTATCCTCTAGATATTTCGTTTGATAATTCATTTGTGTCGCCTTCCAGCCAAGGGAAATATTTCTGCAATTGCTCTCCGGCTCTGGTAACTCCGTCAATTAGACCTTGTTTGAAATCTCCTTTTTTGAACTCTGCTACCATAATATCTCGGGTACAATTCCAAAAATCATCTTGAACAACATCATTAATGCCTTTGTCACCACAAATTACAAAATGTCTGTCTTCTACAGCTAAGTAAATCAAAACACCATTTTGAAGTTCGGTTTCATCCATTTTTAGTTCATGAAAAACTTCCATGGCACGATCATACGCATCCATGGAAGTTGTTTTTTCTATATGAACTCTAATCTCGCCAGAAGTATTTTTTTCAGCCATGCGAATAGCTTCAACAATTTCTTGTTCTTCTTCTTTGGTTAAAAAATCTTCTACTTTTGACATTGTTTTTTAGATTAGAATTTTACTTCAACTGGTTTATCAGCACCTTCAACTGAAGTAAAGTATGCTTTCTCTTTAAATCCAAACAATCCGGCAAATAGGCTATTTGGGAACGTTTTGATATGAGAATTATAGGGTTTAACAGCTTCGTTAAAACGCGTTCTTGCGGTTAGAATTTGATTTTCTGTACTCGCCAATTCATCCTGTAATTTCAAGAAGTTTTGGTTCGCTTTCAATTCAGGATACGCTTCAACAGTTACTAATAATCTTGATAATGCTGATGAAACGCCACTTTGTGCTTTGTTGAATTCTGCTAATTGTTCCGGAGTAATATTGGCAGGATCAACATTTACTGATGTCGCTTTAGAACGAGCTTCAATAACGGCCGTCAATGTACTTTTTTCAAAATCAGCGGCACCTTTTACGGTATTTACTAAGTTTCCTATAAGGTCATTTCTTCTTTGATACGCAGTTTGGACATCACCCCAAGATTGTTCTACATTTTGGTTTAACGTTACTGCAGTATTGTTAATTCCTTTAACCCAGCTGTAAATTACAAAAATTACAACCGCTCCGATAATCCAAGGCAAAAATCTTCTCATGTTTATTTAATTTAATGTTTATTATTTAGTTTTTATTTTTAATTGATTTTTTAGAAATGCAATTGTCATTGTACTTCTAAAGTTCGTTTTTAATATTTGTTAATTGTGTGCGTATCGTTTCTAATTTTCTAATAATTTCAAACTTGTCCAATGTCTTCTTTTGTCCTTCTTTCAAATGGGTTTTGGCACCTTCCAGCGTAAAACCTCTTTCTTTCACTAAATGATAAATCAATTGTAAATTAGTGATATCTTCCGGAGTAAACATTCGATTGCCTTTAGCATTCTTTTTTGGTTTCAGAATATCAAATTCATTGTCCCAAAAACGAATCAGCGATGCATTCACGTCAAATGCTTTGGCCACTTCGCCAATGCTGTGATATCTTTTGTCTTTAGATAATTCAATATGCATATCTATTTTTATTTTTTTTGTCCAGTTGAATTAGTCACTGAATACTATTTTTTATCTTCTTACTGAACACTGCCAACCGAATACTGAACACTATTTTTGTGTTAGTCTAATGATTGATTCTCTTGGTTCGCCAATTGCGCGATGACAACATACTCCACTGCCGAAATATTTCCGTAATAAAAATTAAGCGGATTCACCACTTTTTTATCCTTATGTACCTCATAATGCAAGTGCGGCCCTTCAGATCTTCCCGTGCTTCCCACATATCCTATAACATCACCTCGTTTTACGCGTTGTCCGGCTCTGGCTTTATATTTGCTCAAATGTGCGTATAAAGTTTCGTACCCAAATCCATGCCGAATAACAATATGATTTCCATATCCTGAGGCGGTATTGTCTGCTTTTGCTACAAATCCGTCGCCAGTGGCATAAATGGGAGATCCAGTTTTAGCTGTAAAATCCATACCTTCGTGCATTTTTCTTGCTTTTGTAAAAGGATCCGTTCGGTATCCAAAACCAGAGGCCATTTGTTTTAAATTTTCATTTTGTACTGGCTGAATAGCAGGAATAGCTGACAAAAAATCACTTTTGGCTTCTGCCAATTTTAAAATCGCATCCAGTGATTTGGACTGAATCGACAATTCTTTGCTCAGGACATCAATCCTTTTTGTGGTATTGATAACCAACTGTGAATTGTCGTAACCTTCTAATAATTGATACCCGTTTTTTCCCGAGAATCCCGCTTTCCGAATAGAATCCGGAATAGCTGATTTGTTAAAATACACACGATACAAATTATTATCCCGATCTTCAATAACATCAACAACGCCATTTAACTGATCTATTTTTTTATTTAAAATGGCGTAATTCAATCTCAAATTTTCAATTTCACGCGCTTGCAAACGATCTTTTGGCGTTTCAAAATAAGGAGTATTCAATAAAATTATAAAACTCAAAAAACCAAACAGCGCCGATGCCAATAAAAACAGGATAATAACACCAAATTTTCTTCTTTTTCGTGTCTTTATTTTTCTATAGGCTAGATTTTCGGAATCGTAATAATATTTTACTTTCGACATATTTTAAAATACCCTATTTTTGCACACTGTAAAAGGTTAGACGAACAAATTTAAGAAATGTTTCATTTGTTACACCTTTTTTTTAGGAATAAATAAAATAATGTGCCTATTCCAGCTATTCGTTGCAAGTTCTCGTTCATACCTCTTTTTTTCAAATGAGCCAGCAGGAGCTTCCTACGGTCGCTCTGCCACCTCAAGAAAAAATAGATGTATAAATCTCGAAGCTTTTCACTTTTATCTGGGGCAAAAGAAATTAAACGATTTAATGATTTTAAGATTGAAAATTTCAATTCTAAATAATCTTTAAATTTTTGAATCTTTAAATATTTAAATTAAAAAAATGAAATCACAAGACGTACGTAAACAATTTCTGGATTTTTTCGCATCAAAAGGGCACTTAATCGTTCCATCAGCACCTATAGTTTTAAAGGATGATCCAACCTTGATGTTCAATAATTCAGGAATGGCACAGTTCAAAGAATATTTTTTGGGTAATGGAACGCCAAAAAGCACCAGAATTGCCGATACGCAAAAATGCCTTCGTGTTTCAGGAAAACATAATGATTTGGAAGATGTAGGTTTTGATACGTATCATCACACCATGTTTGAAATGTTGGGGAACTGGTCTTTTGGGGATTATTTCAAAAAAGAAGCTATCACCTGGGCTTGGGAACTTTTGACAGAAGTGTACAAAATCCCTAAAGAAAATTTATACGTTTCTGTTTTTGAAGGAAATCCAGAAGAAAACGTACCGTTCGATCGGGAAGCTTGGGATATTTGGAAGGGATTGATTGACGAAGACCGAATCATTCTTGGAAACAAGAAAGATAATTTCTGGGAAATGGGAGATCAAGGACCTTGCGGACCGTGTTCAGAAATTCACGTTGATATTCGTTCTGCAGAAGAAAAAGCTTTAGTTTCAGGGAAAAGTTTGGTGAATAATGACCATCCGCAAGTAGTGGAAATCTGGAACAATGTATTTATGGAATTTAACCGTAAAGCAGATGGTTCTCTGGAAAAGTTACCTGCAAAACACGTGGATACCGGGATGGGATTTGAGCGCTTGTGCATGGCGTTACAAGGCAAAACGTCTAATTATGACACGGATGTTTTTACGCCACTTATTGAAAAGGTAGAACAAATTACAGGATTAAAATACACTTTAAACGAAGTTTTAAATAACAGCGAAGAGCAAAATAAAACCAATATCGCCATTCGTGTAGTGGTCGATCACGTTCGTGCCGTAGCTTTTGCTATTGCCGACGGGCAATTGCCATCAAACACTGGCGCAGGATATGTAATTCGTAGAATTTTGCGTCGTGCAATTCGTTACGGATTTACGTTTTTGAATACCAAAGAACCGTTTATCAATCAATTGGTAGCCGTTTTGGCCAAGCAAATGGGTGAATTTTTTCCGGAAATCAAATCGCAAGAACAATTGGTTACGAATGTAATTCGCGAAGAAGAAGCATCGTTCTTAAGAACGTTAGACCAAGGATTACAGTTGTTAGATAAAGTTATCGAAGAGGAAAAAGCCTTTCCTTCGGAAGGGTTGGGGAGGATTTCCGGTACTAAAGCATTTGAATTATATGATACTTTTGGATTTCCAATTGACTTGACAGCATTAATTCTTAAAGAAAAAGGATTGGAACTGGATGAAGCAGGTTTTAACACTGCCATGCAAGCTCAAAAAAATCGTTCCCGTGCAGCATCAGAACTTTCTACCGAAGATTGGTCCGTGTTGATTCCAGGAAATGTAGAAACATTTGTGGGTTACGATCAATCAGAAAGTGACGTAAAAATCACTCGTATTCGTAAAATTGACAGTAAAAAGGACGGGATTTTATACCAGATCGTTTTAGATAACACGCCATTCTATCCAGAAGGTGGAGGGCAAGTGGGTGATAAAGGAACTTTGGTTTCAGCAAATGAAACTATTGAAATCATCGATACTAAAAAAGAAAATAACCTGATTTTGCATTTTACAAAACAATTACCGGAAAATATAAACGCTGGTTTTGTTGCTAAAGTAAATCAGGATTTGAGAAGTTTGTCTTCCAGAAATCATTCTGCCACACATTTAATGCATCAGGCGTTGAGAAGTATTCTTGGAACGCATGTAGAACAAAAAGGTTCTTTAGTAAATCCAAATTATTTGCGTTTTGACTTTTCTCATTTTGCTAAAATGACAGAAACCGAATTGCAACAAGTGGAAGATTTTGTAAACGCAAGAATTCAAGAGCAATTGCAGTTGGTTGAAAGAAGAAATATTCCTTTTGCGCAAGCAGTTCAAGAAGGAGCAATGGCGTTGTTTGGAGAAAAATATGGAGATGAGGTTCGTGCGATTAAATTTGGCGAAAGCATGGAATTATGTGGTGGAATCCATGTAAAAAATACGGCTGAAATCTGGCATTTCAAAATTGTTTCTGAAGGAGCAGTTGCTGCTGGAATTCGTCGAATCGAAGCGATTACAAGTGAGGCGGTAAAAGCACATTTTGCATCGTATGAAAATACGTTGAATGAAGTAAAAACAGCCTTGAAAAATCCTCAGGATATTTTGAAAGCCGTTCATTCTATGCAGGAAGAAAATGCCAAATTAACGAAGCAAATTGAGGCTTTGGTAAAAGATAAAGTTAAAAATTTGAAAGCGAGTTTGATTGCTGAAATTCAGGAAATAAACGGCGTTCAATTCTTGGCTAAACAAGTAGATTTGAATGCTGAAGGGGCAAAAGATTTGGCGTATGAATTAGGAAATTTAGGAAATAACGTATTTTTAGTTTTAGCTACAGCCGAGGAAGAAAAACCAATGTTAACCTGTTATGTTTCTAAAGAATTAGTTGCGGAGAAAAACCTAAATGCTGGGCAAGTTGTTCGCGAATTGGGTAAATTTATCCAAGGCGGCGGCGGCGGGCAACCGTTTTTTGCGACAGCGGGTGGAAAGAATGTAGCTGGAATTCAACAAGCATTGGAGAACGCTATTGAGTTTGTGAAATAGCTTGAATATATTTTTAATTATAAAAACCCTTTTAGATTTATGATCTAAGAGGGTTTATTTTTTAACGACAATACCTTGTTTTAGTATTTTTATGTAGCATTAAAATTAGATTCAAAAGCAGTAGTTTGACTGAAATATAAGGATTATAACGATGAATATTGTGGAGAAAATTTTATTTGTTTAGATTTAAAATCTTTTGTGCCAAAAATTAAATGGTAGAAGCGATAAGTTTATTATGAAAAATAAAATAGTTCTACTTTGGGTCTTATCGGTTTTTGTATTGACACTATCTTCGTGTTCAAATGATTTGGAAGATAATATAAAATTGCTGAAGAAAGTTGTTGAAACTTCAGAAGAAGGCATTTCAGAAACAACTTTATTCAATTATAATGGCAATGAGATCGTGAGTATTGATGGGGCTCAGAAACGTACTGATTTTATATATACAGATGGTTTAATCAAAAAAACGGTACTGCTTAACAAAAAAAATCAGCTTCAGGAGACTATTGAATACAGTTATCTAAAAGGTAAATTATCCGAAGTGCAATCTTTGGGTAATTACAGAATCAGGTACATTCATAATTCCGATGAAACGGTATCTTATGAAAGATTTACGATTGTTTCAACAAATCAGCAAGTAAAAGAATTTCACGGCACGTTGTATTTTGAAAATGAAAATTTGATCAAAGACGATCGAATATTAGACAATGCTAACGCCGGAGTTATCTCGAATTACAGCGTAAGCTATGATTATGATGTTGAGAAAAATCCATTGTTTCAAGTTACGGGGTTCAGAGAATTACTAAATCAAAGTGAAAAAATTTCGCTAAATAATACTGTAATCAGCACTGTGATTAAAAGTGTTTCAGAAGATGACCAAATATCGTCATCAGCTATTATATATAAAAGCTTTTATACTTACGATTTGGAAAATTATCCAAAAGAACGGGTTTCAGAAACGGCAATTTTTGCTAATGGGAATACGGGTTATTTGAAAACACAATATTTCTACTAAGGGAAACATTTATTTTATGGCAACCCTTTCAAATTTTAAAACTGTCAAAGGGTTTTTATGCCAATGAAAAAAGAATTAAACCTCATTTAATTCGCTAAAATTATTGAAATTTGTAGCAAATAGAAAGTAATGCAATTCAGAACCCAAATCCCCATTTCCAAAAGTAATTGTCCAATAGAGTATAATTCTAAAATTATGTCTTTGGGATCTTGTTTTGCGGTAAATATGGCGGAGAAACTGGACTATTTTAAATTTCAAAATAGCTGTAATCCATTTGGTATTTTATTTCATCCATTAGCGATTGAAAAGCTCATTGATTTTGCTGTTTCTGGAAAACAATTTACAGATAACGATATTTTTTTTCATAATGAACGCTGGCATTGTTTTGATGTGCATTCGGATTTGAGTAATTCAAATAAAGAGGATTTATTAGCATCCTTAAATGCACTAATCAAATCAACAAATCAACACATAACCGAATCGACACATATCATCATCACGTATGGAACATCGTGGATTTATCGAAACATAGAAAGCGATTTTATTGTGGCGAATTGCCATAAAGTGCCACAAAAGCAGTTCAAGAAAGAATTACTTTCTATTGGAGAAATAGAAGAAAGTATTGCGAAAACAATCAAATTAATTCATGGTGTAAATCCCAATTGCACTATTATTTTCACCGTTTCTCCAGTGCGTCACATCAAAGATGGTTTTGTAGAAAATCAGTGGAGCAAATCTAACTTGATTTCGGCTATTCACAGTGTTCTAGGTACTGAACACTGTGAATTGAACACAGAATACTTTCCCAGCTACGAAATCATGATGGATGAACTTCGGGATTACCGTTTTTATGCCGAAGATATGTTACATCCCAATCAAGTGGCCATCAATTATATTTGGAAACGTTATAAGGAAACTACAATTTCTGAAACTGCTTTTGCGACGATGGATGAAGTTTCAACTATTCAAAAAAGTCTTTCGCACAAGCCTTTTAATCCGAAATCTGAAAGTCATTTGAAATTTGAGTCTAAAGTCAGAGAAAAAATCACTAAATTGGAATCAGAATATTCATTCATGAAATTTTAATTATGCTTAGAAGAATACTTATTGCAATCGCAGTTATCGGTGGAATATTTTTATTATTCAAATTTTGTGACTTTAAGAAAAACGATGATGAAGACATCAGTTACAATACTAATCTCATTCAACAACAAATTCTAAATGTTGGAAAATTAGTTGTTACTGAAGGTCATTTCTCAGAAGTGATTACCTATAAGAATCAGCAGAAATACTTATTGGATATGCTTTCATTCGAGAAAAAAGCATTAGTGATTGTCAATGCCGATGTGACTGTTGCCTATGATTTGCACAAAATGAAATACGATATTGATGAAAAAAATAAAACAATCACAATTATTAGTATTCCCAAAGAAGAAATAAAAATTAGCCCTGATATTCAGTTTTACAACGTCGAACAAAGTAAATTGAATCCATTTACTGGAGATGATTACAATAAAATTAATAAATCTGTAAAAGCAAATTTAGCCAAGAAAATTGAAAAATCGTCACTAAAAACAAATGCTCAAAATCGATTGATAAGTGAATTGTCTAAAATATTGATTCTGACCAATACCATGGGTTGGAAATTACAATACGAAGGAAAAGTAATTGAAAGCGAAAAAGATTTTGGAAAGCAAATTAAATTGTAATTTAAAAAATGAACCGCAAATAAAGAGATTTTAGCTAATGCTAAAAATTGCTAAAGTTGCGGTTAAATTTTTTTACGCTTTCTCTTTGTCGAAAATTAAATCCAAACCACCTGCAATCAAATGCGCTACTTCAGGTCTTTTTTGTTTTAATTGATCGAGATAAACCGATACTTCCTGTAATAATTGTGGTTCATTTCGATCTTTCAGAAGTTCCGTGATTTCAACAGCCAGCAACCAATCGTTTGGATGATTGTCTCGTAATTTTTCAAAAACTGGTGCTAAAAAAGTTTCCTTATCCTTGGTTTCTCTTATGTTACGAATTTTTTGGTATAAAACCTCTAAATCATCACGTTCCGCGGTATGTTTTGCTTTAATGGTTTTACTTGATGGAACATGCGAAATTATATCAAAACTAATTACATCAGCAGGACCTGAAAAAGCCGAAATCACTTTTTTACCAACAGCCATATCGTAAATTCCCCATTCCGGTTGAAACAAAATAGTTTCTCCATGTGTCACTGTACAATTCTTTAAACTGATTAAAATTATTTCACCGTGCAGATTTCTTGATCCGGTGATAATTTCTCCTTTTACGGTAATATCTCCTTCAAATTCAAGTGTTACGGTTTCACTTTCGGTAATTGAATAAGCGCTTAAATCTCTTGGACTCATGTCTTCAATCGCGAGATTTATACCTTTTAATTTTCCAATAGGACTTCCAAAACCTTGCGGATGTTTAGCCGTTCCATGACCCACTAATTCTTTTTCGCGGTATGATAACGCTGTTTTTCCTGTAGTTTGTATATAAACGGGTTTTCCTTCTTCTTCAATAACATTGGTAAAAACTCCCGAAATCTGAATTCCAGTGCTCAATTCAATTGTTCCTAAAGCATTCGAATGAATCAACTTATTGATTGCTGATAATCCTCCGGTACGCAACGCCATTTTATTGGCAAACTCCTCTAAAACCAAGCTTAAATAAGCAAAATCTGGAGTGACGTAAAGTTGTGGTTGCAGTTTTGTAATGTCAAAACTTTGGTTAGCCGCTGATATGTCATAAGGAATTTTCTTCACGTTATCCGTCATACACCACGCACTTTCTCCAATAGATGAAAGCAGTCCGGCGCCATAAATTTTTGGATTGTCGATAGTTCCTATCAAACCATACTCTACAGTCCACCAATGCAGGTTTCTGATTTGCGCCATTTCGGATAATTCACCCATGTTGTTCTGCAAATCTTCCACTGCTTTTTCGGCAGCATCAATATCAGCTTGCGGCGTATCTTCGGCTTCTTTCAGGATAGAAAGCAGTCGGATGGCTTCATACATTTGGTAATCTTTATGCGAAGAAATCGCTTTGCAGCCTATTTCCCCAAAACGACGCAGGTATTCCGCATATTCCGGATTGGCAATAATGGGAGCGTGGCCGGCGCCTTCGTGAATGATATCCGGAGCAGGCGTGTATTCGATATGTTCGAGCTGACGAATGTCAGAAGCAATTACAAGCACATTATACGCCTGAAATTCCATAAAAGCATTTGGCGGAATAAATCCGTCCACCGCAACCGCTGCCCAACCTATTTCAGTCAAAATACGGTTCATACCATACATGCTCGGAATGTTGTCAATTTCGATTCCTGTTTTTTTCAATCCTTCCAAGTACGAACTATGCGCCACTTTTGATAAGTAGGCTACATTTTTGCGCATCACATAACGCCAAACCGCTTGATTTATGGGCGAGTAATCGCTATAATTCTGAGGTTTGATGAATTGTTTTAAGTGCTTTGGCAATCGGTCTAATAACGGATTGCTTTCTATAGTTGAGATCATATCGAAAACCTTGTAGTTCAACTGCAAAAGTACAAATTTCAGGAGCGATTTCCCGCTTTTCATTGCAAGTTTTTGCAAACCCGTTTGTTTTTCTAATGTTTCCGCAGGAGCTTCCTTTGGTCGCTCTGCAGCAACAAGAAAAACCAAAACGGCTTTCGCAAAAAGCTTTTCATTGCAATCGGGGCTAGGGGAGTTGGGGTATAATTGGAGATTAGGTTTGATTTAATATGATTTCAGCGGCATTCTGTCTTTGCGAGGAACGAAGCAATCACATTAACACATTACATGAAGAAATTCCACTCAGTTTGTCACACTATCGTTTAGGCTTACAAAAATTTTAGAGCTGTCAGCACAACAATCGAAATTGCTATAACAATCCAATTTTTTATGGTAGGGTTGTATTTCTGTCTGAATTCGATATTAATTAATGCTAATATGATAGCTATAAAAATAACTGTAATTATCCCTAAAATAAATATAGAAATCAAATCTAAATCATTAGGATTGCTTTGGTTTAATCTATAAGAATTAATTATCAATATAATTGTAAACATAAACCAAGTTGTAACGCTCATAACCCATCCTTTCGATAAGTTTTTGATTAAAAATATTGCTGATGAAATAGCAATTACTGATACAATTACTAAAGTTACATTTTTTCTGAGAGCCATCTGAACAATGCTTTGATGGTCCACTAATGGATTTTTCCATAAAAAAGTATAATATTGATTACAAGTAAAGTGGACAAAAAACAATATTAAAAGCCCAAAGCAAATCTGAATTCCTGATAGAATAAGTTCAAACATTCTCCAACTATGTTTCATTGCGTTTTTACTTTAAACGTTTTATATTCTCATTATTGTGGGCACATGATGAAATTGTGCGCCAACGGTTGTGCTTATCCGAGCAATAGACTACTTCACCAACTCAAACACCAATACCTGCGTTTTTTGTTTATCTGAAAAATTATTGTCAGATACAAATAGTAGAGATTGATTACCATTTGCCAATTTTGGCCCAAAAGTCAATCCTTCAATATTATCAATAAAAATTCCCAAATCATCCATGTTTAGGATCAGTTTTTTAGAAGCTAATTGAAATTTTTGGTTTTGTAAAAAATTGAAATTTTTAACGTTAGTTGCCTTTTTTAACTCACACAAAAATACTTTTACCGTACAGGCTTGTGTACCGGTAGAAAAGGAACGTTCCACAACCAATAACTGATTTTTGCCATAATACTGAATTGCCGTAACGCCATTCACGGCAAAAGTGCCTTTCGGATTGGGTTCACGAGCAATAGGTTCGAGTTGATAGCCAAATTGAGCGGTGTTCTTTTTTGTTTTGGTATTAAATTGATACAATCTGATCAAACCGCCTTTGCTAGTGTTAGCTTGGTTGCCGTCTTCAAATAAAGGTTCTTCTATGTTAGTATAGATGTATTTAAACTTTTTGTCAAAAGTTATCCCTTCTAAAGTGCCGTTATTTCTTGGACCTTTTTCAAGTTTTTGCATTGACAAATTTTCTGGCAAGGTTATGTTTCCTAAAAAATCACCTTTTAAATCCATGAAATTAACGAAAGGATTTTGTAAAACTTCGTTATCTGCAGTAATTACACGTGCACCTTCGCTACTCCAAACCAAAGTGTTCGTTGTTGGATTGAATCGGATGTCTTCCGGGTCTGCTGAAGTAGTTGGCGTGGTGTTCCAATTACCATACACTTTTTCGGTTTCATTTTTTAAAGTGGCGACACTTTGGAAATCGATACCTTCTACTTTATTTTCGAGCAAACGAATTTTTGCAGTATAAAATCTTGAATCGTTAAACACCGATCGATCGTCACTTATCAAATAATACAAATCATTTTTTGCATCATAATCGATTCCGGATAATCCGCCCACTTTTGTATTCTGAAACGTTTCATCAAAAGGAATTTCAATGGAGCTTATTAATTTTAAACTCGGATTTGCTTTGTTTTCAGCCGTTTGCTTTAAATTGGAACAAGAAAAAAGAAAAGCAGGTAAAATGACAAGTAATAATAAATTGCGCATAAAAGAATGTGTTGCTGTTTGCAAAAAGGAATATATTTTGGATTAAAAAGCCACTCTAATACTAGGAATTGTTTGTTTGATTTTTCTCAAGATTGCGGAAGTAGTCAATTTTGTAATTAAACATTTCAGCCATATTTTTTGCGCGAAGTTTAGCTTCTTCAGCTAATGGACCAGAAAATAAGTTGTCAGTGGTTTCCGTGAAAATTTCCATCCAACGATCAAAATGTTCTTTAGCAACTGGCAATTGTTTGTGTGGAGGAAATGGGCTTCCGGAATAAGAATGAACTTCGAGTAAAATAGTTTGCCAAAAACGATACATTTTTTCTAAATGTTCTGGCCAGCGGTTGCCTATTTTTTCGTTGAATATGGTTCCTATAAACTCGTCTTTTTGAACTTTGGAATAAAAAGTATCAACGAGCAATTTAATATCTTCGAGCGTAGTAATGTCGGTTTGTAGTGTCATGATTGGGTATAAAAAAAGCCTACGCAAAGGTAAGCTTTTATGTTTGAATCTGATGGGAAACTATTTTGCTTTCGGCGGGAATTGCTCTAAAATTTTAGCCACAAATTCATTGATTTGTTTTTCTTTTTCATTGCGGTTTTCAGTTAAATAGCCAATTCCTTCGCCTTGCCAAACCAATTCTTTTTTCTTGGCATCAATTAAATCAACATACAATGTTCCTTCCGTTGATGAGGTAACATAAGTGCTACGACCTCCCCATAAATACGGATTCCATCCCCAACCCCAACCATATCCCCAACCGGCGTTGTATTGGTTTACGTCAATTCTTTCTCTCTCTTTTGTAAGTATATTAATCAGCAAATCTGGATTTTCACTTTTGGTCATTCCTTTTCTGCTTAATTCGGTGTCTATGGCATTGAGTATTCTTTTCTTGTCCAGTTCTGAAATTTCAACTCGATCGATGCCTTTTTTATGAAAAGCATACGTTTTGTATTGAGTAAAATCCACATTATTATCATAATCGGAATATACTTTTACGGAAGTGCATGATGCAATTACGAAAAGTAGAAGTAGCGGAAGTAGTTTAATTGCTTTCATGATTTAATTATTTGATTATTAAATGTTTATTAAAGATACGTTCAAATTTTTAAAAATCCAACAAATTGTCGGCTACCATGTTCGGGATGGTCACTTTCAACAAAGGTTGGGTCTCCATCGCTCTTTTAATTGCAAATAATGCTCCGTCGTTTCGTGCCCAGCTTCTTCGGGAAATTCCGTTGTTAACATCCCAGAAAAGCATTAATGCTAAACGTCTTGACGCTTCTTTTGAACCATCAAGAACCATACCAAATCCACCGTTTATTACCTCTCCCCAGCCTACGCCGCCGCCATTGTGAATGGATACCCAGGTAGCGCCACGAAAGCTGTCTCCAATGACATTCTGTATCGCCATGTCGGCTGTAAATTTTGAACCATCATAGATATTAGAAGTTTCTCTGTATGGAGAATCGGTGCCGGAAACATCATGATGATCCCTGCCCAAAATTATAATTCCTATTTCGCCTTTGGCAATAGCCTGATTAAAAGCTTCGGCAATTTTTACACGCCCTTCTGCATCAGCATAAAGAATTCGGGCTTGTGAACCTACAACTAATTTATTTTCCTGCGCACCTTTTATCCAATGAATATTATCTTGCATCTGTTGTTGGATTTCTTCAGGCGCAGTTTTTGCCATTTCTTCCAGAACTTGGCAAGCAATAAAATCTGTTTGGACTAAATCTTCTGGTTTTCCCGAGGCACAAACCCATCGGAAAGGGCCAAAACCGTAATCAAAACACATAGGACCCATAATATCCTGTACATAACTCGGATACCTGAAATCGATATGATTCTCCGCCATGACATCTGCACCGGCACGGGAAGCTTCCAATAAAAAAGCATTTCCATAATCAAAGAAATACGTTCCTTTGGCAGTATGTTTATTGATAGCAGTAGTGTGTCTGCGTAATGTTTCATGTACTTTTATTTTGAATAATTCCGGGTCATTAGCCATCATTTCATTAGCTTCTTCAAAGGAAACATCAGAAGGATAATAGCCGCCTGCCCAAGGATTATGAAGCGAAGTTTGATCGGATCCTAAATCTATATGAATATTTTCCTGGTCAAATTTTTCCCAAACGTCTACTACATTTCCAAGATATCCGATAGAGACAATTTCTTTATTGGCTTTCGCCAAAGTGACTCTTTTTACCAGTGCATCAATATTTTCAATGACTTCATTAATCCATCCTTGACTGTGGCGAATGTGCGTTATTTTTGAATTTACTTCGGCACAAACGGTGATACAACCGGCAATATTACCAGCTTTAGGTTGTGCGCCAGACATTCCGCCCAAACCAGAAGTGACAAATAAGCCACCTTTTGGACTGCGTTTTATTTTACGAAAACCATTCAAAACCGTAATAGTTGTTCCGTGTACAATTCCTTGAGGACCAATGTACATGTAACTTCCGGCCGTCATTTGTCCATATTGAGAAACGCCCAAAGCATTCATTTTTTCCCAATCGTCCGGTTTAGAATAATTAGGAATTACCATGCCATTTGTTACTACAACTCTTGGCGCTTCTTTATGGGAAGGGAACAAACCCATTGGATGCCCGGAATACATCGTCAAGGTTTGTTCATCAGTCATCTCTGATAAGTATTGCATCGTCAATAAATACTGTGCCCAGTTTTGAAAAACCGCTCCATTGCCGCCATAGGTTATCAACTCATGAGGATGTTGTGCAACTGCGTAATCCAGATTATTTTGAATCATCAACATAATCGCTTTGGCCTGTTCGCTTTTTCCAGGATATTCATCAATTGGACGCGCTCGCATTTCATAATCGGGACGAAAGCGATACATATAAATACGGCCGTATGTTTCTAATTCTTGTCGAAATTCTTGTATTAGCTCACTATGAAGTTCTGGTTCAAAGTAACGCAAAGCATTACGAAGGGCTAATTTTTTTTCCTCTGCCAAAAGAATTTCTTTTCGTTTTGGTGCGTGATTAATTTCTGTTTCGTATGGTTTAAGTTTTGGTAAAACCGATGGAATCCCTTGTAGTATTTGTTCTTGGAAAGTCATTTTTTAAATCTTGTTACGTTAATTTTTAAGTGTATTGTTTTAAAAAAGTATCTCGACTGCGCTCGATAGGACACTATTATAATAAAAAAAAACACTAAGGATAACGAATATCCACCTATAATAGGATTTGTGAATTTTGATTCTGTATTTCTGTAAACAAATATCCATTTTTACATTGATATTTTTAAAACTATATTTTGTTGACTTGGATTCTTAAATGGAGTTACTTTTTATTGGATCCTGTTTTTTTATCAAAACCGTAGGGACAATGACGACAGCCACTTTTACAACAATACCCTCTTTTTAAATGGTGTTTTTCTGTAAAACATTTATAACCTTCGGGTGTAAAATAGAAATCTTCACCTTCAATTAATTTATTTCCATTGTTCTCGTCAATCATGTTTGGGGATATTCTTTTGTGAAAATTATTTACAATATTTCAATTTATACGATTCACTCAAACTATTGAGTTGTTGATTAAAACAGAATTATCTTAGCAATACAAATTTAGAAATTTTATAAGGGAAGTTAGAATGAATCTCTTTCTATTTTTTGAACTAATAAAATTGTTGAATTGCCAGAAATATTTTTAAATTTTTTTCAAAAAAAAACCACTCGGTGAGGAGTAGTTTTTGGAGGATGCGTGTTAATTAGTATATTATTTTTTTGGAAACTACAGTGTCATTATCTAAAGTGATTTTCACAATTAAACCGGCTGTTGTTTTGTTTAAATGACTCAAAGTATATTTTAGAGCATTTACTTTTTTATAATTATCTATTTTTCTTCCCAACAAATCGTATACGACAATATTTTTTATCAGCTGGTTCGAAGACTGAACGGTAACGTTTTGATTTACAACCACAATTACCCCATCAGACTTAGATAAATTAAAGGTATCCGTTCCTAATGTTTTGTCAGTGAAACGCAGGTAGAAACGATCGTTGAAAGTTCCTTTTTCTGTGTTGAAAACATACGGTTTTTCTTTTAAATTATGAATTACACTCAGTTCTTTATCTTCTAAATAGATGTTTTGAGTGTTGAAAAGTCCGTCAATATGATCAATTCTAATTGATAGTTCGCCAGAAATTTCCGAATCATATCCTAAAGTAATCTGATCATTTTCATCAAATGGTAACGCACGCCCTTGAATCGTTAATTCCGCTTCCGGTATAATAGAGTAGAAGCTAACGTCATTTCCTCCCAAAGATTCGCCGTCAAAACTCCGGTCTAATCCTTGTGTCGCATCCTGAATATATCCAACCAATGTTTGACTGAAAGCTCCGGAGTTATTAGTGAGGTTTATCCAAATGCGGTGCCGCTCTATATCAGTAACAGTCTTAGGAATGGCCTCCTCATTATTGTTTTTAGTCAACTTAAAGAAGTTACTATTTTGTCCTGAAATACGCATACTATTGTTAAAAGTTACATTAGCAGTTGTCCCATTTATCATATTATTTGCTGCTTTTACAAAAAATGATTGACCAGAAGCTATATATCCTGTTGGTGCAAATCCGCCTGTGGAAGCGGGCGCAGTAGCGGTTCCGCCCGTTGTGTTAAAAACTGCATAGTCAGTGTCAGTGTAATTCAAAACATAATCCCCATAAAATGGATCAATAGTGGCAGCATTAGGCTGTGAATTATGTGTCCAAAGATATAAGGTTCCATCAATAACAGATGTATTAACAGCGAGATTTAAGAATTTTGCAGCGTCAAGTGCCGAAGGATACGGATTTCCTATAAGATTCCATTCGTCATTTTCAGCATCAACATCCGTAGTTCCGATTAAAGTTCCCTTGCTTATTGGTGCAAATATGTCACCATTGTTAGGAGTTCCAGCGAAGGTTGCGGTATAAGGTGTTTTAATTGAGCTGCTAAAAGAGTTTGGAGCACGCACAATGTATCCTTTTCTTGGATCCATGATTGTAGCTATCGTTTCGTTTTGCCAGTTTCCTGCTCCACCCCCAACAGTTGGTTTCCAAGAAAACATCAAAGGACTGTTAGGAGATAATGATCCTAAAGAAAAATTAGAACCCAATGTTACTGGTGAACCCCAATATGTATAATCAAGTTTAGATATCGGTGGCGTAACTCTTTCAATATTTACAATTCCCGTATTAGCGACATTATTTATTTGTATTAGACTGGCTTTGTCTCTTATATTAAAAACTCCGCTTGTATTCACATTAATCCAGTCCGTTACGGTGAGGCTACTTCCTGTTGAGAGTTCTAAGTTACCGGTAGATTTAACGGTTAGGTTTTTGGCCAAAGCGCCGGGGTTAGGAATGATAGGGATGATAGTTGTACTTGGGATAATCACACAATTATCGGCCGTAGGAACTCCAACTGGTTTCCAGTTGCTCGTATTATTCCAGTCGGTGGTTGAGTTTTGCCAAACTTTGGATTTGTTTGTTACGTTTATGATTGCGCTTGTGGAACAGCTATTTGCTAAATTTGCTTTTGCTGTAAATGAATAAGTACTTTGTTCCAGTTGTGCCAACGTTGGTTTCACGTAAACAATTGACGCAGGTGTACCGGCGGTATAAGGCAAAGTACAAGCGGCATTAGTGTAAGCATCGATAGGAAGAGCACTTGTCCACTGAAATGAAGGGGATAATGGTCTATCACCAAATAATTTGATGTCATCAATCGCTACTCCGTCAAACCATCCATTAGCATAATATCTAATTCTAACTCTTAAATTCGATTTTCCTGCATAACTGTTTAAGTCATACGTTTTGGAGTCAAAACGTGTTCCGATTCCTAAGTCGGTAGTGTAATTAGGATTAATAGTAGTCCAAGCACCATTATTATCTGAAATTTCTATGGCAACAAATTCAGAAAGTGTGCTTGTGTCATCTGGGGTGTACCTTGAGAAATAAATTCTTAAAGAAAGTTTTAAATTTAAAAAGTTGCTAGCATTAATGTTTGTTGAACGAAGTTCATTGTGTATTGAAGAACCTCCAACATCCGACGCAGCCATTGCAAACTTATTTGTTCCAAAACCAGAGGATATTGCAGGAAACCAAACATAAAAAGGCGGATATCCAGGAACAAATGTACTGGATTTAATTTGCCAAGAGGAGCTATTGTCAATAGATGCGCTGTTTGATATAATGTTGTAATTTGAAAAAGCTCCTAGAGAACCGCTTTCAAAATTTTCGTCAATTAGATAAACTTGTTCATTACTTCCTGTTACTTGTAGTGATATAATGCTATTTTCGCCACAAACTTCAGGGTTGGCATTTGGAAAAGTTAGAGTGGGAACCGGTTTTATAGTTGCCACGACCGGGGTTCTAAATAAAGATTCGCAACTCCCATTTAATGCCGTTACGAAATACGTTGTTGTGGCAGTAATAGAAGGGGTTGGCCATGTGGTTGACGCTGTCGTTCCTACTAATGTCCCTCCTGTTTGTGCATCGTACCAACGGTATTGCGTGCTACCGGCTGATCCGGTTATTCCTAATGTAACGGAGCCTGTTCCGCAATTGAATCCATTTGTTATACTTGTGATTGTTGCGGAACAACTTGAAATTACAGTAAATAAATAATCTTCTGTTTCTCCATAAGTATTGATGTTACCACATGGAGTGGCAGCTAGTGTTGAATTGTATGCAACACATCTTATTCTAATTCTATAATCGCCAGAAGCAGTTGTTGGTGGGATAATAAATCCAAAAGTTGTAGATGCGGTATAAATAGTTGAGCCGGAAGCATCACAAGAATACACTTGTTCTCCCGTATCATAAAAGTCTCCATCTTTGTTCCAGTCTACCCAGGCAACAATATTTTGAGAGTTAGGACTTTGAAAGAATACATTGATTCCCTCACCCTGCGCCTGTATCGCTTTGTTGGATAGATTAGAGAAATCCTCATACCCAGGAGTTGTGGATGAGAAGGTTGATGTGTTAGTTACGTCATTCAACGTGCCAATAAAGCTAATTTTTGAAATGTATCTGGTTGTTTCGAGGCCACTACTTACAGAAGGAGTACAATAAGTTATAGGAAAGCTAGTGTTTTCAACAATGCTAATGTCATCTATGTATACAGTAGATAATCTGTTCCCTTGTGCCCCAGATATGACCTGTATTCCAACAAATTTGTTTTCAGTAGCCGAAGCCATAATAGTTGCGGAAAATTGCACATAGCTTGTTGTTGTAACATTAGCTGAAGAAGATGTTAAAATTACGTCAGTTCCTGTCGCAGCAATCATATCGGCATTGGTTGCATTTACTGACTTTTTAATTTTCAAAAAGGAGACATCTCCAGCTGCCTTCGCCCAAACAGAGACCGTATAATACCTTCCGGCGATAAAAGAAATTCTATTCGAAGTAATGATGGAACCTGTGAAGCTGGTATTATCGGCATTTGCCACCATTTTTCCAGAATTTATTCCTGTTTTTTGATTGTCTGTATTAGGTTGGGTAATTATGGTATTTGTACCGGCAGAGCTTGTAAATGTTGCATCACTAGTTTCAAAACCTGAGCTAAAAAGTGTCGTTTGTGCAAATGTATTTCCCGCAAATAAAAACATCATCAGCAAACTCAAGGGAATTATAAACTGGATTTTATATTGTTTCTTTTTTACACTAATTGAAGGAAAATTAGCAATATTCAAAGTAAATTTAAAATTATCGGTATTTTTGGAGAAGTATTTTTGGTCCAAAATATGTAATGATGTTATATGGGTTTAGTAAAATCGAAAAAAAATTATTAAAATGCCGTTAATGTCACAAAAAAAACTGACTAACTGCAAAAATAGTCCTTGTAAAGCATTTTTTATAAATAAAAAGGGATTTTTTTTACGAATTGTTTTTTATTTTCAATGATAGTTATACATTTTGTAAGATTGTAACCAATTAATAAAATTGATAATCAAATAAAGACAGGTGATAAAAAAAATAAAAAGTCAAAGTAAAGGACGAATTATAAACGAATAAAAGTTTTTAATTTACTTTCTTCCGAAACTCAGTTAATTTAAGAATGAAAATAATGCCTAAATTACTATTTTAATTGTTTTCAGGGTAATAAAGGAAATGAGCCAAATGGCATGATGTGATTTGAAATTGTAGAAAAATGAATTCTTTTTAGACGTTAATTTTTGAGTTTGCAAATGTCACTAAATCGGATATTTATTTAGTACTTTACTCCTTAAATTACTAAAATTTACAAACGCTGCCAAATGTTACTAATTGTCACTAAATATTTAATTCCGAAAGGATATCGTGGATTGGCTTTATTTCCTTTTGTATTTGTAAAATATGGTGTGGATAAAGGAAATAAAATTTTTGTCAATCACGAAAAAATTCATCTTCGACAACAATTGGAGTTATTGATAATTCCATTTTTTATTTGGTATTTTATAGAATATTTGGTTCGATTGGCTCAGTATAAAAATGCTGACTTAGCGTATAGAAACATTAGTTTTGAGCGGGAAGCCTACGCAAACGAATTAAATTTAGCGTATTTAAGAGAACGCTCTTTTTTGCGATTTTTAGATTATTTAGCAAAAAAATAATACTGATTTTTGAGTAAAATAGCAGCAAACACATACTGATCTGGTTGTTGACAATCAACATTGTATTTACCCGTTGGTCACTTACAGATTGAATAATTTGTCTAAAATACTATCGAGTGGATTTGGTTTATTAGAAATCAGAATCTTTCAGTTTGTGTATTCTAAACAAGTTATTTAAATAATTTGGACTAATATTCAAGTGTCTATTTTTAAAATCGATAACGTTTTCGTTACAACGAAAACGATGTAGTTTCTAACATTCATAAAATTATCATAAAAATGAATCTAATTTCGCGTCAAAGCAAACAATTAGTCAATTATTGAACTAATTATTTAATTTGCAACAAAAAATAGTCTAGCAGAGGCTTGATGTTGTTTCTATCTATACTTTGTACAAGTTTGATTTATTCAAAATGTGTCCGATACAGTAGCTGCTCTTTGTGGTCTGCTTCCCGCGATTTTATAGTAGTAAAAGGAACAACAACCGGAACTCAAACAGATCTTGATGGATTTTAATACTTTTTTATTTAAAAAAGTTTTGATTTTCTACAGGTCAAGATAAGTCTCAATAGAGTAATCAAAAATATATGAAAAATAGTATTTCGTTCTTATTCATTCTATTATTAATTTCGATAGTATCAAATGCACAAGTAGGAATCGGGACAACAACTCCTGAAATTTCGTCGATATTAGACATTCAATCTACTACTAAAGGATTTCTATTGCCTCGCTTGACTTCAGCAGAACGAGACGCAATAAGCTTACCTGCAACAGGACTTCTCATTTATAACACCACAACTTCACTATTCAATTTTTATAATTTGGGCTGGAACAATTTTGTTACAGGTTTAGTTTTGCCGATAAATGGGGGAACTGGAATAGCCAATAGTAACTTAGCAACGCTTGCATTACCAGGAGCATTTGCTACTACAATTACAACAACGGCAGTAACAGATATTACCTTACCAAAAACAGGAACTTTATTTGGAACAGAAGTAGGAAGTATATTTTCAGCACAAATACAAAATTCTTTGACCGACGAGGCTGGGAGTGGAAAGTTAGTTTTTTCGGAATCTCCAACTTTTACAGGAATATCGGTAGCTCCAACAGCAGCCGTAGGAACTAATACTTCGCAATTAGCAACTACAGCATTTGTTTTGGCTAATTCGAATAATTATAAATCCGTTAACAGTACAGCAGAAATATCTACCAGTTCAGCAACGGACATTTTAGTACCGGGTATGTCAATAAGTCCCTCGACTGGAACTTATGCTGTTACTTTTAATGGGCAATATACTATTGTGCCGGGCAATAAAGCGGCGCAGGCGGTAGCAGATTTACAAGCGGTTTTTAGTCAGCTGGATAATATTCCCGTTACAGTAGCGCACGGAGCTACATTTGGAACGGAGACCTTGTATCCGGGGGTTCATAGTGTAGCTTCCGCCGCTTCCGCCGCAGGTACCCTTACTTTAGATGGACAGGGAAATTCAAATGCTCTTTTTGTTATTAAAGTGGGATCAACTTTAAGTATAGGAGCAAGCACAACGATAGTGCTGCTGAATGGGGCATCGGCAGCTAATGTTTTTTGGTTGGCTAAAGGAGCTATCACTATAGGAGCCCTAACTACTATGAAAGGAACCATCCTTGCTAATACTGGTGCAGTTTCTTTAGGAGCTAATTGTACATTAGATGGAAGAATGTTATCTACTGCCGGGACCATAGGCATTGATACTTCAATGATAACTAAAACTGCAAATAGTTCACATGCCAATTTAGGTGTTTTGTCGTCCTTTGCTATGTTCACTTCTTCTGGTAATGTTAGCAATTCAGGGATTTCAAATATTACTGGAGACATTGGCGTAGGTGCAGGTACTTTTTCAGGTTTTCAAACTGCTGCAGTGAATGGTACTTTTGTAAGCCCCGGAATTGATAATGCTATTGCTACCTTTAGTGTGTATCAAAATGGAGTTTTAATCGCTAACTCAAGTAGAACGAGATCAAGTTCTGTAAATACCGGAGATGTGTCTCTGCAAGCGATTGCAACTGTTTTGGCGGGTGAAAACATTGACGTCCGTTGGAAAACAGATTCAGGATCATTAAAGCTAAATAACAGAATATTGACACTAATCAGTGTTAGATGATTTTTACGGTGGTGCTATGTATAAATATTTTTTTAAATCTTGTTGAAGAGTTTTTTTTTAAATAGAAAATGAATAATGATAACGCGTTGGTTGTAATTAGTTTGTAATTATAATTTTCGTGAGTTCGAGCAATTTTTGTTAGAAAAAGGTATTGAGAAGTAAGAAGTTGTTAGTAATAACGGTTATCGATACATTTTTTATTCCTTTTTTTTAATGCATAAAAACACCTGTAATGATATTTTGAATAAGAGTACCCAGCGGGTAACTTTTATGTAATCAATATTGTTTTTTACAGGCCTAAAGTGACATATTTCAAAAGTGTAATGACAGTACATTTTGATGCTGTAAAATTAAAAAATGAGTTGTCAAATTACAAAATATATTGTTTTTAAAGTATTAATAATTTAGACAAATGAGGAATAATACCCTGTTTTTATATGTTTTATTCCTTCTAATTTCAGAAATGAGCAGTGCACAAGTAGGAATATGTACTAGTAATCCCGAAGCATCAGCAGTTCTGGATGTTTATTTTACCGATAAAGGATTTTTGATGCCGCATCTGACTACAGTGCAGAGAGATGCTATTAGTTCGCCTACTACAGAACTTCTTATTTACAACACTAACACATCAATTTTTTATTTTTATGATTTGCGTTGGAAAGATTTTATTACAGGTTTAGTTTTGCCAATAAATGGGGGAATTGGAATAGTCAATAGTAACGGGTCAACGCTTGCTCTACCGGGAGCATGTGCAACTATAATTACAACTACTGGATTAACAGACGTCACGTTGCCCCGTTCTGGAACTTTGTACGGAACGGAAACTGGAAGTACAACTTCAGTACAAATACAGAATTCATTGACTGATGAGACTGGAACCGGAAAGTTAGTTTTTTCAGATTCGGCAACCTTTACAGGAATACCTTTGGCTCCAACTGCAGCAATTGGGACAAATACGACACAATTAGCAACTATAGCTTTTGTACTGGCCAATTCAGATAATTTTAATTCGGTTAATGCAACGGAGGAGATAGAAACTAATATAAATACCGCTGTTGTAATTCCAGGAATGTTATTGACTCCTGTGGCTGGAACGTATCTGGTTATGTTTAATGGTCAATATAGTATACCTTCCAGCTATACTTCCAGATCAGTAAATACGGCACAAGGCAAATTAGATTTAAAAACGGCATACGATCAATTGATAATTGTTCCTACCACCAATACCATTCATGCACCTTCTTTTGGTAGTGGCGAGATTTTAATTGCCGGAGTGTATGCAATAGGAGCTGCAGCATCTGTTGCAGGAACTTTAACTTTAAATGCGCAAGGAAATCCCAATGCAGGTTTATTTTAAAAATTGGAAGAGCTTTAACTACAGGGTCAGCAACTAATATTGTATTGACAAACGGTGCCTCAGCATGTAACGTATTTTGGGTCGTAGAAAGAGCCGTCTCTATTTCCGCTTCAACTGTATTGAAAGGAACTATCATTGCTAATAAGGGAGTCGTTTTTATGGGCGCTAATGGAACTTTTGAAGGTAGATTATTCGCAACAACAGGGGCTATTAGTTTTGGTCCCGGAACAGCGTATATGCCCTTAAGCTGCTCTTATCTTGACTTCGGTACATCAGCTACTTTTGTTAGATTCACTAGTAACGGTGCAGTTAGTAACAATGCAAATTCTTATTTGACTGGGGATATAGGTACAAAATTAGGCGATATTTCAGGTTTTGAATATTCCAGCGCGAATGGCTCTTTATTTAAACCTGCTAGTACTACTGTAGCGATCACCAGCAAAGCATTAGCAACGCTAAGTATTTATCAAAATTGAGTTGTAGTGCCCTAACTCGAGTAGAACTTGCGCAAGTAATTTGAATACTGGATCAATTTCTTTACAGGCAATTGCTGCGGTTTCTTCGGGGCAAAATATTGACATTAGATGGGAAATTAATTCAGATGCAATAATTCTGAAAAATAGAATTTTAACCATAATGAGTATTAGATAATAGTGTTGCAAAAAAAGATAAATTTGATTTTAGATTTTAATTGGAAAAATTTATAAACACACTAGGCAATATATGTAAAAGTATTTCAAATAGTTGGTGTTTTTGCCAGTTTTTATTTTTAGTATAGAAGTAAAGTTAGATTTTTGAGGTAGTTTTATTTTTACATTTCGCTGTTTTTTTATTTTGTAGTAATAAAAATAACGTGCTAAATTATCTATTTAAGGATAAAAAAACGTATTTCAACGATATATTGAGCTTTTTCAAAGTATTTGCCCTGGAGGTAAAACTATTTTTTTTTTAACAAAAGCTAAAATATTCAGATATTGGTTTTAGTTTTCTGAAAAGTGGGATTATAAACCAATCTGAATTTAGTTGGTATTATAATACCTTCATTGTTTATTATTAAGGATATTTTACATATTAGATGTAATTAAGTTACTGTTAAAAAATTATAAATTGATTAAATTCAACTGTCCATGAATGCAAAAATACTTTATCGATTCTGCCTGTTTTTTGCAGGTTTTTTATTTCATAGCCATGTAAATGCGCAACTGTTTGTAAGTGCAAATACAGATGTCTTTGTAAACAACGAAGTAGTGTATGTAGCGCAAGATGTGGAGTTAAATGCTACAACAAGTAATTTTTATTTGCGGCAAGATGGGCAGCTGCTTCAAGGTACTACAACAGCTGGGGCGAATAAAGGACTGGGTAACTTATCTGTTTTTCAGGAAGGAACTACTAATAATTTTCAATTTAATTACTGGTGTTCTCCTGTAGGAGGAAATGTAGTCAGTGCTGGGAATGCACCGTTTGGAATTACACAATTTAAAGATATTGTTACTTTGACTAGCAGTAATGATCCAACTATTTTAGCTGCAAATAATTATAATGGTACCGCTAGTCCATTTGCAATTGCACCTTACTGGATTAATAAATTAATAGCTACAGCAGGTTATTCCGCTTGGCATCAAGTGGGTTCCAGCTCAAACTTGAATGCAGGAGAAGGTTTTACCATGAAAGGAACTTCAGGAACCAATGCAACTAACGTAAATGGGGTTTTAAATAATCCCGGGAATAAACAACGTTATGATTTTAGAGGAAAACCAAATGACGGAACTATTTCTATTCCAGTTGGCATTGAACAATTTACACTGACGGGAAATCCGTATCCTTCAGCCATCGATTTATCTGCTTTTTTAATTGGAGCTACTAATAGCACTGGTATCGCTTATTTCTGGGAACAGGATAAGCTGGTAAATTCACATTACATTGCGGATTACAAAGGGGGATATGGCGCTTTTTCTCCTGGCACACCCGCTAGCATGGGGCTTTATGTTCCGGCAACTTTTTATTCGTATGATGGTTCGGGGAATGAAGTCACTGCTGCAGGGACAGGAGGAACGTATGAAAGACGTTTTTGTCCCGTTGGGCAAGGTTTTCTAATTGATGGATCGGCTAACGGAGTTGTAGAGATGAAAAATAGTTACAGAGTTTTCGTTAAGGAAGGTTCACTAAATTATAATCAATTTGAAAAGAATGCAAATCAAAATAAAACAAAAAATACGTCAGGCTATTTAAATACAATTCAATCTGTATCAGGATTTGATTATACAACAGTAAGTTTAGCACCTACTCCACAAATAAAATTCAATGCGTTGATGAACAATCAAGGAGTGCGGCAATTGGCCTTGGCCTTGATTCCTGAAGCGACTGATGGCATTGATCGCGGGATGGATGCCATGTCTTCGAGTGATACTACACCGGCAGATGTTTACTTTGTTTTAGAAGAGACAGATTTTGTTATTAATGCAATAAATTTTGACATTGATAAAAAAATCCCCATTGGTTTTAGAAATGATAAAGCAGCTAATTATAAAATTACAGTAAAAGAAATAGTTAACTTCACGGGAGTAAATACGGTTTACTTACACGATAAAGTAAAAGATTTATTTTATGATATTAAAAATGACTTTCATGAATTAGATTTACCGGCTGGAGAGAATAATACTCAGTTCGAAATTACCTTCAAAAGCAACTCAACTTTGGGAGTTGAAGAGGCAGCCAGGGAGAGTTTTATTATTTTTCAAAATAATTTAATGAATAATTTAACAATCGATAATCCTTTATTGATGGATCTTGAGACCTGCGGTTTATACGATGTAGCGGGTAAATTAATTTTTGTTAAAAAAGATTTAGGGGTTGATGTTTCGTACAAATTTTCAACTTCAGGTTTAGGGGATGGAATTTACATCGTAAAATTGACCACGAAAGACAAATTAATGGTTGGTAAAAAAGTGATTATTAAAAACTAAAATTCAGAAATGAGAAACAAAAAAATGCAATCTGTAGGGGTTGCATTTTTTATAAAAAGTATTGATCTCCGAAAGTTAATTCTTTTTTTGTTAAAAAACAGTTCCCTAAGAATTGTCATTATTTCACCTTACTTTTAAAATTTAATTATATAAGAAATTATATATAATATATTGCAAAAGATGTATTTAAACGATTTTTTATACTTTTTGTCGGTAATATTGCTCTTTGCTATTGTCTTTTTTTTGTAGATTTATATAATAATATTAATTATCAGATTTACTTCTGTAAAAAGAGGACTAAAAAGGTTACAAAAAGTAATTTTTAATCTTAATACTTTCATTTTAAGTCTTCAAACTTTTTGATTTAATTTAAAACCATAAAGTATTAAAGGAATAATTGATTTTTATAAATTAACTTAATCCATACGCTTATGAACTCAAAAATACTTAAAAAAGCACTGCTTATTGTGACTGGAATTTTAATTCAGAACAATGTTAGTGCCCAGATGTATATAAGTCCCAATAGTTACGTTTTTGCCAGTAACGAAGTTGTTTTTATTAACCAACAATTAGAGCTAAACGCGGCTACCAGCAATTTTTATTTGAGGGAAAATGGACAGCTTTTGCAAGGATTAACTTCAGCTGGCACAAACAAAGGATTGGGTAGTTTATCTGTTTTTCAGGAAGGAACAACTAATAATTTTCAATATGATTACTGGTGTTCTCCAGTGGGAGGAACTAATGCTACTGTAGGAAATTCTCCTTTTGGAATTACACAACTTAAAGATATTGTCGATTTGACTTCTAGTGTTAGTTCAACACCTTTAGCAATGAATAATTATAATGGCACCGCCAGTCCATTTGCGATAGCCCCATACTGGATAAATAAATTAACCATTTCATCGAATTACTCAAGTTGGTTTCAGGTAGGAGCTAATTCCAGTTTGAATGCTGGAGAAGGATTTACAATGAAAGGAACTTCGGGAACAAATGCGACAACAGTAAACGGGATTCAGAACAATCCGGGAAGTAAACAGCGCTATGATTTTAGAGGAAAACCGAATGATGGCATTATTGCAATACCCGTTGCAATTGAGCAATTTACTTTGACAGGAAATCCGTATCCATCAGCAATTGACTTATCCGCTTTTTTACTTGGCGAAACAAATTGCACCGCGATTGCTTATTTTTGGGAGCAAGATCCAACGGTTAATTCTCACTTTATAGCGGATTATAAAGGAGGTTATGGGGCTTTTGCTCCTGGTACTTTGGGAAGCGCAGGAACTTATGTTTCTGCAACCTTTTATTCGTATGATGGTTCTGGAAATGAAGGATCAGCAGGCGCATCAGGAAAAAATTATGAAAGACGTTTTTCGCCAATTGGTCAAGGTTTCTTAATCGATGGTAAAGCAAACGGTTTTGTTCAAATGAAAAACAGTTATAGAGTGTTTGCCAAAGAAGGACCAAGCAGCTCATTAGCTAAGTTCGCGGGAAATATTATTACACCAAAAAGCAATACTGGTTATATGGCTAAAGTACAATCTGTATCAGGATTTGATTATTCGTCAGTGAGTTTAGCACCTACTCCACAAATAAAATTAAATACGTTGATGAACAATCAAGGCGTGCGTCAATTGGCTTTGACCTTAATTCCTGAAGCGACTGATGGCATTGATCGCGGGATGGATGCAATGTCTTCGAGTGACAGTACGCCGGCAGATGTTTACTTTGTTTTAGAAGGGACAGATTTTGTTATTAATGCAATAAATTTTGACATTGATAAAAAAATCCCCATTGGTTTTAGAAATGATAAAGCAGCTAATTATAAAATTACAGTAAAAGAAATAATTAACTTCGCGGGAGTAAATACGGTTTACTTACACGATAAAGTAAAAGATTTATTTTACGATATTAAAAATGACTTTCATGAATTAGATTTGCCGGCTGGAGAGAATAATACTCAGTTCGAAATTACCTTCAAAAGCAACTCGACTTTGGGAGTTGAAGAGGCAGCCAAAGAGAGTTTTATGATTTTTCAAAATAATTTAACCAAAAATTTAACAATCGATAATCCTTTATTGATGGATCTTGAGACCTGCGGTTTATATGATGTAGCGGGTAAATTAATTTTTGTTAAAAAAGATTTAGGGGTTGATGCTTCGTATAAATTTTCAACTTCAGGTTTAGGGGATGGAATTTACATCGTAAAATTGACCACGAAAGACAAATTAGTGGTTGGTAAAAAAGTGATTATTAAAAACTAAAATTCAATAATGAGAAACACAAAAATGCAATCTGTAGAAGTTGCATTTTTTATAATAGATTAATTTTACCTTTGTAAAAAATAAAATAGTTTGAATCAAAAGGTAATTACAGCATTTCTAAACTCTATTTCAGTGCAAATTAAAAGGGAAGATTTGATCCATCCATTTGTTTCGGGTAATAAGTTTAGAAAACTGAAGTATAATTTGCTTCAAGCGAAAGCAGAAAATCAAGAAACGCTGTTGACTTTTGGAGGAGCTTTTTCGAATCACATTGCCGCTGTAGCTTTTGCCGGAAATGAAAAAGGATTTAAAACTATCGGGATTATTCGCGGAGATGAATTAGCCAGTAAAGTTTCTGAAAATCCCACTTTATTATTTGCGCAAAATTGTGGCATGCAATTGGAATTTATTTCAAGAGAAGACTACCGTTTAAAAAGCGAAGTTTCTTTTTTAGAAAATTTAAAACAAAAATTTGGGGGTTTTTATCACATTCCAGAAGGCGGTACAAATGATTTAGCTATCAAAGGATGTGAGGAAATACTAACTTCGGAAGATGCTGATTTTGATTACATCTGTTGTTCAGTAGGGACTGGCGGAACTATTTCGGGAATTATTAACAGTGTTTTACCGCACCAAAAAGTTTTAGGATTTCCTGCTTTAAAAGGTGATTTTTTAAAAGAGGAAATTCGTAATTTTGTCCAAAATGATAATTGGGAGTTACTAACGGACTATCATTTTGGTGGATACGCGAAAGTTAATGCAGAATTAACTGTGTTTATAAATCACTTTTATCTGGAAAATCAAATTCCATTAGATCCAATTTATACTGGAAAGATGGTTTTTGGCGTTATAGACTTGATAAAAAAGAATTATTTTCCTGCAAAATCAAAAATTTTACTTATTCATACTGGTGGAATTCAGGGAATTCAGGGAATGAATATGAAATTAAAGAACAAACAATTACCAACAATAGATATCTATGTTTAAAAAAATCCTACTAATTCTTATAACGATAACTATGGTAGGCTGTAATGCCACAAAACCAGTTATTACAACAACAAAAAAAGCGCCGTTAAAACCAAAAACGGAAATAGTTCGTACAGGTAAAAAGACAATTGGTACAAAAACAGCAGTTTCAAAGGTACCTGTAAGACAGCCGATTACAACAAATCCGCCCAAACAAGTATACACTAATCAGGTAACGGAAGTAATTGTCTCCACTTCACAAACAGTGGTTAGTAGTGATGTTGTGGCTAACTATATTACTAAATTTAAAGATATTGCAATGGATAACATGAAAGTTTATGGTATTCCTGCAAGTATTGTTTTAGCTCAGGGTATATTGGAATCTGGTGCGGGAAGGGGAGATTTAGCAATAACGGCTAATAATCACTTTGGTATAAAATGCCATGAAGGCTGGAACGGCGAAAGTGTAAAACACGATGACGACGCTGCTCAGGAATGCTTCAGGAAGTACGACAATGTATCGGAGTCCTACAAAGATCACGCACTGTTTTTAACTGGCAGAAGTCGATATTCTAAATTATTTGATTTCTCAAAAGGTGATTATAAGGCTTGGGCCAGAGGACTTAAAGCAGCCGGTTATGCAACAGACCCAAAATACCCGGATAAGCTGATATCATATATTCAACGATACAAATTGCATCAATATGATGATCAGGTTTTAGAGGTAGATTATGTTTCGAAACCCAATCAAATTATTGAAGACTTAAACATTGAACCAAAAAAATCAAAAATAAATATAGATAAGAATCTGATTTCATACGTGGTGCAAAAAGGAGACACGCTATATTCTATTTCAAAAAGATTTAATTTAGAGATTAAAGAGTTAAAAGAAAAAAACAATCTGGTAGAGAATGCGCTTTCAATTGGACAACAGTTGAAAATTTACCAATAGTTTTATTCTTTGAAATGTATCAAATATAAAATCCAAATTTTAAATGTTATATCAAAGAAGTAGTCAGCTTTTTGCTGAAGCAGAAAAAGTAATTCCAGGAGGCGTGAATTCGCCGGTAAGAGCATTTAAAGCAGTAGGCGGAACTCCAATTTTTGTAAAAAGTGCTAAAGGTGCATATCTATACGATGAAGACGGCAACCGCTTAATAGATTATATCAATTCGTGGGGACCAATGATTTTAGGACACGCCTACGAACCGGTAGTACAAGCCGTGATAGAGAAAGCGAAGTTAGGAACCTCGTTTGGAATGCCAACAGAATTGGAAACACAAATTGCAGCTTTAGCTGTGGCGATGGTTCCAAATATTGATAAAATTAGATTTGTAAACTCCGGTACCGAAGCCTGTATGAGTGCTGTAAGACTGGCTCGCGGTTTTACCAAAAGAGATAAAATAATAAAATTTGCAGGATGCTATCACGGTCATTCGGATTCGTTTTTAATACAGGCGGGAAGCGGAGCAATTACTTTTGGTTCACCAAACAGTCCCGGAGTAACTGCAGGAACGGCCAAGGATACTTTGCTGGCACAATACAATGATTTAGAAAACGTAGCCACTTTAATCAAAGCAAATAAAAATGAAATTGCAGCGATAATCGTAGAACCTGTTGCAGGGAATATGGGTTGTATACCGCCTAATAAAGGCTTTTTGGAAGGCTTACGCCAATTGTGTACCGATAACGGAATTCTATTGATTTTTGATGAGGTAATGACTGGATTCAGACTCGCTGCTGGTGGCGTTCAGGAATTGTTTAATGTAACAGCTGATATCGTTTGTTTCGGCAAAGTAATTGGTGGAGGATTACCTGTTGGCGCTTTTGCCGCTCGTGCGGAAATCATGAATTATTTGTCTCCGTTAGGTCCCGTTTATCAGGCAGGAACATTGTCTGGAAATCCGTTGGCAATGGCTGCAGGATTAGCGATGTTACAAGCCTTAAATAGTGATCGTTCTATTTTTCAAAGATTAGAAGAGAAAACAGCGTATTTGGCTGCAGGAATTGATAAAGTGTTAAAAGCTAATAATGTTGTATTTACAATCAACAGCATTGGCTCAATGATTTCGGTTCATTTTGATGCTGCTGTGGTTGTTGATTTTCAAACAGCAGCAAAAGGAGATAACGAAACGTTCAAGAAATTCTTCCACGGATTGTTACAGGAAGGAATTTATATTGCGCCTTCTGCTTATGAAACGTGGTTTATTACTGATGCATTAACGTATGAGGATTTAGATTTTACCATTCGAGCTATAGATAAAGTTTCGAAAACATTTTAAACATAAAAAAGCCCCAAATTTGGGGCTTTTTTATGAAATAAGATAAAATATTTTAAGTGGACAGATTATTTTTTCTCTTCCATTTTTGCTGGTTTTCCTTCTTTATGGTGCACCATTCTTTTTTTTATTCCGTGATGTCTTTTCCCTTTGATTTCCTCCCATTTTTTGTATTGGTCCGCTGAAAGAATTTTTTTCATTCTTTCTTTCATCACAATTTGCTCGTCTAACATTTGATTTTTCTTAGCAAAACGTTCGTCAGCGGTAAACTGTTTTTTTTTCACATCTTTTGTTGCTTTTCTCTCCGCCATTCTAGATTCTCTTTTAGCACTTTCTTCAGCAATAAATTTACTCATTTCTTTTTGCTGAGAAACATTCAAATCTAATTCCAAAGTCATCTTTTTCAAGTGCAATTGGTTTCTTTGCTCTAATGTCATTTGCTCCATTTGAGCTCTTTCTGTAGTTGCTTCTCTTTCTTGCGCAAAACTTGTCATTCCGACAACTAATAATGCAGCGATAAATAATTTTTTCAATTTGTATTGTTTTAAGTTTTATCGATATAAGACAAGGATAGGCTTATAAAGTTTAATCGTTAACAAAAGTTGATCGTTTAGTTGTCTAATTAAAAGTAAAAAATTAAAAAAATACTTGATTAAGTATGATTCCAGTCATAATTAATGCGCTAATCTAATCGCAAATTTGTTAAACAATTCTAAAAACAAATTTATGTACAAATTAACTTTTTTTGTAGTTGCATTCGTAATGTTAACTTCATGTGGTGATAAAACCAAAACTAATGACGATTTTTCAAAAGATGCTGCCGCACCATCTGAAGAATCAGCAACAAACCCAACAGATGCTGTTGCGTATGATCCAAACAGAGGTATCGGAAAACACACTTCAGTGGATTTAGGCGATAAATTGGATGAGGCGATGGCTGCCGAAGGTGAAAAAATACAATCCGTTAAATGTTCTTCTTGCCATAAATTGACCGATGAGAAATTAGTAGGTCCAGGATGGAAAGGCGTTACTTTAAGACAAAAACCAGAATGGATTATGAATTTCATCACCAATCCAGATCCAATGATTGATAAAGATCCGGCACTTCAAGCGCAACTGGAACTTTGTTTGGTTCGTATGCCAAATCAAGCCTTGACGGATATTGACGCAAGAAATTTACTCGAGTTTATGCGTAAAAATGACGGTGTAAAATAATTTAATTTAAATAAAATGAACAATATATTTATAAAATCAAGTCTTGCCATAGTTTTGGTTAGTGCATTTTTTGGTTCTTGCAGACCTAAAGATACTGCGGATGCAGTAGGTGGTGACGCAGCTCAAAAAGTGTATGTTGCTCCGGGAAAATATGACGAATTCTATAATTTCGTTTCAGGAGGTTTTAGCGGACAAATGAGTGTTTATGGTCTGCCTAGTGCAAGGTTATTAAGAGTAATTCCAATATTTTCTCAAGATCCGCAAAGTGGGTACGGATACAGCGAAGAAACAAAACCAATGTTGAATACTTCTCATGGTTATGTGCCTTGGGACGATCAGCATCATTTAAATATGTCTCAAACTAAAGGAGAAGTGGATGGTCGTTGGATTTTTGCTAATGCCAATAATACTCCAAGAATTGCTCGTGTTGATTTAAAAACTTTCAAAACAGTTGAAATAATTGAATTGCCGAATAGTGCAGGAAACCACTCCTCTCCATTTATCACTGAAAATACAGAATATGTTGTAGCTGGAACTCGTTTTAGCGTTCCGCCAGATAATGATAACGGAGATGTACCCATAAACACATACAAGGATAACTTCAAAGGATATTTAAGTTTTGTAAAAGTAGGTAAGGAAGGTCAGATGGATATTGCTTTCCAAATTGAAACTCCTGGTTTGAACTGGGATTTAAGTCATGCTGGTAAAGGCAAATCTCACGGATGGTTCTTCTTCTCTTGCTACAATTCAGAACAAGCCAATACTTTGCTGGAAGTGAATGCCTCAAAAAACGACAAAGATTTTATTATGGCAGTAAACTGGAAAAAAGCTGAAGAGTACATCAAAGCAGGAAAAGGTAAAAAAATAAAAGCTAAATATGCTCATAATACATGGGATGAAAAAACACATACTGCAAAATCTGAAATGAGAACTGAAGTATTAGTATTGGATTCTAAAATGTTAAAAGACATTTGTTACTTGATTCCTTGTCCAAAATCACCTCATGGATGTGATGTGGATCCAACAGGTGAATACATCGTAGGTTCAGGAAAACTAGCTGCTCTAATTCCTGTCTTTAGTTTTGACAAAATGAAAAATGCTATTGCCAAAAAACAATTTGATGGCGATTATGAAGGTATTCCGGTAATCAAATATGAGGCAGCTTTGTACGGAGAAGTTAAAAAACCAGGTTTAGGACCCTTGCATACTGAGTTTGATGGAAAAGGAAATGCCTATACTACTTTCTTTGTTTCTTCAGAAGTGGTGAAATGGGACATTAAAACATTGAAAATTTTAGACAGAGTGCCTGTTTATTATTCTCCTGGACACCTTTCAATTCCTGGTGGAGACAGTAGAAAACCATTTGGTAAATACATGGTCGTTTACAATAAAATCACCAAAGACAGATACTTACCAACAGGACCGGAATTGGCACAAGCAGCACAGTTATTTGATATCAGTGGAGATAAAATGAAACTTTTGTTGGATTATCCTACTATTGGAGAACCACATTACGCACAATCTGCTCCCGCTGATTTGATCAGAAACAATGGTCAGTTGAAATTTTATAAAATCGAAGAAAACAATCACCCTTATGTTGCCAAAGGAGAAAAAGAGGCTAAAGTAATCAGAAAAGGAAACCAAGTTCATGTCTACATGACTTCCATACGTTCTCATTTCGCTTCTGATAATATCGAAGGAGTAAAAGTAGGTGATGAGGTGTATTTCCATGTCACTAATTTAGAACAAGATTGGGATGTACCCCATGGATTTGCTATAAAAGGTGCTGATAATGCCGAGTTGTTAATTATGCCCGGAGAAACATCCACTTTGAAATGGATACCAAAAAAAGTAGGAATGTTTCCTTTCTATTGTACTGATTTTTGTAGTGCGCTGCATCAGGAAATGTCAGGATATCTAAGAGTTTCTCCAGCGGGAAGTAGTGTTCCCCTAACGTTTAGCTTAGGAACAAATATGCCGGCTAAATAAAAATCACTTTAAATTCAAGAGGGAACAAATTATTTAGTTTGTTCCCTTTTTTAATAAAAAAATCATGAATAATCCAAAAATTTCAACGCTTTCAAAAGTGATGCTTTTGTTGGTGATGGTGCTATTAGTGTCATCTGTTTTTGTTCCCATGTGGAGAATTGAATTGTCAGCTCCTCAATATCCCGAAGGTTTAGTATTACAGTTGCATGCTGATAAAATTGGTGGAGATGTCGAGATTATTAATGGATTGAACCATTACATTGGCATGAAAACCCTGCACAAAGAAGATTTTATAGAGTTTACCGTATTGCCTTATATCATTGGTTTTTTTGCATTTTGTGCTTTGGCAGTTGCGATAATTGCGAAGAAAAAAGGACTTTATGCTTTGTTCATTTCATTTATTCTTTTTGGAATATTAGCAGGAGTCGATTTTTACCGATGGAACTATGAATACGGCCATAATCTGGATCCGAATGCTGCAATTCAAGTACCGGGAATGTCGTATCAGCCGCCATTACTAGGATATAAACAACTCTTGAATTTTGGAGCGTATTCTATTCCGGATATTGGAGGGTGGATGTTAATTGTTTCGGGTTTTTTATTGTTTTTACTGGTTATAAAAGAGGCTAATCTGTTGCAGAAATTCAAAAAATCAAATACAACGGCAGCTTTGTTAATCTTTTTATCTTTTTCTTTTTTTTCCTGTGCCAAAACGGAAGTGGTTCCTATTAAATTGAACGTTGATACATGCGATTTTTGTAAAATGACTATCGCCGATGGTAAATATGCGGCAGAAGTGATTACTGAAAAAGGCAGAGTTTTCAAATTTGACGATATCATGTGTATGATACAATATAAAAAAGAAAATTCCAACACAAAAATGACCGCTCATTATGTGAATAATTATACCCAAGATAATGTTTTGATTCCTGTTAAAACCGCTTTTTTCCTTTCCGGAGGAAGGATTCAAAGTCCAATGAGAGGCGGAGTTATTGCTTTTTCTTCTGAAAATGAAGCAAAGGAATTTGGAATAAAATTAAAAGCTAAACAAGTTACTTGGGAAGCTGTAATTGCAAAATAAACCAGTCGTTTTTTAAATCAGTAAAGAATTAAGAACAGTGTGTCTTCTTAATTAAATTCAGATGGTTTAATTTTAAAAATAATGAAAAAACTCCTCTATATATTTCTGTTTTTTTCTTCATTCCTCCATGCTAATGTGATTGAAGTTGGCGCTAATAAACCGATAAAATCAATAAAAATAGCCATTAGTCTGGCTAAAATAGGTGACACGATTTTAGTGCATAAAGGTGTGTATCGAGAAGGCAATATTGTTATTGACAAAAGAATCGTTTTTCTGGGTAAAGGATATCCGGTTTTAGATGGACAAAAAAAGTATGAAGTACTTTCCATTAAAGCAGATAGTGTGGTTGTGCAAGGTTTCAAAGTGATAAAATCAGGGTATGCCTCACTCGAAGATCCCTGCGCAATTAAAGTGTACAATAAAAATCATGTTGTTATTCAAAATAATATTTTGGACGATAATTTTTTTGGAATTTATATCCAAAATGGTAAAAATTGCCTGATAAAAAACAATATAATTGTAGCGTACGGCAAAGAAGAACAGCAAATAGGTAACGGAATTCATTGTTGGAAAAGTGAGAATCTCCAAATTATCGCCAACACCATTTCCGGTCATCGGGATGGGATTTATTTTGAATTTGTTACCAATTCCATTATCTGGAGGAATATTTCAACAAACAATATTCGGTATGGCTTGCATTTTATGTTCTCTAATGACGACGCGTATATTACCAACATTTTCAAGAATAACGGTGCGGGCGTTGCGGTAATGTTTACCAAAAATGTCAAGATGTTCAATAATTATTTCGAAGAAAATTGGGGCGATGGCGCTTATGGATTATTCCTTAAGGAAATCACGGACAGTCATATAATTGGAAATAAATTTTCTAAAAACACTTCTGGAATTCACATGGAAGGAACCAATCGGATTCGGGTTGAAAAAAATGTATTTGAAGCCAATGGATGGGCAATGAAAATCCAGGCCAGTTGCGTAGACAATGAAATCGTGAATAATAATTTTATTGGGAATACTTTTGATATGGGAACTAACGGTAGTTTAGTTTTAAACAAGTTCGATACCAATTATTGGGATAAATACGAAGGATACGATTTAGACAAAAATGGTGTCGGTGATGTGCCGTATCATCCGTTGAGTTTATTTGCGGTTTTAGTTGAAAATAATCCCTCGGCGATGTTGTTGTTCCGGAGTTTCATGATCACACTTTTGGATAAATCCGAAAAAGTGTTGCCCAGCATAACCCCGGATAATTTCATTGACAATTCGCCATTAATGCACTCTTTACCATTATGATTGAAATAAAAAATATATATAAAAAATTCGGAAAATTAGAGGTTTTAAATGATATCAATCTCTCTTTTAAAAAAGGAGAATGCATTGCTTTAATTGGTCCAAATGGCTGTGGAAAAACGACTTTGATAAAAAGTATTTTGGGAATGGTTATTCCTTCTAAAGGCGATATTTTATTTAATAAAAAATCAATTTTAAAGGAATTTAAATATCGGGAACAAATAGGATACATGCCGCAAATAGGTCGTTATCCGGATTATATGACGGTAGGGCAAATCATCGAAATGATAAAAAAAATTCGAAATTCGGATCAGGTTTTGGATGAGGATTTAGTCAAGGCATTTGAACTCGAAAAAATAGTCGACAAACAAATGCGGACACTTTCGGGCGGAACAACGCAAAAAGTAAGTGCAACATTGGCTTTTTTGTTTAATCCTGAGGTGTTGATTTTAGACGAACCAACTGCTGGATTAGATCCATTGGCTTCCGAAATATTGAAAGAAAAAATTATAAAAGAAAAAGAAAAGGGAAAACTCATCTTGATTACTTCCCATCTTTTGAGCGAACTGGATGATTTGATTACGCAAATTATTTACATGCAAGACGGAACAGTACATTTTCATCAAACTATCGCGGATTTATTGGAATCAACAAACGAACAAAAAATATCCAAAGCAATTGCTAAAATCTTAAAAAACAAAAGCAATGAACAGAATCATTAAAATCATTTTTCTAGACATTCTGAAGAACAAGATTATACTTGCGTATACCCTTATTTTAGCTATTCTTTCATGGAGTTCATTCGGGCTTGAAGATAATTCTGCTAAAGGATTGCTTACTATTTTGAATATAATTTTATTCACGGTTCCGCTGGTTTCTATTCTTTTTGCGACGATTTATTTGTACAATAGTACGGAGTTTATTGAGCTTTTGTTAAGCCAACCCATCAAGCGCAAGAAAATTTGGTTGAGTTTATTTCTCGGACTTTCGTTAGCAATGGTTTTAGCCTTTTTTATTGGTGCCGGAATTCCGCTTTTAATCAATGCGCCGGATAGCGTAGGCATTATGATGCTCGTCATAGGTTGTTTGATTACGTTAGTCTTCGTGGCTTTGGCGTTTTTAAGTTCGATATTGACCAGAGACAAAGCAAAAGGGATAGGGATTGCCATCATGGGTTGGTTGTATTTTGCACTGCTTTTTGATGGATTAATTTTGTATTTGTTATTTCAATTTTCGGATTATCCAATCGAGAAAGCAATGATTGTTGTTACGGCGTTCAGCCCAATAGATTTAGCCCGAATTCAAATCCTGTTGCATCTGGATGTTTCGGCGATGATGGGGTACACCGGAGCAATTTTTAAAGATTTTTTCGGGACTTCTTTGGGATTGCTGCTTTCTTTCTCGTTGTTGTGTTTGTGGATTATTATCCCATTTTTCATTTCATTAATCAAATTTAAAAACAAAGATTTATAATGTTTAAAGAGATACTTCAAAAACTAGAAAATGCTGCTAATCCAGTGGCGCAAGTGGTTCAAAATACTTCTTGCAGTAAAGTACTGGTAATTGCTTTTAAAAAAGGAATGATTCTTAAGGAGCATAAAACGGATGTTTCAGCTAAATTATTAGTGATAAAAGGGAATGTGATTTATAAAGAGGAGAACCAACAAAAAGAACTCTTTCTGTATGACGAACAAGAAATTCCGGTAGCAGTTTTGCATTCCGTAGAAGCATTGGAAGACAGCTTGTGTTTATTGTTTAAAGGCTAAAAAAATCTAGAAATGAAAACAGATTTAAAAAATAGAAATGACATTGAGAAACTGATAAACACTTTTTATGGTAAAATAAAAACAGATGCTAAAATCGGTTATTTTTTTACTGATGTAGCCAAGGTGAATTGGGAAGATCACTTGCCTAAAATGTATGATTTCTGGGAAAATATTATGTTTTCGAATGGGAATTACGCAGGAAATCCGATGACCAAACACAAAGAGTTACATCAAAAAAGCGAAATGGAAGAAGCTCATTTCCAGCATTGGAACGCCTTGTTCAATGCAACTGTGGATGAATTATACACAGGAGAAAAAGCAGAAGAAATCAAACAAAGAGCCATGAATATTTCGGCAGTATTGATGTACAAAACAATAGGTTCAAAATCATAAAAAAAGCGTAAACTATTTTAGTTTACGCTTTTTTCAACCGGGCAAAATGAATTAACAATATTATTTTGGAAGTAAAACATCATTTATCACGTGTATAATTCCGTTTGATGTTGAGATAGAAGTGATTATTTCTGAGCCGTTTACAAATACTTTATCACCTACTTTGGTGATTTTTATTTTTCCGGCATTTACTTGTTCATATTCCTGCCCATCTTGCATGTATTCGGTTTTTAAATTTCCAACATATGTGTGGTATTCTAATATGTTTTTCAAATCATCTTTTTTCTCGGGTTTCAATAATCCTTCAACAGTTCCCTTTGGGAGTTTATCAAAAGCAGCATTTGTTGGTGCAAAAACGGTAAATGGCCCGGCATTGCTCAATACATCCACTAATCCTGCTGCTTTTACTGCAGCTACAAGAGTTGAGTGATCTTTGCTTCCGGAGGCTGTCTGAACAATGTTTGGACTGGAATCTTCGTCAACCACGGCAGACTGTCCAAGACCTTGGGTTACTGTGTTTTCTGTTGTTGTTTCAGGGGACGCTTCACTATTTTGTTTGCAGCCAAAAAGGGTTAAGACACAAACGGCAGCTACTAATTGAATTGATTTTTTCATATTTAAGGTTACTTTGGTTATATAGGACGAAGTACTTAATTATCAATTGTTTATTCTATGCGTTCAATCATAAAGGCGGGTTGTTTTTAACTTTTTTGATGGAAAAATAAGAAGTAAACCCTATTCCTAAAAGCAAGATTAATGCGACAACGAAAAGAAGTTCATTCACATACGGAATAATTGTATAAGTGAAAGATGCAACACCTTGAATGGCGAGAACCAACTCGTTTAATAGAACACCAATGGAAAATAGAACCAAGCCAATTTTTATCTTTTTATTGATGAAAATCAAATGACTGGCATAGATGTAAAACAATAGGAATAACGTGATTACTGCCAATAAAACCAAATGTAAATAGGCAATTACAATTGGTCTGAAACCAAAAGCAAGCTGGCTTAAAGATGGTATTGTTGAACCCAATTGCAAAATGAATTTTATACTTAATGCCAAACAAGAAAAGAGCAAAATATAGCGTAATAAAGGAGCGAAATTTTTCAAATACGCTTTTTTTGTTTGTATTAAAATGACAAGAAGTTTAAACCAGGCAAAAACCTGAGTTACCGCTGCAAAGACTGAGATTGCGTAAAGCCAAACGGGTAAATCCAACCAAAGTGTGGACAAAAAATAGGAAGGAATACAAGAAACAGCAAACAGCTTAAAGGAAGTTTCGTAAAAAGAATGTTCTGATTTTTTTAGATTTAAAAAGCCAAAAAATAAACCAATACAACCAAAGAAAAACCAACCGTTATATTGAAAATGGAGAAAATAATAAATGGATGCTAAATACAAATCCTGAATGACATTTTTACTCGCCATCATGTAAGCCAAGTAAAAAGTCCCGAAAGAAGAAATAATATTAAAAAATAAGGCGGCCTTAAACCAGTTTATTGCAGCAAAATTAGCATCTAGTTTTCTCAAATCTTTGATGTAATAATAGCCAAAAACATAGGAAACAAGAATTGATGCCGTTGAGAAAAATATGGAAATCATTCCGTATCCCTGAAAAATAAAGAAAATTAGCATCCCGTAAGAACAAATTAGATTGGCTATAAGTATTTTTCGGTATTTATGTACTTGAAAGTCGGCAGTTTTATTCTGAAGATAATACACCATCAATGTCATCAAAGTATGGGTGATCCATCCTGAAAATGCAAAATGAGAATGGGAATGTAATATGTTTTTTTGATTGAAATAAGGGAATTCAAAACCAATTTTATAACGCATTAAAACGCCAAGAGCGGCAACGATGCAAAGATTTAATAAGGAAAATTTAAGCCAAAATTGAATGTTTAATTTCATTTTTTTTTTAATAAAATATTTTGTGATTGATAATGTCAACTTTGTTGCAATCATTCATTTTCGAAAAAACCCGAATCACCGTTTCGACCCGCAAACCGGTAAAATTTGCAATTTCCTGACGTGTGTAAGGAATTAATATTTTTTGGCCATTGCATTCTGATTTTTTTTTGTGTGTGTTTAAAAAAGCAAGAATTCGGAATTCCGGTTTTTGGTTTATAATCTCTTTTGAAGTATTGGATTTTGAGTGAATTTTATTGGCAAGTAAAATCAGAAATGATTTTTGAATTAAAGGATATTCATCAAGAATTTTTAAAAATTTATCTTTTGATAACTTCATAATAGTACAATCCTGAATGCAAACTGCTTTTGACGGATACGGTTGGTCAATAAATAAAGGAGGTTCGCCAAAACTCTCTCCTTTACAAAAAAGTCCTTGAGTGAACTCTTTTCCTTCGTCATTTGAGTTAAACATTCTCACGCTTCCATCAATAATCTGATAATAAAAATGGGCCACTTCATCTTCATTAAAAACGACTTCGTTTTTTTTATATTTTTTTGCAACAGCACCCCAGGAAAAAAGTAAGTCTATGTCAATTTGCATAATTAAAGAGAAATTAGGAATGTCTTATTTTATAGATAATGTGTTGATTATTGACGTTTTGTGTCAATAAAGCTTTTATAAAATTAACAAAAATAATAATAGGATACTGTAAAATTTTAAGGAATTTAAAATAATTTCAAATAGTACCCAGAATGGCTAAGGTATTGCAAGAATGAATATTATCGCATGATATTTATCAGTTTTTATGCGGTTTGTTTTTTCGATTTTTGTGGTTTATTTATTTAAATCATTTTAGCATGACAACATTTAAATCACTTCATACTTTTCATATCCCGGTGATGGGACTTGCTTACACGATTGATAGTCCGATACGAGTGGCGAAGTATGGAATTTCGTCCGTGATTTCAATTATGGATGATGAACTTATCGAAAAAATGAATGCTTTTTACAGCAAGAAATTCGATTTGCCTTATCAGGAAATTACCCAAAAAATACATGATTATCGCGCAGAACGCATTACTTCTTATTTGAATTTGGTAGACAAAATCGTGAAGGAAAAATTCGAAAATTTCAAAACGGAATTATCGGAAAGTAAATCAGCTTTGGAAAATTACATCGCTATGCTACCCAACAAATCAGAGATTAAAGCAGGCCTGCAAAACCTGATGGAGGACGGTTTTGCCTTCAAAGAAAATATCAAAAATTATCTGGAGAAGAATCTTTATCCGGGCGAAATTGATGTCAATATTATGACCAAACTGGATAAGGAAAATTTCATCAAAGAAGAACAGTTGCCAATTATTTTTAATGATGCGCATGCTGCGCTTCGTGGGTTTGTCAACAGTACATTAGAATCTTCGGTAGTTTTATCGGCAGGGATGAATCCAAGATTATACAGCTATTTCGAAAGTTTTTCGGATTTCTTCCCCGATTCGAATAACACTCTGAAAAAGAAAATCACGCTGAAGGTGAGTGACTTTCGTTCGGCGATGATTCAAGGAAATTTTTTAGCTAAAAAAGGACTTTGGGTTTCTGAATATCGAATCGAATCCGGTCTGAATTGTGGCGGACACGCTTTTGCCACCGAAGGCTATTTGTTGGGACCAATTCTAGAAGAATTCAAACAGAAAAAAGAGCAATTGATTCAATCTGCCCATGAGTTGATGGTGAAAGCATTGGGACAAAAAGAAATTCATGTTCCAGAACAGCCTTTGGATTTAATAATCACGGTTCAGGGCGGCGTAGGAACCGCTGAGGAACACGATTTTCTATTAGACCATTATGATGTGGATTCTGTGGGTTGGGGTTCACCGTTCTTATTGGTTCCTGAAGCCACTTCGGTAGATAAACACACCAGAGCATTATTGGCTGGAGCCAAAGAAGATGATCTGTATTTAAGTCATATTTCACCGTTGGGAATTCCTTTCAATACGTTGCGAGGAACGACAAATGAAAAATTGAAATTGAAACGAATTGAGCAAAGCAAAGCAGGAAGTTCGTGTCCAAAACGATTTTTGGCGTTAAGCAAAGAATACGATGTGAAAGGAATTTGTACGTCATCCAAGAAATTTCAGGACTTGAAACTGGAAGAATTGCTGCTTCAAAAAGACATTTTAACTGCTGAAGTTTTCGAAAAAAAGAAAAACAACATAACTGAAAAAGCTTGTCTTTGTGTGGGTTTAGCCAATGCTTCGTATCTTGAAAATGACATTGAAATAAAAGGGCAGGCGCAGGGTGTAATCATTTGCCCTGGACCTAATATGGCGTACTTTGACCAAGAAGTTTCACTCTCGAAAATGGTGCAGCATATTTACGGAAATACATCTGTATTGACGGTTACAAACCGACCAAATCTATTTGTGAAAGAGTTAAAAATGTATTTGGATTATCTTAAAAACGAAATCACTGCGGTTACGGAAGAAATAACTTTGGGACAAATTAAAAAATGGAATTCATTTAAAAATAATTTACTGCAAGGAATCGACTATTATGAAGATTTATTTTCAACAACTCCTTTTTTCGAAAGCAGTAAAACTGAAATTTTTAGTCAGTTCAATTCGTATAAAATTGAATTAAATGAGATTGAAATTCCCGAATTAAAATTGGCGTAAAGCCTTCAAGTATCTGGTTTTGAGTAGAATGATTTTATTTAAGATTATTCTATTCAAAACTATTTTTTAGCAAACAATCATCTAGTAATTTTGCACTGTGAAAAAAATAATATTCATAATTGTACTTATAATGCTTGTAAAGCCGATTCTTCCGGTTTTAGAGTATGTTGTAAATTATGAATACATTTCAAAAGTTCTTTGTATTAATAAGGATAAACCTAAATTGCAATGTAACGGAAAATGTCATTTGATGAAAGAACTGGCTAAGGCTTCTGATGCTGAAAAACCGCTTTCTTCAGATAAAAAAGGAAATGCTCCAATACTTGACGTACTTATTTTTGAGGAAATCAAATCTTTCGAAATTGTACCCGTTTGTTTTGGTACCAAAGAAAAAATAAACCCATACTATTCTAATTTATATGTTCACTTGAATAGTGCTTCTGTATTTCACCCACCCACTTTCATTTCTTAAATATTTGATGCACATCGTGTGCTTTTATTAATCCGTTTTATATGATGGATAAGTTTTTGTTTGCTTTTTTTGGAAATAAATAATCCAAAAATGGCATGCAAATCAATACTTATATTTAAAATAAAAACTAAAGAAATGAAATTTCAATTAAAAAATATACTAGCTGTAATGGCTATAGTACTCGCGTTTTCTTCATGTTCCTCAGATAGCGAAACTCCGGCCGTAAATGAATTGGCAGAACTGACCAAATTCAAAGAAATCACAAACACCACCCATACTGTCGAATTGTACGCTCATACGGGAGCTTTAGAACAAGGCTATAATGAAATCAGTTTGAGAATTAAAGACAATACAAGTGGGCAGTACGTAAAAAATGCAACTGTCAGTTGGATGCCATTGATGCACATGACTACGAAGACGCATTCATGCCCAAAATCGGAAGTTGAAAAAATGACTGCTGATGGAACTTTATACAAAGGAAATATTGTTTTTCAAATGGCTCAAAACGCTACGGAATACTGGGATTTAAAAATAGATTATACGATTAATGGAACTGCTTACACGGCAACTTCAGTGATTGATGTTCCGGCTTCGGCTAAACAAAGAGTGACTACTTTTACAGGTTCTGATAATGTAAGATATATTGTGGCCTATGTTGAACCACATCATCCAAAAGTGGCGCTGAACGATATTACCGTTAGTGTTTATAAAATGGAATCGATGATGAGTTTTCCAGTAGTTGATAATTTTAAAGTAAAAATTGATCCAAGAATGCCAAGCATGGGGAATCATGGTTCGCCAAACAATGTTGATTTAACGCAGTCTACTTTGGACAAATTATATCATGGAAAATTATCATTGACCATGACCGGTTTATGGAAAATTAACTTGCAGCTTTTGAACGCATCTGACGTTGTTTTGAAAGGCGAAACCATTACAGATTTAGTTCCGGCAAGTAGTATTTACTTTGAGATAGAATTCTAATTCTGTTTCATTTTCTTAACTAAAAAAGGTCAAAAAAACCAAATGTAATTACAGCTGTTCTTTTGGCCTTTTTTTAATTTTTCTATGATGAAAAAGAAATTATACGGTTTTGTACTCTTATGTTTCACTTCGATAACTCTCTGTGCACAAGACCAAGTTGCAGATACGGTCGTTCCAAAAAAATTAAATGAAGTGATTGTCATTGGAAAAAAAACCCAATTATATCAAAAACAAATCAAACCGCTGGCTACAGTGGAGGAGTATTTGCAACAGTCCGGAAAAGTTGGAATGATTAAAAGAGGCGGTTACGCATGGGAACCAATTATTAATAGTATGGCTACCGAAAGAACGTTGATTACTATAGACGGAATGCGCGTTTTTGGGGCTTGTACGGACAAAATGGACCCGATAACTTCCTATGTTGAGGTCTCCAATTTATCGGAAGCCACAATCACATCGGGACAGCTGGGCGGTTGTCATGGGGCAACTATTGGCGGAGCTATTGATTTAAAAAGAAATCGCAGCGGATTTATGAATTCCGGTTGGGATGTTTCACTGCATTCCGGTTTTGAAAGTAACGGCAATCAAAAAATTATTGGATCGGCACTCAATTACGCAAACAATCGTTTTTATATCGATACTGATTTTATGTATCGCGATGCCGAAAATTATTCAGCAGGAAACAATCAAGAAGTTTTGTATTCACAGTTTAGAAAATTCAATATTTCTGCCACTTCTGGTTTTTCTTTTGATGAAAATAAAATGTTGGAAGCTTCATTAATCTATGACAAAGCAACTAATGTGGGGTATCCGGCACTTCCGATGGATGTTTCTTTGGCGGAAGCTTTAATAACTTCATTGAAATTTGAATATGTGCCAAAGTCATCAAAAATTGAAAATTGGGAAACCAAAATTTATTACAACACGATTACACACATAATGGATGACAGCAAACGTCCTTTTGTACCTATTCGAATGGATATGCCAGGCTGGAGCGATACGTACGGATTCTATTCAAAAGCCAAAGGAGTTTATAAAAGACATCATTTTCTGGTCGATTTGAATTCGTTTTATAACCGTTCCATTGCCGAAATGACGATGTATCCGAGCGATCCAAAAGAAAGTTTGATGTTTATGTTTACCTGGCCGGATGTGCGAACACTTTATAATGAGGTGTTTATGGAAGATAATGTCATTTTGAACAGTCAATCCAGTTTGAGGTTTTCAGCTAGCATTGCGAATCATTTTAATAAAGTTGCCGATGATATAGGACTGGAAAGTTTGCAGATTTTTTATCCAAATATGAAAGACGGCAAAAATAGAATTTTAAAAAGCATTTCATCAAATTACGTGTACGATAAAAAAGGGTTTCAGTATGGATTTGGACTTGCTTATGGTGAGCGTGCTCCATCTGTTTCTGAGGGCTATGGATTTTATTTATTCAATAGTTTTGATAGGTACGATTATATTGGAAACCCGGAATTAAGAAACGAAAAATCATCAGAGGCGAATGCTTTTATTGGTTACAAAACCCAAAAAATAAGCACTAAAATCTCGTCTTCCTATTTTCACATCTCAAATTATGTTGTTGGTAAACCAGCTGAGAATTTGATTCCGATGACTATTGGCGCAAGCGGAATAAAAATCTACACAGCACTGGATTATGCTACTATTTTTAATACTGATTTGAATATCGAATACCAATTTGACAAGAACTTTAAGTGGTCAGGGCAATTGGTTTACAGCTATGGACAGGATTATAAAAAAGAGAATTTACCTTTTATAAGTCCGTTGCGGTATTCGTCAACGTTGCTTTATAAACTAAATAGATTCTCTTCTGAAATCGCGGTTCAGGGTAATGCAGTTCAAACACAATTTAGTCCTTTTTACGGAGAAGACAGAACGCCGGATTATGCGATTTTAAACTTCGCATCGAGTTATTCATTTCAGATTGATAAAAGCAAATGGAATGTAAAAGCAGGAATAGAGAATGTTTTAGATGCATATTATTCTACTTTTTCAGATTGGAACAATATTCCTCGTAAAGGAAGAAATTTCTTTTTGAATATTAGTTTTGGGTTTTAGAAAGTATCAGATTTATAGTTTGGAACAAAAATGGAGCTTCAATTGAAGCTCTTTTTTTCATGATTTTTTTTAAGAATGAATCACCAAACTATCAAATCAAATTTCAAAAAAACTACAAAAAGTACAAATTAGACAATTTTTTAAGTTTTGCATCAGTTTATTAAATAGTGGTCACCTTGATAAAATGGCTATCAATTTCAATCATATATTGATTATGGGTTTTGTTAATCGTTTCTATTTCACTGATAAAGTGATCAAAGACCTTAATTAATTGAGTATTTGAGATATTGCCTAAATTTATCTTTATTAATTTTTTTGGACTTTTTTGTACTAGGAACGAGTTTTTAAAATCAAAATCTTTCGTGATTAATATAAAATCGTTTAGGTCGGAAAATTTAGCAATAGTATTATCTGTTGTAAACCATTTATCTAAAATAGTATTGATATGAATGCATTCAAATCGTTGATTGTTGATGTGTTTTGTAAGTTTAATTGAAATATGTACATCACATAGAAATTTCATTAACTTACTTCTTTTAGAATATCTCCTGAAATCGATAATTTCGCATAATATAACGATGCTAAAATATCTTCTCTCTCTAATTCAGGATGATCGTCTAAGATTTCACTGGTTTCCATACCAGAACCTAACATATCTAATATTACTTCCACGGGCCATCTCATATTTCTTACGGTTGGCTTTCCGTGGCAAACATCGGGGTTTATTGTAATTCGTGAAATTAGATTTTCCATCTTGATTAATTTTACTCAAATATAAAGATAATATTCTATAAAAAAAAGGAGCTTCGATTGAAGCTCTTTTTTATAAATATATTTTTCGAATAAACTTATTCTTTCAATCTACAAGCTTTCACATCACCATTTACGACAACTTCGGTCAATCCTAAAGAAGATAAATTTTTCATGGCTTTGTCCCATTTTTTACCACTCAACTCCGATTTTATTTTTAAAAAACCAAACTCCATTTGGTTTTCATTTCCTTGTAATAACGAGACAATTAATTTCTCATCTTCTTCCAATTCAATTTTTACTTGTTTTTTCTCTGGTCGCATTTGAGGGAACAACAATACTTCTTGAATAGAAGCATTATTGGTCAGGAACATCATCAAACGGTCCATTCCAATTCCTAATCCGGAAGTTGGTGGCATTCCATATTCTAACGCTCTCAAGAAATCTTCATCGATAATTCCAGTAGCTTCATCATCTCCTTTTTCAGCTAATCTCATCTGCTCTTCAAAACGTTCTCTTTGGTCAATCGGATCATTCAACTCAGAATAAGCGTTCGCTACTTCTTTACCACAAACCATTAACTCAAAACGTTCCGTCAATTCTGGATTATCACGGTGTTGTTTGCACAGCGGAGACATTTCTTTTGGATAATCAGTGATAAAAGTTGGTTGAATATAATTTCCTTCGCATTTAGCGCCAAAAATCTCATCAATCAATTTCCCTTTTCCCATGGTTGCATCCACAATAATACCCATTCCTGTTGCTGCATCAAATAATTCAACTTCACTTTTTCCTGATATATCAAAACCAGTAAATTGTTTGATAGAATCAGTCATTGTAACTCTAGCATAAGGCGCTTTGAAGTTCACAGTGTGTTCCCCAAAAGTCGCTTCTGAAGTTCCGTTTACACTTATGGCGCAATGTTCCAACAAGTTTTCAGTGAATTTCATCATCCAGTTGTAGTCTTTGTAAGCTACATATATTTCCATGGCGGTAAACTCTGGGTTATGAGTTCGGTCCATTCCTTCGTTACGGAAGTTTTTCGAAAACTCATACACTCCATCAAAACCACCAACAATCAATCTTTTTAAGTATAATTCATTGGCAATACGCATGTACAAAGGCATGTCAAGCGCGTTGTGGTGCGTGATAAATGGACGCGCCGCAGCACCACCAGGAATTGGTTGTAAAACAGGCGTTTCTACCTCAAGATATCCTTTGTCATTAAAGAAAGAACGCATTGCATTGAACAATTTAGTTCTTTTGATAAACGTTTCCTTCACGTAATCGTTTACGGTTAAATCCACGTAACGACGACGGTATCTTTGTTCCGGATCAGCAAAAGCATCGTACGTTTTCCCATCAGCATCCGTTTTTACCACAGGAAGTGGTTTTAAGGCTTTTGCCAAAACCGTCAATCCATAAACATGAACTGAGATTTCACCAACTTGTGTTTTGAAAACCGTTCCGCGAATCCCAATAAAATCACCAATATCTAATAGTTTTTTGAAAACTACATTGTACATTGTCTTCTCTTCATCAGTCGAAATGTCATCTCTCGAAACATAGATTTGAATACGTCCTTCAGCATCTTTCAATTCCGCAAATGACGCCTTTCCCATGATACGCTTACCCATCAAACGTCCTGCTAAAACAACTTCCTTACCTTCGTACTTCCCGAAATCGGCTAAGATTTCGCTGGAATAGGCGGTTGTAATGAATTCAGCTGCTGGATAAGGCTCAATACCTAAATTGCGTAATTCGGTAAGTGCTTCTCTACGTAATATTTCTTGTTCGGATAATGCCATTATATTCTGATTTTAAGAGCGCAAAGATACTATATAAGTTTTAAAATTTAAAGTTTAAAATGTACCGTTTTTTGAAGCAGAATATTTCGTTTTTTCATGACGATTTGTCCCGCTATTCGCTCTATCTTTTTTTCTCGTTCGAAAAAACAAGAAAAAAAGGATGCCGCTGCTATCGGGGCTATGCAATAACTTTTATTTTTCACAGAAACATGAAAAATAGTACAAATCATCTATATTTGAAATCAAATTATTTCGCAAAAATCCAATGAAAAAATACATCACATTATTTCTAACAATATTCTTAACAAGTTGCCAAGTCACAGAAACCATGAATTTAAACCAGGACGGAACCGGGAATATAGAAATTAGCAAACTGCGTGAGGAACAAAGTTACATGCAATTGGTGGGAGAGGAATATTCCAAAGAAGATGTTTTTAAGGATACTACTTATGTTTTTAAGGATTTGATAACAAAACATTCCGAAACGTTTTCCAGATTGCCAGCTTTTGAAAAAGCCATTTTTGAAAAATTTAATACTGTAAAAGTGCATGTCAAGAAAAGTTCTTTTGAGAAAGAATTTCGCACAACAATCACTCAGAATTTTACTAAAATAGAGGAAGTTGCCGATTTACACAAAACCGAAGAATACGCAGATGATATAGAAAATAATTATGCATTGGTTGCCGAGGAGCATTATTACAGTGTGAATTACACTTTTAACGGAAGTGTTTTTAATAGGATAGTCAAAATTACAGATGCGATTGAATTAAAAAAACAGCAAGGCAAGATTCAAAGTTATAAAACGCAAGTTTCTAAATTCAGAATTACGCAAGACTATGTTTTAAAATATTATTTTCCTAAAAAAATAAAATCGGTTTCAAATTCAAAAGCAAATATTAGTGAAGACCGCAAATCCTTGGAACTACAATTTTCTTTAACTGATTGTTTACAAAATCCTGAAATCACTTCGTTAGAGGTGCTTTTAGAGTAATATTAATACTGTACTTTCTTATAAAAAAGGAACCATTAAAAAATACCATTTATTTTCACTCATATTTTCGCTTCCTAAAACTATAACACTATATTAACTAATTGATTTACAATAACTTAAAAAAATAACTATATCTTTAAATTTTTATTAAATTCCAAAAATGTATTGAAATAAAAAGGAATAAATACCTTAATCAATAAGTATAACGATTTAAATATAGATAGTATGAAAGCAATTGTTTATTACGGCCCGCTCGATGTAAGGGTCACAGAAATGCCGGATGCCGTAATTGAGCAACCGACGGACGTATTGGTAAAAATAACCGCAACTAATATTTGTGGATCTGATCTCCATATGTATCAAGGTCGAACCGATATGGAATCCGGAAGGATATTTGGACATGAAAATATGGGTAGAGTTGTGGAAGTGGGTAAAGCCGTGACTCAAATTAAAATTGGGGATATGGTCTGTCTTCCATTCAATATTGGATGTGGTCATTGCCGCAATTGTGAAAGTGGTTTAACGGGTTTTTGTCTTACAATGAACCCAGGATTTGCAGGTGCTGCTTATGGTTTTGCCGGAATGGGCCCTTTTAGTGGCGGGCAGGCTGAATATTTGCGCGTTCCTCATGGCGATTTTAATTGTCTCAAATTACCGGAAGACGCTGTTGAAAAAGAAAATGATTATGTAATGTTATCTGATATTTTCCCGACTGGATATCATGCTACTGAATTGGCATGTGTACAACCTGGTGATTCAGTAGTTATTTATGGCGCAGGTCCAGTCGGACTTATGGCAGCACATTCGGCAAGTATAAAAGGCGCTAGCCAAATAATGGTGGTTGATAATCACCCTGACCGATTGAAGCTTGCTGAAGAACTAGGTGCTATTGCTATTGATTTTTCGAAAGGTTCTGCTGTGGAACAGGTGCTGGAACTTACCAAAGGAATGGGTGCCGATAAAGGTTGCGAATGCGTAGGTTATCAGTGTTGTGATAAACATGGTACGGAGCATTCTAATATTACGATGAATGAACTCGTCCAAGCCGTGAAAGCAACAGGTTGCATCGGAGTTGTAGGGGTTTTTGTGCCAAAAGATCCGAAATCTAAAGAGGAATTACAAAAAGAAGGACACATGGATTTTGACTTTGGTCAATTTTGGATGAAAGGGCAAAAAATTGCCACGGGGCAGGCGAATGTAAAATCATATAACCGCCAACTTTCTACATTGATTTCTACTGGTAAAGCAAAACCATCATTAATTGTCTCGCATGAACTTTCATTAGACGAGGCTCCTGATGCCTACAAACATTTTGATGCCCGTGACAATGGATGGACAAAAGTGATATTAAAACCAGAGATGGTTACGGGTAAAAAATCATAAACTATTTAATTGTTTATTGTAGTAAGTACAAACTGGAACGTAAGTCTTAACAGCTTTTTGCTCGATTCCACGGAGGAATAAATGGATATTAATAATTCTATACAAATAGATTATTAATATCCATTTATTGTTCTTGTCATATAAATTGTGGTCTAATTTTCAAAATTCATATTTCAAACCTTTGTACCTTTGCTCCTCAAAACTTTTGGCATCTCAAAAAAAAATGAACAAAATCATCCAACTTAAAGATTTAGGAACTAAAGATTATAAAGAAACTTGGGAATACCAAGAAGAATTGTTTAAAGAAATAGTTGACTTAAAAATTAAAAACAGGAGAGAGGAAACGAGTTTACAAACGCCCAATTACTTCCTTTTTGTGCAACATCCTCATGTTTATACTTTGGGTAAAAGTGGTGATTTAAGCAATTTGCTTTTATCCGAAAAACAACTCGAAGCCAAAGGGGCTACTTTTTATAAAATCAATCGTGGAGGTGATATTACCTATCACGGGCCAGGTCAAATTGTGGGCTATCCAATTATTGACTTAGAAAATTTCTTTACTGATATTCATAAATACTTGCGTTTTCTGGAAGAAGCTATTATTCTTACCCTTCAAGAATACGGTATTGTTTGCGGAAGAAGCGAAGGGGAAACCGGAGTCTGGTTAGGTGTAGGAACGCCATTTGTTAGAAAAATCTGCGCTATGGGCGTACGTGCGTCCCGTTGGGTAACCATGCATGGATTTGCACTTAACGTAAATGCTGATTTGGGTTATTTTGACAATATTATACCGTGTGGGATTCGCGGTAAAGCAGTGACATCGTTAAATGTCGAGCTTGGAGTCGAAAAAGTAGATGAAGAAGAAGTCAAAGAAAAAATCCTGAAACATTTCTCCATTCTTTTTGAAGCGACTTTTGAGAAATCTGAAAAGGGTAAAAAGCAATCAAAAATCTAAATTCCTAATTTTAATTGTTCCGGTAACAATCGAAATGTCATTCGGTGGTATTTAGTGGTCCCAAATTTCCGAATTGCTTCACGATGTTCCTTGGTAGGATAACCTTTATTTTGTTTCCAATTATACATCGGGAATTCTTCATGTATCCGGTTCATATAATCATCCCGATAGGTTTTTGCTAATACCGAAGCAGCGGCAATACTCATAAATTTAGAATCTCCCTTTATGATACTGGCATTTGGAATTGAATTTAGGATTTCAATTTCCGCGTCAGTGAAAATTTTCCCTCCACGGTTTTTAATTCCGCCTTTAGGTATGAATGGACTGTTTCCGTCTACTATAATAGATTCCGGTCTTGGATCTAATTTAAGAATACTTTCCTGCATGGCTTTGATCGATGCGTTCAAAATATTAATTTGATCGATTATTAAAGGTTCCAGATGTGTTACTGCAAATGATATGGCTTGCTGCTCTATTATTGGTCTTAATTTTTCTCTTATTTTTTCCGATAACTGCTTGCTGTCATTTAATAATTCATTTTGGAAATTCACGGGTAATATTACAGCGGCTGCAGTAACAGGACCGGCCAGACAACCACGGCCTGCTTCGTCAGTTCCTGTTTCTAAATATGGTGTTAAAAAAAATGGACTTAACATTAAATTAATTTTGACAAAAATATTTTTTTTTATAGCGATATCAACATATAATAAGAATAAAGTATTAACATAGGAGAGGTAATCTATTATTTTTAGCAAAAAATTTAACAAATGTTAATTCTGTTATTTTTGAAATAAAGTTGTTTTTTTAAGAAATTATTATGATTTTTGCCAAATAACTAATTCAAAACAAATTAATATGAGATCAAAATTCAAATGGATTTTTTCGTTGCTGTTGGCGTTGTCAATGCAATTTGTGTTTGCACAAGAGAAAACGGTTACAGGTGCAGTTTCAGACGCTACCGGACCTATTCCAGGAGCAAACATTGTTGTTAAAGGTACAAATAGAAGTGCGCAAACAGATTTTGAGGGTAAATATTCCATTAAAGCAAGTGCGGGTGAAGTTTTGGTATTTTCTTTTGTAGGTATGAAGGACATGTCAGCAAATGTTGGAAACTCTTCAACGGTTAACATAAAAATGCTACAAGAGGATAACACTTTAGAAGAAGTTATTGTCGTAGGGTATGGAGTTCAGAAAAAGAAAGACCTTACTAGTTCTATTTCTAATATTAGTGGCGATGCTATAAAAGGTTTAATCACGCCTAGTTTTGAAAGTCAATTGGCAGGTAGAGCTGCGGGTGTTCAGGTTACTACCCAGAACGGGATTTTAGGTGTAGCACCGAGGGTGAGAATTAGGGGTGTAGCTACAATTAATAGTGGCACTCAACCTTTATATGTAGTAGATGGTTTACCAATATACTCTGGAGACATTGGAGGTTCTGCTGATACTAATGGTTTAGCCGATATTAACCCTAATGATATCGAATCATTTGAAGTACTAAAAGATGGTGCCGCGACAGCAATATATGGTTCAAGAGCAGCGAATGGTGTAATTTTGATAACTACAAAAAGAGGTAAAAAAGGTGCGATGAAAGTTTCTTACAGCAATGTCACAGGATTTGCTTCTGCAACAAAAACATTTGATTTACTTAAAACTGCTGACTTTTTGGTAATTAATAATGAAAAAAGAATAAATGCTGGACAAGCAGTTTGGGCAGCTGGTAGTAATTTTGACACTGACTGGCAAAGTGAGGTTTTAAATAAAGGTGCTGTTCAAACAGATCATTCTCTATCCTTTAATGGAGGTTCTGATAAGACTAAATATTTCATGTCATTAGGATACTCCACTCAAGATGGTATTGCGAAATCAAACAGTTTAGATCGGTATTCTCTTAGATCTAACCTTGAACATGAAATAACTTCATGGTTGACTGCTGGAGCTAATATTGGGGTTACCAAAACTAATACAGACGGATTAAATACAGGAAGAAACTCTATTTCAGGAAATATCTTTAGTGCAATAAGACAGTTGCCAAATACTTCTCCTTTTGATTCCAAAAACCCAACGGGTTATAATTTAAATGCTTCAGGAAATATTGGTCAGGGAACAAATCTTACTCAGGCTACGGACAATTTGTCAAATATTAGCTATGTATTAGCAAATAATAAATTTGAATCTAAAGTAACTAGAATTATATCCAGTGCTTTTTTATCAGCTGATATCGTTAAAGGTTTAAATTATCGTTTCCAAATTGGAGTTGACAACGCATCAACAAACGGATTTTTATATTGGAACCCGTTGCATGGTGACGGTCGTGGGACAAATGGACGTTTGAGTAACAATAATAATACTTTAACTCGCTGGAATGTTCAAAATATTTTATCGTACAATAAAACATTTGGTAACGATCATAACTTATCGTTAACCGCTGTTTACGAAGCTCAAAAAGAAAAGAATGAAAGTTTTTTTGCTACAGGAACTAATATAACTGATCCATTTTTTAATCAAAATGTAGTTACAGGAGCTTTTGGTACACAAGAATCAGGTGGCGGAGTTAATGAGGAAGGTATCATTTCTTATATTGGTAGAGCAAGCTACAACTACAAAAGTAAATATTTTATACAAGGAACTGTGAGACGAGATGGACTATCAAAATTTAATTCGGACATTCGTTACCAAAATTTCCCGGGAATATCCGGGGGTTGGAACATAGCCAATGAGGGTTTTATGGAAGATTTTAAAAGTGTCATTTCACAATTCAAAATTAGAGGATCGTACTCTTTAACTGGTAACACAAACGTAGGTAGAAGCAATTATCCTTACTTGAGTACTTATTCTCCTTCGTTTTATGGTCCAAATAATGGTATAGCATTTACAACTTTTGCTAACAGAGATTTGAAGTGGGAAACCAGTACTAAAATAGATTATGGAGTAGATTTAGCGCTGTTTAATAACCGTTTAACATTAAATTTTGACTATTTCAAAAACACTTCTGAAGATGTTGTGTTGCAATTTCCAATTGATCCATCTTTAGGTGTTCCAGGAAATGCAATAGATCGAAACGCTGCAAACGTTTTGAATAAAGGATACGAATTTGGATTAGATTACAGTGTTGTAAATAATAAAAATTTTAAATGGAACGTTAATGCAAATTTAACCTTGCAGAAAAACAAGGTTTACAATTTACCAAATAATGGTGCCGATATTATAGGTGGAAGTTCAGGAGATATAAATATTCAACCAAACATTATCATTCGTGAGGGAGAATCCTTAAATTCACTTTATGGTTTTACCTACTGGGGTGTAAATGCTGCTAACGGTAACCCGGTTTATTACAAGGCTGATGGTAGTTTAGTGCAAGGTAACATAGCCACTAGTAGCTATAGAGTTTTTAATCCAGCTGATCCTACTAACGTATCCGTTGTATCGTCTCTAACACAAGCTGATAAAAAAATCCAGGGAAATTCGCTTCCTACTTATTTTGGGGGATTTAATTCCAGAATGAGCTACAAGGATTTTGATTTTAGCTTTTTGATTCGTTTTAGTGGTGGAAACAAAGTTTTTAATGGTACTAGAAGAGATTTACTTAATTTAGGTTTGAGCAACAACAGCACAGAAATTCTTGGTAGATGGCAAAGTGTAACTAACCCGGGTGATGGAGTAACACCTAGAATAGTCGCTAATCAAAATCCATTTATTAATCAAGCAAGTAATCTAACAACTCGTTTCGTTGAAGATGCGGATTTTATAAGCTTAGACAATGTAAGTTTAGGGTATTCATTTCCAAAACTTTTGACGGAAAAAATAAGTGTTGAAGGGGTAAGACTATATGCTCAAGTTCAAAATTTATTCCTAATAACCAAATACAAAGGATTAGATCCTGAATTAGAAACTTCTGGAGTTGATTTAAACGGTACACCAAGAGCAAGAATTTTTTCAATTGGTATTAACGTAAATTTATAAAAAAATGAAAACATATTTAAAAATAGTAACTAGTCTAATGGTAGTAATGGGTTTATTTTCTTGCTCTGATGAGAAAATACTCGAACTAACTCCTATAAATGCAGTATCTGCCGATGTTGCATTCACAACGCCTACTTTGATAACGGCTTCAATGAACGGTATGTATAACGCGGCTTCGGTTGGTATTTTTAACAATACGGCAAACAACCCGAATAGTGGTCGAGGTTATATATGGGGTGCGGCTTTTGTTCAGCAAGGCGATAATAGAGGAGAAGATGTAATTAATTTAGCTGGATTTTACCAGTTAACATATACAGGTACATATGATGCTGGTACAGCAAACAATACCTATTATTTTGTGGATGGTTACAGATTAATTAATAGATGTAATCTAATTATAGAAGGTGTAACTGATGCAGTAAGTAAAAATGTTATTACAACTCAGCTTGGAAATAGTTACATAGCGGAGGCAAGATTTTTAAGAGCAATAACACATTTTGAAATGTTGAATTATTTCGCAAGGCCTTACAATTTTACTGTTGGTGCAAGTCACCCGGGTCTACCATACAGAGAGGTAGGTGTTGATACTGACGCGGAAGTAGATAGCGAAAAAGCGCAAGGAAGAAATACAGTTGCGGAATGCTACACCAAAGTTTTAGCTGATTTAAATTTTGCAGAGAGTAACCTTATCGGTACAAATAAATTTAGAGCAACAAAAGAAGCTGCTATCGCTTTTAAAACTAGAGTTTATTTGCAAAAAAGAGATTGGGATAATGTAATAGTTGAAGGGTCGAAATTGTCTGCTTTTTCTTTAGCTCCAACTCCTGCAGCTGCCTTTACTTTAGGTACGAATGTTGAGACTATTTTTTCAATTCAACACGGTGCTACAGCTGGTCAAAACCCAGGTGTGAATGGTGCTCTTGCGTCAATGTATAAAAATAGAGCATTAATCTGTATTAGTCCGATTATTTGGAGAGATCCAATTTGGTTAAATGATGACAAAAGAAGAGAAAATGGTGTGATGACAACAATTAATGCTGGCAATGTTTTAACAAACAAATATACTGATATTACAAATTCAACTGATCCTGCTCCAGTAATTCGTTTTGCAGAAGTTCTTTTAAATATGGCAGAGGCCAATGCTAGGAAAATTTCGCCAGATTTAACGTCTGCTTTAGCACAGTTGAATAGAGTTAGAAATAGATCATTAGCGGTTCCTGCTAGTCAAGCTTATACCGCAGCAAATTTTCTTACGGCAACAAATTTGGTTGGTGCAATTCTAAAAGAACGTAGAATTGAATTTATTTGTGAAGGAAGAAGATGGTCGGATATTCACAGATTACAAGGCGATAATTTATTCCCTATAGATGGAATTCCTGCAAAATTAGCAAATGGTAATCCTCCTGCGGGTTCTTTTACACTAGGAACGGCATATACAGGTCCAAGAACAAATGTGGCTATTCCAGGAAGCGATTTTAGATTCTTATGGCCAATTCCATTATTAGTAACAACAACTAATCCAATTTTAGCTGCTCAGCAAAATCCTGGTTGGTAAATTACATTTACAATTTAAATAGAGAAAATCTTCCCAGTCATTTTGATTGTGGAAGGTTTTTTTTTGTAAAATAATTAGATGGTTACAAAAGCATTTCCTTACTATTCGATAATAGATTTTAATTGTTCTTTCACTTTTTTTAATAATTATGTAATGTCGTTAAGAATTGTTTTCAAAAAGTTACATGGCAGTTTGTTGGCTTTTATAAGATTTATAAGAAATATACGGTCTTTTTCATGAATTTTTTTTCTACAGAAGCGAAGGGGAAACCGGTGTTTGGTTGGGTGCAGAAACTCCATTTGCCAAAAAAATTTGTGCTATGGGTGTTCCCGCTTCGCATTTGGTAACCATGCATGGATTTGCACTGAACGTAAATGCTGATTTGAGTTATTTTGATAATATTATTCCGTGTGGGATTCGCGGTAAAGCCGTAACTTCCTTAAATGTAGAACTTGGAGTCGAAAAAGTGGATGAAGCCGATGTAAAAACAAAAATTCTAAAACATTTCTCCATTCTTTTTGACGCAATTTTTGAGAAATCTGAAATCTCCAACCTTTAATCTAAAATCATAAATTAAATTTCAACTGTTCTGGCAACAAGGGAAATGTCATTCGGTGGTATTTTGTAACGCCATAAATTCGGATAGCTTCCCGATGTTCTTTGGTAGGATAACCTTTATTTTGTTTCCAACTGTAGATTGGGAATTCCCTGCGAATCTTATTCATATATTCATCCCGATAGGTTTTTGCTAATACGGAAGCGGCGGCAATACTTAAGAATTTAGCATCTCCCTTTATAATATCGGCATTTGGAATTGAATTTAGAATATCAATTTCAGCGTCAGTGAAAATTTTACCTGCACGGTTTTTAATTCCGCCTTTGGGTATGAATGGACTGTTTCCGTCTACTACAATATGAGCGGGTTTTGGATCTAATTTTAAAATACTTTCCTGCATCGCTTTTATAGATGCATTTTAATTATTGATTTCATTAATAATTAAAGGCTCTAAATGTGTTACCGCAAATGAAATGCATTGCTGTTCTAAAATAGGTCTTAATTTTTCTCTAGCTTTTTCGGATAACTGCTTGCTGTCATTTAATAACTCATTATGAAAATCAGATGGTAATATTACGGTTGCAGCAGTAACAGGTCCAGCAAGGCAACCTCGACCGGCTTCGTCAGTTCCTGTTTCTAAATGTGGTGTTAAAAAGAAGGGGCTTAACATTAAATTAATTTTGACAAAAATATAGCTTTATGTAATACTATAAACTCATAATATGTAGTAAATGTCAAAAAATAATGAGGTAATCTATTATTTTGAGTAGAAACTTTAACAAATGTTCGTTTCGTTATTTGTAAAATAAATTTGTTTCTTTAAGAAATTATTATGATTTTTGTCAAATAACTAATTTAATAAATTAATATGAGATCAAAGTACAAATGGATTATCACGCTATTTTTAGCGTTATCAATGCAGTTATCGTTTGCTCAAGAGAAAACGGTATCTGGAGTAGTATCTGATGCAACGGGGCCTTTGCCTGGTGTAAATGTTTCGGTAAAAGGGTCCAAGTTAGGAGTTCAAACAGATTTAGATGGAAAATATTCTATCAAAGCAAAAACTGGAGACGTTTTAGTTTTTTCTTTTGTTGGAATGACTGAAACTTCAAAAACAGTTGGTTCTTCAAACAATGTAAATGTTGCTATGCAGGATGGAGTGAGTTTGAATGAGGTAATTGTTCAAACTAATCTAGGGTATTATTCAAAAGATTCTAGGAAAGTGTCTTCCTCTGTTTCGACAGTTTCTGCAGATGAAATAGCTAAGCAATCGCCAGCGCTAACTATTCAAAATGCATTACAAGGGCAAGCAGCTGGGGTGCAGGTTACGGCTCAAAATGGGAAGCCTGGAGCTGCGGCTTACGTTACTGTTCGTGGTGCTGTTAGTATTACAGGAGGTACGGCTGAAGCTATTTATGTAGTTGATGGTGCATTTGTTAGCGGAACTGAAGCTTCTGCTTTGAGCTCGAATGATATCGAATCTGTTTCTATATTAAAAGATGGAGCTTCTGCTGCAATTTATGGTGTACGCGGTGGAAATGGTGTAGTAGTTATTACTACTAAAAAAGGTAAAAATGCAAAAGGTAAATTTCAGTTCAATAATTCAATTGGATTTACTCAAAAAATTGCTGATCCATTTGACATGATGAATGCAGACGAAAAAATCCGATATGAAGGTTTAATTGGTGCAGGTTCAACGACGGCAGCCACGGTAACTCCGGCAAGATTAGCATTATTGCGTTCGTATGATCACAACTGGCAAGATGACTTGCTAAGAAAAGGATTTGTGCAAAATAATAATTTTTCTTATTCAGGTGGTAATGATCAATTTACTAATTTTATGTCTGTAGGTTATACCGAGGATAGTGGAATTATAGACAAACTTAAAGGGTTTAATAGAATCACTGGTAGGTATAATAGTGAGTATAAGGCTAATGACAGAGTGAAGTTTGGTTTCAATGTTGGTGGATCATATGAGAAATTCAATGACTCAAGAGATCGTAACAATGCGCAAAGTCCAATTAGAGCAATGTATGACTATAATCCTTACGAGCCGTTTTATGCAAGAGATGCGACCGGAAATGTGATTAATGATGTTTTAGGAAACCCAGTTTTTAATACAAACTTATTAGCAGGATTCCCTATTCAAGAGGCGATTATTACTAACACGGAACAACGTCGATTTTTCAGATTATATGGACGTCCTTATGTAGAGTTAGGAATAGTGAAAGACTTGACATTCAAAACTCAAATGAATATGAACTACGAAAGATATCAGAGAGAGTCTTTCACAAAACCAGGTTCATTTTTAGATCAGATTGTTGGAGATGCTGCTGCTAGAGGTTCAAAGACTGATAATGGATGGGATTCGTTAGAGTATCAGTTAACTAACAGTTTGAATTATAAATATAGTATCAATGGTAAGCATAACTTTGAATCTACTGTTTTGTACGAGTACTTCAAATCTAACTTTAGATCATATACAATGACTAGAAAAGGATATGTAAATGGTGATTTGCCTACCGCAGGGACAGCCGTTATTGGAGTACCTGCAACTGGAAGATCTGAAAATGCGACTGTTTCTATCTTTGGTAACATCGATTACGATTTTGATAGTAAATATTTAGTATCGTTATATGGGAGACGCGATGGTTCATCTGTGTTAGGGACTAATAATAAATACTCATTTGCGAAGGGAATCTCTTTAGGATGGAATGTTACGAGTGAATCTTTTATGAGTAATGTAAAATGGTTGAATAATTTGAAGTTGAGAGCATCTTATGGTGAATTAAATTCAACTAACGGTATTGGTAGTTATACTGCTCAAAGTCTTTTTAGTACTTCACAATATGGTGGAGGTATCGGAACTGTATTAACAAATAGCACTGTTGGAAATAATAACTTGAAGTTTGAAAAAGCGGAGAAATACGAAATTGGTATTGAATCTGCAGTATTAAATAATTGGTTGACTTTCTCAGGTTCAGTATTTAAAGATAAAAGAAATGATTTTATCTACAGTGATAATACTACTGTTGGAACGGCCTTTTCAGCGCTTATTAATGCAGGTGACTGGACTTCTAAAGGAGCTGAAGTAGAGCTTAAGGCTTTTGCAATCAAAAATGCAAACACTACTTTGTCTTTTTATGTAAATGCTGCTGTTTTTGACAGAGAAATTAACGAGTTAAACCGTCCTGGAGATCCTAATAACCAACTTTCAAGAGGGTTAACATGGAATAAAGTAGGTCGTTCTCCTGATGATTTCTTCCTTGTACCTTACGCAGGAGTTAATCCTACTAATGGTCGTGCGACGTACACAAAATTAGATGGTACGGTTACGGATGTTTATAGTGCTGGAGACAGAGTTTTTACTGGTAAAACTCCATATGCCAAATACGAAGGTGGTTTTGGTATGCAGTTTGCTTACAAAGGGTTTGATATTTCTACTGATTTTGTATTTAAAGAAGGAAATTACACTTATAACTACATGTGGCAAAATATGACTGCAGATGGTGCTGCACCAAATAGAAATCAGGCTGTTGCTGCCTTTGATTTTTGGACTGCAACTAACACAACTGCTTCTTTGCCTGCGCCACAACAGAAGTCAGGAATTAACTCTAACCTTGAGTCAGATCGTTTCTTAGAAGATGCAAGCTACATTAGATTTAGAAATCTTAATATTGGATATAAATTTACTAAGAAAGCATTTTCTAATCTTCCTGTAGATGACGTTAGAATATACACTCAAATGCAAAACTTATTTACATGGAGTAAATTCAATGGTGATCCAGAGGTAGGAATCGGTAGTGCTGAAAGTCAAACAGGCTTATTAGTTCCTGGACAATTTGCATTATATTCTTATCCTAGTGTTCAAACATTCCTTTTTGGAGTATCAATTAATTTATAATTAATAAAATTATGAAAAAAATAATATATCTTGTTGCTTTATCTTTCGCATTAAATTCTTGCGATGATGAAGATATCACATTTGCACCTTACAACGCAGTCAGTGAGTCAATTGTTTTGCGTAATGCGGAAGATTTTGAGAATATGCTAAGGGGAGCGTACTCTTACATGATTAAAAATGGTGGTGACGGTGGTTACGGCTCTGAGTTTATCATAGACTCTGAAGTAATGACTGATAACCTAATTCTTAAAGTAGAAGGGCGTCAGACTAATGCTGGTGGTTTTAGATTGCAATCAGTGCCTAATAGTTCTCATTTTAATTATTATATTAGTGCCTATAGAGCTGCAGAAACAGCCACTAGAGTAATTGATAATATTGAGATCATTCCTCAAAATGCTGCTAGAGATAATATAGAAGGACAGGCCCGTTTTATTAGAGCGTTAAACAATTTTGACTTAGTTAGGATTTATTCTAAAATTCCTACTCAGGCAGCTGACGCTAATGCTTCTCTTGGAATGTATTATCTAGATGTTGTTGCCCCTTTTTCTAAACCAACAAGGCCGACTGTTCAAGATACTTACAAGAAAGTAGTAGATGATTTGCTTATTGCTGCTGACAAAATTGGTACAACTAATACAGTTGCCTCAGGAAAGGCTTCAAAGGCTGCTGTTTATGCCTTATTGTCTCGTGTGTATCTTTATTTAGGAGATTTCCCAAAGGTTATTCAATATGGAAATCTTGCTATTGCAGGTAATACTGTTTGTCCTAGAACGGGTTTTGTTAATCTTTGGAAAGATACAGATATAAAAGCCCCTGGTGTTTTATTTAAACTTAGGATAGATCAAGTTGATGCTGTTACACCTGGTGTTGTATACAATCAGACTGTAGCAAGTGGTATTCGTTCTGAGTACGTTGTACCTAAGAGCTTTTCAGATTTGTTTCAAACCACTGATATTAGAAAAGCTGCTTACATTCAGACAAGTGCTTACAATACCATACCTTATAATCACGTTATTAAATACCTAAGCCGTTTAACTGGTAATCCAGCTATTGTTGATATAAAAGTATTGCGTATAGAAGAAGTTTATTTAAACATGGCAGAGGCTCAGTATCGAATTAATGGTGGAGGTTTAGCATTTCTTGATGCGGTAAGATCGCAAAGATATGCTCCTTTTGTTTCTGGTAATGAAACGGGGCCTGCATTACTAAATGCTATTTTACTTGAACGAAGATTAGAACTTGCTTTTGAAATGGATCGTTTCTTTACATTAAAAAGATTAGGTTTGTCTATGGTAAGAAATGCTGTTGAAGGTGATTACGCTAGTGGTGCTGGTACCAAAGTTGAAACTACAGCTTTGACAATTCCTGCGGGCGATTTTAAATGGCAACTTCCTATTCCTCAATTTCAAAGAGATTTGAATAGTAATTTACAGCAAAATCCTGGATACTAATTTATAGATCTGGTATTTTCAAACAACCTCCCTTTTTTAACCATTTGGGAGGTTTTTTTGTTTCAAGTTTTTTAATAAATAATAGTATACTAAAGTCAATACTTAATTTTTATAAATGAAAAAAATATTATTTTGCATACTGATTTTTCAAATTTCTACTGCACAGACCATAGAAGAGCGAAAGAAAATTACACAGTCCTATGACAATGAACAAATCAATAATTTTATTGTTAAATTATCAGAAGCACAAAAGGAGCAAAAAAGAAAAATTCACAATTACAAGCTTCAGTATAGGTTGCTAGATTCGGAAACAAGTTCGCTCCAGCGTATTTATGATGGTGTACCTGTTTTTTACACAATTGAAAACGACGCTTCTGCTGCTTCCATTCGAGCAAATTCATTGCAACCTAACGGTGTTTTAGGTCTTAATTTAACAGGTAGTGGCATTACAGCTGGAGTTTGGGATGGCGGAAAAGTCCGGGGAACACATCAGGAGTTGTCTGGTTCAAAGGTTTCTTTTGGTGATGGAGCAGTGTCTCCTAGCGCTCATTCTACACATGTCACTGGTACCATAATTGGATTAGGTGTTGTTGCTAGAGCTAGAGGTCTAGCATATCAAGCAAAAGCAAAAACTTTTTTTTGGGATAGTGATGTTGAAGAAATGACAAGTTTTGGTGGTGAGGGGTATTTGGTCTCAAATCATTCATACGGTTATAGTATTACAAATTCTTTCGCGAGTGCCAGATTTGGTTATTATGATCAAACCTCGTCTGATTTTGATAAAATTTCAGAGGTTTTTCCGTACTATCAAATTGTTGTTGCAGCAGGGAATTCGCGAAATAGTGACCACCCACAAATAAATGCTAAAGGTGGTTTCGATATGCTTACAGGGGCAACCGTATCTAAAAATACAATTGTCGTTGCGGCTGTTAATTCAGTTTTAAATTATACAGGTCCAGCGAGCGTGACAATGAGTTCGTTTAGTAATTACGGACCTACTGATGATGGAAGGATTAAGCCAGATATCAGTGCTAAAGGAGTAGGAGTGTATTCATGCAACGGACCAAATGATAATACTTATGAAACGTTAAGTGGTACTTCAATGGCCGCTCCCGCAATCACAGGCTTAATTGTGTTATTGCAGCAGCATTATAATAATTTGAATGCTACATTTATGAAAGCTGCAACAGCTCGTGGTTTGTTGTGTCATACCGCAGATGAAGCAGGGTTTTCAATGGGGCCTGATTATTCGTACGGATGGGGCTTAGCCAATGGAGAAGAAGCTGCTAAATTGATTAGTTCAAACGGAAAGACTTCATTGATTTTAGAAACGAGTTTAACAGACAAAGTTGTTTTTACTAAACAGATCACTATTTCTTCTCCAAGGGCATTACATGTTTCTATAGCTTGGACTGATCCTGTTGCTTTGGGTGCTGTTGTTACACCAATCACAGCGGATAACAGGACAACTAACTTGGTCAATAATTTAGATCTTAAAATTATAAATGAATCTGGTACTGTTTATTTTCCTTGGAAATTGGATCCTACTTCTTTAAACAGTGCTGCTACTCAAAGTTCTGATAATAATGTTGATAACATAGAGAAAGTCTTTATTGAAAATGCACCAGCTGGAAAATATACAATCCAAGTAACAAACAAAGGTGCTTTATTATCAGGAACTCAAGATTTTACTCTTATTGCCGGTGGTTTAGATAATATGTTTTTATCTTCTTCAGATTTCGATAAGAACGATCTTATTAAATTTTATCCTAATCCTGTTCAAGAAAATCTTTTTTTTGATTTACCATCGTCTTTCGATCTTTCTGACATTGCAATTTATGATTTAACTGGGAGATTAATTCGTATTCTTAAATATCGACAAATAAACAATATCAAAGTTTCTGATTTGACTTCTGGGATGTATTTTGTCAAATTTATTAGTCCGGATAGAACCATCAATGTCAAGTTCATTAAAAAATAGATAGTATAACTTTTTTTAATAGTAAAAACATCCACTTCCTTGGATGTTTTTTTATTTGTAGCTATTTATGCTATACCTTTGTTTAATTATTTTTAAATCTATTAACAAGATTCCTTCCAGATGAGAATATTATTTTTGTTTTATTTTTTGGCATTACCAATTCTATTATTTTCTCAAAAAAAGGAAATTGGCAGCTTGAGTAAAAATAGTAAATACAATAGTTCTGATACAATTAAAAAAAGTATAAAAAAAACAGCCACCATCGATCTCTACAAGGTTATCACCATAGACAACGATACTACTTACATCGATACTTCTCTGACCATTCAAAAAGAATACAGTCATAACTATTTGCGAAAAGACATTTTTGGACTTCTGCCTTTTGCAAATGATGGACAAACCTACAATACGTTGCAGTATAGCTTAACCGATTTTTCACCATATCCTGAATTTGGTTTTAAAGCAAAACATTTTAATTTTTTAGAGGCGAATCAAATACGTTATTATTCCGTTGCAACTCCGGTGACCGAATTATATTTTAAAACCACTATAAAAAAAGGACAGTCTGTTGATGCTTTTATTACTTTAAATACTTCTGAAAATCTCAATTTTTCCATTGCCTATAAAGGTTTGCGTTCAGAAGGAGAATATCTCAACCAATTATCCAGTACGGGTAATTTTAGATTTACCACCAATTACAACACTAAAAACAAACGCTATTTTGCGAAAGCTCATTATACCTTCCAAGACATTCTGAATCAGGAAAATGGAGGAATCACGACCATTGAGAATTTTGAAAGTGAAGATCCAAACTATAACAACCGACAACGATTTGAAGTCTATTTTAATGACGCTAAGTCATTTCTAAAAGGGAAAAGAGTTTTTCTGGATCATAATTTCAGAATTAATTCTAAGAAAGGAGATAATAATCTATACGTGACACACCAATTTAATTACGAAAATAAGTTTTTCGAATACAATCAGGAAACAGTTCCATCAACCGTTGGTTCTGAGACGGTATATCGTTTTGGAAATTCTTTTCTGGACAGTGAAATTAATGACCAAACCCGTTACAATAAAATGTACAATAAAGTAGGATTAATATATGAGAATACTACTTTGGGAACTTTCCAGTTTTTTGTAGATGATTTCAGATCAAATTATTACTACAATAAGATACTTATCTTTGATAATCAAAATACGATACCAAGCTCATTTAGTCAGGAAATTAACAGTGCTGGGGGACAATACGAATACCGACGTAATAAGTGGAATGGTAAATTTTTATACTCAAGATCCGTAACTGCTCAATCGCTTTCTAATTTGGATACTAAAGTGCAATATGACCTGAATGATGAAATTCAACTTGCATTTCAGTATCAAAATATAAATAAACTGCCAAATAATAATTACAATTTGCACCAAAGCAGTTTTGTACAATACAATTGGTCAAATGATTTCAAAAATGAAAAAATTAATACAATCAAAGCAAATGCGATTTCTCCTTGGGTTGATGCCGAGTTGCAGTTGTCTGTTCTAAATGATCATTTGTATTTTACTGATGCATCAACTGCCCAACAAAAAGTTGATCAAACACAAATTGTTGCGCCGGCGCAATACAACGGAACCATAAATTATTTGTCGCTTAAAATCAGCAGAGAGTTTAAACTTGGAAACTTTGCTTTGGACAATACAATTTTATATCAAAAAACGGAGCAACAAGATGCAATTCTCAATGTTCCTGAAATTGTCACACGTAATACGATTTACTATACGAATTATTTGTTCAAAAAAGCCTTGTTTCTGCAAACCGGTATCTCGTTAAATTACTTTTCCAGCTACTATGCCAATGAATACAATCCGGTGGTAGGAGAGTTTTTTGTACAAAATGAAAAGCAAATCGGAAATCATCCTAATCTTGATTTCTTCATCAACGCAAAAATCCAAAGAACAAGAATCTATTTCAAAGCGGAACATTTTAATTCTGCTCTTATGGGTAACAATTTTTATGCGTCACCTAATAATCCATCGCGTGATTTCACGATTCGATTTGGTTTGATTTGGAACTTCTTCAATTAATTTATTAATAATTACAATTTTCCATATCGTTTTTTTTGGGCGTTTTATCGTGCTATCCGCTATATCTTTCCTTGCTTAAAAAAAGCAAGTAAAGGATGCCGCTGTTATGACGAACGCAAAATCGCGTAAAGAAGAATATTTTATAACAAAATACTATCTTTGCACCAGTTTTTACAACAAAATCACAATCTTAAATTCATACTAAAATGCGCTACGCAGAAAATATATTAGGCACAATAGGCAATACACCTTTAGTTAAACTAAATAAAGTAACTGCCGAAGTAGAGGCTTTAGTACTTGCAAAAGTCGAAACGTTTAATCCTGGGAATTCCGTAAAAGACAGGATGGCCGTAAAAATGATTGCAGATGCTGAGGCCGATGGACGCTTGAAACCAGGCGGAACAATCATCGAGGGCACTTCAGGGAATACTGGAATGGGATTGGCATTAGTAGCTATCATAAAAGGATATAAACTGATTTGTGTGATTTCAGACAAACAGTCCAAAGAGAAAATGGATATTCTTCGTGCAGTTGGAGCAAAAGTTGTGGTATGTCCTACGGATGTAGAACCTACTGATCCAAGATCGTATTATTCTGTTTCTAAAAGATTGGCAGAAGAAACTCCTAATTCCTGGTATGTAAATCAGTACGATAATCCTTCAAATGCAATAGCGCATTACGAGCAAACGGGACCAGAAATTTGGGATCAAACAGGAGGTAAAATTACTCATTTTGTGGTTGGTGTAGGAACCGGAGGAACAATTTCCGGAGTGGCAAAATACTTGAAAGAGAAAAATCCAAACATTAAAATTTGGGGAATTGATACGTATGGTTCTGTGTTTAAAAAATACCACGAAACTGGAATTTTTGATGAAAATGAAATTTATTCGTATATCACCGAAGGAATTGGAGAAGACATACTTCCAAAAAATGTTGACTTTTCTCTAATTGATGGTTTTACAAAAGTAACCGATAAAGATGCTGCGGTGTATACTCGGAAAATTGCGCTTGAAGAAGGAATATTTGTTGGGAATTCAGCTGGAGCAGCAATAAAAGGATTGTTACAACTAAAAGAACATTTCAAACCCGAAGATGTTGTTGTGGTCCTTTTCCATGATTCAGGAAGTCGTTATGTGGGCAAAATGTTTAATGATGACTGGATGCGGGAACGTGGTTTTATGGAAGAAGAAATTACGAAGGCCGAAGATCTCATAAAGGATCATATTGATAAACCATTAATTGTAGTGCGTACTGAAGAGTTGGTTTCGCATGCTATTGAAAGAATGCGTAAATACAAGATTTCTCAAATTCCGGTAATTGATATCACTGGATTTGTAGGCTCTGTTGATGAAAGTGATCTGTTTCAAAGTTACGTGGCTGACAAAGATGTAGCCGATAAACCTATAAAGGAAATTATGGGCAAACCTTTCCCAATAGTGAAATACGGAACACCTATCGAAGAAGTTTCTAAATTATTCACGAAAGAAAATGAAGCTGTTTTAGTGGAATTAGAAAATGGGAGTCACCATATTATTACCAAATATGATATTATTGGGTCGATAAAGTAAAATTTTATTATTCAAAATATTAAATTTTTTACAGCCATGAATTTGACGAGTTTATTTCGTTAAGTTTGTGGCTTTTTAGATTTATAACAAATTTATAATATGAACTTCACTGCCATAGATTTTGAAACCGCAACGGCATTCCATCCGTGTTCAGTAGGAATTGTTACCGTAGAAAACGGAATAATTGTAGATGAGTTTGTTAGTTTGATTAAACCTCCAAACAATTTATATTCTCCCTTTACCATTCAAGTGCATGGTATATATCCTCGCGATACCGTGAATGCAAAGTCATTTACCCAAGTGTATCCTGAAATTCAAAAAAGACTCCGAAATAGAGTAGTAGTAGCCCACAATGAAAGCTTTGATAGGAATGTTTTGACGAAATCAATGGCGCTTTATAATTTAGATTACGCGGATTTGAATATTTCGTCTCGATGGGAATGTACCGTGAAAATTTACAGAGCCAAAGGATTAAAACCAACCAAATTGAGCGATTGCTGTCGGGAAATGAACATCGCACTGAATCACCACGAAGCTTTATCTGACGCCCGTGCTTGCGCCAAATTATATTTGATGAAATAAAATCACGTATATTTTATTAATTATCATAATGTAATTTGTTTTACACCCGATATTGGTATGTCATTTTTAATTTAGATAATTTGCTATTTCTTTTTTCACTACATTAGTATTCAATCTAATATGTTCAATATGAAAGAAGATTTCCTTCATTATCTATGGAAATTCAAGAAGTTTGATACCTTGAATTTGAAAACCTTCAATGGGGAGGAAATCACAATTATCAATGTTGGACAATATTTAGAACTTGCCGGACCTGATTTTTTCAATGCCCAAATAACTATTGGTAATCAAAAATGGGCAGGAAATGTAGAAATTCATCTTAAATCTTCAGACTGGTATGTGCATCATCACGAAAGAGATGAAGCCTATAAAAACGTGATTCTTCATGTGGTCTGGGAACACGACACGGAAATTTTCAGAAAAAACAATACTGAAATTCCCGTTTTGGAACTTAAAAAATATGTTGATGCTGTAACGATATCCAATTATCAATCTTTAATTTCTCCTAAATCGTGGATTTTCTGTGAGAAGCAAATTCAAGAAATTGATGAATTTGTGTTTAAAAATTGGCAGGAACGTTTATTTTTTGAACGGTTGGAAAGAAAATCAAAACCGATATTTGATTTATTGGAACAAACGAATCAAGATTGGGAAGCGGTGTTATTTTGTCTTTTGGCGAAGAATTTTGGATTAAACACGAATGGTGAAATCTTTTTTAAAATTGCCCAAACTATTCCTTTTTCTATTATAAGAAAAGAAAGTTTTGAGGTTGAAAATCTCGAAGCTTTGATTTTTGGAACTGCTGGACTATTGGATTATGAAAAGGAAGATAATTATTTTAAGGATTTAAAATTCAGGTATTTTTATTTGCTGCATAAATATCAATTGGATAAGTCTTATGTTGAACCAGTTCAGTTTTTCAAGCATCGTCCGGATAATTTCCCAACGATTAGGCTTTCCCAATTTGCCAATTTATACCATAGTCAGGAGAATTTATTTTCGAGAATCAACATGTTAAATTCTTTGAAAAGCTGTTATGATTTGTTCCAGGTATCAGCTTCTGAATATTGGCTTAATCATTATCAATTTGATAAAGAAAGTCCGAAGAAAAAGAAATCGCTTTCTAAATCTTTCATCGATTTGATTGTTATAAATACAATAATTCCGTTACAATTTACTTTTGCAAAAAGTCAGGGAAAAGAAATTTCTGAGGATTTGATTCGTCTCTTAAATGAAGTTGCACCAGAAAAAAATGCTATTATTGATAAATTTAATTCTTTCGGAATTGTTTCAAAAAGTGCTTTTGAGACACAGTCATTACTTCAACTCAAGAATGAATATTGTAACAAAAGTAAATGTTTAGAGTGTAGTGTTGGAATAGAACTGCTGAAAAAACAATTAGTGGTTTAGCAAAGGCGTCAATTGGATAATTTTGTAATTTTGCACATAACTAATTATTCATAAAATGTCAGCAATTATAAAACTCAAGTTTTTTTTTGAGAAACACGGTTTTCATGTTTCCTCCCGTTTAGCGGATACTTTAGGAATGCGTGCCAGTAGTGTACGACTTTTTTTTATTTATTTATCGTTTGCTACCGCTGGATTGTGGTTTGCAGTTTATTTAACGCTGGCTTTCTGGATAAGATTAAAGGATTTGATTCGGGCAAAACGGACTTCGGTTTTTGATTTGTAAATGTCTTCACATAAAAAAAGGGATTATAAAGTACTTTAACTACTTTATAATCCCTTTTTTGATTATGATATGAATCTATTTATCCGGATTGTTCAATTTACTATTTTTCTTTCCATATACAAAGTAGATAATAACTCCTAAGGCCATCCAGATAACAAGTCTCGCCCAGCTTTCATTTGGTAATGAATACATCAAAGCCAGACAAATTAATATTCCTGCAATTGGAACGTAAGGAACGAATGGTGTTTTGAATGATCTTGGTGCATCCGGCATTTTTTTACGCATTACTAGTACTCCAATACATACTAATACAAACGCTAATAATGTTCCGATACTTACCATGTGACCCAAATCACTTACGGGTACAAAACCTGCAAAAAGGCTAACAAATACCATGAAGAAAAGATTTGTTTTCCATGGAGTTCTGAATTTTGTATGAATGTCACTAAAGAAAGAAGGTAATAAACCATCTTTACTCATCGTGTAAAAAACACGACTTTGTCCCATTAACATTACTAACATTACAGAAGTGTAACCCGCTAAAATAGCCACAATTAAACCAGTTTGCAAAAAGGTATATCCAGTTCTGGCAAATGCTGTCGCTGCTGGTTTGGCATCTCCTGCAAATTCACCGTAAGGTACAAGTCCAGTCATTACGTGAGCAAATAAAACATAAAGTATAGTACAGATTACTAATGATCCTAAAATACCAATTGGCATCCCTTTTTGTGGATTTTTTGCTTCTTGTGCAGCAGTAGATACGGCATCAAAACCAATGAAAGCAAAGAATACAGTTCCAGCTCCAGCAGCTATTCCTGACCAACCAAATTCTCCAAAAACACCTGTGTTTTCAGGAATATATGGCGTGTAATTTGCAGTGTCAATAAAGCTCCAGCCTAAAACGATAAACATAATAACTACGATTACTTTTACTACAACTAAGAAGTTATTGATAGATGCAGATTCTTTTGTCCCTCTGATTAATAACAAAGACAACATTGAAACTATAAAAATAGCCGGTAGGTTTATTATACCTCCTTCTATAATTGTTCCATCGCTTAATTTTAATGTTTCCCAGGGCGAACATATTAAATTATGGGGTAGATGAACACCATATTTGTTTAGTAATTCAAGTAAATAACGGGACCAGCTTACTCCAACTGTTGCGGCTCCTAATGCATATTCTAGGACTAAATCCCATCCTATGATCCAAGCCATAAATTCTCCCATTGTGGCGTAAGAATAGGTGTACGCACTACCTGCTACTGGTATCATGGATGCAAACTCAGCATAGCAAAGTCCTGCAAATGCGCATCCTACCGCGGCTAAAATAAATGAAAGTGTAACTGCCGGGCCTGCGTGTTCTGCGGCGGCAATACCTGTTAATGAGAATAATCCTGCTCCAATAATTGCTCCAACTCCAAGTGCTACTAATGAACGCGAAGACAAAGTCCTTTTTAATCCTTTTTCAGATTCTGATGCTTCATTTAGCAATACCGAAAGTGGTTTAGTTTTCCAAATTGACATGGGTTATATGGTTTTGTTTGTTATTAAGGTCCAAATGTATTGTTTTTTATAAAAAATAAAAACAATAATTGAATTTTAACTTGTAAAAAGTGATGCATTGCCTTTTTTTATATTGATTTCGTATAATTTTATTTAATCCAGCTTATCTAAAGTGTTAATTTTCACTTGGAATCTTTTTAATTTACAAAGTGATTTGTCTTAATTTTATTTCTAATTTTAGAGGCATTATTTCAAAGATCAAATCCATCAGTACAATATGAGTTTCAAAACGATTCAAACTTATTTTAAGTTCACCAATGAACAGCGCACAAGTATTTTCTTTTTGTTTCTAATTATCGTCGTTTTGCAGCTGGTTTACTTTTTTATTGATTTTAGCACAGTGAGTAAAGAATATCCTGAAAAACAAAAATGGCTTTCTCTACAAACTGAGATGGATTCTCTTAAAATGGACTCTAAAAACAGCCAACCAAAAATATACCTTTTCAACCCGAATTTTATAACGGATTATAAAGGGTATAAATTAGGAATGTCAATTCAAGAGATAGATCGTTTGCTGGCCTTTAGAAGAGAAAATAAATATGTCAACTCACCCGAAGAATTTCAAAATGTGACCAAAGTCTCCGATTCCTTATTGAATTTGATCGCACCTTATTTTAAATTTCCGGATTGGGTAAATAATAAAAAACAGAATAGTAAATTTAAAGAATTCGAAGCGTATCAAAATAAGACTTTCGCCAAAAAAGAAAAAATAATCATTATTGATATTAATCAGGCGACAAAAGAGGATTTAGTCAAAATTTACGGAATTGGTGAAGCTATTTCTGTTCGTATTTTGAAACAAAAAGAAACTTTAGGAGGATTTGTTTCTATGGAACAAATGCAGGATGTTTGGGGATTATCACCTGAAGTAATTGAAAATTTAATAACGCATTTTACAGTTTTGGCAGTACCACGATTTAAAAAAATAGAGATCAATAACGCTTCGTTGAAGGAGCTTTCGCAGTTTTATTATTTCAGATACGCGCTGGCTAAGGAAATAGTAACGTACAGGAGTATGAACGGAAATATTAAGAATATTGAGGATTTAACAAAAATTAAGGGATTTCCTGTTGATAAAGCAAATATAATTGGCTTATATTTGGACTTTAATTAGAAGTATCAAATTTACAGCTATGGATAGTGGTATTGCATTACATTTTAAAATAGATGCATTACTTTTTTATTAGCTAATTATTTTAACCGTTAAAAAAACAAAAACTGAAACATCACCGCATCATTATGTTTCAATTAATACCATTTGTTAAAAAAAATATACAATATATGAATTCAATTTATTTCACTGAAGAACACCAAGCATTTAGAGAAAGTTTAAAAGATTTTTTGCAGAAAGAAGTTGTTCCGCATATTGAAAAGTGGGAAAAAACAGGTACGATAGAGCGTTTTATTTGGGAGAAATTTGGCGAGATGGGGTACTTTGGTCTTGCATATCCAGAAGCTTATGGCGGTCTGGATCTAGATTTATTTTACACTGTTATTTTTCTCGAAGAATTACAAAAAATAAAGTCGTCAGGTTTTGCTGCTGCAATGTGGGCTCATTCTTATTTGGCCATGACCCATTTGAATGCGGAGGGTGACGAAAGAATAAAACAAGATTACTTAATACCAAGTATCGCTGGAAAAAAAATAGGTGCTTTATGTATCTCAGAGCCTTTTGGAGGTAGTGATGTTGCGGGGATGCGCACCAATGCCGTAAAAAAAGGAGACAAATATATTATTAATGGTTCTAAAACATTTATTACAAACGGTGTTTATGCAGATTATTATATTATTGCGGCAAAAACTAATCCTGAACTTGGAAATAAAGGGATTAGCATCTTTTTAACGGATACCAGTTTGAAAGGTATATCGGCTGTCAAGTTGGATAAATTAGGTTGGAGAGCATCGGACACTGCCGAAATTGCCTTTGATAACGTAGAGATTCCGGCAGAAAACTTAATGGGTGAAGAGGGGAAAGGATTTCCTTATATCATGCAGCATTTTGCCTTGGAGCGTTTAATTATGGCGATAAACGCACATGCCAGAGGAGAATATGCGATAGATTATACGATAGATTACATGTCGCATAGAGAAGCATTTGGAAAAAAAATCAGTAAGTTTCAAGCATTGAGACATACTCTTGTTGAGCATGCGACAGAGGTAGAACATTGTAAGGTGTTTAACTACGCCGCAGTCGCTCGTTTGGACAAAGGAGAATACGTTGTAAAGGAGGCGACTATGGCTAAGCTAAAATCTACTAAAGTTGCAGATGAGGCTATTTATAGCTGTTTACAAATGTTAGGTGGTTATGGTTATATGGAGGAGTATCCATTAGCACGTTTGTTTAGAGACAGTCGTTTAGGACCAATAGGCGGAGGGACTTCAGAAATTCTTAAAGAGATTTTAGGAAAAATGATCATTGATAATCAAAATTACGAACCTGCAGTAAAGTAGTTTGGCCTTGATACAATTATGGCAAAAGTGAATAAGTTTTTCTTAACATGATGCTTTAGGCTCAATAAAGTGGGTTTTAATAAAGAAAAAAAAGAGTCAATTTATTTTTTGACTCTTTTTTTGTACCAAAAATACTAGTGGAAATCCTTTACCGGTGCGTCGCTACGGAAAAGATTGCAGCGGATAGCCTGACAGTAAATGAAAACATAATCGTCATACGGAATTGATGTTTTGCAAGCACACTCAAAATAAATTTGCAATTCATGACTCAAAATTCAAAATTTTATTTACTTTTGCACACTTAAAGAAAGGGGGTGTCTATATTATGTTAATTATACCAATTAAAGACGGAGAAAATATCGATAGAGCGTTAAAACGTTACAAAAGAAAATTTGATAAAACAGGAACTGTACGTCAATTAAGAGCACGTACTGCTTTTATTAAGCCTTCAGTTACAAATAGAATCAAAATTCAAAAAGCGGCTTATATCCAAAATATGAGAGATAACTTAGAAAGTTAGTCGATTCAATTAAATAAAAAACCGTTAGTCATCAAAATTTTATAACTTTGATGCTAACGGTTTTTTTATGTCTACAAATAAAGATGCATTTCGAGATTATCTCTGCTTAGAGAAAAAATATTCTCCACACACAATAACGGCTTATTGCACAGATATTGATTCTTTTGACTCGTTTAATAAGCACCATTTTGATCAGGAAAATATTGATCAGGTTCATTACGGTCAAATTAGAAATTGGATAGTTTCATTAGTTGATGATTCGGTATCCAATGTTTCGATAAATAGAAAGATAGCTTCCTTGAAAGCGTTTTACAAGTTTCTATTAAAAACAAGACAAATACAAGTTAGTCCGCTTTTGAAACATAAAGCCCTAAAAACTCCTAAGGTTATACAAATTCCTTTTTCTGAAAAGGAAGTGCTAGCAGTTTTAGATCAAATACAAAATACAATCGGATTTGAAGAGGTTAGGAATAAGCTTATTATCGATTTATTTTACACGACAGGAATGCGAAGAGCTGAATTGATTAATCTTAAAATAGAAAATATTAATTTATCGAGCGGTACTATAAAAGTGTTGGGAAAGCGAAACAAAGAGCGCATTCTTCCTGTTTTATCAATAATTACAGATCAATTTTCATTGTACTTAAATGAAAGAACTTTATTGTCGGATATTGTTGACAATGATTATTTTTTTCTCACAATAAAAGGGTTAAAATTAAATGAATCTTTTGTGTATCGATTAATAAATTCTTACTTTAGTACTGTCTCTGAAAAAGTAAAAAAGAGTCCTCACATATTGAGGCATACTTTTGCAACACATTTATTAAACAATGGAGCAGATTTAAATTCAGTCAAAGAATTATTAGGGCATTCCAGTCTCGCGTCTACTCAGGTGTATACTCATAGTAGTTTGTCAGAACTTAAAAATGTGCACAAAGATGCGCATCCCAGGGGGAAGAAGTAATATAATGTGTAACAATTAAAAAAGATGATTATGAAGGTAAGTGTTCATGCAGTTAACTTTACTATTGACAAAAAGTTAGTAGATTTTGTTCAAGAAAGAATGGACAAGTTGGAAAAGTACTATGACAAAGTTGTGTCAGCGGATGTTTTTTTGAAAGTTGAAAAGACAAGTGATAAAGAGAATAAAATTGTGGAGGTCAAAATTAATGTTCCCGGAGATGATTTTTTAGTAAAAAAGCAGTGTAAAACTTTTGAAGAGGCTGTGGAACTTTCGGCAGAATCTTTAGAACGAATGTTATTAAAAAGAAAAGAAAAGATAAGTTCTCATATTTAATAGAAATTTTTTCGAAAAAATGTTTTGATTGAGAGATAAAATCTCTACATTTGCAGTCCGTTAGAAATAGCGGACTTTTTTTATTGATTCGCCAGCGTAGCTCAGTTGGCTAGAGCAGCTGATTTGTAATCAGCAGGTCGTGGGTTCGAGTCCCTCCGCCGGCTCAAGACTGTAAAGGTTTGATGATAGTAAAAGTAGGGGAGATACTCAAGCGGCCAACGAGGGCAGACTGTAAATCTGCTGTGTGAACTTCGCAGGTTCGAATCCTGCTCTCCCCACTATTAATCTTTTAAATGTTAAATTAATTTAAATTTAACATTTATAGTTTAAATGGAATTCTCTGCCGGTGTAGCTCAGGGGTAGAGTGCTTCCTTGGTAAGGAAGAGGTCTCGGGTTCAATTCCCGACATTGGCTCAAGTAAGTAGGAAATAGAAATTAATATATAACTAAGATTAAAAATTAAGTAAAATGGCAAAGGAAACCTTTAACCGTAACAAGCCCCACTTAAACATTGGTACAATTGGGCACGTGGATCACGGAAAAACTACATTAACAGCAGCAATCACTAAAGTATTATCTGATGCTGGTTACTGTCAAGCAAAATCATTTGATCAAATTGATAATGCTCCTGAAGAAAAAGAAAGAGGTATTACAATTAATACATCTCACGTTGAGTACGAAACTGCAAACCGTCATTACGCTCACGTTGACTGTCCTGGTCACGCGGATTACGTAAAGAACATGGTTACTGGTGCTGCTCAAATGGACGGTGCTATCCTTGTTGTAGCTGCTACTGATGGGCCAATGCCACAGACACGTGAACACATCCTTTTAGGTCGCCAAGTAGGTATTCCTAGAATGGTAGTATTCATGAATAAAGTGGATATGGTTGATGACGAGGAATTATTGGAACTTGTTGAAATGGAAATCAGAGACTTATTGTCTTTCTATGAATATGATGGAGATAATTGTCCAGTTATTCAAGGGTCTGCTCTTGGAGGATTGAATAGTGATCCTACTTGGGTACCAAAAATTATTGAATTAATGGCCGCTTGTGATTCATGGATTGAAGAACCAATTCGTGATACAGCAAAACCATTTTTGATGCCGGTTGAAGATGTATTTACAATTACTGGTCGTGGAACTGTTGCTACAGGTCGTATCGAGACTGGAATTGCTAATACAGGAGATGCTGTTGAAATCATTGGTATGGGAGCTGAAAAATTGACTTCTACTATTACTGGAGTTGAGATGTTCCGTAAAATTCTTGATAGAGGTGAAGCAGGAGATAACGTAGGTTTATTGTTACGTGGTGTTGATAAAGAATCTATCAAAAGAGGAATGGTTATCATTAAGCCAGGTTCAGTTAAGCCACACGCTACTTTCAAAGCTGAGGTATATATCTTGAAAAAAGAAGAAGGTGGTCGTCATACGCCATTTCATAATAACTACCGTCCACAGTTTTACGTACGTACGACTGACGTAACAGGAGTTATTACTTTACCAGAAGGTGTGGAGATGGTAATGCCAGGAGATAACTTAACTATTAATGTTGCTTTGTTAAGCCCAATCGCAATGAGCGTTGGTTTACGTTTCGCTATCCGTGAAGGTGGTAGAACTGTAGGTGCTGGACAAGTAACTGAGATTGTAGGATAATATCTTAAAAATTATATAAAGCCAGTTGATTTTCATAACTGAAAAATCGCTGGCTTTTAACTAACGGGCGTAGTTCAAGGGTAGAATAGCGGTCTCCAAAACCGTTGATGGGGGTTCGAATCCCTCCGCCCGTGCAAAAAAATAAATCATAATGACAAAAGTTGTTAATTACTTATCAGAAGCATTTGAGGAATTAAAGTCAAATGTAACTTGGCCTGCTTGGCCTGAGGTGCAACGTCTAACGATTGTTGTTGCTGTTTTTTCAGTATTATTCGCCTTGGCAACATGGGGGGTAGATGAAATTTTCGCAAAAGCTTTAGCTGGATTTTTTAACTGGATAAAAGCTTAATCTTTTTATTATGGCAGATAGTAATGTTAAAAAGTGGTATGTCGTTAGGGCAGTAAGTGGACAAGAAAATAAAGTGAAAGCATACATCGAAACTGAAATTGCAAGATTAGGGATGGGTGATTACGTTTCGCAGGTTTTGGTTCCTACTGAAAAAGTCGTTACTGTGAAAGAAGGAAAAAAAATCGTAAAAGATAAAGTTTATTTTCCTGGTTATGTTATGATTGAAGCGAATCTTATTGGTGAAATACCGCATATTATTAAGTCTATAACAAGTGTTATTGGTTTTCTAGGCGAAATAAAAGGTGGAGAGCCTGTTCCTTTGAGAATTTCTGAAGTAAACAGAATGTTAGGTAAAGTTGATGAGTTGGCTGTAAATACAGACACACGCTCAATTCCTTTCAATATCGGTGAGACAATTAAGGTTATTGATGGGCCTTTTAATGGATTTAACGGTACTGTTGAAAAAATTAATGAAGAAAAGCGTAAACTGGAAGTAATGGTTAAGATTTTCGGAAGAAAAACACCATTAGAGTTGAGTTTTATGCAAGTTGAAAAAGTATAATTTTTTGTTACATCTATAATATCCATTACAATCGCTTCCACTGATTGTAGTGTTAAATTTTTTAAAAAATGGCTAAAGAAATTAGTAAGGTAGTTAAACTACAAGTTAAGGGAGGTGCTGCGAATCCGTCGCCACCGGTTGGACCTGCTTTAGGAGCTGCTGGGGTAAACATCATGGAATTCTGTAAGCAATTTAATGCTAGAACTCAAGATAAACCCGGCAAAATATGCCCAGTACAAATAACTGTGTATAAAGACAAATCATTTGATTTTGTTGTAAAAACTCCTCCAGCTGCTGTCCAGTTATTGGAAGCTGCAAAGCTAAAGTCAGGATCAGGTGAACCAAATCGTAAAAAAGTAGCAAGCGTTACTTGGGACGTTATCAAAGCAATTGCTGAAGATAAAATGGTAGATTTAAATGCATTCACAATCGAATCTGCTATGAGCATGATTGCTGGAACTGCTAGGTCTATGGGTATAACTGTATCAGGAGATTCTCCTTTTTAATTAAGAGAAAGACATGGCAAAATTGACAAAAAAGCAAAAAGAGGCTGCTTCAAAAATTGAAAAGAACAAACTATACTCTCTTAAAGATGCTGCGGCATTGATAAAAGTAGTTGCTTCTGCAAAATTTGATGAGTCTGTTGATATCGCAGTACGTTTGGGTGTAGATCCAAGAAAAGCGAATCAAATGGTTAGAGGTGTGGTAACATTACCTCATGGAACTGGTAAAGACGTTAAAGTGTTAGCATTAGTTACTCCAGATAAAGAAGCGGAAGCTTTAGCAGCTGGTGCAGACTATGTAGGTCTTGACGATTATTTACAAAAAATTAAAGACGGTTGGACAGATGTTGATGTTATCATCACTATGCCTTCTGTTATGGGTAAATTAGGTCCATTAGGTCGTATTTTAGGACCTAGAGGTTTAATGCCAAACCCCAAAACAGGTACTGTAACTATGGATGTTGCAAAAGCTGTTCAAGAGGTTAAAGCTGGTAAAATTGACTTTAAAGTTGATAAAACTGGTATTGTGCATGCAGGAATTGGTAAAATTTCTTTTGGAATCGAGCAAATCGTTGACAATGCGCACGAAATTATTCAAACATTAATCAAACTTAAGCCAACTGCTGCTAAAGGAACATACATCAAAAGTATTTACCTAACTAGCACTATGAGTCCTGCAATTGCATTGGATCCTAAAGCAGTATAATTGGTAGTTAAAAATTTTTAGTATGACTAGAGAAGAAAAATCAATCGCGATTGAAGTTTTAACTGCACAGTTAGCTGGTACAAACATTGTTTATGTATCTGATATTTCTGGAATGAATGCAGAATCAACTTCAAACTTGAGAAGAGCTTGCTTTAAAGCAGGGATAAAATTAGAAGTAGTTAAAAATACCTTGCTTGCAAAAGCAATGGAAGCTTCAGCTAATGATTATGGAGATTTACCTTCAGTTTTGACTGGTAATAGCGCTATATTCATTTCTGAGATAGCAAACGCTCCTGGTAAAATTATCAAAGATTTCAGAAAAAAATCAGCTAAACCTGTATTAAAAGGAGCTTATATTAACTCTGAAATTTATATTGGAGATGATCAATTAGATGCATTAGCAACTATCAAGTCTAAAGAAGAGCTTATCGGCGAACTTATTGGATTATTGCAGTCACCAGCACAAAGAGTTATTTCTGCTCTTCAAAACCAATTCGCAAAAAGCGAAGAGGCTACAGAAGAAGTGGAAGCATAATGAAAATAGAGTTTTACTCTAATTTTATTTAAAAAACGCGCACAATAAATAAATTATATTTTTACAAATCATTTTAAAACGATAGAAAAAATGGCAGATTTGAAACAATTCGCAGAACAATTAGTTAACCTAACAGTAAAAGAAGTTAACGAATTAGCAACAATATTAAAAGATGAGTACGGAATCGAACCAGCTGCTGCAGCTGTAGTAGTTTCAGGTGGTGGCGAAGCTGCTGCTGAAGAAGTTCAAACAGAATTTACAGTTGTATTGAAAGAAGCTGGTTCTTCTAAATTAGCAGTTGTAAAATTAGTTAAAGAACTTACAGGTTTAGGTTTGAAAGAAGCTAAAGATGTAGTTGATAGCGCACCGAGCAATGTTAAAGAAGGTGTTTCTAAAGAAGAAGCTGAAGGGCTTAAAAAATCTTTAGAAGAAGCTGGAGCTGTTGTTGAGCTTAAATAGTTAAACTCAGTTTAAAGAATTAGGTTTAGGTCTTGGGTTTAGTCACCCAATGACCTAAACCATTTTTCGTATAACAAAAGTCTACCTTGTATATTTACACAGTAGTCTTTGAAAACAGATTCATTTTACCCATTACGAGGAAAAAAAATTAACAGATAATAAGAAAGTAGTTATCGTAAATTGGTTTTTAAAGATGTAATGGTAGTAAAAGAAAAGTATAAATAAATCCATATTTGTACAAAAAAATTACTTTTTAATCAAAATTTTGTCCATAGATGATAACAAATCAGACTGAAAGATTGAATTTTGCCTCAACAAAAAACATTCCTGATTATCCAGATTTTCTAGATGTTCAGGTTAAATCGTTTAAAGATTTTTTTCAATTAGAAACCAAATCTGACGAAAGAGGCGACGAAGGGCTTTACAATACCTTCATGGAAAATTTCCCAATTACTGATACAAGAAATAACTTTGTATTAGAATTCCTTGATTACTTTGTAGATCCACCACGTTATACAATTCAAGAATGTATAGAAAGAGGTTTAACATATAGTGTGCCTTTAAAAGCAAGGCTAAAATTATATTGTACAGATCCAGAACATGAGGATTTTGAAACGATTGTTCAAGATGTTTATCTTGGTACAATTCCTTATATGACACCAAGTGGTACATTTGTTATTAATGGTGCTGAGCGTGTAGTTGTTTCTCAGTTACACAGATCTCCCGGTGTTTTCTTTGGTCAATCATTCCATGCAAATGGTACAAAATTGTATTCTGCCAGAGTAATTCCTTTTAAAGGTTCTTGGATAGAATTTTCTACAGATATTAATAGCGTAATGTATGCTTATATCGATAGAAAGAAAAAATTACCAGTTACCACTCTTTTTAGAGCAATTGGTTTTGAAAGAGATAAAGATATTCTAGAAATTTTTGATCTTGCTGAAGAAATTAAAGTTTCTAAGACAGGTTTAAAAAAATATATCGGTAGAAAATTAGCTGCACGTGTATTGAATACATGGCATGAAGATTTCGTTGATGAAGACACTGGTGAAGTAGTTTCTATCGAACGTAACGAAATAATCCTTGATAGAGATACTATTATCGACAAAGATAATGTGGAAGAAATCATTGATTCTAACGTTAAATCTATTTTGTTGCACAAAGAAGATGCTAATCAAGGTGATTATGCGATCATTCACAATACGCTACAAAAAGATCCAACAAACTCTGAAAAAGAGGCTGTTGAGCACATTTACAGGCAACTGCGTAACGCTGAACCGCCTGATGAAGAAACGGCGCGTGGTATCATAGACAAATTATTTTTCTCTGATCAACGTTACAACTTAGGTGAAGTAGGTCGTTATAGAATAAATAAAAAATTAGGGTTAGATACACCAATGGAAAAGCAAGTCTTGACCAAAGAAGATATCATAACCATTGTGAAATATTTGATTGAATTGATCAACTCTAAAGCAGAGATTGATGATATTGATCACTTATCAAACCGTCGTGTTAGAACAGTTGGAGAACAATTGTCTCAGCAATTCGGTGTTGGTTTAGCGCGTATGGCAAGAACTATTCGCGAAAGAATGAACGTTAGAGATAACGAGGTGTTTACGCCAATAGATTTAATTAATGCGAAAACATTATCATCTGTTATCAACTCTTTCTTTGGAACAAACCAGTTGTCTCAATTTATGGATCAAACGAATCCACTTGCTGAGATTACGCACAAGAGAAGATTATCTGCACTAGGACCAGGTGGACTTTCGAGAGAAAGAGCAGGATTTGAGGTACGTGACGTTCACTATACGCATTACGGACGTTTATGTCCAATTGAAACTCCAGAGGGACCAAACATTGGTTTGATATCATCTCTTGGTGTTTATGCTAAAGTAAACGGAATGGGTTTCATTGAAACACCGTATCGTAAAGTAACTAACGGAACTGTAGATTTAGTTTCTACTCCGGTATACTTAAGCGCAGAAGAAGAAGAAGGAATGATGATTGCTCAAGCAAACATTCAAATGGATGCTACTGGAAAAATTACTGCCGAAGACGTAATTGCGCGTCAAGAAGGTGATTTCCCGGTAATTGAACCAACACGTGTAGATTATACGGATGTTGCTCCAAATCAAATTGCTTCTATCTCGGCTTCATTGATTCCTTTCTTAGAACATGATGATGCGAATAGAGCATTGATGGGATCCAACATGATGCGTCAGGCCGTACCATTAATTCGTCCTGAAGCTCCAATTGTTGGAACTGGTTTAGAGCGTCAAGTAGCTTCTGATTCTAGAGTATTGATTAATGCTGAAGGAGATGGAGTTATAGAATATGTAGACGCAAATATCATCACTATCAAATACGATCGTTCTGAAGAAGAAAGAATGGTGAGTTTTGAGCCAGATGAGAAAACATACAATCTAATTAAATTTAGAAAAACCAATCAAGGTACAAGTATCAACCTTAAACCTATCGTAAGAAAAGGGGATAGAGTGGTTCCTGGACAAGTATTATCAGAAGGATATGCGACTCAAAATGGTGAATTGGCTTTAGGTAGAAACCTAAAAGTTGCCTTTATGCCATGGAAAGGATACAACTTTGAGGATGCTATTGTAATTTCTGAAAAAGTGGTTCGTGACGATATTTTTACCTCTATTCACGTGGATGATTATTCATTAGAAGTTAGAGATACTAAATTAGGTAACGAAGAATTAACGAACGACATACCGAACGTTTCTGAAGAAGCTACTAAAGATCTAGATGAAAATGGTATGATTAGAATTGGAGCCGAGGTAAAACCTGGGGACATTCTAATTGGAAAGATTACTCCAAAAGGGGAATCAGATCCTACTCCGGAAGAGAAATTGCTTCGTGCAATCTTCGGGGATAAAGCAGGTGATGTAAAAGATGCTTCATTAAAAGCTTCTCCTTCTTTACATGGTGTGGTTTTAGACAAAAAATTGTTCGCAAGAGCAGTTAAAGATAAACGTAAACGTACTCAGGATAAGGATGCTTTAGGAGCACTTGAAATGGAGTTTGAAGTTAAATTTGTTGAATTAAAAGACAAATTAGTAGAGAAACTGTTCTTGATCGTAAACGGGAAAACATCTCAAGGTGTAATGAATGATTTGGGTGAAGAAGTTTTACCAAAAGGTAAAAAATACACTCAAAAAATGCTTTATGCTGTTGAAGATTTTGCTCACTTAAGTAAAGGTCAATGGGTTGCTGATGATGCAGCTAATAAAATGGTTAATGATTTGATTCATAACTATAAAATTAAATTGAACGATTTACAAGGTGCTTTACGTAGAGAGAAATTCACTATTACTGTTGGAGATGAATTGCCAGCAGGAATCTTGAAATTAGCGAAAGTATATATTGCCAAAAAACGTAAACTTAAAGTTGGGGATAAAATGGCGGGACGTCACGGTAACAAAGGTATTGTTGCTCGTATCGTTCGTCATGAAGATATGCCTTTCCTTGAAGATGGAACGCCAGTTGATATCGTGTTGAACCCATTAGGTGTACCTTCACGTATGAACATTGGACAAATTTATGAAACGGTACTTGGTTGGGCTGGACAAAACTTGGGTAGAAAATTTGCTACACCAATTTTTGATGGAGCAACTTTAGATCAAATTAATGAATTGACTGATGAAGCTGGAATACCACGTTTTGGACATACATATTTATATGATGGTGGTACAGGAGAGCGTTTCCATCAAGCGGCAACAGTAGGAGTTATATACATGTTGAAACTTGGTCACATGGTTGACGATAAAATGCACGCACGTTCTATAGGTCCATACTCATTGATTACACAACAACCACTTGGAGGTAAAGCTCAATTTGGAGGTCAGCGTTTTGGTGAGATGGAGGTTTGGGCACTTGAAGCTTATGGAGCATCAAGTACGCTTAGAGAAATCTTGACTGTGAAGTCTGATGATGTTATTGGTAGAGCAAAAACTTACGAAGCAATCGTTAAGGGTGAATCTATGCCAGAACCAGGATTACCGGAATCATTCAATGTATTAATGCATGAATTGAAAGGTCTTGGACTTGACATTCGTTTAGAAGAATAAATAATAGTTGAAGTAATCAGTCCCAATTTTTATTGGGGCTGATTACTCATTTATAAAAGTTTTTAGGATTTATACCCGTAAACCGTTCCGATTTTTTACTAAAATCTAATAGGTTTTGTAAATAGCACTTCAAAATTTTTATTTGAAGTTTAGAGAAGTAATTCGAGGTGATAGAGACGCAGCATTGCTACGTCTGGACAAAATCAATTTTTTAATTGCAAATAAATCAATAGTAAAAGCTATGATGAATAATAGAAATAATAACAATAAAGATAAAAACCCGATAAAAAGGTTTAATAAAATTTCAATAGGACTTGCTTCTCCTGAATCGATTTTGAAAGAATCAAGAGGTGAAGTATTGAAACCTGAAACTATCAACTATAGAACGCACAAACCGGAGCGTGATGGTCTTTTCTGTGAACGTATTTTCGGACCAGTAAAAGATTTTGAATGTGCTTGTGGTAAATACAAAAGAATTCGTTACAAAGGAATCATCTGTGACCGTTGTGGTGTTGAAGTTACTGAGAAAAAAGTACGTAGAGACAGAGTAGGTCACATCAATCTTGTTGTACCAATTGCTCATATTTGGTATTTCCGTTCTCTTCCTAACAAAATTGGTTATATACTTGGTCTTCCATCTAAGAAATTAGATATGATTATCTACTACGAAAGATACGTAGTAATCCAAGCTGGTATTGCTAAAAATGCAGAAGGGGAATCATTACAAAGATTAGACTTTTTGACAGAAGAAGAATATTTAAATATTTTAGATACGCTTCCTGCTGACAATCAGTATCTTGATGATTTTGATCCTAATAAATTTGTTGCCAAAATGGGAGCAGAGTGTATTATGGATTTATTGGCAAGAATTGATCTTGATGCATTGTCTTATCAATTGAGACACAATGCTAACAATGAAACGTCTAAACAACGTAAAACTGAAGCGCTAAAAAGATTGCAAGTAGTTGAATCTTTCCGTGAGTCTAACTTGAACCGTGAGAATCGTCCGGAATGGATGATTATGAAAGTGGTACCGGTTATTCCACCAGAATTACGTCCGCTTGTGCCACTTGATGGAGGTCGTTTTGCAACTTCAGATTTAAATGATTTATACCGTCGTGTAATCATCCGTAACAACCGTTTGAAAAGATTAATGGAGATTAAAGCTCCAGAAGTAATCTTAAGAAACGAAAAACGTATGTTGCAGGAATCTGTAGATTCACTTTTCGATAATACTCGTAAAGCCTCTGCAGTAAAAACAGAATCTAACAGACCATTAAAATCATTATCTGATTCCCTCAAAGGTAAACAAGGACGTTTCCGTCAAAATTTACTTGGAAAACGTGTAGATTATTCTGCTCGTTCGGTAATTGTTGTTGGACCTGAATTGAAATTATCTGAATGTGGTATCCCTAAAGATATGGCAGCAGAATTATACAAACCTTTCGTTATCCGTAAATTGATAGAAAGAGGAATTGTAAAAACTGTAAAATCAGCTAAAAAAATAATAGATAAGAAAGAGCCTGTAGTTTGGGATATCCTTGAAAATGTTATCAAAGGTCATCCAATATTGCTGAATCGTGCTCCTACTTTGCACAGATTAGGTATTCAAGCATTCCAACCAAAATTAATTGAAGGAAAAGCAATCCAATTGCACCCTTTAGTTTGTACTGCATTTAATGCGGATTTCGATGGGGATCAGATGGCAGTTCACTTGCCTTTAGGACCAGAAGCTATTTTGGAAGCGCAACTATTAATGTTGGGTTCTCACAATATTCTGAATCCTGCAAATGGTGCTCCAATTACGGTACCTTCTCAGGATATGGTTCTAGGTCTATATTATATGACCAAAGAACGTTTATCAACTCCTGAGCTTAAGATTTTAGGAGAAGGAATCACTTTTTATTCTGCTGAAGAAGTAAATATTGCTTTGAATGAAGGTAGATTAGAATTGAATGCTTCTGTAAAAATCAGAGCAAAACATTTTAATGAAGCGGGTGACTTAGTTTACCAAATTATTAAAACAACTGCTGGTCGTGTATTATTTAATGAAGTAGTACCGGAAGCAGCTGGATATATCAATGATGTATTGACTAAGAAAAACCTTAGAGATATTATCGGACACGTTTTAAGCGCTACCGATGTACCTACAACTGCGGCTTTCTTGGATAATATGAAAGACATGGGTTATAAATTTGCTTTCAAAGGTGGATTGTCATTCTCTCTTGGTGATATTAGAATTCCAGATCAGAAACCTAAATTAATTGCAGACGCCAGAGAACAAGTTCAAGGTATTTCTGCGAATTATAACATGGGTCTTATCACTAATAACGAACGTTACAACCAAGTTATTGATGTTTGGACTTCTGCGAATGCTCAACTTACAGAATTAGCAATGAAGAACATTAGAGAAGACCAACAAGGTTTCAACTCGGTGTATATGATGCTTGATTCTGGAGCAAGGGGTTCCAAAGAACAAATTCGTCAGTTAACCGGTATGCGTGGTTTGATGGCTAAGCCAAAAAAATCTACTGCTGGTGGTGGTGAAATTATTGAAAATCCAATTCTTTCTAACTTTAAAGAAGGGCTGTCTATCCTTGAGTACTTTATTTCTACTCACGGTGCGCGTAAAGGTCTTGCGGATACGGCATTGAAAACTGCCGATGCAGGATATTTAACAAGAAGACTGCATGATGTATCTCAAGATGTTATTGTTAACATCGATGATTGTGGTACACTTAGAGGTGTTGAAGTATCAGCATTGAAAAAGAATGAGGAAATAGTTGAAACTTTAGGAGAAAGAATTTTAGGACGTGTAGTTTTACAAGATTTAATTAATCCTTTGAATAGTGAAATTATAATTCATTCAGGTGAGCAAATCACAGAAGTTATAATGAAAGCAATTGATGCTTCTCCTATCGAAAAAGTAGAAGTTCGTTCTCCGTTAACTTGTGAAGCGCTAAAAGGTATTTGTGCAAAATGTTACGGTAGAAATTTAGCTACTGGAAAAATGACACAAAGAGGTGAAGCAGTTGGTGTAATTGCAGCACAATCTATTGGAGAACCGGGTACACAGTTGACATTACGTACATTCCACGTTGGTGGGGTTGCGGGTGGTATTTCTGAAGAATCTAGTATTGTTACCAAATTTAATGGTAAACTGGAAATTGAAGATTTAAAAACGGTAAAAGGAGAAGATAGTGAAGGTAATGCAGTTGATATTGTAGTATCTCGTTCTACTGAGTTGAAATTAATCGATGAAAGAACAGGTATTTTACTAAGTACTAATAACATTCCTTACGGTTCTAGTATCTTCGTTAAAGACGGACAGTCTGTAGTTAAAGGAGATGTGATTTGTAAATGGGATCCTTATAATGGAGTTATCGTTTCTGAATTTACCGGTAAAATTGCTTACGAAGAATTAGAGCAAGGTCAATCATTCATGGTTGAAATTGATGAGCAAACTGGTTTCCAAGAAAAAGTAATTTCTGAATCCAGAGCTAAAAAATTGATTCCAACTTTATTGGTTTACGGTAAAGACAATGAATTGATTCGTTCTTATAACTTACCAGTTGGAGCCCACTTGATGGTTGAAAACGGTGAGAAAATTAAAGCAGGTAAAGTATTGGTAAAAATCCCTCGTCGTTCTTCTAAATCAGGAGATATTACAGGAGGTTTACCTAGAATTACAGAGTTGTTAGAAGCTCGTAATCCTTCAAACCCAGCTGTTGTTTCTGAAATTGATGGTGTCGTTTCTTTTGGAAAAATCAAAAGAGGTAACCGTGAGATTGTTATCGAATCTAAATTTGGTGATGTTAGAAAATACTTGGTTAAATTATCAAGCCAAATTCTAGTTCAGGAAAATGACTTCGTAAGAGCAGGGGTGCCTTTATCTGACGGTGCAATTACTCCGGATGATATTTTAAGAATTCAAGGACCAGCGGCTGTTCAACAGTATTTGGTAAATGAAATTCAAGAAGTATACCGTTTACAAGGGGTAAAAATCAACGACAAACACTTTGAAGTAGTGATACGTCAAATGATGCGTAAAGTAAGAGTGCAAGATCCAGGTGATACTTTATTCTTAGAAGATCAATTGATTCACACTAAAGATTTTATTGTTCAAAATGATAAATTGTACGGTATGAAAGTGGTTGAAGATGCTGGAGATTCTAGTGCATTAAAAGAAGGACAAATTATTACGCCTCGTGAGTTGCGTGATGAAAACTCTTTATTGAAACGTACAGATAAAAATCTTGTTGTGGCTCGTGATGTTGTTACTGCAACAGCAACACCAGTTTTACAAGGTATCACAAGAGCATCGCTTCAAACGAAATCGTTTATTTCTGCTGCATCTTTCCAAGAAACCACTAAAGTATTGAATGAAGCTGCTGTTGCAGGTAAAATCGATTACTTAGAAGGATTGAAAGAGAATGTAATTGTAGGACATAGAATCCCTGCCGGAACGGGTATGAGAGAATATGACAACACAATTGTAGGTTCGAAAGAAGATTACAATGACATGATGGCTAACAAAGAAGAATATATTTATTAAGATGAGTAATTCTAATCAACAACAAGAGCAGATTAATATTGAGTTAGATGAAAAAATTGCAGAAGGAATTTATTCCAACTTAGCAATAATTAATCACTCATCATCAGAGTTTGTTTTAGATTTTGTCAGTATCATGCCAGGTATTCCTAAAGCTAAGGTGAAATCAAGAATCGTCTTGACGCCGCAACATGCTAAAAGATTGCTGAAAGCAATTGGAGAAAATATTCATCGTTTTGAAGTCGCTCATGGCGAAATAAAAGACACTGAACAAGCACCGATTCCGCTTAATTTTGGTCCTGCGGGACAAGCATAATATTTTTAAAAGGCTCCAGAAATGGAGCCTTTTTTATTAGTAAGCTATTCTTAAATGAGACGAATTGTTAATGATTTGCAATTTTTTAAAATGGGATACACCAGTTATTTGAAAAGATTTTTCAGGGTTATACAAATCAAATGTAAGTCTCTACATCCATTTTAATTTAGCATTTACCAATAGGTGTTCAATCAATTTCTGTACTATTTATTCATTTAATACTTAGTTATTGTTTGGGTCCTCCCAATATCTTACCACTTTAAACTGAGGTCTTTATTTAGTGCGCCAACATTAACTCACCATTAAATCTTCGGTGTAAACAACAAATTTGTGCTTTAAACGATTATTACGGCATTTCATCGGATATGTTTTTTACTGGAAAACAAAAGATATACTTTCGCTCTCGAAATAAAAGAGTGAATTTTATCCTCTGTAAAAAAGCAAATTACTATGAAATACTTTTCTTTAAAAGCAAACAATCAAGCGTTATTTAACCTTGTTATTTTGTTTGTTTTTATTTTATTATCAAATGTTTCTGTTTTTGCTCAATCTGCTAAAGATGTGGTTGATGTGAATTCCTTAGAAATTAATGCTAATAAAAAAACAGAAAATGCTTCAATAGGTTCTTCTTCTAACAATATGAATTTTGTATTGTGGTTTATGGGTTCAAAACAAGATCCCAATAGCACAATTTCGACAGAAGGGACAAATACTAAAAAACAAATTATTACTTCGGGCGTAGCACCTAATCGTTTGCTAATAAAATCATTTTTGAAAAAAGCAGTAAATTTGGATAGTATGATTGCGTAGTCCTAAATTAATTTTAAATCATAAAAAAAAACGCTAATTTTCTAAGAATTAGCGTTTTTTTTATGTGGATGTGTAAAAATCGATTTTTAATAAAACTTTTTTCTCTCCAAGCAGAAATTTACTCAAATTCCGAAGTAAAATATAATTTCACATTTGGATATTTATTTTGTGTCATTTGAATCGTAAAATCAGAATCAGCTAAAAATACTAATTGTCCGTATTTATCATGTGCCAAGAATTTTTGTTTGATTCTTCTAAACTCTTTAAACTCCTCGCTTTTTGGATCATTTGGTTTTACCCAACATGCTTTATGCACGGGGAAGTTTTCATAAGTACATTTTGCGCCATATTCATGTTCTAAACGATATTGGATAACCTCATATTGGAGCGCACCAACCGTTCCAATGATTTTTCTGTTGTTCATTTCCAGTGTAAATAACTGCGCCACACCTTCATCCATTAACTGATCAATTCCTTTATCCAATTGTTTCGCTTTCATCGGATCTGCGTTATTAATATATCGGAAATGTTCCGGCGAGAAACTTGGAATTCCTTTGAAACTCATGATTTCTCCTTCGGTTAACGTATCCCCGATTTTGAAATTTCCAGTGTCATGTAAACCAACAATATCACCAGGATAGGAGATGTCAACGATTTCTTTCTTTTCAGCAAAAAAAGCATTCGGACTGGAAAATTTTAAATTCTTTTTTTGCCGTACGTGATAATACGGTTTGTTTCTTTCGAAAGTTCCAGATACAATTTTTATGAAAGCGAGACGGTCTCTGTGTTTCGGGTCCATGTTAGCATGGATTTTAAAAACAAATCCAGTCATTTTTTCTTCTTTGGGATCTACCAATCGTGTTTCTGAATCTTTCGGTCTTGGTGATGGTGCAATTTGAACAAAACAATCCAATAATTCTCTAACTCCAAAATTATTTAAAGCAGAACCAAAAAATACAGGTTGTAGTTTTCCGTCCAAATAATCCTGACGATCAAATTTTGGATATACTTCGTCTATCAACTCTAGCTCTTCACGTAATCTGTCAGCAGGTTTTTGACCAATAATTTTCTCTAATTCTGGATTTTCAACATCAGAGAAAGCAATTGTTTCTTCAATATTTTTACGGCTGTCACCACTAAATAAGTTGATGTTTTGTTCCCATAAATTATAAATTCCTTGAAAATCATAACCCATTCCTATCGGGAAACTTAGCGGAGTGACCTTTAAACCCAGTTTTTGTTCGACTTCATCCATCAAGTCAAAAGCGTCTTTTCCTTCTCGGTCTAATTTATTGATGAATACAATAATTGGAATTTTTCGCATTCTACAAACAGCCACCAATTTCTCTGTTTGTTCCTCAACACCTTTGGCAACATCAATTACAACGATAACACTATCAACAGCAGTCAAAGTTCTAAAAGTATCTTCGGCAAAATCCTTGTGTCCCGGAGTATCGAGAATGTTTATTTTCGTGTCTTTATAATTAAACGCTAAAACCGAAGTAGAAACCGAAATTCCTCTTTGGCGCTCAATTTCCATAAAGTCACTAGTTGCGCCTTTTTTAATTTTATTATTCTTTACGGCACCTGCTTCTTGAATCGCACCACCAAAAAGGAGGAGTTTCTCAGTAAGTGTTGTTTTTCCGGCATCAGGATGTGAGATAATCCCGAAAGTTCTTCTGCGTTGTATTTCTTCTAAAAAGCCCATATTTGTATAAATAGTTTGCAAAAGTACTATTTATAAATGCCATTTGAAAAAATTGTATTCTCTTAATTGTTTATGTTAATACTAAAAGTACTGTTTTTTATCTTTTTAAAGTAAATAATAAGCGAGGTACGATAATTTTTAGAACGGATTTAAACTAGTAATTAAATGCGTATATAATTTTTTGTTAATAGTAGTTAGGAAACTTGTATTGTGTAATTGAATTGCTATTTTTGTTCGTTTTAAATTTAAAGAATGTTGAAGAATTGTATTATAAATTTCAATTCCATTCTTGATTCTTAAAGTGTATATTTGCCAAAATTATTCTGGCCTTTACAAAAAGGTTCAAATACAACGGAATAGGGATGTTTTACAATCAATATAAATTATAATAATGCCAATAAATAAAATACAAATGAAATTCATTAATAATAAAATTGCACTTACTTTTTTCCTTTTGCTTTTTACAAGTGTAGTAACAAGTGCGCAAGAAATTATTAAGGACTCAGTGGTTGCCCCGATTAAAAAAATCCAGTCAACTGGAAAACAAAAAATTGATGGTGTTATTGCTACTGTTGGCGATTACATTATTTTAGATTCAGATATTGACAAGTCATATCTAGAAATTTCAACCGGAGGCGGATCTATAAAAGACATTACAAGATGTCAAATGTTAGGGAAATTATTAGAAGATAAATTATATGCGCATCAAGCGATTCAAGATAGTATTGTAGTTACCGATGCCGAGATAAAAGGTATGTTGGAAGACCGTTTAAATTATTTGATAGAGAAAATCGGCTCTATGGAAAAAGTGGTGCAATTTTATAAAAAGGATTCTGAGGAAGAATTTAGAACTTATTTCTCTGATATTTTAAAGGAAGGGAAGTTGACATCCGAAATGCAAAAGAAAATTGTTGATGCTGTAGAAATTACTCCTGAAGAAGTTCGTAATTATTTCAAAACAATTCCAAAAGATGATCTTCCATTCTTTGGCGTAGAATTAGAAGTAGCGCAAATTGTTGTTACTCCTAAAGTTTCTGCAGAGGACAAGCAAAAAGTGATTGACAGATTGAACGGTTTCAAAAAAGAAATAGAAGAAGGTTCCAGTTTTTCAACGAAAGCAGTTTTGTATTCGCAAGACCCAGGATCTAGGTCAAATGGAGGATTCTACAAAATGAACCGTAAAACACCATTTGTAAAAGAATTCAAGGACGTTGCTTTTAGTTTAGCAGAAGGTGAAATTTCAGCTCCTTTTGAAACGGATTTTGGGTACCACATCATTTACATAGAAAAGATAAAAGGGCAAGAAGTAGAATTGCGTCATATATTATTGTCGCCAACAGTAACTGAAGCGGCTCTTAATGAAGCGAAAGAAAAAATAACTTTGATCAAAAAAAGAATCGAAGACAAGGAAATTACTTTTGCGGAAGCAGCCAGAACAATATCTGATGAAAAAGAAACAAGAGCGAATGGTGGCGCGTTAATTAATCCACAAACACAAGATACGCGTTTTGAATTGACCAAAATGGATCCTACTTTTTACAGTCAAGTTTCTAATTTGAAAGAAAATGAAATTTCAGTTCCAATATTAGACCAAGGAGAAGAAGGTAAGAAAAAATTCAAATTAATAACTGTTACCAACAGAATTGATGAGCATGCAGCAGATTATGCAAAAGATTACATCAAAATTAAAGAATTGGCTTTGAAATACAAACGAATTACTGCTATTGGAAAATGGTTTGATGAGAAGATCAAAGAAACATATATTAAAATTATTGGGGAATATAGAGATTGTACCTTTACCAACAATTGGCTTAAAAAATAGAATTCTTTTTTACCCTTGAGGGTTGATTAGCAACAAAAATTTTTTCGTTAAACAAAATAAAAAGAGTTAGTTTTATGATTTCATAACGCTAACTCTTTTTAATTTAAATACTTTTATAAATGTCAGACGTAGCAGCAATACATAACTTGGTTCAAAAAAGAAACGAGCTAAAAAACGAAATCGCAAAAATTATTGTAGGCCAGGATGCTGTGGTGGACCAAATTTTGCTGTGTATTTTTTCTGGTGGTCATGCCTTGTTGGTAGGTGTTCCCGGATTAGCTAAGACTTTGATGGTAAATACGCTGGCGCAAGCATTAGGGCTTGATTTCAAAAGAATTCAGTTCACGCCAGATTTAATGCCTTCTGATATCCTTGGAAGTGAAATATTGGATGAAAATCGTCAATTTAAATTTATAAAAGGACCTATTTTTTCGAATATTGTTCTGGCAGATGAAATAAATCGAACGCCGCCAAAAACGCAAGCTGCATTATTGGAAGCCATGCAGGAACGTTCCGTTACTATCGCGGGTGAGAATTATAAATTAGACTTGCCATATTTTGTTTTGGCGACACAAAATCCAATTGAACAGGAAGGAACTTATCCGTTGCCTGAAGCCCAATTAGACCGATTTATGTTTGCTATAAAACTCGAATATCCTTCTTTTTTAGAGGAAGTTCAAGTGGTTAAGCAGACTACTTCTGATATAAAAAACACTATAAATCCATTGTTTACTGCTCAAGAAATTATTGATTTTCAACATTTGATTCGCAGAATTCCTGTAGCGGATAATGTAATTGAATATGCAGTGACATTGGTTAGTAAAACCCGTCCTGATAATCCATTGTCGAATGAGTTTGTTAAGAATTATCTGGATTGGGGAGCAGGACCAAGAGCATCGCAAAATTTGATTTTGGCTGCAAAAGCCAATGCGGCTTTTAATGGAAAATTTTCTCCCGATATTGAAGATGTAAAAGCTGTGGCAACCGGGATTTTGCGTCATCGAATTATTAAGAACTACAAAGCCGATGCTGAAGGTATTAGTGAAGAAACTATTATTGAGAAGCTGATGTAATAATTTTTAATAGTGAGAAGAAAGCCAAACAGATTTCTAAAATCTGTTTGGCTTTCTTGTTTTCAATTAATATGTTGGTTTGACCAAAAAGAGTCTTTAAAAATACAACTACAACGTTGTAAATGATAATTTAGAAAGGTTCTTAGCTGAAAGTAGTGTAAAATCTCACTCCCTAAGGGACATTAAATTTCAACTTTTTCAAAGAAAAGATTTTAAATTATTGATAATTCATTATTTTAATTTAAAATTGAATTTTTGACAATAAAAAGTAGTGAAACTCTTTATTTTGTAATAATAATTTTTGAAAAAGCGACATCTATTATATTTTTTTTAATTCTCGGCTTTAATTCTTAAATTTGCGTACAAAAAATAAAAATACCAAGAAAAGACTTTTATTATGAATATTTATAAGGATTACATTCAAGAGATTGAAGAACGAAAAGGCCAAGGGCTTCACCCTAAACCAATTGATGGCGCTGAATTATTGAGCGAAATCATTGCGCAAATTAAAGATTTAAATAACGAGTACAGAGCAGATTCTCTTAACTTCTTTATTTATAATGTTGTGCCTGGAACTACTCCTGCTGCTAATGTAAAAGCTGATTTTTTAAAAGAAATCGTTTTAGGTCAATCTGTAGTTGCTGAAATTACGCCTGCTTTTGCTTTAGAGTTATTGTCGCATATGAAAGGTGGAACTTCTATAAAGGTATTACTTGATTTAGCTTTAGGTAATGATGTTGCTATTGCAAAAGATGCTGCGGAAGTTTTAAAAACACAAGTTTTTCTTTATGAAGCAGATACGGATCGTTTAGAAGCTGCTTTCAAAAGCGGTAATGAAATCGCTGCGGCTATTTTAGAGAGCTATGCTAAGGCTGAGTTCTTTACTAAATTACCAGAAATAACAGAAGAAATTAAGGTAATTACTTTTATTGCTGGTGAAGGAGATATTTCAACTGATTTACTTTCTCCAGGAAACCAAGCGCACTCAAGATCAGATCGTGAACTTCATGGTAAATGTTTAATTTCTCCTGAAGCACAAGCTGAAATCAAAGCATTAGAAGAGGCGAATCCTGACAAGAGTGTAATGTTGATTGCTGAAAAGGGTACAATGGGTGTGGGTTCTTCAAGAATGTCAGGTGTAAACAACGTGGCTCTTTGGAGTGGTAAACAAGCAAGTCCATATGTTCCATTTATTAATATTGCTCCAATCGTTGCTGGAACAAACGGTATTTCTCCAATTTTCCTTACGACTGTTGATGTTACGGGTGGTATTGGTCTTGACCTTAAAAACTGGGTAAAAAAATCAGATGAAAATGGTAACGTTCTTCGTAATGAAAGCGGTGATCCTATTCTTGAGGAAGTGTATTCTGTTGCTACTGGTACTGTTCTTACAATCAACACAAAAACAAAGAAACTTTATAGTGGAGATAAAGAATTGATTGATATTTCTAAGGCATTTACGCCTCAGAAAATTGAATTTATAAAAGCCGGTGGATCTTATGCTATTGTATTTGGAAAAAAACTTCAAACATTTGCATCAAAGACTCTAGGTATTGATATAGTGCCTGTATATGCTCCGTCAAAAGAGGTTTCTGTTGAAGGACAAGGTCTTACGGCGGTAGAAAAAATATTTAATAAAAACGCAGTTGGTTCAACTCCGGGTAAAGTTTTACACGCTGGTTCAGATGTTCGTGTTACCGTAAATATTGTTGGTTCGCAAGATACAACTGGTTTGATGACTTCTCAGGAATTAGAGTCTATGGCTGCTACTGTGATTTCTCCAATTGTTGACGGTGCTTACCAATCAGGTTGTCACACTGCTTCTGTTTGGGATAATAAATCTAAAGCAAATATTCCAAGATTAATGAAATTCATGAACGACTTCGGTTTGATCACAGCTCGTGACCCAAAAGGCGTTTATCATGCAATGACTGATGTAATTCACAAAGTACTTAACGATATTACTGTGAACGAATGGGCTATCATCATCGGTGGTGACTCTCATACAAGAATGTCTAAAGGTGTTGCTTTTGGTGCTGACTCAGGAACAGTTGCTCTTGCACTTGCTACTGGTGAAGCTTCAATGCCGATTCCAGAATCTGTGAAGGTAACATTCAAAGGAGATATGAAAGGGTATATGGATTTCCGGGATGTGGTTCATGCTACACAGTCTCAGATGCTTAAGACCTTTGGTGGAGAGAATGTATTTCAAGGAAGAATTATTGAGGTTCACTTAGGAACTCTTAATGCGGATCAAGCCTTTACGTTTACGGACTGGACTGCAGAAATGAAAGCAAAAGCTTCTATCTGTATTTCTGAAGATTATACTTTGATTGAATCTTTAGAGATGGCGAAAGGCAGAATTCAGATAATGATTGACAAGGGCATGGATAATAAAAATCAAGTTCTTAAAGGATTGATTGCTATTGCTGATAAAAGAATTGCTGAGATTATATCAGGTGAAAAACCAGCGCTAAGACCGGATGCAAATGCGAAGTATTATGCTGAAGTTGTTGTTGATTTGGATCAGATAACTGAACCAATGATTGCTGATCCAGATGTTAATAATGCTGATGTTTCTAAAAGATATACGCACGATACTATTAGACCTCTATCTTTCTATGGAGGAGTTAAAAAAGTAGATCTTGGATTTATCGGTTCTTGCATGGTTCACAAGGGAGATATGAAAATCCTTGCTCAAATGCTTAAGAATATTGAAGAGCAAAAAGGTAAAGTAGAGTTTCTAGCACCGCTTATAGTAGCGCCACCTACCTATAACATAGTAGATGAGCTTAAGGCCGAAGGTGATTGGGATGTTTTAAGAAAATACTCTGGTTTCGAATTCGACGATAATGTTCCTAAAGCTGCGGCCCGTACTTCATATGAAAATATGCTATATCTAGAGCGTCCAGGTTGTAATCTTTGTATGGGTAACCAAGAAAAAGCTGCCAAAGGAGATACTGTAATGGCAACATCTACACGTCTTTTCCAAGGTAGAGTTGTAGAAGATACGGAAGGTAAAAAAGGAGAATCTTTGCTTTCGTCTACACCGGTTGTGGTTTTATCTACAATCCTTGGTAGAACTCCAACAATAGAAGAATATAAAACGGCAGTGGAAGGTATCAACCTAACTAAGTTTGCACCATCTCATAAGTTATTAGTTAAATAATGTACATAAGTAGTTAATTATAATTTTAAAAGCCTGAGTCTATGACTCAGGCTTTTTTTATACTCTATTTTTTTGTATCTTGTATGTCTAAAATAGAATAGTAACAATTATATATAAATCTTATGGCTTTTGATATTGAAATGATTAAAAAAGTGTACGACAACATGACAAATCGTGTTGATAAAGCACGCGAAATTGTTGGGCATCCACTTACTTTAACAGAGAAAATTTTGTACAATCACCTTTGGGATGGAATGCCGTCTCAAGCTTTTACAAGGGGTGCAGATTATGTTGATTTTGCACCAGACAGAGTTGCTTGTCAAGATGCAACGGCTCAAATGGCATTGTTGCAATTCATGCATGCCGGAAAATCTAAAGTGGCTGTTCCTACAACAGTTCATTGTGATCACTTGATCCAAGCTAAAGTTGATGCTGTAACCGATTTGGCCAGAGCAAAAACGCAAAGTAATGAAGTATTTGAATTTCTTTCATCAGTATCAAATAAGTACGGAATTGGTTTCTGGAAACCAGGAGCAGGTATTATTCACCAAGTGGTTCTTGAGAATTATGCTTTTCCAGGTGGAATGATGATTGGTACTGATTCTCACACTGTAAATGCAGGTGGTTTAGGTATGGTAGCTATTGGCGTTGGTGGTGCTGATGCTGTTGATGTTATGTCGGGAATGGCTTGGGAATTAAAATTTCCTAAATTAATTGGAGTGAAATTGACTGGAAAACTTTCAGGTTGGACAGCTCCAAAAGACGTTATCCTTAAAGTTGCAGGAATTCTTACTGTAAAAGGGGGAACAGGTGCTATCGTAGAATATTTTGGTGAAGGAGCGACTTCTATGTCTTGTACTGGAAAAGGAACTATCTGTAATATGGGTGCCGAAATTGGTGCTACCACTTCTACTTTTGGTTATGACGATTCTATGAGCCGTTATTTACGTTCAACTGACAGAGCTGATGTTGCTGATGCAGCTGATAAAATTGCTCCTTACTTAACAGGTGATGCTGAAGTATATGCTAATCCAGAATTGTATTTTGATCAAGTTATCGAAATCAACTTAGACGAATTAGAGCCACATTTAAACGGTCCTTATACGCCAGATTTAGCGACTCCAATTTCTAAAATGAAAGAGGAAGCAATCAAAAACAATTGGCCTTTGAAAATCGAAGTAGGTTTGATTGGTTCTTGTACGAACTCTTCGTACGAGGATATCGCTCGTGCAGCTTCTTTGGCTAAACAAGTTACCGATAAAAATTTAAAAATAAAATCTCAATTTACCATTACTCCAGGTTCTGAAGTAGTGCGTTATACCATAGAACGTGACGGATTTATCGATATTTTCAATAAAATGGGAGCAACTGTTTTTGCCAATGCTTGCGGACCATGTATAGGAATGTGGGACAGAGAAGGAGCTGAAAAAGAAGAACGCAACACGATCGTTCACTCTTTCAATCGTAACTTCTCAAAACGTGCTGATGGGAATCCAAACACTTTGGCTTTTGTCGGTTCACCTGAGTTGGTAACCGCTTTAGCAATTGCTGGAGATTTAGGTTTCAATCCGTTGACTGATACTTTAATCAATGAAAATGGTGAAGAAGTAAAACTGGACGCTCCAACAGGAAATGAATTGCCGCCAAAAGGTTTTGATGCTGAAGACCCAGGTTTTCAGGCTCCAGCTGAAGACGGTTCAGGTGTTCAGGTTTCTGTAAGTGAAACTTCAGAAAGATTACAATTATTAGCTCCGTTCTTGCCGTGGGATAGGAAAAACATCACAGGTGCTAAATTGCTTATCAAAGCTTTCGGAAAATGTACAACAGATCACATTTCTATGGCTGGACCATGGTTGCGTTTCCGTGGACATTTAGATAATATTTCTAATAATATGTTGATTGGTGCTATCAATGCGTTCAACCAAAAACCCAATACAGTAAAAAATCAGTTGACTGGCACTTACGATGCAGTTCCGGCTGTAGCACGTGCATACAAAGCAGCTGGCGTTCCTTCAATTGTTGTTGGAGATCACAACTACGGGGAAGGATCTTCCCGTGAGCATGCAGCAATGGAACCTCGTTTCTTAGGTGTGAAAGCAGTATTGGTAAAATCATTTGCTCGTATCCATGAAACAAACCTTAAAAAACAAGGTCTTTTAGGATTGACATTTGCTACCGAAGCGGATTACGATAAAATCCAGGAAGATGATACGATCAACTTCACTGATTTAGTTGATTTTGCTCCAGGAAAACCATTAACATTAGAATTCATTCACGCTAATGGAACTAAAGATATCATCTTGGCAAACCATACGTATAACGAAGGACAAATTGGTTGGTTCGTTGCTGGTTCAGCATTAAACTTGATTGCTGCTGCTGGAAAAGCATAAGCATTTAAATAATTTATTTTTAAAACTCTCAAGGAAACTTGGGAGTTTTTTGTTTCAATTGCAATTTATTTTAGGAGCTATTTCCTGCTCACCGTTTCAAGCTTTTTCGCTCAATTGCTTTTTTCCAAGATAAAAAAAGAGCTTCTTTCAGTCGCTATTTTTTCTCAGGAAAAATAAGCAATTCTGCTTCATAAGGCTTTCCACTTTCATCAGGGCTAAGCCGGAACAAAAAATTCACCTATAAATCACAATTCGACAAAAAAAATGATTTTTCAATAGAGAATAGTTTTCAATTGAAAATGATTAGAATTAATCAAAAAAAGAAGCGAATAAATGAAAATAACGTTAAAATTAAAAAAAAAGAAGCGTTTTTTGATATTATAGTTTAAATTAGCAATCAAGAAAAATAAAATTATTATTGAAATTTTATTGAATTGGTATATTAATCGATTCTGTTCCTATAATTTATTTTCTGCGCAAACATAATTACAATTGTCTTGCGTTATGTTGTAAATTGCTTTTGCAATTTGAACAAAAAAATCAACAAAATAATAAAACGCACATTTTACTCCCCTCTTTTTACAAAAGAGATTAAGATTTTTTATGTTTTTTAAATAAAACAATAAAAGTGCAAGCCTGAGCGAGATTTAATAATTATATCCCGAAATCGCTAGGAAGAATACAATGGGGTAAGTAATTTGAAATAAATGAATATGAGTTTAAGAGTAATAGTAACATTAATTTTTTTAAATAGTATCGTTCTTTTTTCACAGGAAAAAATCACAAAACATACTATAACAAAAGGGGAAACAATATCGAGTATCGCTGAGAAATATGAAGTTAAACAAAGCGCTATTTTTAAATTAAATCCCAATGCCAAGAATCTTTTAAAACTCAATTCAGTTTTATTAATTCCCATCGCTTCCACAAAAAAGACTACCGATAAAACCAAGATTGCAATAAAACATTCCGCTAAAGAACACGAAGTTCAACCCAAAGAAACACTTTACGGAATCGCAAAACAATATGGAATCTCCGTTAAAGAATTAAACCAAGTCAATCCGACACTAGCTTCTTCAGAATTAAAAATTGGTCAAAAAATAAATATTCCCGACAACGCTATTGTAACGGAAACAACGACTTCAGCACTTGCAAAGCAGACCGAAACCAAAAAAGAATTAGCTACTGCTTCTTTGTCAATCGAAACTCCAACTTCAAGTCCAGAAACATTTACTTGGGAAGTGTTGCCAAAAGAAACCAAGTATTCCATCACAAAAAAATACGGAATCACGATTAAGGAATTTGATAAAGCGAATCCGGGAATAGGCGTAAAACCGCTTAGAGTTGGTCAGAAAATCAATATTCCGGGAACTCCTTTAGAAAGCACTAAAACAGTTTTAGCAGCACAAGAATTTAAAGAATTGCCTGAAATTTCTTCAAAAAATGTTACTACACTTCCAGCAATTACGCCAAAATTAGAAGAAGCTTTAGTTTCAAAAGCTTCCGATTTGCAACGAACAGTTACTAATTTAGTTTCTCAAAACGAAACATCTGAAATTAATTTGTCACAGACAATTATCCGTGAGGTGTTGCCTAAAGAAACTAAATATGCTATCGCAAAACAATACGGAATTACAGTTCAGGAATTAGAAAAACAAAATCCTGAAGTTAGAAAAAGTCTGCCGGTAGGTTACACATTAAATATTCGAGTAAATAATATAACTACTAATGACGATGCAATTGTGAGCACGGATTTAAAAAATAATACCAGCTTAGAAATTTCCAAAATCGATTTTAATAATTCAGTTACTCCTACGTTCAGTCATGAGTTTTTAGACCAGTTGATAGAACGTGCTTCGGAAAATATAGGTTCACGGTACCGCACAGGTGGAACAACAAAATCTGGATTTGACTGTTCTGGTTTAATGTGTACGACTTTTGGCGCATTTGATATTAAACTACCACGAACATCTCGTGAACAATCCAGTATTGGTACTATAATTAATACACAAGAAGCTAAAAAAGGTGATTTGATTTTCTTTAAAACAAATGGCAGAAGTCAGATTAATCATGTAGGAATGGTCGTTGAAGTTTGTGAAGATGAAATTAAATTCATTCATTCCTCGGTGAGTAATGGCGTTATTATTTCTTCCACAAAAGAAAAATATTATCAAAAATATTTCTCTCAAATCAACAGAGTACTACAATAATTTTCTCTAATATTTAGCAATGTAGTTACAAAAACGCGCCATTATTTCGCGCGTTTTAAATTATTTAAATTTTTATTTCTCCTTCATTACCACTTATATAATTGTTGCCTGTTGCAACAGAGGCAGCCATTTTTAGAAAATTAACCATTTGGTTTCCGTCCGTGTCCCAATAGTAAGCACTTGTCGGTTTTACTTTAATTAGAGAAATGTTCGGGTCATTTTTACCATCTTTAAACCATATATTTACTACTGGAGACCAAAGTTCTTCTATTTTTTCACGGTCAGTTATAATTGTTGCTGCACCGTTCACAACCATATAACTTCCTTTACCAGGATGTGCAAAAAACAATTGAACATTGGAATCTTGCTCTACTTCTTTGTTTTTATCGCTGTCTTTTTCGCTGAAAAACCAAATATTTCCTTTGTCACATACTTTTACAGCTCCCATTGGTCTGGTGGTTGCTCCATCATTAGTTTTGAGATTGGTACAAAAAAGACAGGTGTTGATTTCTTTAACCAGACTTCTAAGTTTATCTATTCCTTCAACTGTGTGTTCATTTGCTTTATCACTCATGGTCCTAATTTTTATTTTTATGAAAATACATTGTAAATTTGTTTTACAAAGTTAGGATGCAAAACAGCAAAATCTATTACATAATTCAATACAAAAGTTTCATTTTTCGCAGATTTATTGTTGCGTAAAAGTTGTAAGTGCGAATTTGAATGCTTAAAAAATGGGAGTATAAAATGGCGTTTATAGTTTTGAAAGAATATTTATTATTTCTCATCGCTATTAATCTCAATCCAGTATCCATCAGGATCCTGAAGGTAGATTTGTTTGATGCCATCCGCGCGAACAGTGATTTTATCAAGTGTTCCCGGCCAGTCTGAATACGTAATATTTTGGGATTTCAGTGCCTTAATCAATGCGTCAAAATGAGTGACTTTAAAAGCTAAATGAATAGCTTTGTTTATAGTAACAGGTTCTTTAATAGTAGAAACAAGATGCAATTCTTTTCCTTCTCCTAAAGAAACCCATCGAATGCCTTCCTTTTTGGTAAGGTTGGTAATTTCTGAAAGTTTCAAAACATTTTTATAAAACTCAACTGATTTTTCCAGATTTTTTACTGAAAGCGCCATGTGATCTAATTTTAAAGTAAAGTTATCTTGACTCTGTCCCCAAAGGTTTCCTGTACAAATGCAGGCGAATAATATTGGGATTAAAAATTTTGTTTTCATGTTGTTAAATTATAATTAAGCAGTTTTATTTTTTACTTTTTTACCTTAAATTATTTCGCTTTAATTTTATTTTGAGCAATAATTAGACTTTAGCAAGTACGGTGTTTATTATTTTAACCCAGTCCTCTTTATCGCCAGTATTCGTATCTATGGCTGTGCTATTATTGTTGTACGGCCTATACATGTTTATATTTTGACGTGAAAAAAGCCCAATTGTCGGTGTTTTCGCAGCACTGGCTAAATGCATTATTCCGCTGTCCGCACCAATAAAAAGTATAGTATTCGCAATTACTGAGGCAATTTCTCGAACATCTTTACTGTAAAAAGTAGTTGCCTTAAAGCCTATCTGTGAAATGTTTTCAACGGGTAAGATTTCAATAATATTATAATCTTGGTATTCTGTTTTCAATCGGTCGTAAAATTCTTCCCACCAAGTAGTTGAATAGCATTTATCAGAAGTTGCATAAGTAAATATACTAATGGTTTCTTTCTCATTTTTAATAAGGTCTTTTACTATTTTTTGACCTTGATTTATTTCCGAAACAGTCAATTTTAGGTCTAAGGAAGGTACAGGATTTTCATTTTCAGGAAAACCTAATTTGGTTAAAAAGCTTCTGAATTCATATACGGGATATTTTGCAATGTGCTCATAATCGTTATATTTCAATGGCATGTTTTGATCCATTTCTCCAAAAAATTTGTATTTGGCGTCCGCAAATTGTGCCGATAATCGTCCCGAAGAGGAGTTTTTATCTACATTGATAACAATGTCATATTTTTGCTTTTTAATTTTTAGCCAAACCTTAAAATAATCAATTAAGTCTTTGAAAGGTTTTTTGGGAAGTTCAATAATGTAATTGATGTTCGTGAAATTTTTAAATATAATTGGCGCTAAACCACCTTTTACAAACAGGTCAATTTTACAGTCTGGAAAAGTTGTGATTACATCTTGTACCAGCGGCGTAATGAGTAATAAATTGCCCAGTCTGTGATTGGGTCTGGAAATTAAAACCCTTTTTATCTCGATTTTTTGAGTTAAATCTATTTTGTAATTTTTTTGTGAACTGCCAATGTTTTTGGTTAATCCATGTGTTACAATTCTTCGAAATATATTTACTTTTTTTAAGATACTCATGCTTTTAAAATAGGATTTACAAGTGAATTTTTTTGTTTAAAAATGAATCTGATGTTGATAATTGGTGTTTTTAGCTTTAAGGTATATTCATAATCTAAGGCGTACTTCGTCTCGACAAATGTACAAAATACATCGAAATATCGTGGTTTGCGTCCTTTGATATAATCCAATCTTGTGTGCAGCTGAAAAATATTTCGTTTGCATTACTAGAACATGCAAAATTTAGTAAAAGGTATGCGATAGGATTCTTTTGCATATAGGCGCTTACGAAATTCTTTTTATTTTTTCGTCAAAGCAAATTTTCCACCGCCTTGTTTTAAAATCATCTGTTTTTCGTTTGGTTTAAATTCTAATTTTATTCCTGCCATTATAAATTCGAAACTATCTTTTTCAGTAGGTTCCAGTGGAAAGGCAGATTGACCTGTTGCTTGCGCAAAAAGTTTAGTATTTTCTTTTGTGATTGTAATTTTCATTGGAAACCCTGCATCTGAATATTCCCCTAAATAAGGATCTAAATCCTCACTTTTCAGCGCAATAGTTTTAAAAGTCGGAATTGTAAATGGTTTGTTGTAATATGCACTTAAAGCGGCAATGATAATGTCATTATTGTCATAAGTTTTGCCGTTAGAGGTTAAAGCAACAGCTAATTTGTCTTCTGGAAAATAAGATAATGTCGATCTGAATTCATCAATTCCTCCGGTATGACCAAAGCTTTTCTTGTCATAAAACGGATACTGGAAAATCCCCATTCCGTAATTTTCCTGTAAGGTCGTCATTTGCTTCAAACTATTTTTGGTGATTAGTGCATTGGCGAAAAGCTTTTGAATAAACAGCGTCAAATCTTGTGGATTAGAAACCACTGCGCCAGCTCCCATTGGGATTGACATATCCGTTTCCGTTTCTTTTATCCATTTTTCAGAAAAAGAATAGGAATTGCTTTCGTTGTTCTGAATATTGATTTTACCTCCTAAATAGGTGTTTTTTAAGCCTAAGGGTTTTACAATTTTATCGTTCAAAATGGTTTTGAATGACTTTTTATAGATTTTCTCAAGAATGTAACTCAATAAAACATAATTGGAATTGCTGTAATCGGCTTTGCTGTTGGGCTCAAAAATACTTTTCCCTTTGGCAATTATTTCCACCATTTCTTTTTCAGATTTTGGTTGAGTGTTGTAGTTCATGTATTCCGGAGCATTGGTAAAATTGTAAATGCCACTTCGGTGGTTTAATAGATTACTAATGGTTATTTTATTTGCATTTTCTATGTTTGGGAAAAAAGTTTCGATAGTTTGTTTCAACGATAGTTTTTTCTCTTCAATCGCCTTAAATATTAATGCCGAAGTAAACATTTTTGAAATCGAACCGACACGGTATTTTGAAAAATTACTTGCTTTTTTATTGCTTTCTATATCATCCATTCCGATGGATTTCGAATAAACTAGTATTCCGTTTTTTGATACGGCAATGCTGCCCATAAATTTATCTTTGGTCTCCAAAATCTGAAATAAACTGTCCAGTTTGGCGATGTTCATTTTTTGAGCATGGCTTGTACTAATTAGAAATCCTAAAAATAGGGTGATTACGATTTTATTTTTCATGAGAGTTTGATTAATGAATTGATTTAAAGCTCTAAAAATAGTCAATTATTTGTTTAGTAGATTTATTATTTATGCTGATTGTTGGTAAAGAAATGAGGGTATTTCTGATCAGCCGTGCCAAGTAAAATTTCCTCCATATCAGGTTATGCAAAATAGAATTAATGTAAATTACGATTTGAAATCATAAAAAAAGCACAGCAATGCGAAAAGGTCCTGAAATATTTTGCAATCTTTGAACTCTAAAAATAAATAAATAGCATTATGAGCAAGACTAAATTAACAATCAATCGCAATGGTTCTATAAAAATAGAAGGCGATTTCGAAATAACAGACTGCGAAGGAAAAACATACGGATTAGAAGGAAGAACGACTTTGGGTCTCTGTCGTTGTGGTTTGTCAGCAAACAAACCTTTTTGTGATGGTTCCCACCGTAACGGTTTTGAGCATGAATCAGCTGCATTTGACTTGCCACCAGTGAAAACGAAATAATACCGTTTTCTGATTCGAATTGTCTAGTCCTGAAAAAAGTTGACACGAATTAGATTTTAAAATTACACTAATTATTAACCTCGGAAGTAAAAACTTTCGAGGTTTTTTTCTTCCATTTTTTTGATTTGATTACTTGTTGTAAATGCGTCTGATTTGGCGTTAACATTTGACAACTTAAGTGAGGCCTATTTTGGTTATAAATATCAATAGATTCCCTTATTGCTTTTAATGCCTGTACATGATTTATAAATCCATCTATTAGTAAAAATTCATATTTTAAAATACCATTTATTCTCTCTGCTATTGCATTTTCGTAAGGATCACCATTTTCAGTCATACTAATTTTGATGTTGTTTTCAGT
>NZ_FONQ01000011.1 GCF_900112975.1 Flavobacterium xueshanense | reverse complement strand
AAGCTTACTGAAAACAACATCAAAATTAGTATGACTGAAAATGGTGATCCTTACGAAAATGCAATAGCAGAGAGAATAAATGGTATTTTAAAATATGAATTTTTACTAATAGATGGATTTATAAATCATGTACAGGCATTAAAAGCAATAAGGGAATCTATTGATATTTATAACCAAAATAGGCCTCACTTAAGTTGTCAAATGTTAACGCCAAATCAGACGCATTTACAACAAGTAATCAAATCAAAAAAATGGAAGAAAAAAACCTCGAAAGTTTTTACTTCCGAGGTTAATAATTAGTGTAATTTTAAAATCTAATTCGTGTCAACTTTTTTCAGGACTAGACATACCATTTATAAATTAAGTAAAAATGATAAATATCAATGATCCGAAAATAATTAAATCAACTCTTTAAAATATTGTAGTAAAATGCTGTCGTTTTTCAAGGTTGGCGTGAAAATCTCCAAAATACTTGGTTTTTCATTTTGAGCATACAAAGCAGTCAAACTTGTTGCTAAACTTCCTTCATCACCGGCGATACTATATTCAAATCCATACATTTTAGCCAAATGTTCTGCGGTTAAACAATGGGAAGTTTCAAAGAATGTATTGAAAACAGGTGTTTCTTCATGTCCGGGTAAAATTCTAAAAATTCCGCCGCCACCGTTATTAATTAGAATAATCTTGAAGTTTTTTGGAATATAATTGTTCCATAACGCATTGCTATCGTACAAAAATCCAACATCTCCCGTTATAAAAACAGTCTGTTTATCATTGGCGACAGCCGCACCAATAGCAGTAGAAGTACTTCCATCGATTCCGCTGGTTCCGCGATTGCAATACACTTCAATTGAAGGATCGACAGCTATTAATTGCGCATACCGAATTGCCGAACTATTACTGATTTGTAATTGACTGTTTTTTGGTAAACTCTGAATCACTTTTTCAAAAACTTTAAAATCCGAAAACGGAATTTTGTCTAAATAAATATTACTTTTTAGATTTCGCAACACTTTCACATCGTCTAATTGCTGAAAATAATTGCTTTCTATTGCGTTTGTAAGTGGCAAGAAAGTATCAAAAAACACATTTGGATCTACTTCGAAATGTTTGGTCAAAGCACCAAAAGTGTCATACGCTCTTAAAGAATCAATATGCCAATGGTGTTTGGGTTTGTATTTTCTTAAAAATGCTTTGATACGTTTTGAAACGACCATTCCGCCAAAAGTGACTAAAATTTCCGGACGAAAATTTTCAAAATCGGCATTCGTAAAAGGCGTAATTATCGTATCTATAGTATTGATAAAAGTATCATGATGCAAGTTCGAAGTCGTCTCAGTCAAAACTACAACCGACTCGTCTTTCGCAAAAGCGTTAATTATATTTGAATTGATAACATTCGGTTCATTAACGCCAACTAAAATCATTTTTTTGGTGGAATTGTTCCAAATCGTTGCAAATTCCGTAACGTCTTCGATTGAAATCGGCTGAGTAGCATTTGCGGAAGCGACAATATTTACAGTAATGGAAAGCTCCGAAGTGGTTTCATACAATGGCTCTTCAAATGGCGCATTGATGTGAACAGGACCTTTTTGAGTGATAGCCGTATTAATCGCTTCATTGATTTTTAAATCATTTTCGGTCGAAACATCCTCATGCAAATTAGCGTTGAATAATGAATGGTTTTCGAACACATTTTCCTGCCGAATCGTTTGGCCGTCACCAATATCGATTTTGCTTTGCGGTCGATCCGCTGAAATCACTATCATAGGAATCTGACTGTAAAATGCCTCCGCAAAAGCCGGGTAATAATTCAATAAAGCGGAACCGGAAGTACATACCAAAGCCACTGGCTGTTTGGTTTGTTGTGCAATTCCCAATGCAAAAAAACCAGCTGCACGTTCATCGGCAATACTGTAACACTGAAAAGCGGGATTATTTACAAAACCTATTGTTAACGGTGCATTTCTAGAACCCGGAGAAATAATTATGGTGGTAATTCCTTTGGCCAAACAAATTTCAATAATGCTTTGCGCTAAAGGTATTTTGGGGTAAATCATTGTTTTAGTTTCAAAGAAACAAAGATACAAAGTTGTAAAGGTTTTTCTCTAATCTTAAATAGTTTTCTTAAATTTGGAACAAAATAAATTCTTTATGGAAATCAAAATAAGACCAGCTGTTTTTACCGATTTAGATACAATATTGGAAATCATCAATCACCAAATACTGCATAGTACTTCGATTTATGATTATGAGCCACGTGATTTTGAAACCCATAAATTGTGGTTTGAAGACAAACTGGCACATGATCTACCTGTAATTGTTGCAGAAACTGAAAATGGCGTAATTGGATATGCTACCTATGGAACTTTTCGTCATAAAATAGGCTACCGTTTTACGGTGGAACATTCGGTTTATGTGGCGGAAGAATTTTTAGGAAAAGGGGTTGGAAAATTATTATTGGCGGAGCTCATTAAATTGGCAAAAAAACAAAAATACCATACAATGATTGGCGTTATTGACTCCGAAAATAAAGGCAGTATTGCTTTTCATAAAAAATATGGTTTTGAAACCGTGGGCATTATTAAAGAATCCGGCTATAAATTTGATCGCTGGCTAAGCTCTGTTTTTATGCAGTTGATTTTAGAGTAAATCAATTTGTACTAAAATTTAGTTCGTTTTCTACTATGTTTGACTTTAAAAAATTTATGACTTTGAGGCTTGAGACTTTATAGTATATTTGCACAACTAAAAATTTCATGGACTACACCTTACTTTCATCGCCTTTACAGGGATTTACTGACTTTCGTTTTAGAAATGCTCAAAACAAACTTTTTGGAGGAATTGATACATTTTACTCGCCTTACATCCGTTTGAACGGAAAGATGGTGATTAAACCATCGTATGAACGAGATTTGCTTCGTGAAAACAATCTTGACTTGGAGGTCATTCCGCAAGTGATAACAAATGATGCCGATGAATTTTTATTTGTGGCCAAATATGTTCAAGAACTTGGTTACAAAGAGTTAAACTGGAATTTGGGATGTCCATATCCAATGGTGACCAAATCTGGAATGGGTTCCGGTCTTATCGCTAATCCTGAAAAAATTAATAACATACTTCACAGGGCGCACTCTGAATCTGACATTCTTGTGTCTATGAAGATGCGTTTGGGGTATGATAACAGCGAAGAAATTCTGGATGTTTTGCCTATTTTAGATACCTATCCTATTAAAAATATAGCGATTCATGCGCGCATTGGAAAACAACTGTATAAAGGTGGCGTAAATCTAGATGCGTTTCAACATTGCATTGATAACAGCAAGCATAAGTTATATTATAATGGCGATATTACTTCAGTGGCTAAATTTCATGAAATGCAACAACGCTTTCCAAGCATTGACCACTGGATGATTGGTAGAGGATTAATTTCGGATCCTTTTTTACCAAGCATGATAAAAAACAACACTTCAGAATATCCTGCGAACAAAATGGAATTATTCAGTACGTTTCACGATACTTTGTATGCTATTTATAGCGAATCTCTTTCTGGATCAACGCATATTTTACTGAAAATGTACCATTTATGGGAATACTTTTCGGCTACGTTTTCAAATCCACATAAAGTTTTGAAAAAAATAAAAAAAGCGCAAAGTATACGGAATTATGAAGTAGCTGTTGCTGAAATTTTCAAAAATGAAAAAATTTGATTAAAAGATAAACCATTGAGAAGATTCTCAATTTTCACTTAATCTTTAAAAAAAAATGAGAATCTCATTTGATTGAGAATCTCATTTTAATATTTTCTTTCTAAAATTAGCGGTAGCAGATTATGCTTTGATCCAATTCAATACTTCTGGATCTGTTACTAATGTTTTTGGAGAAATCACTTTTTCTAATTCTCCTTTTTCGTTGACTAGGTATTTTTGAAAATTCCATTCCACACTTGAATCTTGTAATCCATTTTTAGCTTTTTGAGTTAAAAACTGATAAATTGCTGCCATATCATCTCCTTTTACAGAAACTTTGTCCATCATAGGGAAAGTCACACCATAATTCATTTGGCAGAAAGTGGCAATTTCTTCATTCGTTCCAGGCTCTTGTGAAGCAAAATTATTTGCAGGAAAACCAACAATTACTAATCCTTTGTCTTTATATTCTTTATAAACTGCTTCAAGATCTTTGTACTGTGGTGTCAATCCACATTTTGAAGCAGTATTTACAATCATAATTTTTTTACCCTTCAAAGAAGCAAAGTCAAAACTGTTTCCTGACAAATCTTCTACTTTAAATTGATAAATGGTTTCTTTAGCTACTAATGGTGTGCTCATATTGGTTTCAGATTTTTGAGGTTGTGCTTGATTTTTACAACTGAACAATAATAAAGCACAGCTGGCCAGCAATAATACATTTTTCATATTTGAAATTTTTTATAAAAATAGACAATTTTTTGTCTCATTAAAATTTATTTTCGATAAACACACGTTAAAAAAAGAAACCTGACATTAAGAAAATGCCAGGCTTCCAAACAAATAAACAACAAACCTTTATGCGGTATTAAAAAGTATAAGTAATTTTTCCTTTCATAAAAAAAGGTGTTCCCGGTGTAAAGTGAATTTCTTCAACACTTTTTATTTCATCCTGAAGTCTTGATTCAGTTGCAAATTGTGTTTCGTTCCATTCCGTATTAAAAATATTCTCAACAGCCATCCCAAAATTTACATTCTTATATTGATAATTAACATTTAAATCCGAAACAAAATAGCCTTTAGCAACAATAGAATTATCTTCATTTGCGGGACGGCTTTTTAAATAACGAGATCGAATTCCTCCAGAAAAACCATTTATTTTTTGAAAACTTAAACCTCCTGTTGTGGTAAAATCAGGTGCTAAGGGAATGTAATCCTGACCTTGTGGTTCATCAATACTTCTTGCGTACGTATAATTGGCATCAGCATCAAAATACAACCAATCGTTCAATTGGTAACGCAATCCTAGCTCAGCTCCCATACGCTTTGATTGTCCGCTTGGCTCAACTATTCCTGCATCACCTACGTAAACAAATTCCTGCTCTAAATACAAATGCCATAGTGCTGCATTAAGAATCAACTTTGGAAATGGTTTCCAAATAGTACCAACATCAGTTCCTATAGCCGTTGGTAAAATTTGTTTCCCATTGTTTTGAACAACCACTCGGGCATCATTCGAATGAAATCCCATACCGGATTTTATAAAAAACTGCAAATTGTTGTTTTGCGAATAAATGAAATTCAGTTTTGGAGAAAATTTAAATTTAGATTCAGATTGAGTTTTGTAATTCGCAGTCAACTTGTCTTGATAATTGAATTTAAAATAATCCAATCGAATGGCGGGATTAATCATCAGTTTACCAAAATTGATTTCTGAATTTAAATACGCAAACAAATTTGACTCATCAATGTCTCCTAACTTGATATTTTCTAAAACCGTTCTTCTGTTCAAAGTATGTGAAAGTTCTGTATCTTTTGTGGCATCAGCACGAAAACCCCCACCAAATTGCAACAATATATCTAAATCATTTAATTTGGTTTTCTGGTTCAATTCCGCATTCATACCATAAATATCTCTATTTTCTTTCTGTTTAATTTGGTCTCCGTTAATTGGATCATTCAAGAAAAAAGTAAAATTAGAATACAGCTCAAACTCATAATTTGAATAAAAAGCATTCGCTTTCAAGAAGGTATTCTCATCTATAGGTTTACTTAAACTTACATTAAAATTGGTACGAGACGTTTTTCCGCCTTCAGTATCATCAACAGCACCAAATCTAGAAATCGTTCCATTATCTATCAGCCGTTGTGGTATTTGCCCAGAGGCATCCCATTTGCTAGAAAAGCGAGAGGCCGAAATGGAAAACTTACTATTATCACTTAAAATAGCGGAATATTTTCCCAATAAATTAATTCTGTTAAAATTCTGGGGCGAATCAAATGGTCCGTCTGTTAGTATATATTCTGTTGCTATATAGGCACTTTGTGTTTTTTGGGTTCCCAAAAGGTTAATCAATCCAACGGTTCTCGTTGTATTGAATTGTCCTACTTCTAATCCTACACTACTCTGTCCTATTTTATCTTTCGTTTGGAAGGCAACGTATCCTGCTGTCGCAAAATCCCCTTTGTTAGCATAGTACGTTCCTTTTCCAAAATCGATTTTTTCTACTGTTTCCGGTATTACAAAGTGTAAATCAGCATAACCCTGACCGTGAGCATGAGAAACCATATTTACAGGCATTCCATCTACTGAAATGGCGATATCAGTTCCGTGATCAATATCAAAACCTCTAAGGAATATTTGTTCCGCTTTTCCGCCACCGGCATGCTGCCCGATGAATAATCCGGGTACTTTTCGCAAAATTTCCTGTGACGAATTAACTGGCGTTGTTTGCAAATCTATTTTAGAAATGACATTCATCGCCGAAAGTTTCGGTTGGATTACAATTTCATTCAATCTAAAAATATCATCTTCCAAAATGATTATGTCATCTGAAGAAACAATGGTAAAATTTGACTTTTTATAGCCTACCGCCGTTATCTTGATAACATCACCCAAAACCGTTTTGTCTAAGCTAAACAATCCAAATTCATTTGTGTGGGCATGACTTTCAGAATTTGTATTAACCAAATAAGCGTTTTCTACAGGATTCCCATCACTATCCAACACTTTTCCTTTTTGGATTTGGCCATAGGAAGTCAACCCAAAAAGGACAATCATCATTAAAACAATATTTTTCATACGCTATAACTGATTCACTTTTTGGTCAAAATTAGGACCTAATTCATACAAACTAGATAACAATTCTTCTTTAATAGGTTTGGTTTTGAGCGCTAAATTATTAGACTTGTAAATCATGGCTAAATGATATTGTACCTTTGGTTCAAATGATTTCCCAGCCACATGTTTTTGTGCAATTTGTAATGCTTTTTTATGCTGACCTAAGTTCAAATACGACCAAGCTAACAAATCATAAGAATCAGCTGTAGGTCTGTGATTGACCTCCATTTTTGCAATTTCTAATGCTTTTTGAGCCGTTTGTTTGTCATCAGCGTATATCAAAACATTGTACTTGTTATACATTGCCCCGTAATTATTATTCTCCATCATCGAGAAATAAGCGTTTCTATTTTTTATTTCCTCGATTTTATTTCCTTCAAATTGAGCAATTTGAGATTTTAATAAGTAAAAATCCGGCGTATTATGAGTTGCCGCAATTGCATCAATAATTCGGTTAGCTTCCTTTGTATTTCTTTCTTTGGAAAAAACAATCCAGGCAATTCCTTTTAAAGCGTAAGAATAATTAGGATCAATCGCTAACGTCTGCAGGAAACTATTGTATGAATCCTCAATTCTTCCCGCATGACCATAAAAATCACCTAAATTAGAATTAGACCATATTTTTAATGTCTTGTTATCATATTTTTCAGCAATATCTCTGGCTTTTTCCATAAAAGTTATAGCTGTATCCAGGTCGCCTTTATGATCATTCCACTTTGCCAGACGAATTAAATAATCAAAATCAGTCATGTCTCGAATAGCATTCAAGTTTTTGATAGCTTCAGGATAGTTTCCTAATTCCATTTGAACGTCAAAAAGTAATTTTTGGGTTTCTTTTTTTCCTTCGCCTATTGCTAAAGATTTATTAGCAAGTACAAGTGCTTCTTTAAAACGATGTTGAGAAATATAATTCCTTGCCAAAGATCGAATGGTGGAAACTCTTGAGTAATCATAAGCTTCATTCGATTTTGTTAATAATTCTTCAGATGTATACAAATGACTGATATTGCCTGTGTATTCAAAAAGAGTACTGTAGTTAGATGATAATTGACTTAAATAACTGATTTGGTTGGGAGCTGCATCGAATTTTTTTTGCCAAAAATCAATTTCATTTCGTGCAAAACTCAATGATTTATTATCTTTTATTGTCAAATATTTATTATAATCTTCTTTATGCGTAATTTGTTTTGATTTAGTCTCGCAACCGAATATAAATAGGATTGTGAAAACCAAAAATGGGATTATTTTTAAAGTTTTCATACTCTAAGTGTTTTGTTTGTTTGTTTGTTTGCTTGTTTGTTTGTTTGTTTGTTTGTTTGTTTGTTTGTTTGTTTGTTTGTTTGTTTGTTTGTTTGTTTGTTTGTTTGTTTGTTTTGAAAAAAAACAGAGCGAAGATTACTATGTAAACGCTCTGTTTTTTTTAATATAATACTACCAAGCAGTAGCTAAATAGGGGAAAGTTGTTCCAAAAGCTTTGTCATTTGCATTCACGTTGTCTTTAGTAAGATTAGGATTAGATGCTCCAGTAGAACCTCCAAAAATCAATAATAATTCAACGTCAATTACATCATCTGCCAACGCTCTTCCTGTTAAAACATTTGTTCCATCAAAGAAAGTTGTTTTAGCAGTTTTTGATACATTTAGTACATCCGTAGACAAAAGACCCGTAAACTGAGCTGCCGTTTGTCCTAAAGCATTAGTGGTAAAGCCTGAATTTAAAGCCAATAATCTAGATTGGAAAATAGATTGATATTTAGCTCCCATTGCTGAAGGAATTGCAGCATTAAAATCATCCTTAGGCTGTCCTGAAGCAATGAATACAGTATTAATTGCTGGTCTTGCCATTTGATCTTGCTGTACAAATGTTCCTGTGAAATTAAGATTAGCCTCAGGATAACTATTTGAATCGTCGTTATCACAATTTACTGAAACAACCGCTGCTACCAGTGCGATTGCTATAATTTTGAATTTATTTGTTTTACTCATGATGTTTGTATTTAAGTTTTTTTGAGAAATCGTTACTCTGCGATTTCATAATTTAAATTTAAAATGTTATTGTTTTTTCTTAGTTTCAGCCCAAACATTTAATGTGCTTGATGTACCTAACATTGCTTTTGGAACTTCTACGATCAATGACATAACGTTCGTCCCTGCAAAAGTATCAACACCTGGGCTTTTAAATCCTGTTGCAGTCCCTGCAAGAATTGCTCTAAACTGACCTAAATCAAAGAAGAATGGATCGTCTCTTGGTCCAGCAAAAAATTTCATTCCATTTTTTTCAGCAGTTAATGCTGCAGTACCGTAAGATGATATTGCTACACTTCCAGAAGCTGCCGCCGTTTTAATAGTACTTGTGGTACCTGTAGTACCTGGAGCAACTGGCCCAAAGAAATACATTTTGTCATCTCTTTTGATCGCTTGAATTACTAGATCTTCAACATTATCCCCATTATTATCAATGTTGATTTCAATCATTACATTTTCATCGAATTTTGCCGCAGCAGTTGCACCTGGACTTAACAACCCTTGTGTGTTTACAGCAAATACTAAATTACTAGTGTTCTGACCTTGAAAAGCATAGACATCAGTAATATCAATAGCACTTCCTGATGCAGTTAATGGAGCATCAATGTGATCCGCAGCTACTAAAATCAAGCCTGAAACCGCCACTAGCGATAGACCTAAAATCATTTTTGTTTTTTTCATTTTGATAAAATTAAAAGTTTATACCATCATTTACGGGTAAGTATTCGATTTGGTTTTATAAAACATAAAAAAAAATGAATTTTTTTATCAAAATATTGATAAACAATGCCTTACAACTTAAAAAAAATACATTTTTTTGTAACTTAAAATTTATTTTAATGTTGGTAATCATAAAATATGGCATTTGTAAATAAGAATGTATAAGTTTGTATTCGTTAAATAATAAGATATGAGTCAAGAAGAATTATTAGTATTAATTTATAAGAAAGACGAAAGGGCATTTACACATCTTTACGATATGTATTCTAAAAGTTTATTTTCGGTTATAAATGTTCTTGTAAAAAACAGAGAAGAAGCCGAAGATGTACTTCAGGATGTATTTGTCAAAATCTGGAAAAACATTGATTCCTACCATGAAAGCAAGGGAAGATTCTACACTTGGATTCTGAATATTGCCCGGAATACTTCTATTGACAAACTGCGTTCTAAAAATTTTAATAACAGTCAAAAAAACCTTTCTACTGATAATTTCGTAAATCATTTTGAAGACAGTTCTAAACTGGTCGACAAAATGGATACTATAGGTTTACAGGATTTTGTAAAAAGGCTGAAACCAAAATGTATTCAAATAATTGATTTACTGTTTTTTAAAGGCTATACCCAACAGGAAGCTTCGGATGAATTGGCGATTCCTTTGGGAACAGTAAAAACACAAAATAGGAATTGTATTAATGACTTAAGAAATTATTTGAAAGTATAATGGAAACAAAAGAATATATAGAATCAGGAATCCTGGAACTCTATGTTTACGGTTTACTTAATGAAACCGAAAACGAAGAAGTAAATACCATGGCAAAAAACAGTCCGGAAATACATGCGGAAATTATCGCTATTGAAAAAGCCATTATTGCTTTATCGTCAAGCTTTTCACCGTTTCATTCTGTTGCCAATTATGAGAAAATTAAAGCTAAACTGGAACTCAAACATGCTGAAGTCATACAATTTGAACCTAACAAGAACAGGTCTCAATATATTGGATGGGCAGCTGCTGTGTTGTTATTAGTTGGTATTGGCTACCAATTCAATCAACTGAACCAAACCGCAACACAAGTAGCTAATACTGAAATTGAGAAAGCCAAATTAGAGAAAGAATTTAATGTCTTAAAATTAAAAAATACGGCTAATGAAACGAGTTTAGCGGTTGTGAGAGACACTAAAAACACAGTTGTAGCTCTTGGAGGACAGGCAGTTGCTCCTGAATCTTCAGCGAAAGTATACTGGAATCAAGATACTAAAGTAGTTTATATTGATGCTGCAGGTTTACCGGAACCACCTGAGGGAATGGTTTACCAGGTTTGGGCATTGAAATTAAGCCCGTTGCCTCCTACCAGCATTGGATTATTAGAAGATTTTGATGCAAATGAACAAAAATTATTTGCGGTAAATAATGCTAACGAGGCTGAAGCTTTTGGAATTACACTTGAACCTAAAGGTGGAAGCTTAACTCCTACCATGGAACAATTATGTACGTTAGGAAAAGTCTAAATAACATATTTTTCTAATTAAAACAAAAAAGGTTCAACCGTAAAGTTGAACCTTTTTTCATAGCAATCAAAAAAATATTATTTCTTATAATACTTCTTATATTTTGGATATGAAATAGCTCCAAATAAAGTTATTACCCCTAATGAATACCATATCCAACTTAAAGAATGTGCTTCGCCACTAGCGTAAGAATGTAATCCAACTAAGTGAAAATTTACACCATAATACGTAAACAGAATGGATATAAAAGCAAACATACTCATCAAATTGAATATCCATTTTCCACGTAAAGAAGGTACAAATCGAGCATGAATTACAAATGCATAAACCATAATACTGATTAAGGCCCAAGTTTCTTTTGGATCCCATCCCCAATAACGTCCCCAACTTTCATTAGCCCATTGTCCTCCAAGGAAGTTTCCGATAGTCAACATAATTAAACCGACTGTTAACGCTAATTCGTTTATATAAGTGATTTCCTGAATATTCAAATCCATTTTGGCTTTGTTTTTTTCATTGGTAAACAAAATCAGTAATAATGAAACTGCTCCTAAAATCATTCCTAATGCAAACGGTCCATAACTTGCCACAATAACCGCCACGTGAATCATTAGCCAATACGAATTTAGTACCGGTTGCAGATTTGCAATTTCCGGGTCAATCCAGTTTTGATAAGCAGCCCATAGAATCATTGCGGTTACGAATGCTGATGAAGCCACAGTAAGTTTTGATTTTCTGTCAAAAGCCAAACCGAAAAACATCGTTGCCCAAGCAATATATATGATTGATTCGTACGCATTACTCCAAGGTGCGTGCCCGGAAATATACCAACGAGCAATTAAGCCAACTGTATGCACTATAAATAATAATCCTATAATAAAATGCATAATATTTACTGCTCTAGCTAATATTTTGCGCTCTTTAAAGATCTGTAAAATAGTCAAAAACAACATCAAAATAGCCGCTAATATATACCAGAACGGTAATTTTTGAAAAACATCATACTTATTATACAATATCTCTGTCGTTATTTTTTCTTCACTTGGTCTTACTTTGCTACCAAATCGTTTTTGGAAACCATTCATGCTTTCCAGCAGCTCATCGGCAGTTTTGTAATCATTAGATGTTGAAGCGTTTGCCAAAGAACCAAAATACAAAGGCAATACATTTTTAGTATAGGTCGCTTCCATTCCTTTGAAACCTGCTTCATTAAGTTCTAAATAAGAAACCCATTTGTTATTTTTATCATCCGGAATTGGGAAAATCTTCAATATTCGTCCGCTAAGCGCCGATTCCATCAGATTTACTTTTTTATCAGTTTCGATAAAACCTTTTTCAAAACTATTCGGATTGGCAGTCTTGAAAGCACCCTCTAAATAAGGAGACAATTTATAATTCCCTTTTTCATCAAAAAAAGCGACAAAAGGAGCGTATTTTGCTTTTTTATCGATACCAATAATTTTTCGGATACTATCGTTTTCCGGTTTAATATAGATAATTGGAATTTCAATCCAATAACTCGCATATTGTGTCATGGACAAAAATACCTGATCAGAATTCATTCCGTTATAAGAATCATCATGACTTACTTTTCGCAATAATTCTGATGAAAACGTATTAATCGGTTTCATCCTACCGCCACCATCTTGAATTACCAGTTTACCAAATTTAGCTGCATTCGCTTCAGGAACTTTATATTTAGTGATTAAAGCATTCAGTTCATCCTGACTGAGTACTTTTTTGGTGTGATTCGCATGAGTTGCTGGTGCAGCTTCGGCTTCCGTATGCGCATGTCCTTCGTGATCCGCGTGATTGTGTTCCTGTTCTTGTGCAAAGCTATTGAAACTGAACAGCAATATTAAAATAGTTAATAATTTAGCTTTCTTAGTTTTAACCACTTCCAGTTTGCGTTTAATATCCGCAAAACGGGAATATTTAGTAAACATAATCGCCATCATTGCAAAATAAAGCATGAAATAACCGCTGTACGTAATTGCAGTTCCCCAGAAATCGTGGTTTACAGATAATATGGTTCCCTTTTCGTCAGGATCGAAACCGGATTGAAAAAAGCGATATCCATCATGATCCAAAACATTATTCATATAAATTCTGGCATCAAAAGGTTCTTTGTCCTCCACAGTCACCTTACTTTCAAACGAAGAATAACTTTTCTCCGTTCCCGGATATTTCTGTGCGATAAAATCATTCAACTTTATCTTAAAAGGCAATACATACGCTTTACTTCCATAAAAAAAAGTATAATCAATTTTTCCAATTTTAACTGTTTTAGCTTCTCCAACTTTACCTTTGGAACCTAAAACGGTCACCGTTTGTTGTTTCCCTTCGGCCATAACTTTTACAGTAATTGCATCCTCTTGGCTTTTAGCTTTAAAATCATTATCCGATTCATAATCAACAATTCCTTTTACCGCGGGATCTGGAAATACAAATCGCATTTCGCCAATGCTATATAATGAACGCATCATTAATGGTTGCGCATTATCCTTAGTTACTTTACCCTCTAATTTATCCGCCATTCTCATAAAATTACCTTCAAAAGGTGTTTGGATTGTATAAGCAGTTCCGGTAGTATTGATGTTTATCGCACCATCTGTAAATTTATTTAAGGAAAATAATACGTTGTGAATGTTTTGTACTTCGCCATCTTTCAAGAAATGCTCGTGACGCCCGCCATCTCCAGCTTCTACAATTTTCAAAAACAAAGTACCTGTACGATCTGGTTTGATGTATTCTTTAGCTCCCATGATAAAATTTTCATATTCTACTTCAAATGGAGTATCGGCAAACTTTCCTGAAATGCTAAAATCATTATTTGTTGCCGGAGAAAGCAATACTTGTTTTTCAAAAACCCTGCGTTTCATTTCACCTTTAAATTCACCGTCTACAAAAACAGTCAGAAAGGTTTTATCTGAAAATATCTGATTTTCCGAAGCGCCTTCTCGGATGGGCATCATCCCTTCATAACTGATGTAACGCGTTACAAAAGCACCCGCAATAATAAAGATAAAAGATAAGTGAAGCAATAATGTAGCCCATTTTTCTTTCTTTAAGAGTTGATAACGCTTGATATTTCCAATGAAATTGATAACGAAAAATACGTGAATGGCTTCAAACCACCAGGCATTGTAAATTAAAATTTTTGCGGTATCGGTGTTGTATTTACTTTCGATAAAAGTTCCGGTAGCCATGGCAACGGCATAAGAAATAAATAAAAAGGCCATTAATCGTGTAGAAAACAAAAAAGAGAATATTTTTTTATCCATTTTTATGGGATTATGTTTTGTAAAAGTGTCACAAAAGTACTTAAAAATGTTGACTTTTATATTCTGACATTTGTTAATTTAAACCAAAATTAAGAATGATTTACAAACCCTGAAAAGGCTCTTTTTAGGGCTAAATTCAATTTTTCACCCGCGTAAATTTCGAACAAAACTCTTAATATTTTTTTGCTAATTTTGTCCCATGGTCAAAGTAGTAATTATTGGTTCCGGTAACGTAGCGCAACATTTGATTGCCGCTTTTCAAAATGCTAAAATTCAGGGGTCGGAAATTGAGCTGGTTCAAGTTTATTCCAGACAAACAGAAAGTGTTTCCTACCTGATCGATTTGAAACAGATTACAAATGATTTAGATACTTTGGCGGAGGCTGATTTATATATTATTTGTGTATCGGATGATGTGATTGCAGCGCTTTCTTCACAACTTCCGTTTAAAAATCGTTTGGTGGTGCATACTTCAGGGAGTGTTTCGTTGAATGTTTTGAATGAAAACAATCGTAAAGGGGTTTTTTATCCTTTGCAAACCTTTACCAAAAACAAACCTGTAGATTTCAAAATAATCCCAATTTGTTTAGAAAGTGAAAATGCTTTTGATTATCAATTATTGGATAAAGTAGCCAAATCAATTTCTGAAAAAGTTTTCGCAATAAATTCAGAACAACGAAAAGCCTTGCATGTATCGGCGGTTTTTGTCAATAATTTCACGAATCATTTGTACCAAATAGGTCAGGAAATTTGCCAGGAACATCAGGTTCCTTTCGAAATTCTGAAGCCTTTAATCGCTGAAACCGCTAATAAAATAATGATACTTTCTCCCGAAGAAGCGCAAACTGGTCCTGCAAAACGAAATGACACTGCAACTATTGAAGCACATGAAGCTTTTTTATCACAGGCGAATCATTTGAATATTTATAAAACACTAACACAATCAATATTAAAGAATGGCAAAAAGTTATAAAGAAATAATGAACGATATCACTACTTTTATTTTTGATGTCGATGGCGTACTAACCGATAGCTCTGTTTTTGTAACCAATGAAGGAGAAATTTTGCGTACGATGAACATTCGCGATGGTTATGCGATGAAAGCTGCTGTTGAAAGCGGTTATAAGGTGTGCATTATTTCGGGCGGAAGTAATGAAGGTGTTCGGGTCAGACTTCGAAATCTTGGTATCACAGATATTTATTTGGGCACACCCGATAAAGTGGAAACCTTTGATGAATATACGGATGTTTACCAAATAAATCCAGAACATGTTTTGTACATGGGCGATGATATTCCTGATTATCATGTAATGAAATTAGTAGGATTACCAACTTGTCCTCAAGACTCAAGTCCAGAAATCAAAGCCATTTGTAGCTATATTTCACATAAAAATGGTGGAAAAGGCGCTGTGAGAGACGTAATAGAGCAAGTTATGAAAGCACAAGGAAAATGGATGGCTTATTTTGACGGGAAACACGATTAGTAGTATTTTAAATCTTAAATTATAAATTTCAAATAAAATCTGTGGTTCCATTTCTAAAACTCATCCGATACCAAAACCTGCTATTGCTCGCTTTTATGCAGCTTATTTTTAGGTACGGATTTTTTAAAATTCAAAAAATTCCTCTGGCATTAGCGGATTGGCAATATGGCTTATTAGTTTTATCAACCGTTTTGATTGCTGGTGGTGGATATATCATTAATAATATTTTTGATCAAAACACGGATGCAATCAACAAACCCAATACCGTTGTTATAGGCAAAAGCATTTCGGAAACGCAAGCCTATAATTTATACATTGGACTTACTGCAACGGGCGTGGCGATTGGTTTCTATTTATCAAATGTTATAGCCAAACCGGGTTTTGCATCTATTTTTATTCTGATTGCGGCGACACTTTATTTGTATGCCACAAGTCTGAAACAAATGATGCTCGTTGGTAATATTATTGTTGCATTGTTGCTTTCCTTTAGTGTAATTCTCATTGGTATTTTTGATTTATATCCTGCGACAGGAATATACAATCAGCAGCAAATGGGATTGTTTTTTTCTATATTATTAGATTACGCTATTTTTGCTTTCATGATTAATCTGCTTCGGGAAATTGTAAAAGATATTGAAGATACAGATGGTGATTACAACCAAGGAATGAACACCTTACCCATTGCAATAGGAAAATCCAGAACTGGAAAAATAGTCTTTGGATTGAGTTTTATTCCACTTTTTTTTATTTTATTTTACACTAATAAATACTTGTTCGAATTACTATTCGTTACAGTATATCTATTGCTTTTTGTTGTAGGTCCTCTGATTTTTTTTACTGTAAAAATGTGGTCGGCTACATCGAAAAAAGAGTTGCACATTTTGAGTGTACTTTTAAAATGGATTCTGCTTTTTGGAATCCTGTCCATTGTTGTTATCAGTTTAAATATGAAATATAATGCTTAGAAATAAATTAAAAAAATACCTTTTAATTCTGGCTTCGGGTTCACCCAGACGCCAACAATTTTTCAAAGATTTAGACTTAGATTTTGAAATTCGATTGAAAGAAATCGAAGAAATTTATCCTCCGGAATTAAAAGCTCATGAAATCACTAATTATTTGGCTGAACTTAAAGCCAGCGCTTATGAAGGAGAATTAAATCCGAATGAAATTCTGATTACCAGCGACACCATTGTCTGGCACAATGACAAAGCTTTGGGTAAACCAAAAGACGAACAAGATGCTTTTGAAATCTTAAAATCATTATCGAATGCTACTCATGAAGTAATCACTTCCGTTTGCTTTAAAACCAATGAAAAAGTCGAAATTTTACACGAAATAACAAAAGTCACTTTTAATGAATTAAGCGAGGAATCCATTCGATATTATTTAGAAAATTACAAACCGTATGATAAAGCGGGTTCGTATGGCATTCAGGAATGGATTGGTTTCATAGGTGTTTCAAAAATTGAAGGTTCTTATGCTAATGTGATGGGAATGCCAACGGATAAAGTGTACGAATATTTGAATAATTTAGCGTAGTCATTTTATGGAAATCTCATTAGTACACGAATACACCAGAGAATTAATTGCCACCGGAGTTTTAGGGATTCTGCTGATTATATTGCGGATAATTTCAACAAAACTGGTGCGTCGCTACGCAAAATCAAACCAAACGCTGGAGCACAGAACCAATTTAGTCATCAAATACATTCATTTATTTATTCATATACTAGTAATTGTTGCTTTAATAATAATTTGGGGAGTACAGACTAAAGATATTTTTATTGCTCTTTCTTCAATTACAACCGTTGTAGGAGTTGCCATGTTTGCCCAATGGTCTATTTTGAGTAATATTACTTCCGGTATTATTTTGTTTTTTTCTTTTCCTTTTAAAATTGGTGACGTTATAAAAATTCACGATAAAGATTTTCCAATTGAAGCCGAAATTGAAGATATTGGTGCTTTTCATGTTTTCTTGAAAACGATTGATGGGGAAAAAATTATTTATCCCAATAATTTGTTATTGCAAAAGGGAATATCCGTTCTAAAAAATCATTTTGAAAATAGAGAATTCGTAGATTAATTTATAACTTTATGAATGCTAATGTTATTTTCAATAATAAATCTATCAATTGGGACGTGACAATTATATAACTATTGCTGAAAAATATGTAAAACTTTAATTTTTTTATTACCGCATATTTGACAGTTGAATAATAATTAGTTTAAAATACAAAACAAAAAAGAAATGAATGACATCTTAAAATTTCCATTTTATGCTAAATTATCCTTGACTTTGTTGGGTTTAATTGCTATTATCTTTATTTTTTATATTGGTCAAGACATATTGATTCCTGTAATGATGTCGTTTTTATTTGCCATTTTGTTGTTTCCCATTGTTCAGTTTTTCAAATCAAAACTTCGTTTTCCACATGTTCTGGCAGTAATGATTGCCGTGATACTATTTGTTTTAATTTTCATAGGTCTTTTTGTGTTTCTATCCTTTCAAATCAGTGATTTTGCAGATGATTTTGATAAAATAGAAAGAAATATAAATATTCATCTTAGGAATATTCAGTTTTTTGTGAGAGATAATTTTCATTTAAGTTCAAGAGAACAAAAGCAGTACATGGATACTGCTACTCAAGATTCGATGGAAAAAGGGAAAGAAATTATTGGAACTACCCTAATGTCATTTACGGATACTTTAATAAATTTAACTTTAATTCCAATTTATACTTTTTTAATTCTTTTGTACAGAACTCATTTTTTACTGTTTTTATCTAAACTAGTCAAAAAAGAAAATCACGAACAGTTAAAAAGTATTTTAACAAATGTAAGAGTAGCAATCAACAGTTACATTGTAGGTTTGATTATCGAAATGATTTTAATTTCAGTAATGACAACGCTCGGATTTATGCTTATTGGTATGAAATACGCCATTTTATTGGGAATCATTACAGGAATTCTAAATCTAATTCCTTACATAGGAATTCTTTTTGCCGGTGTTTTAAGTATCGTAGCTTCATTAACCGGTTCACCTGATTTATCAATAATTGTGGGTGTAATTGTAATTACGATCGTCGTTCAGCTAATTGATAATAATTTGATTGTTCCTTTGATTGTAAGTTCTAAAGTTGAAATAAATGCATTTATATCAATTGTAGGAATCATTATTGGCGGAGCAATTGCCGGAATTTCAGGAATGTTTTTAGCACTTCCGATACTTGCTGTTCTCAAAGTGATTTTTGACCGAGTAGAATCATTGGAGCCTTGGGGTTATTTAATGGGCGATCATTTACCTAAAACCTACACTTGGCGTAAAATTAAATTACCGTTGTTTGATTCTGAAGCACCATCGGAAAAGATGATAATCAAAGCTGATGTTGTTGTTCCGGTTTTTACCGAAACGACTACTGAAAATGCCTCCAATCAAACTGATAAATAAATGGGTAACCATTAACCAAATCAGTTTATAATGCTGAATATCTTTAAATCTTTACGCAATCATTAAGACGTTTTCTTGAGATTTTCTTACTCTTTTACAGTAGATTCTTTGACAATGTATAAAAAAATAAAACTGGTATTGTTTCTTGTGTTCATTTGTTGTTCTCATATTTCTTATGGGCAAGAAATAGAGACTGGAAAAGATTCAACCAAAGTTTATTCTACTATTAAAAATTATTCCAAAAAGAATAAATTTACCCGATTGATACATAAATTATTTTTTAAATCGCCATTGATAAAATACGAAATAACAAAAGAAGTCCAAAAAAATTACAGCGGTTTTGAAGGCAAAATTATAAGAAACATTACTATTCTTACACTCGATCCTTTTGGGTATTCTGAAATTGACACTTTAAAAAAGCCTAAAAATTGGGCGGAAAGAAATGGGAATAAAATCCATATTAAAACCAATCCACTGACAATAAGAAATTTATTGCTAATCAAAAAAAATAAACCGTTTAATTCTTTATTAGTGAAAGAATCGGAGCGTTTAATACGAGCGCAAAGATTTATAAATCGGGTTGATATTGTACCTAAATTAATTACAAATAGCCCTGATTCTGTAGATATTGCTATCCGAGTTTTAGATTCTTGGAGTTTGGTTCCACGAGGATCAATTTCAAGTTCAAGAATTAGTTTTGGATTGAACGACCGTAATTTTTTAGGTTTAGGACATCAATTTGAAAATAAAATAAGAAATAGATTCAGTGACGGAAAAAGTGCCTACGCAGTTGCTTACACTATTCCTAATATAAAAAATACCTTTATAAATACCAAAGTCACTTACCAAATTGATTTAGACGGTTATTATGGAAAAAGCATCGCTGTTGATCGCCCTTTTTATTCTCCTTTGACAAAATGGGCTGGTGGAGTTTATGTCGATCAACAATTCAGAAAAGACACCCTACCCGACACCAATTTAGTTTTTGCCTATCAGAATTTCAAATTCAATACACACGATTTTTGGCTTGGACGTGCTTTTAGAATTTTCAAAGGTAATACTGAAAGTGAAAGAACGACAAATCTTGTTGCAACAGGACGGTTTTTACATATTAAATACCAAGAAAGTCCCGTTTTTGAATATGATCTCGATGATTTTTATTCGAATGAAAAACTCGCTTTAGTTGGAATTGGTATTTCATCACGTAAATTTATAAGAGACCGCTTTATTTTCAAAAACGGAATTATTGAGGATGTTCCCATTGGAAGAAATTACGGAATAACAACCGGCTACCAATATAAAAACAGTTCTGGACGATATTATTTGGGTGGTCGCGCCTCCTTCGGGAATTTTTACAAATATGGTTTTTTAAGTGCTAATTTGGAAGTGGGAACTTTTTTTGAAAAAGCCACTACCAAACAGACGGCTTTTTCTTTTCAGGCTAATTATTTCACCAATCTGTTAACTCTTGGAAAATGGAAATTACGACAGTTTGTTAAACCACAATTAGTTATTGGATCAAACCGCATGGATGCAATTGGAGATCAACTTTCAATTAATGAGAATTATGGTCTCGATGGTTTCACTATGGCAGAATATGGGACCAAAAAAGCTTTAATGACTTTGCAAACCCAAGCCTACGCTCCATGGGATTTTTGGGGATTTCGTTTGAATCCTTTTTTTAATTATTCAATTGCTTTACTTGGGAATTCAAAAAAAAGCTTGACGGAAAGCAAAGCGTATTCTAAAATTGGGATTGGGTTCATCATAAACAATGATTATTTAGTCTTTAGTTCTTTCCAAGTTTCCCTTTCCTATTATCCTACCATTCCCGGAAATGGCGAACACATTTTCAAATCGAATGCATTTGAGACAACAGATTTTGGCTTTCAGGATTTTGAATTAGCAAAACCAAGAACTGTAATTTACAAGTAAAAAAACTAAATCAGCAGTACAATTACAAGCAATCAAAATCTTAAAAATGCTAATTTTAAAAAAAATACAAATTACACCTCAATGAAGTTTACGTAAATTATATAATTAATTACGTTAATAGTGTAAGTTTTTGTAGCGTATTATTTTTTACTTTTATCAAATATAAATTTTTAATTAAAACCAAAAGAAATGAAAAAAGTTACCTTTTATTTAATGATGATGGTATTGTCATTGAGTATTGTTCCTACGCAAATGTTGGCTGCTGAAAAAACTCCAACTTCGGTTTCAAGTACCCCAAAAGAAGTTCCTGCTGAAGTTAAAGTATTGCTTAATCGTCTAAACGAAATAAAAGCAATGGACAAGTCTGAATTGACTTCAACAGAGAAAAAAGAATTACGTAAAGAAGTTCGTGCTATCAAAGCAGAATTAAAATCTACAGGAAATGGTGTTTATTTATCTGTTGGAGCTATTATTATCGTTATTCTTTTATTGATTCTTTTGTTATAAGCCAATAAAAATTAAAAATAAAAATCAGGAAACGGTCAATCGTTTCCTTTTTTTATACAATCTACATTCAATACAAACCCTATTATTTAAGCTTGGCACAGTTCTTGGCTTTGATAAAGAAAATCGTGACTTAAATAGTACTTATAAAAAGATTATTAATTAAAATTAAAAAAGATGAAGACATTAAAATTAATCGCCGTAGCTATAATCCTTTTGGCATCAACCAATATGATGCAGGCACAAGTTTCAGTAAATGTAAATTTAGGAAGTCCTCCATCATGGGGTCCTGCAGGATACTCCGCAGTAGATTATTATTATTTGCCAGATGTTCAGTCTTATTATGATATAAAAGCCAGGCAATTTATTTATTTAGGTGATGGACGATGGATACGTTCCAGAAATTTACCTACCCAATACAGAAACTATGATTTATACAATGGCTATAAAGTAGTATTGAATGATTATCATGGTTCAAAACCATATAGTAACTTTAAGAATCATAAAGTTAAATATTTCAAAGGGTATAAAGGTAGTCCACAAAAAACAATAGGCACCAGAAAAGTTGTGGTTCGTAAAGCTTCATATAACCATGGAAACAAAGGAAATGATAATGACAACAAAGGAAAAGGAAACGATGGTCATGGAAAAGGAAATAAAGGACATGGTAACGACAAGAACTAATACGTGCATAACCTGCTAAAAAAAAGAACCTCAAAGCGAGGTTCTTTTTTTTTTGGGAAAATAATATAGGAATCAAATCTTAAAAAAAAGTTAATTATTTTACGTTGGCACAGTTGTTGCCAAACTACAAATAGAAAATAAAAAGAGTCCCAATAAATAATTACAATTAAATTTAAAAAGATGAGAACACTAAAATTAATCGCCATTGGAATTATCCTTTTTGCCTCCAGTACAATACAAGCGCAAGTTTCAGTAAATGTAAATATAGGAACAGCTCCATCTTGGGGTCCAGTAGGATATTCGAACGTAGACTATTATTACTTACCTGATGTTGAATCCTACTATGATATTAGAGCCACACAATTTATTTATTTTGGTGGTGGAAGATGGATTCGTTCCAGACAGTTACCTAATCAATACAGAGACTATGATCTATACAATGGATACAAAGTAGTATTAAATGATTACCATGGTTCTAGACCTTATAACAACTTTAAAAATCATAAAACCAAATATTATAGAGGATACCATGGCAGAGAACAAAGAAATATAGGGTATAATAACGATCGCAGAATTTATGTGAATAACAGACAATATGATAACCGTAAACAATATGACAACCGGAGACAGTATAGCAGTCATAGAGAAAATGATGATTACAGAGAAAATAATGATCATAAAAAAAATAAGAATTATAAACATGGACGTGGACATGGACGTGGAGACGATAGAGATTAAACCTTAAAATATTGTCAAAAATAAAGAGAGAAAACTACAATTAGTTTTCTCTCTTTTTTGTTTAATCGAACTATTATTCTTTAAAGAAAACTAAAAAAATTTCAGAAAAAAATATTTAATTCCTACATTTGAAGCTATTGCAAATTAAATTTAAAAGAATGCAAAAAAAACTCAGTTTAGTCATTACAGTAATTCTGGTTTGTTTTCAAATTACAACTGCGCAACAACCACAAAAATTAAATTCCGTTGAAATTTATTATCAAATTGAAAAGCTTAATTTTCTAGGTTCTGTACTTTATATAGCAGCGCACCCAGATGATGAAAATACCCGATTAATTTCTTATTTATCCAATGAACAAAAAGCAAGAACAGGCTATTTATCGTTGACACGCGGTGATGGTGGCCAAAACTTAATAGGAACGCAACTACGGGAATTATTGGGGGTAATACGAACACAAGAACTTATCGAAGCCCGAAAAATTGATGGTGGAGAACAATTCTTTTCCCGTGCCAATGATTTTGGGTTTTCCAAAAATCCAACAGAAACCTTAGAAATTTGGGATAAAGAGAAAGTATTGGCTGACGTTATTTGGGTCATCCGAAAATTTCAACCCGATGTAATTGTCAATCGGTTTGATCATCGATCTCCAGGAACTACACATGGTCATCACACTTCGTCGGCAATGTTGAGTGTCGAAAGTTTCAAACTTGCCAACAATCCAACAATTTTTCCAGAACAATTGCAATTCGTAAAACCTTGGCAAACCAAGCGTCAGTTTTTCAATACTTCTTGGTGGTTTTATGGAACTATCGAAAAATTTAATGCCGCTGATAAAAAGAACCTAATTGCAATAGAAACTGGAGTATATTATTCCGGATTGGGAAAATCAAATCAAGAAATAGCAGCATTAAGTCGCAGCCGTCATCAATCGCAAGGTTTTGGCAGCACTGGTGCACGTGGCGAAGAAACAGAATATTTAGAGTTTATAAATGGAAGTGCTACAATAGATAAAAAATCATTATTTGAAGGAATCGATACCTCTTGGAACCGCGTAAAAGGAGGAAAAGCAATCGGAGAATTATTGACAACCATCAAAGCTGAATTCGACCATAATAATCCTGCGGCAAGTATTCCAAATTTGGCGAAAGCCTACACTATGATGAAAGCTTTGGATGAAAATCATTGGGCACCATTGAAATCTTCATCCATAAAAGAAATTATAGCAGCCTGTTCGGGTTTGTATCTTGAAGCCGTAGCTCAAAATCAGGAAGCCACTCCCGGAAGCATTATTAAACTGAAGCTCGAAGCCATTAACAGAAGCTCCGTACCCATTCAATTAACGAGTGTGACCGATCTGCCAAATCAAATTACTGCACCTCAAAATCGGGATTTAAAAAACAATATTCTAAACAATATAAACTTGGATTTGAAATTGCCCGAATCAATTAACTACACACAACCGTATTGGTTAAAAGAAAATGGAACCGTGGGAATGTATGCTGTAAATCAGCAACAAAATATAGGAATTCCAGATATTATTAGGGAAACTAAAGTGGTATTTAACGTTCAAATCACCGGAATAGAAATCCCATTTGAGCGAACTGTTGTTTATAAATACAATGATGATGTAAAAGGCGAAGTGTATAATTATCTAGATATTGTGCCTGAAGTTACCACTTCAATAATTGACAAAGTACTGCTTTTTAAAGACACCAAAATTAAATACGTAGGCGTAAAAATTAAAGCTGGGAAAGATGCCGTAAAAGGAAATTTGCAGCTTGAACTGCCTCAGAACTGGAGTGTTTCTCCAAAATCAATTCCTTTTAATATCCAAAAAAAGGGAACCGAACAAATTGTCTATTTTGAAGTAACGGCGCCAAACAAATCCGAAGAGGCAATAGCAAAAAGTGTTGCAATTATTGATAATAAACGATTTGACAAAGAGCAAATCATCATTAATTACGATCACATCACTAAACAGCAAGTTTTAAAATCGGCTGAAGCCAAATGCATTAAAACGGATTTAAAAACAAATGGTGAAAAAATCGCATACATTATGGGTGCCGGAGATGAAGTTCCTAGTAGCCTGACTCAACTAGGCTATACTGTTACGCTACTTAAACCTGAAGAAATAACACCTGAAAAATTAGAAAATTTTGATGTTGTCATAACTGGTGTTCGTGCTTACAACACCGTTGCAGCGCTAGCAAACAAGCAAAACATTCTTTTTGATTTTGTAAAAGGTGGAAAAATAATGCTCGTTCAATACAATACTGCCGGTGATCTTGTAACCGATAATATCGCACCTTATCCGTTAAAACTGTCCCGCGATCGTGTAACGGAAGAAGATGCCGAAGTCCGATTTTTGGCAGCAAACCATCCGGTTTTAAATTTCCCAAATAAGATTACCTCTGAAGATTTTCAAGATTGGAAACAAGAGCAAGGTTTGTATTATCCAAGTGAATACGACAAAGCCTTCACTCCTATTCTATCTTCAAATGATAAAGGAGAGACGCCAAAAAATGGTGCTTTACTGATAGCTCCATACGGAAAAGGCCACTACATTTATACAGGTTTAAGCTTTTTTAGAGAATTACCTGAAGGCGTTATCGGTGCCTATAAATTAATTTCAAATATTATCTCATTGAAATCATCCGAAACTATTCCTGCACAAAATATTAAGCACTAACGCTACCAAAAATGGAAACAAAAAAAATAAAAACCTGGAAAAAGAACTACACTTGGGTGCTTGTGGCCAATGCTATTTACATCTTGATCTTTTGTCTCATCATGAAATTATACTCTTAGATTATGCAATTATTTGATTGGATTATACTCATAGTGACATTACTGTTCATTGTAATTTACGGTGCTTGGAAAACCAAAGGAAGTAAAAATGTAGAAGACTTTATTCTGGGAAGTAACGAAACACCTTGGCACGTCGTGGGACTCTCCGTGATGGCGACCCAAGCGAGTGCAATTACGTTTCTTTCCACTCCGGGACAAGCATATCATGACGGAATGGGATTTGTACAATTCTACTTTGGACTGCCTATTGCAATGGTGGTAATTTGTGTCACCTTTATACCTCTATATCACAAATACAAAGTTTACACTGCTTATGAATACCTCGAAAAAAGATTTGATTTAAAAACTCGTTCCCTTGCAGCCATTCTTTTCTTGTTCCAAAGAGGTTTAGGAACAGGATTGACCATTTATGCGCCAGCGATTATATTATCGGCACTACTGGGTTGGAATCTCACTTACATGAATATTATTATTGGAATGTTGGTTATCATTTATACTTTTTCGGGCGGCACAAAAGCAGTGAACGTTACTCAAAAACAGCAAATGTTTGTTATTATGTCCGGAATGTTTATCACATTCTTTCTGATATTGCATTATTTACCAAATGATATGACATTTACCAGCGCGCTGCATATTGCCGGCGCGAATGACAAAATGAACATTGTCAATTTCTCTTTTGACCCGGAAGAAAAATATACTTTTTGGAGCGGAATCACAGGCGGTTTTTTCCTTGCTCTGGCTTATTTTGGAACGGATCAATCTCAGGTAGGACGTTATTTATCAGGAAGATCTGTTCGGGAAAGTCAAATGGGACTGATTATGAACGGACTTTTAAAAGTACCGATGCAGTTCTTTATTTTACTTACCGGAGTAATGGTTTTTGTTTTTTTTCAATTCAATCCTGTACCGTTAAATTTTAATCCAAATAACAAAGCCATGATTGAAAAATCGGCTTACAAAGGCGAGTATAATGCTTTGGAGAAAAAACTAGACGATTTATCGGAGGATAAAAAAGTGATTAATCTGTTGTACATCGATCAGCTCAATCAAGATTATGACAATCCAATCCTTCGAAAAGAATTAGTGGCTTTGTCAAATAAAGAAAAAGATTTAAGAGATCGAGCCAAAGAAATAATTGTGAAAGCTGATAGCAATAGCGAAACGAATGACAAAGATTATGTGTTTTTTCACTTTATTCTTAACTATTTACCCAAAGGACTTATAGGATTACTGCTGGCTGTCATCATTTCAGCAGCAATGTCATCTACCGCTTCCGGACTGAATGCATTGGCATCCACTACTGCAATTGATATTTACAAACGAAATGTCAAAGAGGAAAAATCAGAAAGACATTACCTTTATGCTACCAAATTCTTTACCTTATTATGGGGTATTATTGCGATACTTTTTGCCTGCATCGGGACGCTGTTTGAAAATTTAATCCAATTGGTAAACATCATTGGATCTATATTTTACGGAACCGTATTGGGAATTTTCCTGGTTGGTTTTTACATACACAAAGTTCAATCTAAAGCTATATTTTACAGTGCTGTTGTCAGTCAACTTACTATTTTTATCATTTACTATTACGCTATTTACATTTTTCCAAGCGGTGAAGAAAAACTTGGGTATTTATGGCTTAATTTCATCGGAGCAATGTTAACGATAGTAATTTCGTTGTTATTACAATGGACGATTTTCAGAAAACAGAGAGCGATTACTGCTTAAATAAAAGTACTGTCCCTCTTTCATTTCTGAACTAAATGATTGTGTTTTAGTTTCTAAAATCTATTAACTTAAGATTTGCAAATCATATTGATAGTATCCTTTTATTTTTAAAAATACTGGAATATTTATTGGTAATATTGTAATTCCGACGAAGAAAGAATCACACAATCTAAATAACGTAAGGAGATTTCCCTTTCTTCAAAATGATAAACCGCGCGGTTGTTTATCAAGGTAATTACAAAAGTAAAATGGTATTAGGCGCTACATTTAAAATGATAATTGCTTATTTTTTAAACAAAAAAAATCCCGTTTCATCTATTTGAAACGGGGTTTTTTTGTAAAAGAGTTTATATAATTAGTTCTTACTCCACTCCGCGATACTGTCTTTATTCATTTTTACGTAATCTTGGTTTTTAGCCATTTCAGCCGCCGCAAGAGATAATTTCGCAGTTTCGATTGCTCCTTTTTTATCTCCAAGTTTGGCTTGAATCAATGACTTCAATCTGTTATACCAAAACGGTTTGTCTTTAGTCATGTCCAATGCTTTATTTACATAAACCAAAGCTTTTGCATTATCGCCATTTGATTGAAATAAAAATTGAGCGGCAGAAAAATAATCTGCAGCAGCTGGTCCGGCTAATGCTTTCTCAATATTAGCTGTTGCTTTTTGTTGTGTAGGCACTTCAAATTTTAACGCTGCATACGAGTTCTCCCAGTATATTTCTAAAAAGGCAAAATTGTTATCTAAACCATTAATTCCAATAGTAAATGTTTCCACACTTTTATTTAAAGTTTCTGGCTTAACAGTTGCTCTAAGTGCTACATTTTCTTCTTTCCACTCTTCAGGATTACCCCAGTTATCAGTAGTTTTATAAAAAATTATTTCCCAGCTTTCTATTTTTGGAATCGTGTACAACGAATATTTTCCTTTTTTCAAAGTTTTACCATCAATAATCACATCGTCGCTAAAAGATACGGTTGTGTTTTCATTCGCTCCTGTTCTCCACACTTTTCCAAAAGGAATTAAATTACCAAATACGGCTCTTCCTCTTGCACTTGGTCTTGAATAATTAATTTCTACATCTGTCAAACCTACTGCTTGCATGATGGTAGATTTCGGACTTGATTGAGGTGTTTTAACTTGTGCCTCGACGGTGAAATTTGCTATAATAATGGCAAATACAATGATTATTTTTTTCATGTTTTAAATTTTTATATTTCCAAATTTACAAATTCAGTGGCTTTCTATTGTTAATTATTTCTTAATTTAGACTGAATATCCTTAAGCATTTCAAAACCCAATTCGTTAAAATGATTAATCACAACATCAGCTTCCGATAAATCTTGCGCTTCAGAATGAATACTGTTGTAACCCACACAAAAAATCCCGGCAGCTTTCGCCGCTTTTATTCCATTCGTACTGTCTTCAATGACAATACAGCTTTCTTTTGAAGCAATTGACAAACTAGCGGCATGTTCAAAAATAGCAGGATGTGGTTTCGATTTTGGAAAATCTTCTCCGCTTACAACATGCGTAAAATAGTCATGCAATTTAAACCGGTTAAACACTCGCTCAATAGTAACTTTGGAAGCCGAAGAAGCCAGAATCAACTGCATTCCGTTTTGATGCAATTCTTTAATAAAACTTTCAACACCTTCCAGTAATTCCAAATCAGCCTTACTGTCAAAAGCTTCATTAAAAATGTTGCGTTTTCTTTGAATCAAATCTTCAACTTCGTGTTCAATTACGAAAACCTCTTTCAATTTCTGAAAAGTATTTCGAGTCGAAAAACCAGTAAATGAGGTGTACATTTCCTCCGTAACAGTAATATTTAATTCATTAAATTGTTTGAAATAAGCATAACGGTGTACGGGTTCAGTGTCGACAATTACGCCATCCATGTCAAAAATTACGGTTTGTATCATTTGAAATTATAAATTATGAATTATGAGTTTTAATATCTAAGACGGAGGCTAAAAAATGAATACTATTTCTTTACCAAATAACGAATCACGGTTTCTGCAGCGTACAAACCAAATAATCCCGGCATGTAACTGTTTGTTCCGTAAAATGACTTTTTAAAATTGGACCCGTCGGTCATTTTTAAACTCGTCTCATCTTGAATTTCAGAAGAAAAAACCACTTTCAATTTATCAATTTTAAATTCTTTCAATCGTCTCCGGATGGTTTTAGCAAAGAAACAATTCACTGTATTGGTAATATCCGTTACTTTCACTTTAGAAGCTTCCATTTTACCGCCCGCGCCCATACTGCTGATGATTTTTACTCTTTTTCGCTTGGCGCCAATAATTAAATTTAACTTAGGAGTGACACTGTCGATGCAATCCAAAACATAATCAAACTCCTCTGAAACAATTTCGAAAGCGCGCTCCGGCGAAAGAAATTCTTGCACGCGAGTCAATTTCAACTCTGGATTGATGTCCATTAATCGATCCCCAACAACGGTAATTTTGGGATGTCCCACAGTAGAATGTAAAGCAGGTAATTGTCGGTTTACATTAGTAATGTCAACTACGTCACCATCTACAATAGTCATATTTCCTACTCCTGCTCTCGCCAAAAATTCAGCCGCAAAAGAACCAACACCACCCAATCCTACAACCAATACATTTGCATTTTTTAAATTATCTAAACCTTCTTTTTTAAATAAAAGTTCGGCTCTTTCTGTCCACTCTGCCATTATTTTTTGTTTGTTGTTTATAATTTGCTGCTCTGAAAAATCTGAAATCAGAAATCGTTATTCTAAAATCAAAATTTTAAATCAAAGACTTTATTAAGATTATTATTCACTATTTCCTGTATTTCTTTAACGGAAATTCCTTTGTATTTTGCTGCCAATCCATAAACTGCTTCAATTCCTTCATCCACCGTATCCGTCTCTAGAAAGAATCGATAATTGGGAACGCTTTTAAAAACAGCTTCTAATTCCTTATTCAGCAATAAATATTTTCCAAACGAAATATAAAATCCATTGTCCACTAATTGTTTGGCAAGTTGTGCATTTTTTGAGAATCCATGAATTAGCATTGGAACTGAAATATTCAATTTTTTCTTAAGTGCAATTAATTCCTGAAAAGCCGCGACGCAATGTATCACTACTACTTTTTGATGTTTTTGTGCCAAAAGCAATTGCTTTTCGAAAACCATTTGTTGCAATTCCATTGGAGTTTCTATGCGCTTGTCCAATCCGCACTCGCCAACAGCGAGACAATTTGCCTCTTGTATTTTACTTTCGATTATCGCCAAGTCAGATTCTATTCGTTCTTTAACAATAAACCACGGATGAATTCCGATGGAATAATACGGAATCGTTGCATCAAATTCCTGAGGATATTGATTCACTATTTCCAACACATTAGATTGATTAGTCCATTTGTGCGTATGCAGATTAAAGAATTCCATTAGTCGTGAAACTTTTTGACTCCAGCTTTTATCTCGATATCTAAATCATTTTCCAGCGGGACTTTTGGACAAGAATACTTGTAATTATAAGCGCAATACGGATTGTAAGATCTATTAAAATCAATCACAATCGTATCTCCTTTCGGGATTCTTAAATCAATATACTTTCCGCCGATGTAACTTTTGGCACCTGAAGTCAAATCAGAAAACGGCAGAAATAAATAGTCTTTATATTCCTTCTTTTTTGAAAGTTCAATATTCTTGTACACATTCAGTTTAAAATCTCGACCGTTAATTGTAAAGTAAAGTTCACCATATTTTACATACAAAGGTTTTCTGTCCGTTGAAGTTTCCATCTCAAAAGGTTTTTCTTTCTGGATTCTTACCAATTTTGCCACCACAAAAAAAGTTTCGTTTGCAGGATAAAAATCAAGCGTTTTGAAAACCGCTAAATCTTCTGCAGTCAATGGACTTGTCTTTGCATCAGCATATTCTGCGTTCAATTCCTTTTGGAATTTGGCTACAGCCGAAACATCAAACTGTTCTTGGCCAAAGCCAAAATAGAATTGCAATAAAAGAATTAAAGTAAATAGTGTCCGCATGTTTCTATTTTTATACAAAAATAGTTTAAAAGTTACTAGGACACAAAGCCGCATCAATACAAAGTTTTCTACCTTTGCAAAATTATAACTTAGTATATGATCCAAACTGCTTTTAAACGTTACATAAATAATTTCAAAGGCTTTACCAGAGAAATTTGGATTCTTACACTAATCACTTTTATCAATCGTGCCGGTACAATGGTTTTGCCGTTTTTGTCCAAGTATTTGAAAGAAGATTTGAATTTTTCCTACGCACAAGTGGGATGGATTATGGTTGCTTTTGGTTTTGGTTCTATGCTGGGTTCTTGGCTCGGAGGCAAATTATCTGATAAAATAGGTTTTTATAAAATCATGGTTTTCAGTTTGTTCACCAGCGGAATTATGTTGTTTTTTGTACAATACATCCGAACTTTCTACGGATTATGTATTGGAATGTTTGTTATTATGACCGTTGCTGATATGTTTCGTCCCGCAATGTTTGTCTCGCTCGCGACATACGCCAAACCTGAAAATCGCACCAGAGCACTGACTTTGGTTCGATTAGCAGTAAATTTAGGATTTACTGCGGGACCGGCTTTGGGAGGTTTGATTATCATGAATTTAGGCTACAGCGGATTATTTTGGGTAGATGGAACCTCTTGCATTGTATCTATTTTAATTTTCACCTTATTGGTAAAAGAACGTAAAAAACCTGCCGATTTAAACACCGCAAATAACGAAACCGAAATACCTGCTTCCGTTTTTAAAGACAAAATATTCTGGATTTTTCTCTTTATCTGTTTTATAACGGCGATGCTTTTCTTTCAACTTTTTACGACTTTACCCTTATATCACAATGAAAAATTTGGGCTGACGGAGTTTCAAAGCGGACTTTTATTATCCTTAAATGGACTGTTGATTTTCTTTTTGGAAATGCCAATAGTCAGTTTTAGCCAAAGAAAAGATATCAATAAGCTCAAAATTATACTTTGGGGTTCGCTGCTGATGTCCCTAAGTTTCTATGTTTTAATGATCAATATGTGGGCTGGAATACTGATTTTCAGCATTGTTTTTATCACTTTTGGCGAAATGTTCATCTTCCCTTTTTCCAACTCTTTTGCGTTAAGTCGAGCACCAAAAGGGCATGAAGGCCGCTACATGGCCTTGTTTACGATGAGTTTCAGTTTGGCACATATTGCGAGTTCTAAAACTGGTCTGCAAATCATTGCTACATTTGGCTATCAGGCAAACTGGTTTGTCATGGGTAGTTTAGGGATACTTTCTGTAGCAGGTTGCATTTGGTTGCAAAAACTTGTTCAAAAAGAACAAAATTAATTCCATTATCACTCTTTGGGCGTGACCCCATTCCTAAAAGGGGCAAACTAACTAGATGCTTAAACTGCCCCTTTTATCAATGCGGTCGGGCTATACGCGCTACTTTGGTAGCTAGCTCCTATCCCTCACGCGACCTCTTTTTCAAAACAACGCATCTGAAATGAAGCGCATCTATCTTTCCAAATTAACTCCCTTAAAAGTATATAACTAGCAACATGAATCTTTAATTTAAAACTCTAAATAAGTTAAAAACTAAAAAATTAGTTAAATAACTATAAAAATAGTTTGTAAACTAGAAATATAGTTGTACGTTTGATTCAAATAAAAAAATCATGCAAAAACTGACTAATAAAGAAGAGGAAATAATGCATATTTTATGGAAGCTCAAAAAAGCATTCGTAAAAGAAGTCATGGCCGAAATCACCGAAGATCAGCCCCACTATAACACACTTTCTACTATTGTTCGCAATCTGGAAGAAAAAGGTTTTGTGTCACACAATGCTTTTGGAAACACGCACCAGTACTATCCTATCGTGAGTTTAGAAGATTATAGAAAACGTTTTATGAATACTGCAATCGATAATTATTTTAACAGTTCTTATAAAAATATGGTATCGCATTTTGCCAAAGAAGAGAAAATTTCTGCAGCTGAATTACGAGAGATTTTGGCAATGATTGAAAGTCAAAAAGAGGAAATATAAACTTTATATTAACAACAATAATTATGGAAGCATTCTATATTTATCTTATCAAATCCAGTGGATTAATTGCTCTTTTTTATTGGGCTTATCATTTTTTGTTGCGAAAAGAAACCTTTTTTACAAGCAATCGTTGGTTTCTATTATTGGGTTTATTTACTTCCGTTCTTTTGCCGTTAGTCGTTTTAACGAAAATAATATGGGTAGAATCAACTCCTGTAAATTATGATTGGTCATCATTGCCCATAAACACAATTGTTGATGAAGATCATACAGAAGAGTATATTTATCTGGGATTAGCAGTAATGTACTGTATTGGTACATTGTATCTATTAATTAAATTCGGTTTTGATTTTTACAGTTTACAAAAAGTATTTAAAGGAAAAACCATAAAACGTCAAGCTGATTTTAAATTTATAGACATACAAGACAACCTCGCTCCTTTCTCTTTTTTTAATACTATAGTTTATAACTCTTCTTTATACAGCACCTCCGAATTAGAAAATATTTTGGAGCACGAAAAAGTTCATAGTGAGCAAAATCATACTGTTGATGTATTGATTTCAAGATTGTTTTGTATTGTGTTTTGGTTTAATCCATTTATTTGGTTTTATAAAAAAGCAATTGTACAAAACTTGGAATACATTGCTGACGACGAAGCCACAAAAAAGATATCCGACAAAAAAGCGTATCAGTTCACGCTTTTAAAAATAACAACACACGAAAATTGTGTCGCCATTACTAATCATTTTTATCAATCATTAATCAAAAAACGAATCGTTATGTTAAACAAAAATCAATCAAAAAAATCGAATTCTTGGAAGTACATTTTAATTCTTCCGGCATTAGTCGCATTTGTATTTTCATTTCAAATTGAAACCATTGCACAGGAAAAAAAATCAGAACAAATTATTACGGAACCTTCAAAAACAAATGAAAATTCAGTCGATGTATACAAAATAAATAAAAATACTACTGATGAGGAACTAAAAGAAAAATCAAGTAATTTAAAAGAAAACTATGCCATAATTGCTACTTTTTCCGGAATCAAAAGAAATTCCAAAAACGAATTGACCGCTATAAAAGTTGATTTAAAAAAAGGAAAAGAAATTGCACAGAAAATGGAAACAAAAGGAACTGATGCCATAAATGAATTTGGAATTACAATATCTAAAAATGATGATGGAATGCTTACCGTAAATTTTGGTTCAGATGAAAAAATGATCAATCAAAAAAGTATTGTTGTTGCTCCAAATGCACCGTCAGTAACTGAAAAAGAAATTTTTATCAACGGCAAAAAAGTAAGTGAAGATGATTTGGATAAAATAGATCCTAATGAAATTTCGACTATGAATGTCAATAAGAATGATAACAAACAGGAAATCCGAATCATTACTAATAATCATAGGAAAATGATTAACGAGAATGACATTTACATCAATAATGAAAAAGTGTCTCAAAATGAATTAGAACGTTTAGATCAAAATACAATTGAGAGAATGGATGTAAATAAAGATGATAAAACAATCCGAATTATAACCAAAAATGGAATCCAATATTCTCAAGAGAGAAATTTACCAGTTCCTCCAACGCCGCCAATACCGCCAGTTTTTAATATTACAACTCCAGTTCCTCCTGCATTTCCAAAAGCACCAAAAGCACCTAAGGGTGATCCAATTAAAGGAGATAAAAAAGCTTGGAAAGAGTTTGAAAAGAAAATGGAAGACTTCGAGGCTAAAATGAAAAAACTAGAGCCTCAAATGGAAGCTTTCGATAAGCAAATGGCAGAATTTGATAAGAAAATGGAACCATTCAATAAAGAAATGGAAGTTTTTGAAAAAAAAATGAAAGTGTACGAACAACAAATGGAAGAATATCATTCTAACTTGGAACGCGAAAGAAAAAAATAATAACTCCCCTAAATAGCCAAAAAAGACGGTCCTTATCAAGACCGTCTTTTTTTATATCTTTGTCTAAAACAAAACCGTATGTACAAAATCCTAGCACAAATCAACAAAGTCATTTTACCTAGTTTCACCAAACAGCGGTTAGATTTGGCGAAAGCCACGAAATGGCAAATGGCAATTATTGGTTATAAATATTATGTGACCACTCGTGCATTATCTAAGAAGTGATTGCGGCAAAAATATCATTGTCTTTAATTTTTGCTTTTCCATTAAGGAAAGCTAACTCCTTAAGGAAATTGCTTTGCACGATTTCGCCGCCTAAACTTGCGAACAATTCACATACCGCTTTTGCCGTTACTCCAGTTGCTAATACATCATCGTGAAGTAAGATTCTATCTCCTTTTTGAATCGCATCGGTATGAATTTCTAAAGTATCCGTTCCATATTCCAAATCATCCGTTGCCGAAATGATTTCATAAGGTAACTTGTTAGGCTTTCGAACCGGAATAAAACCAACATTTAATTCCTGTGCTATCAACATCCCAAAGAAAAATCCACGACTCGCTACTCCTATTTCCGTGTCAATTTTTTTATTTTTTAAGGATGAAAGCTATATTTCAAGGCATTAATTCCTTGCTTTGGGATCAATTAACAATGGAGTAATGTCTCTAAAAAAAATTCATTCTTTGGGAAAACCCTGAATATCACAGATATAATTTTTCAACACCATATTTTTTTATTTTTTTACAATTTTACACTTGCAAATTACACATTTATGCCTATATTTGCACCCGCAAGCAGGATAATAAAACGGTTTGCAAAACGGCCTTGTGGCGCAACTGAATAGCGCACTTGATTACGGCTCAAGAGGTTACTGGTTTGAATCCAGTCAAGGTCACCAAACCCCAACAGATGTTGGGGTTTTTTTATGTTTTACATCGAAAAGTGTACTAAAATCAAGTAATTAGAGCTAATATACCAAAAAAACCTCGAAAACCAAATACCTTCCTAATACACTATTCACTACACTCCTGACTACACCATTAAAAATAGAAATTTAGAACCTAAAAATCAACTCGTTTTTAACACCTCATTTATAATTATTGCATTCCAATTTCAACGAGATAAATCGCCTTATGATAGTTAGAATTTTTCAAATAGTTTGGATTAAAATCGGGATTCTAAATTTTAATCTATTTGAGTTATAAATATATTATTAAAAAATATCCATATATCACTTTTTACAACATTTTAATTTCCGTTAAGTTATGTATCTAAAAAGTTTTGAAATAGACTTTTTAGATACATAACTTATTGCTTTTCATTTTAAATAATGAAATCATTTCGTGATATTATGGGAAAATTTTATAGTAAACAAACATTAAAATACATTGTTGTCCGATAAAAATTTCGGAATGTTAATTTTTCTATATATTTCAATACTTATCGAGGTTTTCCGCTGCTTTAGCTTATTTTTTAGTGCTGTCACGAGAATTTGATAAATGAAAAAATATAATTTTTAGTTTTATTTATCGAATTTTATCCAGTCGCCAAATAATCATCAGATAGTCCTAATTGACCATCGTTTTCTATGTCTAATTCCCAGTCGTTTTCAGTACTTTCTAAAAATTTGGTTAGATGAATATAGTTGAATAAATGAATTCTACAAATACTAACTAAATTCGAGAAAGACCATTGCCTTTTCAAACTTTTCTTTACAACTCCCATCAAAAGATTTATTATCAGGATACAATAAATTTGAATTTTAATAGCGTATTCGTTATCTCCTAAAAAATATTTTAGGGGGAAATTTTGCTTGATTTGTTTGAATAATAATTCGATTTGCCATCTTATTTTATAAATTGCAGCTATTGTGTCTGCTCTAAATTCAAACAAATTACTAATAAACTCAAAACTTTTTTTGTGTTCTCTGTCATAGTTTTTTATTTTTCGTAGTTTCAATTTGGTTTTTCCATTTCCTTTATTAACTTCAACCTCAATGATTTCATTCGATAAAAAACCGCTGTTAATGTTCTCTGGAATTAGGTTTTTTTGTGCTACTTCATAATTTGCATTGTCTTTTATTTGAGTTACAAAACCTGTGCTTTGCTTGGTAAAATGTGCAAAAGCCTTCTAATCATTGTATCCTTTATCAAATATATAAACAGTATGTTCATCGCATTTTAGCTTTTCTAAAAACTTATGATCATGTGTTCTAGCTGGGGTAAACCAAAGTAAACTTGGAACTTTTTCATCAGTATTTATCACCCTATGCGACTTGATTCCGCCCTTGCTCTTTCCGTCATAATACTTTCTTCCAACACATTTTAAGACGTCTTTAAACAGACTTATTGTGGTGCTATCAACGATTTTAACCTTTTTTTCTAACGCTATCTCAACTCGGCTGTCCGACAAAAGAAAGCTATATTTCTTGAGCAAGTTGTTATAAATTTCTTCAAAAAACACCACTTTCCTACCCTTGTTTGTGTCCGCCAAAGTAGTCTTTTTTGGAAGATGATTGATTCTAACAATTTCCTCTTTGCCCGATAAACCAAGCATCCCACCAGTAACCTCACGCAAAGAATTACACTTTTCTAAACAGCAAAAAACCATACTAAAAAAATGATCATTGCATTTGAAATGTTTGACATAGTTTTGAACTGACCCGATACTTTTTGTTTAACTTTTACATTTCTTATTGCTCTTTCCGATGCATTATTATCAAAAGGTACGTGGAAAAGATGGAGAAAAGTAAGAATGTATTCTTTGTGTTTTATCATTCGTTTATGGAATGCACGCAGTATCTTTTGATTTTCAGGAAGTGGATTTTCTAATAAAACTTCTAAAGAGATTCTTATTTTATCCCTTTCTAAGATTGGATTGTTATATTGCTCTTGGTCTAAATTTTTCTTAAGTTCTAAAGCTTCATACAATGTCCTTTTGAAGTTTGTAGCCCAATTGGAATCAAAGCGTTGTTCAAGAAATATAAGTACTCTTAACAAATGCGTAATGCATAATTGGTGTGTTTTGAATTGGATTTGAAAATGACTTGGCCAACAATGATGGACTAAAACTGCAATATGAAACCCTTGGAAAAAATTAGTATCAATAGTAGCTGTTCATCTATTTTTTGAAAACACTACAAATGTAGCAAACTTGCTTTGCCAACTCCAAAACCAACCATTTTTACCATTTACTCTAATGCCTATTTCATCAGCAGCAACAACTTTTTCGTTCGATACTTTTTGAGCAATTAAATCATTTGCAGGTTGTGCTTTTAGATCAAAACCATCCAAGAGATTGCAAATTGTACCTCGTCAAATAGGCAGATTGCAAACGTCTCTAAAATATTCGCTCATTCTCTCAAAAGGCAAGTATTGACCAGTATGCATATAGGCAATTATGGCTTGAATATTAGCGTCGTAACTTATTGTTGCTCTTACGTTTTTCGGAAAATCAGACTTGTTTTGATGACTACAATAACGCGTTTTTTTAATAATTCGATGCTTTGTATATTTTGGGAAAATAATTGGAATATCAACCAATTGTCTTTTTAAAAGTCACTCTTCTGGCTTGTGGGACAAATTATGTCCGCAACAATTATAAAAATCAGGTTTGTAATTGATCATTTGATCTGGATTCTCAACCATTTTTAGCGTAGTGCCTTCGTGTCCTCGCTGTCCGCCCGCTTTCTTGCCAAATTTAGTGCGGAGACTTTGGTTTTTCAAAGGTCTATTCTCATTTTTAGATAGTGAAACTATACTATTACGACTGTTTTTTCGATACGTTAAGAACTCGATTTTATCAAGTAATTTTTCAATTAATGATTCTAATCGGATAACTTTTTTCTCTAATTCAGTAACACGTATTTTGCCGGAGTTCAATTTCTATTTATTTGACACAAAGGAAACAAAACCCATAAAAAGCAAAGAAAATCAAGCATATAGTTGTTAATTAGTAATGAACAAATATTCACAATAAAGCTGTTTTTCTATAACACAAAACGGAAATTGTTCATAACTATATTTTTTTGGAACAGGCTGAATAGTTACCAAACAACAGGCTTTTATTTTATATATTTACTAAATGAAAGTACAACGCTAAGCAAATTAATTAGATTCATATCAGTTGTAATAAGACTAACATAAAAACAAAAAACCACCCCTAACAAAATCAAAACGATGAGAAAATTTTTAATCCTACTATTGTTTTTAATACAATTACAATCCGCAATCGCTCAAAATGGAACAGAAGCTGTTGATATTACAGATATGTTGAAAATTAAAACAGTTAGTAATGTAACGCTGACTCAAGATGGGAAACGAGCTGCTTTTACTGTGACCTCAATTGAAGCCGATGAAAATAATAAATTAGAATACAAATATCTCACACAGATTTTTACTACCACTACTTCAAAAAATTCTGCACCCACGCAACTTACTACAAATAAAGATGGAGCAACAAGACCGGCATGGAGCCCTGACGGCAAAAAAATTGCTTTTATCCGTTCTGTAGAGGACAAAATGCAAATTTTTATATTATTAATGGAAGGTGGAGAACCTATCCAATTGACAAAACATAAATACGGTGCAACCAATCCGAAGTGGTCGCCAGATGGCAAAAGAATACTTTTTTCTTCAAGCATCCCGTTAAGAGATTTACTTCAAGACTCTATTTTAAACAAATCAAAAACAATTCCTACTTGGAAAATGGAGAAACCCGGTTTTGATAAAAATGAACATTTGTTGACTACTAATGCAAAAGCAAATCCAAACGGAAATTTATTAGAAATAAGAGCCTATTTAGATAAGAATGCACTAGATAAAAAAGCAATCGTCTTGAATAAATTGAATTTTCAAAGTGAGTCAAATGTTTCTTCAGAAATGAATTTTAATCACTTCTTTGAAATAAATGTCTCCAAAGATGCTGAACCTCGTTTACTTACTAAAGGATTTTATAGTTTTAGTACTGCTGACTATACCCCAAACGGGAAACAAATAATTTTATCAGGAGATGTAGACACAATAGAAAATGCAGATCGTTCATTAGAAAGTGAGGTTTTTACAGCTGACACAAATGGCGAAAATTTTAAAATGATACTTGGCGAAAGCGGTAAAAGATACAACAATGCTACTTTATCTCCATCAGGAAAATGGTTAGCTTTCCTCTCCAGTAATACTTCTTTTATAGCCGTTTCTTCATTATCGATAATGCCCATGAATGGCAGCGAGAAAGATATTGTAACAATCCCTTTTGATCGAAATAAATCGAATCTTACCTGGAGTAAAGATGACAAATATCTGTACTTTACCTCTCAAATGGACGGTGGTAATGTATTGCACAGAATTAACCGATTAACAAAAAAAATAGATATTTTATCCAGCGTTGACATTGGTATTTCAAGTTTTGACATCGCAAATAATACAATTGTATTTTCTAAAACTCAGGTATCAAATCCTTCTGAATTATATTTTGCTGATGCCAATTTTAAAAATGAAAAAAAAGTAAGTGATTTTAATGATTGGGTTACAAATAAAAAATTATCTTTTCCTGAAAAGAAAACATTTATTAACGATTTAGGGATGACTGTAGAATATTGGATTATGAAACCATCCAACTACAAACAAGGAGAAAAATATCCATTATTGTTAGAAATTCATGGTGGCCCATCAGCAATGTGGGGTCCAGGTGAAGAAAGTATGTGGCACGAATACCAATATTTTTGCAGTAAAGGATACGGCATCGTTTATAGTAATCCAAGAGGTTCTGGCGGATATGGTTTGGATTTTTTAAGAGGTAATATTAATGATTGGGGCAAAGGTCCAGCTAGTGATGTATTAACAGCATTAGACAAAACTATTGAAGAAGGTTGGGCTGACAACTCCAAATTACTTATTACGGGAGGTTCTTATGCAGGTTACCTAACAGCTTGGATCATAAGTCATGATAATCGTTTCAAAGCTGCTTGCGCGCAACGCGGTGTATATGATCTTAACACATTTTTTGGAGAAGGAAACGCATGGAGATTAGTTCCAAATTATTTTGGAGGGTATCCGTGGGAACCAAAGGTAAAGGAAATTCTAACTCGTGAATCACCAATCAGCTATGTCCAAAATATTACAACACCTTTCATTATTTTTCATGGTGGCAACGATCGTCGTACCGGTTTTATTCAGGCAGAAATGATGTTTCGTAGTTTAAAAGTATTAAATCGACCAGTCGAGTTTGTCGTACACCCGGGAGCAACTCATGAAATCACTCGAAATGGTGACAATCGCCAACGAATGGATCAAATGCTACGAACTTATGAATTTTTTGAAAGATCCATTGAAAAAAAGTAAAATCAACTTAAACTTACACACTCATACATTAGAATTTAAATTTTAGAAAAACATAAAAGCCCTGTACATTATTAAACGTACAGGGCTTTTTTTTTTATAATGTTGCCATATCGATTACAAAACGGTAACGCACATCGCCTCGAATCATTCGGTCGTAAGCATCATTTATGTTTTTGATATCAATCATTTCGATTTCAGAAACAATACCGTGTTCTGCACAGTAATCAAGCATTTCCTGCGTTTCTGGCAATCCACCAATCAAAGAACCCGCTAAGCTTTTTCTGCCACCTATCAAACTAAAAGCACGAACCTCATAAGGTGTTGGCGGTACTCCCACACAAATATGCACTCCGTTTACTCTTAACAATGACAAATACAGATTCAAATCATGTGGAGCAGAAACAGTATCAAGAATAAAATCGAAATATCCTGTTACACTTTTTAGTTGGTCTGCATCTTTAGTCACAATAAAATTGTGAGCACCTAATTTTTTGGCATTGGCTTCCTTCTCTGGAGATGTACTCAACACAGTAACCTCTGCACCAAAAGCAACACCAAATTTAACAGCCATATGACCCAAACCTCCTAAACCTAAAACAGCTAACTTGTGTCCTTTCCCTACTTTCCAATGCTTTAATGGAGAATAAGTAGTAATTCCAGCGCAAAGCAATGGAGCAACCGCAGCTAAATCTAATTTATCTGAAATATGCAAAACAAAATCTTCATGAACGACAATAGTATTGGAATATCCACCATAAGTGGGTGTTTTCCCATCTTGTCCCAAGGCATTATACGTTTCAGTACTTCCGTTTAAACAAAATTGTTCTAAACCTTCCTTACAGTTCTCACAAGTTCTACAAGAATCTACCAGACATCCTGTACCAGCTAAATCTCCTACTTTAAACTTTTTGACATGACTTCCTACATTTATCACTTTCCCTACAATCTCATGTCCCGGAACCATTGGAAATATTGCTCCACCCCAATCATCTTTTATTTGGTGAAGATCACTATGACAAACACCACAAAATTGAATGTCGAATTGTACATCATGTGGCCCAACTTCTCGTCGTTCAAAATTCCAAGGGGCTAAATCTGTTTTTGAATCCTTTACTGCGTATCCTTTCGTAGGTATCATATCTTTTATTTTTTATAAAATTATGGAATTAATTCCAGTTGGAAGTCATAGGAATTCCAAAGGTTTTCCCAAAATTTAGCATTAACTTCGTTGAAATAAAAATACAACCATTAACAATTACTGAAACTTCTATAATTTTAGTTTTCCAGGAATAAAAAATCTGGTTCATTATCAAAATACTTTGTTTTGAGTATCTTTAAAAAAAATAAATCATGGAAACACAATCTTATAAAAATCACATTCGGTATTATCCGCCTCATCATTTTGTATATTATCCCATCATAATGGCGTTTTTAGCTTTCAGCATTTATTTTAGTTTCACAACTGAAGATTCACTGATTTGGGGATTTATCAGTGTTGTTTTTATAGTGCTTTTTTGCCTTGCCTTTATGTTGCGTCAGCATTATGCTTTGACTCTACAAAATCGGTTGGTACGTCTAGAACTGCGATATCGATATTTTTCTATTACCGGAAAAAGATTAGAAGATTTTGAACACCAATTAAATGACGACCAGTTATTTGCGTTGCGTTTTGCCCCAGACGATGAATTTCCCGCACTTACGCAAAGAGCGCTGAAGGAAAGTCTTTCGGGAAAGGAAATTAAGAAAGCGATTCAGCACTGGAAAGGCGACTATCAAAGAGTTTAATGTTCCAAAATAATAAGGCAAATTTACCCAATTTAACAATTCCGAATTTTGTTTCTTTGTGGTGAAGAGAAAGTAATAAAAACTGAATTTAAAACCCATAAATGGCAGAATATTTTCTAGATATTGATTACAAAGACATTACGTATAAGGAAGAAGAAGTCAATTTTAAAGAATTTGAATGCTGTACTTTTACCAATTGTAACTTCTCCCAATGTGTTTTTGTGGCGGTTACTTTCATAGACTGTACTTTTAATGATTGCACTTTTAGCAATGCCAAAATTAATTATGTTGCCTTTAGAACTGTAACTTTCAATGGGTGTGATATTAAAGACGTCAATTTTGCCATGTGCGACAAATTGATTTTCGAAATTGCTTTTAATGATTGTATTTTGGATTTTTCCAAATTTTATACCTTAAAAATCAAAGGAACACCATTCACCAATTGCAGTATTATTGCAGTCGATTTCATGAGCACTGATTTGACTGAAGTCGTTTTTGACAACTGCGACTTACACCGTTCTGAATTTGGAAAAGCAATTGCCAACAAAGCTAATTTTAAAACCAGTTATAATTACACGATTGATCCCAAAACAACAAAATTAAAGAAAGCCGTTTTTGCTTTAGAAGGAATAAAAGGACTACTCTACAAACATGAAATTATAGTTGAATAGTACTTAAGAAATTATTTTTCCGTCTTCCATAATTATAATTTTGTCAGTTTTTTGGGCAAAATCAGTATCGTGTGTAACCACTAATAAAGTCTGATTTTTCTCTTGGGTTAATTTACTAAAAATATCAAAAACCAAGTCACTATTTTTCTTGTCTAAATTCCCTGTAGGTTCATCGCCCATTATAATCCACGGATCGTTTATTAAAGCACGTGCAATAGCTACCCGCTGTTTTTGTCCACCGCTTAATTGATTTGGCATTTTCAGTGCCTGATCTTCCATGTCGAGTGTTTTTAAATGTTCCATAGCGCGATGCTCTAATTCTTTATCTGAATATTTAGCTAATTTCATTCCCGGTAACATTACATTTTTCAACACATTATATTCTGCCAGCAAGTAATGAAACTGAAATACAAAACCTATTTTTTCATTTCTGATTAACGCTAATTCTTTGTCGGTTTTTCCGGTAACAAGTTCGTTATGAATTAATATTTGACCGTCATATTCCGTATCCATCGTAGAAAGTAAATACAACAAAGTCGATTTTCCACAGCCCGATTTTCCTACGATAGAAACAAATTCGCCATGATTTACTCGCATACTTATTTCTTTCAACACTTGAAATTTTACAGGGTTGTAAAAATATTTATTAAGACCAATTGTCTCTAAAACAGTATTATTTTCCATCTTTATTTCCCTCTGATAATTTCTACTGGATCTACTTTACTGGCTTTTAAAGCAGGAAAAAGTCCGGCAATGGTCGTTGTAAATAATGCAAAAGTAATCCCGATACCATAAAATAGCGGATTGTAATTAATAGGATAAGTTTTCACAGTAGGTAACGAAGCCGTTTCAAACGGAATAACATCAATAATTGAAGAGAAAATATAGCCAAACAGCAAACCAAACAATCCTCCAGCAAGACCAATAATGATAGAAAGCGAAACAAAAATCCATTTCACATCATTACCGGAGAATCCAGTGGCTTTCAAAATCGCAATACTATCCATTTTTTCATAAATCATCATGTTCAGAATATTATAAATTCCAAAACCGGCAACAATCAGCAAAACCACTCCAACGGAATAGGAAATGATACTTCGCACCGTACTTCCGGTTTCAAACTGAGAATTTGCCGTTTGATAATCGGTCGAATCCACATTAAAAGTATCCCGAAACTCTTTTGCAACAGCAGGCGCAGCAGCCATATTATATAAATTTACCTGAATATCGGTGATGTAGTTAGTAGGTTCTCCCAATATTTTTTGGGCTGTAGCCAAAGATGTATAACTCGTCACATTGTCGATTTCAGCAATCCCAATTTCGGAAATACCCACAATTTTAAGCGAAGCTAAATTCCCTTTAGAAGTGGTAATCTTGATAATGTCACCTTTGGTAAAAAGCATTTTATCCGACAAACCTTTTCCAATAATAATACTATTATTCTGAAGCAAATCAGCTACTTTTCCCTCTATAATATAATCACTGATTTTAAATAATTTATCTTCAGGTAAAACATCAATTCCATTAATTATCCCTGAGATTTCAATCGTCCCCGAATTAAAAAAAACGGGCGAAGTCACCTTTGGGGCAACATCAATCACGCGAGAATCTTGTTTCAAAACAGCCAAAATTGTTTTGCTGTTATAAATTGATTTTCCACGGTCTTTCGGCTTTATCGAACGAACAAAATTGGTTTTTTTCTTGAACGCTTCGGATGAAAGTATGGGTTGATTTTCCGAAGGCTTTATTTCGTTATACAGCAGTACATGAGGCGTTCTATTGAGCATTAATCCATCCAATAAATCATTTAAACCATTCATAAAACTAACCAAAGCAATAAACATGGCAATACTGAACGTTACGCCAATAGCAGCAACAATCGTTTGCTTCAATCTTGCACGAAGCAAATGCATTGCAATATTTAAAATCAGTTTAAAATTCATTATTTGGGTTTATAAATCGTTTCTTCAGCGGTTAATCCTGATATTATTTCCACTTTTTGATAATCGCTCAAACCGGTTTTCACTTCTCTTTTTTCCTCTTTGTTTACTAAAACATATTTGCCTTCTATCAAATATGATTTTGGAATCGTGATGGCATTCTGCTTTATCTGAATGATAATATTGGCTTCAGCGGTTAGATTTGGATACAGTTTTTGGGGAGGTTTTATAAAAGATGCTTCGATTTTAAAAGTACGGGAACGCTCGTTCATTATCGGATAAATTTTATCAACGACGGCCTCAAAAACCTGTCCTTTATAACTATCCATTGTCACCAATACTTTTTGTCGCGTGCTCACGCGAACCATATCATTTTCATCAACTTCTAATTCCAATAAAAAGGAATTGGATTGACCAATTATCGCCAAAGGAGTTTGCGCTGTAACTAATGTTCCTTCTTTTACCAAGACATCAAACAATCGTCCGGAAAAGGCACTTTTGACGCTAAAATCACTTTGGGATTTCTGGTTTATTCGCAGATTGACAGAATTTTTGCTTTGATCATTCCTCAATTGGGCTTTGAGTTGTGCCAATTGTTTTTTAGAAGCTTCATGATTAATTTTGGAACTTTTAAACGCTAATTCTACTCTTTCAAAATCAACTTCCGAAATACCTCCCTGACTTTTGATGTTTTTATTTCGGTTATATATAGATTCGTCTAACGTCAATTTATCTCTGCTTGATTGGACTTTCATTTCCATTTCGGCAATTTTATCTTGAATATACCGACTGCTTTCCAGACTTAATTGATACGTTAAACGAGCGTCTTCCGTATTCAATTCCGCTTTATCACTTTCCAATTCAAATAAAGACTGTCCTTTAGTAATGGATTGACCAGCGGTAACATTTACTTTTTGTAATGTGCCGTTTACAGTAGCGTAGACCGTGTATTGCCCCACTGCTTTGATAACTCCGGAAGCATAAACACTTTCAGTTACATCTCCCAAAGTAGGTTTCGTTTCTTCGATACTTTTTTTAGAACAACTTATTACACTGAAAATAAGTAAATAAAATAATATTATTGATTTAAAACTCATTTTGTCTTTATTTGAAACATCGATATGTTTGGATAAATTCTTACTATCAAATGTACGATAATATAAAGTTTTACCGCAAATTCACCCTTGCATAATTATTAGCAAAAACTACAATTTAAAAAATTATTACAATTTCTTTTCCATTTTGTAATCTTCCATTAAATAACCAAAATCTAATTCAATAACTTCTTCAGCGACCACTTTAAAACCAATTTTTTGATAAAAAGAAAGCGCTTTATTAAATTTATTTACATTTAATGAAATAACACCTGAATGATTTTCTGTAGCTAATTTTTCAACCGTATCAATTAACAACTTTCCAGCGCCTTTGCCTTGCGCTCGCGGAAGTAAATAAATTTTATGCAATCGGGTGTGATTTTTATTTAAATAATTATGCTCAAACGATGCAAATCCTATACAATTAGTGTCGTCATGAAGTAGTATAAAATGATGGCCTTTTTTATTTAAATTCTCGCTTAAAGTTTCCTCTGAGTAAAACAAATTGAGCATATAGTCAATCTGTTCTTTGGATAAAATCGCACCATAAGTATCCGGCCAAGAACCATATGCAATCTCTCTGATTAATTTAAGATCTTTAGTTGTTGCCCCCGAAATTATTAACATTAGCTGTAGTTTTTTTGAAAATTATTAAAATTAAACTAAATCTCCTTTAGGAAGGAAAATATAAAATTTTGAACCACGATTAGGTTCACTTTTTACTTTAATAAATCCTTTGTGATTTTCTACAATTCGACTACAGATTGCTAAACCAAGTCCTGTTCCTGAATATTTAGGATCAGTTTCTAAACGTTTGAATAAAAGAAATATTTTTTCAGCATATTCTTGTTTAAAGCCGATTCCATTATCTTCAACTACTATTTTATAATAATCTTCCTTATTAATTATTTCGTATTTAGAAACTTCTTCCTCTGTAATAACTTCAGAAGTGATGTTGATTTGAGGTATATTACCTTCCTGACTATATTTTAGCGAATTTGAAACTAAATTTATAAATAGCTGTTTTAGCTGAAATGGAATTGCTTTAATTATTGGTAATTGTCCAATATGAATTATTGCACTTTTCTCTTCAATATTTGTTGTCAAATCTTGGATCGTATCGGATATAATTTTGTTTAAATCTGTTTCAACAAAAACTATATCGCCCTTTATGGTTCTGGAATAATTAACTAAATCAATAAGCAATGTTTGCATTCTGTTCGCTGCAATTCTAATTTTAGAAAAATAATCTCTTCCTTGCTGTGAAAGCCCATCAAATTCTTTTTCTTCTACTCTGGATATAAACATTTGAATCTTACGAAGTGGCTCCTGCAAATCATGACTTACAATATTATTAAAAGATTCAAGCTCTGAATTTATATATTTTAACTCTTTATTATTTTCCTCCAGTTCAAGCGTTCTTTTATACTGATCTGTAATATCATAATTTACCCCTATTTTAATCATATTACCGTTTCCGTCTCTAGTAAAACTGCCAACACCCATGATATATTTCACCTCATTAATTGCGGTTAAAAACCTAAACACAATAGAAGTTGATTGATGATTGACCAAAGAATCTTTATGAACTTGCGTAACATATTCTAAATCATCAGGATGCAAGTATTTGATTGAATTTTCTAGAGTGGATTCAAATGCATTGGGTTTAACTCCCATGAGCCGATACATATTATCTGAAAAAGTATATTGATTTGTTTCTAAATTAACCATCCAATGACCAAAACCAGCCGTTTTTTCAGCCGCATTAAATGACTCATTAAGCAACATTAATTTATCATTCGCTTGCTTAAGGTCTTCAATATCACCATTGGTTTTGTTAAATGAAAGCAACAGGATTAGAAGCGATAAAATAATTAATAGGAAAGCAGTCAGTAACGAATCCTGAAGTTCAAATTGATGATTCGAATTTTGAAATTTGGTTTTTAATCGTTCTGAATTAATTATTTTGTAGACAAACAATTTCATCATTTCCGTGTAATCATTACTTTTCTTCAACTTAGAATTAAGTCCCAACTGATCTACATTACTACTTTTAGCAGCAATTAATGTTTCTCTGAATAATTTAAACCTGTGATTGATAAGTTTTTCAAGTGTCAGAATATCTTTATTTCTTATCGGATCATTTACAGTTAATACTTTTAATTTTTTTATTCCTTCCTCGATTATTCCTCTATTCAGAAATCGATTTTGTAAATAGGATTCATCTTTAGTAATAATGTAATTACGTAAACTGTAATCGTAGCTGTTTATTATAGATAACTGCTTCTCCATTTCCAGTTGAGTCTCATTGGATTTTGCGATTAACTCAAGTGTTGACGTGAGTCGTTGCATCTGAGAAAAGAACTGCGACCCAAAATAACAAACGACAAGAATAGCGACACCCAAGGCTAATTTGAATACTTGAGAATTTTTAAATAATTTTAAAAATTTCATCTTTTTTTTTATTAAATGCTAAAGAAAAAAGTTTCTATATTTAATCCTGAGGTATGAAATTGCCAATTCATATTTACTACCTCTTTAATGACTTTTTTCAACATAGAAAAGTCATTTGGTTTTTTTATGTAAATATTGGCACCTTCAATAAAGGTATCTTCAATATCTTTTTTTGATGATGATGTTGAATATATGGCAACCGAAACGTCTTTAAAACGAGTATTAGCTCTAATTTCTTTTAGACAATCTATTCCAGTTTTCCCGGGCATATTTAAATCTAGAAATAAAATATGAGGCAACTTGATATTAGGAAGCTCCAAATAATCCATCAAATCTTTACCATCTTTAAATAAAGTCAGCTTATTATCCATTTTAAGCTCCGTAATAGCTTCACTAAAAAAAGTGCGATCATCTTCGTCATCATCGGCTAAAAGAATATGCATTGGATCTTGATGTGTAATCATATAATAGTGGGTATTATTTTCATTATTTTTCTATTCCGTATTTGATAATTTTCTTCTCTTATCAATTACTCTTTTAAACATGGAAGGTGTTAATCCTGTTACTTTTTTAAACTGAGTTGACAAATAAGCCACACTACTGTAATTTAGTTCATACGAAATCTCTGTCAAACTTAATTCTCCGTCGATAATAAATTTTTTTGCTCTTTCAATTTTCTGAATAATAATAAAATTTTCTATGGATGTATGCGTGTATTCGGAAAAAATATTCGTCATATATCCATATCTATAATTCAATTTATCAGCTAGGTATTGAGAAATTGTTGTGTTAGGAAATTTTTCTTTATCATAAATAATTTCAATTATAGCATCTTTAATTTTTTGGATTAACTGTCCTTTTGGATTATCGATGATATGAATTGCAAATCTTTTGAGTGAAGTTTGAAGTTCCTCAAAAGTATCCTCAGAAATATTATCACTAATTTCAATTTGGCCTAAATCCAGTAATTGATAGTTTATATTTAATTTTTCTAATTGATCTTGTAATATTGTTCTGCAAGCAATATTTCCATCATAATTATAATTGAGCTTCATTGCAGTTACTAATTAGTAGAGTTGAACTTAAAAATATAAATGTATATCAAAAATTATAAAACGGTAACAAATTACTAAAATTAATAACAATTTCAGTGCTTGTAAAAAACAAAATCAATTATAAGCAGCTGATTTTTAATTGATTTTAAGTAATTAAAAAAAGGACAAATTCTTAATATTAATAAAAAATTTGGTAATCTAACCGTGAATCGTTTCGTTTTTTCCGTAATTTCCTATAACAGACGCTTCAAATTCTATCCATTCTCTCCAGCGTTTTTCTACATCGATACCCACTCCATACTTTCGGGCATATGTAATAAATGTGGTGTAATGCCCCGCCTCACTTTCCATTAAATCCCTGTAGAATATAGACAATTCCTCATCTTGAATATTTTCCGAAAGCACCTTGAAACGCTCGCAGCTTCTAGCTTCGATCATTGCCGAAAATAATAACCGTTCCACCAAACTGGAAACCCGATTTCCATTTCCACTTTTTTTCATATACAAATACAATTCATTCACATAATCATCTTTGCGTTCGCGCCCCAATTTCAAGCCTCGTTTGATGATGATATTATGCACTTGTTCAAAATGGTCGATTTCTTCTTTGGCTAAAGCCAATAAATCCTGAACTAAATCCTGATGTTCCGAATTATTAGTGATAATTGTAATGGCATTTGTAGCTGCTTTTTGTTCACACCAAGCATGATCTGTCAAGATTTCTTCAATGTTTTTTTCTACAATATTCACCCATCTCGGATCGGTTGGTAATTTTAATCTTAATACAGACATTGTAAAGTTTGTTTAAAGTTTGAAAAAAAAGTTTAAAGTTTAAAGTTCCGTTAAAATGAAAAAAGTTTAAAGTTCAAAATTTTGTGATACCTTTTTGAGACACAAAACTTTAAACTTTAAACCTTAAACCTTAAACTAAAAATTAGTATACGAAAATAGCTCTTTCGCTCATCATTTCGTTTACTTCATTAGCCACTTCTTCAATAATATCTTCGTTAGTGTGGTTCATTAGTACTCTGTCAATCAGTTCTACTATTGTTTCCATGTCTTCTTCAACCAGACCACGAGTGGTAATAGCTGGAGTTCCTACTCGGATTCCTGACGTTACAAATGGTGATTTATCATCAAATGGAACCATATTTTTATTTACAGTAATTTCTGCTTTTACCAATGCATTTTCAGCATCTTTTCCAGAAATGTTTTTGTTTCTTAAATCAATCAACATCATGTGATTGTCTGTTCCACCAGAGATGATTTCATACCCTCTTTTCACAAAAGCATCTGCCATAGCATTCGCATTTTTTTGCAATTGCAAAGCATACGTAAAAAATTCATCTTTCAACGCTTCACCAAAAGCTACTGCTTTTGCAGCAATAATGTGCATTAACGGACCACCTTGATTTCCAGGGAAAACAGCTAAATCTAATAAAGATGACATCATTCTGATTTCTCCTTTTGGGGTGGTTAAACCAAATGGATTTTCGAAATCTTTACCCATTAATATTAAACCTCCGCGAGGCCCACGTAATGTTTTGTGAGTTGTAGTTGTTACAATATGGCAATGAGGTAATGGATCATTCATCAAACCCTTCGCAATAAGACCTGCAGGATGAGAAATATCAGCCAATAAAATAGCGCCAACACTGTCAGCAATTACTCTGAAACGCTCAAAATCCATATCACGAGAATACGCCGAAGCTCCTGCAATAATTAATTTTGGTTGTTCTCTCGTAGCTATTTCTTGAATTTTATCATAGTTCAATCGTCCTGTTTCTTTGTCTACACCATAAAATGAAGGAGTATACAAACGTCCTGAAAAATTAACTGGCGAACCATGCGTAAGGTGTCCACCATGAGACAAATCAAAACCTAAAATTTTATCGCCTGGTTTGATACAAGCGTGGTAAACCGCTGTATTTGCTTGTGAACCGGAGTGAGGCTGTACATTTGCATAAGCCGCACCAAATAATTCTTTGGCTCTGTCAATAGCGATTTGCTCTACAACATCAACTACTTCGCAACCTCCGTAGTACCTTTTGCCTGGATATCCTTCGGCATATTTGTTAGTTAAAACAGAACCAGCTGCTTCCATCACTTCGTCACTTACGAAGTTTTCCGATGCAATAAGTTCTAATCCGTGAATTTGTCTCTCCTGTTCTTCTAGAATAAGGTCAAAAATTTGTTCGTCGCGTTGCATTTTTTTGATTTTCGTTAATTTGATGCAAAAATACAAAAAAACGTTTGGTTAATAGTTAGATTATAATATATTTGATAAGTAATTTTTTAACAAAATAATTCACAAAATATGCCAATAACAGCTAACGATACCAACAGAAAATCATGGCTAGAAGTACCTGTCAATAGTGATTTTCCTATTCAAAATATTCCATTTGGAGTTTTTCTTACTAAAGAAAACATAGTAACCGTAGGAACCAGAGTTGGGGATTCCGCCATTGATTTAGGAGCTTTACAACAATTAAATTATTTTGAAGGCATTGAACTGACGGATGATATGTTCATGCAGGACACTTTGAATGATTTTATTTCTGATGGTCAAAAAACATGGCGTTTGGTTCGAAACCGAATTGCAGAACTTTTTGATGTGACAAATTCGAAATTGCAAGATAATGCCAAAGATAGAGACATCATAATTTTCAGAATGGAAGATGTAGAAATGCAATTACCGGTGCTTATTGGTGATTACACGGACTTTTATTCCAGTAAGGAACATGCCACTAATGTAGGAAAGATGTTCCGCAACCCTGAAAATGCATTATTACCAAACTGGTTGCACATTCCTGTGGGGTACCACGGAAGAAGTTCTACTGTAATTCCTTCGGGAATTTCAGTACACAGACCAATGGGACAAATGTTGCCAAATGGTGAAACTACGCCCGTTTTTGGACCTTCACGTTCGGTGGATTTTGAATTGGAAACTGCATTCATCACAACCGATGTCAATATTATGGGTGAAAATATTCTTGTAACTGAGGCAGAAGATTATATTTTCGGAATGGTTTTACTGAATGACTGGAGTGCCCGCGATATTCAAAAATGGGAATATGTTCCGTTAGGACCATTCTTGGCAAAGAGTTTTGCTTCTTCAATTTCTCCTTGGATTGTTACGATGGATGCTTTGGAACCTTTTAGAACTAAAGGTCCAAAACAAGAACCAACGCCTCTTCCCTATTTGCAACAAAAAGGAAAACATTCTTTCGACATTAATTTAGAAGTGGCCATTCAGCCTGAAAATGGGGAAGCAACAGTTATTTCTCATTCTAATTTTAAATACATGTATTGGACAATGAGCCAGCAATTAGCACACCACACTTCTAACGGTTGTCGTGTAAATTCAGGCGATATGATGGGATCTGGCACCATTTCCGGGCCTACTCCAGACAGTTTTGGATCGATGCTTGAATTGACTTGGGGCGGAAAAAACCCAATACAATTAAAAGATGGAACTGAACGTAAATTTATCAATGATAATGATACTGTAATCATGAAAGGACATTGTCAAAACGGACATGTTCGCATTGGTTTCGGTGAAGTTTCCAGTAAGCTATTGCCACCTTTCGTTAGAAAATAAAAAGAATAAACATCGATTCGAAAAACCTAACAACTATACTATTTTTGTTAGGTTTTTTTTATGGCATTATTTTTGGATTTTGCAAATCAGAATAATTAATCTGTTTAAAAAAAGTAATATTTCCATCAAAAATCAATTCGTTAATCATATCGCTTATGAAAAAAATTACTCTTTCATTATTCTTGTTTTTTATTATTTTCTCCTGCGGCGTAAAGCAAACGCAAAATTTAGTAGGCTCCGGAAATTACGATCAGGCAATTGATAACGCAGCATCCAATTTGCGAACCAATAAAGATAAAAAAGGCAAACAAGACTATGTTTACTTGCTCGAAGAGGCTTTCGCCAAAGCAAAAGATCGGGATTTGAATGCCATTAATTTATTGGCTAAAGATGCTAATCCAGCTCAATTGGAAAAATTGTACAATACGTATTTACAATTGAATGATCGGCAGGAAAAAATCAAACCTTTACTTCCTTTAAGGTTAATCAAAGAAGGACGAAATGCCGTTTTCCCGTTTGATAGTTATAACGAACAAATCATTGACAGTAAAAATGCTTTGTCCGCTTATTTGTACACTAATGCCAAAAAATTAATGGCCACTTCTGATAAAATGAATTTCCGAAAGGCTTATGATGATTTGACTTATTTGAATCAGATAAATCCCAATTACAAAGATGTTTCGCGATTGACGGACGATGCAAAATTTAGAGGTTTCGATTATGTTTCGGTTTACACCAAAAACGAAACCAACATGATTATTCCGATCCATCTTCAAAATGATTTATTGGATTTTAGTACATTAGGATTAAACGATAAATGGACTGTTTACCACAGCAACAAACAAAAAGGAATCAATTATGATTACGGAATGATGATTAATTTTCGAGAAATTTACATTTCGCCAGAGCAAATCAAAGAAAGTGAATTTGTAAAAGAACGAATTATCAAAGATGGTTTCAAAAAACTGATTGATGCAAACGGTAAAGAAGTGCTGGACGAAAAAGGTAAAGTAGTTATGGTAGATAATCTCAAAACTGTAACAGCCCGAATTTATGAATTCAGACAATTTAAATCCTGCCAAATTACGGCTAAAGTGGATTATGTAAATTTCAGAAACAATCAACTTTTACAATCTTTTCCTTTAACCAGCGAGTTTATTTTCGAAAATATTTATTCCACTTACAAAGGAGACCGACTCGCCGCTGACGATAATTATTATTCCTATTTTGACAGAAGTCCAATTCCTTTTCCTAGTACTGAACAAATGGTTTATGACACTGGAGTTGACTTAAAAGCTAAAATTAAAGATATTATCACCCGAAACAGCTTTAGAAACTAATACTTTAAAGACTTTACTATTTCATAAAACTTCTTGATAATCACTTTTATCAAGAAGTTTTTTAATTTAAATAAATCAACAAAACATTAAAATTTTGTTAGAAAACACAAAAGTAGTGTTGCGTTATAAAAATATGTGTACTTTTGGACCAATGAATAAATCAAGTTTACATATAACTTCTTTGTCACGGACAAACAGACTTACCACTTCTCCCGAAGTACGGATGCTATAACTATAGTACCCAAAAGCTGTTTCGTATTTTTATTCATTTTTCATTTTCTCTGTTTTGAAATCACCGCTATTTTCCATTGGATTAATTTATCCAAAAACTAATACTTATTTAATGCTATCGCATTGTAGTTCAATTTATTGCACAACAATCAACAGTTTTGATATTGTATTTGAATTTGGTAAAAATACATTTCAAAAACAAATATTAAAATCATTTTATAACTCAAAATTCAGCTTTTGAAATGAAGATTTCTATCATTATAACTCAGGAAGAACATTATAAATATTCGCAGGAAATATGCGATACCATAGAATTATCCGCACTATTAAGAGGTACGGGAATTGCTAAGAGAACTCCTGAATACATCCAGAAAAAAATGGAAAGTAAAGATGCCATAATTGCATTAGACAACGGGAAATTTACAGGTTTTTGCTACATTGAAAGTTGGCAGCACGGTAAATATGTGGCACATTCAGGATTGATAGTTCATCCTGATTACAGAAATTTAGGATTGGCAAAACAAATTAAATCGAAAGTATTTGACTATTCTTTGGAGAAATACCCAGATGCTAAAATATTCGGAATTACAACTGGATTAGCAGTAATGAAAATCAATTCTGATTTGGGATACAAACCGGTTCCGTTTTCAGAATTGACGACAGATCCAACTTTTTGGGCCGGTTGTAAAACCTGTACTAATTTTGAGATTTTACAAAGTAAAGACAACAAAATGTGTTTGTGTACCGGAATGCTTTATGACCCAAAAGAAAAGCCTAAAGACCCGCCTGAACATCCATTTAATGTCAAAATTTTAAACCGATTAAAATCAATAAAGCAAGCCTTATTCTTAAAAAAATAAATCCCCTCCCCGAAGCGGAGGAAGCCAAGGAGCCAAAAAAAAACACATAAATAAAAATTCCCCTTTGCCGGTTTCGGGTCCTCTTCTTCGGAGGGGGTTGGGGGAAGGAAAAAAAATAATATCATGAAAAAAGTAGTATTAGCTTACAGCGGAGGATTAGACACCTCCTATTGCCTAAAATATTTAAAAAACGAAAAAGGATATGAAGTTCATACCGTTCTTATAAATACAGGCGGATTTGATGAAACGGAGTTAGCGGATATTGAAGCAAGAGCTTACGAACTAGGAAGTGCGCAGCATGTTAATTTAACTATCGTCGATAAATATTATGATAAAGCCATTAAATATTTGATTTATGGAAATGTATTAAAAAATAATACCTATCCATTATCCGTAAGTGCCGAGCGTGTTTTTCAAGCTATCGAAGCGATTAAATATGCAAAATCTGTTGGTGCTGAAGCAATCGCGCACGGAAGCACCGGTGCAGGAAATGACCAAATTCGTTTTGATTTAATTTTCCAAACCATTGCTCCCGAAATTGAAATCATCACTCCGATCAGGGATTTAAAATTATCAAGACAGGAAGAAGTGGATTATTTATCTAAACATGGAGTTCATTATTCTTGGGAAAAAGCACAATATTCCATCAACAAAGGATTGTGGGGAACAAGCGTAGGTGGTAAAGAGACATTGACGTCCAATCAAACTTTACCAAGTGAAGCGTATCCTTCGCAATTGCAAAAAACGGGTGAAGAGAAAGTGACCTTACAATTTGAAAAAGGACAATTAGTAGGAATCAATGGTACATTGGACACCCCAACAAAAAACATCGTTGCTTTAGAAAAATTAGCCAGCGCGTATGCAATTGGTAGGGATATTCATGTTGGTGATACGATAATCGGAATAAAAGGAAGAGTTGGTTTTGAAGCCGCTGCGCCTTTAATCATCATCAAAGCACACCATTTATTAGAGAAACATACGCTGGGTAAATGGCAACAATACTGGAAAGAACAATTAGGAAACTGGTACGGAATGTTGTTTCATGAAGGACAATTCTTGGATCCTGTAATGAGAAACATCGAGGCTTTTCTGGAAGATACCCAAACCACTGTAAACGGAACCGTTATCGTTTCACTAAAGCCATATCACTTTACATTGGACGGAATTGAATCTGAAAATGATTTAATGAATACTACTTTTGGACAATACGGAGAAATGAACAACGCCTGGACTTCTGACGACGCCAAAGGATTTATCAAAATTCTGGGGAATGCCCAAAACATATTTTCATCTGTAAATAAACTGACACACGATTAATATAATAATATGGTCGTGACCCTCCGTAAAAACTACGGGTCGGGCTATACGCTGTATCTTTTGTTCTGCTATCGCGCCACAAAAGGATGCCGCTCCTGTCCCTCACGCTAAAAAACTAGACAACAACTTTTTCGCAAAAAACTAAAATTATGATTAATATTGGAATAATTGGCGGTTCAGGTTACACTGCGGGGGAACTCATCAGAATATTAATGTTTCATCCCAATGCAACACTCGATTTTGTGTACAGCACGACAAACGCCGGAAAACCACTTCATGTCGCGCATCATGATTTGATGGGCGATATCGAAATGAATTTTACCGATACTGTAAATCCAAATGTGAATGTAGTTTTTTTGTGCTTAGGACACGGTAAATCAAAATCGTTTTTAGAACAAAATCAATTTGCGAGTCATACCAAAATCATCGATTTAGGAAATGATTTCAGATTAACAAAAGACAAAGAATTTAACGGAAAAACTTTCGTTTACGGTTTGCCAGAATTAAACAAAGCGCACATCAAAAACGCTCAATTTATCGCTAATCCAGGTTGTTTTGCCACAGCAATTCAACTAGCATTATTACCATTGGCTAAAAACGAAATGCTTACGACTGACATTCATATCAATGCCACAACCGGAAGTACGGGAGCCGGAGTTACTGCTACGGAAACAACACATTTTAGTTGGAGATCGAATAATATGTCGCATTACAAAGCTTTTGAACACCAACATTTGGGCGAAATAAACCAAAGTGTCAACCAATTGCAAGCGGATTATAAAAACGAATTGATTTTTGTACCCAACAGAGGAGATTTTGCCAGAGGGATTTTCGCAACATTATACACAACAATCGAAGAAAACTTGGAAGATGTAGTGGCAAAATATGAGGCGTTTTATAAAGATCAACCTTTCGTAACTATTACCACCACTGGAATCAACATGAAACAAGTGGTTCAAACGAATAAATGTATTATTAGTTTAATGAAAAAAGGAAACCGGCTATTGATTACTTCAGTAATTGATAATTTAACAAAAGGAGCTTCAGGACAAGCCATTCAAAATATGAATCTACTATTTGGATTGGATGAAACCACCGGATTACATTTGAAACCTAGTGGATTCTAGATGTTTATTTGGTTAATCGTTAATTCGTTTAATCGATTAAACAAATAACCCATTAACCCATTAACCGATTAAATTTGAAAAACATGAACTTATTTGACGTTTACCCATTATATAACATTACACCTGTAAAAGCACTAGATTGTACTATTACAGATGAAAAAGGTGTGGAATATTTAGATTTATATGGCGGTCATGGTGTAATTTCCATTGGACACACCCAACCGGATTATGTTGCCAAACTAAAAAATCAATTGGATAATATTGGTTTTTATTCGAATGCGATTCAGAATCCATTGCAAGTAGAATTAGCGGAAAAATTAGGGAAACTCTCCGGATTGGAAGAGTATACTTTATTCTTGTGCAGTTCCGGAGCTGAAGCCAATGAAAACGCCTTGAAATTAGCCTCTTTTCACAACAATAAAACCAGAGTAATTGCTTTTGATAATTCCTTTCACGGAAGAACTTCGGCGGCGGTTGCGGTTACAGATAACAAAAAAATTGTTGCGCCAATCAATGCACAACAAATAGTTACTTTTTTACCATTGAATAATATTGAGTTGGTAGAAAAAGAACTAAAAAAAGGAGATATTTCTTCTGTTATCATTGAGGGAATTCAAGGCGTTGGCGGTTTAGACCAAGGAACTACTGAATTTTTTCAGGCATTAGCAAAAATGTGCGAGGCTTACGATGTCGTACTGATTTTGGACGAAGTGCAATCAGGATACGGAAGAAGCGGAAAGTTTTTTGCACACCAACATCATAACATCAAAGCAGATATTATTTGTCTGGCCAAAGGAATGGGTAACGGATTTCCTATTGGAGGCATCTTGATTTCTCCAAAATTCACAGCGAGTTATGGATTATTGGGAACTACTTTCGGCGGAAACCATTTGGCTTGTGCTGCCGGAATAGCAGTTTTGGATATAATTGAAAGTCAAAAATTAATGGATAACGTAAATGATGTTTACGCCTATTTTTTAGAAGCAATCAAACAAGTTCCTGAAGTGATCAAAGTAAAAGGAAGAGGATTAATGCTAGGGGTAGAATTTGATTTTGACGTAAGTAATCTTCGTAAAAAAATGATTATGGACAAACATATTTTTACAGGAAATGCGAATAATAAAAACTTATTAAGAATTCTTCCTCCACTGACAATCAAGAAAGAAGCTATCGATACCTTTATTATAGCATTAAAAGAATCGTTGAAAGAAATACAGTCTTAATTATGAATGCATTACTACCAATAGAAAAACGAAATGCCGTTTTAAGTCGCATGTCCGAACTTCTTGAACACGAAAGAGCCAACCTTAAAACGGTGAATCAACAGGATATTAATAATTATTCTGGGAATGACTTGGCCATGGAAAAACGTTTACTGGTTGATGATGCCAAAATTGACGGCATGATTTTATCCATGCAACAATTAGCGAGCCAGGAAGATCCTATTGGAGTGGAGCGTTTTAATTTCGATCATGAAAACGGAATGAAAATAATCAATAAAACAGCGGCTTTTGGAACCATAATGATTATTTATGAATCCAGACCTGATGTTACTGTTGAGGCTGGTGGAATCGCTTTTAAATCCGGAAACAAAATTCTACTAAAAGGCGGAAAAGAATCCTTACAATCCAACTTGAAAATTGTGAAATTGTGGCATCAAGCCTTAAAAGAAAACAATGTATTAACTAAATGGGTGGAATACTTGAATTACAATCGGGAGGAAACACAGGCATTTTTGGAGAAACCGACACAAAAAGTGGACTTAATCGTTCCTCGTGGTGGAGAGAAATTAATCGCTTTTGTAAAAAAACACGCCACTTGTCCCGTAATAATTAGTGGTCGCGGGAATAATTTTGTCTATGTGAATAAAGAAGCCGATTTAAAAAAAGCGCTTAACATTATTATTAACGGAAAGACCTCAAATATATCGGTTTGCAATGCTTTAGATAAAGTTTTAATTGATACTAATCTTGAAAATTGGAAAGGTTTTGTTATCAAAATAGTTGAGGAATTACAACAAAGAAACGTTACCATTTTAGGAGATGAAAATATTTCAAAAGTAACAAATGTTTCTCAGATCGAATCGGAGTTAATTTGGTACGAAGAGTTTTTAGATTATAAAATTGTTATTGGAACAACCAATTCGGATCAGGAAGCGATTGACAAAATAAATAAATATTGCGGTGGACATTCGGCTTCTATAATCACAAAAAGTGATGCAATTGCGCAGGAATTTATGGAAAATGTAGATACAGCAGCCGTTTATCAGAACGCCTCTACTCGATTCACTGATGGAGGACAATTTGGTTTAGGTGGAGAATTGGCGATCAGCACAGACAAATTACACCAGCGTGGACCCATTGGTTTGCAACATTTAGTTACTAATAAGTGGTATATTTACGGAAATGGACAAATCAGGTAAAAAAAGAATTTTATTAAAGTTAGGAAGCAATACTTTAACTAAGGAAACTAATCACATTTCAAGAGGAAAGATTGAAGATATTGGGATACAAATAGCCGCTTTACAAGACGATTACGAGTTTATTATTGTGAGTTCTGGTGCGATTGCCGCAGCCAAACAATTTGTAAAACTGGAAAATCAAGATAAAGATGTTTTTGTAAAACAAGCATTGGCCTCTATTGGTCAGCCCCATTTGATGCGGATTTATCATGAAAATTTTAGCGATTTAGGATTACTGATTTCGCAGTGTTTGCTTTCTTACTCTGATTTCGAAAAAGAGCAATCCAAAGTAAATATTGTGAACACCATCAATGTGTTAGTCAAAAATAATTACATTCCGATTATCAATGAAAATGATACTGTGGCTACGGATGAGATTCGGTTCGGTGATAATGATAAATTAGCCGCTTTAACGGCCGTTTTATTAAATGTTGACATTCTGATTATTGCAACCAACACGAACGGGATTTACACCAAAGCATCCATTTATAATGTGGTTCCTGAAACCATTTCTCTGGTAACCGATTTAAAAATATTGGAAAAAGAGATTGGAGATTCTAAATCTTCTCATGGAACTGGCGGAATGCAATCTAAAATTGAAGCATCGGCAATTGCCAAAGCCGCCAATATCGAAACCTGGATTGTCAATGGCCTGAAAGACAACTTTATTTTGAAAGCTTTAAAAAACGAAATACCTTTTACTAAAATAATTTAATTCGAATATTGGATTTTAGATTGTTAGATTTTTGGACAATTTATAATTCATAATTCATAATTCGCAACTACAATGAACTACATCTCCATACAAAACATAGATTCACTCGATAAATGGGTGAAACAAGCCTTGAAAATCAAGAAAAAACCACTTAAAAACAAAAAACTGGGTAAAAACAAAACCTTGGGAATGTTGTTTTTTAATTCTAGTTTGAGAACGCGTTTGAGTACTCAAAAAGCAGCTATAAATTTAGGAATGAACGTCATGGTAATGAATTTTACCAGCGAAGGTTGGACATTAGAATTTGAAGACGGAGCTATTATGAATTCCGGTGCTTCGGAACATATTAAAGAAGCGGCAGCAGTAGTTTCTCAATATTGCGATATTATTGCAATCAGGGCTTTTGCCGGATTGGTAGACAAAGAAAAAGATAATGCTGAAACCGTTCTTATGGGTTTCTTAAAATATGCCACTGTGCCAATTGTTAATATGGAAAGTGCTACCGGACATCCATTACAATCGCTAGCCGATGCAATAACTATGGCCGAACACAAAACAGAACACCGTCCAAAAGTAGTTTTGACTTGGGCTCCACATCCTAAAGCTTTACCTCAAGCGGTACCCAATTCCTTCGTGGAAATGATGCAGTTACAAGATGCAGACTTTATCATTACGCATCCTGAAGGCTACGAATTGAATCCTGAAATAACGAAAGACTCCAAGATTGAATACGACCAAGACAAAGCTTTCGAAAACGCCGATTTTATTTATGCCAAAAACTGGAGTAATTATACCGAGTATGGTCAGATAACAAATTCCGACCCAAATTGGACTGTAACTGCCGACAAAATGAAACTGACCAACAATGCTAAATTCATGCACTGTTTGCCGGTAAGACGTAATGTAATTGTTACGGATGAAGTGCTTGACAGTGAAAATTCAATTGTTATCGAACAAGCCAATAATAGAACCTATGCCGCACAATTAGTGTTGCAAAAAATATTGGAAAATGGAAAATAAAAAACCGGTAACCCTAATAAAAATTGGAGGAAACATTATTGATAATCCAACGGAATTAAAACAATTTTTATCTGATTTTTCTAAAATTAAAGGCTACAAAGTACTCGTTCACGGCGGTGGAAAATCAGCTACCAAAATGGCGGAAAGCATTGGTTTAGTTCCTCAAATGATTGAGGGAAGACGCATTACCGATGCCCCTATGCTTGATGTAGTTGTGATGATTTATGCAGGTCAAATCAACAAAAATATTGTTGCTCAATTACAAGCAAATTCGACAAATGCGATGGGGTTTTCTGGTGCTGATGGGAATTTAATTCAATCGGATAAAAGAAACCACCCAACTATCAATTACGGTTTTGTGGGCGATGTGAAAAAAGTGAACACCCAATTATTGGAAACATTGCTTTTAAACGGTATTGTTCCAGTATTTTGTGCGATAACACACGATGGAAAAGGACAATTATTAAATACGAATGCCGATACTATTGCCAGCGAATTAGCGATTGCTTTATCGGAAATTTTTGATGTAACTTTGAATTATTGCTTCGAAAAATCCGGTGTTCTGTATGATGCCGAAGACGATTCTTCGGTAATCGAGAACATCAATCAAGAATTATATTCCAAATTAAAAATCGAAAAAGCCATACATTCCGGTATGATTCCTAAATTAGACAACTGTTTCAATAGCTTATCAAAGGGAGTTCAAAAAATAAAAATTGGTCATCACAGGATGTTGCAAGACGCGAGGGCTATTTGCACTAGTATAGAACTATAGTTAATTTGCCACAAAGGCACGAAGACGCAAAGAAATAATTTAAAGTACACTTAAAACTTTCTTAATTTATGGCTTTGTGACAAAAAAGTAGATAACAAACTTCGTGACTTAGCGCCTTTGTGGCAAAAAAATAGTGCCATCGTGGCAAAACAAATAAAATATGAAGAGTATAGAAATCCTTACACAAGAAGCCATTGCGTTATTAAAAGCACTGATTGAAACGCCTTCATTTTCAAGTGAAGAAGATAAAACAGCTCTTTTAATCGAAAATTGGTTTACACAAAATAACATCCCTTTCAAAAGAGAGAATAATAATGTTTGGGCTTTCAATAAACATTTTGACAAGAATAAACCAACCCTATTACTAAATTCACACCACGATACCGTAAAACCAAACCAAGGTTACACAAACAATCCATTTGAAGCCATCGTAAAAGACGGGAAGTTATTTGGACTAGGAAGCAATGACGCGGGAGGTTGTTTGGTTTCACTTTTAGCCACTTTTGTATATTTTTATTCGAATGAAAATCTGCCTTACAACATTGTGATGGTCGCTTCAGCCGAAGAAGAAAGCAGCGGAAAAAATGGATTAAACAGCGTATTAAAACATTTACCGGAACTGGAATGTGCCATTGTTGGCGAACCGACTTTGATGCAATTGGCCGTAGCCGAAAAAGGGTTATTGATATTGGATGTCATCGTTAAAGGTACTGCCAGTCACGCCGCCCACAATAATCCAGACAATCCTATTTACAATGCGATACCCGTTATCGAATGGTTTAACAGCTATCGATTCGAAAAAATATCGGAGGTTTTAGGTCCCGTAAAAATGACAGTAACACAAGTCTCTGCGGGAAAACAACACAACGTAGTTCCTGCCGAATGTCATTTGGTTGTCGATATTAGAGTAAATGATTGCTATAACAATCCCGAAATTTTAGATATTGTAAAAAAACATCTGACTGCTGAAGTCAATCCGCGTTCGATGCATTTAAACGCGTCTTCGATTCTTGTTGCACACGGTTTAGTACAAGCTGGAATCGCACTGGGAAGAACCACTTACGGCTCGCCTACCCTTTCGGATCAATCCGTTTTGAGTTGTCAATCCTTGAAATTAGGACCTGGCGAAACCCTGCGGTCACACTCGGCGGACGAATTTATATTTATAAATGAAATAGAAGGAGGAATTCAATTGTATGTCAAAATACTAACTGATTTTTTCAAACAATAAAATAATTTGGAGCTAATCCCGCTATCCGCTATATCTTTTCCTGGCTAAAGAAGCCAGAAAAAGGATGTCGCTTCCATCGGGGCTAAAAATCGAACAGTCTAAAAATCTAATTATTCATATATGAAACTTTGGGAAAAAGGAATACCAACCGATAAACAAATAGAACATTTTACCGTTGGAAACGACAGAGAACTGGATTTAGTTCTTGCCAAATATGATGCTTTAGGTTCTATTGCACATGCAAAAATGTTGGGACAAATCGGGCTTTTAACAGACTCCGAAACCGTTTCTTTAGTTTTGGCTTTGGAAGAAATAATTGCAGCTGTTGAAAACGGAAAATTCGAAATCGAAGACAGCTTTGAAGACGTACATTCCAAAATCGAATATCTGTTAACTGTAAAATTAGGCGATGCTGGAAAAAAAATCCATACCGCTCGTTCCCGTAACGACCAAGTTTTGGTAGACGTTAATTTATACCTAAAAGATGTCGTTAAAGAATTGAAAGAGCAAGTAAAAAGCTTGTTCGATTTGCTAATGGAATCAGCCGAAAAATACCAAAATGTATTGTTGCCAGGATACACACACCTTCAAATTGCAATGCCATCTTCTTTCGGAATGTGGTTTTCTGCTTACGCTGAAACTTTGATTGATGACATTACAATGTTAAATGCTGCTTTAAAAATTGTGGATCAAAATCCATTAGGTTCGGCCGCAGGTTACGGAAGTTCTTTTCCTATCAACAGAACATTCACCACGTTGGAATTAGGTTTTGAAACCTTAAAATTCAATTCGGTAGCCGCTCAAATGAGCCGTGGAAAATCAGAAAAAACAGTTGCTTTTGCGATGAGTAGCGTGGCTGCTACCCTATCGAAATTCTCGATGGATGTTTGTTTGTACATGAGTCAGAATTTCGATTTTATCACTTTGCCTTCGCATCTTACAACAGGTTCGAGCATCATGCCTCACAAGAAAAACCCCGATGTTTTTGAGTTGATCCGTGGAAAATGCAACAAAATTCAAGCGTTACCTTATGAAATTACTTTAATCACCAACAACCTTCCAAGCGGTTATCACAGAGATTTACAATTGTTGAAAGAAGGATTGTTTCCAGCGATTCAAAACCTCAAAGCGTGTTTGGATATTGCGATTTTTGCGATTAAAGACATCAAGGTAAAAGAGCATATTTTAGACGATAAAAAATACGATTTTTTGTTTACGGTAGATTCCTTAAACGAAATGGTGGTTGCCGGAATACCTTTTAGAGATGCCTATAAAGCGGTTGCCGAACAACTGGAAAACGGTACATTTCAATCTCCGAAAGAAACTAAACATACGCACGAAGGAAGCATTAATAATTTGTGTTTAGATCAAATTAAGAAAAAAATGAGCGATTCTTATTAAATCAAAATAATTTGTTTAGTCCTGAAAAAATGCAGTAAGATTAATAAAAATAAAAAGTACAGTTAAAGCCATATTTAAAACACTTTATTAAATATCAAACTTGTTTCACAGGAGATACATTGCTTTAATTTAGATTCATTCTCTTATAACTTTCCTTATAATAAATACTAATAGCAAACAAGCGATTGTTGAATAGAATTACATCTATTCAACAATCGCTTGTTATTTAATCTTCAAAATATCTAATCTATACTTTTCCTCAACTATAATTAAAATATTTGTTCGCATACGGTAGATCAATGCTGCTCTTTTTCATAAAATACTGAATCTATCTCAGTACAAAACTTGTTTTAGAAACCAATATATCTCTATCAAAAATATTGATGTAATAAGTTCCTTTAGCAAAATCTTTTCCTCTTAAATCTTCAGATACTTGGATTGTTTTATTTTCATATTTTACATTAGTTAAAAAACTATATGTCAAAGTGTTTTCTCCAAAATTTTCTGATTTCTTATCTCCTAAAACATTGTTCTTACTGTCAATCACTTGAACGTAATATGTTTTATCACCTGATTTAGCAATAGCATTTTCAGCAATTGTAAAGTTTACTCTAAGTACATCAGCTCTGCTTGCTTTATCGGTTTCAATTTGTTTCCCTGAACTTCTTAATCTGAAAGCCGATCCTCTTGTGTTTAAAACAGTTAATTTTGAACCAATTTCGACTGCTTTTGCTAATTCTTCATTTTGACCTGTCAATGCTTCGACGTTCCTTTTGGTCTCTCCTAATACCACCACGGTACTGTCACGTTGCGTAGTTAAAGTTGTGTTTTGCTTTCTTAACCCATCATTTTCAGCCATTAATACTTTCATATTGCCCTGTAAAGCATTGAATTGCGTTCTGTATTTTGATAAAGAATTAACATCTCCTTTGGATTTACTTAGATCAGACATTAAATTAACTACTTTGTCTCTTTCCAAAATTAACTCATCGGACATGGAAGTATTCTCTGCGATGGCAGCATCATAAGTCGATTTTAGTTCTTGTAAATCTTTCATCACCGATTCTTTCTCGGTTAAAGTACTTTTTAATTCGGTTTTTACTACTTCAGCATCGGAGGTCATTTTAAAAATGTATATCAAACTACCTACTAATAAAATAGCTAATACAGCTATTACCGCTTTAAGACTCGAACTGCTTTTTTGATTTTCCATCTAGTTTTAATTTTTATTTATTTACAAATTTAACAATATATAACCATCTACTAACGTAAGTTGACACAATTATATTATTTTTGAAAAAAATATTTTTTTAATGGAAAAGATTATCCCGTTCACAATTAAAGATCTCTCAAAAATAACCAACCACAGAAATGGCGAAATAAAATTTGGAGAAAAAATGATAACTGTTCCAAAAGACGCTGATCCTGTTGAATTTTTAAAAACCTGCGATGCTAAATATGTACTGTTTGGGATTCCGGAAGATATTGGCGTAAGAGCCAACTACGGCAGACCGGGAACTGCATCAGCTTGGGATAGTGCCATAAAAAGTATTGCAAATATTCAACACAATCGTTTTTGTAAAGGCACTCAGCTTGTTGTTTTAGGTCAACTGGATGTAACTGAACTTATGAAAAATGTGGAGCATTTAGACTTTAATGACATTGATGATCGCTCAAAATTGAGTCAGCTCGTTGATAAAATTGACAAGGATGTTTCCCATATTATTTTTAACATCATAAAATTAGGCAAAATTCCAATTGTTATTGGTGGCGGACACAATAACTCCTACGGCAACATAAAAGGAACCGCTCTTGCAAAAGGCAAACCTATTAATGCAATTAATTTTGATGCCCATTCGGATTTTAGAATTCTGGAAGGACGTCATAGCGGTAATGGTTTTTCCTATGCTTTCGAAGAAGGTTTTTTGAAAAAATATTTCATTTTTGGCTTGCATGAAAATTACACTTCCAAAAGTGTTTTGGATATTATCAAAAAAATAGAAGACCGAGTGCGTTATACCACTTATGATAGTATCAGTATCCGCAGAGAAAAGGATTTTGAGAAGGAAATGTCACAAGCATTAGAATTTATAAATGATGACTTCTATGGAATTGAAATAGATTTAGATGCCATTCCAAACATAGCCTGCAGTGCGATGACAATGAGTGGTTTCTCCGTTGAACAACTCCGTCAATTTATTTCGTTTTTTGGAAAAAATAAAAATGCTTCCTATTTGCATATTTGCGAAGGCGCACCGGATTTAGCAGAAGAAAAAAACAATCATCTTATAGGTAAACTTATAGGTTATCTAGTGACTGATTTTATTAAATCCAACACTATTCAGCCCGTTCAAACTGTAATTCCCTCCCTTAAAACTTTCTAAATTTAGCTCCCAAATAACATAAAAAGAACCATCAAAAATATTAATACTATCTTTGCGATACTATCTATGTACTTAATACAAGATATTTAATATCCAAAATATGTTATTCGAAGATTTATCACTTTCAAAAAGTATACAAAAAGCCGTATTTGAACAAGGCTACCTTAACCCAACTCCTATTCAAGAACAATCTATTCCATTAGTATTAGCGGGACGAGATTTAATAGGTTGTGCGCAAACAGGAACAGGAAAAACAGGCGCATTTGCAATACCAATTATACATCAGTTACACCGAATTGTAGGTTCATCCAAAAAAGCCAAAGTAATTCGGTCCCTAATCGTAACTCCAACTCGAGAATTAGCCGTTCAAATTGGCCAAAGTTTCGACACATACGCAAAATATACAAACCTTACACAGCTTACCATTTTTGGTGGAGTTTCACAAAATCCACAAGTTGATACCTTAAAAAACGGTGTCGATATTTTGATCGCAACGCCAGGAAGACTTCTTGATTTACACAAACAAGGTTTTATCGATCTAGATCATCTGCATACATTAGTCCTTGACGAAGCCGATCAAATGCTGGACATGGGATTTGTAAATGATGTTAAAAAAATTGTAAAGCTTACGCCAAAAAACCGACAAACATTATTTTTCTCTGCAACAATGCCGATTGCGATCAGAGAATTAGCCGAAATTTTTCTGACAGATCCTGCAACAGTAACCGTTTCGCCTGTTTCGTCAACTGCTGAAAACGTAGAACAACGCGTTTATTTCGTTGAAAAAGGCGAAAAAAGAAACTTATTATACCATTTGATTAAAAATGAAAATTTAACAGATGTATTGGTTTTTTCCAGAACAAAGCACGGTGCCGATAATGTTGTTAAGGCATTACGAAAAAATAATATCGCCGCGGAAGCCATTCACGGTGACAAATCACAAAATGCAAGACAACGTGTTTTGGATGCTTTCAAAAACAAAGAAGTCGGCATTTTAGTAGCAACTGATATAGCAGCCAGAGGAATTGATATCGATCAATTACCGTTTGTAATTAATTTTGATTTACCCAATATTCCTGAAACCTACGTACATAGAATTGGTAGAACCGGTCGTGCCGGAAACGGTGGAATTGCTATTTCTTTTTGCAGTAAAGACGAGCATACTTATTGGAAAGACATACAAAAATTAATAAAAGTTGACGTTAAAACAGTAAATGATCACCCCTACCATTGGCACTCGGGCAGTCCGGAAACGGCTACAGCATCTGCAGTTCAAAAGAACTCTAACAGAAGTGGTGGTGCTCATAAATCAAGAAAATCAGAAGCATCAAAACTAAATAAAAAACGCTGGTACTAATTGTTTTGATGTAAATTATTAGCTTTAAGAATTGCCCTTTTAACAAAAATAAGAACAAGTAATTAAACATTAATGCATTGTTTTTCAATATTTTAAATTTTAAAAACTGTTTTTAAAATCATTAAATTTGATTTAAGATATTATAAACATCTTTAAACAAAAAATTACGAAAACCTTAGTTAAAAGAAACGGCTTTTTCCCATCAATGAATACTATGTGTGATGATCTTTTCACAAAAGATGTATTCGATTGGACTGACAAAAATTTTTCTGGTATTGGAACTAATTTACCTTCGGTGAACTTGAAAGAGACAGAAAATAAGCTAGAAGTTGAATTGGCTACACCTGGTATGAAAAAAGAAGATTTTAAAGTTGAAATTGACAACAACATGCTTATGATTTCTTCTGAAAAACAAGAAGAAAAAGAAGAAACAAGAAAAAAAAGACAATTACGTTCGAAAAGAGTTTAGTTATCAATCTTTCTACAGATCTTTCTATTTGCCTGAATATGTAGATGAGAGCAAAGTTGAAGCCAGTTATAAAGATGGAATTCTGCATATAACAATTGGTAAAAAAGAAAATGGAGAGAAAAAAGCACCTAAATCAATTGCCATTAAATAAAAAAATGTTTAGTATAACAGTATCGTAAACAAAACTTTAAAATTGTTAAATCATTGAGGCTTGCAAGAGGCTTAATGATTTAACGATTTTAAAGTTAGCAGCATACTGAAATCATAATGCAATCTAGTTTTTAGAAATCAAAATTGTAATAATACTAAACAATTTAACCGAATCAAAAGGTTTTATGATGATATCATTAATTCCGGCTGAGAGCGCCTCTTCAGTAATTTCAGCTTTATCGAACGCCGTAAGTGCGACAATTGGCGTTTTGATTCCCATTAACCGTATCTTTCTAGTAGTTTCAAAACCATTTATCAAAGGCATGTTGATATCCATTAATATGACATCAAAATATTCTTTATCAAGTATTTCCAGCGCTGCATATCCGTTATCAACTACACTGCACTTATAATTGTTCTTTTCTATTGTTTTTTTAGTAACCAATTGATTAATATGATTGTCCTCGACTACCAAAACATTTATGGTTTGAGGCGAAGTAATATCGACTTGAATATTATTGATAATCTCAATCGTTTTCTCCGGATTATATTCGAATGCAATTACAAATTTGAATGTTGTTCCTTCACCAATCGCGCTTTGGATTAAAATAGTACTGTTGAACAACCCCAACAATTGTTTCACGATCGAAAGTCCAAGACCTGTTCCCTGATAATCAGTTTCTTTTCTGCCAATTTGCACAAATTTATCGAAAATTTTTTCCTGATCATCCAACGCTATTCCTATTCCGTTATCTTGAATTTTAAACTTGATAAAATAAGACTTATCTTCTTTTTTTTCTAAATTTAAACTTATCGTTACTTTTCCATTTGTGGTAAATTTCAACGCGTTACTAACTAAATTCATAATGATTTGAGAAAGCCTCAACTTGTCACCAATTAAATATTCTGGAATTTTTGGGTCAATTTTGACTACAATAGAATTATTATTATTTTTTGCCAAAAACGATAGCGCATTTTTAACCATATTAATTTCATCTGAAATATTAAAAGTCAGATTCTCTAATATCATTCTGTTATCTTCAATCTTGTTGATTTGGAGAATATCATTCACGAGTGAAAGTAAATACCTAGCTGAGAATTTCAGTGAACTCAAATGTGGACTGTTAGCTAATTCTTTGTGCTCGTCAAGCAACATATTTGTAATTCCTACTACGCCGTACAAAGGAGTTCGCAATTCATGGCTGATGGTAGAGACAAATTGAGATTTCAATACCGAAGCTTCTTCGGCTTTTTCTTTTGCAAGTGTTAACTGTCTATTAGTTTTGGAAAGTTCTGCATTTAATTTTTTCCTAAAATTATTATTTTTGAATAAAGTGTAAAGCAACAGCAACATTACAAAAGATATTATCATAAACAAAAACACAATCGTTTTAGATTTCTGAACTATTTGAATCTGCGCTTCTTTTTCGCTTTCAAATTTATCAATTTCTCTTTTGTACTCATCTAATTCTACATTGATTCCGGCAACATTTGCTTTTTTAAGTTTGTCCTTATTATAAAGCACTTCTGTAATTTCATTATATTTGGAAAGATTCTCATACGCTTTTTTATAATCGCCTTTGCTCAATAAATATTTGGAATATTCCAAATGAGCAAATGATAAATCTGACTTTTCATTAGTTTCATTTACGGACTTAATTGCATTCAAAAAATAAGTAGTAGCTTTTTTATCATTCCCATGGTGTGCATAATACATTCCATTAAGCATGCTGATAGCAACTTCAGTTGATTTATCGCCATACTTTAGATTATTTCTGTTTATGAATTCCAGATTTGGATACCCTTTTTCGAAATGACCAACGTCAAAATACGCCCAGGCTATATTCAGTTTAATCATGAAAATCTGACTGGTATCCGCTATTTTACTACTGTATTTAAGAGCGTTTTCATAAAAGTTTATCCCTTTTAAATATTGCTTTTTTTCAAAACAATAAATATTGCCCAAATTGTTGAAAATCCTATTCTTTAATGTGTCGTTGTGCGTTTTATTGGCGTAGAGCAATCCTCTGTTATAGAAAAAAATAGCTTTGTCAAATTCAGCTAGTTCAGCGTAATTTGCAGCAATAGTAATGTAGGAAATTGTTGTTGAAGAACTGTCATTAGCTACAATTGCTTTATGCAAAGCTGATTTTGAAATTTTAAGTGATTTTTCAAAATTGGCTTCATTCAAATATTGAGAAGCCTGATTGGTTAGTTTGGTGAGTTCTTTTTTAGTGTAAAGCTTTGTCTGTGCAAATAAATTATTAAACGAATTTAACGTCAGAAATAACCAAAAAATTACACGTATCTGATACATACTCAATTATAGTTTATCAAATATACATTTTATTAATAAAAAAAAGAGGAAAAAAAGTGAATTTTGTATTAAAATAGGATAAAATATAGAAATAATTTAAAACAGGGAAAACTTTTTATTATTAAAATAAAAAAGACGTCTCAAGTTCTATTTTGGGACGGCTTCTTAATTATGTTAAAAACAAATAGTAATTTATTATTCGATACCAACATTTTCTGTTTCTTCATCACCTTCCCATTGTCCCACAACTGAAGTCGCTAAAGCATTTCCTAAAACATTTGTTGCACTACGAAACATATCACAAAAATGGTCAATTGGCAAGATCAAAGCAATTCCTTCAATTGGAATATCAAACATACCACATGTTGCAGCAACAACAACTAAACTCGCTCTAGGCACCCCTGCAATACCTTTACTGGTAAGCATTAAAACCAAAAGCATGGTCATTTGGGTTCCTAAATCTAAATCGATACCATAAGCTTGTGCGATGAAAATACTGGCAAAAGTCATGTACATCATACTTCCATCCAAGTTGAAAGAATATCCCAGCGGTAACATGAAAGAAACAATTCTGTCCTTTACACCAAAACGTTCTAATTCTTCTGTCAATTTTGGAAAAACAGCTTCACTACTGGTTGTTCCAAAAGCAATGATTAATGGACTGACAATTCTTTTAAGCAAAACAGTCATCCTGCTTTTTAGAAAAATATACCCTACAACAATCAATACTATCCAAAGTGACGAAATTCCGATCAAGAAAGAACCAAAAAACTTAAAATACGTAATGGCTAATTCCTGAAAGTCTCTAACAGCAAATACTCCCGCTATAGCCCCAAAAACTCCGATTGGTGCAAACTTCATCACGTAGTTTACCATTTTAAGAACAATGTGAGATGTTTTATCTAAAGCATTTATAACTGGCTTTACGTAATCTCCCAAAGCGGCAGCTGCCAAACCAAAGAAAATAGAAAAAATTACAATTTGTAAAATCTCATTGGTTGCCATAGCCTCAAAAATACTTTTCGGCACAATATGTTCGATAAAGTTTTCAAATGAAATGTTTTGTGTTTTTGCAGTAACTTCCGAAACTGAACCCATATCAACATTTGATAAATTAAGACCAACTCCAGGTTCCAATACGTTTACAAAAAACATTCCTAATAATAATGAGATAAATGAAGCCGTAAAAAACCACCCCATCGCCTTCCCGCCTATTCGCCCTACTGCCTTAATATCGCCAAGTTTTGCTATTCCAACAACTAAAGTTGTAAAAACTAATGGCGAAATAATCATTTGAACCAGTCGAATGAAAATTGTCGCGAGGATTTTAATTTTATTACTAAAATTTTGAGCCGCTTCCGGACTTATAGAGTTATGTATGATAATGCCCAAAGCGGCACCTAAAACCATAGCTATTAATATTTGTCCTGTTAATCCTGAAAAAAAAGATGGCTTTTTATTTGTATTGGTATTCATTAAAAGTGGTTATTAGGTTTAGTACCCGCGTAAATTAAAACAATATCTTTTTTTTGAGAGCAACCAAGTAAAAACTATATGTTGAAAAATACGAAAAGTGCCAAAATTAGTATTAATATGTTTTGTTTATTAAATAAAAATCAGCTAAAACAATGGCTGCCATTGCTTCAACGATAGGCACAGCACGCGGTACAACACAAGGATCATGACGTCCCTTTCCGGTCATTTCCGTAATATTACCTTCGTTGTCTAATGATTCTTGTTTCTGCATAATGGTTGCCACCGGTTTGAAAGCGACGCGAAAATAAATGTCCATTCCGTTACTGATGCCACCTTGTATTCCACCTGAAAGATTGGTTTTGGTTGTTCCGTCAGGATTGTATAAATCATTGTGATCGCTGCCTTTCATTTTTGCCCCGCAAAAACCACTTCCATATTCAAAACCTTTTACAGCATTTATAGAAAGCATTGCTTTACCAAGTTCAGCATGTAGTTTATCAAAAACAGGTTCTCCTAAACCTATAGGTACATTTTGAATCACGCAGGTTACGGTTCCACCTACGGTATCGCCTTGCTTGCGAATATCGCGTATGTACTTCTCCATGATTACAGCTGATTCCTCATCAGGACAACGAACCGGATTATTTTCTGTTTTCGAAAAATCCAAATCTTGGTATGGCTTTTCTAAAAAAATTGGCCCAACTGAAGAAACGTAAGCATTAATTTTTATTTCTGGCAACATTTGCTTTGCAATAGCTCCCGCCACTACTCTGCTGGCCGTTTCACGAGCTGAACTGCGCCCGCCTCCGCGATAATCACGAACGCCATATTTTTTTTCATACACATAATCTGCATGACTAGGTCTGTAATTATCTTTTATATGGGAGTAATCGTCAGATTTTTGATTCGTGTTGGGAATAATAAAACCGATTGGGGTTCCTGTGGTTTTACCTTCAAAAATCCCGGAAAGGAATTGAACAGCGTCCGGTTCTTTACGTTGGGTTACAATGGCTGATTGACCTGGCTTTCTGCGTGACATTTCGAATTGAATTGCATCGAAATCTATTGTGATTCCAGGAGGACAACCGTCTATTATTCCGCCCAAAGCGTCACCGTGAGATTCTCCAAAAGTTGTTATCCTAAATAGTGTTCCGTAGCTATTTCCTGCCATTATAATTAGTTTTGAACAAAAGTACCATTTTAGTTTAAAGTTCAAAATTTTAGCCTTTAAAGTTTTGACCAACATTCCACATTTATTGTTATTAAATTAATCTTGTGTTACATTTCTTAACCTTTTATTCGATTTCGTTAGTTAATATTTCGATTATTTTGGTAAACTTCAAATTCAAATACCTTGAAAAAAAGAAAAGTCGAATTAGTGGTGATTTCAGATGTGCATCTTGGAACTTTTGGTAGCCATGCCAAAGAACTTTACAATTATCTATCAGCCATAAAACCCAAGACTTTAGTTTTAAATGGGGATATTATTGATGTCTGGCAATTTAGAAAATCCTATTTTCCAAAAACGCATTTAAAAGTCATCCAAAAAATTATCAGTTTTGCTTCAAAGGGAACAAAAGTGTATTACATAACTGGAAATCACGATGAAATGCTCCGAAAATTTAGCGACATGCGCATGGGTAATTTTGAATTGGTGGATAAATTAGTGTTGCATTTAGATGATAAAAAAGCATGGATTTTTCACGGCGATGTTTTTGATGCTTCCGTACAACATTCTAAATGGATTGCGAAAATGGGTGGTTTGGGTTATGATTATCTGATTCTTTTAAACCGATTAGTAAATTGGTGTTTGTTAAAAATAAGAAAGGAACCCTACTCTTTTTCCAAAAGAATAAAGGCTAGCGTGAAAAAAGCCGTAAAACACATTTCTGATTTTGAAAAAACAGCCACTGAATTAGCTATCGAAAACAAATATGATTATGTTATTTGTGGTCATATTCACGAACCTAAAATGATTCAAAAAGAAACCAAAAATGGCAACACATTGTATTTAAATTCTGGAGATTGGGTAGAAAATCTAACAGCATTAGAATACAATAAAAAACGTTGGAAACTATTTCGCTATTCCGAAATGAATTACGTAGAAGAAGATAATTTTTTTGAAATGGAAGATATTTTGAGCAATCAAATCATAGCTTCTGTACTATTTTCAAAACAAAACATTTTAATGTAATTCTCTATTTTAAGCTTTCCAATTCCGAAATAAGTAAATTATATAACTTTTCATTGAAATTTTATAAAAATCATGTCCAACTAAATTATACATTTGTAACAATAAAAAACTTACTTATGAAAAAAATTATTTTATCGGCAATCATGTTAATTGGATTAGCATTTACCGCACAAGCTCAGGATATTTCAAAAAACGCATTAGGTCTTCGTTTTGGGGATAGCGGTGGTTTTGGTGCTGAACTTTCTTACCAAAGAGCATTAGGAAGCAACAATAGACTTGAACTTGATTTAGGTTGGAGAAACAGAACTAACTTCAACGACAATAACTACGATGATAGTGCTATCAAACTTACAGGTTTATACCAATGGGTATGGAACATTGATGGTGGTTTCAACTGGTATGCAGGTATTGGTGGTGGTGTAGGTAACTACAGCTATGATAACAACAATACTTCATACAATGATACTTTTGCATTTGCTGCTGGAGATATCGGTATTGAATACAACTTTGACTTTCCTTTATTAGTGTCTTTAGATTTCAGACCTGAATTTGGTGGAAGTGGATACTACAAAAATAACTATGGTTCTGATGTAGCTTTAGCGCTAAGATATCAATTCTAGTATTACCATGTAATACATTAAAAAAGCCACTAGAAATAGTGGCTTTTTTTTGTTTAATTAATCTTCTTATTATTTAATTATAATTTCTTTTTTAGAATTTATTTTTACTACACAAAAAGGAGTAGTAAACGCTTGTGTAACCATACTTCCCGGTTCAGGATTTGTTTCCTTCACCGTTATGATTATATTTTTATCGGTTTCAACTATATTATCAATACCTATATTGTAACCGCCGGTTGATTTCTCTCCCATATTCAAAACAATGAAATTAGATTTCTGAACATCATTAGCACTAATTTTATTTTTTAAATTTTCATCATTCTGCAACATTTTAATTTCGTTTGGTTCCGAAAGAATCTCAAAAAAGCGAATATTAGCACCGCCAGTCGTTTGTTGTGTCAAAACTTCATACAACTTATTTGTACCTGAACTTTTCGAAGAAGTAGCACCGCAAGATGCCAGAGCTATAGCAAATACTGATAGAATTACTTTTTTCATTTTTTATATTTTTTAATTAAATGGAATAGATTCTAAAACTCATTCTCATTTAAATTTACAAATTCTAAAATTTATAAAAATTTATTAAGGGCTTTTTTATACAACTCTTCGTAAAGTGGCAAAATGTTTTTAATATCAAATTGTTTTGCAACTGTCAAAGCGTTTTCTTTAAATTGTTGAAGAACCGCATCATCCTTCAGGATTTTCAGGGCATTTTGAGCCATTTCTTCTATGTTTCCAACATCACTTAAGTAACCGGAAATACCATCATGATTCACCTCTGGCAAACCTCCGGAATTACTGGAAATAACTGGAACTTTACAAGCCATAGCTTCCAAAGCAGCAAGTCCAAAACTTTCTGTTTCTGAAGGAAGCAAAAACAAATCTGTCAAGCACAGTATTTTATCAATTTCATTACTGTTACCAAAGAAAATCACCTTGTCTAAAATCCCCAATTCCTGACATAAATATTCCGCTTTTTCTTTTTCAGGACCATCTCCGACCATCATCAATTTCGCAGGAATCTCCTTCTGAATGTTATAGAAAATTTTAATGACATCAGGAATTCGTTTTACTTTTCTAAAATTACTGATGTGCGTTATGATTCGCTCATTTTCCTTCGCCATAACCGAACGTTGACAAGGAATACTCGGGTCGTTACTATTTTTATTCAATTCGATAAAATTTGGAATCACCTCAATTTCATTTTTTATATTAAATAATTTTAAGGTATCGTCTTTCAAACTTTGGGAAACCGAAGTAACAAAATCTGATTTGTTGATACTAAAAGTTACCGCTGGTTTATAAAAAGGGTGATTTCCTACCAATGTAATATCAGTTCCATGCAGCGTTGTGACCATTGGTATATTAATTCCTTCATCTTTCAACATTTGTTTTGCCATATATCCCGCATACGCATGTGGAATAGCATAATGAACGTGAAGCAATTCTATTTTATATAATTTTACCATATCGACCAATTTGCTCGATAAAGCCAATTCATACGGTTGATAATGGAACAATGGATATTCTGGAACATTCACTTCATGGTAATGCACATTGGGGTTCAAAAGCGCCAAACGCACAGGCTGACTGTAGGTTATAAAATGTATTTCATGACCTCGACGAGCCAATTCCAGTCCCAGTTCTGTAGCGACAACACCACTACCTCCAAAGGTAGGATAACAAACTATTGCAATTTTCATGTATGTAATTTAATAAAACGAAATTAAGAAAAATAGGAATGGGTTTTATGGAATTTTAAGTTAAATACCATCGGATTTTAAAATTTCATCCGCTGGATTCGTACCGCATTCAATATTGCTAACAAGGCAACGCCCACATCTGCAAAAACAGCCTCCCACATCGATGCCAGTCCGCCAGCTCCCAGAATCAGAACTATTAGTTTTACTGAAAAAGCCAATCCGATATTTTGCCAAACGATTTGTTTTGTTTTTCTCCCAATGGTGACAGCGGTGAAAATTTTAGTGGGTTGGTCATTTTGAATTACAACATCAGCGGTTTCAATAGTAGCATCGCTTCCTAAGCCACCCATTGCAATTCCGACATCCGCCAAAGCGACTACCGGAGCATCATTGACTCCATCTCCAGCAAATGCAACTTTTAACTTTTGTCGCAATAGCGCTTCCACTTTTTCGACTTTATTTTCCGGCAATAAATTCCCAAATGCTTCATCGATATTCAATTCTTTGGCTACAGCCATAACTACAGCTTCATTATCTCCGGAAAGCAATATTGTTTTAATATTTATTTTATGTAAACTTTCAATGGCCGATTTTGCATCTTCTTTTATTTCGTCAGCTATTAGAAAATAACCTGCATATTTTTGATTGATGGCAACGACAATAATAGTGTACGGAATCGAATCAAGTTTCGTGTCATAATCGATATTGAATTTTTTCATCAATTTAGGGCTTCCTACCAAGATTTCGTTTCCATTTACAAAACCTTTTATTCCGTGACCAGCGATTTCGGTAACTCCGGTAACAACAGTTTCGTTTTTAGCATTATTGGCGAATTCTACTATTGCTGAACCCACAGGATGTGTAGATTTAGCTTCAATCGCTGCGGTATAATTAACTAAATCGGTCTCTGAAATCTCTATAGCAACTACTTTTTGAACTCTAAAAACTCCTTTGGTCAGCGTTCCTGTTTTGTCCAAAACTACAACTTGAATAGCTGCCATAGTATCTAAAAATGTAGATCCTTTAAATAAGATTCCGTTTTTACTAGCTGCCCCAATTCCGCCAAAATAACCCAACGGTATAGAAATAACTAAAGCACATGGACATGAAATTACCAAAAATATCAGAGCACGGTACAGCCACTCTTTAAAAACATAATTATCGACAAATAACAGTGGAATCAAACAAATTCCGATAGCCAAATAAACAACTATTGGCGTGTAAATTTTAGCAAACTTTCTGATAAACAACTCTGTTGGTGCTTTCTTGGCCGTAGCTTCTTGCACCATTTCAAGAATTTTAGATAATTTACTGTCGGTAAATGCGGTAGTTACTTCTATTTGCGCAATAGAATTCAGATTAATCATTCCGGCAAGAATAATATCCCCTTTTAATTTAGAATCTGGTTTGCTCTCTCCGGTTAATGCGGCAGTATTGAAAGTCGCATGATCCGAAAGTAATTTTCCATCTAATGCTAACTTCTCTCCCGGTTTTAATTCTATTATTTCTCCAATAGTTACTTCCGAAGCTTTTTTGGAAACAACATTCGCGCCGTATAATACATTTGCTGTATCAGGTCTTTGGTCTAATAATGATTTGATATTTGATTTGGCTTTTTGTACAGCCATCATTTGAAACAGTTCTCCAATTGCGTAAAAAAGCATTACAGTAACGCCCTCCGCGTATTGACCAATTCCAAAAGCACCAATTGTAGCAACACTCATTAAAAAAAATTCGGAAAAAAAAGCTCCTTTTATGATACTTTGAAAAGCATCTTTCAGAACTGGAAAACCTACGGGAAGATAGGCTACAACATACCATGCAATTCGAACCCAGCCGTTGAACCACGATTGCGGAAAGTAATTATCAAATAACAACGCCACTATTAATAATACAAAACTGATTAAAGAGGGCGAAAATAATCTGAAGACACTTTCGCTTCCGTTTCTATCATCATCATCGTGTCCGTCGTAATTTTCAGCATCATTATCTGCGGTACAACATCCATTTTGATCATTATCTGATTCCTGTTTGTTTTGTTCCATTGCGCAACAAGCAGTTTGATGATTAGCGTTATTTTTATGTTTGTGTGCCATGATTAGAATAGATTAAGAATTCTAAAAGTACAAAATTTACTTCCAGAAAGAGAGAAGTTCAACTGTTTCTTAACCTGGATAATGCTAAACTAATGTGTCTTTTAATCTGTAATCGCTTCATAAATTATCTTCTGGATGTCTTCCCGAATGTTTGCTTTGGATAATCTATTTTCAGCAGCTACCGGAAAAGTTCTATTGGATAAAAACACATAAACAATCTGTGTTTCAGGATCGGCCCAAGCCATCGTTCCTGTGTAGCCGGTATGTCCAAAACTGGTCATAGAAGCACAACCGCATGTTGGGCCTTCGGAACCCAATTGAGGTTTATCAAAGCCAACACCTCTCCTATTTCCTACCGCACAAAAATAGCAGGTATTGAAATCTTCAAATGTCTTTTCAGAAAAATACTGCTGATTGCCATAATTTCCTTTTTGTAAATAAAGTTCCATTATTTTAGCCACATCCATTGCATTCGAAAAAACACCTGCATGACCCGAAACTCCACCTTCTAAAGCAGCTGACAAATCATTGACATAGCCTTGTAGAAGTTGACGACGGAAATAAGTATCCGTTTCTGTTGGAGGAATTCTGTTTTTATCAAATTTCGTCAACGGATTAAAACTTGAATTATTCATACCAAGCGAACGATAAAAATTCTCTTGAATTAAAACATCTAATGTTTTACCTGTAGTTTTTTCCAAATAATCCTTCAAGATCATGAAAGTAAGATCACTGTATTTGTATTCTTTTTTTACTGCAATTTTACTTTCAACAATCATTTTCATAATCGTATCACTAAAATTATTTCTGATAAAAAGACTGTCGCCCAGTTTTTTAGAAAACTCCTGTTCAGCTACTTTTCTAAAATAAATATCCGAAGGTAATTTGGATTTATCCATTGCCGCTTTGTAAAATGGAATCCCGGCAGCAAGTCCCGCATAATGAGACAATAAATCCTTAAAATTAATATTTGCCTTATTCGAATTTTTGAAAATTGGAGACATTGTTCCTAATGCTGTTTCCAAATTTATATTTTGCTGATCGTACTGCAACATAACATTGGGCAATGTTGCTAAAATTTTTGTTAAAGATGCTACGTCGTATATATCTGAATCTTGAACTTTAATCGTTTCATCATAGGTATGATGTCCGAATGATTTTTGATAAATGACTTTCCCTTTTCGGGCTACAAGAACCTGAATTCCCGGTGTCATTTTTGCGCTAATAGCTTTGTTAACAATAGCATCAATTTTTGATAAAATAGCTGAATTCATACCAACATTCTCCGGAATCGTGAATCCTAAACGATTCAATTTTTCCGTAGACAAACCGTCATTTATCTTAAAACTGTTATTAATAGAAACCGGCAATTTCCCTTTGGCTGCAATCGAACCAAAAATTAGTTCCGCCGAAACGATTTGAGCAATGGTACTATTTTGATAAGAAACGACCAATCCTTCGACATCATCGAAATTTGTAATAGGTAATAAAGCGTATGGTTTTGCAAAAATATTGAGAATTACATTATTATTCTTGACTAAAAAATTGATTTTAAATACTTCATCCGATTTTAAATCGTCGTTTTTGAAAGCTACATCCGATTTGTGATAGCCAATAATCACTGTTGTAAAAGCTTGCAACTTTACCTGAAGACTGTCCAGATTCGTGTCTGAAATCACCGTAACTTCGGCATATTTTTTCAAAGTCGAAACAAATGCATCATTATTGTCTTCTCCTATTTTGACATAAGCGATTTTTTGTTTGTCCAAATTTTTAATTGGTAAAACAGTTCCCGTATTTTTTAGAACAGTAATCGCATTTTCATACAATTCATACTCTAAAGCATTATTTTCAACTGAATTTAAATCTTTGTATAAACTTTCAGTCACAATTGGTTTGTAACTGTTCAAACCAGCTTTGTACTTAAACTTTAGAATTTTCTTTACGGAAAAAGCCAATCGTTCATCAGTAAATAAATTCAGAGAATACGCGAGTTTAAATTTATCAATCGCAGCTGGAACATTTTCAGGAAACAACAGCACGTCATTTCCGGCCATAAAAGCTTCAAAGTTTATTTCGCTTGGTAAATTGAAATCACTTACACTTCTCATATTTAGGGCATCTGTAAAAATAAGCCCTTTGAAACCCAATTTTTTTTGGAGAATATTAGTAACTATATTATAAGAAATCGAAGAAGGAAAATTAGGTCTTGATTCTAAACTGGGAACGTTTAAATGTGCCACCATAACAGACGAGAGTCCTTCATGAAACATTTTTTTATAGGGATAAAACTCTACATCCGATAATTTTTCTTTTGAGGAATTTATAGTTGGTAATCTTTTATGAGAATCCGTTTCCGTATCTCCATGACCCGGAAAATGTTTACCGGTAGAAAACACACCTTGGCTCTGAACGCCTTTCATTATGGCAATGGCGCGCTCGGTAACTTTAAATTTATCTTCGCCAAAAGAACGAAAACCTATAATCGGATTATCGGGATTTGAATTGATATCCAACACTGGGGCAAAGTTAAATTGCAATCCCATTCGTTTGCTTTGTTGTCCCATTTGAACACCTACTTTCTCCAAAAGTTGCATATTTTGGATGGCTCCAAGTGTCATATTCCAAGGATAACTGTAGGTCGAATCCAGTCGCATACCCAAGCCCCATTCTGCATCATTACCAATAAATAATGGAATTTTTGATTTGGATTGATAACGATTGGTCAATTTTGCTTGGCGTTGCGGACCGCCTTGAAAGAAAATTAATCCGCCAATTTTATGATCTAATATAAGTTTATCAATAGCTTTAATATGCGCTGAATCTTTATTGGAATAAGCAGCAACCATAAATAATTGCCCTAATTTTTCCTCTAAAGTCATTGCATTGTAAACACTATCCACCCATCTGTTGCCTTGCGGAGATAATTCAAAAAGATGCGGAATATTAGTAGAATTTATACTGTCGAAATTTTCTATTTTGGACGGAATATTGGTTACAATTGTTTTATTCTTATTCACTTTTGTACCAACACAACCCGCAGCAACAAAAATAAATAAGACATAAAAAAAAACAATTTTAATTCCTATTTTTTTCATTGAACTATTTTGTTTAAAAAAAGCGGCTATGCCAGCTATCAATAGCCGGAACTTCCCAAGATTCATTATATTCTTCTATATTATTAACTAAATTATTGAAAACTATAGTATTTTCAGTAACAGCTTTATCTTTCACCATTTTCTTGAAATCAATCAATGGCTTGTGTGCAATATGCTCCCCAAGTTTGAAAGTGACATTCATTTTATCCAATAAATCAACGGTATATTTTTGTTCCAGGCTTTGAATAAATTCTACTGAGGAATCAATCGAGCACCCTGTTGCAGCTTGAACATCTTGATTAACGGCAATAATTATAAATCGGTTGTATTTCAATTGATACGATGATTCTAAACTGGTACCATGCGCAGCCCAACTTTCCAGAAAGCTTTGTAAAGCAGTTTCTATTTCAGAAAATTCCGCATCCGAAAACTTTCTGTTCGATTGATAAATCCAGATTTTAGATTCTTCGGGTAAATTTTCAAAAGGAACGTACATCTTAAGTATGAGTTATGAGTTATAAATTTTGATTTAGAAAATCAAAATTCGTAATTTTTAATTGATTATAAATCTTGAGCATTGGCGATCAATTCCGCAATATCCATGACTTTCACTTCGCCTTCCTTTTCTTTATTTTTAATACCGTCAGTCATCATAGTGTTACAAAAAGGACAACCCGCGGCAATTATTTCTGGTTTTGTTTCTAATGCGTCTTCGGTTCTTTCAACGTTGATTTCCTTGTTCCCTGGCTCAGCATCTTTAAACATTTGTGCACCACCGGCACCACAGCACAAACCGTTTGCTTTGGAACGTTTCATTTCCACTAATTCAGCATCCAACTTTAGAATCAAATCTCTAGGTGCTTCATAGACATTATTGGCTCTGCCTAAATAACAAGGATCGTGAAAAGTAATTCGCTTTCCTTTGAATTGTCCTCCTTCAATAGTCAATCTTCCATCATCTAACAACGATTTTAGAAATTCCGTATGGTGAACTACTTCATATTTCCCGCCTAATTCCGGATATTCATTTTTTAAAGTATTGAAACAATGCGGACAAGCTGTAACAATTTTTTTTGCCTCGTATGCATTCAAAACCTCAATATTCATCATGGCCTGCATTTGAAATAAAAACTCATTTCCAGCTCTTTTTGCAGGATCACCGGTACAACTTTCTTCAGTCCCTAAAACGGCAAAAGAAACGTTGGCACGATTCAAAATACGAACAAATGCCTTAGTTATTTTCTTTGCTCTATCGTCAAAACTTCCTGCACAACCTACCCAAAATAAAACTTCTGGCTGTTTCCCTTGAGCTAACATTTCGGCCATTGTTGGCACTATTAAATTCTCTGACATACTATTTGTGATTCGGTTATTCGTTAATTTGATTATTCGAGCAAACGGAAAATTGTTATTTCACTTTACTAAATGAAATTTAAACAAATAAACAATTATTCATTTTTCCAATTCAATCGATCTTGTTGATTGTATTGCCAAGGTGCTCCATTATTTTCTATATTGGTCATCATGGCATTCAAAGGCATTGGAGCCGCACTTTTTTCCATAACTAAATAGCGACGCATATCCATAATGATAGAAAGCGGACTAATGTTTACAGGGCATTCCTCCACACAAGCATTACAGGAGGTACAAGCCCAAAGTTCTTCTGGTGTGATATAATCGTTTAATAATGTTTTGTTGTCCGGAATAAAAATACCTTTATTAGCATCTATATTTCTACCCACTTCTTCCATCCTATCTCTGGTATCCATCATGATTTTACGCGGAGACAATTTTTTACCTGTAATATTCGCCGGACAAGATGAAGTACAACGACCACATTCTGTACAAGTGTAAGCGTTCAATAATTGTACCCAGTTTAAATCCTGAATATCACTGGCGCCAAACTTGCTTGGAACCGCATTTTCATCCACTGGTGCTGCGGCGAAAGGATCAGCATTAGGATCCATCATTAACTTCACTTCTTTAGTGACTGACTCCAAATTATCAAATTGACCTTGAGGATTCAGATTTGCAAAATAGGTATTTGGAAAAGCTAACAGTATGTGTAGGTGTTTTGAAAAATAAAGGTAATTCATAAAAATCAAAATCCCCACAATGTGCAACCACCAAAATATTTCTGAAAGCAACATTACCAACTCATTTGACATTCCATTGAAAATGGGTTCAATAAATTGACTTACCGGAAAAAAACCTGCTTTTATAAAATGAGAAAAACCTCCAGATACATTTTGCAAATGCAAATCAGATGCATTCATCAATAAAAATAAAGTCATCAAAACTACCTCGAAATACAAGATATAATTTGCATCACTTTTTGGCCAACCTTTTAAGTCCGAACTTACAAATCTTTTTAATTTGATTGCATTTCTTCGGCTCCAAAAAGCAACAACAGCAACTAAAACTAAGAGTGCTAAAATTTCGAAAGAAGCAATCAGCACATCATACGTAGTTCCTAAAAAAGCAAAAACACGATGTGTACCAAAAAGTCCGTCAATTATAATTTCTAGTAATTCAATGTTTATAATTACAAAACCAACATAAACTATAATATGAAGCATTCCCGCAATAGGCCGTTTTACCATTTTTGACTGACCAAGAGCAATCATGGCCATATTGGTCCAGCGGGCTTTTGGATTGTCGGAACGATTTACATCAGTTCCAAGATTGATGTTTCGTCTGATTTTTTTAACACTTGTAAAAAAATATCCAAAACCAATTACCAGTAGAATGGCAAATAAAATATTGTCTAAGTAGCTCATATTTGCTATTTAATTTGATTAGATACAGAATCATTTACAGGACCCGTATACGGTTTATTTTTTTTTCCAAACACAGAAATGTTAACATATCTAGTTGGATAAAGTCTAATATCTTGCAATAATAATTCTAATTCTTTTGTAGAACTTCTAATGTTTTGGTAGAAAGCTTCATCGTTTAACAATTTGCCCATAGAACCTTTACCAGATTCCAAACCGCTCACAATACCATCGACTCTGGCTAAAGATGCATTCAAATTTCTGGCTGTTTTGCCTAAATCAGCTTTATCCAACGAATCTGAAATTTTAGAAAAATTTCCTGATATTTTATTAAAATTAGTAACCACTCCGTTTATTTGACTTTTATTGGTACTCAATAAATCGTTAACGCTCATGGATACTTTATGGAATTGCTCAACAGTCCTACTTAATTCAAACAATGTGAGTTTTAAATCCTGTTGCCCCTTTTGATCCAAAACATTGTTAAATCCTGAAATTAATTTTTCAGTACTTCCCAATAATTTTTCCAATTTCTCTTGAAGAGGTGCCAATTGGTCTCCTACTTTATCCGTTAGACCCATTTTTATACCACCTTGCAATTTCTGACCGTCAACAGCTAAGGTTTTATCATTGAAATTAGGGATAATCGCAATTTGTTTTCCTCCAATAAATCCTGGCTCATAAATAGAAGCGATACTGGATTTAGAAATTGGAAAATCAGTTTTTAATTGCAATTCAACTAACAATACGCCCGTATTTTCATTTATGGCAATACTACTCACCTTACCTATAACTAAACCGTTAAGGGTTACTGGCGCTGATGTTGCTAAACCTTCAACACTTTTATACTCTACAAAAAAAGTTTTGTAATTGGTAAAAAGATCTCTTCCTTTTAAAAAACTGTAGCCCCAAATAAATAATAAAATAGATGCAATTACTAAGATGGCAGTTTTAATTTCTCGTGTTATTTTCAAAATTTAAGTATTTTGTACAAATTTAATATAAAATATTTGACTTGTTATAATTATTTCACCGCTTCTTTAACACTAATGTTTTTTACGTGTCTAAATTCGATTATTTACGCAAAAGAATATCCTTTGGATTTAACCTCTTTCAAATCTTCTTTTGCACTATTATAATCTAATGTTGAACTATATGGATATTTGTAAAAATAACCATCATTTATCTCAAGAGCAACATTTTTTAATCCTCTAAAATTAGGTGGATTTAGTTTATTGTTTTTATTCCCGGCTTCAAATTGAACTTTGAAAACCACATCGGAATTTTGTCTTCTCAGCTCGCCTTTTTGGGCAGGTTGTTTTTCAACAATACGTTTTAATTTAGAGTTCTTTGAAGAATCTTTTATTCCATTTTCAGTTGTTTTTCTTGATGGTAGCTCATCAGAATTCCATTGGATTGTGTTCTAAAATATTCCTTTTTGTAAACAATAATAGCTGATGAAATAGCTGATGCCATATTGTTTTGTCCGTCTTTTCAATTGAGATAAAGTCCTTCTTCGTTATTAGATAAAAAACACATTCAATCAAGACACTGGACATATAAGCAGCATCCAAAACCCATAATGTAGTCTGCTTAAAACCCCTAGATTTTCGATGTAATTTATTTCTAAAATTATTTTCAATTTTTGCAGCCATATTTATACTTTTATCCAAATAATCTTCTTGTAGGATTTTTAAACCTCTCAAAGTTTCAGGATTTTTTGGGTCAAATCCTTTGTAGGTTTGATTGTAATGTTTTTCGAGTTGTAGTACTGATTTTTCTCATTTAACAATTTCTAAGTTTCCTTTACTTCTTGCCAAACACACTACAAAAGTTTCTGTGTCGCAGGAAACTGAATTTTTATTGAATTACAATGTACAGAAACAAATAAATTAGAATCGATAGAATTTGCTTTTTTAGGTCTGTCTTTTAATTCTCTAAAAACATCTGATTTTCTGGTGTAAACCACTTTAATATCATTGTCTTTAGACAGATATTTTTCTAATGTTAACGTCGTTTTTAATGCAATTTCCTTTTTGACAAAACCATGATACAAATTACCGGGCTCTCTACCTTCATGAACTGCATCTAAAATAACAGTAATTTTTTGATTAGATTTAGAAAAAGTATTCCATCAAAATAATAAAAATGAAGCAATAATAGTGGTTTTTAATTTTTTGGAAATATTCAAAATATGAGTTTTTTTTTAATTTAATAGCAAACGGATGTCTTAATACTATTTAATAACGTCTTGAATATTGATTTTCGTTCCATTTTTAAATGCTATCAAAAATGCAGAATTATAACCTTTTTCTTTTGCCTCTCTTAATTGCTTTTTTGCTTCATCATAATCAGCGGTTTCTCCATACATATATTTGTAAACTCTATTTTCATAAGCTACAGAAATATTTTTAAGTCCATTAAAATTTTTTGGAAGTAATTCTAATCTTTTACTACTGGCTGAAAGTTGCACTTTGAAAACAGGTTTAGAATTCTCAACCACTTTTTTTGACTGAATTGATTCTGCTGATTGAGAAATCATCTTTGGTTTCGCAGGAATAACAGTATCACGTAATGGTTTTTCATTAATTTTTTGGGAAGGTCTTTCCTCAAAAAGCTCCACTTCGCCACTGCCATAATATTCTTTTTTATAACTGATGACAGCATCGGCAATCGCTTTAGCAATTTCGTCTTGGCCTTCTTCGGTATTTAATTTATTCCCTTCGATTGTATTAGATATAAAACCCATTTCTATCAGCACTCTGGGCATATATGCTTTGTGAAGTACCATAAACGGAGCTTGTTTCACTCCGCCTCCTCTTATTTTTTTACCCAAGTCTTCAAAAGCATCTTCTACTTTACTGGCCAGCGAAATACTGTTATCCAAATATTCTTCCTGCATCAGCGTCATTCCAATCATCGTTTCCGGAGAGTTAGGATCAAATCCTTCGTATTTTTGTTTGTAATCTTTCTCCAAAGTAATTACGGAGTTCTCTTTTTTGGCCGCTTCTAAGTTTGAAGCCACTTTGCTCAAACCCATTACATAGGTTTCGGTTCCATCTGCAGCAGTATTTCTGTTGGCATTGCAATGAATGGAAACAAAAATATTTGCGTTAAATCTGTTGGCGATATTAGCTCTTTCAATTAAATCTATAAATACATCTGTTTTTCGAGTGTAATTGACTTCCATTTGTGGTGTTGCCGCAAGTATTTTTCCAACTTTCAAAACTACAGCTAAAGCAATATTCTTTTCTATACGTCCTTCATAAACAGCACCAAAATCATGTGCGCCGTGGCCCGCATCTAAAGTTACCTTAAAGTTATTGGACTGACTGTATCCAGCCAATGAATTGAGCATCAAAATAAAAGTTACAATTATTTTAATTTTACTTGTACTACGCATAAAGCTATAAGTTAATTTAATTAAAAGACTACCGCTATAAAATTATTTATTTGCCTATTTTTGACAAATAATAATATGTAAGTTTGACATGTCAAAAAACAGGCCATAATTTTACAAAAATAGCATTTAAACCTTTGCATACAAACTTATTTAATATCGTTTTATTATCAATTTTCCTTTCTCTGGGTTCTGGTAAATTATATTCTCAAGATATAACAAAAAAAAAGGCTGCGGTATCCGTTAAGAGTCAAACAGATAGCGCTAAACCAAACTTAAACAGAGTCAAAACTCCCGTCTTAACGGTTGAAAAAGAAACTGACACCATCAAAATGGACAGTATTAAACCTAAAAAAGCATTTCTGGACGGGAAAGTAAGATACAAAGCAGATAATTATGCTAAAATTGACCAGAATAAAAAAATTATTACTCTTTACGACCAAGCGGAATTATACTATCAGGACGTTGAACTGAAGGCTGGCATAATTGTCATGGATTATGAAAAAAATGAAGTCTATGCCGGACGTATCAAGGATTCAACGGGCACTTATACTCAATATCCAAATTTCAAGCAAGGTGCAAATGTAATTGAACCTGACTCTATTCGTTTTAATTTTAAAACGAAAAAGGCTTTGATTTGGAATTCAAGATCCGATCAAGGAGAATTTAAAATAAAAGCGGCGATCACCAAAAAAGAAAATGATTCAGTTTATTTCTTAAAAGGAGCTCGTTTTACTACTTCAAAAGACGTAGATAATCCCGAATATTATTTTCAGACTAACAAAGTAAAATTTATTCCCGGTAAAAAAGTAGTGACCGGATTAACTAATATGGTTATCGCTAACGTGCCAACGCCGATAGCTTTACCGTTTGCTTTTTTTCCAATGAGTAAAGAAACCAGCATCTCCGGTTTGATATTACCCAGCTATAACGATTCCAATAACAGAGGATTTTCACTTCAAAATTTAGGTTATTATTTTGCGCTGAGCGATAATTATGATTTAACCGTTTTGGGGGATTATTACACCAATGGGAGTTATGGATTGCGTTTTGAATCCAGTTATGCTAAACGGTATTCGTATAGAGGAAACCTAAACGTTCGATTTGAAAATTTAATAAGCAGCGAAAGAGGTTATCCGGATTATTTAAAACAAAACATTTATAACATCCAATGGTCACATTCCAAAGACTCTAAATCAAATCCGAATTCCAGTTTTTCAGCATCCGTGAATCTTGGAAGCAGTAAATATTTCCAGCAATCCATCAATCAGGTGAATATTGGTTCAAATCTTAATAACACATTAAGCTCATCGGTTTCGTATTCTAAGACATTCACTTCCGTGCCGCAAGTTAGAATGTCGCTGACGGCAACTCACTCACAAAATACACAAACTGAGGAAATCAACATGACTTTGCCAACTTTACAATTGAGCGTTGACCGGATTTATCCATTTGTTGGGAAAGACGGAGTTAAAAAAGGATTTTTCAAGAACATCAACTTACAATATAATTTAAACGGAAGAAACAGCATTGTTACCTCTGATTCTTTATTTTTCAAACCGCAAATGTTCAGAGATGCAAAAGTTGGTTTCCAACATAGCATTCCATTAAGTACCAATTTTAAAATATTCAAATATTTCAGTGCTTCATCATCTATGAATTATGAGGAAATTTGGTATACGAAAACAATCGAAAGAAGTTATGATGTTGACCAAAGCAAAGTAGTTGATAAAACCATTAACGGATTTGACGCTTTTAGAACCTATTCCTTCTCCTCTAGCGTAGGAACAACTATTTATGGAACTTTTAATTTTGGTGATGATAAAAAAATAAAATCGATAAGACACGTCATGAGGCCTTCTGCATCATACGGTTACACGCCTAGTTTCGAAAAATATTATGATACATACGCAGCTGACGCCAGCGGATCGATGATTAAACAATATTCCCGATTTGAAAATGGAATTTTTGGTGCTCCGGGTTTAAATAATTCCAATACGTTAGGCTTTCTTTTGAGTAATACTTTTGAAGCCAAAGTAACCGATAAGGACAGTACGAAAGTAGAGCCTAAAAAAATAATGCTGCTTAATAATTTAAACCTTTCCACTTCCTATAATCTGGATGCGGACGGTGTCACTACTCTTGCGTTTTCTCCTATTAGAGTTAGCGGTGGGACAACATTGTTGGATAATAAAATGAATGTCAATTTTGGAGCTACCTTAGATCCGTATGCGATTGACAATTCCGGAAACCGAATTAATGTTTTTAATATTGATAATGGCGGAAGTCTTTTTAGAATGACCAGTTCTAATATGACGTTAAATTATTCTATTTCGAGCCAAGGAAAAGACGACGATAAAAAAGATAAAAATGTTCAAAGTCAACGAAATGGTGGTCGTGAAGATGATTTATTTGGAACAAATACTGACTTAGGCGACAGCAGAAGAAGCCAGTTTGAAGATGAAGAAGAGACTGAAGACGAAGATAAAATTTCAGAGTTTTTCAACTCAAAATTACCGTGGGACATGACTTTTGCCTATTCATTAACGTACGGGAACAATAATAGAGAAAATAAAATCATAGGCAATTCGATTATGATATCTGCTAATGCGGACATAACTCCAAAATGGAAAGCGGGGGTTTCTACCGGTTACGATTTTGTTCAAAAAGGGGTAACTTTCACACAACTTCGTTTTGAAAGAGATTTGTTAAGCTGGAGAATGGATTTTAACTGGTCTCCTTTTGGTACCAATGCCAACTGGGGTTTCTTCATTGGAATAAAATCTGGTGTATTGAGCGACATCAAATGGGACAAAAGAAGCACCATTAACCGATAATTCTAAATATTAAATAATAATTTCCTACCTTATTAGTTCTAAAAAAAACTCCTTCATATGAAAAAGATAATTTTCACAGAAAATGCTCCAGCACCAATAGGACCATACAATCAAGCGGTTCTTTATGGAAATACACTTTATACTTCGGGACAGATTGCTATTAATCCCACAACGGGAGAATTAGTTACAACTACTATTGAAACCGAAACGAAACAAGTGATGCAAAACATGAAAGCGGTACTAGAAGCAGCTGGAATGACATTTGATAATGTGGTAAAAACAACAATCTTTATAATGGATATGAACGATTTTGCCAAAATAAACACTGTTTACGGTTCTTATTTTAATGAAACAATTGCTCCGGCGCGAGAAACGGTTCAAGTTGCTTGTTTGCCAAAAAACGTAAATGTCGAAATTTCGATGATCGCAATTCTGTAGCAAACAATATTCGTCATTACAATATAAAAGTAAAAGCTACTTTTTTTTCCATAAAAAAAATCACTGCTAATTTACTTGCTTAAAGTAAACTGGTAGTGATTTTTAATTTAAAGTAAGCTTTAAAAAACTATTTATTGGCAATATGATAAGCAATCAAACCGTCAATAGGTCTTCTTAAAACATTCCCTAATTGTAATTCGTATTTTTCGAATGTTTCTTGTAGTTCTTCTTTTAGATAAAAAGCAATAGAACCTACAAAATGTACAGGAACCTCTTTACAATTATCGTATTGTTTGATATAATTTTTTACAAAAGATTTCATTCCTTTGAAAATAATTTTTCTGCAAAACTCTGTTTCTTTATGTTGAATCAAGAACTTGGCAAAAGTTGCTAAATAAGCATTTGGATTTGGTTCTTTATACAATTTGCTTTTAATAGCATCCGGATCTAAATCGTATTGTTTTTCAAATTCAACGGCCAGTTCTTTTGGCATTTTATTAAAATAATACTTTCTGATTAATTCTTTTCCAAAAACATTTCCACTGCAATCATCCATGGCGATGTAACCTAAAGATTGTACTTTTTGGTGCAACTCTTTACCGTCAAAATAGCTACAGTTTGATCCTGTTCCTAAAATGGATACAATTGCTTTCTCACCTTTTGGAGTTGTTGCATAAACTGCTGCATACGTATCTTCTTTCACGTCAATAATCGCATTAGGAAAATACGTTTGAAAAACTTGTGAAAGTGTAATTTTCATTCTATCGGTACCACAACCTGCTCCATAAAAAAATAAATGGGTTGCATTTTTTTTATTTTGTAAAATATCAAAACGATCGTTTAGACGTTCAATAATTTCATCTGCTTCAAGAACTTCAGGATTTAATCCTAAAGTTTGTGTTGTAAATAATACTTTGCCATTGTCATCTATTGAAATCCAATCAGCTTTTGTAGAACCACTGTCAACTATTAATCTCATCTTTTTTTGGTTTTTTGGTTTCGGGGTTAACTGAATTTAAATGGAGTTTAACAGAAAACATCTATTTTAAAAAAGTAACAAAAAATAAGATCCCGTTAAAACAAAGATAACGGGATCTGTAAATGTAAAAAATTATTTTAAACCTGCAATGTGCACAGATAAATCAATTAATTTGCTGGAATACCCATATTCATTGTCATACCAAGAGATGATTTTGAAAAAAGTAGAGTTCAAACCAATTCCAGCATGAACATCAACAATTGAAGTTCTTGAATCAGAAATAAAGTCTTGAGATACAACTAAATCTTCAGTATATCCTAAAATACCTTTCATTGTAGTTTCAGAAGCATTTTTCAAAACTGCCATAATTTCTTCATAAGAAGTTTCTTTCGCCACTTTTACAGTTAAATCGACTACAGAAACGTCAGCTGTAGGAACACGCATTGACATACCTGTTAATTTTCCGTTCAATGATGGTATCACTTTTCCTACTGCTTTTGCAGCACCAGTTGATGATGGAATAATATTTAAGTTTGCTGCACGCCCACCTCTCCAGTCCTTTTTAGAAGGACCATCAGTAGTCATTTGCGTTGAAGTTGTTGCGTGAACAGTGGTCATTAAAGCTTCAACAATTTCAAAATTATCGTGAATAACTTTTGCCAAAGGAGCTAAACAGTTTGTTGTACAAGAAGCATTAGAAACTACAATATCCGAAGCTTTTGCTGTTTCATGGTTTACTCCCATTACAAACATAGGCGCATCAGCAGAAGGAGCAGAAATAATTACTTTTTTAGCACCACCTTTGATGTGTTCGTTTGCAGTTTCGATAGTTGTAAAGAAACCAGTACATTCTGCAACTACATCAACATCAACTTCATTCCATTTTAAATCTGCTGGATTTTTTTCAGCTGTGATACGGATATTTCTTCCGTTTACAAAAAGTTGTCCTTCTTTTACTTCTACGGTTCCGTTGAAACGTCCGTGAACTGAATCATATTTTAATAAGTATGCCAAGTGATCTACATCTAATAAATCATTGATTGCTACTACTTCTACGTTATCTCTGTTGATAGATTCTCTGAAAACGATTCTTCCAATTCTACCAAATCCGTTTATTCCTAATTTTACTTTTGACATTTTACTTTAATTTTTTTGTTTATTTTATATTAACTCAATATAAAGTCTAATTTCCTCACAATAAACTTTAACCATTTATGTAGACATAATGTCTGAAACTCTTAATAATTCTCTGTCAATTTCCGTTTTTCCTTTGATTGCTTGTTCCAAAGGAGTTAACGTTACTTTATCATTTTGCAATCCAACCATATAATTTGATTTTCCTTCTATCAATGACTCAACGGCTTTCACACCTAATCTACTGGCTAAAACTCGATCAAAACAGGAAGGTGAACCGCCACGTTGCATGTGACCTAAAACCGAAACTCGCACGTCATATTCAGGCAAATTCGCTTCTACATAATCTTTCAATTCGAATACATTTTTACCTATTTTATCGCCTTCCGCTATGACTACTATGCTGGATGATTTACCAGAAGCCTTACTCTTTTGTAAAGATTCTAATAATCGGTCTAAACCTAAATTTTCTTCAGGGATTAGGATTTCCTCTGCTCCTGCTCCAATACCTGCATTTAATGCAATATGACCGGCATCTCTACCCATAACCTCTACAAAGAACAATCTGTTGTGCGAACTGGCAGTATCTCTAATTTTATCAATTACATCCACGACAGTATTCAATGCGGTATCGTACCCTAAAGTATGACTTGTTCCAAAAATATCATTGTCTATAGTTCCCGGAATTCCCATTACTGGAAAATTAAATTCAGTATTGAATAACAAACCACCGGTAAAAGTTCCGTCGCCTCCTATTACCACTAAAGCATCAATTCCTGCTTTAGTAAGGTTTTCGTATGCTTTTTTTCTTCCTTCTGGAGTTTTAAACTCTAAAGATCGAGCCGATTTTAAAATGGTCCCTCCTTTATTTACAATGTTGTTTACACTTCGAGGCCCCATTTCTTTAAAGTCACCTTCAATCATTCCCTGATACCCTCTGTAAATTCCTATACATTCTATGTTATGATAAGCACAAGTACGAACAACTGATCGAATTGCTGCGTTCATTCCCGGCGAGTCTCCGCCCGAAGTCAGAACACCAACTTTTTTTATTGTTTTTGGCATTATTTAAGTATTAAAGTGTAAAATTAACAAACATTAACCACTTTCAAGACTGTGTTTTCAATAAATTAGTATAACTATATGAATTCAAACGTTTTCGTTGATAAGTTTTTGGAAAACAAAAATAAATTGAGTTTTATTTAACAAAATTAAAAAATAAGCAACTTTTATTTAACAATTAACAATTTGGTTGTTTTTTAATTGTTAAAAAAGTGCATTCACTGTATTATTTCTGGATACTAAATCAGGTAAAGAACAACAGGAAACAACATAATAAAAAAAGCTTTGGAATAAAATTAATTCCAAAGCTTTTTTCTAAATAAACCTTTTTCTAAATGCCTTTAGGTAAACAAAATTGTAAAGACTTAATTATAATAAGTATTGTAATTAGTTTTCTTCAGGAGGTAATCCTTCCTGATTTTTTTTGATTTTTTCAGTATTTGTTTTTTTTGATTTAGAAAAATTAATATACGCCGGAGATAAATTCGAATCTTGATCTTCAGAAACACGAGCGGGAAGATCATCAAATTTAAGATTTTTGAAAATCTTATTGACAAACTCTTTAAAAGTTTCAAAATCAACCTCGTATGAAACCCCTAAACCTTGTGTATATCCAATTCCTTGACCAACGTAATTAATGTCATTTTCTTTATTAAACAGGCGTAAATTAAGTGTTCCGTCCGCGTTCACTCTATATAAAACTTCAACATCGCCCACAATAGCCGATTCATTTATCCCTCCAAAAGGAACTCCCAGCTTACCATTAATAGTAACTCTTTCATTAATTTTTGACGAAATTGTGGCAATAAATCGTCCATCAGTTTCTTTTCCTATTCTTCTATCAGCGCCAATAAAATTAAGTCCTACTTTAAATTTCTCATCATCTGATTGAATGATTCCACCTAAAATACTCGAAGCAGTTTCAAATAAACTTCCGGAAAAATCAGACTGACTAACTCCTTCCGGACTTAAAAATCCACCAGAAGAGAGCAAATATAATGCCTGCGTTTGACGAACATCTTTATCATTTAATTTATATTGAATTTCCGATTTTAATACATTACTGACGGTTGGGAATTCAATATTAAAATCAGGTTCCGGACTAGTCAAATCGCCTCGAAGGCCTATCACAACTTCAACTGGGACTTTAGTATTAAAAGAAGAATTATCTAATAAAACCGCTGGATTTGCCGATGTTTTGTATATCGCTTCTAGGTTGAGCTGCGCTTTCATAGGGTTACCTTCCCATGTGATTGAACCTCCTTTTTTAACCTCAAATTTCTTATCAATAAGTCCACCGTATTTGAAATTATAAGTTCCTTCATACGCCTGGAAATCACCCCACATGTTGAATCGTCCTAAAGTGTTGATTTTAAACAATAACGATCCAAACCCTTTTCCTTTCATTCCGTGACCAGTATTTCGATCCAAAATAACCTCCACTTCGGCATCCGGTGTAATATCAAAATCAAATTCTAATTCCAGTCCGTTATAATTCCTTGCATTTCCAACGATACCATTCTTTACGTTATATTTTTCCTGAGCTGTGACAAAATGAATGAAGATATTATCACTCACACTCTCGGCATTATTAATTGGTATTTTAACAGCAGTTCCTTTCTCGGATTTAGCCTCTACTTTTATAAACAAGGCATTAGTTGGACCTTTAATTGTTGCTCTACCATCAATAAATGCAGTACCATAATAGGCTGCATCTTCGCTATCTTTAGTATCTAACGCTAATAATCTTTTTGAACTAATCGCTAAATCTAATTTCCAATCCGTAAAATTATTGTGTTCAATACTACCGTTTAAGTTTCCTACTGTTCCGTACTTTGTATCCTTCAACGTATTGTTTCTGAATAGAAATTTCTCATCTGTTAAATCAATAATGGTGTTGTCACTTAATTCATAATCAACATTTAGATACGGAATTGTAATACCTGCATTGTCTAAATAAAGTCGTCCGTTAATATTTGGTTTTTTAAGATTACCTTCAATGGTAGAATTCCCTGAAATAGAACCTCTAATATTAGACAATACTTCTCCACCAAGCGAGTTTAATGTGGCGATATTAAATTTGTCAAATTTAAGTTTCAAATCAAGAATAGTTTCTTTGTTAACGATTTCAAAACTTCCGTCAGCATTAAATGATTCTAGATTTTCATTTTCTAAATCCGAATTTATAGTAAACTTTCTCAGGCTTTCATCTCCTTCAATATCAAAATTCAAAGTCCCCAAATCGGTTTTATTCACGTTTAGCTTATCAATTATTATTGAAGCTGTAGGTTGATAAACGTCCTTATTTTGCTTGAAATTGACTTCTCCATTTATATTTCCATGTACGACAAACTTGTTATTGGCAGGCGTAATCTGATTTAAATCAACATCCTTAAAACTCAGCTTTATATCCTTAATGGTTGTGTCCTTAAAAATTCCATCTAACGAAATCGACTGATCTTCATGCGATAATATGATATTATCGATGTCAAAATTCTTAAATGATTTATCAAAAACAATCTGGTTGTCTGGTGTTTCAATTTCGTTTAAAAACCAAAGATAATCCTTGAATTTCACCTCCGATTTACTAATTCCTACCACATTGTTATTATCCTTATTTATAGTATGGTATAAATTCAGATTAAAATAATCCTCTGCGTTTGGACCTCCTTTAAATTCTGATCGAAAGAATAAGGTATCTTTCATCGTAACATTTATCAAACTAAAGTCACGTATTTTATAGTATTTTGTTTTGATGCTATCCAATTCTATAAAAGCATTATAAAGTGGATTTTTATTATCAACCGAAATTCTGATATTGTCAAATGTATTGCTGGAAGCCACAATTTGCGGAGAATTAAAGTTGAGTTTAAACTCCTGATTATCGGAACTGATATTTCCTTTGACAATAGTATTGGAACCAATTGAAATTTCCGGATAAAATATTTCAATAATTTTATTGTAAATAGAAAAATTAAATTTCAAAAACTGTCCTTTCTTTACCTTACTCGGTTTGAAATTGGTGTAAAGACTTCCCAGAGAATTCTTAACCAAATTCTCCAATTGATTAAATTCATATTTACCCACAATTTCACCCTGAACAATATCTGGCGAATTTACAGTTATCGTTCGAATTCTGTTATTATCAAAAGTTGAATTTATGGCAAAATCATCAAAATTATAAGTGTCTTTCGCATTTTGATAAGACGTTTTATTGATATACACATTTCCTTGAAAATTCTCAATATTATTTCCTGAAGCCTGAACCACAACATCTCCTCTAAATACAGAAACGGAATCTTTTATCAGTTTCAATTTATTCAAATCGGCATTTTCAACATTAATATGAAAATCGTAACGACTGTCTTTCTTGCTTAAATCCAATAAACCGTCAAAAATCATACTCAAATTGGGGTCATTAACAGAAATTTGACCTTTGTAATGAGGACTTTTAAGCGTACCGTCGACAACAATATTGGTGTAATTATAACTTTTATACTCTATTTGACTAATGTCTCCTTTGATAGCTGTGTTTAAATATTTTTGTTTAAAACCTTTTCCGTCCACATCAATATTCAAACTTACCCTGCCCAATGCTTTTTGATCTAATAAAGTCGCAATGTCAAAATTTTCTAGAATTACATTTCCTAAATAAGAAGCCTTATCAATTTCATTGATGTTTTGTATCTCTAAATTTGAAGTGACTCTTCCAAGTGCAGTAATCATAGAAAAATCAGCTTCTACGGCAGTGGTTGAAACAGTCGCAGTTCCCGATGCTGAAAATCGTCCTAATTTTTTTAATGAAGTAGGTAATTTAGTTCCCAGAATATTCGGCAGAATAACCACTAAATCTCCGTAAGTGGACGTTAACTTATCAAACTTAGCATACATGGAGAATTTTTGACCTTTTTTGGCAAACAGATTCTTAAAATTAATATCTCCGTTGATTTGTGTTTTGCGGTCATCAACTAACTCCAAGTTTTTAAATTTCAAGTCGTTTAGTGTACCTTTAATAATTGCCTTTGTGTAAAAATGTTGGTTTTTACCAATTTCTTTATAAAAATAACGAATATCATTTGATGCTACAGAAGCCGAATTCAATTGGATATCAAACAGTACTTTATCAGTAAAATTAGAAAAATCTTCAATTTTATAATTCAATAAAACAGTTCCAACCAGCGTTGATTCCTTGGTCAATAAATCAAGATTTTCAAGCTTTAAATTTTTCTTGGAATATGTGAATTTTGATTTCAAATTTTTAACATATAATCCGCGAAAGTCAAGAAAAGACATTTTATTTATATTGGTAGTCACGTCCGGACCATATATCAAAAAATCGGTTACGGAGGCATTCAGTTTCGTAAAATCTAAGTCTTTTGGATTTTCGCGATTTTGGTCCGTTACAATAAAACGTCCATTGTAAATTTGCAACTTATTTGCTTTGAGCAAGAATTTTCTAGTGGAAGTTTTACCGGTTTCAAAAGCTTTAATAAATTTATCAAGATTAGATTCTTTTTCGTTTTTATACGTTTTCAAATCTAAAAGCAATCCATGCAAATCTAATCCATCAAAAATCAAATCGCCATCAAGTAATTTTGTACTTTCTAAAATTGTGGTAGCAATTCTCTCTGAATAAATTAAAGTGTCTTGGTGATGATCACGAATCAAGACTTTCTTAAATTTCACGCCTCCAAAAACGGAAACGGCAACTCCGTCAATAGCAATATTAGTTCCAAAATCTTTATTGATGCTGTTCATGAAGTAGTGTGCAATTTTCGTCTGAACAACTGGCATAGTAAGCGCAATAGCAAGTACCAACAAAAGCAGGATTAGTCCCAGCAACAAGCGCAGCGCTATTTTTATAACTTTTTTGATACCTATTTACTATTTAATGTTCGAAAATTTGATTTTGCCATGAGAAACTGGGTGCTTTTGATAAAAATTTTTTAATTTTGGTTTTTGACAAAAAAATTTTTCTATAATTGACCCGTCAAATGTAATTCAAAATTTGTGCCTTTTTATGCAAAATCCTGAGGTTTTTATTCTTGCTATCGAAAGTTCCTGTGACGATACTGCTGCTGCCATTTTACAAAACGACAAAGTGTTGTCAAATGTTGTGGCAAACCAGCTCATTCATAGTCAATATGGAGGCGTGGTCCCGGAACTCGCCTCTCGTGCGCACCAACAAAATATAGTTCCCGTAGTCGATGCAGCGTTACGTAAAGCAAAGATACAAAAAGAACAACTCTCCGCAATTGCATTCACGCAAGGTCCAGGACTTATGGGTTCGCTTTTGGTGGGAAGTTCTTTTGCTAAATCAATGGCTGTTGCGCTACAAATTCCACTGATTGCCGTAAACCACATGCAAGCCCATGTTTTAGCTCATTTTATCGATGAAGATGGTTTTGAAAAGCCTAGTTTTCCGTTTTTGGCGCTGACCATAAGTGGTGGACATACTCAAATTATTAAAGTGGACGACTTTTTTGATATGACGGTGATTGGCGAAACTACTGATGATGCGGTTGGAGAAGCATTTGATAAAAGCGCAAAAATTTTAGGTCTTCCTTATCCCGGAGGTCCTTTGATTGATAAATATGCGCAACTGGGAAATCCAAAAGCATTTGCATTTACAAAACCTAAAGTTCCCGGTTTGGATTTTAGTTTTTCGGGCCTAAAAACAGCTATTTTATATTTTATTCAAAAGAAAAAATTAGAAAATCCAAGTTTCGTTGAAGAAAACCTAAATGATATTTGCGCCTCAATTCAACATACAATTATTGAAATTTTAATGGACAAGTTAAAATTAGCTGTAAAAGAAACGGGAATAAAACAAATTGCCATTGGCGGCGGCGTTTCCGCCAATTCCGGAATTAGAAGTACATTGAAAGAAACGGAGAACAAATACGGTTGGAAAACCTTTATCCCAAAATTTGAATATACAACTGATAATGCTGCAATGATTGGGATTGTGGGTTATCAAAAATTTTTAACACAAACATTTGAAACTTCCGCTGTAGTTTCTAAAGCAAGAATACAATTATAAATTATGCAATTATTTTACAATCCAACTATTACGGAATCCACTGAAGTTTTTTCTTTCGATAAAGAAGAAAGCAAACATATCATCAAAGTATTGCGCAAAAAAGATACTGACCTCTTATATGTGACCAATGGTTTAGGCCTTTTATTTAAAACTGAAATCACATTAGCTTCCGACAGTAAATGCACGGTTAGAATTATTTCTTTTGAAAAAGCAGCTCCTTCAAAATTCAAGTTGCATCTGGCTGTTGCGCCAACTAAAATGAATGATCGTTACGAATGGTTTTTGGAGAAAGCAACCGAAATAGGTGTACATGAAATCACACCAATTATCTGCGATCACTCGGAACGAAAAGTCATTAATAACGAGCGTTTTGATAAAATTCTATTGACCGCCATGAAGCAATCCAATGAATTATATCTTCCTAAATTGAATCCGGCCACTACTTTTAAAGAATTTATAAAACTAAAGAATGAAGGCGTTAAATTGATTGCTCATTGTGAAGAAATGGATAAAATAACACTGAAATCAATTTTGAAACCAAATGAAGATATTACAATATTGATAGGTCCTGAAGGGGATTTTTCCGAAAAAGAAATTGCATTGGCTCTAGAAAATAACTTCACAGCAGTTTCATTGGGGAACACAAGATTACGAACAGAAACTGCTGCAATAGTTGCCTGTCACAGTGTAGTATTTGTCAATGAGGAATAACTGATTCAATTATGAGGCAACTATTTTATCTTTTGTTAATCCTTTCAACACACTTGTTTTCTCAAGAGATTGCATTGGTAAAATACAGTGGCGGTGGCGATTGGTATGCAAATCCGACATCACTGCCAAACTTAATAAAATATTGTAATGCTAATATCAACACCCGAATAAAAACCAAGCCAGCAACAGTTGAACCAGGAAGTCCTGATTTATTTTCATACCCTTACGTTCACATGACAGGACATGGAAATGTTGTTTTTAATGATACGGAAGTAAGTAATCTTAAAAACTATTTACTGGCCGGAGGATTTCTCCATATTGACGATAATTATGGTATGGATCAATACATACAAAAAGAAATAAAAAAAATATTCCCAAAAAATAACTTAGTAGAAATTCCTGCCAGTCATGCGATTTTTCAAAAACCGTATTCTTTTCCAAATGGCTTACCCAAAATACATGAACATGATGGCAAACGACCACAAGCTTTCGGAATTTTTATAGAAAACAAATTAGTCTTGCTTTACACGTACGAATGCGATTTAGGTGACGGCTGGGAAGATCCAGAAGTCAACAATGATCCGATTGAAGTTCGTGAAAAAGCACTAAAAATGGGTGCCAATATCCTAAATTATATTTTTAATAATTAAAGAGTTGCATTTTCAGGGTTTCAATTTAAAACGGCCTATTCAATTTAAATTTGAATAGGCCGTTTCCATTTAAATATTTTCGTATTTGTTCAATATAAATAATTTAAGAAAAAGAAGAATTCGGATGAAAATTAAAACATTTCAATAAGCAGATTTTACACTTGTAAATACTTAAAAATAGAAACAACAACTTACTGAAGTTTGTGTCCGGCAAAATCAAAAAAATTAATTTGATAGATATTTATGACACCTATTTATTTGATGATAAAATATATCTTAATTGACCTCATTATAACTATCATTTCCAGCAAGAGGATTTGCATTAAATTTTTTGTATGAAAGTACTTGTAAATTAAAGATGCCAGCAATTAATTAAAAGCAGTTAAACCACTAAAATGATTTTTTTTGTTTTTTTTTATAATATAAATTTTTTTTTTGAAAAAATTGTTATAGAATTGTGAAATAATTAACCATATCTATTAATTTATAACAAAACTTTTATGAAAAAAATTCTTTTATCTGCTGCCGCATTACTAATGCTTTTTTCTTGTCAAAATGACACTACAGAAACAGCACCAGAAACTAATGCTTTAACTCAACGTGGTTGTGCCTCTCAAGACGTTCTTGTAGCACAAATGAAAGCTGACCCTACTTTAGCCTTAAGAATGAACGAAATAGAAGCATTTACTCAAAAAGCAATGCTAACTGGTCGTTTAGTAAATGGGAAAGTTGAAATTCCTGTTGTAGTGAATGTACTGTACAAAACAGCGGCAGAAAACATATCTGATGCTCAAATTCAATCTCAAATCGATGTATTAAACAACGATTTTAATGCTACTAATTCAGATTTTAGCAGTACACCAGCTTTATTCTCCGGAGTTGCTGCAAATGTTGGAATTACTTTCGTTTTGGAAACAATAAACAGAAAATCTACTACTAAAACTTCATGGGGCACAAGAGATGCTATGAAAAAAACAAAACAAGGCGGTTTAGACCCCACTTCACCAACAACAACGCTTAATATGTGGGCTTGTACTATTGGTGGCGGAATCTTAGGTTATGCGCAATTTCCTGGAGGATCAACAACTACTGATGGTGTTGTAGTTGATTCAAAATATTTTGGATTATCCGGATCAGGTGCTTATCCTTATAACTTAGGAAGAACAGCTACTCATGAAGTTGGTCACTGGATGAATTTACGTCATATTTGGGGTGATGCAACTTGTGGAAGTGATTTAGTTTCTGACACTCCTACACACAATACTGCAAACTATGGTGTTCCAGCATACCCACATTACAGCACTTGTACTGGAACTCCAGTAGAAATGACTATGAATTACATGGATTACACAGATGATAGAGGTATGTACATGTTCTCTAACGGCCAAAAATCAAGAATGGCTGCAATTTTTGTTGCAGGTGGAGCAAGAGCAGGTTTTGGAGTATAATTCCTAAATAAACTTATAATATAGGCGACCTAAAAAGTCGCCTATTTTTATTTATAAGAACAATGACTTTATTTTTCTTCATTACGATAAATAACCTATTAACAGCACAAATTTTTTTTAAACATATATACTGTTCTTATCCAAAAAGCATAATTTAAACTATTTTATAAATAAGTAATAATAAAATTTTTTTTTAAGAAAAATTGTTATAAAATTGTAACATAATTAACCAAAACTATTAATTTATAACAAATTCATTATGAAAAAAATTTTTTTATCTGCCGCTGCATTTTTAATGCTTTTCTCTTGTCAAAATGATGCGACAGAAACTGCTCCGGAAGCAAGTGCAACATTACGTCGCGGTTGTGCTTCTCATGAAGTATTGACTGCTCAAATGAAAGCTGATCCATCATTAGTTTTAAGAATGAATAAAATTGAAGCTTTTACTGAAAAAGCAATGTTATCTGGACGTTTAGTGAACGGTAAAGTAGAAATTCCAGTTGTAGTAAATGTATTGTATAGAACTACAGCTGAAAATATTTCGCTGGCACAAATCCAATCCCAAATTGACGTATTGAATAAAGATTTTAATGCTGCAAATTCTGATTATAATTCAGTTCCAGCAGCATTTTCAGGAGTAAAAGCAAATGTTGGAATTACATTTGTATTACAAAGTGTAAAGAGAAGATCTACTACTACAACATCTTGGTCCACAGACGATTCGATGAAAAAATCAGCACTTGGAATCGTTCCTACTACACCAACAACTGTATTAAACATGTGGTCTTGTAATATGGGTGGTGGTATTCTTGGCTACGCACAATTTCCCGGAGGTGCATCGTCGACCGATGGGGTAGTAATGGATAGCAATGCATTCGGGACTACCGGGACGGTAACAGCGCCATTTAATCTAGGAAGAACAGCTACTCACGAAGTAGGTCACTGGATGAATTTACGTCACATTTGGGGTGATGCAACTTGTGGAAGTGATTATGTTTCTGATACACCTACGCACAACACTTCGAACTATGGTGTTCCAGCTTATCCTCACTACAGCACTTGTACTGGAACTCCGGTAGAAATGACAATGAACTACATGGATTACACGGATGATAGAGGAATGTATATGTTCTCTAACGGACAAAAATCAAGAATGGCTGCTATATTTGTTTCAGGTGGAGCAAGAGCAAGTTTCGGAATATAATTTTTTTTTAGTTTTTTAGAATTTAAAACTCGCTACTTGTTAGCGAGTTTTTTTATATTTACAATCTAAAATAGAAACATGATTACATCAAAAACCATTTCAAATGGGATTCTTAGAGCATTAATGACACTAACTTTATGTGGTATAATCTTGTTCTTTTTTTATCAAATTCAATCCGTATTGATTTACCTTGTTGTATCGTTCATACTTACATTAGTAGGAAATCCTATTTTAGACTTTTTTAAAAAGCGGTTAAAGTTCAATCATATTTTTGCGACCATAGCAACTTTGATTATTTTCGTATTAATCATATCCGGGTTTATAATGATGTTCGTTCCTTTGATTTTATCTCAAGGGCAAAACCTGTCACTTCTTAACACTGCTGAAATTGAAAAAAACATAGTCCAGTTAATCAATCAAATCACTGTGTTTTTAGACAATCACCAAATTGATTCTGCACAGGTTTTAAAAGATGCCAACATTACCTCTAAAATAAATTTTAATTTCATTCCTAACTTCTTAAATACAATTTTAGGCACAATTAGTAGTTTGGGTGTAGGATTAGGTTCCGTACTATTTATTACTTTTTTCTTTTTAAAAGACCGACTAATGTTCATTTTAGGAGTAAAAAAACTAATTCCAAACAGCCATGAAGAACAAATATTACATTCTTTGGGAAAAATAAACCGCTTGTTATCGCGTTATTTCATTGGATTATTACTTCAATTATTCATTGTATTCCTATTATACCTAATTGTATTATTCATTTTTGGAGTTCCTAATTCCCTTGTGATAGCATTTTTATGTGCAGTACTAAACATTATCCCATACATTGGTCCACTTATAGCATCTTTTTTAGCTGCAATTCTAACCATGTTGAGCAATTTAGGAAGTGATTTCCAATCTGAAATTTTGCCGACCACCATTTATGTTTTAATAGGTTTTTGGATTGTTCAAATAATTGATAACAATTTATCTCAGCCATTTATTTTTTCTCAAAGCGTAAGATCACATCCGCTGGAAATATTTCTTGTAATCTTAATTGCAGGTTTCCTTTTTGGAATATTAGGAATGATAGTGGCAGTGCCGCTTTACACAATAATAAAAGTTATGGGTAAAGAATTCTTCCCGGAAAACAAAATTATCATGCTATTAACTAAAGATATTTAATTTTGGATTCAAGGATTTTAAATGCCAAAATACAGGCGTATATCAATGACAATATTGGAAAAAGTATATCGAAGCTAGCACTTCAAAAAAATCCCTTTGAAGATTTGGATTGGATTTCTGTTTTGAATCAAATAGAAGCCAAAACAAAAGCAAAAGATAAATTGCCAAATTGGTTTTCGACTAAAAATATTATTTATCCAAGTAAAATTTCGATAGAACAAACATCATCCGAAAAAACAGCTTCATACAAAACTTCCATAATATCCGGTGAATCTCTAATCGATTTAACGGGAGGTTTTGGTGTCGACGATTATTATTTTGCAAAAAAAATAAAAAAGGTAGCCCATTGCGAAATTAATCCAGTTCTTTCTAATCTTGTAAAACACAATTTTGAACAATTAAATGTTACAAATATCACTTGTTATTCAGGAGATAGTTTAGATACTTTAAACACTTTAAATACAAAATGGGATTGGATTTATATTGATCCTTCCAGACGAAATGATGCCAAAGGGAAAGTATTCATATTGAAGGATTGTTTACCAAATGTTCCTGAAAATCTTGATTTTTATTTTCGAAATTCAGATGCCATTCTAATAAAAACTGCACCACTTCTTGATATTACCGCGGGTTTATCCGAATTGAAACACGTTAAAACGATTCACATAGTAGCTTTAGAAAATGAAGTAAAAGAATTAATGTGGGAATTGCACAAAGATTATTTTGGAAATGTAAACATCAAAACCGTTAATATTGTAAAAGATAAAATGGAAACATTTCATTTTAATTTGAACGATAATTTTACGTTACCAAACTTCAGTTTACCTCAAAAATATCTTTACGAGCCTAACAGCTCCATTATGAAATCAGGTGGATTTGATGAAGTAGGTTCCTTTTACAACTTAAATAAACTACACAAACATTCCCATTTATACACTTTGAAAGATCTTATACCCTTCCCAGGACGCATTTTTGAAATTCAGAATACAATTACTTATAATAAAACGGAAATGAAAACTTATTTAGAAAAAACACAAGCAAATATAACCATCCGAAATTTCCCCGACAGTGTTGAAATTATTCGAAAAAAATGGAAAATAAAAGACGGTGGAAATGTGTATTGTTTTTTCACAACCGATATAAATAATCATAAAATTGTTTTAATTTGCACCAAAATATCATAAAAATGAAACATCTGATTGCACTGACTTTATTTCTTTTCAGTTTTAATTTATTCGCTCAAAAACCATGTGATTACAGCGCTAACGTAAATGATTCCATTGGGACTTATAAATCAACCAAAGAATACATGATTAGCGAGAAGAATTTTGCAGGGAATTCGAGTTATATTTTTTATTCTTTGGCATTAACAGATGGCTTACCAACATTGAACGTTCAGAGTATCAATAAAAGTAAAGACTTTTTGAAAGCCAATTGTTTTGATAAAAATTCTAAATTGTTTTTACAGTTAAACAATGGAAAAATAATTACGCTAATTCACATCGATCAAGAAAATTGCGGCACCATGATACGCGATGAGAAAGGATTTGATAATAGAGTTAATTCCGGAATTTTTATGTTTGTGAAGGGTAGTTTTGAAGAATTAAAAAACTCGCCCGTATTCATGATGCGAATTAAATATTTGACTGATACAGAAGATTACGTCTTCAAAAAAGAGTTCAAATCTGAATTAACAAATGAAATTTACTTTCCGGAAAACTATTTCATTGACAACTTAAAATGTATTGAATAAAAACTATTTGCAATCCCATTTAACATTTGAAACCTTATCATATAAACCGGATTTCAAATTGTAATGCCACCATTCTGAATCGAAAGAATTAAATCCACTGCTGGTCATAATTGTTTTCAATAATAATCTGTTTTGTTCTACTTTTGCTGAAACATTCGGATAATTGTGACTTGCTTCTATTCCAAAAAAATCGAAATCTGTTCCCATCGGCAATTCTTTTCCCTTGCTGTCAACGAGCGTAATATCTACCGCTCCGCCTCTATTATGAATGGAACCTTTGGCCGGATTGGCAACATATTTCGGGTTAGAGACAATTTTCCACATTTTTTTTTGAATATCCAAAGGGCGATAACAATCAAAAATTTTGATTTTATATCCGTTTTTCATGAATTTTATGTTGGCTTCCAAGAGTGCTTTCACGGTTTTCAAACGTAAAAAACATTCGGCGCAATCATACACTTTTGCTTTTAAAAAATTATCATTTGTGGCATACTTCATATCATAGACAAAATCTTGGCTGTACTCTTTTAAATTTACAAATACAGTATCATTGATAATTGGAGCATTTTTTTCTTGTACATCAAAAATGATGATTTGTGATGTACAGGAAAAAACACAAAAAAGTAAACAAAGTAATAAAAGAGATTTAAAATAAGAAGTCATAACTGCTATTTTTTTATAAAAATAGAATAATAAAAGGGATTTCAAATTATATGTTGAATCAAAGAGTTGCATTTGCAACTTGAATCCAGCATTTTTATTCTTCTACATTTTTCATTTTCATTAAGAGTGAATATGAACCTTTAATCACAATAGTTGCTTCATTCAAATCTTCTGAAATAATTTCAGTAAATTCATTTTCTATAATTCCTACTGTAACTTCTTTCATTTCAAATTGTTTGTTTTTTTTGGCAATAAAAACATAATTCTTGTTTTCATAATTCACAATAGCATCAGATGGCAATACATTTGACTGCTGACTTTTTAATTCAATTTCTGCATTCATATACATTCCAGGTAAAAGCGATTTGTCAAAGTTTGTAAAATGGCAATGCATCTCGGTGCTTCTGTTTTCGGTAAAATCTTTGCCGATTAGAATAATTTTGCAATGATATTTTTTGTCGGGATTAGTGTTAGTATATGCCAATACCGATTGACCAATAGCCAATTTATTGATGTCTTTTTCAAATACGGTTAATGCCAAATGAATATCAGATGGATTAACAATTTCAAATAAGATATCACTTGGGTTTACATATTTGCCAATATTTACATTTACTTTAGATACATAACCGCTTATTGGCGAATATATATTGATGCTTTTTGAAATGTTCTTTGTAGAAACATTATTTGGATTAATCCCTGCAAATTTTAATTTCTCTCCATACGATTGCACCATTACCGATAGTGAGTTGTATTCTGATTGTGCTTGTTGATACACTTTGTCGCTGCTGGCTTTGCTTCGGTTGAGTTCTCTTTGTCTTTCGAATTCGGCTTTTGCGTACCCTATTTTTGCTTTCGCCAAAAGGTAATCTTCCTGCAGTTGAATGTATTGTTGATCTTCTACAACACACAAAACTTGTCTTTTGGTTACATACATTCCCTCTAAAAGTTTGGTATATTTTAAATAACCACCCATCGGCACACTTATAGACACTAAGCTTTGAGGCGGTACATCTATCGCACCATTTAATTTTAAGGTAGATGATACTTCTTTTTGCTCAATTTTTCCCGTTACAATACCTGCATTTTTTATTTGTGCATCAGTAAGAGTTGTAATATTTCCGACAGTTGAAGTGGCTTCCGTTTCGCTTTCCGTTTTCTTGTTTCGACAGGAAGAAAGAAATACTATTGCCAGTATTATAATGATTATGTTTTTACTCATGATAGTATTTATATTTTGGTGTTTGCAAATTTGCGATTTTATTATATTTATTTTGAAAATTAATATTTGGCTTAAAAATAATAACGTGAAAATGCAAAGTGTGAATTATACACTTTTTCCCCACTGATCGTTTGTGCCATCTAAAACTTTGCAAAGGTTTTGCTTTCTAATAGTTTAAAAGGTTCAATCAATATTTGTTTTAAAATCATTATTAATTAGAAAGATAATTAAGTTCAACAACACTTATATTTAATTTTTTAACCGCGTCAATATAATTACTTTGAATTTCGGTACCTTGATTAATTAGCATTACCCATTCCAGATAATTAATGTCACCATTAAAAAATTTATCATTAGCAGCTCTCGTTACTAAATTAACATTTTTCAAAGCTTGACTCTCGTAATAAGCAATAGTTTCTTTGTGTTTTTTAAATTCCTGAAGTAATTCCTGATTCTTGCTTTCTAGTTTTAGTTTTTCATTATTTAAATTATTTTCAGCTATTTGAGTGTTTATCTCTAAAGCTTTTTTCCTGTTGTTTATCGCTGTATTGAATAATGGAAGCGCCACTCCAAATTGTCCGTAAATACCATTAAAACTGTCTTGAAACTCCACATTTGTTTTCAAAGTCTGCCAATATACACCGCCGATTAATTCAGGCAATTTTTTTGATTTTTCAAGAGCAATTTCCGCTTTGCTGCTATTTATTTCTTGCTCAAATAGTTTTATAATGGGTTGATTGCTAATAACATTTTTATTTAAATTTTCGGTAAATTCCATTTTAAATTTATCTGATATCGGAATAAAGTCTTTATCAGAATTAAGTAGATACTTGAATTGATATTGAATTATTTTGTAATCACTTTGTAATCCCAAAAGCTGAATTTTTATTTGTCCGGATTGGTTTTCAGCGGTTGCTTTTTCTAAAATATTGCTTTCACCTTTGTCAAAACGAAGAGCTGAGATTCTTAAAAAATCAGAATATATACTATCGCTTTTAAGCAACAGCTTTTCCTTTTCTTTTAAATACAACATTTCGTAAAACACAACTGTTACTTGTCTGATTAGATCCTTTTTTTGCAAAGCTTCGTTCCACTGCCCCTTTTTGGCTTCTTCTATTAAGAGTTGTTGTTGCCTTTTGTAGACGGTCGGAAATTTTATGCTTTGCGAAATACCAATTTTCATATCATTTGCATTGCTGTTAAACTGACCATATTCGCTTATAATTCCCGTGTTGGAAATATCATAACCCGTTTTGGTCATTTTTTGCAAGTACTCTGAATTTAGTTTTTCGTTTTTAATTTTAATATTATTTGAAAGAGCCGTTTCAATCGCTCTTTCTATTGAAATTTTTTCTTGAGCAGCTGCATTTTGAAAAGAAAAAAACAATCCTAGTAACAGAACTGTTGTAATTGATTTTATCTTTTTTGGTTTTAATTTAATTCCTTTTTCAAACATGATATATAAAATTGGTAAAACAAATAAAGTTAAAAATGTTGCAACCAACAGACCTCCGATTACGACAGTTGCCAATGGCTTTTGTACTTCTGCACCAGAACCATTGCTCAATGCCATCGGTAAAAACCCCAATGATGCTACAAATGCAGTCATTAAAACGGGGCGTAATCGTATTTTGGTTCCTTGCAGGACAATCGCTTTTAAATCGGTTTCACCTGATTTTCGAATATTGTTGAATTCTGCAATTAATACCAAGCCATTCAGAACCGCTACACCAAATAACGCTATAAAACCAACTCCGGCACTGATGCTAAATGGCATTCCCCGCATCGCTAAAAAGAAAATACCTCCAATTGCCGAAAGTGGAATTGCCGAATAAATCAACAGTCCTTGTCTTACGGAATTGAATGCAAAATAAAGCAAAATAAATATTAATAGTAGTGAAACCGGAACAGCGATCATCAAACGGTTTTTGGCCTCATTTAAGTTTTCAAAAGCACCGCCATACGTTGCATAGTAACCCGCAGGAAATTTTATTTGAGTTTCAACTTTACCTTGCAGTTCTTTTACAATACTTTGCACATCACGTCCCCGCACATTAAAACCAACTACAATTCTACGTTTGGCATCTTCTCTTTGTATCTGATTTGGGCCTTCAGTAATTTCAACTTTTGCTAATTGTGATAAAGGAATTTGCGAACCCGTGGACGTTGGTATTAATAAATTTTGAACATCTGCCAAATCCTGCCGTTTTTCTCCTTCTAAGCGAACCACTAAATCAAATCGTTTTTCGTCTTCATAAACAACCCCAGTGCTTTGTCCTGCAAATGCGGTATTTACTATTCGATTAATATCCTGAATGTTTAAGCCATACTGAGCAATCGAAGCTCTATTATAATCAATTACAACTTGTGGCATTCCGGTGACGGTTTCTACATAAAGATCAGAAGTTCCTTTTACGGTATTTACAATTTTACCTAATTTATTGGCGTACAAAGCCAACGTATCTAAGTTTTCTCCAAATATTTTACAAACTACATCTTGCCTGGCACCTGTCATCAATTCATTAAAACGCATTTGAACCGGATATTGAAAACCAAAGGAAACCCCAGGAACAGCTTCCAATTCCTTTGCCATTTTTTCTGACAGTTCATCAAAAGTTTTGGCAGAAGTCCATTCTCTTTTGTTCTTTAAAATGATCATCATATCGCTTGCATCAATGGGCATTGGATCGGTAGGAACTTCGCTACTTCCTGTTTTGCCTACAATTTTCTCTACTTCGGGAAATTTCTCTATTAGTATTTTTGCACCCTGTGAAATCGCAGTCATTGAAGTTTGCAAATTACTACCCGGCAAAACTCTTGTTTCTACAGCAAAATCTCCTTCTTCCAATGAGGGCATAAATTCGCCACCCATAAACGAAAGTATAATCAGCGCTAAAACAAATAAACCCAAAGTTGCGCCAATAATTGTTCGTGGAATTCCCAATGCTTTGTTCAGAAGGGGTTGATAGAAATTTTCTAGTTTTTCCATCATTCTGTCTGAAAAAGTTTTTTTATGAGATATTTTTTTATTTAAAAATAAAGCAGTCATCATCGGAACATAAGTCAGCGACAAAACAAAAGCACCAAACAGAGCAAATGCAATGGTTTGCGCCATAGGTAAAAACATTTTCCCTTCAATACCGCGTAAAGTAAAAATGGGAATGTATACAATTAATATAATCAATTCCCCAAAAACGGATACATTACGCATTTTTATTGACGTTTTTAATACGGTGTTGTCCATTTCTTGTTGTGAAATTTGAGCAGTTTTTCTGCTGTGTAAACTAAACAAACACGCTTCGACAATAATAACGGCACCATCCACAATCAATCCAAAATCTAATGCTCCTAAACTCATTAAATTACCGCTCACCCCAAACATGTTCATCAATATGACCGCTATCAACATAGCCAAAGGGATAACTGAAGCCACAATTAATCCTGCTCGTATGTTTCCTAAAAAGAAAATAAGAACAAAGAGAACGATTAATGCACCTTCCAATAAATTTTTTTCGACAGTCGAAATAGAATTATTCACCATTTTAGTACGGTCTATAAAAGGTTCCAGAATAACGCCTTCGGGTAGTGTTTTTTCGATTTGTGCAATACGATCCTTTATGTTTTTAATAACCACATTGCTATTGGCTCCTTTTAACATCATTACTACTGCACCTGAAACTTCGCCGGATTGCACTCCTTTTTTATTGAAAGTCATTGCTCCGTAACGAATAGCACTACCAATACGAACATCAGCGACATCACGGATGAATAAGGGGCTTCCGTTACTAGTGTTTTTAATGGAAATCTCTTTTATATTTTCGATAGTATTAATTAATCCTTCACTGCGGATGTATAAAACTTTAGGCCCTTTTTCAATATAAGCGCCGCCTGTATTTTGATTGTTTTTTTCTAAAGCCGTAAAAACATCAGTAATAGTGATATCATAGGATTGCAATTTATTGGGATCAATCGCTATTTCAAATTGTTTCAATTTTCCACCAAAACTACTTACTTCCGCCACACCCTCAACGCTCAATAACTGCCGGCGAACAATCCAATCCTGAATGGTTCTTAATTCAGTTATATCGTATTTTTTTTCGTAACCGGGTTTAGTTCGTACAACATATTGATAAATTTCGCCTAGACCTGTTGTCACCGGTGCAAGAACTGGATTTCCAATACCGTTGGGAATTTGGTCTTTAACAGCACTTAATCGTTCTGTTACTTGCTGTCTTGACCAGTACACATCGGTTGCATCATTAAAAACAATGGTAACCACTGATAAACCAAAACGAGAAAAACTACGAATTTCTTTCAGTCCAGGAATATTACTGTTGGCTTGTTCAATTGGAAAAGTAATCAGTCGTTCAATATCGGTCGCACCTAGTGATGGCGCTGAAGTAATTACCTGAACTTGATTATCTGTAATATCAGGGACGGCATCAATTGGTAATTTGGTAAATTGATAACTCCCATATCCGATGAGCGCAAAAATAAACAGTCCAATAATGAGTTTGTTTTTGATTGAAAACTCAATAATTTTATTTAGCATAATTTGTTTTATAAATGAATGTTCATTGCGTATAATGTATACTGGCCTTTAAACTTTATTGTAACTGTACTGGCTGTCTTTTCATTATTTCTGAAAAACAACCATGTCTTAAGAAACTGGATTTGTTGCTTTTGTTTTATTAAAAAATGTAAAAACAGCCGAGCCGGTAATTTTTTTATTTGAAACCATTTTTCCTTTCGCATTCAGTACGTAAAAACTAATATTGTTTTCTCTTGCGACCATTTCAATTTTGTATTCGCCTGAATTTTGTATTATTACACCATGTGACGTTTTAACAGTATTGATACTTACTTGTTCATGCGAAATTGTTGTTGATACAACTAACAAAAATATGACTAATGCGATTGATTCAATTGTTTTGATTTCTGATGTTTTAGTGTTAAAAATAATTGAGCATGTCTTTGACATTCCTAAAAAGTCAATTCATAGCGTATGCGGCTAAAAAATGATTCTAGTTATTCATATGCATTAATTCACTAAAAAACTTATTTTTTAATACATAATATTAGTGAAATTCATGCAAAGAAAGATTTGCTACAATTATATAGCAAAGTACTTTTTAATACTTAATTAGAAATATTCACAATATCATTCATTAAGCATTGAAAAATTAATTTAACTTAATTTGGGAGGAAGCCAGATGTATGAAAAAAAATCCGAATTGTAAAATTCCGGAGCAAACGGAACAGTACTATTTACAGAAATAGTAATTGGTTTGCGAAATGAAAATTCGGTTATGTTTTCAAAAGCAAGAACAGTACTAACAGATTGGTTAATAGTCTTAAAAGGTAAATTTTGATGATTATCTTTTTCCTGATCAGAATGATGTTGAGTATCATTGTAATGAATAACTATGAAATCAAGTAATGAAATATTCTGGCTATTGTAGTCCTTTTGATGATTTGAAAAGTGTTGTATAAAGTTGGGTAATTTCAATAATTGTCCCATCTCTGTGTTAGCACACAAAAAAACAAAAAGGTATGATATGGCAATTATTTTTTTCAAGATTGTAAAAGTAATAAATTTTATTGATTGCCAATAATTTGTAAAATAAATATTATATGAATCTTAACATCCCGAAACTGTGAGCTAATTTTGATAATAGCGAATCAATTTTGCTGACTTTTAGATTATACTGTTTTCTGTCAAAGAATAAACAGATATATTATATTTCGTTATTTCACATTAAGCTAATTTTCAATCAATTATAAATAAGAATATCTTTTCTTTCAAATTGTAATCTGAAGCTGCCAGCACTAAATAATTTGGCTTGTATTTTTAAAAAGATCGGTAAAATATTAGTAGGAATGGTGATCGTTATATGGACGGAATGAAAAAGTGATAAAACTGTACTGGTTTGATGACATTAATCATTCCTGTAACATGATGCATCTTATTTAGGGAAATAAAAAAATTAAAAATTCATGGTGGATATGCAAATAAAACCCGCAGTATTAGTTAAGCAACATTTTTAAAATTATTTTTCTGTTTCCAGAATTCTTCTATTGTTTTGTAATCTAAGG
>NZ_FONQ01000002.1 GCF_900112975.1 Flavobacterium xueshanense | reverse complement strand
GAAAACAACATCAAAATTAGTATGACTGAAAATGGTGATCCTTACGAAAATGCAATAGCAGAGAGAATAAATGGTATTTTAAAATATGAATTTTTACTAATAGATGGATTTATAAATCATGTACAGGCATTAAAAGCAATAAGGGAATCTATTGATATTTATAACCAAAATAGGCCTCACTTAAGTTGTCAAATGTTAACGCCAAATCAGACGCATTTACAACAAGTAATCAAATCAAAAAAATGGAAGAAAAAAACCTCGAAAGTTTTTACTTCCGAGGTTAATAATTAGTGTAATTTTAAAATCTAATTCGTGTCAACTTTTTTCAGGACTAGACATTATCCACAACTAATTACATTTTCATCAACCAGTTTTTCATTGAAACTTCATTTTCGATAATTGATTTCAAGTCTGCAATAGCCACACGATCTTGTTTCATTGTATCTCTATGACGAATCGTTACCGTTTGATCTTCTATTGTTTGATGATCTACTGTGATACAAAACGGTGTTCCAAGAGCATCTTGTCTTCTGTAACGTCTTCCTACGGCATCTTTTTCATCATATGCCACATTAAAATCCCAACGTAAATCGTCAATGATTTTATGCGCGATTTCTGGCAATCCGTCTTTTTTAACCAATGGCAAAATTGCCGCTTTAGTTGGAGCCAGAACCGAAGGTAATTTCAAAACAGTTCTTGTGGAGCCATCTTCTAGCGTTTCTTCTTTTAATGAAGTTGCGAAAACTGCCAAGAACATCCTGTCTAATCCTACTGAAGTTTCCACTACATAAGGAACGTAATTCTGATTTAATTCAGCATCAAAATATTGTAATTTTCTGCCAGAAAACTGTTCGTGCGCTTTTAAATCGAAATCGGTACGAGAGTGAATTCCTTCCAATTCTTTGAATCCAAAAGGGAAATTAAATTCAATATCAGCAGCTGCATTCGCATAATGCGCCAATTTTTCGTGATCGTGAAAACGGTAATTTTCTTTTCCTAAACCAAGTGACAAATGCCAATTAAGTCTCGCCGCTTTCCAATGTTCGTACCATTTCATTTCATCGCCTGGACGCACAAAAAATTGCATTTCCATTTGTTCAAACTCGCGCATACGGAAAATAAATTGTCTGGCAACGATTTCATTTCTAAACGCTTTACCCGTTTGTGCAATTCCAAAAGGAACTTTCATTCGACCTGATTTTTGAACATTCAGGAAGTTCACAAAAATACCCTGAGCCGTTTCGGGACGCAAATACAAATCCATTGCTGAATCGGCTGAAGCTCCAAGTTTTGTTCCAAACATCAAGTTGAATTGACGCACTTCGGTCCAATTTCTAGAACCTGATTCCGGACAAGCAATTTCTAATTCTTCAATTAATGCTTTTACATCTTCCAAATCTTCGTTTCCTAAAGAACGCGCCATTCTTTCCAGAATTTCTCTTTCTTTGGCTTTGTACTCCATCACACGGGCATTTGTCGTAACAAATTCCTGTTCGTTGAAAGCATCTCCAAAACGAGCGCGTGCTTTTTCGATTTCTTTGATTGCTTTCTGATTTAGCTTTTCGGCATAATCTTCAATCAAAACATCGGCTCTATATCTTCTTTTTGAATCTTTGTTATCAATCAATGGATCGTTGAAAGCATCTACGTGACCTGACGCTTTCCATGTGGTTGGGTGCATCAATATTGCCGCGTCAAGTCCTACAATGTTATCGTTCATTTGAACCATTGCTTTCCACCAATATTCGCGTATGTTCTTTTTTAATTCTACTCCGTTTTGTGCATAATCATAGACCGCACTTAAACCATCGTATATTTCGCTTGACGGAAAAATAAATCCATATTCTTTTGCGTGCGAAATTACATTCTTAAATAAATCTTCTTGTTTTGCCATAATGATGCAAAAATATAAAAAGTGAACTTAAAAAAAAGAAAATTGTTAAAGATTGAAGCATTGATTTGTCTATTTTTATAAATAAATCCCTGATTACATGTTTGAAAGCATTATAAATCTCTTTTTTCCAAAAGTCTGTTCCGGTTGCAGCTCCTTTTTATTATCCAATGAAAATGTTATTTGTACGGTTTGCAGACACGACATTCCACTGACGAATCATCATTTGAATCCAGAGAATGATGCTTTCAAAAAGTTTTATGGGCGTATTCCTGTAGTGCATGCTTCAGCATTATTTTATTTTCATAAAAAGGGAATTGTCCAAGAACTTATCCATAATTTAAAGTATAAAGGACACGAGGAAATAGGGACAATTCTTGGCGAATGGTACTCCGAAGATTTAAAGAACATTGAGTTATTACAATCTGTTGATGAAATTATTCCTGTTCCATTACACCGAAAAAAGTTAAAAGAAAGAGGATACAATCAGGTAACTGCTTTTGGAACAGCACTTTCTTCTAGTTTAAATATCGATTATAATGATTCACTTTTAATTCGGAATGTGTATTCAAAAACGCAATCCAAGAAAAACTTATTAGGAAGAACAGAAGGAATCGAAACCATTTTTGATGTTTCTTTTACTGGAAAAGACCACAACAAACATTTCCTTTTAATTGACGATGTTATCACAACAGGCGCAACACTGGAAGCTTGTTCCAGAGCTTTATTGAAAATTCCCGGCGCAAAAATCAGTATTGTTTGTATGGCGATGGCACAATCATAATTAGGTAATTTTGTTTCTTTAGTTATATTTAAAGAATACGGCAATTTAAAAAACATTACCTTTTTTAAACCTGATTACTGAATCTAACTTTTACTATGAAACGAATTAAGGAACGTAATTTGCGATCACAACCCTTTTAATAACCTTTGCAACGGATAAAAGATTACTTCACTATACTTTTATTTTAATTGGTGTTCAATGAATTTCATTTGCTGCAGAAAGCAGGAAATAACACCTGAAAACAAGACTGTTGCAATCTCAAAGAACACATTATCAATTAATTTAATGAAATTATAACGAAATAGAATTTCCGTTTCCAAAGTTTAATGTTTAAATTTGAATAAATATATTTATAAATCATTTAAATAATCATATTATGGCTTTTGAATTACCACAATTACCTTATGCGTACGACGCATTAGAACCTTATATTGATGCGCGCACGATGGAAATTCATCACACGAAACATCACAATGCTTATACTACCAATCTCAATGCAGCAATTGCAGGGACGGATATGGAAGGTAAGACGATTGAAAATATTTTGATTAATCTTGATATGAAAAACATGCCAGTTCGTAACAATGGCGGTGGTTTTTACAATCATAATTTGTTCTGGACTGTAATGACACCAAACGGTGGCGGACTTCCAACTGGAGATTTATTGGCTGCGATTGAAGCTGCTTTTGGAACTTTTGAAGAATTTAAAGCATCGTTCAGCAAAGCTGGAGCAACTCAATTTGGTTCTGGATGGGCTTGGCTTTGTGTTCATAAAGGTGGAAAAGTAGCTGTTTGCGGTACTCCAAATCAAGACAATCCATTAATGCCTGGTGTAGGTTGTGGCGGAACTCCAATTTTAGGAATGGATGTTTGGGAACATGCTTACTATTTGCATTATCAAAACAGAAGACCCGATTATATCGAAGCTTTTTTCAATGTAATTAACTGGACAGAGGTAGCCAGAAGATTCGCTTTAGAGAAATAAGCCCCCTAATCCCCGAAGGGGGAATTAAAAAAACAGGCTAGAAAAAAATAATAATTTTTTTCTAGCCTGTTTTTTTTCCTGCGAAAATTTATTTTGTATCTCTGCTTCTATTCCCCTTCAAGGGTTAGGGGCTTTGACTTTATTCCAATAAAAAAGGTGGAATCTCTTCCACCCTTTTTGCCCCAAATCTACCATAAACTTAACCTACTAATATTATGGTGATTCAAATTTATACTAGTTCTTCGTTGCCACCAAATAAATTAGATGAACAACTTAGAAAACCGATTAAAATCTCATCGACCCCAAAATTAGTACGCTCTGGCGTCTTTTCCTTCATAAAAATTCATGAATGCTCGGTTTACCACTCGGTTTCCTCCAGGTGTTGGATAGTCTCCGGTAAAATACCAATCTCCTAAATTTTTCGGACAAGCAGTATGCAAATCTTCTACTGTTTGAAAAATAATTTTCACTTCGGCCTTTATCTCCGGAGAACTCAACATTTGTGCGATTTTATCTGAAACCTCTTGAGGTTGAAAAGGTTCGTATATTGCCGTTACGTAATTTACAATTTCATTGTCCTTGAAGTTTTCCTGCGCTTTACATTTCACATATACTTCATCCACAAGATGATACAAATTTCTTTCTTTGAGCAGTTCTAAAGCTGCTTTGAAAGCCACCAAACCTTCCAGTTTAGCCATATCAATTCCGTAACAATCCGGATATCTTATTTGTGGTGCTGAGGAAACAATTACTATTCTTTTTGGATTCAAACGATCCATCATTTTGATGATACTCATTTTCAAGGTGGTTCCCCGAACAATACTATCATCTATTATTACCAGATTATCCGTGGGTTTTATAACGCCATACGTCACATCATAAACGTGGGCTACTAAATCGTCACGGCTACTATCTTCTGTAATAAAGGTTCTTAGTTTAGCATCTTTTATCGCTACTTTTTCAGTACGTATTTTTACCGAAAGTAATTCTTGCAACGATTCCTTTGTTAAGGTATTTCTATTTTGAAGGATGTAATTGTTCTTTCTTTGATTCAAGAAATCTTGTGCTGCCTCCACTAATCCGTAAAATGAAGTTTCAGCTGTATTTGGAATATAAGAGAAAACCGTATTGTCTGTATCTTGATCAATCGAGTCTAAAACAGCCGGAAGAATTAGTCTTCCCAGTGTTTTTCTTTCCTGATATATTTCAGCATCACTTCCTCTGGAAAAATAGATTCGTTCAAAAGAACATGCTTTTTTAACCGTTGGCGGAAGAATTTCCTGCATAGAAACTGTTCCGTTTTTCTTAATGATCAATGCGTTTCCTGGTTCAATTTCCTGAACTTTTTCGAAAGGCACATTAAAAACAGTCTGGATTACCGGTCTTTCTGAAGCCACTACTACTATTTCGTCATCCTGATAAAAATAAGCGGGACGAATTCCTGCCGGATCTCTAAATACGAACGAATCCCCATGTCCCAGAAGTCCAGCCATCGCGTAACCGCCATCTAAATTTTTAGAAGCTCGGGTTAAAATCTTGGCAACATCCAGCTTTTCAGCAATTACCGGCGACGCTTCTCTTTTGGTCAAGCCATTATTTTTACATTCTTGGTACAAATCAGTTACTTCGTCATCCAGAAAGTGACCAATTTTTTCCATGACAGTCACCGTATCAGCCATTTCTTTTGGATGCTGACCCAATTCCACTAAACTTTGAAATAGCTCTTTAACATTCGTCATGTTAAAGTTTCCAGCCAAAATCAAGTTTCTGTGCATCCAGTTATTCTGACGTAAAAAAGGATGAACGCTTTCAATGCTGTTTTTTCCAAAAGTTCCATAACGAACATGTCCCAAAAACAATTCTCCTAAATAAGGGATTTTCTGTTTTTGTAACGCCACATCATCCGCGTATTCCGGATGAGAAGCCATTTCCTCATTAATTCTGTCATTAATCTGCGCAAAAACATCCTGAATCGGTTGTGCATGATTGGAACGAACACGACTAATGTAACGCTCTCCTGGTTCCACGTCTAATTTTATACTTGCAAAACCAGCACCATCTTGTCCACGATTGTGTTGCTTTTCCATCAAAAGATACATCTTTTGGATTCCGTAAAAAGCCGTTCCGTATTTTTCTTTGTAAAATTCAAGCGGTTTGAGTAGTCTAATTAAGGCTATACCACACTCGTGTTTTAAAGCATCGCTCATTGTAAGGTTATTTGTGTTGTTGTGTTATTCTAAAAATAAATTCTACTGATTTAAAAAAAGATAAATCAGATGTAATTCCCTGCTAATTTTATTTAACAAAAAAACCCCGTTTCCGAGGTTTCATAATATTATAATTCTATATCAAATTGTGTCAGTGATTTGAATTGTTGCAATCTGGAAACTACTTCGGTTTTATCTAAATCAACCATTCTTTCGGTTCCAAATTTCTCCACACAAAAGGAAGCCAAATTTGACCCCTGAATAATTGCGTTTTTCATGTTTTCGAATGAAATATTTTCACTCTGCGTTAAATATCCTGCAAACCCTCCCGCAAAAGTATCTCCTGCTCCAGTTGGATCAAAAACTTCTTCAAGTGGTAAAGCCGGCGCGAAGAAAACTTCTTTATTATGAAAGATAAGTGCTCCGTGTTCTCCTTTTTTAATCACTACATATTTAGGTCCCATCGTATGGATTTTTGCAGCCGCTTTCACTAAAGAATATTCTCCCGAAAGTTGTCTTGCTTCCTCATCATTGATGGTGATTACATCTACACGTTTTATTACATCTAATAATTCAGGTAAAGCACAATCCATCCAAAAATTCATGGTATCCAATACTGTCAATTTAGGTTGTGTTTCCATTTGGTCCAAAACACTGCTTTGTACCAATGGATGTAAATTTCCTAACATTACTATATCAGCGTTTTTATAATCTTGCGGTACTTTTGGTTGAAAATCAGCCAAAACGTTTAGTTGTGTATCCAGCGTATCTCTTGAATTCAAGTCATTATGATAACGACCACTCCAAAAGAAAGTTTTCCCTCCTTTTACAATTTCAAGACCAGAAATGTCAATGTTTCTTGAAGTCAATAAATTTAAATATTCTTGCGGAAAATCATCGCCAATTACAGAAACTATAGCGGATTGTACATTAAAGAAGGAAGCCGATAAACCAATATAAGTTGCCGCACCACCTAAAATTTTGTCAGTTTTTCCAAATGGAGTTTCAATTGCGTCGAAAGCTACTGTTCCAACAATCAATAATTTATTCATTATATACGTTTCGAATTAAGGCGCAAAGATAGTTTATAAGTTGTAAAGTTGCAAAGAGTCTCAATTGTAAAGTTTTGCCAATTTACATTCTTGAATCACAACAACTTTGCCTCCTCTTTTTCATAGAAAGCATCGACTGAAAGTTCCTTTTGCATCGAAGCCATAACGGCCAATTCATCGCACCTTTCGTTCTGAACATGATTGTTATGTCCTTTGATCCATTTAAAATCAACTTTATGTTTTCTGTAAGCCACTAAAAATCTTTTCCACAAGTCGGAATTTTTCCTATCAACAAATCCTTTTTTTTCCCAGCCTAAAACCCATTTTTTAACAACTGAATCGACCACATACTTAGAATCAGAAATCACCAAAACGTTAGTATTTGGATTCTTTAGTTTTTCGAGGCCTACAATAACTCCTAGCAATTCCATTCTGTTATTTGTAGTTCGACGGAAACCTTCATAGAATTCTTTTTTATACGGCTTTCCTACCCATTCCATCACTACACCATAACCGCCATTTCCGGGATTCCCTTTGGCTGCGCCATCCGTGTATATGTGTACGTCGTGTTCCATTTATGAATTAGGATTTTAGATTTAGGATTTCTTCAATTACCGTTGGGAAATATTTTTGTTCCAAATCATGAATTTTATGAGCCACTTCCTCGGGAGTTTCATCACCTGCTAAAACAACATTTTGTTGAAAAATAATATTTCCTTCATCATAATTTTCATTAACAAAATGAATGGTAATTCCGGTTTCATTTTCTTTATTGGCAACAATTGCTTTATGAATATGCATCCCATACATTCCTGTTCCACCATATTTTGGCAATAAAGCAGGATGAATATTTATGATCTTATCCGGATAGGCTGATATGATATTTGCAGGCAATTTCAATAGAAATCCTGCTAAAACAATCAAATCCGGTTGGATTTCATTTACCTTATGTAATACTTCGCCTTCAAAAAGCTGTTCTTTTGAGAAAACATTTGTTTGTATTTCATAGGTTTTTGCTCTTTCAAGCACTCCCGCATTTCGATTATTTGTGAAGACTGCCACAACATTTCCCGTTTTTGTTTTTGCAAAATACTTTATGATATTTTCAGCATTAGTACCCGATCCAGAAGCAAAAACCACAATTTTTTTCATAACCTTACTTGTTTTAATTGCACAAAAAAAGGTATAAAAATCGAAAATAAATAACATTGCGACAGCTTTGTTAAAATAAATTTCATAAATTAGATGTCACATTTATTAACTAAATAGTTGTTTTAAAATAAAGTTTTTTATTTTTGCCAACAAATTAAATTCTAAAATTAAAGATTATGTCAGACATTGCATCAAGAGTAAAAGCGATTATCGTAGACAAATTAGGTGTTGACGAAAACGAAGTTGTAACAGAAGCAAGCTTCACTAATGATTTAGGAGCTGACTCATTAGACACTGTTGAGCTTATTATGGAATTCGAAAAAGAATTTGACATTCAAATTCCAGACGATCAAGCAGAAAACATCGCTACTGTAGGTCAAGCAATCTCTTATATCGAGGAAGCTAAAAAATAATAAAAGACACACCCGTTTGCATTCTTGTAAACGGGTGTTATTATTATTTTTAAAATTAAATTCGAGATTGAATTTCAATCACAAATATATTTACTGTAACACCCATGGCTCTTTTGTAATAGTAATACAGTAAAGAAAGCATGGGTTTTATTTGTTTAAAGATAACAAAAATAAAGAATTTATGGTATTAAGACGAGTTGTTGTAACAGGTTTAGGCGCTCTTACACCTATTGGAAATAACATTGAAGACTATTGGAACGGACTTATTAACGGCGTTAGTGGCGCTGCTCCAATTACCTATTTTGATGCTTCAAAATTTAAGACGCAATTTGCCTGCGAATTGAAAAATTTTAATGCTGAAGATTTTTTAGACAGAAAAGAAGCCCGAAAAATGGACCGTTATGCACAATATGCCATGGTTTCATCAGATGAAGCGGTACTTGATGCAGGTTTTAATTTTGAAAAATTAGACAAAGACAGAGTTGGTGTTATTTGGGGATCAGGTATTGGCGGCCTGGAAACGTTTCAAATTGAAATGTTGAACTTTGCCGCCGGAGATGGCACACCAAAATTTAATCCATTCTTTATTCCAAAAATGATTTCGGATATTGCCGGTGGTCATATTTCTATAAAATACGGTTTCAGAGGTCCAAACTTCACTACTGTTTCAGCTTGTGCTTCTTCTACAAATGCTATAATCGACGCTTTTAACTATATTAGATTAGGACATGCTGATGCGATGATAACCGGTGGCTCTGAAGCTGCGGTGACGATAGCCGGAATGGGAGGTTTTAATGCTATGCATGCTTTATCAACCAGAAACGACGATCCTAAAACTGCTTCAAGACCAATGGATAAAGACCGAGATGGTTTTATTTTAGGCGAAGGAGCTGGTGCGCTGGTATTGGAAGAATATGAACATGCTGTTGCCCGTGGAGCAAAAATTTATTGCGAAATAGGCGGTGGCGGAATGTCAGCTGATGCGTATCACATTACTGCACCGCATCCTGAAGGATTAGGCGCTAAAAATGTAATGTTAAACTGCTTAAGAGATGCTGGTTTGCAAGCAACTGATGTTGATGGTGTAAATATGCACGGAACTTCAACACCACTTGGTGATATGGCAGAATCTAAAGCAATATTGCATGTTTTTGGTGAACATGCGTACACGATGAATTTAAATTCGACTAAATCCATGACAGGTCATTTACTAGGAGCAGCAGGAGCGGTTGAAACAATTTCTTCGATTCTTTCGTTAAAACATGGAATAGTACCACCTACAATCAATCATTTTACGGATGATGAAAACATAGATTCTAAACTGAACTTTACATTTAACAAAGCGCAAAAAAGAGACATGAATGTTGTTATGAGTAATACTTTCGGTTTTGGAGGTCACAATGCTTGTGTATTGGTAAAAAAATTAGAAATCTAATTATATATGCGTATAATCAGAAAAATATTTTCAAAATCCCGTTCGCCAGAAGACGGGATTTTTTTTGATTCTATTCAGAAAATTTTAGGATTTGCCCCGTTAAATCTTGATTTTTATAAAAAAGCGTTTACCCATCGCTCCTCTAATCGTCTGGATGTTTTAGGAAATCCAATCAATTACGAACGATTAGAATTTTTGGGTGATGCCATGTTAAGTTCCGTTATTGCTGCCCATTTATTCAGCAAAGCACCCGCAGGTGACGAGGGTTATCTGACCAAAATGCGTTCTAAAATTGTAAGCCGAGAACACTTGAACGAATTAGGCAAAGACCTGAATTTAGTTCAATATATAGAAAGCAAAGTGCCACTTCAGCATTTTGGAGAAAACATCCATGGTAATATTTTTGAATCGTTGGTTGGAGCCATATACTTAGACCGAGGTTATGTGTATTGCGAAAAATTCATTCAAAAGAGAGTCGTAATTCCCTACGTAGACATTGCAAGACTCGAAGGAAAAGTAATCAGTTATAAAAGTCTGGTTATCGAATGGTGTCAAAAAGAGAAAAAAATATTCCATTATGATATTTTTGAGGACAATGCCATTGACGGACAACGTTTGTTTGGTGTAAAACTTAGCATTGACGACAAGGTAATTGCAAAAGCAAGAGCAACCTCTAAAAAGAAAGCAGAAGAAAAAGCATCCCAACGCGCTTATTTTGCATTTCAAGAAAAAATGGATAGAAAATAATCTTAACATTTATAAAACTATATCGTTTTCGTTCATAAATTAACAAAAACATCGCGTTTTGAGGCCCTTATGCTTCATTAGAAATACTATATTTACATCTTATTTTCTCATGAAATGGCTATTCATAAACTTGATCTTGGCGAATTTGACAAAATAGATTACTATCTTATTGCGATTCATACTTTCTTAGAAGACTATAGATTGGCATTTTTTATTAATCAAAAATTGCCTGTAAACCTAAGTAAAAGTGAGAATGAAATTCAAATTAATATAAAAGAAGGAGAGACTAATTTTTCCAGATTTTATTACATTGATAAAGAAAGTACCATTACTTGGAATTTGATTCAAAATAAAAACGAGGTAATCCAATATAAAAAAGGAAACACTCCAAATCTATTTTCAGATGTAACAATGGAAGTGGCAACAAAAGTCTTTTTACTTCCTGAATTCAAAAAAGTAGATTATTTTTTGAAAATAGAAAATAACGACGATACCATGAATGTATCTAATATACAACTCCTATTAAATACCATAGACAGCATATCAACTGTTTATATAGTAGATACAAATAAAATAAAATCTAAAAACAATTTAATTTTTTAATACCAATGCTTACAAACAAAAAAACTAAAATTGTAGCCACACTTGGGCCTGCATGTAGTACAAGAGAAATCATAAAAGACATGATTGACGCAGGCGTAAATGTGTTTCGAGTAAATTTTTCGCATGCTGATTACGAAGATGTAAAAGAAAAAATAAACCTGATACGAGGATTAAATGAAGAGTTTGGATATACCACAGCAATTCTAGGCGATTTACAAGGTCCAAAACTTCGCGTAGGAGTTATGAAAGAAGGTGTAGTAGTGCATGACGGTGATCTAATTACATTTACTACCGCCGAAGATATACTTGGAACTGCAAAGAAAGTATTCATGAAATACCAAAACTTTCCAAATGATGTAAATCCAGGGGAAAGAATTCTACTTGATGATGGAAAGCTCATTTTCGAAATTGTGGAGACTGATAAGAAAACAGAAGTTATTGCAAGAGTAATTCAAGGTGGTGAATTAAAATCTAAAAAAGGGGTTAATTTACCAAATACAAAAATATCGCTTCCCGCAATGACCGAGAAAGATATTGCAGATGCCATATTTGCTATTAGCCAAAATGTAGACTGGATCGCACTATCATTTGTAAAAACACCGCAAGACTTACAAGACTTACAGGATTTAATCGCAAAACATTCGGATTATAAAATTCCAATTATTGCAAAAATAGAAATGCCGGAAGCTTTAGAAAATATCGACAAGATTGTTGCCTATTGCGATGGATTAATGGTTGCCCGAGGAGATTTAGGAGTAGAACTTCCGGCACATGAAGTTCCTCTTGTTCAAAAAGAATTGATTCGTAAAGCTAAAACAGCTCGTATTCCAGTTATCGTTGCTACACAAATGATGGAAACTATGATTACCAGCCTGACACCAACTCGCGCCGAGGTGAATGATGTTGCAAACTCAGTTATGGATGGTGCAGATGCAGTAATGCTTTCAGGAGAAACAGCAACTGGTAATTATCCAGTTCAGGTAATTCAAAAAATGACTCAAATCATTGAAGCAGTAGAAGATTCTCCGCTAATTCAAGTACCACAAAACACTCCACAAATAAAAACAAAACGTTTTATCACTAAAACCATTTGTCATCACGCAGCAAGCATGGCGAATGTAATCAAAGCCAAAGCAATTTGTACATTGACAAATAGTGGCTATACGGCTTTTCAAATATCAGCTTGGAGACCAAATGCACATATTTTAGTATTTACATCCAATAAAAGAATTCTTACTCAACTTAATTTATTATGGGGCGTAAAATCTTTTATGTATACCAAAGATGTTAGTACCGATGATACCGTAACTGACATCAACGAAATTGTAAAACAAAAAGGTTTTGTACAAAAAGGAGATTTCCTTATCAATCTAGCAGCAATGCCTATCAAAGATAAAGGAATGGTCAACACCTTGAGAGTTTCTGAAATAGAATAGTTTAAAACTGCTCAAATACTTTCCGTCTTGTCTCGTTTTAAAACGAAATAAGATGGATTTTTTTTATGCAATATTCCAAATAATATGATTTTAGTTTACAAAAATTTAAGAGTAATTACACCTTCTTCTGCAAAATAAAATTTATATTTGAACAACAAATAACCCTAAAAATTATGAGTTTAAATTCTAAAAATCCATTTTTAAACAATAAAACTTTTTCGTCAACTGCAGTTTCAAAAAGAGATGAGGTACATCATGCAACGATTATAGATTATAATGAGGAGATGACTTTGTCTGGCACTATTAATAAAAGTTTAATCTTATTTTTGCTTCTTACCGCATCTGCAACCGTAATCTGGTGGCTGACTTTTAACGGAATGAACCCTTTGGTTGCTGCTATTGGCGGAGCTGTCGTTGGGTTAGTTTTAGTGCTTATTGCTGCTTTCAAACCACAATATTCTCCTTATCTAGCTCCGGGATATGCGCTGTTCGAGGGATTATTTATTGGTGGAATTTCGGCAATATTTGAAGTCAAATATCCTGGAATTGTAGTTCAGGCGGTTGGCGCAACTTTTGTAACTTTTATGGTTTGTCTGGGTTTGTATAAGTATAAAATTGTAAAAGTGACGGAGCAATTCAAATCAGTTGTCGTGGCAGCTACGTTAGCTATAGCCACTTACTATCTTATATCTTGGGTTTTCTCCATGTTTACCAGTTTTGTTCCCGTTCATTATGGAAACTCCCTGATGAGCATTGGCATCAGCGTTTTTGTGATTATCATCGCAGCTTTAAATTTATTCTTAGATTTTGATCGCATTGAAAAAGGAGTTGAACAAAAAATGCCAAAATACATGGAATGGTATGGTGCCATGGGATTAATGATTACATTAGTTTGGCTGTATATTGAGTTTTTAAGATTACTATCTAAATTGAACAGTAAAAACTAACCTATATATTTATGTAAAAAGAGAAAACCTTTCCAGACTGGAAAGGTTTTCTCTTTTATGCAGCTTTCTCAAAAGCGATATAATGACTCAATTCACCTTTGCTGTTGAAAACAGGATATCCTTTTATCAAACAAGCATAAACTTCCCCGTTCTTTTTGTAATTCATGACAACTTTCTCAAAAGGTTGCTGATCTAATATTGCTATTCGGATTTCATTTGAAGTAATGTGATTAGTCGCTTCACCCTGAAACATCTTTGGGCTTTTACCCAATACTTCATCTTCTACATAGCCATTCATTTTTACTATGTTATGTGAAGCAAAAACAATCTTTAATCTTGCATCAGTGACAATTATAACTTCATCTCTGAGACTATTTTTTAAATCCCAGTTATTCTCCACCCATTTATTTTTGGAAGAAATTGAATTTAATTTATTTAAATCCAAAAAAAAGCTCTTTACTTCAGTCAAAAATTCATTGTGAAAATCCCAGCAGAAAATTGGAGCTGTCTTTACGTTTAAACCATTGTGATACACCGCAATAGCATCTTCATATTGTTTAAAATTATTCATGATTTATCGATTTAAAAAGACAAATGTAAATTTATTTGTAACGATAAAACAGCAATTATTCAACTTTAACCATTGTTGAACATGCTTTAAACACCTAAAAATCAAATTTTAACTGCACTACAACAAACTTTTTCTCCTCTGTGTTTAAATTATTTACTGAGATGCCAAGTAATCGAACAGAATCTTTCATCCGCTCCTGAAACAACAATTCCTTTACGATTTCGAGAATTAATACTTTATCAGCAATAAAATACGGCAGGGTTTTACTGCGGGTTTGCTGAGTAAAGTCGCTATACTTGATTTTTAACGTGACTGTTTTGCCAGCTACATCATACTTTTTTAGCCTTTTTTCTAACGCTGCCGCAATACTTTCCAATTTCTCCATCATGAAAATTTCAGAAGAAAGATTAACATCAAAAGTATGTTCGGCAGCAACTGATTTTGCAGTTCGATTGGATTTTACTTCACTATTGTGAATCCCCCGAACCACATGATAATAATAAGCACCTGATTTTCCGAAATGTTTTTCCAAAAATTCCAAAGATTTATTCTTTAATTCCACTCCGGTAAAAATTCCAAGTTGGTACATTTTTTCAGTGGTAACTTTCCCAACACCATGAAATTTCCGAATGGGCAACGCTTCTAAAAATGAAATTACTTCATCCGGATTAACCGTTTTTTGTCCGTTTGGTTTATTGTAGTCACTAGCAATTTTGGCTACAAACTTATTGATTGATATTCCAGCCGAAGCAGTTAGACCCACTTCCTTGAAAATACGTTGTCTTATTTCCGCTGCCAATAATGTAGCGCTTGGATTTCCTTTTTTGTTAACAGTAACATCTAAATACGCTTCGTCAAGTGATAATGGCTCAACTAAATCTGTATAATCGTGAAAGATTTTTTGAATTTTACTCGAAATTTCCTTGTAACGGTCAAATCGGGGTTTGACGAAAATGAGTTCCGGACAGTTTTTCTTGGCTAAAACTCCGCTAATTGCACTTCGGACTCCAAATTTCCTGGCCTCATAACTTGCAGCTGCCACAACACCCCGACTGTCAGAACCTCCAACAGCAATAGGTTTACCTCTCAGAAATGGATTATCCATCTGCTCCACCGAGGCATAAAAAGCGTCCATATCGACGTGTATAATTTTTCTATTTAGAATTAACTCCTGCATCTTAACCGTATTGCATAACCGTTTTTGTTTTCAAATGACTGACACACTATGAGTTTTTCCGGTCCTCGAAGTTCAAATAATTTTCGACTACAACTGATTTAGCTTTCTTTTCTGTCGGAAAAAAGAAACTGACAGGACTTGATTTGAAATGATTCCAAATGGAAACGGTAACGAATCGTAATTCATATAATGAGATTGCTCTAGAACGAAAGGCAAGTCCCATTGACAGACTAAAACTGACCATAAAATTGACTAATCCTATAATTCCTATTCCAAAAACACCCCAGAATAACATGGCGTCACTCACATTATAATTGGCTCCATATAAAGCTAGTGCAAGATTTCCGCTACCAAAAGTGATATGACGAATGTCGAGATTTAATCCTAAAAATAACCCAATAGATGCCGTACTTCCCATAAATATTCCAAACCAAAAATTTGAAATGATACCAGCCCATCTTTTTTCGTAGAGTTTCGCTAATTTCAACGTTTTAGTTTTTCCTAAATTCCTTTTCAAAAAAGGATGCTCTGTAATCCTGAAATAAACTTGATTGTGTTTGTCTCTGTTAGCAATACTTCCTGAAATAATTCCGGATAAAAACAGAAATACACCGGCAATAGCAGCGTGAAAAATTGCCAACGAGTGTATCGGGCTTAAATCAATCAATAAAGATTCCCATTTACTCGCGGCGATATTGTAGTTCAAAAAATAGTCAATCAACCAAATTCCGAGTAATGAAACCGGAAAAGCCATAATAACATTCCCTACAAATGCAATAAACTGCGAGCGGAAAACGCGGGCAAAAAGGATGGCGAAAGCTTTATATTTTTCAGCATCTTTTCCTTTTTTTATCACGCCTTCCTCCAATGCTTTTATTAAAGCCGAAGCTGTCATCGCCGGTTGTTTAGTCGCCAAAGTAAAACCGAGAAGATAAATGGCAATAAAACCAAATGCATAATTCATACTATATAAAAACGCATGCCCAAAAAAGCTCGTATCCGCTTTAGACAGCAACACTTTGATAACGCACAAAATCCCCACAATGAAACCACCACCCAATGCCGTTTTGAACATTTTGTAATATTCTTTTCGGCTTTCTGTAATATAATGTTCTCCTGTTTTTGCTGTGTGTTGTGTGATTTCATACGAAATCAATTGTGTGCTTTCTCCAATAAATTTTCGAACATTATTTTTATAACAATTGAATTTTATCAACCGCAACGCCAATATAATTCCATTATTTTTTTTATCTTTTTCTTTACCGACAGTCAATAATGAAATCAAAAATTTTAATCGTTCTAATTGCTGTCTAATTTTTAATAAATTTTGGTTCACCCGAAGTGAAATTCCATATTTTGAACTGTTATGAAATGCTTTATCTACAAATTCTACGCATTGTTTGTGCAAAACCAGCAGCTGTGCATAAGACAAATCATCCGAAGCGATATAATGTCTATCTGAACTTCTAATCCGCTCTTCAATTAGAAATAATTCCTTTTCAAAAGCTGAAAAAGGACTTTCAAGATCATCGAATTCCGGTACCATTTTAATTACATCCGTTTCCATCGCACGACCACTGATCCGTTGTGTGATTAAATGCATGGAAACTAATAATTCCGATAAAACGGAGTTAGGTTCTATACTTTCGTAAATGGATTTAAACCTCAAAAGATTATATAATTCTCCCAACTGACTTAATGGAATTTTGTTGATCCAAATCCCGTCATTCGCTAAATAAAAAACTTGATTAAGAATATATTCTAAAGTATCTTTTTGGGGTTGATACGGCAAAAATTTCGCGAAAATCCTTTTTTTGACTTCAAAAATAAAATCTACATCCTGAAGAATTGCCGCATCAGCAAGAATTTTATTGAACTTTTTATCTTTTAAAATTTCTTTGAGATAAATAAAAAACTGTTGTCGACACAAATAGTTTTCTTTCAAAAATAAAATGATTTCCTGTAAATCTACCCTTTGAACATTTTTGATTTTTAAAGGTCGAATCAACCGAATCAACTCTACTAAAGGCTCCAAGCGATCATTTGTTTCACGCCAAGACTGCGCTTCACCAAAAAACTCAGTTAAAAGTCCAGCAATAGTTGGCTTTGGTTTTGCTTTGAAAAATGCCTTCATTATATTAGTTCAATTTTTGTAAAAATACAAATCGGAAAACAAACTACTGTAAATTATTCCTAAAATTACAGCTTGTTAGACAGACTCAAGAATCAAAATCTATTAAAGTAAATATTTTGATACCTTTGAATTACGGTGCTGGACAACTTTACGTTGAATTTTCAATTAGATAGCACTCTTTTGAAAGGCAAAGAAAGAGCAATCCAAGAAGCCCTTTTTTTAAATAGAAAATATTGAAATAAAAAGTCAGACGCAAGAGAAGAGATACAATAAAGAAAATAGCAGACGCTATCTATAAAAAATACTAAAATGATTGAAATAGAAAGAAAATTTACAGTAAAAGATGATTCATTCAAAGCGGAAGCTTTTGCAAAAAACCATATCGCACAAGGCTATTTGAATTCAAATCCAGCGCGTACGGTTCGCGTTCGCATAAAAGGCAACAAAGGATTTCTGACTATCAAAGGAGCGTCAAACGATACAGGATTATCCCGATTTGAGTGGGAAAAAGAAATTCCGGTAGCAGAAGCTCAAATGCTATTGCTTTTATGTGAAAAAGGAGTGATTGATAAAACCCGTTTTGAAATAAAAAAGGGCCATCATGTTTTTGAAGTAGATGAATTTTATGGAGACAATGAAGGATTGATCGTGGCAGAAATTGAGCTTAACTCTGAAACGGAGACTTTTGAAAAACCAGATTGGTTGGGTACTGAACTAACCGGCGACATTCGGTATTACAATGCCTATTTAAGCAATAATCCTTTCAAAAACTGGTAATTATTTCGTTATTATTTCTATGGTGACTAACATTCCTCCGCTACCTTTATTGGAAGTAATATCCATATAAGCCCTTTTTGAAAGGTCAATTTCTCTGGACTTTACAAAAGGGCCTCTGTCAGTAATCTCGACGATTACCCATTTGCCATTTTTTTCATTGGTAATCCTTACTTTTGTTCCAAAAGAGAGTTTTTTGTGTGCTGCAGTATATTTATTATTATCAAATTTTCTTCCGCTTGTAGTTTTTCTTCCGTTAAACTTATCAGCATAATATGATGCATGTGCCTCTCTTTTAAAAGGCTTAAAAACACTTAATACATTATTTAAAGAATCAATTTTCTTGTCTTGACTTTCTAATGCAAGTTTACTCTTTTTGATCGAGTCTTTTTGGACTAACGTTTTTTGTCTGATTGTACTTTGACTACTTAGTATGCTTATAAATGTCAATAAAAAAAATAAAGTAATTGATTTTTTCATAAATATTTTCTGTTAATTAAATCTATTAAAACAAAAACCATACCCAGATAAAAAAAGCCCTATTTCTAGAGCTTTATTCGGTTTTTATAACCACATATTCCATGGTATTCTACTCAAAATAAGTAATAAACCTAGACCGTAAAAAATAGAAAAAGTTTTAAATTTAGATTCACTTGTCATTAACTTTTTATGCTTGGACCAACCAATTGTAATAAGAACAATCGCAATGATATTGATCAACGGATGTTCTAAAGATGTTAGGCGTAATGCTTTGTCAGCCATTTGTCCAAATGAAGCCAAACCTAAGGGTGATACAAAGTATAAAATGATACCAACTAATAATTGAATGTGAATTGCTATTAAAGCAAACAATGCAATTTTTCGATCTTTTGAAGTGAAATCTTTTTTAGAAGACATCCCGATAAAGGAGTTAACCACAGCAACCACTAATACTAAAAGTGCTAAATAAGCCCAACCGGAATGGAATTTTTGAATAAAATCGTACATAGATATTGTTTTTGTTTTAACAAATATAATAAAAAAAGGCATAAAAAAACCACGTTTTTAAACGTGGTTTTAAATATTCAATTACTTTAAATACTCTTATTTTCCAAAAATATATCTAAGTGTAAATTGTGCTTGCCACACATCAAAAGTTGAAGCGTTTTTCTTAAAAGTATCTTTAATTAAGATTCTACTTCCATCAGATTCAACTTGAGTTGCTAATTGATAAAAAGGAACATTCGCAGTTGTTGTTCTGAAATTCAAAACATTTGAATTTGTAACTCTTTGTGTAACACCCCAATCTTTATTAATGAAATTTGTAAAGTTTAAGATATCAGCTCTAAATTGAAAATTGTTCTTTTTACCAGCGATTGTAATATAAAAATCTTGAGTAGCTGATAAGTCTAATCTATGCAACATAGGCAAAACTCCACCATTTCTTTCAGCATACTGTCCTCTTCTTGTAGAAAGATATTTATCTTGATTAATGTAAAGGTCGTAAGCCGCTTGTTGTTGTACTTCAGAATAAGTCGTTACAACATTAACATTATTCACTCTATTTGTAACTGCCAATGGTTGAAAACGAATTTCATTCCCGCTTTTGGGAACATAAATTAAGTCATTATTATTAACTCTGTCTCCATTCATATCTCCTCCGTAAGAGTAAGAAAATGGTCCAGCTTGTTCACCAATATATCCTAAATTGATTGAAGTCGCCGCGCCAACATTTTTACCATATTCGATTTTGTATCCTAAAATACCAACTAATCTATGTGGAGTATTATTGTTAGATAATGCTAATGGTAAATCGTTGTTACCATTTACAGATCTAGCACCTGTCCATGAACCAGAAGCAATAGAACCCGGAGATAATAAATCATTAGCACTTGAATATGTGTAAGCGAACGATCCCCAAAGACCTTTTTTGTAAGGATACTCTAATTTAAAAGTTGTAGAATAAAAATATCCTTTATCAGTGTTGGTCAAAACAACTGCACTAGAAACATTATCATTTACACGAACACCTGCATCGTTACGTGCATATCTTGGTCTCTTATCCGGACCACTGAAAGTTCCAACAGGCGCATCAAAATTACTGTTGTAATAATGGATCGCATTAATGTTTCTTTGAAAAATCCCTTCAACTGTTCCTACGAATCCGAAAGGAAGTTTTTGATCAACCGCTACATTAGTTTTCCAAACTTGAGGAAACTTAAATTTTTTGTTGGTGAAAGCCAATTCAAATGTAGTTGGAAGAGTTGGTGTATTTGGAATAAAATAATCATTAGGATTTGGAGTAAAACCATATCCTCCTGATGCTAATGCTGGACCACTAACGTCAACAAAGCCTGTTAGTACACCATTATTTCCAATAGCATTAGATAAAAAAACTGAAGGAGCTCTACCTGTAAAAATACCACTACCTCCACGAAGTAAAGTACTTGCATCACCATTTAAGTCTAAGTTGAAACCAACTCTTGGTTCAAACAAATACTGAGTATCAGGCATGTCACCAGTGTTGAATTTTTGTCCTTGTCCAAAAGTTAAAGCAGTAACTGCAGGATTTTCAAGGGCTGTATCAGCAAACCATACTGCAGAAGCACGAAGACCTACTGTTAATTTGAATCGATCACTCAATTTCATTTCATCCTGAGTATATAAATCTAATTTATTAGACTTAAATATTTGCAATGGCTCTTGCGCTCCTGGTAAAGCAGAATATCTAAACTGAAAACGCGCGGGAAGAGCAGTTGTTGATGGAATTCCTCCTGTGTTAGCAGATTGGTTAGCCGCAGCATAAAAATCAGTTAGTGAGTTAAAGATATAAACACCGTTTGAACCTGAGAAGAACAAGTTACTTGATTTGAAATACTCAAAGTTAGTTCCAAACAATAATGAATGTTTACCTATAGTTTTGGTCAAATTATTAGTAAAGTGTAAAGTAGAATAGGACAGTTTATTACCCTGTGTAAATGGATCTAAACCTGCAGAAATGTAAGTATTTGAGCCATTTAAAATGTCAATTGTTGGAAACAAACCACCACCTTGTAACGCTCTATCTTCAATTTGTTTGTCGTAACCCGCAATAAAGTTATTGTACCAAGAATTACTTAATTTACTGTTTAATTCTAAAACTGCTGATCTAGTGTTATCCTGAATAACGTAACCGCTATTTTTGAAGGACATTGCAAGCGGACTTGTTCTCCTATTACCATTTCCTAATGAAAAAGAGTTTGAAGTTAACTCGTCAGAATTGGAGTTGTGAAACACATAACGAGCCGTCAATTGATGATTGCTATTAATATTCCAGTCAACTCTGGCAAGGAATTTTTTTGAAATTCTTTCGGCATCATAATTTTCCCATGGTCCAGTGGTGTAATTAAACTTGTCTTGTAAAAAATTAGAAAGTGTTTCCATCTGCGCGTAAGTAGGTGCGGAAACCTGAGCGCTTGCTTGTGTAGAACCTGTAGAAGTCCAAGTTGTAGCTGGACTTATATTTTCTAAAGTTTCAAAATTTCCAAAGAAAAATAATTTGTCTTTTATGATCGGTGCTCCAATTCTAGCTCCCCAAATTTTTTCATCAAATTTTCCAGGAATAACTACGTTGTCTCCTGCTTTATTTCCAATAAAATCTTTTTTGTTACTTCTGAATGAATTGTAAACTGATCCTTCTACTTCGTTTGTTCCACTCTTAGTAACTGCATTTATTCCAGATCCTAAAAATCCTGATTGACGTACATCATAAGGCGCAATGCTTACTTGCAATTGTTCAATAGCATCTAAAGAAATCGCAGTAGAACCTGTTCTACCTCCTGCTTGTGAATCATTACCTAGTCCAAAACCATTGTTAAAAACCGATCCGTCAATTGTAAAATTATTTAATCTTGAATCTTGTCCTCCAAAAGTACCATTACTACCTGCGTTTGCATTATACTTCGTTATGGCGTTTATTGAACGTGCTCCCGTTACTGGCACTGCTGTGATTTCTCTGTTAGAAAATTGTTGCGATGCTCCAGTTCTTCCTTTATTAAAATTCCCTTTAGATTTTGTAGAAACAATCACTTCATTCAAAGCATTTGATTCTTCGTCTATAACAACATTTACAGTTAAATTATTCCCTAAAGGAGCATTGATTTCTGTGATTTCAGTTGTTTTGTAACCAACGTAAGTTACTTTTACAGTGTAAGGACCACCTGGTCTAATTCCCTGAACTGCATATCCTCCATTAGCACTTGTTGTAGAGAAATATTTTGTTCCAGTAGGCTTGTGAACAACCTCAACTGAAGCTCCAGGCAGAGTCTCTCCAGAATTTGATTTAACAGTACCAGACATAGCAGAACTAGTAACCTGCGAATGACCTACGACTGATAAAAAAATAATCAAAATAAAAATAATTCTTTTCATTTTTGTTTTTTGTTTAGTTTATTAAATTTCAGCAAAAATATAACATTTTTATCTTAAAAAGTTAACACAACGTTAAGAATAATATCTTTTTCTGGTAGGAATTTTTACTTAAAATGATAAACTCATTTTTTTTGTTAAAAACATATAATATTACTCATCTTATTAATTTTTTATTAATTTTTTCACAAAAAAAACTAATATTACATTCTGGAATAAATCATATTTTTTTTATAAAACTACTATAACAGAGTTACTTATCCATAAAAAAGCCCTGATTAAATTATAACCAGGGCTTTTAAATCCTAAAAAATCCAAAGAAAGAGAGCCGCAAATTAATAACAGACCTAAATTTATAAAATTATAAAAATTAATGGCATAATTAACACTACTTATTCATCAGAAAATGATTTAATAAAAAGGCTGTAGAACTGTCATGACTTTTAATCGTTTTCGTATTAATTTCATCTAAAATAGAATTTGCCAATTGTTTTCCTAATTCAACTCCCCATTGATCAAAGCTAAAAATATTCCAGATCACTCCCTGTACAAAAATCTTGTGCTCATACAAAGCGATCAAAGAACCTAAAGTTTTTGGCGATAATTTCTGAATTAAAATAGTATTGGTAGGCTTATTTCCTGTGAAAACTTTAAACGGCAAAAGAAATTTAGCCTTGTCTTCTGAAATACCTTGTTTATCAAATTCTGCCTGAACCTGTGCTTCTGTTTTCCCGTGCATTAACGCTTCCGTTTGTGCAAAAAAGTTAGACATTAGTTTATCATGATGGTCATAGTCTCCATATAAAGGAGTTACAAAACCGATAAAATCTGCAGGAATCAATTTAGTCCCTTGGTGAATTAATTGAAAAAAAGCATGTTGTGCATTCGTTCCCGGTTCTCCCCAAATAATAGTTCCGGTTTGGTAGTTGATAGTTTTCCCATCACGTCCCACGCTTTTACCATTACTTTCCATCGTTCCTTGTTGCAAATAAGGGGCTAATTTCTGCAAGTACTGTGTATATGGAATCAAGGCTTCACTTTCGGCACCAAAAAAATTATTGTACCAAATGCTTAATAATGCTAAAGTAACTGGCATATTTTGATCAAAATTAGCAGTCCTGAAATGCTCGTCCATTTCATTAGCTCCTTGTAGAAATTCATCAAAATTATCGTATCCTACGGCTAAACTTATCGTAAGTCCAACGGCACTCCATAAAGAGAACCTTCCTCCAACCCAGTCCCACATAGGAAATACATTGTTCGGGTTTATCCCAAACTCTGTTACTTTTTGCATATTGGTAGAAACCGCAACAAAATGTTTAGCAATATCTTCTTGAGTTGTTCCGAAGTCTCGGGATAAAAACCATTTTCTGATGGTCTCAGAATTAGTCAATGTTTCTTGCGTGGTAAATGTTTTAGAAACAATCACGAAAAGGGTAGTTTCCGGATTTAGTTTTTTTATAATCTCATTTATATGATCGCCATCAACATTTGAAACAAAATGAACATTAAGATGATTTTTGTAAAATTGCAATGCTTCAACTGCCATAGCGGGCCCTAAATCTGAACCTCCAATACCTATATTAACGACATCAGTGAAAGGTTTTCCTGTGTAACCCATTCTTTCACCTGAAGTGACTTCATTTGTAAATTTTTTTATTTTATTTTTTACTTCATATATTTCCGGAATTACATTGTTTCCATCAACATTTATAACTGCTGATTCTTGCGCTCGCAATGCGGTATGAAGCACTGCTCTATTTTCCGTTTGATTGATTATCGCACCATCAAAATATTCTGCAATTGCGCTTTTAAGTCCAACTTCGTCTGCCAATTCCAGCAACAACTGAAGTGTTTCTTGATTAATAATATTCTTTGAATAGTCAATTAAAAAATCATTCCATTTCAAATTGAATTTTTCAGTTCTAGTTGCGTCCAATTGAAATAATTCTTGCATTGAAGCTTTTTGCATTTCGTTATAATGCATTTCAAGTTTCTTCCAAGCATTCGTTTCTGTCGGGTTTATAGTATTTAAAGCCATTAATTAGGTGTTTTGTAGTATTATTTGAATTTGGCAAAAATACTGAAATTAGTTTTAATGGTAAATGAGTTTTTGACTATATCACAATTTAGCACGAAAAACACTAAATAGTGACCATCTATGACTACATGAAGCATTTCAGTTTTAAAACTCGATATATTTTTAAAGAGGTTTACATTGTTAAATTATAAATTAGCAACACTGTCTAACTGAAATTTTAAAGGTGTTATTTGTTCCAGAAAACGACTTTTGTTACTTCCGCTCATGGGTTCTCCAGTAGGCAGTTTAAGCCTTAGCGCATCTACTTGCTTACCATTTTTCCAAAATCGATAACACACATGCGGACCTGTTGCCAAACCAGTACTTCCTACCAAACCAATAACCTGCCCTTGATTGACACGCTGTCCGCGTCTGACTAATATTTTTGACATGTGCAGGTATTGTGTAGAATAGGTTCCGTTGTGTTTTACTTTTACAAAATTCCCGTTTCCGGCCGTAAAACCACTTTGCTCTACAACACCTCCTGCCGTAACCGTGATAGGAGTTCCGCGTGGTGCCGCATAATCCGTTCCTTTGTGTGCCTTCCAACGGTGTTGTACCGGATGAAAACGATTTGTGGAAAATCGAGAGGATATTCTGCTGAATTTTATTGGAGATTTAAGAAAGAAATTTTTCAGTGTTTTCCCTTGTTCATCGTAGTAGTCTATTTTATTCGAATTCTGAGCAAAAGGAAATGCATAAATAATTTTTCCTTTGTATTCAAAAAACGAAGCTTCCAGTTCTTCCACTCCATCATAAACAGTATCATTAATGAATCGTTCAGTAAAAGTTATCGCAAAACGATCGCCTTTTTTTAGCTTCATAAAATCAATAGAATAAGCGTATATTTTGGTTATTTTACTAGCTAACGCCCCTTCGATCTTGGCATTGCCTAAAGTTTCTGATAATGATTCTTTCAAAACGCCACCAATAGTACGTCGCTTAATGGTAATTGGTTTTGTTTTTTTGTAAACAGCGACCGCTGTATCACGAAAGTCAACTACATAATAACTTAAATTATCAGGCTGATAGATAAAAACCTGTAACTTATGTTTTTTATCTTTAGACCTTAATAACGTAAAAGGTCTATTAATTCTTATACTTCTTACATCAAAAGAATCTCTCACTTTGGCAACAATTTCATATATTTTTCGGTCCCCAATATTCTGATTTTGAATAATCGTTCCAAAAGTGTCGCCTCTTTTTACAGTATCATTAACGATATTAAAATTAGCAAGAACAAATCCAAATTCACTCTTTTTAGCAATAAGTTTCACTACTTTTTTCGGTACTATTTCCTCTTTTTTGTTACATGATCCTAAAGTAAATAGCGCAATTATAATTATAAATATTTGTTTCAAACCTTGTTTTTTAATTCAACTTACATTTCTGCTCCCCAATTTTCTAATTCATGGCTACTCCATAATTCCGGGAAGAAAATTCTTCTCTGATATTTTGGATGCATGTATTTTTTCCAGTCACTTCCACCGGTAGCTTCTCCATCTCCTTTTCCGCTTTGATCAATGTATTTTTTTGCTGTGTTTAAATGTTGCATTACCCAAGTAATATTCACCGTGTGATCGTAATGACGCATCGCTTGAACTAATTCGGGATTTTTTTGATCTAATTCCGGCAATTGTTTAAATTTTTGCCAAATGTTTACGGTGTTGTATTCCTCCATGTGAGCCAGGAATTCCTTTTTATATTTTTTTTCAAATTCCTCCAGTAAAAATGATTTTTTCCCAATGTGATAATCTTTACCGGCGGCTTGCCAATACAAATGTTCTAGTGCAAACTCATAAGAGGTATGTCTGTCAATTGTATCTCTATAACGGTGGTCAATCAAATTTATTAGGTCAGTCGAAGAAAATTCTATTAGGCGATATTGCGCACTCTGAAAACCACTCGCAGGTGTCAGTGTATTTCTAAATTTCATGTACTGCTCCACTTCCATTCCGTCTCCCATAATGCTGAAAGAGGTGGTTAACATATCAAAATAACGACTGATTCGCATTAATCTTTCGGTAAAGAAAACCGTATTAATAGCCTCACAATAGGAAATTTGCTTCATTTCCCACAGTATCATTTTAAATATCAATTCATTAACCTGATGATACATGATAAAAACCATTTCGTCAGGTAGCGTCGTTCTTTGAATTTGAAGATTCAATAACGCATCCGTTTGGATATAATCCCAATATGTAATTGGTTTTGACCACAATAACCCTTCGAGCTGCGTCTCCGTTTTTTGATTTATTGCTTCATATTTATGCTCAATTTCTTTTAAAATAGCTTCTGAATTGTCGTTATTGCTCATTATTGTTTTGTTTTAAAAGGTTTTTTCAAACCTTTATACGCATCTATATCTGCTTTTATTGAACCTACTGCCAAACTGGCTTTTATTCTTAATGGCACTTTATTGTCATCATCCGAGATCCAAACCGTAAGACTTTCTTGCTCTTTAAAAACACGGCCTGATTGTACCAAGGGTCGAAAAATCATTGATGGAACGACGCCAAATTTAGTGGTAATATTTTCCCTTCCCATAAACTTTAGCTTGAATTTAGTAGTTTCATCATCAAAAAACATGTCAATTGTCACTGATTCCCCAATTTTTAACTTATCAATATTAGGATGATTCCTTAAGTAATAAAATGTTGATAATATATCTTGTGTGTTTTTTGGAATGTAAAGCGTTTTTTCGGTTTTGTGTTTGTAGTCTTTTACAACAACTTTATTGACGGACTGATTGAAAAAACCTTCTTGATTTTTAGTGTAGCCTCCTTCATCAATTTTTCGAACAAAGCGATATGGATTTTTCGTTTCCTTGTCAATGTAGCTTTCGTATAAATCATCTACTTTAAAGAAAAACCGGGACATTCCCGTGGTATATCCTTTCCCAACAATATGAAAAGTTTTTTTATTATTTATCGTTGCATCTTTTACTTCTAATGTTGCATATCCAGCATTCACTATTCCATAATGTATCCTGAATTTGAAAAATTCCCCCACGTCGTAAGCATCTTCCTGAGGAGAATCAAAGCTTACTGTTATAATTAATACAAAGAATAAGATTAGTTTTTTCATTACTTAATTTGTCAATTTATTGACAGCATGATCAAATTTTGTTCCAAATATATCAAAACAAAAAAACTCAGTCAAAAAATGACTGAGTTTTTATGCTATTAACTAACCAAAAAACTATAAACTATGAAATTTATATGAAATTAGGAAGGAAACCACCCCTTCCCTTTTTGCGAGTGCAAAGGTAGCTAACAAATTCAGTTATATTTGTTAAAAACAAAGTTTAACATAACATTTACAAAAAAACATGCTGTTCATCGGTTTTTTTTTCACTATCTGTAAAAATAATAGCTTTTTACAACGTTCCTCGCAATTGTTGTTCTCGCTCAATTGATTCAAATAGCGCTTTAAAGTTACCTGCACCAAAACCTTTGGCACCCATTCTTTGAATAATCTCAAAAAACAAGGTTGGTCTGTCTTGTACCGGTTTTGTGAAAATTTGCAATAAATATCCGTCTTCATCGGCATCGACCATAATAGCTAATTTCTCGATTTCATTCAAATCTTCTTTCATCATTTTCATGTGATCACCCAATCGCTCCGGAATGGCCTCATAATAGGCATGCGGTGGAGCGGATAAGAATTCGATTCCTCTCGCTTTCAATTGAGATACCGTTTTGATAATATCATCCGTTGCAATAGCGATATGTTGAATTCCAGGTCCACCGTAAAAATCTAAATATTCTTCGATTTGCGATTTTTTCTTCCCTTCAGCAGGTTCGTTGATTGGAAATTTGATTCTTCCGTTTCCGTTTGACATTACTTTACTCATCAACGCGGAATATTCAGTATTGATTTGTTTGTCATCAAAAGAAAGAAAATTCACAAATCCCATTACGTCTTCATAGAACTTAACCCAAGTATTCATTTCGTTCCAACCCACATTTCCAACCATGTGATCTATATATTTTAATCCGGTTGGCTCTGGATTGTAATCGGATTTCCATTCCTTATATCCAGGCAAGAAAACACCATTATAATTTTTTCGTTCCACAAAAATATGAACCGTTTCCCCGTACGTGTAAATTCCTGAACGTACTACTTCTCCAAATTCGTCTTTCTCGACTGTTGGTTCCATAAAAGAACGCGCACCACGTTTCATTGTTTCCTCATAAGCGCTTGTGGCATCTTCGACCCAAAGTGCAGCTACTTTCACTCCGTCACCATGTTTTCTCAAATGTTCGTGTATTGGAGAATCTTGTGTTAATGGCGTGGTTAATACTATGCGGATCTTATCTTGTTTCAGCACATACGATGTTCTGTTTCGTACTCCGGTTTCTAATCCTGCATAAGCCAATGACTGGTAACCGAAAGCAGTTTTATAATAATGTGCGGATTGTTTTGCGTTTCCTACGTAGAATTCTACATAATCGGTTCCTAATAACGGAAGGAAATCTTGCGCTCCTTCGAATATTTTTTCTAGTCCGTATTCTACTGATTTAAGTTCTTTGCTCATTGTGATTTATTTTTTGATTCGGTATTTCTAGTTTTGGAACGCGGATGACGCGGATAAAACAGATGGACACGGATTTATTAATTTAAAATTATGTTGTTGTTTACTCTAAAGCCCTAGCCCTGATGGAAGCGGCATCCTTTTTCTGGCTTCTTTAGCCAGGAAAAGATAAAGCGTACAGCAGGAAATAGCTCCTAATTACTCTATCCAAGATTTGTAATATTGACCGTCGTCCAATCCCATCGCTTCTTCGGTGACCATTAACGGGCGAAAGGTATCAACCATAACCGCTAATTCGTGCGTTTCTGTATGACCAATGCTGCGTTCCATAGCACCTGGCGCCGGTCCGTGAGGAATTCCTTTTGGATGTAATGTAATGTGACCTTGCTCTATATTGTTGCGACTCATGAAATCCCCATCTACGTAATATAAAACCTCATCACTATCTATATTACTGTGATTGTAAGGTGCAGGAATGGCTTTTGGATGGTAATCGTACAATCTTGGAACGAACGAACAAACAACAAAAGTCGAAGTTTCGAAAGTCTGATGAACTGGTGGTGGCTGGTGTACCCGACCTGTAATGGGTTCGAAATTGTGAATACTGAATCCGTATGGAAAATTATAACCGTCCCAACCTACTACATCAAAGGGATGCGTGGCATAAACGACTTCATGCATCATTCCTTCTTTCTTGATTTTGATTAGAAAATCACCTTTTTCATCGTGTGTTTCTAACTCATTTGGCAAAATAAAGTCGCGCTCGCAAAATGGCGAATGTTCTAAATGTTGACCTGACTCATTTTTATAGCGTTTTGGCGTGTAAAAAGGCGCAAATGATTCGACGTAAAACAATCTGTTTTCCGAAGTTTCAAAATCAATTTGGTAAATCATTCCACGAGGAATAATTAAGTAATCTCCATATTCGAAAGGAATATTTCCCATCATGGTGCGCAATTTTCCTTTCCCTTTATGAATGAAAATCATTTCATCAGCATCGGCGTTTTTATAGAAATAACTTCGTAATGATTGTTTTGGTGCGGCTAGTCCTATAATACAATCTTTATTGATTAACATGGCTTTGCGGCTGTCCAGAAAATCGTCCTCCGGCATTAACTCAAAACCTTTTAACAGTAATGATTTGATGTTTTTTCCAATGGCAATTTTCGGCTCAACCGAATACGAATTGAGAATTTCCTTGACTTGCGTAGGCCTGTGAACGTGATACAACAAGGACGAATTACCGTGAAATCCTTCTGTGCCAAAGAGTTGTTCGTAATACAAACCACCATTTGGTTTTTCAAATTGTGTGTGTCTTTTTTGAGGAAAAATCCCCAATTTGTGGTATAAAGGCATGATTTTTTTGTTTAAAAGTGTAACAAATTAAAGTTGAGAGTACTTTATAATGTGCTATGATAAATCAAAAAAAGAGGATTTACTCAGGATTTCTCTTGATAAGAAATTGAAGATACTCTAATAAACCTAGCCATTTTGTTTTCATTATAACAAATATCGGAATTATTATTGAAATAAATTATAATTAAAACAAAAACCCAATACTGAACCAGGTAAACCCTTTGGGCTGTTCCGGGGACCAGGAATATTTTATTTCTATGGGTCCAATGACTGTTTCCAAACCATATCCGACGGCATAACCAGAATATTTTGGAATTGAAATCCAATCCACCGTTTCAAAAATCCGATCTCCAATATTAGCAAAATTTGCCGAAAAATTGATGTGGTTCTTTTTGTAAAACTCATAATCTACCGTTCCCGTTGATTTTATGTAACTATTAACGGCCAAGCTTAAATAATCGTACCCATATAAATATTTGAAATTATTAAGGGGATTATAACCATAACCTCCCAAAATAAAATTAAAAAAAGCAACGCTTTGCTGACCAAAAGAAAACCCAGCATCAGTTTGTAATTTTATTGTCGCATTTTTAAATAAAGTTGCTGCAACCCCAAAATCACCCTTAGCGATTGAGTATGGTTTAAAATCGCCCGTATAATTGGAGGAAAGCAAATACGATTGAATATCACCTGTGAAATACCATCCTTTTTTAGGGAAATATTTATTATCAAAAGAATCGTATTTCATGTACCCAAAAAGACTTAGATAATTACTGTTGTCAATTATTGGATCTACATTGGCGAGTGTTTCGGATTTTATTTTTAAAAATTTCAATTCGACTCCGCCACCAATTAAAAATTTTTGAACAAATAACGATTGGAAATAAGCTTGATTTGTAAAATCAGTAAAATCAACATTAATGGAATTTATATCCGGATTATTGAATGTTGTACTACTGATTTCTTTAGCCACATTTCTATTGAATTGGTTGTAATGAGATTTAAAACCAAAACTCAAATTAAATCCATTTTCAATGTAATAATCTAAATTGTACCTGACATTATCGCCTAAAATAATATCCAATGAGGCAATATCATTTTTAAAAAGTGTTTTTTTACGAGTCAAATTCACCAACACTCCACTTTTGAATAAATTATCATAATGCAATCCGAATTTCAAATAAGTTTTTGTCAGATTTTCTTTTAAATTAATATGTAAGTCAACATCTTCCTTGTTTGCTTCCAATGAATACGATATGGCACTGAAATTTTTGGTGGCATTTATATTATTAATACCCTTTAATAAATTATCGTAACCCGTTTTTGTCCCAGGCTTAAATCGTAATTTCCCAATGACATACTCTTTCGTGTAATTATCTAATTCATTGCTGTTTATTGCTCTAATTTGTATACTGTCGGAACCTAATTCTAACTTTGGTTTCTGGTAAGGATTAGATTCATCGACAATATTTTTTATTTGTTCGTAAACTGCAAAGGTAGCTTCTTCCCCTTTTCTTATAATTTCGTTTCCTTTGTCAAATGAAATCACTCCATATTGTGTAACATCTGGTTTAATATAGATATCCGTGTTGGTTACATTTTTCCTCATTCGCTCTATAGACTGAAGATTCGTGATTTGCACCAAAATTTTAGTGGCATCTCTGAGTTGTGTTCGGTCATACAAATCATTTTGAACATCGACCCCAATAATGATATCAGCACCCAATTTTCGTACCTCTTCAATGGGATAATTATTAACAACTCCACCATCTACCAGAATTTTTCCATCAATTTCAACAGGGGAAAATAAAGAGGGAAATGCGGAGCTTGCAATCATGGCCTGCGCTAAATTTCCTTTGTTCAACAGGACTTCTTCACCGGTTTCAATATTGGTACCAATACATAAAAAAGGAATCGGAAGCTGATTAAAATCCCTGATGTGTCTTACGTTTCTCGTAATTGTACTCAATAAATTATAATTATACATTCCTTTAGACAAGGCTTCCGGAATTCCAATTTTCATTTTATTAAACGGCAGAATTAACGCATATAATTCATCATTTCTTCTTTCGTAAAAATTTTTAGAAGATCTGGGAATAAAATCGTTGATTAACTCATTGAAATTTGTCGCCTTAAAAATAGAATCAATTTGGCTTGCATTGTATCCCGTAGCATAAAGACCGCCAATAACCGCGCCCATACTGGTTCCGCCAATGTAATCGATCTTGACTCCGGCTTCTTCCAATACTTTCAAAACTCCAATATGAGCAAATCCTTTTGCACCACCACCACTCAAAACCAAACCTATTTTAGGTCTTTTTTGCTCTTGCGAAAACACAGCCAAGCTGGTAAAAACAATGAATAATAGTGCGATTTTCTTCATAAGCAGCCATTTGTTCCGTGATAGAATGGGGGAATATTAATTTTCCTTTGTTGCCTTGTAAAATTCGGTAATTTTTTTGGCTTTCGATATACCTATAACGTCCGAAATTTCTTTTTCTGTCGCTAATTTCAATCTTTTAACACTTTTAAAATACTGAATCAAAGTCAACATGGTTTTTTCTCCAATGCCCGGAATGGATTCTATCGAAGAATTCAGCGCTGCTTTACTCCTTTTGTCCCGGTGGTGCGTAATCCCAAAACGGTGCGCTTCGTTTCGCAATTGCTGGATTATTTTGAGTGTTTCTGATTTTTTATCTAAATATAACGGAATAGAATCTCCCGGATAAAACAACTCTTCCAGTCTTTTGGCAATACCAATTATAGCAATCTTTCCTCGTAATCCCAATTCATCAATACTTTTCAATGCCGAAGACAATTGTCCTTTTCCACCGTCAATAATTATTAAATTGGGCAAAGGTTCATTTTCATCCAGCAATCGTTTGTATCTTCTGTACACTACTTCCGTCATGGAGGCAAAATCATCAGGTCCTTCAACCGTTTTTATATTAAAATGACGGTAATCTTTCTTACTCGGTTTTCCATCTTTAAAAACTACACAAGCCGCCACGGGATTTGTTCCTTGAATATTTGAGTTATCAAAACATTCAATGTGTCTTGGCTCTACCGGCAATCTCAAGTCTTTTTGCATTTGCGCCATAATCCTTTTCGTATGGCGATCCGGATCTACAATTTGCAGTTGTTTGAGTTGTTCGATTCGGTAAAATTTTGCATTTCGAATGGATAAATCCAAAATTTGCTTTTTGTCTCCCAATTGTGGAACGGTTACTTTTATATTTTCACCTAAATCAACGTGAAACGGAACAATAACTTCTCTGGATAATAAATGAAAACGCTCTCTTAGCTCGACAATCGCCAATTCTAATAATTCTTCATCGGGTTCATCCAATTTCTTTTTAATTTCCATCGTGTGCGAACGAATAATCGAACCGTGCGAAATTTGAAGGAAATTCACATAAGCCGCACTTTCATCGGAAACAATTGAAAACACATCGATATTGGTGATTTTTGGATTTACAATCGTGGAACGCGATTGATAATTCTCTAAAATTTCAATTTTCTCTTTTATTTTTTGAGCTTCTTCAAAATGCATATCAGCGGCCAGATTTGTCATGACACGTTTGAAATCTTTCATGCTTTCTTTGAAATTTCCTTTCAGGATTTCGCGAATAGCATCCACCTGCTTTTGATAATTTTCTAAAGTTTCTAATCCTTCGCAAGGCCCCATGCAATTGCCAATATGATATTCGAGGCACACCTTGAATTTCCCACTTTCGATATTGCTTTTACTCAAATCATAATTGCAAGTTCTAAGCGGATACAACTCTTTAATCAATTCTAAAATAGTACTTACGGTTTTGAAACTGGTATATGGACCAAAATATTCCGACCCATCTTTGACCATTCTTCGAGTCGCAAAAATGCGCGAAAAAGGTTCTTTCTTGATGCACAACCACGGATAACTTTTATCATCCCGCAGTAACACATTGTAGCGCGGCTGCAAGGTTTTTATCAGATTATTTTCCAATAAAAGGGCATCGGTTTCCGTAGGAACCACAATGTGTTTTATCGTGACAATTTTCTTTACGAGCACATTAGTTTTAGCCGTATCGTGAATTTTATTGAAATAAGAAGAAACTCTTTTTTTTAAATTTTTGGCCTTGCCCACATATAGAATCTTTCCTTCTATATCGTAATATTGATACACTCCAGGATTATTAGGTAAGGTTTGGATTTGTAAGGCTAAAGTTATTGGATTCATACAACAAAGTTAATCTCAAAAATCACGAAATACAAATCAATACTCTTGAAATCGTTCTGGCAAAATTTTTATCAGAATTTTAGTTTCTAATTCGTTATAATCCTTATTTTTATCGTTTCAAGAACTTATGATGAAAATCAATACCACACCTATCGTTCTTTTTGGCGAAAGCATTATTCCTGGCGAAAGCAAAACCATCAATGTCGAAATTGCCAGACTACACACCACAACAAAACTGAACATCCCCATTATGGTAAGACGCTCAAAGTTTGAAGGTCCCATAGTGCTTTTCTCGGCAGGAATTCATGGCGACGAAATCAATGGAGTCGAGATCGTAAGACAGCTCATTCACAAAAAAATCAACAAGCCAAAAAAAGGCACAATCATTTGTATACCAATCATAAACGTTTATGGATTTGTAAATAAATCGAGAGAATTTCCAGACGGTCGGGATTTAAACCGCGTGTTTCCGGGAAGTAAAACGGGTTCGTTGGCCAGCCGATTTGCGTTTCATATTTTAGCTGAAATCATGCCTTTGGTTGAATATGCCGTCGATTTTCATGCCGGTGGAGCCAGCCGTTTCAACGCACCACAAATTAGAATAACGCATAACAATCAGGAATTAAAAATTCTGGCCGATGTCTTTAATGCGCCTTTCACCTTATATTCCAGAAACATAATGGGATCCTTTAGGAGTTCCAGTGAAAGAATGGATGTCAAAATGTTGCTTTTTGAAGGCGGAAAGTCATTAGATATCAATAACGCTATCGCCGATGAAGGTATAAATGGAGCGAAACGTCTGCTTTCGCACCTTGATATGCTAGACCCAAAACATACTGTAGTACATCAGAAATCCGACACCATTTATATTGAAAAATCAGGCTGGATACGAGCCAAATGCTCCGGATTATTACATGATTACGACACTATTGGGAAATTTGTAAAAAAAGGAACTATTCTTGCCACCATAACTGATCCTTTCGGAAAGTTTGAGCGAAAAGTAAAAGCGCCAAACGACGGTTATATCATAAATGCCAATCATTCCCCAATTGTGTATGAAGGCGATGCCATTTATCATTTGTCGAATGCTTTTGGAGAAGAAGGAGAATAAAATTATTAAAATGGACAAAACTGCGTTACGAAAAAAATACAAAGCCTTACGGAATTCCCTATCAGAAAATGAAATCGAGGAAAAGAGTTTGGCTATAGCCAATAAAATACTGACACTTCCTCTTTGGGAGCAAACCTACTTTCATATTTTCCTACCTATAACAGAACAAAAAGAGGTTAATACTGAATTTATTCTTCACATATTATCCGGAAAAGACAAAGAGATAATTGTTTCCAAAGCTGATTTTGCCACCCGAAAGATGACTCATTTCCTATTGACTGACAATACTAAAATCAAGAAAAACGAATACAATATTCCAGAACCTATTGATGGCATTGAAGTTCCGTCGACTAAAATCGATGTGGCTTTTGTACCGCTTTTGGCTTTCGATAAAAAAGGACATCGTGTAGGGTATGGAAAGGGATTTTATGATGCATTTTTATCAGAATGCAAACCGGATGCAATCAAAATTGGGCTGTCTTTCTTTGAACCCGAAGAATTGATTACTGATGTTTTTGAAGGTGACATACGACTGGATTATTGTGTGACGCCAAATTCAATTCACTCTTTTTAATTTTAATCCGTACTTTCGCATCAGATATAATTCAATTAAGTTATGAGAACATTCAAAAATTCAAGATTTGCCGTAAGCGTTATGGTTATTTTATTCGCAGTTTCATTTTCAAACTGCAGCATTCAAACCGGAACCAGCAGATCAACCTATAAAGCTAAAAGACTTCCTCCAGGTCAAGCTAAAAAAATATACGGCGGGAAAAGCGCTAAACGTTACGCACCCGGACACAACAAAAACTAATAAAGTAAAAAGACCTGTTCAAATCATGAACAGGTCTTTTTGTATATGGTAAAAAACGTCGAATCTAATCGTGATGAAATGCTTTTTTATTGAAAAAAATTAAGATTCCAACTCCTGTAGAAATCGCCATATCTGCAATGTTGAAAATTGCATTAAAAAAAGTAAATTCTTTTCCGCCCCAAATTGGTAACCAACTTGGTAAATTTCCATGCCAAAAAGGAAAGTAAAACATATCTACTACTTTTCCGTGAAACCAAGTTCCATACGGTTGATCTGAGAACAAAGTAGCTAATTGTTGTTGACTGTCATCAAAAATAACGCCGTAAAAAACAGAATCGATAATGTTCCCGAAGGCACCTGCTAAAATCAATGAAATGGCTACAATTAAATAATTAGAACTGTGTTTTCTTTCTACAGAATCCCACAACCAATACCCAATTCCAGCAACCGCAACCAACCTAAAAAGTGTCAGGAATAATTTTCCGTACGTACCCGGAATTTCAGTACCCCAAGCCATTCCTTCATTTTCGATAAAAAGAATTTTGAACCATTTGAATACTTCAACTTCTTCACCTAAAATAAAATTAGTTTTAATGTATATTTTTGAAACTTGATCAACAAGTAATAAAATAAAAATAAGGAGATACGCTTTTCGTAATGACATTTTATATATTTTAATGGCGCAAAAATAACAATTTAATCAAAAAAAACGCTCCCAATGGAGCGTTAAATCTTGTTTAACAACAAGTTTATCGTTGCAAGTTCTTTGCTTCGATACTCATTGTTGCGTGAGGAACGATTTTCAATCTTTCTTTCCCGATTAATTTACCTGTAACTTTACATACACCGTATGTTTTATTTTCTACACGGAACAGTGCGTTCTTCAAATCACGAATAAACTTTTCCTGACGAATCGCCAGCTGTGAGTTTGCTTCCTTAGACATACTTTCACTTCCTTCTTCGAATGCTTTGAATGTTGGAGACGTATCGTCAGTTCCATTATTCAAATCATTCATGTAAGCACTTTTTATTAAATCTAAATCTGATTGTGCTTTTTGAATTTTGTTCAGGATTATCTGTTTGAACTCTGCTAAATCCGCGTCTGAGTATCTTGTTGCTTCTTCTACCATCTTTATATTATTTTGAAATTAATAGCATTGTTTTTATATTGTCAAATTCGATTTCTGTACCGTTTTCTATTTCATCCACAAAAACCAAATCGCTCGTTAATGTTTCTGATTTTATATACGCTTCATTTTTAAGAATCGCCTCTTCTAAAATTCCATTTCGTTTCAATTGAACTTTAATTTTATCAGTGACTTCAAATCCGGAATCTTTACGGATATTCTGGATTCTGTTTACTAATTCTCTGGCAATTCCTTCTTGTTTTAATGCTGGTGAAATTGTAATATCCAGCGCAACCGTTATTCCGTTTGAATTGGCCACTAACCAACCCTCAATATCTTGTGATGTTATTTCGACATCTTCTAAAGTTAAAATTACGTTTTTTCCTGCAATATTAATATTCAGACTTCCTTCCTTGTCCAATTGAGAAATTTGCTCTTTTGAAAATCCTTGTATTTCCTTAGAAATCAAGCCCATATCTTTTCCAAAACGGGGTCCGAGCGTCTTAAAATTAGGCTTAATTTGTTTCACCAAAACACCGGAAGCATCATCTAAAAGTACGATTTCTTTCACGTTAACCTCTGCTTTTATAAGGTCAGAAACAGCCTCTATTTCAGCTCTTTGATTGTCGTCAAGTACTGGAATCATTACCTTTTGCAACGGTTGGCGTACCTTTATCATTTCCTTTTTTCGGAGTGATAAAACCAATGACGAAATGGTCTGCGCCTTTTGCATTTTGCTCTCTAACATTTTATTAACATAGTTTTCAACCGAAACTGGAAACTCCGCCAAATGTACACTGTCATATTTTTCCGACTGTGTTGCCAAAGTTAAATCTCTGTAAAGTTTGTCCATAAAGAATGGAGCAATTGGCGCACCCAGTTTACTTATGGTTAACAAACAGGTATATAAGGTTTGATAAGCAGCGATTTTGTCTTGTGCATATTCCCCTTTCCAGAAGCGTCTTCTGCACAAACGAACGTACCAGTTACTCAAGTTTTCCTGTACAAATTCTGAGATTGCACGAGCTGCTTTCGTTGGTTCATAATCCGCATAAAAACCGTCCACTTCTTTGATCAAAGTATTCAATTCCGACATGATCCACTGGTCAATTTCCGGTCTTTCGTTTACCGGAATTTCCGCTTCTTCAAATTTGAAACCATCAATATTGGCATACAAACTAAAGAATGAATAAGTGTTGTATAAAGTTCCAAAGAATTTACGGCGAACCTCAGCGATTCCTTCTAAATCGAATTTCAGGTTGTCCCAAGGATTTGCATTCGATATCATGTACCAACGTGTAGCATCCGGACCGTATTCTTTTAATGTTTCGAAAGGATCTGCGGCATTCCCTAAACGTTTGGACATTTTTTGTCCGTTTTTGTCTAAAACCAATCCATTTGAAACTACATTTTTATAGGCTACTTTATCAAAAACTAATGTTCCAATAGCGTGCAAGGTATAAAACCAACCACGGGTTTGATCCACTCCTTCGGCAATAAAATCAGCAGGAAAATCTTTATTTTCGTCAATTTTATCCTTGTTTTCAAAAGGATAATGCCATTGCGCATAAGGCATAGAACCAGAATCAAACCAAACATCAATCAAGTCTGCTTCACGCGTCATTGCTTTTCCAGAAGCAGCAACCAAGGTGATTTCATCGACTACATTTTTATGTAAATCAACTAAATCATAATTGGATTCCGACATATTTCCAATTTCAAAACCTTTGAAAGGATTTTCTTTTTGGAAACCTGCAGCGATAGATTTTTCAATTTCGTTGTATAATTCTTCAACAGAACCAATTAAGATTTCCTCTTGTTTGTCTTCGGTTCTCCAAATTGGCAATGGAATTCCCCAGAATCTTGAACGCGATAAATTCCAATCATTGGCATTTTTCAACCAATTTCCAAAACGTCCTTCTCCAGTAGCTTTTGGCTTCCAGTTGATGGTTTCGTTCAAGTCAAACATTCTGTCTTTAACTTCAGAGATTTTTATAAACCAAGAATCTAAAGGATAATATAAAATAGGTTTGTCTGTTCTCCAGCAATGCGGGTAACTGTGGACATATTTCTCTACTTTAAACGCTCTGTTTTCTTCTTTCAAGCGAATGGCGATTTCAACATCTACGGAACGTTCCGGCGCTTCACCTTCGTTATAATATTCGTTTTTCACATATTTACCGGCATATTCGCCCACATGTGAAGTGAATTTTCCTTGTAAATCTACTAACGGAACCGGAGTTCCATTTTCGTCCAGAACTAACATCGGCGGGATTTCTGGCGTAGCTTCTTTAGCTACTTTTGCATCATCAGCACCAAAAGTTGGAGAGGTATGCACGATTCCTGTTCCATCTTCGGTAGTTACAAAATCTCCAGAAATTACTCTAAAAGCATTTTCAGCATTCTGATACGGCAGCACTAATGGCATTAATTGTTCGTAACGAATGTCAACTAAATCAGCTCCTTTACATTCAGCGAGAACTTGATACGGAATTTTCTTATCACCTTCCTTGAAATTTTCAAAGTCAGCAGGTTCAGTACTTTCAAAGAAACCTTTTCCGAATTGTTTTCCAACTAAATTCTTAGCTAAAATCAATGTAGCCGGACAAAATGTATATTGATTGAATGTTTTTACTAAAGCATATTCGATTTTTGGACCTACAGTCAAAGCGGTATTACTTGGCAATGTCCAAGGAGTTGTCGTCCAAGCTAGGATAAAGATTTCATGTAAATCCAAAGCTTCTAACTTATAATGTAGTAAATTATTAGAACTGATATAATCGTAAAACTTAGAGAATAACAATTCTTTGTGTGCATCAATTACTTTAAATTGTGCCACAACAGTCGTATCCGTAACATCACGGTAACTTCCTGGTTGGTTTACTTCATGCGATGATAATCCTGTTCCTGCTTTTGGAGAATACGGCTGAATGGTGTAGCCTTTGTACATCAAATCCTTGTTGTAGATTTGTTTCAAAATCCACCAAACCGTTTCCATGTATTTGGATTTGTAGGTCACATACGGATCTTCCATATCTACCCAATAGCCCATTTTTTCGGTCAAATCATTCCATACATCCGTATAACGCATTACGGTTTTTTTACACGCTTCGTTGTATTCTTCGATGGAAATGGTTTTTCCAATATCTTCTTTGGTAATTCCTAATTCTTTTTCAGTACCTAATTCCACAGGCAAACCATGGGTATCCCAGCCGGCTTTACGCTTTACTTGAAACCCTTTTTGAGTTTTATATCTGCAAAAAATATCTTTGATAGCACGCGCCATCACGTGATGAATTCCAGGCAATCCATTTGCCGAAGGCGGACCTTCAAAAAACACAAATGGTGGGTTTCCTTCACGAGTGGTTACACTTTTCTCGAATATGTTTTCTTTCTTCCAAAAATCAAGTACTTCTGAGGCTACAGTTGGTAAGTCAAGTCCTTTGTATTCAGTAAATTTTGTGCTCATTTTATCCTTTTCTATATCAAAGTGCGAAAGTAATAAATAGTTATGAGTTATAAGTAAAGAGTGAAGAGTTTTTGCATTATCGAGGACGTTGGGATGCTATTATAAAGTATAAATGAAATAAAAATCTATGTGTCAGTTTTGTCCAGTTCTGAGAAAACAATAAAAAAGCATCCAGATTGACAGATCAAGGATGCTTTTTTTAAAAATATATGATTTACACGTGCAAAATTAAGCTTTATTTCAATGCCTTTTTTATTTCTGAAGCTGCTTGCAATAAGGCTGATTTAGTTCCGGGAACGGTGCTAATTGGATTTAACAATCCCCAGTCGTGAATCATGCCATTATAACGTGTTGCAGTGACTTTTACTCCTGCTTCGTCTAACTTACGCGCATACGCTTCTCCTTCATCTCTTAAAATATCATTTTGTGCTGTTTGTACCAATGCTGGTGGCAATCCTTTTAATTGATTAGTTGTTGCCTGCAAGGGTGAGGCATAAATTTCCTTACGTTGTTTTGGGTCAGTTGTATAATTATCCCACATCCACATCATTGAATTTTTAGTCAGGAATCGATCTTTCGCAAATAAATTATAGGATTCTGTTTCAAAATTAGCATCGGTAATTGGCCAAAATAAAACCTGTAATTTAATAGTCGGTCCTTTTTTATCTTTAGCCATTAACGCGACAACCGCCGCCATGTTTCCGCCAGCGCTGTTTCCCGAAACCGCAAGTCTTTTACCATCTACTCCTATTTCTTTTCCATTTTCAGCCACCCATTTCGTAGCATTATAAGCTTGATTGATCGCAACTGGATAATGAGCTTCTGGAGATGGCGTATAATTAACAAAAACCGCTGCAGCACCAGATTCAACCACTAAATCTCTAATCATACGTTGATGAGTAGGAAAATCTCCAAGCACCCAGCCTCCTCCGTGAAAGAACATAAAAACAGGTAATTCGCCTTTTGCATTTGCGGGTTTGACTATGTTCAGCACAATGTTTTGTCCATCCACTACAATCGTTTTGTCTGTAACAACTACGCCAGAGATGTCAACTTTTACTGACGACTGCAAGGCGGTCAGCGCTGCCCGGCCTTCTTTTGGTGGCAATTGTTCTGCTGGTTTACCCGGTGCAGAATTAAGGACTTTCAAAAATTCTCTGACATTGCTATCAATGTTAGGATCTTTTGAAGCGTCTTTTGTTTGTGCAACTACTTCACCTGAAAAAGCAATCGCCAACAACAATGTTCCGAATTTTTTTAGTTTTGATTTCATGTTATGAGTTTTAAATTTAATAAAAGAACAGTATTCCGTAAATGAATTCTATCGAAATTAGGGCTTCTTGTTGTACTAAATTATACTATGACCTTTGATGTTTTAAAACTTGATTACTCCTTTACTGAAGGATAGTAAAAATAAGTTGCATAGTAGTCAAAATAATGATTATCAGTAGGTTGGAAAATAAAAATGAATAATTATATCAAATATACTAAATAATTATTTGACAATTTTAAAATTTATAAGTTCTTTAATAGCATTTTTAATGATACGCTAAATCAGAAAAAATATCAGTAAATTATTGATTATTTTAACTACGCAGAATTTCTTATCAATTTACAGTTATTACCTATTATTTTTCATCGCCTTCTAACTCGAAGAAATCATTAACTGATTTTTCAAATAACTTTGACAGTTTTAGCGCCAGAAGTGTTGATGGCACAAACCGATTGGTTTCAATGGAATTTATGGTTTGCCGAGAAACGCCTATTTTCTCCGCTAATTCTTCTTAGGTGATATTTAAAATGGCGCGTTCTACTTTTAGTCTATTCTTCATTGTACGCTTTTTTTAAAATACTAAAATTCAATAATAGAACAACAAAGAACATTTATAGTTTAGTGTTACTTCCTTTTGTTTTTTATCGAGTTACGATATTCTACAAAAAATAGCATGACAAAAATTAGGTATCCTACTGCTTTAATCCACTTGCTAATATTGTAATCCGTAAATAATTGTAACGAAATAATAGTTACTGAAATCAAAATCAAAATTAATTTTATATATTTCATTTCATGTTTTTATATAGTTAGTAACCTATGTTTTTATCCATTTTTTCGATATCGCCTTCTTGTTTTACTTTTGGTTTCATAAAGATAATTAGATAAAGCTTGTTTTCCATAAAGAATAACAAACTTGATTAAAAGACAAATAAACTTTACTTTTTGATATAAAATTTAATTTTTAAGAGAAAACTTCTCTTAAAACATCTAAAGATTTTGGTTTTTTAAATCCGTCCAAATGAAAACTGTAGTAATCAATCAGTATTCTCAATATGATTTGTCTTTCGATGACATGAAATGTTTTTTGATTGTTATCGAATTTTAAATCAATCAATTTTTTAAATAAATTACTTTCATGCTCCGTAAGTGAACTGATGGCGTTAAAAGGCGTAAAAATACCTTCATTCATTTCGAAAAAAGGCATGTCAATATCAGAAATATCAGGATAAAACCCCAAATATTTTGTGGTTTCCAATAATAAAATTAAATGGAAATTAGTAATTTCATCATGATTGTCCAACCAAAGCAAAGCCGTTTCCAGAAAGGTAAACAAATGCTCATTCGTTTCCTCTTCATGAATTGAATGGTGCAACATTTCAGAAATGAACATTACAATCGTACTTTTATAAATATCTGAATATATCGAATGAAAAGGCGAGGCAATTTTTATTTCCTTGAAATTTTCTAAAGTGCCTTTGTTTTTATGAACCGCCTCAATCTCAAGAATTGTCAAGGGTTGAAAATATGCAATTTTCTGATTGGATTTTCTAGAAGAAAAAGCATCCCGAACAAAATACGATTTTAACCCATGAGACAAAGTGAAGCATTTCACAATCAAGCTTTTTTCTTGAAATTTTAAAGACGAAATGACGATGGCTTTGGTTTTTACTAACAAGTTTATAGAATTAGATTATTAGACTTCTTAGATTATTAGATTTTACAGAACTGACCACTATTTTCATACTTAGTGACTGATCACTGAGCACTATCTAATTATCATTACTTTCTTTACTTTCGTTTCCACGCCGTCTTGTGCCGAAATAAATATCATATATACCCCTGATGCGACTTTGTATTTACCAAAAGCCGTGGTGTCCCATTCCATCGTACCACCTTCTGAAGTGGCTTCATGCACTAAATTTCCTTCAATATCGGTGATTTTAATAGTAGCTTTATCCAGCAATCCGGCAATTTTGATGGTTCCTTGGTATTCTGGTCGCACTGGATTTGGATAGACGTATGCATTACTTAAATCATCATTGGCGGCAGTCGAAACTCCTTTAAAAGAAACCAATCCTTTCGCAGTAGCGATAAAAACTTCGCCTGTAGCATCGTTTATATCGATATCATTTATAACGTTACTGGGCAACGGTGAGTTGTTTATTGTAAAATGATACTTGGTTTCCTGTCCGTTTGGCGACACTAAAAACAATCCTGAATCCGCAGTGCCAATCCATTTATTGTTCGCCCCATCGACGGCAATGTCAGTAATAAATTGTTCGTACAACAACTCTTGCGCCAGATTATCCTCTAAAATTATTATTGGATTCGCTGTCATTTGGTCCCCTGATTGAAAACTACCAACGTTTGGCAAAACTCGCAACCCTTTTGTCGTTCCTATCCACAATTGGTTTCTGGTATCTACCGCAACCACTCTTACATTTGAAATTGGCAAATTCCCGGTATCAGGTCCTGTTGTTATTTTTTTAAATTTATTGCTACTTTCATTAAAACCAACAACACCATCTTCACTAGTAGAAAGCCATTTGGTTCCATTTTTATCGATGGCAATTGTGCCAAAATTATTATCTATCGCTGAAGCCAAAATCGCATCCATAGCATAACTTTGCCACTGCCCATTTGGTTTCAGTACTTTCAATCCATTTTTTATTCGGCTGGTGGTAACCCAAAGATTCCCTGATTTGTCAAATGCCGTTCCATTTACCCTGATGTCAATATAATTAGGGCCCACAAATGTCAAAGACTCTAAACCACTGTTGGTTTGATTGTACAAAATTTTTGGTACGTCATTCTCTATTTTTAATAATCCCGAAAAAAAAGAACTTGCATATACTTCATTTTCATTGCTGGGATTAATTGTAACTCTGGTCATCGATTTCGCCCCAAAAACTTTTTCATAAGGAATATTTAACCATCCAGCAGCACTGAATTTACTGATACCGTAACTGTTTAATGGATACGGATTGTAATCTCCTGAATAATCTCCGTAAACTGTCCAAAGCACATTCGGTGTGGCCTGAAGCGCGAATATATTGTTTCTGGAAGGACCTGCAGGTGTTATATTTTCAAAAGTTGCAGCCGAAGAAAGCGAAGTGGTAATAAATCCGTTTTCTTTTGTTCCAATAAAAACAACATCTCCTATTATAGTAGCGCAGGTAAATCCAAGATTGCTTTCCGGGATTTGATTGGTATTTATTTGGCGCAATAAAACCATTTGATTGTTGTATATATAGATACTATTCAAAGTTGTTAGTATTAAATAATTTGTTGTTGCTCGCATATCTACTGCACGCTGAGGAAGCTGAGTAAATCCAGTAAAAGAATTTGATGTGGTAGAAAATTTTTGAACATTCCCAAAAGAATCAACAGCATACAAATCGGTGCCAAAAGTTGTTATTCCGGACCAATTTCCGGTTGTAATTGTTGCCCATTGATTGAAATCGATTAAATTTTCATTAAAAATAGCAGCTCTTTTTATTCCATTATTGGTAGTGGCATAAATAAACCCATTGAACAATGCAGTTTGATTCACAATGATTTCAGCTCCATTATCACCAATAAAATAAGTATCGCCAAATTGCATCGTGGTCAAATTAAATTGGACAATTCCAAAATCACAGGAAACATAAGTAACACCTTCAAATTCCATGAAGTGATTGATTTTTTTTATGTTTGCCGGAAGGTGTTTATTGACAATATCGACGACACTCAGGATACTTCCATCGGCTTCATTAATGACAATTATGAGTCCGTTTTCATAACCTACAATTGTTTTATTGAATGTTGCGCTGTGGTAAACCGATGAAATAGTTTGTCCTGAAAGTCCATCAATAGTATTGGTCGTTTTGATTAAGTTTGTTGTGGTATTCTTGGAAAATAATGCATTTTCTGATGCGGCAAAAACAGCGGTTACAGATTCCGAGACATCTTTAATTTCATTGTAGGAGAAATAACCCTGCCATGACAAATCACTTTGGGCAAAACCCATTTGTACAAAAAGCAGAAACAAAAAACTTAAAACGCTCTTTTTCATTATTTGTATGACTATTGGTTTACAAATATAGAACAAACGAAAGTCTTAGCATTTTGTTACATAAAAAAAATGCCTTCGACCACTAACATGGAAGAAGGCATTTTAAATTATAATAAAACCTGATTTACACCACTCCTTGAGCTAGCATAGCATCAGCTACTTTTACAAATCCGGCAATGTTTGCTCCTTTTACGTAATTCACATAACCTTCGCTGTCTGTACCGTATTTTTTACATTGATTGTGTATTCCAACCATGATTTCTTTTAACCTTGAATCTACTTCTTCGCTTGTCCAGTTCAAACGAATAGAGTTTTGAGTCATTTCTAATCCTGACGCTGCTACACCACCTGCATTTGCTGCTTTACCTGGTGCAAAAAGTACTTTGGCTTTCAAGAATTGTTTGATGGCCTCTAACGTACACGGCATATTTGCCGCCTCAGTTACACAAATAACACCGTTTGCAATTAATTTTTTAGCATCTTCTTCGTTCAACTCATTTTGAGTGGCACAAGGAATTGCTATATCAACTTTTACTTCCCAAACGCTTTTCCCTCTGTGGAAAACAGCTTTTGGATATTTCTCTAAATACGCTTCGGCTCTATTATCACCTCTTGCTCTCATTTCAAGCATGAAATCAATTTTATCACCAGAAATTCCTTCTTCGTCATAAATGTAACCATCAGGACCAGAAATTGTAACTACTTTTCCTCCAAGATCATTTACTTTCAAAGCAACTCCCCAAGCCACATTTCCAAATCCAGAAATTGAAACAGTCTTACCGCTAATGTTTTGACCAATAGTTCTCAACATTTGTTCCGCAAAATACACTACTCCATAACCCGTAGCTTCCGGTCTGATTAAAGAACCACCGTAAGCTAATCCTTTACCCGTCAATACTCCGGTAAATTCGTTTCTGATTCTTTTGTATTGACCAAATAAATACCCAATTTCTCTGGCTCCAACACCAATATCTCCTGCAGGGACGTCTAATTGTGGCCCGATGTGTCTGCACAATTCAGTCATGAAAGACTGGCAAAAACGCATTACTTCACCATCAGACTTTCCTTGTGGATCAAAATCAGAACCTCCTTTTCCACCGCCCATTGGCAAAGTGGTTAAACTATTTTTGAATACTTGTTCGAATGCTAAAAACTTAAGTACTGATAAATTCACGGTATGATGAAAACGTATTCCACCTTTGTAAGGTCCAATTGCTGAATTCATTTGAATTCTGAAACCTCTATTTACCTGAATTTCCCCTTGATCGTCTACCCATGGAACACGAAATATAATTGAACGTTCTGGTTCAGTTATTCTAAGGAGCAAATTTTTTCCGTCGTATTTTTTTTGCTCTGCAATAAATGGAATTACAGTTTCTGCAAATTCCCTAACAGCTTGAATAAATTCAGGTTCATTTGGATTCTTGGCTTCAACTTGAGCCATAAAATCATTTATTTTTAGTAACATAGATTATAAATAATTAATTAAGAAAACGATTTCGTTATAATTTACAAAGATACATTTTATAAAAATATTCGGACTCTGTTTTTTGAATTTATCAATAGAATTATCTTTTTATTAAGCATTCTCAAAGAATTGTATTTAAGATATCCACTTTTAAAGCTAATCACTACCACTTTCGTAAGTAAATAAGAATTTGTCTGATTATTTTTAATTGTGAATTTATGTTTATAAATGAATGATGTTTTTATATATTTGTCAGGATTTGAAAACTTTACCCCCTAATGATCAAACAAATAATACCACTTTTACTACTTTTTGTAGGGTTTTCTACTAATTTAAATGCTCAGTTCGGTGGGTTTTCTCATGAAGTGGGAATCATTGCCGGTCCGATAGCTTTTCAGTCGGATTATGGAGAACGTCATGATCTTTCTACAAACGCCGGAAACACTGGAATTGGTATTGGAATTATTCATTATTTAAACTTTTCTTATAAAGCAGATTGTAATTGTTATACTCCTGAAACGTATTTCAATGACCACTTTAAACTTAGATCTGAACTATCCTATAATAAAACCGAATTACAGCATTTTGGACAATATGTTGAAGGAAAACCGTCGCTAGGAAAAGAGCAATTGAAAGCAATGACTGGGAGTACCGCAGTAACTAATCTTGGTATGCAACTGGAATTTTTCCCATTGAGTATTCGTGATTTCACAGCAAGAACAGGTAGTTTAGGCCCATTTGTAAGCGTTGGCGGGCAATTTAGTTATTACAATGCCGAAGCCTCCTCCACTCTAGGTCCGTTAGGAACTCCTTTGACAACGTTGCCAAAATATTTAACTCCAACCGACAGCCGTCCTTATGGATTTTCTTCGGAGAGCGGTACGGTTTGGTCCGTTGTTTCCAGTGTAGGAACTCGTTATAAATTAGCGCCTCTATCGGACTTAATGGTTGATTTAAGATTTCAATATTTCTTTTCGAATTGGGTAGATGGTTTAAATCCTAATCCGGAAATTTATAAAGAAAATAAAGCAAACGACTGGTTGGTCTGGTTCAATGTGGGATATATTTATTATTTACAATAGCATTTAAAATAATCGTTATAATAAACAAAAGCTCCAATCCTAAATTTAGAATTGGAGCTTTTGTTTGAAAGATATTCTATTACGCTAACGCTTGTTTCAAATCTTCGATTAAATCTTCAGCATCTTCAATTCCTACGCTCAACCGAACCAAATCATCCGTAATACCAACTTCCTTACGCTTGTCTTCCGGGATGGAAGCATGCGTCATCAAAGCCGGATGATTCGCTAATGATTCCACTCCGCCTAAAGATTCTGCTAATGTAAAAACTTTTAATTTCTCCAGAAAGTCAATTGCATCTTCTTTCTTGCCTGAAACGAAAGTAAATGACACCATTCCTCCAAAACCACTCATTTGCTTTTTGGCAATTTCATGATACGGATGGCTTGGCAATCCCGGGTAATAAACAGTTTTTACTTTTGGATGATTGTTTAAAAACGCTACGACTTTCCCTCCATTTTCACAATGTCTTTCCACGCGCAAATGCAAGGTTTTAATTCCTCTAAGAACCAAGAAACTATCCATTGGCCCCAAAGTTGCTCCTGTCGCAAATTGTTGAAAATGCAATTGTTCCCCCAGCGCTTCATCTTTTACAATCAAAGCCCCAGCAATAACATCAGAATGGCCTCCCAAATATTTAGTTGCGGAATGCATTACAATATCAGCTCCTAAATCCAAAGGTTTTTGCAAATAAGGCGTTGCAAAAGTATTATCAACCGCAAAAAGGATTTTCTTTTCCTTGGTAATTTTTGCAATTTCCTGAATATCGGCTAGTTTCATCAAAGGATTCGTTGGTGTTTCTACCCAAACCAATTTTGTATTTTCGTTAATTAATGACTTGAATTTCTCGATATCATTCATATCCACAAAATGAAATTTAATACCGGAATCTTTATAAATTCTGGTAAACATTCTGTAGGTTCCACCATATAAATCGTCCATCGCAATGATTTCATCCCCGGATTTGAAAGAACGCAAAACACAATCCGTTGCTGCCAAACCTGACGAAAAAGCCAATCCTCGTGTTCCATTTTCAATACTTGCCAATGCATTTTCAAGCGCGCTTCGGGTAGGATTTGCAGCTCTACTGTATTCATAATCCGGATTTATAGGCTGCCCCGGACTAGTTTGTACAAAGGTCGATGTTTGATATACTGGAGGCATAACTGCTCCTGTGCTTGGGTCATGATGTTGTCCACCGTGAATGACTTTAGTATTGAATTTCATAAGTTGAATTTTTAATGCAAAATTGTTTCGCAAATTTACCTTTTAATTTATTTTAACCAAGCTACAAGATGATACCTTTGTATTTAATTAACAATTTTGAGATGAAACACTTTATTATTTACACTTTACTACTTTTTTCAGCAGCGCAATGTTCGAACGAATTGGTTTTTGAAGAGGAATCTTTTCAGAAAAAAACCACAATGCCCTGCAAAGAAAATTGTCCTTCTATCAGTGTAAAAATTCCCGTTGCAAATGCCGTCCCGGTAGTAGCGGACAGTATCAATAAAAAAGTGTTTTCGGTAATGAAAGAGATTATTTATTTTGGCGAAAAGCCATACACGGCAACTGATTACAATGGCTTATTGGCTTCATTTATTGATTCCTACGAGAAACTCCAAAAAGAATTTCCCAATGACAAATTTGGCTGGGAAGCTGACATTGAAGGAAACGTAAAATACCAATCAGATGCCGTATTGAATATTGAAATCAAACACTACACGTACACCGGTGGCGCTCATGGATACCAAGGTTTGCGTTCCCTACTTTTTGACCCAAATACCGGAAAAACTATTTCGAATGAGGAATTGTTTCATAATAAACTGGATTTCAAGGCTTTCGCCGAAAAAAAATTCAGAGCCAAATATAAAATCCCGGCTAACAAATCTATCAATGCAACCGGTTTAATGTTTGAGAAAGAAAAGTTCCAACTGCCCCAAAATATTTTTTATACTGATAAAGGATTGCTACTTTATTACAATTCCTACGAAGCAGCATCGTATGCTGACGGACCAAAAGAATTATTATTGCCGTACACTGAAGTGAATGATTATTTGGCTGTTAAATAATAAATGGTCTTTAAAAAATCAAACATTTTTTAAAGACCAAATAGTGTTTTTTTGTTGATTGCTTAGCCCCGATAGCAGTGAAAATCCTTTTTTGATGTTTTTACCGAAAAAAGATTGCAACGAATAGCGGGAAATAGCACCTAAATAAACTTTCTGATACTCATCATGTTCCCAATATGAAGCCCTTCATGGAAATTACTGAAAGCCATAGCATCCTCGGCATTTTTCAAAACATGATCACCTGTTGAAGTGGTATATTCCATGTAATTTTTGAAAATTTTATTGTCATAATCGACTTTGGTTTGGCTGATGGTTTCAAACAACAACGATTTGATTTCGTCAACTTCGGCTTGTGTCACGATATGTTCCGGCTTGGTTCCCTTTTTGTATTTCTCTACTAATTCATCAGAAATCATCATCGGCAAACCAGAAAGCTTGTACACTAATAATTGTTGAGAAACGATAATATGGCCGATATTCCAAATCAAATTATTATTGAATCCTTCCGGAATAGTGTTGAGTTGGTCGAGAGTGTATCCCGATAGAAATTTTGAAACCATATTTCTGCTTGTAGTGCTGACGTCAAATAATTGATTCATTTTTTTATTTTTTTGATAAAAATAATCATTTTCCGTGTCAAATGAATTTTCTTTGCATAAAGAAATCGCTATTTACATGGACAAAATATATTATCTCGCATCTTGCGACACTTGCAGAAAAATCATAAAATCATTACCCAAAGAACATGATTTTAAATTTCACGATATCAAACAAGACCCGATTACTATTGCCGAGTTAGAGCAAATGCGAGAACTTTCCGGAAGCTACGAAGCACTTTTCAGCAAAAAAGCACAGTTGTACAAATCGATGGATTTGAAGAATAAATCGTTAACCGAAGCCGATTATAAAAAATACATTTTGGAACATTACACTTTTTTGAGTCGTCCCGTTTTTATCATCAAAGACAAAATTTACATTGGCAATACACAGCAAAATATGTTACAGGTAATGAAAGCGTTGGCATAATGTCCAAAAGAAATCTTGCCCTAATTGGCGCCACAATTGTCTCCATAATTTACGGCGTTACATTTACTATTGCCAAGGATGTCATGCCTTTGTACATTGATGCATCCGGCTTTATCCTATTGCGCGTAGGTGGTTCCGTGATATTATTTTGGCTGGTTTGGCTTTTTATGCCAAAGGAGAAACTTGCAATTAGTGACTTTCCCCGAATTATTGCTGCGGCTTTCTTTGGCGTAGCGTTTAATATGCTTACGTTTTTTAAAGGATTAAGCCTTACTTCTCCCATTAGTGCGGCCGTAATTATGGTTTCAACACCTATGATTGTGTTGACGCTTTCGGCCATTATTATGAAGGAACGCATGCAAAAACGAATGGTTTTTGGGATTATTCTTGGATTAATCGGAACTGCATTTCTAATTTTGTACGGGAAATCCATTGGCAGCGCCACAAACGCCGGATTGGGAAATTTTTTGGTTTTGGTCAACGCTATTTCTTATGGATTTTACCTGATTATCGTCAAGAAATTAATGGATAAATACAATGCTTTTACATTTGTAAAATGGATTTATTTGTTCGGATTTATTATGGTTTTACCTTTTGGCTGGAGCCAATTTCAAACTGTGAATTGGGCTTTGGTTCCAATGGATATTTGCTGGAAGATAGTATTTGTGGTTATTTTTTCGACCTTTCTGACGTATCTGCTCAATTTGCTTTCGATGAAAGAATTAAAACCAACCACGGTTGCTGTTTTTATTTATTTACAACCGCTATTCGCAACTATTTTTGCGATAAGCTTGGGCAAAGACGAATTGAGTTTGGTGAAAATTGGTTCCGCAGTTTTAATATTTGTCGGCGTTTATTTGGTGACACAGAAAAAAAAATAGTTTTCAGTCTCAGTTTCTAGTCTCAGTGCTAAACTGAAATCGAGTCCGAAAAATTTTAACCATTTTACTATGCTTTTTAACCATATAAGACATTTAAGAATCATACTGTTTAAATAAATGTAATTTGAACAGTTCCCCAACTGAAAACTGTGACTGAAAACTGAACACTTTTTCCTTATCTTTGACCTCTTTTAGAAAATTATATGATACAATCAATGACGGGTTTTGGGAAAGCGACTTTGCAATTACCAACCAAAAAAATCACGGTAGAAGTAAAATCTTTAAACAGTAAAGGTTTGGATTTGAATGTGAGAATGCCTTCGCTGTACCGCGAAATGGAATTGGGTTTACGCAACCAAATTGCACTCAAGCTGGAACGAGGAAAAGTAGATTTTTCTATTTTTATCGAAAGTACCGCGGAACAAACCTCGACAAAAGTGAATGTGCCGATTGTAAAAGCCTATATCAACCAATTGAGAGAAGTGTATGTCGATGCTGATGAAACGGAGCTAATGAAAATGGCAGTTCGCATGCCAGATACCATGAAAATAGAGCGTGATGAAATTGATGAAAACGACTGGGTACAAATCCAAACCGTTATCGAGGAAGCGTTGCAAAACATCTTGAACTTTAGAAGAGATGAAGGAATGTCTTTAGAAAAAGAATTTCAGTTGCGAATTGGCAATGTTCGTCAGTATATGACGGAAGCATTGGCACTAGATCCGGAACGCGTTCAAGCAATAAAAGACCGTTTACAAACTGCTATCGCAGAACTTAAAGTGAATGTAGATGAAAATCGTTTTGAGCAGGAATTAATTTATTATTTAGAGAAATTAGACATCACCGAAGAAAAAGTACGTTTGACAAATCACCTGGACTATTTCCTGGAAACCATCAATGGGACTGAGGCTAACGGCAGGAAATTAGGTTTCATCACCCAAGAAATGGGACGTGAAATAAATACTATGGGTTCTAAATCCAATCACGCACAAATGCAAAAATTAGTCGTTCAGATGAAAGACGAATTGGAAAAAATCAAGGAACAAGTATTAAACGTTCTATAAAATAGATACTGAAATAAATTCAGCATAAAATGAGCACAGGAGGAAAATTAATCGTTTTTTCGGCACCGTCAGGATCGGGAAAAACTACCATAGTTAGACATTTATTAAGCAAAGAAGATTTGAATCTTGAATTTTCAATTTCGGCAGCATCCCGCGAACCAAGAGGTGAAGAAGTAAATGGAAAAGACTATTATTTCATGTCTACGGAAGAATTTAAAAAACACATCAAAAACGAAGACTTCTTGGAATGGGAAGAAGTGTACCGCGATAATTTCTACGGAACTTTAAAAAGTGAAGTGGAACGTATTTGGGCCAAAGACAAAAATGTGATTTTTGATATTGATGTAGCTGGTGGATTGCGTATTAAGCATAAATTTCCTGAAGAAACTTTAGCAGTTTTCGTGAAACCACCAAGCGTAGATGAACTAAAAAGAAGATTGAAAGAACGTTCTACCGAAAGCGACGATAAAATCAATATGCGTATTGCCAAAGCTTCTGTAGAATTAGCAACAGCGCCACAATTTGATGTGATTATAAAAAACTACGATTTAGATATTGCTTTGGAAGAAGCGTATCAATTGGTAAAGAATTATGTAAACAAGTGAAATAGTGAATAGTGAGAAGTGAATGACTTCTTCTCACTATTCATTATTCACTAATTACTAAAATAAAATGAAAATAGGTCTGTATTTCGGAACGTTTAATCCCATTCATGTTGGGCATCTTATCATTGCCAATCACATGGCGGAGCACTCCGGTTTAGACCAAATCTGGATGGTGGTTACCCCACACAATCCTTTGAAGAAAAAAAGTACGTTACTTGATGATTACCATCGTTTGCAGATGGTGCATCTTGCCACCGAGGATTTTCCAAAAATAAAACCTTCGGATATTGAGTTTAAATTGTCACAACCTAATTACACTGTCAATACTTTAGTTCATCTTGAAGAAAAATATCCCAATTACGAGTTCTCGTTAATCATGGGTGAAGACAATCTCAGGTCGTTTCCTAAATGGAAAAACTACGAAGCAATCCTGGCGCATCACGGAATTTATGTTTATCCAAGACTTGAATCCAAAAGTTCTGCTGACGAAGCAATTTCAACCGATTCGGAAGATTTGGATTTAAAAATTTTCCAAAAATATGCGACAAAAATTCACATGATTGACGCTCCGGTTGTCGAAATATCGTCAACGTTTATTCGGGATAATATTAAAAAAGGGAAAAATGTACAGCCTTTATTACCTGCAAAAGTTTGGGAATATATTGATCATAATAATTTTTACAAGAAGTAACTCTATTAAATAATTTTCCTAAAGTAGCCTGAACATTTAAATCTATAGGCACATAATAAAATTATCCAAGCAGATTAGTTTAAAACGTGATTTTCACACATAGCTATGCAAACTATTTAAAAAGTAAGATTCTCTTGCATTTATCGCAAAATTATTTGTTTCTATGTGGTGAAAAAATAGCGTTTGTAAGAACTATTATCACCCCAAAATACTTTTTAATTCGAGTTGAATATTGTCAAAAATAGTACTCAAATTTTCATTTTTTCCTGATAATACAAATACTTCCGTACTTGGCATTTGCTTGCTGTTCCACAACAATTGGATTTTATTTTCTGCTAATAATCTTTCTGCGTTTATATCCCAAACTACTCCTATTCCGGTATTTTTCGAAATGATTTCCAGCATTTCATATTCGGACGGAATGATATAATTGGGAATCATCGATGGTCTTTTTTTGCTGAAAACATGCAACCAGAACAACTTGATCTGCGGAATCTGAGCATTGTGACTGAACCATTTTTGGTCGTTCAACCAATATTCAGTGGCCGTGAAATCCTTTATTTTGATATTGGATTTTAATTCGGAAATATCGATGTTATTGGAACCAACAATCACTTGTTTGATTTCGCCAACCTTTTTCTGAATGGTGTCAAACGTATCATATTGCTTGGTTACAATTGCAAAATCTAGTTTTTTAGAATCGACCAATTCAAAAAGCGTATCGTCTTCATGAAAGCTGAAATCAATAAAATCAAATTTTGAAACCAAGGCACTTCCCAAACTGCTCATTAAATGCTTTGAGATTCCAATTGAAATTAACCGATTCGCATTTATTGCTTTGGCACGAAAACCATTCTCTACATTTTCCAGTCGGTCCAGTGCTTCAATTATTAAATTATTGAGTAACTTAGCATATTCCGTTGGTTCCACGCCTTTAGACTTTCGATTAAAAAGTTTATAACCTACATGCGCCTCCAACATTGATATTTGCTGACTTACAGCCGGTTGACTGATGAATAGTTCTTTGGCAGCCAGAGAAAAATTACCATTTTTATATACGGATTTAAATGTTCGGTACCATTCTAGATTAACCATGATATAAATATATTTATCACAAACATAATTTAAATTATTTTTACTAATAACATATTCGCCTTAAATTTGCATAAAGAAAATCCGAAATGAGAAAGATTGCATTATTTGCCATTTTAGTATTAACCGTTAGTTGTATTTCAGCAACTGCACAAAATAAAAAAGGTATGAAAAAAGTATTATTTGTTGTTACCAGTCACGATAAACTGGGTAACACGGGAGAAAAAACAGGATTTTGGACAGAAGAATTTGCTGCACCTTATTATGAATTATTAGATAAAGGTGTCCAAATTGATATTGCTACACCGTTAGGAGGGCAACCACCAATTGATCCAAAAAGTGAAGATCCATCAGCAGCTACTGAGGACACTAAAAGATTTGATGCTGATACTGAATTATTGGCAAAACTGAAAAACACGCACAAATTAGCCGATGTAAAAGAATCTGATTATGATGCAGTTTTTTATCCCGGAGGTCACGGTCCGTTATGGGATTTAGCTACTGATAAAAATTCAATTGCCTTGATCGAATCTTTTTACAATAATAAAAAACCGATAGCTTTTGTATGTCATTCACCTGCAGCGTTAAAAAACGTAAAAGTAAATGGCGAATATTTAGTAAAAGGTAAAAAAATAACTGGATTTTCAAATACAGAAGAAGAAGCAGTAGGATTAACAAATGTCGTTCCGTTTTTATTGGAAGATGCATTACAAACAAATGGAGCAATTTATTCAAAATCAGGTGACTGGCAGCCTTATGCAGTAGAAGATGGATTATTGATTACAGGTCAGAACCCAGCTTCGTCTAAATTAGTGGCTGAAAAATTATTAAATCAACTGAATTTAAAAAAATAAAAGTATGTTAAATTTCGAATTATACAATCCTACCAATTTAATTTTTGGAAAAGGACAAATTGAAAAACTTTCCGCATTAGTGCCAGATGGAGCAAAAATCCTTCTCGCGTATGGTGGTGGAAGTATTTTCAAAAATGGAATTTATGATCAAGTAATCGAGAACCTTAAAGGTTTTGATATTGTGGAATTTGCCGGAATAGAAGCAAATCCGCATTTTGAAACTTTGATGAAAGCAGTTGCCATTATCAAAGAACAAAACATCAATTTTATTCTTGCTGTTGGTGGAGGATCTGTAATTGACGGAGTAAAGTTCATTTCGGCTGCGGCTCACTTTGATGGAAATCCAATAGATATTCTTCAAAAAAGAATAATGACTACTGATTTGACTACGATTGTCCCTTTTGGAACCATTCTAACTTTACCCGCTACAGGAAGCGAAATGAATTCCGGCGGAGTAATAACAATTGAATCTACCCAAGAAAAATTATCTTTTGGCGGTAGTGCCTTGTTTCCAAAATTCTCTATCTGTGACCCAACCGTAATTGAATCTTTGCCAAAAAGACAATTGGAAAACGGAGTTGTTGATGCGTACACTCATGTTTTGGAACAATATTTAACCTATCCGCATGAAGGTTATCTTCAGGATAGAATCGCCGAAAGTATTTTGCAAACCTTAATCCAAGTTGGTCCAGAAGTAGTTGAGAACCCTAAAGATTATGCTTTAGCTTCTAACTTTATGTGGAGTTGCACGATGGCGTTAAATGGATTAATCCAAAAAGGAGTTCCTTCAGATTGGTCGACACACATGATTGGACATGAATTAACAGCTTTGTACGGAATCGATCACGCAAGAACATTGGCAGTTGTGGGTCCAAATTTATACCGAGTGATGTTTGAAACTAAAAAAGGAAAATTGGCACAATATGGAAAACGTATTTTCAATTTGACTGGAACGGATGATGAAATCGCAAATGAAGCCATCAACAAAACCGTTGAATTTTTCCACACTATGGGAATGGAAACTAAATTATCTGATTACACCAAAGATTTTGATAAAACGGCAGATTTTATTGTGGATCGTTTTAAAGAAAGAGGTTGGTTAGGACTGGGAGAAAAACAAAACATCACTTTAGAAAAAGTAAAGTCTATTGTTGAAATGAGTTATTAATTCTAATAACTAAATACTGATTACCGTTGTTTAAAAAAAGGCGTTCTCATTTATGGGAACGCCTTTTAAAATTCTAAAATATAACTAACTAATTCAATCCGCATTTTTTGTTAATTTTTTAAACAATAAATATTGATAACGAAACAGCAGTACCTATATTGTATACAAAATCAAAAATAATTATTTTAAATTTAAAAAATTAAGACAATTACATCCTAATACCCGACAAACAGTGTGTTTCTTGGAATAATTTAATTTGCTTAATTAATGGTTTTTTAAGTACTTTTGATTAAATTCAATAAAAAAATGGCTGAAAATATAAAATTCGCAGTAATAGGCGGTGGAAGTTGGGCGACAGCGATAGCAAAAATGTTATGTGTAAATCTTACCGAAATTTCATGGTACATGCGTAATGAAGCTGCTATAGAGCATATTAAAACCTACAAGCACAATCCAAATTATTTAAGTTCGGTTGAATTTGACACCAAAAAACTGAAACTCACCAGCGATATAAACGAAGCTGTAGCATACGCGGATTACATTATTTTTGCCATTCCATCCGCTTTTTTGGATGGTGAGTTAGCAAAACTAACCGTTTCTCTAAAAGATAAAATCATTTTCTCAGCGATTAAAGGAATTGTGCCCGAAACAAGTCTGATTGTGGGCGAACATTTCCATGTCAAATACGACATTCCGTATTACAATATCGGTGTAATTACCGGTCCTTGTCACGCTGAAGAAGTTGCCATGGAGCGTCTTTCCTATCTTACGATTGCGTGCGGCGATCCTGTTAAAGCTAAAGTTGTAGCTAAAAATTTATCTGGAAATTATATCAAAACTAAAATCACAGACGATATTATAGGAACCGAATATGCAGCGATGCTAAAGAACATTTACGCTATTGCAGCAGGAATGGCTCACGGTTTAGGTTATGGCGATAATTTTCAGTCGGTTTTGATGAGTAATGGGATTCGTGAGATGAAAAAATTCATCAAGAAAGTCCACAAAATGAAACGTAACATCAATGATTCAGCTTATTTAGGCGATTTATTGGTTACCGGTTATTCTGTATTCTCCAGAAACAGAATGTTTGGGAATATGATCGGTAAAGGCTACACGGTAAAATCAGCAATGATGGAAATGAGTATGGTTGCCGAAGGATATTATGCCGCAAAAAGTGCGTATAAACTCAATCAGGCGTATGGTGCCAAAACACCAATTATAGATGCCGTTTACAGTATTTTATACGAAGGTCAGGATGCCAAAACCGTGTTCAAAAAATTAACAGATAAACTGGATTAATTCAACTACCGATTAACAATCAAAATAGAATCACTTCATGAGCGAAAGATGGAAATATCAGATAAAAACTGGCGGGATTTGGGGTGTATTTATGACGGTTTTTAATGTGCTTTTTGACATTAAAGAGATCCCTTTTTCGGAACAGGTTGCTACCGCTAATTTTTATATTCGCGCGGTTGCTTATGTCCTTGTAGGGATATTTGTGCTAGGATATTTTACCTGGAAATCCAAAGTTAAACAACAAGCCGTTAAATAATTTTTATGAATAAAAGGCGGAGATTCCAGGTTAAAAATGGGTTGATTTGGGGATTGATTATGTCCTTTTGCACAGCCGTTTTTGACGTATTCGAAATGTGTTTTGAAGATGCCTTTTTGTCCAAAAAAACTCTACTGTGAACACTTTATTTCGTTTTGGCCGGGACATTTGTAGTAAGTTATTTTAGTTGGAAGAAAAAAATAAGAATAGAAAATAGTGCTGACTTATCTCACGATAACTCCGTCAACAAATAAAATAGGCACTTCTTCGACTTCGGTTTCGTTGATGGAATTTGCTTTAAAAGCGAACTTTTTATCGTATAATTTTCCGTCCATGAAAAACGTAAGCATGAATTCATTGTTTAATGCCAAAACACTTTTTTCAATCATTTCGACTTTCACAACAGAAACTGCAGGAATCTCAGCAAAAGCGTGACGCAAAAGCGATGTTTTTTTCATTTCACCGTCAATGGTACCAAAAGCTTTGGAAACTACCATGACACTTTCAATTAGGAAATCGCTGTCATTGACTAAATAAGCGTACCATACTTTTTCCATGAAATCGTCACTCCATTCTTGGACTGCTGCAAAAAATACGTTCTCTACTTCGGGGATAATGATGTCTTTTTTCATGTCATTTGGCAGAACGAAGCAACTCTTCATTCATTATTAATTATTGTTTCGTATTTAATCTAAATCTACTGTGAACCTAAAAGCTCTAGCCCAGATAGCAGTGGAAATCCTTTTTTTAGGCTTTTCGCCTCAAAAAAGATTGTAACGAATAGCTGGAAATAGCTCCTAAAAACGCAAAAGTCAAAAATCATTAAGAGATTTCTTCGTTCCTCCCAATACCTATATACTTGATTTGAATTGCTCTAAGAAACGTACGTCATTTTCGTAAAACATACGAATATCACCAATTTGATACAACAACATGGCGATTCTTTCGATTCCCATTCCAAAGGCAAAACCAGTAAATTCCTCGGGATTAATGTTGCAGTTTTTCAATACGTTAGGATCTACCATTCCACAACCACCAATTTCTAACCAACCGGTTCCTTTGGTAATTCTATAGTCGGTTTCAGTTTTTAAACCCCAATAAATATCTATTTCAGCACTTGGTTCAGTAAACGGAAAATAAGACGGACGCAAACGGATTTTTGATTTTCCAAACATCTCTTTGGTAAAATATAAAAGCGTTTGTTTTAAATCGGCAAAAGAAACATCCTTGTCAATGTACAATCCTTCCACTTGGTGAAAAATACAGTGCGAACGCGACGAAACAGCTTCATTACGAAAAACCCTTCCCGGAGAAATGGTACGAATGGGCGGTTTGTTATTTTCCATATAACGCACTTGCACGGATGAGGTGTGCGTACGCAGCAAAATATCGGGATTCGTTTGTATGAAAAACGTGTCTTGCATGTCACGTGCCGGATGATATTCCGGAAGGTTTAACGCGGTGAAATTATGCCAGTCGTCCTCAATTTCCGGACCTTCGGAAACATTGAAACCTATGGTAGAAAAAATATCTATAATTTGGTTTTTTACCAATGAAATAGGATGACGAGAACCAATAATAACTGGTTCAGCTGAGCGAGTCAAATCTCCGTAAAAACCTTTACTTTCCTCTTTGCTCTCCAAAGCTTCTTGTATCGATTTTACTTTTTCTTCGGCAGAAGTTTTAAGCAGATTAATTACCTGTCCGAATTCCTTTTTTTGATCGTTTGGAACATTTTTGAATTCAGCAAAAAGCGCTTTCAAAAGTCCTTTACTTCCTAAAAATTTGATGCGGAACGTTTCTAATTCTGCTGTGTTTTGCGTTGAAAAGGCTTGTGCTTCGCCAATATATTCTTTTATCTTATCTATCATTTTCCTTCCGTAATTGAGAGTGCAAATTTAAGAAAAAGTTTTTAGTTTTCAGTCTCCGTTTTCATTAGATTCGTTCTGAAAAGGGAGACTGAGACTGTAAACTACGAAATTACTTTCCGTTCCAGGAAATAATTCACAATGGCTTCTTTCATCAAAACCGATTGTTCTCCTGCTTTAAGTGGCGGCAATTCCTCTTTTACTTTGTAATGAGGCCATCCTTCTTCATCAAAAAATTCGAATTCATAAAAACCATACGGCTCTAATAAACGGCAAATCGCGATGTGCATCAGGTTTAATTTCTCGTCTTTTTTAAATTCTTTATGTACTTTCCCAAGTTCCTGCACCCCAATTAGATAAATAATGGCGTCTAAATCCAAGTCCTCCCCTTGAGAAAATTGATTGGAAAGTATATTAACTAGCTGTTCCCAGCGTTCTTTAAGTTGTGTGTCTCTTGCCATTTTTTTGAATTATGAATTATGAGTTATGAAATTATAGCTCCTAAAATTATTTTGGCAAAGATAAGAACTTGAAAATTGGCAATGGTAAAGAACAATTCTTTTATATTTGCTTTTCTATTTGCTAATGAATTATTATGGGATTTTTGGATATCATTTTGGGTGTACTGCTTGCTTTTGCTTTTTATAAAGGACTGCAAAACGGACTTTTTGTTGAACTAGCCTCTTTGGTTTCGCTGTTGGCGGGAATTTATATTGCTGTCAAATTTTCCTCCTACATGAGGGATATTTTAGTGGGCTTTGTCAAATGGAATCCCAATACAATCCAAATAGTGGCTTTTGTCCTTACTTTTATGATTGTGGTTGTTGTTGTCTCTATAATAGGAAAGTTCCTGACTGGAATAGCAGATTTTGCTTTTTTAGGTTGGTTGAATAAATTGGGCGGTGGTTTTTTTAGAGTGCTGAAAACAATTTTGATTATCAGCATCGTTTTTGCAGTTTTCGAAAAAATAAATTACAATCATATTTTAACCAAAAAAGAGACGCTGGACAATTCTCTTTTTTACAATCCAATCCAAAAAATAGCGGGTTACATGTATCCTTCACTAAAGGAATGGTATAGTAGTTTGAAGAAAAAGTAAGTAGCGTTCAAACTAAATATTAGTACTGAATAGTAAAAACTGACTATTGAACACTATTATTTCACTTCTTTAATTGCACTACTTTCAATCCAGCCTTCAGTACCATCCGTAAGTTGTATTTTTTTCCATTTTCCAATAGTTTCAAACACATACACTTTGGTTCCTTCGTGAAGCGCAAATAACGGTTTTCCACCATCTCTCGGCTCCGGTTTTACATTAGCCATTTCAGCAAAAATTATAGCTGGTTTTTCTGTATCAAAATGACTTTTCTCAATAATTGCAGCGGATAATGTGATAAAAATCACAAAAACTACTGCAAACATTCCAAAGAAGAAAATCCGTTTAGAAAGCGTTTTTTGTGAAAAATAATATCCCATAAAAAACAATAAAAAAAATGTCGCCAGTCCTACAGAAACCCATCCCCAAGTATTATAGTGGTAAATTTCCGTAAAATCCCGAAGTAATTTTCCAAAACCTACTTTTGGAATTACTTTAATCTCATCAATAGTCCTTTTTTGAGCGAATTTCAAGTTGTTTACACTTTCCTTATCGTTTGGATTCAGTACCAATGCTTTTTCATAATTGTAAATCGAAGGCGCTACCTGATTCAATTTATAATACGCATTTCCTAAATTAAAATACAATTCAGAGGATTGCTTATTGTCTTTTAAAATACTTTCATAGGCAGCCACGGCTTCGGTGTACTTTCCTTTTGCATAGTACGCATTCCCTTTTTCAAAGCCGTTTTGGGCAAAGAAAACCTGAGTTGAAAGTAAAAGTATGTATAGTATGTTTTTCATCTTTATGTTTTTTTGCCGCAAAGGCACAAAGGCGCAAAGTTTATTTACTCAAAATTAATTGTAATACTTTTGCTAAGCAATCTGTTTTTCTAATTCTGAGATTATAAATACCGCTTTATCAAAATCTTGTTGAATTGTAACACTTGACGAAGGTGCATAACGCGCTACTTCACAGTTCTCCGTAAGCGCAATAAAATCGTTCACGGCTTCTGGTTTTGCATTTCGGGACAACAATAATTCCTGAATATTATCCTTGCTCATTTCTGAAGTTTCAATGTGTAATTTCGCTTTCAGGAAATTATGCATAGCTTTTTCCAGCGCAATGTAAAACAGTTCTTTGTTGTTGATTTGTTTCTTCGCTTCTGATAAATATTTCTTGGCGAGCTTATTATTCATTCGGATTCTATTTCCGGAAATGTCACCATCCATAGCTTCTTTCTTCTTTTTGAATAATACAATTATTGGCACCAGTAAAAATGGAAGCAGTAACAATCCTATAAATAAATTTGAACCAAAGAAATCCTTCTTATTAATTACCGCAAAATTGGTTTTTGACTTAATAGTTTTAAATTCCTCTATGGTTGTAATTTTATTCTTATTACCATCTGTTGCAGTAGAATCAGCCGGTGTAGGACCATCCAGAACATTAATCATAATCTGTGACGAATGCAGCGTTTTATAGGCCCCGGAACTCAAATCAAAATAAGAAAACTGCATTGGTTTTACCGGATAATTCCCTCTATATTGTGGAATTATGGTATAACTGTCTGACGATTTTCCAGCCATTCCAGAAAGTGGTGTGCTGATGTCTTCGCTGTGAACGGCATCGTACATTTCCAGCGCATTAGGCACTACGGGTTTTGGCAAACTGAATAGTTTTAAATTTCCTTTTCCGGTTACACTTACAACCAAATCCAGGCTTTCTCCATGTTTCAAATTAGTCTTTGATGGTGTAACTTTAAAGTCAAAATCTCCAACCGCACCACTAAAATCTTCTGGTTTTCCTGTCTCAGGTAATGGCTTAACCGTGATGGTTTTGGCACCAGCCGAAACTCGCTTTGTGGTTTCCGTGAGCATCATTCGACCAAACATATCCCTGCGGTTTGTTGGCAGTTGCACATCTACCGATAATGATAATGGCTCAATTTTAAGTCTGCCTGATTTTTGCGGATACAGCACTACTTTCTTGAGTACAATAAACCTGAAATTCTGGCCTTTGAAAATTCCTTCTTCGGCAGCAAGTTGTTTGATTTCGATATTTTGGCTCCAAAAATCATTATATTTAGGCTTACTTGATTCCCCTAGATTTGAAATTCCAATGTTAGCGAAATACAACTTGTAAACAACCGTAATGGGTTCGTTTATGTATGGATTTGTTTTAGAAACATCAGCAACCAGATACAGGTTTTCATCGCCAGATATTTGCGAGTCGTTAGGGTCTCTGGGCTGTTCCGTGGCAGCGGTCACAATGATTTTTACAGGTGCCGTTTTATAGATTTGACCGTTGTACTCAATAGCCGCCGGCTTGATTATGAATGTTCCTTTTTGATTGGGTACCAAAAAATAAGAGTACGCTTTTTCAAAAGAGCTTCTCCCGTTTACCCATGACTGACTCACCTGCTGACTTGGTCCGGCTATAATTTGAAAACCATCAAAAGACGGCTGCACAAAATTATCGCCATCTACATTCATCATAAAATCAATACGCAGTCTTTCATTCAAGCCCAGCGTAGTTTTACTTACTCTGGCCTCAAACTGGACCTGAGCGCTAAGTGTGCTGCACACCAATAAAACAATCGCTGCTAAGTATTTTTTCATTTTCAAACTCTCTAATTGAATTACCAATCCTTTTCCGTTTTAACTGGTTTTCCTTTTACTTTTTGGGCATTCACTTTGTCCTGAACTTTCTTTTCCTCTTTGTTTACGGCGTCCAATAGATTTTCCAGACGTTCCTTTGAGATTCCTCCTGGCGCAGGTTTTGGTTCTCCTTTATCGTTGGGTTTCGGATCTTTGTTTTGTTTGTCCTGATCGCCTTTATCGTCTTTTTTATCTTTGTCTTTGTCGTCTTTTTTATCTTTTTCGCCGTCTTTCTTTTCGTCCTTTTTATCGTCTTTCTTATCCTGATCTTTTTTCTCGTCTTTTTTCTTATCGTCTTTTGGTGGATTGTCTTTCAGCATTTTTTTTGCCAAAGCATAATTATAACGGGTTTCCTCATCAGTCGGATCATTACGCAATGCGTTTTTATACGCTTCTACCGCTTGTGTATAATCTTTTTCAATCATGAACACATTTCCAAGATTATGAAAAGCACGGTGTTTCTGAGGTCTTGTTTTTGAATTTTTTAAGGCCTTAGCAAACGCAAATTTAGCTTCGGAGGATTGTTTTTGCTTGTAAATACTGTTTCCAAGATTAAAAGGCGCAGCGGCTTTGTTAGGAAATTTTGAATCTGAAATTCGGTAATTGGCTTCAGCTTCCACGAATTTATTATCCGCATAATCTTGGTTTGCTTTGGGCAAAATTCGATCTTTTTGTTGCGCATGCAATCCGGCTGTACCCGAAAAAGCAACGATTAAAAAGGCAATTATGATAATTTTAAATCTTTTCATTTATTGTATCTATATGTCCGGAAGGCTTTGAAACCTTTTAGAAATAATTATTTATTCTCGTTAAATAAATTTAATTTTTTAACCCAACTTGTTTTTCTTTCCAACAGGAAAACGTCCACAAATAACAGCAAAAAAGCAAAACCTAAGAACCATTGAAATTGTGATTGAAAATCCGCCATTTCGGTCGCTTCAAATTCGGTTTTTTGAATATTATCTAATGCATTCTTTACATATTCAAGCACTTCTTTGGTATTATTGCCATTTACATAACCCCCTTTTGTGGCTTTAGCAATGGCTGTCAAACTTTCTGGAACCAATTTCGTTATAACCACTTCATTGTTATTGTCTTTCTTGAAACCTTCGATAATTCCATTTCTTTTCAATGGAATTGTACCTCCTTTTTCAGTTCCAACACCAATTGTAATAATTTTAATCCCCAACTTGTTAGCTTCTTCGGCAGCTTCCTCTGCACCTTCATTATGGTCTTCACCATCCGAAATCATGATCAATAGCTTACTTGTTTTTTTATCGTCAAAATAGGTTGACGATAATTTGATTGCTTCGTTGAACGATGTTCCTACGGAGGAAACCATATCAGTATTCATGCTTTGCAAAAACATTTTTGCAACGCTGTAATCAGTAGTGATGGGCAATACCGGAAACGCACTTCCGGCGTACGCCACGATTCCTATTCTGTCGCTTCCTAACTGGTTGATGATTTGCGAAACAATCTGCTTGCTTTTGTCCAATCGGTTTGGGGCTATGTCTTCAGCTAGCATACTTTTGGAGACATCCACTGCAAAAACAATGTCGATTCCTTCTCTCTTAACGGTTTCCATTTTGGTACCAATTTTTGGATTTACCAAACCGAGAATTAAACCTAGCAATGCTAAAATCAGTACTGACACTTTCAAAACGGGTTTAAAAACTGAACTTTCAGGACTCAGCTTTTTCACCATTTCTAAATCTCCAAACTCGCGTTGTTTTTTTCTTTTCCAATATAAATTGAACAGAAAAATCAACACCACTAAAGGCAGTATTAAGAGGAGATATAAATATTTTTTTTCGTCTAATTCCATTTTTAATTTTAGATTTATGAATTTTGATCTTAGATTTTACTCTAAATCAAAATTCTAAACTTGGTCATTCTAATTCCAATATTCCAGTTCGTACTCCCTTTCCTTCGGGGAGCGCTGGGTTGGGGATTTTATATAAAGCTTCTAAAAACAGTATTCCTTAACCCTACTTCCAGCAATAATAAAAAACCGGCAAACCAAATAAAAGGTCTGAATTTTTCATCATAATCATAGAATTTTAATTCTTCAATTTCAGTAGTTTCTAGCTTATTTATTGTTGCATAAATTTCGGCTAATTTACTATTGCTCGTTGCTCTAAAATATTTTCCACCAGTATGATTAGCAATTTTTTTCATCATTTGCTCATCAATCTCCACTTTCATCATTTGGAAAAGAAATTTTCCGTTTGGTGCAATAGCATACGGAAACATGGCCATTCCGTTTGTTCCTATTCCTATTGTATATACTTTTATTCCGTATTCTTTTGCAATATCCGAAGCAGTATCCGGTTCAATAAACCCTGCATTATTCACCCCGTCAGTCATTAGGATAACCACTTTGCTCTTTGCCTGACTGTCTTTCAATCTGTTGACAGCGGTTGCCAATCCCATTCCTATTCCAGTTCCGTCTACTAAAACATTATCGTATTTTATACTTCTGATCGCATCAAGTATAACTGCTTTATCACTGGTTACCGGCGCTTTTGTATACGCTTCAGAGGCATATACAACTAGTCCAATCCTGTCATTTGGTCGTTCTTCAACAAAATCTGCAGCTATTCTTTTCAGTGCTTGCATTCGGTCTGGCTTCAAATCTTTGGCAAGCATACTTCCGGAAACGTCTATTGCCATTACGATATCAATTCCTTTCGTCGTTTTAGTTTTATTACTTACATCGACCGTTCTTGGGCGTGCCATGGCTACAATCAAAGAACATAAAGCCAAAACCCGAAGCACATTTAACATCGGTTTTAACTTTGTCAAATACGATTTATTGCCTTTAAATCCTTCTAACGAACTTATTTTTAATGTGGCGGATTGATGGTTCTTTTTTCGCATAAACCAGACAATTACAACTGGAATCAGCAAAAACAACCAAAAAAATTCCGGGTTTAAAAAAGTTATTTTCTCCATTATTTACTCGCTTGTTTTAATTCGACAGCATTCAAAACGCGTTCTGATATTTCACTGCCATACTTGTCTCCCTCTTCATGAAAAAGTAAAATCTGTTGCAATCCGCCTTCTTGACTGAACAATATTGCTTCATAATACATTTTCGCAGTGGTCTTATTGTCGCTATCAACTTGTGAGAAGGTTCCGTACGCTTTTAATCCTTTGATTCCCTCTTTGGTTTCAAAATCTTCCTGTTTTACAATCATGTTTTGTGCACCTTGCGCTTCGAGTGATTGCAAAGCTCCATCCATAGATTTAGCCAAATCGATTTGCGTCTCCTGTTTAAATTTTAAAGTAGAAACCATCACATAAAAACGGTCCAAAACACTTCCATACGCAAAGGATTGCATTTCTTTAATCAAAGCCATTCCGTTTTTAGGAAGTGTTTTAGTCAAATCCACTCTCTTGAGCACTTTTGGTGTTTCTATGATAATTCCCGGATTTCCGTACTCGCTTTTTACCCATTCGCCTTCCAATAATTCTTTGGTGGGATGACCAATAATGTTGTCTTTTACATAGTCAAACCCTTTCGTAATGATGAAAAAAGTAATAGTCGCTGCCAACAAAAAAACAACCGAAGCCACTGCAGTCACGATGCGTTTGTTCTTTTGTTTGTGCAATTGAATTTGAATTTGTTTTTGTCTTTGCGCTTCATTCAACAGCATATCTTCCTCAACTAGTACTTCCACAGGAATCGAATTGTCTAATGTCAGAATTGCTTTTTGAATTTTATTTCGGTCTTCTGTGATTTCAAAATCCAATGGTTTTGATTTGGCGAATTTCACTAAATCGGCTTGTTTCAAAACACGCTCCAGATTTTCGATTATTTCCTGAGAAAGCGTCATTTTCTTTTTGACAGAAGCTGCCCTAAGTCCTTGAATCAATTCCGAAGTTGTGCTTTCCATAGCCGGAATTTCTATCGCTTCTTCAATATAATTTCTGGCAATATCCGTCAATTCACTATAATAGGCTTTAACTTCTCCTTTTTGCCAAAGTTCTTTTTTCTCTAAAGTATCCAGCAAACTAGTCGCTTTCTCGATTGGCGTCTTGAAAATTTCTTCCTGTAATTTCTTTTCTTGACGCTTTTTAATAAACCAATAAATAAATGCTCCAATACCCACAATCAATGCGGCGATCAGTAGGTATTTCCACCAGTCTCCAATCGGGTTATCTGCTGGAGCAATATCTTTAATGTCGAACATTTTTTGTTTCAAAGTATCTACCTGAACATTTGCCACTTCAACCAAAAGTGAATCCGTCATAAACGGTTTGCTGTTGATAAAAATCTTGATACTTGGAACTACATATCTACCAGAATCAAATTGGGTTAAACCGTATTTTTTGATTAATTCATAACGACCGTCCATTTTGACAGTGTCAATAGGATATGACTGAATCACCTCTAAAGCGCCTAAGTTTTTTAATTTCGGGAAAATTACTTTAGAAGAAGTATCAACAGTAGTTTTTATGGATAGTTTAAATTCCGCGCCAATTTTATTTTTAATCGTGTCAATACTTGTGACTACTTGCTTTTGTTGTGCAAAAACAGCCGTAGAAAGCAGCAATAATAGTAGGTAAAGTCTAATTTTCATTTTTTATCTAGTTAACCCTGTCAGGGTTTAAAACTCTGGTAGGGCTAGGTTTCGTTTTATCTCGATTTAAAATAGCTCAACAATTTCGTCACATAACTTTCGTCAACCCTTGTGTTTACAACACCTGAACCTGATTTACTGAATGTCTCTTTAAAATAGTTTACTTTGTCGCGGTACTGTTTTTCATAATTCATTCGAACTGCTTTCGAACCGGTATTTATCAATTCTATTGCTCCGGTTTCGGCATCAAGCATGGAAACCATCCCCAAATCCGGCATTTTTTCTTCTCGAATGTCGTACACGCGAATCCCAGTTATATCGTGTTTTTTGGAGGCTATTTTTAATGTTTGCTCGTAATCTTCCGACATGAAATCAGAAATTACAAACACGATTGCTTTCTTTTTTTGGGTTCCCGATAAAAATTTTAAGGCTTGAGCAATATCTGTTTTACGGCTTTTCGGCTGAAACTCTATCAATTCCCGAATGATTCTCAATACGTGTGATCTTCCCTTTTTTGGCGGAATGTACAATTCAATTTCATCTGAAAACAAAATCAGACCTATTTTATCATTGTTTTGGGTCGCCGAAAAGGCCATCGTTGCGGCAATCTCCGTAACAATATCTTTTTTGAATTGATTTTTCGAACCAAAACTTTCTGAACCCGAAATATCAACCATCAACATCATGGTCAACTCGCGTTCTTCCTCAAAAACTTTTACGTGTGCTTCATTGTAGCGTGCGGTTACATTCCAATCAATGGCACGAATATCATCTCCGTACTGGTATTGACGCACTTCGCTAAACGTCATTCCACGCCCTTTGAAAGACGTATGATACTCTCCCGAAAAAATGTGATCGCTCAATCTTCGGGTTTTAATTTCTATTTTTCGTACTTTTTTTAAGAGGTCTTTTGTTTCCATTTTTTTCTTGCCACAAAGGCGCAAAGGCAAAAAGTTTTATTTAATTCATAAGTCATTAATGCGTTCTAAGTGAAAACTGATCACTGAAAACTGCCAACTGACTTATGGTACTTCTACTTCGTTTACAATTTTGTTAATGATGTCTACTGAAGTAATATTTTCGGCTTCCGCTTCGTAAGTAACTCCAATTCTATGACGCAACACATCGTGAACTACCGCACGAACATCTTCAGGAATTACATAGCCGCGACGTTTAATAAAGGCGTAACATTTTGCGGCCGTCGCCAAATTGATACTTCCACGTGGTGACGCTCCAAAACTGATTAATGGTTTTAAATCAGCCAATTTATATTTCTCTGGGTAACGCGTGGCAAAAATAATATCAAGTATGTATTTTTCAATTTTTTCATCCATGTAAACTTCACGAACTGCTTCTTGAGCACGTAAAATTTGTTCGACTGAAACCACTGCATTTACTTTTTCGTAACTTCCTTTTAAGTTCTGGCGAATCACTAAACGCTCGTCTTCCATTTTTGGGTAATCAATAACCGTTTTTAGCATGAAACGATCGACTTGAGCTTCAGGTAATTGGTAGGTTCCTTCTTGTTCAATTGGATTTTGAGTAGCCAAAACCAAGAATGGTCGGTCTAGTTTAAAAGTAGTATCACCGATAGTAACTTGCTTTTCCTGCATCGCTTCCAGTAATGCCGATTGTACTTTGGCAGGTGCACGGTTAATCTCATCGGCAAGAACGAAATTAGCGAAAATCGGTCCTTTTTTTATCGAAAATTCATTTTGCTTAATGTTGTAAATCATAGTTCCCACAACATCTGCCGGCAATAAATCTGGCGTAAACTGTATTCTGCTGAAAGATCCCTGAACGGCTTGTGAAAGAGTATTTATTGCTAAAGTTTTTGCTAATCCCGGCACTCCTTCTAATAAAATATGGCCCTGACCCAAAAGTCCAATTAATAAACGCTCCACCATGTGCTTTTGACCCACAATAACCTTGTTCATTTCCATCGTGAGAAGGTCTATAAATGCACTCTCTCTTTCAATTTTTTCATTAATTGCCCTGATATCTAAAGTCGATGTATTTTCTTCCATTTTATTATTTTTAAAACCTTCAATTTAATGTCTTCGTTTTGAAGGTGCAAATTGAATTTTTTTTTAGAAGTAAGATGTTAATAAATGGTTAAAACTTCGACAAAAACCCTAATTTTAAGGACGAATTATGATACAATTTTTATATTTTTAAGAACTTTGAAAAATATACTTTGAAATAGCAGAATTATGAATTTCATTAAAAAATAAAAACCATGAATAAAACAAAATTATCCCCTGTTGTAGCGGGTGTCATGAATTGGGGAATTTGGGATAAAAATCTCAACACCAAAGAAATGGAAAACATGATTAATGTGTGTTTGGAGAACAAAATTACTACTTTCGATCATGCCGATATATATGGGGATTATACGACCGAAGCTGATTTTGGAAAAGCATTTGCTTCGAGTAAAATTACCAGAGAAAAAATGCAATTAATATCCAAATGCGGCATCCAAATGGTAACGGAAAACCGCAATAACACTATAAAACATTACGAATATTCAAAAGAGTACATTATCTGGTCTGTTGAAAATTCCTTAAAAAATCTACAAACGGATTATCTGGATGTTCTTTTATTACACAGACCAAGTCCTTTGATGCAGGCTGATGAAATTGCCGAAGCTGTTTTGAAACTAAAATCAGATGGTAAAATTAATGATTTTGGACTTTCTAATTTTACGGCTACACAAACCGAATTGATTCGCCAAAAAACAGAAGTTTTGTACAATCAAGTGCAATTTTCAGCAACAAATTTTGAGCCTATGGTCGATGGAAGTTTTGATTACATGCAAGCCAACAAAATTCGTCCTATGTCCTGGAATCCACTGGGATCTGTTTTTAGAAAAGATATTCCACAAACCAGACGATTGAAAAAATTACTGGCGACTTTAGTTTCAAAATACCATTTGGGGTCGGACTCCATTTTACTTTCTTGGATTTTAAAACATCCGGCACAAGTAATTCCAATTGCGGGAACGGTAAATGTGGCCCGAATTCAATCGCTGATGAAAGCTGTCGAATTAGAATTAGACCAAGAAGATTGGTTTGCAATCTGGACCGCAAGCATGGGCGATGATGTAGCCTAAACTAGTGTTCAGTTCAGAAACTTTAAAATATAAAATATAAAAAAATCATGACTAAAACAGCCTTAGTGACTGGAGCTACCAGCGGAATCGGTAAAGCAACAGCGCAAATATTAGCTAAAAATAACTATAAAATTATTCTTTGCGGACGCCGCGAAGACCGATTAAATGATCTTAAAAAAGAACTTTCGGAATTTACCGAAGTGCACACTTTATCCTTTGATGTTCGGGACAAAAAAGCGGTTTTTGAAAGCATCAATTCCATACCCGAAGCCTTTGCTGCAATCGATGTTTTGATTAATAATGCCGGAAATGCACATGGTTTAGATCCCATTCAAAACGGAGATTTAGACGATTGGGACGCCATGATTGACATTAATGTCAAAGGACTTTTATATGTATCGAAAGCAATTATCCCGCAAATGATTGAACGAAAATCAGGTCATATCATCAACATTGGTTCCATTGCCGGAAAAGAAGTATATCCAAACGGAAATGTCTATTGCGCCTCCAAACATGCAGTTGACGCCTTGAACCAAGCCATGCGAATGGATTTGAATCCTTACGGAATTCGCGTTGGTGCCATTCATCCCGGTGCCGTAGAGACAGAATTTAGCGAAGTGCGTTTCAAGGGTGATGCAGACAGAGCCGCCAATGTTTACAAAGGTTTTGAGCCATTACATCCAAAAGATATCGCCGATATTATTCACTTTGTAGTTTCCAGACCGTATCATGTAAATATTGCCGATTTGATGGTATTGCCAACAGCACAAGCCGCAGCGACTATTTTAAAAAGGGATGTTTAAAATTAATTTTTAGATTATTGGATTTTTAGATTATTTAGACAATCTAAAAATCCAGTAGTCTGAGAAATCTAAAAATTTAATTGCAAATGATCAACAAACGCATTCTTATCAAGAACCTGCTCGCTCACAATGATGAGAGTAGTTTTTATGATAAAAAGCGCCAGTTGAACTTACACACTCGAGAAGGTAAAGCCAAGTTCCTTAAGCACATTTGCGCACTGTCCAATTCAAATCCTGCGAACAATTCCTATATTGTTGTTGGTGTCGAAGATCAAGACAATATTATTGTGGGCGATGATTTTTTTGACGATAGCCGGATTCAGAATTTAGTGAATGCCTATCTGGAAAACCCCCCTAAAATTCAGTATGAAAATGTACCTTTTCCAAATTTACCAAAAGATAAAGTTATCGGACTGGTAACGGTCAAGCCAAAAAGCAAAACCTCCCATTTCAAAAAAGGAATTTACACAATTCCTGCCAATAGTGTTTTTATCCGAAGAGGCAGTAACACAACGCCGATTGAAGGCGAAATTGAAAAAAATTACCAAAACACAGAAACCGTAACTGACATAGAAAACAACTCTCGAAACAGCATCGAAAACACACTCGATGGCGTAATTGATTTCATGAATTTTCGCCACAAGGATATGGCGCCAAAGTACAAAGTATTCAAGGAATTATTTGTGATTTGCTGGGCAGGAATTGCCAAGAAATCCCGCGACAAAACCTATTTGTCCCGCGTAGATATTGAATTAATAAATGAGCAAATCAAACTATTTTATTCGGCTCAGGATGTGGTCGAAATCACTTTCGACGAAGATACTTTTACGATTATTGAATACGTTCCTTTAGGTTTGAACGACAAAACGAGCTATTATCCTTTAGAAAAACAAACAATTCATTTTCATGACAATGGTTATTATAAAATTGAAAGAGAGATGCTTTTTCAGCCGCCGGAATTCAACAAAAAAATGTTATTTCATATTTACAATGCTAATGTTGCTTTGCTTAAAAAACTCCAGAAAGGACTTTCGTTATCCGCAAGAGAGAACAAAGATTTAGAGAACCTGCCTTCCACCTTCATGATTTGTTACCTCAACGGTTTTGAAGAAGCCAAACAAAAACTGATTGATGCCAAGTTGCTTTTGAAACCTTTTAATCAAGTGTATTTGTCGTTTAAAGAAGCGTTGCGGATTTTGAGAAAGATGAAATATGATGTGCAGTAAGTGCAATATTTTAGATATTTCATTCGATAAGAAATCCCATTATGTACGTATTAATTTCTCTTTTTTGTCTTTTACTACCTCTGTCATTCATGTCATTGTGGATGGTATTAGCGAGTTTAATGATTTTTATTCCAAACTTTTCCTGCTCTGCAACAGTAGGCAAAACTCCTTCATCTGCAGGCTGGTCGCTCGAACGAAGCGAGTAGATTTTAGGCTGAGAAGTTCTAGGCAATTCCATTCGGCGGTTGTCTAACGAAATTATTTTATTAACCAAATTTGGATACTTCTGGACAAACAAAACTGTAATATCACCTCCGTTTGAATGTCCAATTAAGTTTACATGTTTGAAGTCTAATTCTGGTTTTATTTTTTTTAATTCATTTAGAACAAATAGAATATTCTCTACTCCTCTTTCCCAATTTGATCGTCGTACAACTTGAGGTATCCCTGTCAAAGGCAACAAATCATCCGTTGATAATTCATGCTGAATACTGACTACATAATAGCCTTTAGACGCTAATTTTTTCGTTAAATATGAATACGATTTATTCGCGCCGGGTTTATTTTCTCCATAACCATGACTGACAATTACCAATTGTTGATTTCGAATTTTATCTTTTACAATCGAATTATAAAACGCGACCGGAATTAATCTGTTTCTGGAACTATCCAACCAACTTGCACCATCTGACTTGACTTCAAATTCACGATTATTGACTTTAACATTTGTTAAGTTTTTATTGGACGTACAACTAAACAAAAGCAAACAAACTAGTATTTGTAGGTATGTTTTCATATAAATTTTGAGCGCTTATCTGATTGCAAGAATAGTTTTGACACAAATTTATTGATTTATAATTCTAAATAAAAGCCAACAATTCTTTTAAAAATTGACAAATCATCTTGGCCAACAGTAATGATAATGTAAGTAGTGTACTCATTTATAAAAAGTTTAATTATTTGTAAAACTAATCTGAAAAACTAAATAAAACAATCACCTAAAACAGTGATATTTCAATTTTATATTAAAATACAAATTCTTTAAAATTTTTAAAATAAATAAACCAAAAAAGCTTCGTTCATCACTCTTTTACTTAATTTTATAACTTGAAAAATAGTATTCATTTTCTGCTATTTTTGCATTAATAAAAGAAAAAAGTCCATGAGAACACTTGTTATAGGCGATATCCACGGTGGTTTGCGAGCATTGCACCAAATTATGGAAAGAGCCAACGTTACTAAAAAAGACACCCTTGTTTTTCTGGGAGATTACGTTGATGGCTGGAGCCAATCTCCTCAGGTACTAGATTTTATCATTGATTTAAAAACCAAACAAAACTGCATTTGCATCCGCGGAAACCACGATGATTTATTGCTGGAATGGCTTCACGAAAGTAAGGACAATCTTTTGTGGTACAAACATGGCGGGGAAGCGACGGTTTTGGCCTACGAATCCGTTAATGCAGAAACAAAGCAAAAGCACGTTGAATTCCTAAAATCGCTGGATAATTTTTATCTGGATGAGCAACGTCGTCTGTTTGTTCATGCTGGTTTTACTAATATGAACGGTGTTGATTTCGAATATTTTCCCGGACTTTTCTACTGGGACAGAACCTTGTGGGAAACTGCATTGGCATTAGACACAAAAATGAAAGCGGAGCACCCGTTTTATCCAAAACGTTTTACTTTATACAAAGAAATCTACATTGGCCACACGCCCGTTACCCGAATAGGTGAAACGACTCCAGTTCAAAAGGCAAATGTTTGGAACGTAGATACCGGAGCGGCTTTCAAAGGGCCATTGAGCATTATGGATGTTGACACCAAAGAATTCTGGCAAAGCGAACCTTTGGACCAATTATATTTCGACGAGAAAGGAAGAAATTAGATTTTATTGAACTATTTTTGCACCCACTTAAAAAATTAAAAGTATGAAAAAGATTACCACATTAGTGTTGCTATTGGCAGTTGGCTTGATCAATGCTCAGGCCTTCAAAGGAAAAGGAGATGTTAAATTTGATGTTGGAGCTAACTTTCAAAACGGAGGATCTGGAATTCGTGTTTCTTCTGATTTTGGAGTTGGAGAAAACATGTCATTCGGATTTGTTACTTCTTATTTATTATCCGTTTCTAAAGATGATTTAGGAAACAAACCTGATTTTGGAGACAGAGTGGATGTTAAGGGACGTTTCAATGCAAACTTGGGAAATGTTTTTGAATTAGATCCAAAAATGGATCTTTACCCGGGATTGAATTTAGGTTTAAGAAATTTTGGTGCGCATTTGGGTTTCCGTTATTTCTTTACGGAAGGTTTTGGTGTTTTCACCGAAGCTGGAATTCCAATTGCTAGTTACAAAACAAATCCAATAGGTTTTGATAAATTAAACAATCAATTCACGTTTAATATTGGAGCATCTTTTAATTTATAAAACACTTTTCACAACAATTCTCGAAGGAATTTGAAATAAAAAAAGGCAATTTGAAATATTCAAATTGCCTTTTTTAGTTTATTATATTTTGGTCCTACAAATCAAATTTTATTCCTTGTGCCAATGGCAATTGGGTTCCGTAATTGATGGTGTTGGTTTGTCTTCTCATGTAGGCTTTCCAAGCATCAGAACCGGATTCACGTCCGCCACCGGTTTCTTTTTCACCGCCAAAAGCACCACCAATTTCTGCTCCGGAAGTACCAATATTTACGTTGGCAATTCCACAATCAGAACCCGATTGAGAAAGAAACAATTCCATTTCTCTCATGCTGTTTGTAAAAATAGAAGAAGAAAGTCCTTGTGGAACTCCGTTTTGCAACGCAATCGCTTCTTCAATCGTGCTGTATTTCATTACATATAAAATAGGAGCAAAAGTTTCTCTCTGAACGATATCAAAATGATTTTCAGCCTCAATGATACATGGTCTTACATAACAACCACTTTCATATCCTTCGCCCTCAACCAATCCACCTTCAACGATGATTTTTCCGCCTTCTTTTTTGGCGCTTTCAATCGCATTCAAATAATCCTGAACAGCGCCTTTATCGATAAGTGGCCCAACGTGATTATTCTCATCCAGTGGATTTCCTATTTGCAATTGACCGTACGCGTTTTTCAATACGCTGATGGTTTTGTCATAAACACTTTCGTGAATTATTAAACGTCTTGTTGATGTACAACGTTGTCCTGCTGTTCCAACCGCTCCAAAAACGGCTCCAACCAATACCATACTGATATCCGCATGTTCCGAAACGATAATCGCATTGTTTCCTCCTAATTCAAGGATAGTATTTCCAAAACGTTCTGCAACGGTTTTTGATACATGACGTCCTATTCTGGTTGATCCTGTAAAAGAAACTAACGAAATTCTTTTATCATTATTGATTAAATCTCCTGATTCGTTTCCTGTCACTAAACAACTAACGCCTTCAGGAACGTTATTTCTTTTTAAAACTGTTTTGATAATATTTTGGCAAGCCACTCCACATAAAGGTACTTTTGAACTTGGTTTCCAAATCGCAACATCACCACAAACCCAAGCAATCATTGCGTTCCAACTCCAAACTGCTACTGGAAAGTTAAATGCTGAAATGATTCCAACGGTTCCTATTGGGTGGTATTGCTCATACATTCTGTGCAAAGGTCTTTCAGAATGCATTGTTAATCCGTACAACTGACGGGATAATCCCACCGCAAAATCACAGATATCAATCATTTCCTGCACTTCACCATATCCTTCTTGAAGACTTTTTCCCATTTCATAAGAAACCAGTTTTCCAAGAGGCTCTTTGAATTTTCTTAATTCATCTCCCATCTGACGGACGATATCACCTCTTTTAGGAGCTGGAACCATACGCCATTCTAGAAACGCTTCTGAAGCTTTTTGCATCGCTTTTTCATAATCCTCTTTCGAAGACGTTTTTACTTTTGCAATTAAAGTCCCATCTGCTGGTGAATAACTTTCGATGATTTTTCCGTTGGCAAAATTAGCTGCTCCAGTTGATGTTCCTTCATTTATCTCCTCAATCCCTAATTGCTTAAGGGCATCTTTGATTCCGAATTGATCTGCTATTGTTATCATTGTAACTTTTTTATTGAAAATTGTTATATTTTTTTACAAATATATTGATTTAACGTGAAATAGTAAACATTGCTACTTTTATTTTACAATTTTTTAGCCTCGATAGGGGTGGCATCCTTTTGTGGTCTCGTTTTTTTTACGAGACCGCAAAAGATAGAACGGATAGCGGACACGAGCGAAGCGAACTGACGAAGTAATTAGCTCCTAAAACCGATATAAATTCAGCATTGAATTATTTTTTGGCAACAAATCTTGGGTCGGTTTCCATTATAGTTCCGCATTTTTCGCAGGTTCTCAAGTGTTCTGAATTATAGAAATGTTCGAAATGAGGCAAGAAATCTTTCTCGATATTATGCAATTCGAAATAGACTTCGTGCAGTTTATGATTGCAAGAATCACAAAACCAAAGCAAGCCATCTGTAAATCCTTGTCCGGCTCTTTTTCGTTCAATGACAAGTCCTATAGAACCTTCGGAACGCACAGGAGAATGCGGGATTTTAGCGGGATTAAGATACATATCGCCGGGATGTAATTCCATTTCTTTTCGCTCACCGTCTTCTTGAATAATCACTTTTATGGAGCCTTCAAGTTGGTAAAACAATTCTTCGGTTTCATTGTAATGATAGTCTTTTCGGGCGTTTGGACCGGCAACAACCATAACGATATAATCACCGGATTCTGTGTATAAATTTTTGTTACCAACAGGCGGCTTGAGCAGATGACGGTTTTCGTCAATCCATTTATTGAGGTTGAAAGGTTTTGCTATTGCCATGATTTTTATTTTAAATGTAAAGTTATGAAATAATAAATCGTTATTTTTTTTCCTTGATTAAATAAATATAGACTGGGAAATGGTCGCTAAATCCTATTTCGCTGGCGGAATGTCGCAACGGATAGCCTTTATATTGTCCGCTGGTTTGTATTAAGAATGACTTGTTGTAAATTCCTGCTTTCCAATACCGAAAACTCGTATAATCCGTTTGAAGTAAAGTTTCGGAAACCATTATTTGGTCAAAAACATCCCAAGCATCCCGAAATGCGATGGTTCCAAATCCTTTTTTGGCCATTTCTTCAAATGGATTGTAAATTCCGAACGGAAGTACATCTGCCTTTTTTGCTTTGGCGCCAAGCCCAAATTTGACACTTTTATTATACGGTCCATCATTCAAATCGCCCAAAACAATCACTTTTGAATTTGGATTTATCCGTTGCAAAGAATCTATTATTTTTCGGTTTAATGCTCCTGCGGCTTCACGGAACGGACTTGATTTCTTCTCCCCGCCAGAACGCGACGGCCAGTGATTGACAATGATATTAATTTCCTCGCCATCGAGAAATCCAGTTACCAAAAGCTGATCACGCGTGTAAACCCGATAATTTTTGGTGCTTATTTGCAACTCATCATCTGTTTTTTCTTCAGCATTGGATTTGGAATTTTCATTTGTAATAGTTCCTTCTTTATAAATGTACAACGGAATATTGCTATAACTCGTGGGCTGAAATTTCTTTTTCTGATACAACAGCGCCACATCGATTCCTCTTTTGTCAGGCGAATCAAAATGGATTATTCCGTAATCTTTCTCGATCAGTTTGGGCTGTTTTACTAAAACTTCCAAAACGCCTCTGTTTTCTATTTCGCATCCGCCAATAAATGTGGGTGAGTCCGTATTTTCAGCAGAACCAATTTCAGATAAAACGCGGGCTAAGTTCCCCAGTTTCTTTTCGTACTTATCGTAGGTCCAACGCTGCAAACCTGTTGGAGTCCACTCTTCATCAAAAGTATTCGGATCATTTATAGTATCAAAAAGATTTTCAAAATTATAAAACGCAACAGTGTGAATGACGTATTTTTTCTGTTGTGAATTTGCTTTTACTATTGGAAAAAATAAAAATAAAAGAAGAATCCGGTGCGTAATTCTCATAAGCAACATTTGTTTACCGCCGTTGATTTGATCCTATTTTAGAATCCTGTATTTGTAAAAATAGTCATTTGAGGTGAATTTAGAATTGTTTTTCTAATTGTCTATCTTTGTTTTTGTCATTTATAGACTTCCAAGTTAATTTTTTTTTAGAAAAGTAATTACCGCATGAATAAAAACCGATTCCCTTTTAAAAAACAGCATCCTGTTTTATATCAATTTCTATTGCTTATTTTTGTTTTACAATCTTTCAACAGTCAAGCCCAATACAATATGATTACACCACCTAGTTTACAAAAAGGAGATACCGTAGCTATTTTGGCAACAGCCAGAAAAAATACAGATGACAACTTGAAACCCGCTATTAATTTATTGAAAAGTTGGGGCTTGGATGTGGTTATAGGCAGCACAATAGGTTTAGACAACGACCAATTAGCCGGCACGGATGAGCAGCGTGCCGCCGATTTTCAGCAACAATTGGATAATCCAAACATCAAAGCCATTTGGTGCGTTAAAGGCGGATACGGAACCGTACGAATGATTGATTTACTGGATTTTACGGCGTTCAAAAAAAATCCAAAATGGATTGTTGGTTTCAGTGATGTAACCGTTTTACACAATCATTTGAATACAATGGGTTACAAATCCATTCATGGAATCATGCCAATAACCGCTCCTAGAGCAACTCCAGAAGCCATAGAAACCATGCGAATTGCGTTGTTTGGCGAAAAACTTTCGTACGAAATAGATCCTTTCCTGATGAACAGACCCGGAAAAGCTACCGGAGAATTAGTAGGCGGAAATTTATCGATTATATACAGTTTGTTTGGTTCACCATCCGCGATTGATTGTGCTGATAAAATCTTGTTTATAGAAGATTTAGATGAATATTTATATCACATTGACCGCATGATGATGAATTTAAAACGAAATGGTTGTCTGGAAAGCATTAAAGGAATTGTTGTGGGTTCCATGACAAAAATGAAGGACAATGACATTCCATGGGGGAAAAATGCCATAGAAATTATCGAGGATGTTACCAAAAAATACAATATTCCTATCTTATATAATTTTCCTGCCGGTCATATTCAAGATAATAGAGCCTTAATTTTAGGAAATAATGTAACGATTAATGTCAATGAAAAATGCAGTACGCTGGTTTTTGAATAAAGAAATTCTTTCCTCCAGCTCCCTTTAAAGGAGGACGAGACTAAACGGAGGCAGACTGAGGATAATTGTTGTAATACGGAACATCGTTTTGGATTTTTGATTGCATATTAACGTCCCGAAGCGTCGGGATTGATTGCATAAGTTTATAAACTGAATACTGCAACTGAACACTGAACACTTTTTTTATGGCGGAACACAACGAACTGGGGAAACTTGGAGAAGAAATGGCAGTCGAATTTCTAAGGAAAGACGGCTACATTATTTTGCAAACCAATTGGACCTTCCAAAAAGCCGAAATAGATATTCTTGCCCAAAAAGGAAACACACTAGCTGTTGTTGAAGTCAAAACTCGTTCCTCATTAGATTTTGGATTGCCACAAGATTTTGTAAAACCAAAAAAAATCCAGCTTCTTGTCAAAGCAGTAGACGCATTTGTAAACGAAAGAAATTTAGATATAGAAGTCCGTTTTGACATTATCGCCGTCCATAAAGAAGGTAAATCTTTTGTAATTGAGCACCTTATAGACGCTTTTTATCACTTTTAGTTGTTTTTTCTTTATGTTATATTTGTAACAAATTGTTTTTTTATTTATATTTGCGTATTATTTACACACTGGCTACGCGTATTATAACAACCAACTAAAAAATTACTTCATGAAAACTGTTTCCTCCATTGTTGAAAATTACATCAAAACAAAGCCTTTTTTGTTGAATGCATTATCATTGGGCATCATCAATCTGACCTCATTATCCCGAAACATAATGACCGAACTAGAAAGTGAATTTGGCAAGGAAGTAAAACAAGGTGCAGTTGTTATGGCTTTAAAAAGATTAACAGAAGAACTGGATTTCAGGTTAAATCACAAGATAAATAAAGTCATCAAAAATATTGGGGAAATCACCGTTCGTTCGGCCCTGACTGATTATACTTTTGCTGCATCTGACACCGTTTTAAACAAACAAGCGGATTTAATTACAGATATCAATTCACTTCCGGATATTTTTTACACTTCATCCCGAGGTGTAAATGAAACTAACATTGTAGTCAGTAACAGCATCAATAATCTGGTTGATAAGCATTTTGCCAATGAAAAATTGATTCAAAAACTAGATAATCTGGCTTCGATTACTGTAAAATTACCTAAAGAAAATATTGTTGTTCCCGGAATTTACTATTTCATTTTTCAACGTTTGGCTTGGGAGGGAATCATTATCAATGAAGTAATTTCGACTTCAAACGAGTTCACGATTTTAGTAAGCGAAGAGCAAGTAGATGTTGCTTTCAAAGTAATTAAGGATTTGAAGAATTAGATTGGTTTTCTAATATTTCAGTTTTTGTTTAGTCCCTCTAAAATTAATTATTTCAATACTTGATTTTTTATAATTTACTCGGTAAATCAAGTAGTTATTTTTATCTATTATTGCTTTGTGAAGATTTTTATAGGTTTCAGATTTTGGATATAAGTCAGGGAAAAGACTAATCTGATTGGTAACTTGGTTAATATTTTCTTCTAATTGCAAAATTTCTCTAAAAGTCCATTCTGCCGCTAAATATTCAATAACAATTGCCAAACCTTTATCGGCTTGTGGCGTCCATTTGATCTTTAACGCCATTTAGAAAATCTATTCATTACGGTTTCGTGATTAATAAATTCGTCATTTTCTGCTTGTTTTAAACCAATTTCAATTTCAAGTTTTTCTTCAGAATTCAAATCAACAAACCAATCTTTCTTGCTGGTTCTTAAAATAATTTCAAGTTTTTCCAATAAATTTTCGTCTATCTTAGTCAACTCTTGAATAAAATTATATTTTCTGGCGGCTAAATTCATAACTTAAAATTTTAGTATAACAAAGTTATATTTTTTGATTGTGTAAAAAAAACAAATCCTAAAATTTAACTAACTATTTCATTTTCAAATATTAAAAAGGAGTTGATCTTAAACCTATTATTCATTCGATTGAGTAGGTAATAAGTTGATGTTTTTTTTTAATCTTCGATTTAGAAAACTTTAAATACTACCATACCTTTAATCAAAATTTAAATGAAATTGAAAAATTGATAGTTAAGTAATTTAACAAAGCTTCCAGTCTTCAAAAGACTGAAAGCTTTGTTCACCATTTATTCATCCCCCAACATCTCCATCAATTCCAAAGCTGTCCTGGTATTTTTCACATTGTCAAAAGTCAACAAAAGTCGTAATCCAGCTGGCGTTTGCTTCTCTTTCATTTTACAAATAGCACTGTGTTTTTGCACAAACTGTAACACATCCTGAAAACGTTTAGATTGATAATAATCGGATTGTTGATCTGAAATAAAATAACCAATCATCTTGCCTTGTTTCATTACTAATTTTTCGATTCCAATACGGGTTGCAATCCATTTGATTCGTATACTATTCATTAACGCTTTGGAACGTGGCGGCATTGGACCAAAACGGTCTATCAATTTATTTTGAAAAATGATCAATTCCTCTTCATTTTTTACTGCGCCTAATTCATTATACAAACTCAATCGTTCCGATACATTATTGATATATTCATCCGAAAACAACAACTCAAAATCAGTGTCGATTTGCAGGTCTTTTACATATTCTTTGGTTTCCAAATTGTTTTCCTCCGGATACAAATCCTTAAATTCATTTTCTTTCAATTCATCGATGGCTTCATTCATGATTTTTTGGTACGTATCAAAACCGATTTCGTTAATGAAACCACTTTGCTCGCCTCCCAATAAATCTCCGGCACCACGAATCTCTAAATCTTTCATCGCAATATTAAATCCACTTCCCAATTCACTGAATTGTTCCAAAGCCTGAATTCGTTTTCTGGCATCATCCGTCATCGCAGAATATGGCGGACAAATAAAATAACAAAACGCTTTCTTGTTGCTACGTCCTACCCGACCGCGCATTTGATGCAAATCAGACAATCCGAAATTATTCGCGTTATTGATAAAAATCGTGTTGGCATTGGGAACGTCTAATCCACTTTCGATGATCGTGGTTGCGACCAAAACATCAAATTCTCCATTCATGAATGCCAACATCAACTCTTCAAGTTTTCTCCCTTCCATTTGTCCGTGACCAATTCCAACTCTGGCATTTGGTACCAAACGCTGAATCATTCCTGCAACTTCCTTGATATTTTCTATTCTGTTATTGATGAAAAATACCTGACCGTTTCGCTGAATTTCATACGAAATCGCATCTCGAATCAACTCTTCACTGAAACCGACCACATTCGTTTCAATTGGATATCTGTTAGGTGGAGGAGTTGTAATTACCGACAAATCACGTGCTGCCATCAACGAAAACTGTAACGTTCTAGGAATTGGCGTTGCGGTCAAAGTCAGCGTATCAACATTTGCAGCTATGGTTTTGAGTTTGTCTTTTACGTTGACCCCGAATTTTTGTTCCTCATCCACAATCAACAATCCCAAATCTTTGAAAACTACATTTTTGTTAACCAATTGGTGTGTTCCAATGACAATATCGAGTTTTCCTTCGGCCAATTGTTTTAAAGTTTCCGCTTTTTGTTTGGCCGTTCTAAAACGGTTTAAATAGCCAACGGAAACTGGCATATCTTTCAACCGTTCTGTAAATGTTCTGTAATGTTGGTACGCTAAAATTGTTGTTGGAACCAATATCGCGACTTGCTTGCTATTGTCCACCGCTTTGAAAGCCGCACGAATGGCAACTTCGGTTTTACCAAAACCCACATCACCACAAACCAAGCGATCCATTGGACGGTCGCTTTCCATATCGGCTTTAACTTCTGCCGTAGATTTGGTTTGGTCCGGTGTATCTTCATAGATAAACGAACTTTCCAGTTCATTTTGTAAATAACTGTCGGGTGCAAACTGAAATCCTTTTTCGAGCCTTCTTTTGGCATACAACTGAATCAAATTGAATGCAATATGTTTAACTCTTGCTTTGGTTTTTTGTTTTAAAATCTTCCAGGCGTTCGAACCCAATTTGTAAATTTTGGGCGGCGTTCCGTCTTTTCCGTTGTATTTTGAAATCTTGTGCAGTGAGTGAATGCTCACATACACAATGTCATTATCGGCATACACGAGCTTGATGGCTTCTTGCGTTTTGTTTTCAACCTGTATTTTTTGCAATCCTCCAAAGCGCCCAATTCCGTGATCGATGTGCGTCACATAATCACCTACGGACAATGTCGTGAGTTCTTTTAAGGTAATATTCTGTTTTTTCGAATAGCCATTTTTGATGTTGAATTTATGGTAGCGTTCAAAAATCTGATGGTCGGTGTAACAGGTTATTTGATTTTCTTCGTCAATAAATCCTTGGTACAAAGGCAAAACAATCGTATTGTACTGCTTTCGGATATTCTCAGAATTGGCCTCATCCAAAGTTTCGAAAATATCATGAAATCGTTTCGCCTGAGCTTCATTTGAACAAAACAAATAATTTTTGTATCCGTTAAAATGATTCTCATTCAGATTATTCAGCAACAAATCAAATTGCTTGTTGAATGATGGTTGCGGCTGAATGTGAAATTCAAATTTTTTGGTGGTTCTAAAAATAGCTTTCGAACTCAATTCCACAATCGAGAAATCCAACGCTCTTTTTATAAATTCCGCTTGATTCAAAAATAATTGTTCCGGTGTCGAACGTTTTATTTCCTGCGATAATTTTGCGAAAGCTTCTTCGGCTTTGCCAAATTGTTTGTCTAATTGTGATAAAAAATCTTCGGTATTCTGAATGAAAATTACCGTTTTCTCCGAAATATAGTCCAAGAAACTTTCTCTGTTTTCCTGAAAAACTTTGTTTTCCACATTTGGGATTATAGTAATCTTTTTTTGTGTTACGATGGACAATTGCGTCGCTACATCGAAGGTACGAATGCTCTCCACTTCGTCTCCAAAAAACTCAATTCGGTACGGATTATCATTCGAAAAAGAAAACACATCGACAATTCCTCCACGAACCGAAAATTCTCCGGGTTCCGTAATGAAATCGACTCTTTTAAATTCGTATTCGAACAATACTTCGTTAATAAAATCGATGGAAATCTTGTCGCTAACAGCAACTTTCAACGTGTTTTTATCCAATTCCTTTCGGGTTACCACTTTCTCAAATAATGCTTCAGGATAAGTGACAATAACGGCCGGTTTTTTGCGGGAATTGATTCTGTTAAGGACTTCAGCGCGAAGCAAAACATTTGCATTATCGGTTTCTTCAATTTGGTACGGACGACGATACGAACCGGGATAAAAGAGCACATCTTGTTCGCCAATCATTTGTTCCAAATCGTTCAAATAGTATGCGGCTTCTTCTTTGTTATTTAAAACAATTAAAAAAGGAAGCTCCGATTGTTTAAAAACAGAACGAATTATAAACGAAACTGCAGAACCCAAAAGTCCCGACAGCTGCATTTTTACTTGATTATTTTCCAATAAACGAGCAACTATTTGCTGAGTTTTTGGCGCATTATCGTAGGTATTATATAGGACTTTTTTACTCAACGCGTGGGATATTTGGATCTATAACTGGTGTATTGGGAATGGCTCTTGCCGTGTCCATCATTCTCCTTAATTCAGATTCACCTTCCTCAATAGGGATTTTACTTTTCTCCACAATTTTGTCCATTTGTCTTTGAAGTGAAACCAATTCCAAGTTAATTTCTGACACTAATAAGGTCACTTTTTTATCCGGAATGTTATCCAAATGAATAAATAAATCCAACAATCTAACTTTAGTAATCAAAATCGAAATTCTGCTTTTTATTTGAGGTTTGTTGTATTCGTAAGGAATATTATCGTTTAAAGCCATTGCTTTTTTAGAAAGCGCTTTCGATTTTTGCTGAAAAGCTCCAATCGTTTTTTTAGGCTTTTGCGCTAGTTCAGCCAAAAACATGCGCCATTCGTTCCAAGATGCCATGCTTTTTTCAGCAGCCTCCGTTACTGGCGTGTCATACAAAACCCAACCTTTCTGTATGTTTTTAAATATAACTTCTCTTTTTTGAATTTCTTTCTTATTTTCTACCATGCGTTTTTCATTGTCATTTTTGCAGGACAATAAAAGAAAAAGCAGCGAAAAGAAAACGGCTAAAATGTATTTCATTTTTAATTTCATTAAAGCACAAAGTTACAAAGTAAATTTACAATAATGAATTCCTGTATTGGAATAACAATCTAATATTGCTATACTGATTTTTATGTTTAAAAACATCCGAAATTAAGAAATTACGTATTTTTTTAAACACTATTTTAAGATTTTTATAATGATTTTCATCAAAGTTATGTTATTTGCGAAAACGTTATCTTTGTTTTTCAAAACAGACAAAAATGAGTACAAAAATATTGATTATTGGCGCTTGTGGCCAAATAGGAACGGAGCTTACCCAAAAACTACGAAAAATATACGAAACAGAAAATGTAATCGCTTCGGATATCCGAAAGTTAAATATTGATGTGGTGAATTCCGGTCCATTTGAAGTGGTAAACGCTTTAGATTTTAATCAAATTGAACATTTAGTGGAATTGCATCAAATTGACGAAGTGTATTTGATGGCCGCATTATTATCTGCAACAGCCGAGAAAAACCCAGCTTTTGCTTGGGACTTAAATATGAATTCGTTGTTTCATGTTTTGAATTTGGCGAAAGCCGGAAAAATAAAAAAAATATTCTGGCCTTCGAGTATTGCGGTTTTTGGACCAACAACTCCGAAAGAAAATACACCACAATATACGATAATGGAACCTTCAACGGTGTATGGAATCAGCAAACAAGCCGGAGAAAGATGGTGTGAATACTATCACAATATTTTTGGGGTGGATGTCAGAAGCATTCGCTATCCGGGTCTAATCAGCTGGTCATCGCCTCCTGGTGGCGGAACCACGGATTATGCGGTAGATATTTTTCACAAGGCACTTTCGGATAAAACATACGAATGTTTTTTGTCCTCAGAAACAAAAATGCCGATGATGTATATGGACGATGCTATTGCGGCGACCATTCAAATTATGCAAGCGCCAGTAGAACAAATAAAAATTCATTCTTCATATAATTTGGCTGCAATGAGCTTTACGCCGACGGAGATTGCTGCCGAAATCAAGAAACATATTCCTGAATTTACAGTTACTTATGAGCCGGACTTCCGTCAAAAAATAGCCGACAGCTGGCCAGCAAGTATTGATGACGCTGAAGCCAGAAAGGACTGGGGATGGAAACATGAATTTGATTTGGAAACGATGACTAAAGATATGTTGAAAAATTTGAGTTGGGAAAAAGCATAATACTTTTATTTATAAAGAGTTCGGGTTTTAAAAAATTAAGGTGGAAATCTAGTTTTTTGAAACCCAATTTTTTTTAATTGTGTTTTGTGTTTTTTCTTTAGCATCATTTAAAAAAATGTTTTCGTTAAATTTGATAAAAACCTCAGCGCCATGAAACTAAAATCAAGTGAACCTTTTTGGTTGGTAAAAAACGGAATCGTCAACTCCTATCCGTCATTAAGAGAAAATTTGGACACAGAAATTTTAATCGTAGGCGGAGGAATAACGGGCAGCCTTATAGCTCATCAATGTATGGAAGACGGTTACAAAACCGTGCTGATGGACCGACGAGAAATTGGTCACGGAAGTACATCGGCGACGACATCCATGTTACAATATGAGATTGACGTTCCTTTGCACCAACTCATTGATTTAATTGGTGAAAAAGCCGCCGTTGAAAGTTATTGGGCGTGTTATAAATCGATTGATGATTTGAAGAAAATCGTGCAACAGGTAAAATCTGATTGTGGATTCAAGAAAAAAGAATCGCTCTATTTTGCCGCTGTAGAGAAAGACGTTGGTTGGTTAAAAAAAGAATTCGAGGCGCGAAAAAAAATTGAAATGCCTGTAAAATGGCTCGAAGCTGATGAAATTGATAAAAAGTTTCACATCAAACATTCGTATGGTGGAATCTTGTCGGAACAAGGCGGCAGTATAGATGCATTCAAATTAGCCCACGATATTCTGGCGTACAATCATGAAAAAGGATTGAAAATCTTTGATAAAACGGATATCAAAAAAGTCACTTACAAACAAAATGGCGTCAGCGTTCTAACAGAACATGGCACTACCATTACCGCTAAAAAAATAATTTACTGCAACGGTTTTGAAAGTACCGAAATCATTAAAGATGAGTTTGTAAAATTACTTTCTACTTACGCAATAGTGGGAGAACGGTTTGAAGACGACCAATCACATATTAACGACACTCTTTTTTGGAATACGGCGGAACCCTACATGTATATGCGAACCACAGATGACAACCGATTACTTATTGGTGGAGAGGATGAGGATTTTGTAAATGCCGAAAAAAGAGATTCCTTACTAAGCGACAAGTCAGTTAAGCTCACCAAATATCTGAAGAAAATTTTACCCGATTATGATTTCAGAATGGATTTTGTCTGGGCGGGTACTTTTGGCGAGACTAAAGACGGTTTACCTTACATTGGCAAACATCCTAATTTCAAAAGTGCTTATTTTGTTTTGGGCTTTGGCGGAAACGGCATCACATTTTCTGTAATTGGAATGGAGCTCGTTTCTAAAATGTTGAAAAATAAGAAGCATCCTTTAGCAGAATATTTTAAATTCAGAAGGTAATTTTCAATAGCAACACCTGACTAGATTGCATAAAAAAAGCCCTTTTCAGGGCTTTTAAATATTACTTTAATTCGTAGGTATTGTTTTCTTTCTTGATGTCAGCCATTAAGCTGCTCGGATCGATGGTAATTTTCTTGATGGCGCTTTTAGGTTTCGCAATCATGAATTCCATTGTAGGATAAGCCCAAGCCCAATCACCCAAAACCGTTCTTTTTATGGCGGGATTCGGATTTTCTTTTTCAAAACTCATCATACGCAACGGAATGTAAAAACTCTCCAATGTTCCATCTGTATATTCCACTAACAAATCAATTGGCATTGGCATTCTGCCTATTCTTTCTAATGTTACAATCGTTTTTTCACCAATGTCTCTCGGTTCTCTAATACCGTAATCAATAGTGTTGGTGGTTTGTGTCCAATCCGTCAAGTACCAATCCAGATTTGCTCCAGTAATTCTTTCGGCAGATCTTTTGATATCGTTTGGCGTAGGATGTTTGAATTTAAAATCGCTGTAATACTTTTTTAAGGTTTTCATCAAATTTTCTTTCCCTATCAAATACATTAATTGTGTCAGGAAAAGTTCTCCTTTGCTATACGAAGTGATGCTGTACACTCTGTTTTCGTCAAAACGATCTGCATGTGTGGTTTGTGGCAATTCTTTCCCTGAATTTACCATTGAAAAATATCCAGCATACGCTCCTGTGAATGGGTTTTCTACTTTTTTATCTGCAATTTCATTCATTCCTAAATCTTCCAGAAATGAAGTAAAACCTTCGTCCATCCATCCGTGTTTTGATTCATTGGAAGCCAATACATGCTGGAACCAAGAATGCGCCATTTCGTGAGCGGTTACTCCTAATAATCCTTCAAAACTTCCTTGTCCTAAAATCAGCGTACACATCGCATATTCCATTCCGCCATCGCCGCCTTGAATCACAGAATATTGTTTGTATGGATAATCACCAACTGTTTTATTGTAAAATGCCATTAACTGCACTGTTTTTGGCTGCAAATTTTTCCAGTTTTCTATATATTTTGGATTGTTTTTATACAAGAAATGCAAGTCGACATTGTTCGGACCTTTCACTACGTCGTGAATGTACTCTTTGTCAGCTGCCCAAGTAAAATCATGAACCATTGGTGCATTAAAGTGCCATGTCAACGTTTTAATTCCCTTTGGAAGGGTCACAACTACGCCTTGATCTTGATATCCGTGTCCAATTGTATTTTTGTTTTGTAAATAACCCGTACCGCCTAAAACGTATGCTGCATCGATGGTAATATTCACGTCAAAATTTCCCCAAACACCATGAAATTCTCTGGCAATATAAGGATCCGCATGCCATCCTTCAAAATCGAATTCGGCAATTTTAGGGTACCATTGTGCCATTGACAATTCTACCCCTTCAGCATTATTTCTTCCGGAACGACGAATTTGAATGGGAACCTGACCGTCAAAATCTAACTTTAAAGTAGTTTTTGAATTGGGAAGTATTGGCTTAGCCAAAGTAACTTCGAGAATTGTTCCTACCGCTTTTACCGGAATATTAACTCCGTCCTGCCTGAAATTAGTGATATTCAAATACCCCGTTTCATTAGGTTTTAGATTTTTGATTCGGCTTTCTTTCACTTCATTAATCCCCGAATTTATTTTGTTAACCATTCTGGCATCAGGGTCCTTAATACTTTGAATTCTGGCATCCATTTCGCTTCCTGGCTGGAAAGCATTATTATAAAGGTGATAATATACTTTTCTTAAGGTGTCCGGAGAATTATTGGTATAAACCAATTCCTGTTTTCCTTTGTACTCATAAGTCTTAACATCCATGGTTACATCTATTTTGTAATCAACATGCTGCTGCCAATAAGAAGAGCTTTGAGCAAACAAATTTGCAAAACTTAATGTAAAAAAAGATAATAAAAGTAGTTTTTTCATATAGGTTAAAAATAAAAATGGAAGAACAAAGTGCTCTTCCATTGATGAATATTTGAATTGTTATTTTTTGGACATTTTTTCTGCCATCAGTAAAGCATTGTATGCATTTACTATTTTCCCTGATTTAGACAGAGTAGTAAAAGCACGCGTATCACTTGCTTTTCCTCCCACAACAACAGCTGTTGAAATAGCAACCCCTGAATCCATCAAGATATGTTTTACCTGTTGAGCAGATAATTTTGGATAATAAGAACGAATCAGTGCGGCAACTCCGGCAGCATTTGGCGCAGCCATTGAAGTTCCTTGCAAATATTTATAAGTGTTATTTGGAGTTGTAGCGTAAATTTTTACGCCGGGAGCAAAAACGTCTACATTTATTTTTCCTATATTAGAAAAACGAGCCACAACTTTATTTCCATATTCAAAATTTAAAGCGCCAATTGTGATTAAATTATCGGCAAACTCCGTTACTTTATCTTTTGAATCGTTGGGGAAATTTTCAGCAAAGTCAATATCTTTTGCATCATTACCGGCTGCGTGAACAATCAATACATCTTTTTTCTCAGCATATTTTATCGCATCATAGACCCATTGTTTGTGTGGAGAAAAACTTTTTCCAAAACTTCCGTTGATTACTTTCGCACCATTATCTACTGCATAACGAATTCCTAATGCAATATCTTTATCATACTCATCACCGTCTGGCACTGCACGAACCGTAAGGATTTGAACATTATTAGCAACACCATCGCCACCTAAAACATTGTTTCTGGTTTGTGCAACAATTCCGGCAACGTGAGTTCCATGAAGAATTTCATTCTTGTCTGGTCCCATTACATTATTGTTTCCGTATTTTGTATTAGTAATATCGTTTGGATTATCTCCTACAACTTTACGGTAATCTGTTTTAAGATGATCCCCGTTGATAAGTGCAACCTGGTCGTCTAATTGTTTTTGAACAGCAATTTTCAACTCTGATATTGTCAATCCATACGAAAGCATTTGTTGCATGGCCGCCTTACTTTTTTGTGTTACCGGTTCTTGTGAAACAATTGCATTTACCTCTTCGATTGTATAAACTGGTCTGCCAAAATGTTTAACTAAAACAGCATCACCAGCAGCAATAGTCTCTAACATTTGCTGTGAACGTGTTTTTCCAGCAGCAGCATCAGCCACTTTTTTATCATTTAATGCTTTTGCCGCCTGGTAAGTAGCATCATCAACTAAAGTTTTGTCTTTGATAATTCTTTCGTATTCCAAATTTTCTTTGGTACTGTCTCCAAGAAAATTCCATCCGTGAATATCATCAATGTATCCGTTTTTGTCATCGTCAATTCCGTTTCCGGCAATCTCTTTTGTATTGGTCCAAAGTACAGATTTCAAATCTTCGTGTTCGATATCCACACCAGAATCTACAATTCCAACAATTACTGGCACGCCTTTTTTACCTTTTAATAATTCGGCGTAAGCCTTATCAACACTCATCCCAGGAATGGTATCGGTCACAATATCTAAATGACTCCAACGTTTTAAGTCGTTTTCAGTTATTGGTGCCTTTTTTGTAATGTTTAAAGGGGCGCTTATGGCAACTAGGTCAGAATTACTAGTGTTTGAAACTTGTTTTGAAGCGCCACATCCTACTAGTGCTAAAAAAGCAAAAGCAGAAATGTAAATGGGTTTAATGGTATTCATTTCGAATTTTTTATTTAGTTTTTGAAATATTTGTCTAAAATAATTTTTTTTTGTTACAAATGAAACTGTCCTTAACACTATGTTAAGACTTCATCGCATTTATAAACTTCTTTGAGCCGTATGCCTTTCTCGGTTTTTTGCACGGTTATGATTTCATTGTGCGCATCGTGTTCCAAGAACAAATAATAATTATTATCCGCGGCGGCATTTAGAAACTTTGTTTTTTCAGGCATAGTCAATAATGGTCTGGTGTCATAGCCCATCACGTAAGGAATAGGTACGTGTCCGGCTGTTGCCAATAAATCAGCACAAAAAACAATGGTCTTATCCTTATATTGAATGTGCGGAATCATTTGCTTTTCAGTATGTCCATCAGCAAAGAAGATGCCAAAACCCAATTCTGATTTTTCTAAAAAATCGTTTTCGGGTCTTTGGATGAAATTCAGCTGACCGCTTTCCTGTATGGGCAAAATATTTTCAGACAAGAAAGACGCTTTTTCCCGAGGATTTGGTTTTGTAGCCCATTCCCAATGATTTTCGTTAGACCAGAATTTAGCATTTTTAAAAGCAAGTTCGTATCCTGTTTTGTCAGCGTTCCATTGTACGCTACCACCGCAATGGTCAAAATGCAAATGCGTCATAAAAACATCAGTAATATCATCCCGATGAAAACCATATTTGGCCAACGATTTGTCCATCGAATGGGTTCCCCAAAGCGAATAATAACCAAAAAATTTCTCGGATTGTTTGTTCCCCATTCCGGTATCAATCATTATAAGTCGGTTACCATCTTCAACCAATAAACAGCGTGCGGCAATATCAATTAAATTGTTTACATCAGCCGGATTGGTTTTGTTCCAAATCGTTTTTGGCACCACGCCGAACATTGCGCCGCCATCCAATTTAAAATTGCCTGTTTCTATAGGATATAGTTTCATTTTTTTTGTAGGTTTTGATAGGTTTCAAAGTTAAGGTATTCAAATGCTTTTAGCGGTTTCAAATAGCTTTTTTCTATTTTAACATTGATTATAAAAATGTTATCAATTATGGAAAAAGCATTTTATACACTATCTTTGTCATTAATTTAGACAAAATCAATATAAGCTATGATAAAAGTTTCTGACACAGCAAGAAAAAAAATCATCGATTTAATGAAAGATGATGGTTTTGACGCTGCAATCGACTACGTAAGAGTGGGTGTAAAAAGCGGCGGATGTTCTGGATTGTCTTATGATTTAAAATTTGATAAAACAAAAAGCGACGATGATAAAATTTTTGTAGATAACGATATAACTATTGCAATCGAAAAAAAATCTTTTCTATACTTAGCCGGAACAATATTAGAATTCTCAGGGGGAATTAATGGAAAAGGGTTTATTTTCAATAACCCAAACGCCAATAGAACTTGTGGTTGCGGAGAATCATTTTCACTTTAGTCGAATGTTGACAGTCATATCGTCGAAAGACTGGTAATGACTTCAAAACTTTAGACTTTAAAACTTTAAGACAAAAAATTATGTCAAAATATACAGAAGACGACTTAAAAATCGAACTCGAAACTAAAGAATACGAATACGGATTTTACACCGAATTGGAATCAGAAACCTTTCCTATTGGTTTAAGTGAAGATATAGTTCGTGCTATTTCGCACAAAAAAGGAGAACCACAATGGATGACCGATTGGCGTCTTGAGGCGTATCGTGCTTGGGAGCAAATGACAGAGCCGGAATGGGCAAATGTGCATTACACCAAACCTGATTTTCAGGCCATTTCTTATTATTCAGCTCCAAAAGCGGTCGATCCAAACAAAACATTGGACGACGTAGATCCGGAACTTTTAGAAATGTACAAAAAGTTGGGCATCTCTGTCGATGAACAAAAAATGATGAACAATGTAGCGATGGATATTGTTGTGGATTCTGTTTCAGTAGCCACAACATTCAAGAAAACATTAGGTGAAAAAGGGATAATCTTTATGAGTATTTCTGAAGCCATCAAAGAACATCCAGAATTAGTCCGTAAATATTTAGGAACAGTTGTCCCACAAAAAGACAACTTTTATGCAGCTTTGAATTCGGCAGTTTTCTCTGACGGATCTTTCTGTTATATTCCAAAAGGCGTTCGTTGCCCGATGGAACTTTCGACTTATTTCAGAATCAATCAAGCAGGAACTGGGCAGTTCGAAAGAACATTATTAATTGCCGATGAAGGCAGTTATGTAAGTTACCTTGAAGGTTGTACCGCTCCAAGTCGTGATGAAAACCAATTGCATGCCGCAGTGGTAGAATTAATCGCTTTGGACGATGCCGAAATAAAATATTCAACCGTACAAAACTGGTATCCTGGAAACAAAGAAGGAAAAGGCGGAGTTTTTAATTTTGTAACCAAAAGAGGAATTTGCGAGAAAAACGCAAAAATTTCTTGGACACAGGTAGAAACCGGTTCAGCGATAACGTGGAAATACCCTTCCGTTATTTTAAAAGGAGATAATTCAACAGGAGAATTTTATTCGATTGCTGTGACCAATAATTTCCAGCAGGCTGATACAGGAACTAAAATGGTGCATTTGGGTAAAAACACGAAGTCAACTATTATATCTAAAGGAATTTCTGCCGGAAGATCTCAAAACAGTTATCGAGGTTTGGTCCGCATTTCACCAAACGCAGAGAACGCCAGAAACTTTTCGCAATGCGATTCCTTATTAATGGGAAACAATTGCGGCGCGCATACGTTTCCATACATCGAAAGCAAAAATCCATCAGCAAAAATAGAACATGAGGCTACGACAAGTAAAATTGGCGAAGACCAAGTTTTCTATTGCAACCAACGTGGAATTCCAACCGAAAAAGCAATTGCGTTGATCGTAAACGGTTTTAGTAAAGACGTATTGAATAAATTACCAATGGAATTTGCCGTAGAAGCACAAAAATTATTAGAAATTTCGTTAGAAGGTTCTGTGGGGTAATTTTTTAAATCTAAATATTATGGATATAATTTTAAAAAATGTAAAGAAAAAAGATTTTCCAGTCTTAAAATCATTGGCAAAATCGCTTGGATTTGAAATTGTAAAAGAAGAAAATCCATATAACCCTGAGTTTGTAAAAGAAATTTTGGAAGCAGAACAAAGCATTAAAGACGGGAAAGGGATAAAAATGACGATGGAAGAAATACGTGCTTTATGCAAATAGTATTTACGACTAAAGCTAGAAAAGATTTAGATTTTTGGATTAAATCTGGAAATAAAAACATTTTAAATAAAATTACAGATTTAATAGAAGACATTCAACTACATCCTTTTGAAGGAATCGGAAAGCCGGAACAATTGAAATACCAGCTTTCTGGAAAATGGTCAAGAAGAATAAATCAAGAACATCGCATTATATATAAAGTTACCGAAGAAAATACAATTGAAATATTAGACATTTTATCACTAAAAGGTCATTACGAATAAACAAAGACAACATGTTAAGTATAAGAAATTTACACGCCTCAATTGGGGACAAAGAAATATTAAAAGGAATCAACCTTGAGGTAAAAGCAGGAGAAATTCATGCGATAATGGGACCAAACGGTGCCGGAAAAAGCACATTAGCCTCAATCATTGCAGGAAACGAAAACTACGAAGTAACCGCAGGTGAAATCTCTTTAGACGGAGAAGACCTTTCGGAATTGGCACCAGAAGAAAGAGCGCACAAAGGAGTTTTCCTTTCGTTTCAATATCCAGTGGAGATTCCAGGAGTTTCAGTGACGAACTTTATCAGAACTGCCATTAATGAAACCCGTAAAGCAAATAGTCAGGAAGAAATGCCGGCAAACGAAATGCTAAAAGTGATTCGTGAGAAATCAGAATTATTAGAAATCGACAGGAAATTTCTGTCTCGTTCTCTAAACGAAGGTTTTTCTGGTGGAGAAAAAAAACGTAACGAGATTTTCCAAATGGCGATGCTAGAACCAAAATTGGCTATTCTTGATGAAACCGATTCTGGACTTGATATTGATGCTTTACGAATTGTGGCTAATGGGGTTAACAAACTAAAAAGCGACAAAAATGCAATCGTAGTTATAACACACTACCAAAGATTATTAGACTATATCGTTCCTGATTTTGTTCACGTGTTATACAACGGAAAAATTGTAAAATCTGGTGGAAAAGAATTAGCGCATGAATTGGAAGAAAAAGGATACGACTGGATTAAACAAGAACAAGAAGTGTAAAAATTTGTTTGAAGTTTAAAGTTTAAAGTTGCCACCAGATAACTTTAAACATTTAAACATTAAACTTGAAACAAAATAAAAATGGATTTAAAAGAAAAATTACTATCATCTTTTATGGCTTTCGAAGAGCGTATTGATGTTCACGCTGAACTTCATGACGTGAGAACTGCCGCCATAAAAAACTTTGAAAATAGAGGTTTCCCAACCAAAAAAGACGAAGCTTGGAAATACACGTCACTAAACGCCATCTTAAAAAATGACTTTACCGTTTTTTCAAAACAAGATAATGCAGTTGAATTTAACCATGTAAAAAAATATTTTTTACACGAAATAGACACGTATAAAGTAGTGTTCATTGATGGGGTTTTCAGTTCGCATTTATCGTCAACCACACACGAAGGAATTGATGTTTGTCTGATGTCATCGGCATTGACCAAACCAAAATACAAAATGGTAATTGATACTTATTTTAATCAAATTGCCAACAGAGACGAAAGTTTGACGTCATTGAACACCGCTTTTGCTATTGAAGGCGCCTACATCAATATTCCAAAAAGTAAAGTAGCGGATAAACCAATTGAGATTATGTATTTCTCAACAGGGAATGAAGCGGCGCTTTTGGTTCAGCCGAGAAACTTGGTGATTGTTGGAGAGAATTCACATGTCCAAATTATTGAGCGCCATCAAAGTTTAAACGAAAATCCCGTGTTAACGAATTCTGTTACTGAGATTTTTGCTCAAAAACGCGCTATCGTTGATTATTACAAAATTCAAAACGATACGCTTGAAGCAAATTTAATTGATAATACTTATGTTTCTCAGAAGCAAGAAAGCCATGTATCCGTTCACACTTTTTCTTTTGGTGGAAACCTCACGAGAAACAACTTGAATTTTTATCACTTTGGCGAACACCTAACAAGTACTTTAAACGGAATAACAATTATTGGTGAAAAACAACATGTCGATCATTATACTTTAGTGAAACATTCCACTCCAAATTGTGAAAGCTTTCAGGATTATAAAGGAATCTACTCTGATCGTTCTACGGGAGTTTTTAACGGAAAAGTGTACGTGGAGAAAGAAGCTCAAAAAACAAATGCATTCCAAAAAAGCAATAACATATTATTGAGCGACAAAGCGACGATTAATGCAAAACCACAACTAGAGATTTTTGCTGATGACGTAAAATGTTCTCATGGCTGTACTATTGGACAATTAGACGAAACCGCAATGTTCTACATGCAACAACGCGGAATTCCTAAAAAAGAAGCCAAAGCGTTATTGATGTATGCGTTCTCAAATGCCGTTATCGAAAACATTAAAATACCGGAATTGAAACAACGAATTACCAAAATTATCGCTACGAAATTAGGCGTGAAAATAGGATTTGATTTATAATCAACACTAAGAAAAAGTTATAATGGTAACCCTGTCAGAGTTTAAAACTCTGACAGGGTTTATTTTTTTAGGAGCTTTTCCCGCCATTAGTTGCAATCTTTTATTGTTTTAAAGAAAACAATAAAAGGATTTTCACTGCTATCGGGGCTAAAATTATTCTATTGAATTAAAATAGGCAAAAGATTGAGGGGGTGTCAAATTATAATCTTCCTTAAGATTTTTTGGTGTTTTAAATCTTCTCTTATTTTTAATTTGAATCGCAAAACCTTGTTCTTTGTCAGCAAAATATTCATAGAAATAATCTTCTGTTATTCCAGAATATTCTTTGGTTTTGTCCCAAAGCGTTTTAAGATCAAAATTGAATATTTCACCAATTTCAAATTCACCAATCACCTTTTGAACAGGTGAACACGCATAAACTAGGACTGAAGTGACATTTTGGTTTTTAAAAATAGCTTTTCTGAATTCAAATTTTTTAGTACCATCAAATATCTTATTTGCAAATTGGGGCTTAATTGACATTACTACTTTCATAACTATTTTTTGATTTTATATGCAAAATTAATTAAATCGTTGAACTGTTCATTAGTTAATTTTATAAAGCCTAAAGGTATGCTTTTACTGTCTTCAAAAATCTTTAAGTCAATTAAATTTCTTATGGTTGGTTTGGGAGTTGGTAATGAATGTGCAAACAAAAAATTAATCACAAAAGGTCTATACTTAGGATATTTATCCCACCACTTATTTCTTAAATCATCTTTAGAGATCATAGTTTTCCTATTACAAGAGTCGAAAAAATCATCAAAAGTTTTAAAATCATTTTTAATGTTTTCCACTATACAAATAGTCGTGATAGTACTTGTATAAATTTTTTGAGTCCCTTCTTCTCCGATTCTATAAATTAAAACAATATCGCCAGATTTTAAATTTCTATCTTTTGAATGTGAAATATAGGCTTTACTTATTCGATTTCTGTGAGGTTCGTTTTCAGTATATTTAGATTTATCTTCTCTTGTATTTATACTGTCTGGAAAAAGCTCTGTATGATATTGAGGTTCAATTTTTATAATATATTTATCTGTTTCTCTAGAAAAGAACGGAAAAGTTAATTTAAGATTTTGAATGTTCTTTGGTAAATTTTTACCAAATGATCTGACATATACTCGTTCTTCTCCATTTTTGGTTGTTTTTAATCCGTGGTAAACAAATCCCCATTCTTCAAGCATTTCAATTAGCTGTTCTTGTTCAGGCCTTTTGACAAAAAGAGTGACATAAATTTCTTCAACTTTATACTGAATAGCATTGTCAAAGATAGTTTTAAGAAATCGCTCTCCAATTTTATATCCGTTTCCCGTAACTTTTAAAGTACCAATTTTTAATCTCTTTTTTGGTTGAAAAACAGGTGAAATGTTTGAGTAATTTTCTTCTTCACTTTCTGTTTTTACAAAAAGAAATGCTGTTAAATTTCCATCACTATGACACACATAACACGACTCTTCCGATTTGCCATTAAACCAAACATCAAATTCCGTATAATCTTCTCTAAAACTATCAAAAAATGATTCTTTAATCTTTACCTCTGCAAAATCAACTTTTTTTACAGCTAAAACTTTAAAATTGACTAATTCTGGATTTTCTGCAGTAACTTTTTCAAGGAAATTTTGAATTTTAAAAACTCTTTCACTTATTCCAAGCAAATTGGCTTTAGTGTGAATTTTTTTGTCTTCTGAAATTAAGATATCAACCCTACCTTCATAAACTTCATTTAAGATTTGAGTGTCATTTATATCATTATCTTGATTATCTACTTTTTTGCTTACTTTTAATATTTCTTCTCCTAATGGAGCTTGATGTTTTAGTAAATTGTAACTCTGAATCTTAATACTCATTGTGTCAAGAGCATTTGGGTCTTTATATCTTTCTAATTCTTCGACTGTTAAAGGATGAATGTGTTTTGAGTACTTTAGATTATCAATCCATTTGAAAAGTTGCCCAATTTCTGGTTTGTATATTTTACTCGCTTCTCTATGAATAATGATATTGGTATCTAGTAAAATTTTCATCATTAAATAATTTCCATTAGTTGAGTATAGTTTCTATCTTTTATTTCAATATGAGGTATTGAATATTTGTCGGAAAGATATTTTGCATATTCTATTTCCATTTGTTGTAATTCATTCAAAACTTTAACATCATAAATTTTGCCATCTCTTGCTTCTAATCTTTTTGCAATTTTTTCAACTACATCAATTACAATCCCTATAGCTTTTGGATTAATTTGGTCAAAAGTATCTTCATCAATTCTACTTGGCATTCCATCTGAATTTAATAGACAGAAATGACCATCAAGAAGATATTTTTCATCTGTTCTAATTAGATTTTCCAGCCCTTTTATTAATCTACTTTGGGTTGAAGCAATATTTTTTACAAGTTTATTATCCCTATTGCTAATTTCTTCCCATTTTAATATTTGACTAGCAGTAAGGTGAATTGAGCCAGTTTTTAAAGCTATTTCATTACAAATTGTACCTTTTCCAACACCGTGAATTCCTCCAATAAAGATTATGTTTTTCATAAATTACTTAAAACGAGTTAAATGCTTTTGTAATATTAATGAAAATAAATAAGAATGTAAGTATTTACTTCTTTAAACTTCCCGCAATCCCTTTCAACATTCCATTAAAATCAAATTCAGGTTCTTCGGTTAAACCCATTCGTACAATCACTAAATCAAGTGACGGAATAATCGCCACCATCTGACCTTGAAAACCGCTGCAGTAATACATATCTCTTGGCACATCAGGAAAATGTCCGTTGGCATTGAGCCAAAAATGTCCGCCATATCTTCCGTCAGATCTATTCGTAGGAGTTGCAGTATATTTCTCCCAACTTTCGTTGAAAATTTGTTCGCCGTTCCAGTTGCCTTTGTGCAAATACAACAACCCAAATTTTGACCAATCTCGTGTTGTAGCCCAACCGTAGGATGAACCTACATAATTTCCGGCCATATCTGTTTCGATCACCATAGAATTCATTCCTATTTTATCAATCAAAGCCGAATACCAAAAATCTAAATATTCCTGATGCGTTTTGAACTGTTTTCGCAAAATCCCGGAAAGCAAATTCGTCGTCCCTGAAGAATAATTCCACCGCATATTGGGTTTATATTCCGCCGGTTTTTCTAATTGCGCGCGAGTCATATCTTCAGACTGAAAAAGCATTTTGGTGGCATCAGAAATAGTCGCGTAATCTTCCACCCATTGTAAACCGGAATTCATGTGCAGCAAATCGCTTGTTGTAATCAATTTTCGGTTGTCATTCGCCCATTCTGGAATTGGCGCAGGATCATCAATGTCAAATTTTCTTTGTTTCTCCAAAATTCCAAACATGGTACTAGTAATACTTTTGGTCATGGACCAACCTAATAATTTACTATTTTTATCAAAACCAGTATCGTACTTTTCAGCAATGATTTTGTCTTTATAAATTACTAAAAGGGAACGCGTTCTTTTTTTGATTTGCCATTTTGTATCAAAAGCATTGGCTACAGCGGCATTCAATTTAGTATAATCAACGTTACTAAAAATGGTGTCTTTAGGTTCCTTATTTCCATACGGAAAAGGTAAATTGTTGTTCAATTTTGTTCTTTTGGGAACCAAATACGGTTTTGAAACATCAAAATCATCGTTGATTAAAGTAGCACCTAAACCTTCGCGGTAAATCGCTTTTCGTTCTTTCAAACCATAAACCGAAGCAGCGGCAAACTTTCCGGCTTCTTCAATTTGGTTTTTGGCCAAATCAATCATATCGATATCATTATCTCCTTTCTCAATCATTTCCTGTGATCGATTATCAATAAAATGACCTGAAGCCATACTTTTGGCTGAAAAGCCAGAAATTAAATCCATTTTTGGATAGGTGGTGAACCCAACATAAAAGATTCCGATAAAAGAAGCTAAACCAACGAATTTGAATAATTTTTTCATAGAAATTAATTTTCAGCAATTTAATAAAAAAGAAGTACAATTTTTTAACCAATACTCGAATGAGAAAATCAACTTTTATTAACAAGTGTTTGCCAAAAATTAATTCCAATTTCACTACTTTTGTATTTAGAAAAATTCTAAATAATGCAAGGCTGATTTCAAATTAGTCTATCTAAAAATGTTGACTATTGGCTTTATATTTTTCCAATAAAAACATTAAAAAAACAGACACATGTTAGACATAAATAAAATTAGATCCGACTTCCCTATTCTTTCCCAAAAAGTAAACGGAAAACCGTTGGTTTATTTCGACAACGGAGCCACTTCGCAAAAACCACAGGTGGTGATTGATGCCATTTCAAAATATTATCAGGAAATTAACGCAAATATTCATCGTGGCGTACACACATTAAGTCAACTAGCAACTGATGCATACGAGATTTCACGCGGTAAACTTCAAAATCACATCAATGCAAAATTTGCCCATGAAGTTCTTTTTACTTCGGGAACAACACATGGAATTAATTTAGTTGCCAATGGATTTGCTTCGATTTTGAAACCAGGCGATGAAGTTTTAGTTTCGGCATTGGAACACCACAGCAATATTGTGCCTTGGCAAATGTTGTGCGAGAAAACTGGAGCGACTTTACGAGTAATTCCAATGAATGAGAATGGCGAATTGATCATGTCCGAATATGATACATTGCTTTCGGATAAAACGAAGATTGTAACCGTAAATCATATTTCGAATGCTCTTGGAACTGTCAATCCAATTAAATATATGATTGACAAAGCGCATGAAGTTGGCGCGGCAATTTTGATTGATGGAGCGCAAGCCGTTCCGCATTTGAAACCTGATGTTCAGGAATTAGACTGTGATTTTTATGTTTTTTCAGGACACAAAATATGCGGTCCCACAGGAACTGGAATTTTATACGGAAAAGAAGCTTGGTTGAATAAATTACCGCCGTATCAAGGTGGAGGCGAAATGATCAAGGAAGTGACTTTCGAGAAAACTACTTATGCTGAGTTGCCTCATAAATTTGAAGCTGGAACACCAAATATTGCCGGAGGAATTGTTCTGGGAACTGCTGTTGACTATATGAATGAAGTTGGATTTGATAACATTCAACAGCAAGAAAAGGAATTATTAGAATACGGAACTAAACGATTATTGGAAATTGAAGGTTTAAAAATTTTTGGCACCGCCAAAGAAAAAACTTCCGTAATTTCGTTTAATATTGAAGGCATTCATCCGTACGATATTGGTACCATAATTGACAAATTAGGAATAGCTGTAAGAACCGGCCACCATTGCGCGCAACCCATTATGGATTTCTTTAAAATTCCGGGAACACTAAGAGCATCTTTTGCCTTTTATAACACCAAAGAAGAAATTGATGTAATGGTTGAAGCTATTAAAAAAGCGCAACTAATGTTATCTTAAAAAAATTAAAATCATCAATACATGAAAATCTTATCATTATTATTTCTAACTATTTTTCTGGGAAACGGTTGCGATAGTGCCAAAGCGCAGGATATTGAAACCGCAGTTATTGAATACACGGCTAATACCAGAGGCTTCTATCAAAAGATAACGGTAAAAAATCAGATGCTGACGGTTTCGAAAGATAGAGACGGCAATGACAAACCGGTACCAAAAAAATTATCGGATGCCGACTGGAAAGAATTAGTGGATTGTTTTAAAACAGTGAAATTGGATAGTTTGTCTAAGCTCAAAGCGCCCAGCGAAAAACGTTTTCATGACGGTGCCGCTATAGCCAAACTGAAAATTACCATTAAGGAGAAAGCCTATGAAACCACTAGTTTTGATCACGGTTTTCCACCAAAAGAAATTAAGAAATTCGTAAATACGATAACTTCATTAGCTAAAAAATAAAACTGAAATAAATTCAGCAGAGTATGAAAATTAAAGAAATACAAGATGAAATTGTTGATGAGTTCTCCATGTTTGACGACTGGATGGAGCGGTATGAATACATCATCGAATTAGGAAAAAAACTCCCTTTAATCAAAGAAGAATACAAAACCGAAAACAACATTATCAAAGGTTGCCAGTCCAAAGTGTGGTTGCAAGGAGAGCAAACGGATGATAAAATTATTTTCACTGCTGACAGTGATGCCATTTTGACCAAAGGAATTATTGCGATATTAATTCGTACTTTTTCCAATCAAAAAGCATCTGATATTCTGGAAGCCGATCTGAATTTTATTGACGAAATAGGTTTGAAAGAACATTTATCGCCAACACGCGCAAACGGATTAGTTTCGATGATAAAAAATATAAAAATGTATGCTTTGGCATTCAGCACGCGGAATTAATTTAATTATTGGTATGAAAAAAATATTTTTAACAGTGTTAATTTTAGCATGCAATATAGTTTTCTCACAAACAACATTGCCAGTAACATATTCAAAAATCAAATTTGTTTATGAACAAAAATCGAACTTTTTTATTGAAGATGACAAAGTGTATGCAGACACATTATTACTTAAAGCTGAATATCCAAAATTAAAATTTTCAAAGGTAATAAGTCCGTCTGATTCGACAAAAATTATTGGATTTCTTGAAATTAAAAGTTTTAATAACGAAGACAAAAAAATACTACAAAGTAATTTATATCATACAACTCATACGATAGAAGGAACCTATGATTTAAAAAAGAATAAAACAAAACTATTTTTTACGAGAGGAAATAAGGCATTAAATGAAACTTTTAAAAAATATTTTGGAGGTAACTACAATGCGTTTATATTCAATGTCGTTGTTAATTACAATGAAAAAAAAATACATACTAACTATCCCAAAACGAATTATACAAAATCGTTTGACTCACAATTAAAAAAGATCAACTTTACAAGTGACGATAAAAGTATAGGAACGTACACTTTTCAAACAAACAAAGATTTTCAAACCAATTTAGTTACTTTAGACAAAAAGTACAATAATAAAATTACCCCTGATATTATATTTTCAAACAATGATTTTGGAGTTATTAAAATAGCTTCCCTATTTGATACAATTACATTAATATCAGTTATTTACGAGTAATAAAATAATAAAAATTATGACACAAGAAATAGACACTGCCGAATTAGGAGAATCAATCGTAAAAATATTAAAGACTATTTATGATCCGGAGATTCCTGTCGATATTTACGAATTAGGATTAATTTACGACGTGATGGTCAATACGGATTTTGAAGTAAAAATCCTGATGACGCTCACATCACCAAACTGCCCGGTTGCAGAAAGTTTACCACGAGAAGTGGAGGAAAAAGTAAAATCATTAGAGAATGTAAAAGACGCTGAAGTAGAAATTACTTTTGATCCGCCTTGGAGCAAAGATTTAATGAGCGAGGAAGCAAAATTAGAATTGGGAATGCTTTAAAATGGCGCGGACTCAACCCAAATCTTTAAACGATCAAAAAATTGGATTAAAATCTTCTTTTGATTCGCTTTTTTTTATACCCCGCTTTTTCAAAGAAATTTGGCGTACTAACAAAACGTTATTCTTGACATCAGCTTTTTGCAGAATCGTTGCGGCTTTGTTGCCCGTTGCAATTTTATGGGTTGGAAAACTCATTTTTGATGCCATCATCCAAATTACAACACACGGCGAAAAGGATTATTCTACGCTTTGGCATTCTGTGGCAATAGAGTTTATACTCGTAGTGTTATCTGATTTGGTAGGTCGGGCAATTTCACTTACCGATGGAATTCTTGGAGATCAGTACAATATCAATAGTTCGATTAAAATCATTAAAAAGACTAATGAAATCGATATTAGTCTGCTGGAAAATTCTGAATTTTACGACAAGCTTGACCGAGCAAGAACGCAAACGGCAGGCCGTGTCGATTTAATGTCGAATGTTTTAGGTCAGGCGCAAACTACTATTTCTATCTTTTCGCTTGTGATAGGATTGATTTATTTTGAACCTTATTTAATTGTCTTATTAGTTTTAAGCATTTTTCCATCTTTTATTAATGAAGTACGTTTCAGTCAACAACAATATTCGCTGGCCAGAAGCTGGACTTCCGAAAGAAGGGAATTGGACTACCTTAGATTTATTGGCGCCAATGATAAAACGGCAAAGGAAATTAAGCTTTTTGGATTAACTAGCTTTCTGGTCGAAAGATTTGAAACCCTTGCAACACGCTATTTTAAATTAAATAAATCGCTCGTTGTAAAACGTTCCAGTTATGGGTTTTTATTCAATGTATTAGGATCAATTAGTTATTATGCAGCGTATGTTTTTATAATTTACAGAGTGCTTTCGGGAGGAATAACACTTGGTGAATTAACTTTTTTATCCGGGAGTTTCAATCGTTTAATGAGTAGTCTGCGAGATTTTTTTTCGAAATTTACTCGGATATCCGAAAGTTCTTTATATCTGAAAGATTATTTTGATTTTCTTGACATTCGATCCGAACATAAAAATGAAAAGGAGATTCCCTTGCCAGAGAAAATCAAAACCGGATTTGAATTTAAAAACGTCTATTTTGCGTATCCGGAATCTGAAAATCAAATAGTAAAAGATATTAGTTTTGTTATAAAGGCAGGAGAAAAAATAGCATTTGTTGGGCAAAATGGTGCTGGAAAAACCACACTTACTAAATTACTGCTTCGGTTTTACGAACCAACCTCGGGTGAAATTTTGCTTGACGGCATCAATATAAATCGCTATAATAAGGCCAATTATCAGGAATATTTTGGAGTTCTTTTTCAGGATTTTTTCAAGTATGAATTTTCAGTGAAAGAAAATATTGCCATCGGAAAAATTGATGAAATTAATGATTACGAACGAATACAAAAAGCGGCTGAATTGAGTTTGGCCAACGAAGTTGTTTCTGAATTAAAGTATGGCTACGAACAACAACTAGGAAAACGATTTGCCAAAGGTCAGGAACTATCCGGAGGACAATGGCAAAAAATCGCATTGGCACGGGCTTACATGAAAAATGCTGAGGTTATGATTCTGGACGAGCCCACATCAGCACTGGATGCCAAAGCCGAAAGCGAAGTTTTTGAGCGATTTATAGGATTAATAAAAGATAAAACGAGTGTGATCATCTCTCATAGGTTTAGTACGGTAAGACAGGCAGACCGCATTTTAGTCTTACAAGAAGGTAAGATCTTAGAATCAGGAACGCATAATGAGTTAATGGAAAACAATAAATTATATGCCCAACTGTTCACACTGCAGGCTGAAGGGTATCAATAAAAAAATGGTATGGAAGATGAAATTATAAATAAAGTTGCCAATAGTATTTTGGTAGTTTTTGATCTTGAAGATTATTATCCAACAGGGATTCGCACACAAATAGATATTTCGCAATGGCTTTTTGATGGATTTTTATTAAAAGAAAAAGATTTTAGATCGGAATTAAAAAAGCACGATTGGTCCCAATACCAAGATCAATATGTGGCAATAAATTGCAGTACCGATGCTATTGTACCGGCTTGGGCTTCTATTTTGGTTGCGATTCAATTAGCGCCATTTGCAAAGAAAATTATCAATGGAACTTTGGAAGATTTAGACGCTTCACTTTATGAAGAATTACTGTCTGAAATTGACTATTCAGTTTATGAAAACAAGTCTATTATCATAAAAGGATGCTCCAGAAAACCGGTTCCGATGCGGGCTTATGTTTTAGCTGCCCAATATTTACAGCGTTTTGCGCGAAGCATTATGTATGGTGAAGCGTGCTCCGCAGTTCCACTTTATAAATCACCTGGCAGGTAATTTTAAATTTATTTTCTTAGAAAAGCCTTTCAATTTTTGAAGGGCTTTTTGTTTACTCTTTTTTTTGCTATCAGCGATGCAAACGTTAAAGATTGTCTTTAAATTTAAGTAGATACTCGCTGCAAACGATCTCCATGAATGAGGACGGACGAGAGCCAGTGAGTTCCGTATCAGAAAACGTGAACATTAACGCGTTAATCGATATTTAATTTTTGATAAAATATATTAATTCACCAAAACTTTTACCTGCTTCATATATTGCTAAAATACTCAGTGAAACGCCTAAAATTATAAATTGCATTTTACGCTTTCCCTTTGCAAGATAATCTTTAGATTTTTGTATCAACTCTTTCATTTGCATTTCTAAAACATTCATAATTTATAGTTTTAAAGTTTATGTGAAATACTGAAAATATTCTATTTCAACGATTGGTGTTACAAACGTTATGATTTGTTTCTTAATTTAAGTAAGTACTTGTCACAGATTACTGAACGTGAACAAACAAGTGCCAGCAACATTATTTTTAGTTATTTGAAACCGTTTTCTTTTTTTCAAAGTATATTTTAATAAAACAAATCAAAAGCAGTAAAATACCTGAGATAATTTTAAAATATGATTTTTTATTGAAATCATAAGAAAAATCATTTAAATCTAATGACAACAATCCCATTAGTAAAAGAATTCCGCCAATAGTTAATAAAAATCTTGTAATTTTATTTTGCGATTTCATAAATATTTTTTTATTCTCAAATATATTGATTTTTTTTTACAAATTGATTTTGAACAATGTACAAGCATTTATATTCACGAGAGCCCGCATGAAGGATGGAAGCGAAAATCCTTTTATATAGTCCCGAAACCTCGGGACTACATAAAAGATTGCAGCGAACAGCCTGACGCAGCTGCAACGCAGAGAAAGCTGGGGCATGCCCAAAAAAAATCCCTCTTGAAATTTCAAAAGGGATTGCTGTATTTTATGTTTAAGAGAAAATTATTCGATTTCTTCCTCGTCTTTTTCTTCTTTTTCCACCGCGTCTTTATAATCCGGATATAAAAACTTATTGTACGGAAAACGGGTGATGTGAATGTGTCGTACGGCTTCGTAAACGCGTTCTCTGAATTCCTCGAAATTTTCTTTCTTGGTAGCCGATATAAATAGAGCATTTTGCTCGCCTACTCTGCTCATCCAGGTCGATTTCCATTCTTCCAGCGTGTAATGTCTTGGCGTTTTTTCGGTCATTAAATCATCTTCATCAATGGTCAGATGCTTGTAAGCGTCAATTTTGTTGAAAACCATAATTACCGGTTTTTCATTCGCTTTGATGTCTAACAACGTTTGGTTTACTGATGCAATATGATCTTCGAATTCAGGATGTGAAATATCAACTACGTGTAATAACAAATCGGCTTCGCGAACTTCATCCAGCGTACTTTTGAAAGAATCAACCAGCTGTGTTGGCAATTTTCTAATAAATCCTACAGTATCCGAAAGCAAGAACGGCAAATTTTTGATGACTACTTTCCGAACAGTGGTATCCAAAGTGGCAAAAAGTTTATTCTCTACAAAAACATCACTTTTCCCTACGGCATTCATCAAGGTTGATTTCCCAACATTAGTGTATCCCACCAAAGCCACACGAACCATAGCGCCACGATTGCCGCGTTGTGTTCCCATTTGCTTGTCGATACTTTTTATTTTTTCTTTCAATAATGCGATTCGGTCACGAACAATACGTCTGTCGGTTTCAATCTCCGTTTCGCCGGGTCCACGCATTCCAATTCCTCCTTTTTGACGCTCAAGGTGCGTCCACATTCCAGAAAGTCTTGGTAATAAATATTGGCATTGTGCTAATTCTACTTGCGTTCTAGCATACGAGGTTTCGGCACGTTGCGCAAAAATATCCAGAATAAGGTGTGTTCGATCGAGGATTTTACATTCCACAATGATTTTAGAGATATTTTTTTGCTGGGAAGGCGACAATTCATCATCAAATACCAAAGTCGAGATATCGTTTTCTTTAACGAATTGATGTATTTCTTCAATTTTTCCAGTTCCAACAAAAGTCTTGGGATTTGGACGTTCCATTTTTTGCGAAAAACGTTTCACCACTTCACCTCCTGCGGTAAAAGTCAAAAATTCCAATTCGTCAAGATACTCCTTAAGTTTCTCTTCACTTTGGTTTTGAGTTACGATACCAACTATAGCCGTTTTTTCGAAATTTATTACTTCTTTTTCTAACATATTTTTGAATAAGCTACAAATTTAATGATTTGCTTTGTACTTATGAAGTTATGTGTTTATAAAAAATTAGAAGCCGTGAATAATGATAGTTTTTGTGTTGAGCCAAAAATTATACTATTGAAATGTTTTCCAAAAATAAAATAAATTCAGCCATGTATTTCTACAGATGAAACTGCGATTTTACTCCAGAACGAGAAAAGTTTTGCCACAGATTAGCACAGATTAAACGGATTTTTCTCTTGGCGATAAATAATCTGCGAGTATCTGCCACATCTGTTTTATCAGCGGGCTAAAGTGCTTATTTCCAAACAAAAATTTTGCCACAAATCAACATTTGATTTCAAAAAAAATCAGTGAAAATTCGGGTAATTCACGGTTAAAAAAATTTTAAAAAATTTGGAGCATTGATGGTTATTTTAAAATTATTGTTTTTGACTTGCTTACATTAAATACTAGTTCTGTTTTGGTAGTTCAACATCATTTGAAAACAGTTTCGGAAATACTTTTGGCTTATTAACAGATAAATTGAACAAAACAGTACATCATTTCAAATTTTATTTGACTGCAAAGAGTGTGAAATAAACAATAAAGAGGTTACTTTTGCTTTCACACTTTTAGAATTTGTATTAAAACCGTTGCGTTTTTAAATAAATCAATTTCTTAAAAAAAATTCCGAATGCTAATTCCAAATTCGGATTAATTATTAATTTATATTTTAAAAAATGAAGCAATTTCTTTTCACAGCCTTTGTATGGCTCGCTTTTTTTAACCCTGCCAAATCGCAGCAGCTAAAATCCCCAAATGGTAAATTTGTAATGGAGTTTACATTATTAAATGACGGAACTCCAAGTTACAGTTTAGATTACAAAAGTAAAGCAGTTGTCAAACCCAGCAAATTAGGTCTTGAATTAAAAAATGACAAAAAATCACTATTAAATGACTTTACTGTCATTGACACCAAAACGGCAACTTTTGATGAAAGCTGGAAACCAGTTTGGGGTGAAGTAGCCAGAATTCGGAATCATTATAACGAACTGGCAGTAACCTTAAATCAAAAAGAAACAGACAGACAAATTGTTATTCGCTTTCGTTTGTTTGACGATGGTTTAGGATTTCGTTACGAATTTCCTTCGCAAAAAAACCTAACTTATTTTGTAATAAAAGAAGAAAAAACGCAGTTTGCCATGACTGGCGATCACACGGCATTTTGGATTCCAGGCGATTATGACACTCAAGAATACGATTACACAACCTCAAAATTGTCAGAAATTAGAGGTTTGTCAGAAAAAGCAACGACCGCAAATGTTTCTCAAAAGTCGTTTTCTACAACAGGAGTACAGACTTCGCTGATGCTAAAAACGGCGGATGGCTTGTATATCAATTTACATGAAGCGGCATTAGTCGATTACTCTTGCATGCATTTGAATCTCGATGATACAACTATGGTTTTTGAATCGTGGTTGACACCAGATTCCAACGGCGATAAAGGATACATGCAGGCTCCACATCATTCGCCTTGGCGCACCATAATTGTTAGTGATGACGCAAGAGAAATTCTAGCTTCAAAAATAACATTGAACTTGAATGAACCCTCTAAAATTGAAGATACTTCATGGATAAAACCTATTAAATATGTGGGTGTTTGGTGGGAAATGATTACCGGAAAAAGTTCTTGGGCATACACGGATGAGTTTCCAACGGTACAACTTGGCGTGACTGATTTTTCAAAAGCAAAACCAAATGGAAAACATGGCGCAAACAATACCAATGTCAAAAAATACATTGATTTTGCAGCTAAACACGGTTTTGATGCGGTTTTAGTCGAAGGCTGGAATGAAGGTTGGGAAGACTGGTTTGGACACTCCAAAGATTATGTTTTTGATTTCCTGACGCCGTATCCCGATTTTGATCTGAAAGGCTTGCATGAATACGCCAAATCAAAAGGCATTAAAATGATGATGCACCACGAAACTTCGGGTTCTGTGCGTAATTACGAACGCCACATGGATAAAGCGTATCAGTTTATGAAAGACAATGGGTATGATGCCGTAAAAAGTGGTTATGTTGGTTCTATCATTGAAAACGGTGGAAATCATTATAACCAATTTATGAACAACCACTTTCAATACGCAATAGAAAAAGCAGCCGATTATAAAATTATGGTGAATGCGCACGAGGCGGTTCGTCCAACTGGTATTTCCAGAACATATCCCAATTTAATTGGTAACGAAGCCGCAAGAGGAACAGAATATCAATCTTTTGGCGGATCTAAACCTAATCACGTAACGCTATTGCCTTTTACACGTTTAGTGGGCGGACCGATGGATTACACACCGGGAATTTTTGAAATGGATTTAAGCAAATTGAATACTGACAATAATTCTCATGTGAACAGCACGATTGCCAATCAACTGGCATTGTATGTAACGATGTATAGTCCGTTGCAAATGGCGGCTGATCTACCAGAAAATTATGATCGCTTTCCGGATGCTTTTCAGTTTATCAAAGATGTAGCAGTAGATTGGTCTGACAGCAAATACCTTGAAGCAGAACCAGGGCAATATGTTACTGTGGCTCGTAAAGCAAAAGTGACTAACAACTGGTTTATTGGGAACGTAAATGGCGATACGTCTCGAACCTCAACCATCAAATTTGATTTCTTGGAAAAAGGAAAGAAATATACGGCCACGATTTATGCTGATGCAAAAGATGCGCATTATAAAACCAATCCGCAAGCGTATACGATTCGCAAAATGACCATAACCAATAAATCGAAACTGAAACAACTCAGTGTTCCGGGTGGAGGTTATGCCATTAGCATCGTTGAAATTAAATAATAATAACCCGTTGGGTTTATTTCAATTTGTTTAATTTTTTAACCACATAGAAACATAGATTTTAACATTATTTAAGGCGTTTCACTTTTTCAGAGAAAACCATAGCTATGTGAACCCAAGAATTAGGCTATCCTACTCTTTTTTTCTATGTTTCTATGTTTCTATGTGGTTCAAATTTTTTATTAAAGATTAATTGAAATTTTTATTAATTACACCCAACGAGTTAATAATAATAATTTGTATGTTGTAATTCATTTTACCACATAGATTCATAAAACAAAAAGGGCTGCCTAGAAAATCTAGACAGCCTTTTTTGTTTTATAATATTCTTAAACTAATTTACTTTAATCAGCCTGACATCGAAAATAATAACAGAACCTCCTGGTATAGGCCCACCTTCATAGCTTCCATAACCAAGATGAGCAGGAACTAAAAGAATTCCGCTTCCTCCCTCTTTAAAATAAGGAATGCCTTCTGTCCAGCCTTTTATGACTTGATTTAATCCAAAAGAAATACCTTCCGCCTTACTTTGATCAAAAACATCTCCATTTGTAAAATACCCTTTGTACGCTACTGTTACGTTGGATGAAGCTGTTGGTTGAACACCATTTCCTGCTTCATTAACCACATAATACAAACCTGAATCGGTTTTTGTGGCAGTCAATTTATTTTTGGCAATGTAATCCACGATTTCTTTTTCGTTTTTGGTTACATAATCGACTGATTCGGTTACTTTAGTTTTGCCTTTTGCACAAGACATAAAAAGAGTTAGGACTAGAGCAATTAAAGTGTATTTCATCGTATAATTTATTTAGAGAGGCAAATATAATACAATTACAATTGTAGTTGTGGCTAAAAATGACCTCAACTCCTTTCTTTCAATAAAAATCATTTAATACCAAAAACCTGAACGTCATCTACTTGAAAAGCACCATCCAAAGCTAGATTTTTCCCCGAACCGGTATATTTAAAAGCAATGTTAATTTTGCCTTTGTACGAAGATAAATCTACTGCGCCACTTCCTATAAATTGATACCAAGGTGTGGCTTGCTTGGGCAAATTAACGGCTAACGGAACCCAAGTTGCGGTAGCAAAATTCAACCCGTCAAAATTACCGGAAACATATACTTCCAAAGAATTTAATTGGGAATCAACGTCTAAATGATGTTGAGCCGATCTAAAAGATAAGACTTCTTTCGTGTAAACATCCATATCTATTTTAGGCGAAATCAACCACGCTATATTTGAAACAACTTTAGTTCCAGAAATATTAAATTCGGCATACCCGTTTCCCGAATAAACTGTGCCTTTCCAGAATAGCGTTCCTTTCTGCACCAAATTTGACCATCCCGGAAGACTTAATTTCGATTTATCAACCACGGTTTCGAAATTTTCAGCGAAGAAGGGAACCAGTCGAGTTGCGGTCATCACAACATCTTTTTCGGAACGGGGCAATAATTGGTAATCCGTCCCGTATTTCGTCAAAATTCCCCTTACTTTTCCGCTACCTTGCGGAACTATTTTACTCGCAAAATCAGAGAAACTACTGGTCCTAAAATACACTTTATTGCCTAATTTATCTATTAAACCCCAATTGGTAGCGCCGCCCACGTTATTGGCTTCCTCAAAATAATGTCGTCCTACAGCTTCGGCTGAAAATTGAACGTCAGACAATTCGACCAACGTATTCAAATTAGCATCGTTCAGCAATTCCGACATGATTAATGACCGAACCAGAACCTCTTCCTTTACGTTTGTACAAGACGCATTCAGCACTTTTTTATATTCATTTTGCGAAAGCCGTCCTACTCCGCCTTCATTATAGGAATTCACAAAAATACTTCCGATGCGCATGCCACCGAACGAAATATCCGTGTATTGGTTTTTCAACTTTATGTATACTTTATTGCCCAATCTATAATCAATATACAAATTTGTAGCATCCACAGGAACGCTAAATCCTATGGCTGGCGTGGTGGCTGTTGCCAAAGTCTGAAAGGAAATTGACTTGAAAAAGTTCCCCGATTCATCGCTGGAAACCACATACGCCTCGATGACATCATCGTATTTGTATTGCGTTACAATGGCATTTGCAACCGCATGAACTTCGCTCACTGTTTTATTTGTAACTAAATCCTGTTGTGTACAAATGAGTTTTGGGGCCGCAACCTCATCTGTTACACAACTGCCAAATGTGATTATTATCAGTAAAAACAGAAAGGTTTTGTAGAATGTTGATTTCATATACTTTAATTTACAGGTTGATATAAAGATTCACGAAATACGTTCTGCCGTATCCGTAGAAATATTTTGGCCCAAAAGAAGGTGTGCCACTGGAAACATCCTGATTAATTTGTCTGAAATTGGCATTTCGGGCTTGTTCATAACCGCCCGTTTTATAGGTAACATCAAGTACATTATTGATGCTGGCAAAAACTCCAACATTCTTACCATAAATGCGCCATGATTTTCCACCCACAAGATTGAATAACATCGTTGGATCAAATTTTTCTTGTTTTAATAGCATTGCTGCCCGTTCTTCGGTTGCTTCCGGAAAATTAAAACCACTTGCGGGATTTTTATAAAATATTTCGGTTCTGGAAATGGGTGAGATATCAATATAACTGTTGGTGAGGTAATTTACATTTGCGCTAATCCACCAATATTTTGGATCTCGATATTCAATTCCCACGGAATAGGCTCGTTGTGGCATCCCCGCTTGCTTGTAATTTTTGAGTGAAGCCATTCCAAAATTAAAAATCGGACTGGTATTTTCTGAAGTTGCTTCAGCATCGTTTGTCAACGTCACTCTTGGATTGCTGTCATAAATATATTCCCCAAAGGCCGCCGAAAAAGTGGTTTTAAATGTTTGTGTCAATTGGTATTCCAAACTAAATTCTGCACCCACATTCTTCTTGTTCAATTGCGTCAATGTTTGGCTAACAAATGCATCAGTGTTTAAATAACCAGCGCCATCATCAAAAATTCCTTCGGCATAAAAAAAAGAAATTTGAGTAGCGTTCTTAATTAGAGAATAATACGCTGTTAGTCGGGCTTTGAGTTTTGGGGAACGATAGATATAACTGACGTCCAGACTACTGATATTTTCACTTTCGAGTTCGTCAACAATGGAATTATTCAAACGGGAATTAGCAAAAGTATTTCTTAATGAGGGTGCTTTGGTTAAATGTGCCGCATTGAAAGTCACCAACTGTTTGCCGGAAATTTTCAAATTAAATCCGGCTTTGAAGCCAAAGTTTTCAAACGCTATTTTTTCGCTTTTCCCGAAGGAATTGGTTTCATAGATTCCGTTTTTGTACAAACCTTCCCTTTGATAATCTGCTCTGCAAAAATTTTGCGCCAGATAAAAATCCACTTTACTGTAAGTGAATTTAAATTGCGTAAACGCTTCTAAAGTATTGGCAAAACAATTATAATTGTATGCGTACGTATCTCCAACGACCACTTGTCGATCTGGATTATTCAAATCAGACTGGGATTGATTCCCGCTATAAAAAGCATCAATATCTTCAAAATAAGAACCGCCAAGCAAGTCCAACAATTTTTGTGAGTTATGAGATTTTAGTTTTTTGAAAGACGCTCCAACATTCAGAAAGATATTTTCTGATAGTTGCGCACTCAAATTTGTTGTAGCCACCGCCGTTTCATCCACTACTTGATCTTCATACAAAACGTACTTGCTTTTTGTAGGCTCATAACCTGAAATAGTTCCATTGGAATTCAAAACTGGATTTTGATTGGCTTGGTACAATGCCTTCCAATCGATTTGAGAATGGGCTAAAAACTCCGCTTTACTTTTCTCCGCATTTTCATAATCCGGCGTGAACTCACCCGAAAATTCTCCGTTATCCTTTGCATAAAGGGAGCTGTAATAACTGGGCATTTTTCTGTAATACGTAGGATCAGGACTATTCGCATTTTGATAATCAATGTTGCTGTTGGCAATTTTCCCAAATTGATACATTACACTTGAATTCAAATTGATTTTATCATTAATTTTAAAATAATGATTTAGCATTATCGTGGGTTCTTCAATCGTTTTTATGCGGGCATTTCTTTTTATACCATCTTGAAAACCCCAATAGGAATTGTAATTTACGTTCGTCAATTGCGTAACTTCAGCAGTGTTTGGAGAATTTTTGGCTCTGGAATTGGGCGTGTACATTGCCGTCAGATTTAAGGAATGCTTCTCGCTTAACTTTTTTTCCAGACTTATAAAAAAAGAATTTGCATCATAAATTGTTCCTTCAAAATAGCCTTCCTGCGCCCAGCGCTTTCCTGCTGACACAACAAAAGCCCAGCCACGAGAATTCATTCCGGAAGCATGCGTTGCCATCGTGCGCCAACTGTAATTAGTGTTGGCTGATGAAAATGAGATTCGGGAACCGGGTCTGTAAATAGAAGCCCGCGTATTGATTTCCTGCGTTCCTAAAATTCCGCCAAACGTATAATCCGAAGGTGCTGTTCCGAGCGTGAATTCCTGATTGCGGAGTGCGTCATTCAATCCGCCCCATTCGCCCCATTGCGGTCTTCCGTCATAAATTTTATTCATGGAAACGCCATTAATCATCATCGTGGAATGCTCGCTGTCTAATCCGCGAACTCTAAAACGGGCTTGTCCCCAATTGAAAGCGGCGGCTTGCAAAAAAGCATCCCGGGAGGATTGCAAGAGACCGGAAGTACTTTCGGAACTACTGTTGTCCTCACCAAAATCACTTTCGATAAGAGTTATGATACTGTTTTGTTGTTCCGTGGATTGGTCTTCTTCTAAAGTTATGGTTCCTAGATCCAACATTTGTCCTTCAGTAATTTCGACCGGATACAACCCATCTTTGAATCCCTGACTGTGCACCAGAACCAAAATATTTCCTTCGGGAACAGTATCAAAACTAAAATTACCATCGTCTTTAGTGAGTTGCATCAAGGTAGTATTTTGAATACTGACGACCACAAAACCTAATGAATTTTGGGTTTTTGAGTCCACGACTTTTCCAAAAAATCCTGTGTTGTTTTGTGCAACACTACATCCAATATGAACGATAAAGAAAAATGCAACGTAAAATTTGTTCATAGATGCAACGGATGATGGTTTATATTTTTTAAAAGCTGAAAATCCAATAAGTAGTTCAATCGCTACAATCACATGTAACGGTTGAACTACAAACATGAAAACATTATCCGAAATGGGATAACGTTAAAATAATTAAAATTGAATTTTGGAAAAAGTGGTATAAACCTTAAATACGATACTGCCAACTAAGTGGTATTTTGCATGCAGTATCAAATCAAAATAATCTATGAAAGAATTATAATGTTAAATGTATAAAAAAAATACTAACATATTGATTTTCAATGAAAATATTTTTATTGAATCTATTTTAAGGGAAAGTTCTTAGGAAATAGAAACGAATTTAATAGCCCTGATGGCAGCAAGTATCCTTTCCAGTCCTGAGCTTTTTCAGGACTGGAAAGATACTGCGAACAGCGGGAGAATTTATTTTTATGGAAACGAAATATAGTGCTCCTAAATACTTCTATCTATTCGATTGCTTTGATTCGGGACACCATTAAGGAGATAAGAATTCCAAAAATACCGATGAATGCGAATGAAAATCTGAGGCTTGATAGCTCCGCAATGTACCCGATAATTGGCGGACCCATAAGAAAACCTAAGAAACTGACGCTGGAAACTGTGGTCAAGGCTACGCTGGGCGATACGTTGGGGGTTTTTCCGGCAACACTATATACCGTGGGAACGATGGTGGAAACTCCCAAACCAACAAACATAAATGCGATGGTTGCTGGAATGACAAACGGAAAAAATACTGCTGTAAAAAGTCCAGCTGATATCATGATTCCGCTGATTTGTAAGACCGTTTTTCGTCCAAATTTACGGATCAGGCCATCTCCTAAGAAACGTCCGCCGGCCATCATAATCATAAAAGAAGTGTATCCCAGAATGAATAATGGTCCAGGCGCTTTGATGACATCTTTGAAATAAACACCGCTCCAGTCGAACATTACGCCCTCGCTGGCCATGCAACAGAATCCGATTATTCCCAACCAAATTAGCGCGCTATCCGGTTTTGAAAAAAGTTTTTTCTTTTCGGCTTTGATGGTTTCTTTGGCTTTTATTAAAAATTTATAATTGAACGCCATCATCAAAAACACGATTCCGCCAACAATGAGAAAGTGAATGTAAGGTGTTAACTTAAAAGCAAGCATTCCTAATCCTACTAATGCTCCCATAAATCCGGCAAAACTCCACATCCCATGAAAAGAGGACATAATGGTTTTTTTGAAAAGCACTTCGGTGTAAACGCCTTGTGTGTTTACGGCAATATTAGATAGATTTCCAAAGATTCCAAACACGAATAATCCCAATGACAATTGCCAAGCCGCCGCAGCTAAACCTAAATTTGTCATGCTAAAAACATATAACAAAAGGGAAAATATTAAGATTCTGTGGCTGCCAAAACGAGTGACTAATTTTCCCGAAAAAGGCATTATCACTAATTGACCTAATGGCAAAGCGAATAAAATACTTCCCAAATCGCCTTCGCTGAGGTGTAAAGCGGTTTTTATATCCGGAATTCGGCTGGCCCAAGTGGCAAAACACAAACCCATGCCAAAATAAAACATGGAAACAGCCCAACGAATTCGGTTCAAATAAGAAACCTTAGCGTCTTTGTAAGTTTTTTTGAATTTGGCTTTCGTTTTTGACCTTCCTAAAAAGTTTAAATCTATCAAAGTGATTTATTTTAGCATTTATTGGGTCAAAATTACAAAAAGCAATCATTAGTTGTGTCAAAACAACACATTTGAGGAAAAATACAACGTTATTGTTCATAAAAAGTAATTACCACGAATTCGCTAATTTTTTAGACTTTTTTAAAAATAAGCGAATTCGCGGTAGATTTTATAGGTCAATTACTTTTTTCTGCACACTGCTTTGGATTGCAGCTTCAATAATTTGCATTACATGCAGACCATCTTGAGCCGTCACCGGTTCGGTTAAGTCATTTACAATCGAATGATAAATTCCGTCAAAAAAATCATAATAATTCCCTTGAAGTGTGGATATAATTTCCTGAATAATTTCTCCATTAATTTCAGTGTGCAAAAGTCCCCGTCTTTCAATGGATTCCGTTCCCCACGTTTCTAAATTTGGTTTATTTCCTACTTTCAATTCGTCTTCCTGTACATCACCACGCGGTTTTAGGAAAGAACCTTTTTTTCCATGAATAACATACGCCGGAATGGCTTCGCGCACAAAAAATCCAGCTTTGAGTCGGACACGAAAATTGGAATAATACAGTAAAATATCAATGTAATCATCTACTAAAGAATGTTCCCGCGTGATGCGAATATCCGCAAAAACTGATTGTGGTAAACCAAATAAACACAACGCCTGATCAATTAAATGAGGCCCTAAATCCTTTAGAATGCCTGCACCAGAATTGGCGGTTTCTTTGTGTTGCTTTGGACTTAAAATAGGATTATAGCGGTCAAAATGGAATTCGGCTTCCACGATGTCACCCAATACTTTGTCTGAAATAATTTTCTGTACGGTTTTGAAATCGCTGTCCCATCTTCTGTTTTGGAAAACGGCGAGCTTTAGCCCTTTTTCTTTGGCGATAGCTGCTAATTCCTGCGCTTGGGCAACAGTAGTAGTAAATGCTTTTTCGACTATGGCATGTTTTCCGGCCAAAAGAACCTCTTTTGCATATTCATAATGCGTTTCCACCGGAGTGTTTACGATGACTAAATCTACATCATCTTGCAATACTTCCTCTATTGACGTGTAGCTTTTTAACGCAGGAAAATCCTGGTGGATTAATTTTTTACTTCGTTCCCAAGAACCAAGAAGTTCAAATCCCGTGTGAAAATTTAAAAAAGGAGCATGAAATACTTTTCCGGACATGCCGTAAGAGAGCAATGCTGTTTTTATTTTTTGCATATCGTATTTTTCAAATTAGTAACGTGTGTGTTTTAAACAAATAAATCATATAAGTTTACAGAAGAACTGGGTGAAATGGCTAACTCTGAAATTTTACCTCTGAAATTCACTCCCAATAATTAGTGCCAATTCGTGAAATTCGTGATTAGATTTTATTAAATTTTAGCTCTTTCGTATTGTTCTGGCCATTGAATATCCGCGTTTAAATCATGGGCGAATGTCAATCCCAGATTCGGATTTCTAAGGGATTCTCTGGCGAATAACACTAAATCTGCTTTTCCTGTAGCTACAATTTTTTCAGCTTGAACGGCATCCGTAATTAAACCTACGGCGCCAGTTAGGATTCCGGTTTCATTTTTAATGCTTTCCGCAAAAGGAACTTGGTAATTTGGACCCAACGGAATTTGTTGGTGCGAGACTAATCCTCCTGAAGAAACATCGATTAAATCGACTCCTTTTTCTTTTAATATTTTCGAAAGCTGTACCGATTCCTCTAAGTTCCAGCCGCCTTCTGCCCAGTCTGTCGCGGAAATCCTAACGAATAAAGGCAAATTGTCCGGCCATTCTGATTGAACGGATTCGACTACTTCGAGAGTCAAACGGATTCGGTTTTCGAAAGTTCCGCCATACGCATCGGTTCTAAAATTAGATAATGGCGAAAGAAACTGATGCAACAAATACCCGTGCGCCGCATGGATTTCCAATACTTGAAAACCCGCCTCAACGGCTCTTTTTGTAGCTAATTGAAAGTCGCAAACTACTTTTTGAATTCCCGTTTTATCTAATGCAACAGGTGATTTTTCATTGTCATGATAGGCCACAGCACTTGGCGCTACGGTATCCCAACCGCCTTGTGTTGCGTCTAGTTTTCGGCTTCCGTTCCAAGGTGATGCGGCACTTGCTTTTCTTCCGGCATGCGCCAATTGGATTCCGGGAACCGATTTCTGACTGATAATAAATTGATTAATCTGCTGCATTTTTTCGATTTGCTCGTTTTTCCAGAGTCCCAAATCCTCGGGAGAAATTCGGCCTTCGGGAGAAACTGAAGTCGCTTCCTGAATGATTAGTCCCGCACCACCACTGGCACGGCTTCCCAGATGTACGAGATGCCAATCATTGGCAAAACCATCTTGAGCAGAATATTGGCACATCGGTGAAATTGTAATTCTATTTTTTAGAGTGATGCTTTTTATTTGAAGAGGAGAAAATAATTTTGACGACATATCCTTATTTTAAAAGTGAAAGAAACAAGAAATACTCATTTCAAAAAAGTAAAGTTAAGATTCACAAATCAAACTTAGAATTCAATTTCCATTAATTAACAAACATTTAAAATGGTATGGAACAATTATTGTAAAATAAACAAATAGAAAACCTTACTTTTGTGAGTTATAAAAGAACTAAAATTAAAAAATGGACATAGTTATCAAGCTTTCTCAATTTTTATTGAGCTTATCATTACTGATTATACTTCACGAATTAGGACATTTCATTCCTGCTAAATTGTTTAAAACCAGAGTCGAAAAATTCTATTTGTTTTTTGATGTTAAATACTCCCTTATAAAAAAGAAAATTGGCGAAACTGAATACGGTATCGGATGGTTGCCTTTGGGCGGTTATGTGAAAATTTCGGGAATGATTGACGAGAGTATGGACAAGGAACAAATGGCTTTGCCACCGCAACCATGGGAATTTCGTTCAAAACCCGCTTGGCAACGTTTGATTATTATGTTGGGAGGCGTTACCGTAAATTTTATTTTGGCTTTCATTATATATATCGGAATGGCATTTGCTTATGGCGATACCTACATTGCTAATGAGGATTTGAAAGATGGATTGAACATTGAAAGTCAAGCCATGATGAAAGCTGGTTTCAAAACGGGAGATAAAATAATATCAATTGATGATGAAAAGCTTGAAAAAATTGACAATGACTTAAACATGAACCTTGTGATGTCAAAAAGAGTATTAATCGATAGAAATGGTGTTCAAAAAGAAATAACCATGCCAATTGATTTTGCTGATCAAAGAAAAGAAGAAGGTGTTCCTCCGGCTTCAATGAGAATACCATTTTATATAAATGAAATTCCAGCGGAATCCACTAATAAAAATTTAAAAGCACATGACCTACTTTTAGCTTTGGATGGACAAGAAGCCAAATATATGGATCAAGTCAAAAAGATTTTGTTAAATAATAAAAACAAAACTATTACTGCTACCATTATTAGAAACCAAAAAGAACAGCAAATACAAGTTGTTGTATCCAAAGATGGCAAGCTAGGTGTACAACTTGGCGAATTAGAGGCCTCATTATTAGCTAAATTAGGATATTACAAAATAACAGAAAAAAAATATTCTCTTACTGAATCCATCCCGGTCGGTCTAAAAAGGGGTAAAGACAAATTATTTGGTTACGGAAAACAACTCAAAATGATTTTCAATCCAGAAACTAAAGCCTACAAGCAAGTAGGAGGATTTCATGCTATTTATAATGTTTTCCCTAATACTTGGAGCTGGGAAGTTTTCTGGAACATCACCGCTTTATTATCCATAATGCTTGGTGTAATGAACTTATTGCCTATTCCGGCACTTGATGGTGGACACGTTATGTTTTTATTATATGAAATCATCAGCGGTAAAAAACCAAGTGACAAATTCCTAGAGAATGCGCAAATGGTTGGTTTCGTATTACTTATAACACTGTTATTATTTGCTAACGGAAATGATATATACAAGGCAATTGTAGGGAAGTAAAAAAAAATAAAAAAAGTTTGATTTTTATTTGCACAAACCAAATGATAGCCTATCTTTGCACCGCTTTACAAGTGAAACACACTTCACAAATAAGCATATAAAAACGTTCATTCATTACAAGAATAAAAACATACAGTTTCCTTCTTAGCTCAGTTGGTTAGAGCATCTGACTGTTAATCAGAGGGTCCTTGGTTCGAGCCCAAGAGAGGGAGCTTTTTAAAAAGACTTTACAGTGATGTAAGGTCTTTTTTGTTTTAAAGCGGTAGTGAAAGCTGGACTTCACGATGTTTTATTGAAAAATGGAAATTTCGTCATTTGACAACTTTGACCGGTTTTTTGATAAAAAAAGGTACCCATTGCGGTACCCATCTAAAATCTCGAGGTACCCATTTTAGAATTCCGAATTGTTATGCCAATTGTTTAACTCAAAATCAATTGGAAACATGCACAAAGAAAAAATCACAATTCTGTTTGTTATCAGTCCGACTAAAATCAATGAAAAGGGATTATGCTCTCTTAGATAGTACACTTCAGTAAATCAATTCTGGGTTTAGAAATATAAATAAACGCTATATCCCCAAATGATCTCGGTTATTTTAATTTAATAGAGATGGGAATCTTGTGCATTCAGGAGAATCCATTTTTTATCACTGTTGAGTTTAAAGGTGCCAATATGTTCCTTGTTCCATTCATCAGGTCCTATTAAAGAAAGAAAATTTACCCCTGTGGCATCTCTGTACAAATGATAAATTTCACCAATAACGGGTTCAAATGAAAATTTAGCGCTGTACACTAATTCATTCCATTCGTATTCTTGCATCAACTTTTGATATTGCAGCTTCAGTTCGTTAAACTTATTTCCAAGCTCTTTATTCACATTGTCAATCCCTCTACTTTTCCAAGAAACCACATCATCAACCCTGATTACCGGGGCTCCAACATTTGTAGCGTAAGGCAATACGTTCGCATTAAAACCTTTTTCGACTGAATATACAACATTATCTGGTTTTTTATTTTTCATCAAATTTTAATTTATTTTTTCCAATTAATTCCGAGGAATCAATCAGTAACATTTCATCTATAATTTTTAAAATGAGTTTAAAATGCTTGTTCTTGCAATACTTTTTTATATCTACCAATATTCGGTTGAAAGCAAAAGTGGATTTACAAATTTCAAAACGTACATTTTAAAAGCTATTTTGTTTAATGATATTGATGCAAAGTTAAACAAATAATTTAAATCGGTAGTAAAATAAAGCTTTGAAGGGCAATATTAATTTTGTTTCAACTTCTTATTCCAAAATTAATAAAATATTTAATTTCAATGTGTCGTAAAAAAGTATTTAATATTTAGATTTGGAAGATTATAAAAAACTATTTGAATTCTGACATCAAAAACAGGACTTCAATAATTATGTTTTGTTAATTCTAAGCAAAAATATACACCTTTTTAAATTTTTAAATCCTCTTTTACTATCTTTAAAAGATTTATTTATTTTAAAATGCCCAAAAATAAAACTCATGAAAAAAATCAAATTAGTTTCACTTTCAATGATATCATTCCTTTCTTTCAGTTGCGATGCGCAAGTCAAATCCAATGACATCCCCATTAAAGACGAAGTAAAAAATTACACGCTCGAAACCGTAGTTTCAGATATTGCTATTCCCTGGGGAATGACTTGGTTGCCAGACGGCAGCATGTTAGTTACTGAAAAAAGCGGTATTTTATATCAAGTCAAAAACGGTACAAAAACCGAAATCAAAAATGTTCCTAAAGTATATTCTCGTGGACAAGGCGGATTGTTAGACATCGTACTGCATCCTGATTATGCTAAAAATGGCTGGATTTATATGACGTATGCTTCCGATGAAGGGGAAGGAACTGGCGGTCACACAAAACTCATTCGAGCAAAATTATTGGACGGAAGTCTGACACAAATTGAATCGCTTTACAAAGCCACTCCCAACACTACAAAAGGGCAGCATTTTGGTTCCCGAATTGTATTTGATGGCGATGGCTATTTATATTTCTCTATTGGAGAGCGCGGCGAACATTTTGTAAATCCGCAAGATATTAAACGCGACGGTGGAAAAATATACCGTTTAAATGATGACGGAAGTATTCCAAAAGACAATCCATTTGTAGGACAGGCTGAAGCAAAAGAAGCGATTTACACCTATGGCAATCGCAACCCGCAAGGAATGGCAAAAAACCCCGTAACAGGAGCAATTTGGGCACATGAACACGGTCCTCAAGGTGGGGATGAAATCAACATTATCAAAAAAGGAGTCAATTATGGATGGCCTGTAGTCACTTATGGCATCGATTATGACGGAACAACCATCAGCAAAGAAAATGAAAAACCAGGCATTGAAAAACCTATTTATTATTGGTTGCCTTCTATCGCTCCTAGCGGAATGACTTTTGTTACCAGCGACAAATATCCGGACTGGAAAGGGCATTTATTGGTTGGTTCTTTAAAATTCCAATATCTTGAATTGCTAAAGTTGAAAGGCAATGAAGTTATCGGCAGACAAAAAATCGCAACCGATATTGGTCGTGTACGTAATGTGGCACAAGGTCCAGATGGCTATATTTATATGGGCGTAGAAGGAAAAGGAATTATTAAAATCATACCTAATTAGACTATGTTTACAACGAAATTATTTTTGGGATTTGGACTATTTGTATTGGGAAGCTTTTTTTTAGAAAACCCATTTTCTCAAAACAACTACATTGACTTGAATACCAAAACCACAGTTGTTTCAAAATTTCAGTCACCGGGAAAAGAAATTTATGCTGATTTTTGCATGCAATGCCATGGTGCAAATGGTAAAGGAGATGGTAAGAACTTCCCTCCTCTTGCCGGTTCTGATTGGTTAAAAACCAAGAGAAATCAAAGTATAGCTGCTGTAAAATTTGGACAAAGTGGCAAAATTGTCGTCAATAAAATAAAGTACAATAGTACCATGCCAGCCATGGGACTTACGGATCAGGAAGTTGCTGATGTGATGAATTACATCATGACTTCTTGGAGTAATAAACAAACCAAAATTGTTACCGAAAAAGAAGTCGCAACCATTAAAAAATAAAATTCGCACTTAGGATTGGTCTCTAAAAAACATACGACACCGAAAAACCACCATAAAAATTGACAGGATTTCCCGGATAAAAATAGCGTGGGGCGGCAGTCCCAAAACCTACAGCATTCGGCAGAATGTTCGCTGCATATTTAGTGTCCAATGCATTATTAACTCCAGCATTCAACTCTGTTTTTAGGATTTTAAGGATCGTAAAAACATACGTCGTTTTAATGTCGAGCAACGAATACCGCTCACTATATTTTGTATTGGAATCGTTCAACGGAATTTTACTTATCGTTCGGAAAGAAGTGTTGACACTAAATCCGTTTTTTGTATTTAGATCCACTCCAAAATTGAATTGTTTTTCGGGAACTCCAGTAAGTTGGTTTCCCGAATAATTCGCACCACCATCCAAAAATTCTTTGAATTTAAAAGTATTCACCGCTCCTGAAAAATAAGGTGTAATTTGAAATTGGGTCAGCTCTAAAAGTTTATAATTTACTAAGAATTCAAATCCCGTATGCGAACTGCTGCCCGCATTAATTCCTACAAATTGATCATTGGCGGTGCGTCGTGCCACCAATAAATTTTCAATTTGTGTGGTATAAAACGTTACTTCTGTATAAACTTTATTTTTAAGCCAATTTCCTTTGAAACCTAGTTCGTAATTCCAACCTATTTCTGGTTTTAAATCGGTATTTATTTGACCTTCGGGAGTCAATGTTTCTGCAACTGAAGGTACCGAAAATCCTTTGCTAACCGACGTAAATATGTTTTTCCCTTTGCTTACTTTATAAGACAAACCAATTCTTGGCGACCAAACATTTCCAAAAGTAAAAGGCATCTTTTGACCCCCAGAATTATTTTCGAAAATATCTTGTAACGAATATTTGGTTGTGTTAAATGCTATTCCGGTTTCCAGATGCAGTTTTTCTGAAATCCAAAGCTCCATTTGTAAAAAGTAGTTGGTGTAATTCCGGTTTTGTTTGACGGCACTAAATTCGTCTCCTTGAATACTGCCTTGACCCGGTTGCGATTTGTACAAATTTTTAAAAAGAGAATACTTGTACTTTTCAGTTGATAATTCGGTGCCAAAACTCAGTTCAAATGGCAAGGAAAACAATTGGTCTTTATAATTTACATTGGAACGAAAACCCGCGGCATTTATTTTTTCATCCAAAATATCAAAAGGTCTGGGTTCGTACGCGTCTTTAAAATTAGAAAAAACACTGGTTTGTAAAGACCATTTCTCGGAAAATTGATGCTCGTATCCTAATCCGAACATAAATTTGTCATACGACTCAAAACCTTGCGCGGCTGCCCAAGTTGCGGCTGCTTTCTCAGGATTATTTTTTAAATCAGTCTCATTGATAGAACTTGGAATAAAAGCTTTCAATCGAGTGAATGTTCCTAAAAATGACAAACTACCATTGGGAACAATTTTTTGTTTGGCGTGCAGGTTAAATGATTTTCTGTTGTAGGAGCTGTTTGTTCTGAATCCGTCACTTTGTAAATCCGTAAAGCTTGTAAATACATTTGTTTGGGAATCGCTGTATCCTGCCGAAAGACGTTGCTGCAACAACCCAAAACTTCCAAAAGTGATTGTTGATTTCCCGAATGATTCCAACGAAGGCGTTTCTCGTGAAAACAATTGGATTACACCGCCCAAACCGGAACCAAAACTAGTGGAATTTGGCCCTTTTATAATTTCAATTTTTTCGATCGCTCCTAAATCAATATCGTCTATTGTGGTTTCGCCTTCACCGGAAGTCAATGGAATCCCATCAAAATAGGCTTTTATTTTATTGGTACCATATTGAGATCGGGCGCCAATACCCCGAATCGTAATCCTGTTGGTATTGAAAGCGCCTTGCTGCATCGTAACGCCAGGGATTTTGTTTAAGACCGGAGTCAGAATAATTCCATCACTTTTATTTATGTCAGCTGTGGTAATCACTGAAACAGAAGAAGCCGTATTTTGAAGTACATTTTTAATTGGCGAACCCTTCAATGTGATTTCTGAAAGGGCAATCGTATCTTTTTTTATTTGTCCAAAAACAGCAGTCGCACTACATAAAAAAAGGAGGAAAAAAGAGGATTTTTTGAACAATTGTTAGAGTATTTGAATGAGTAAAAACGTTTATAAAGTTAGCTATTTATTTTTATTCCTAAAAATCATTTTTAAGCAAGGATTGATTAAAGAAAATTCTCGATTGCATATAAGCGGAACTATATTCTGTTTTTATATTTGATTAAAATAGGTTGTGAAATTATATAAAGCCCTCGTTAAACCGTAAATTATATAAAAAATACCGCTTTATAACACTACTTTACTTGAAAAGACGTTCTTTAAAAATCATACCTTTGTGATTGAAACAAGAATTAAATTATCTTTAAACTTCGATATTCCTTTTAAATAAAAAACAACATTATTTACTTATGAAAAAATTAGCACTTGCATGTATCACACTTCCTTTATTGTTGTTAAGTACTTTATCCTGCGATCGTGGCAAAGCGGCCGATACTGTAAACGGAAAAACGACAACAGAGACTGAAAAAGCGGATTCAATAGAAAAAAAGACCGCTCTTACCATTGACACACTTGATTTCAACAAAAGAATGGTCGCTTTAAGCAACAATGACACCACCGGCAGATGGCCTGTAAAAGCGCCTTATCCTTTACCCGGTGCGTTATTACCATACAATAGAATTATTGCTTATTACGGAAATTTATACTCCACAAGAATGGGAATTTTGGGTGAACTTCCTCGAAAAGAAATGTTGGCAAAATTACAAGGCGAAGTAGCTAAATGGCAGGCAGCTGATTCTAGTGTAAAAACAATTCCCGCTTTGCACTACATTGCTGTTACGGCTCAAGGCGCTCCGGGTAAAAACAACATGCACCGCTTGCGAATGCCTTTTAAACAAATTGACACTGTTATCAGTTGGGCAAAACCCATCAATGCATTAGTATTTTTAGATATCCAGGTAGGTCACAGCACTGTTAAATCAGAAGTAGCGGAACTGGAAAAATATCTTGCCATGCCTAATGTACATCTTGGAATTGATCCTGAATTTTCGATGAAAAACGGAGAACGTCCAGGTTCTAAAATCGGACATTTTACGGCCGCAGATATTAATGACGCCATTACTATTTTGGCAGACATTGTCCGCAAAAATAAACTGACTCCAAAAGTGTTAGTGATACACCGTTTTACACAAGGTATGGTTAAAAACTACAAAGAAATCAAAACCGTACCCGAAGTTCAAATCGTAATGGATATGGATGGTTTTGGAAGTAAGGTATTAAAAAAAGATTCTTACGTCAGTTATATTTATAGAGAACCTGTACAATTTGCCGGTTTTAAATTGTTTTATAAAAATGACAATAAAAACGATTGGAAAATCTATAGTCCTGAAGAATTAGTGAAATTCACTCCAAAACCAATTTACATTCAGTACCAATAATTACTATTTAACTTATGAAAAATATTCTTTATTCCGTTTTCATTGGATTATTTTTATTGGTGGGATGTCAATCAGAAACGCGTAAAATAGTTCCTGAAGTCCCGCTTGTTGCTGCTCCTGCAAAAATTATTGCTCCAAAAAAAGTAGCTGCTGATGCCGCGACCATTCTTTCGAAAAAAGAAGTGCCAATTTTATGTTATCATAACATCAGGGATTTTAGCGCCAGTGCGAGTGGAAACGTGAAAGTATATACCGTAAAACCTCCTGCTTTTGCAGAACAAATGAAAACGTTAGCTGATGCAGGCTACCACACCATCTTGCCGGAACAATTGTATAATTATTTAGTTTTTGATGACCCATTACCTGAAAAGCCAATCATGATTACCTTTGATGATACCAGAGAAGAACAATTTAGTATTGGCGCAGCCGAGATGAAAAAATATGGTTTTAAAGGGGTGTTTTTTATAATGACCGTTTCTATTAACCGTCCCGGATATATGAGCAAAGAGCAAATTAAAAGCTTATCTGACGACGGGCATGTGATAGGCGCACATACTTGGGATCATCACATGGTAACAAAATATACCGGAGACGACTGGAATACACAATTGGTTAAACCAAAAGCAAAACTGGAGGAAATCATAGGGAAACCAGTACCCGATTTTGCCTATCCGTTTGGGTTATGGAATACCGATGCAATCCCAGAAATAAAAAAGAGTGATTATAAAATGGCTTATATTTTATCTACCAAAAGAGATCCTGTTGATCCATTATACACTATCAGACGTATTATAGTTTCGGGGACTTGGTCTACTGAAGGAACAATAAAGGCTATAAATTCTTCTTTTACTAAAGCTGAATAGCACTTTAAACCGATTCTAAATTTGCATTTGTTTTTACAAATTAAATCAATTGTACTAATTATAAATTTACAATATAACCGTTGAAAAGGTTCTTTGCAAAACTTTTTTTTGCTTTAGTTTTAAAGAGTTTCTTAACTAAAATATCGGTCATAAAAAAAGCACTATCGTATTCCAAGGAATATAATAGTGCTTTTTTTATTTAAAATAACTGTCTTTATCTTGGTGACAACCAACCTTCAGGATTGTTGTAAGTTGTATTTTGAAGGATTAAGAATTTAATTACCGTTTTACCCGTTTCCCCATTAGTTCTTACTTTTCCAAGGCTTTGCTTTATACTTACTTTATCTCCTTTGCTAACATTCACGGAACTTAAATTTTGATAGACCGTGAAGTAATCCCCGTGTTGTATCATTACCGCTTTGTTTACTGGTGACAATACAATAACGCTGGTTACTTCTCCTCCAAAAACTGCTCTTGCACTTGCGCCTTTGTCAGTAGTGATTTCTACACCGCTATTGTGCACGGTTATCGTATTAAACAATGGGTGCGTTTGGTTTCCGTATCCTAATGACACATATCCTTTTTCAACTGGATAAGGCAGTCTTCCTCTGTTAGCTCTAAAATTATCTGCAATAATTTTGGCTTCCGGAGTTAATTCAATTTTGGATGATGACACAGCAGCTTTAGAAACCGGGGCATTCGGATTGGCTTTTGCCTTTTCTAAGGCTGCTTTCCTGTTGGCTGCAGCAATAGCTTCCCGAATTAGTTTATTGATTTGCCTGTCAATTTTTTTGTACTCTTGTTGTCTTTTTCTAATTTCTTGGGAAATCTTATTCTTATCTTTTTTGATAACGCTAACCAACTTCAACTGCTCTTTTTTCTCTTTTTCGAGTGACAATCGTTCTTTTTCATTTTCAGCAATCAGTTTTTGTTTTGCTGTTTTTTGTACATCTAGTTTTTGATTAAAATCCGTAAGCTTATTCGACTTCGTTTTTATTTCTTCACCCTGCATTTTTCTATAGCTCGTGTATTGCTTCATATACTGGGCTCTTTTGTAAGCCTGTAAAAAGTTTTCAGACGATAACAAGAACATCGCTCTGCTTTCCGATGAACGGCTTTTATATGATTTCACAATCATCTTAGAATAATCCGCCTTAAGTTCAGTCAATTCTTTTTTCAATTTATTGATTTGAACCTGATTAATATACATGTCATTATTCAGCAATTTGGTTTGCTTTTCAGTGGTGTTTATTAATTTTTCTTTCAGCTTTATTTTAGTGCTTTGAATAATCACTACGTTAACAGCAGATTTTTCTTTTTTCTTTACAGATTGTAATAACTTTTCATTTTCTCGAATTTCTTTTTGAATTTGAGCTTTACGTTCTTCTAATTTTTCTTGTTGAGATTCCTGACTCCACAGTAATGAAGTCATACAGATAAAAATTAGGCTTAGGAGAAATTTTGGCATATTGAAAAAATATTTTTGCTAATTTACTTAATTATAATTCTTTTGTACCCATTTGGAACACTATAAGGAAAAGAAAGTTCTTCATTGAAAGTTACTGAGTTGTATTCCAGATTAATTTCGGTATTTCCTTTCTTCTGAAATGTATTAATTAAAACGCTTGTTGGCAATGTAGCCTGATTGTATACTTTGTTGTTAGCATACGCTACTTTGATCATTCGCTCTTCAGCAGTTTGCGTGATTTCTTGTTTTTGAACCAAGAATTTATCGGCATCCAAAAAGAATGATTTTTTAGTATTTTTATTTGATGTATCATCCAATCGATACGTTTGTTCCAATAATGATTCTAAATATTTTCCTTTTGTCAAATCATCAATGGCCTGGCCTAATAACATGTTCTGGATTTTATTATAATCTAAATCCGTTCCAAGCCATTGGCTTAAACTACTGAAATCGCCATCAAAATATTTCCCATTTATCTTTTCGTAATAGCTTACTGTATTGGGAGTGATTAATGCTTTTGCCATTGTAATTCCCAGAAAACGTATGCTTACCAAGATCTGTTCATCTTTCTTGATTTTGATTTCAGCGGTAACATTTTGCGTTTGTTTGTCATCAGCATAACGGGCGTTTGACTTTATATATAATGTAGAAAATTCGTTTTTATTGTTGTAATGATTTTCTATTATTTTTTTGGCCGACATATATCCTGCCTCCACAACAGGCTCATTACTTGCTGCAATGGCAATGGCTTTCGATTTGCACGAAACCATAAGAACAGTAAGTAGTACTAGTATTGAAATTTTTTTCATTGTTTTTTTTCTTTTAATAATTGATTGGCTTTAGAAAAAAACAAGTCTTTTTTCTTGAAATCTCCTAAACCGTTGTACGCTTCTCCAAGCTGGATATTGAAATTTATTTCCAATTCCTTATTCTCCACTACATAATCCATGCCCATTTCTAATAAATCTTTCGCTTTTTTAAATTGTTGGAGCTGATTGTTAGCCAAACCGGCATAATAATAAAATTGCGGTTGTGTTGGAAAAGTCTCTACCAGCGCCAACGATTTTTTGGCTACTGCATCAAATTGTTTCATCTCTGTATGCGCTTGAAGCAAAAGTAAATTCGTTTCTACAGTATCTCCTATTCCCTTGCTTGTCGATTTTTCATAATAAATAATAGCTTTTTCCCATTGTTTTTTAGCATGGAAAAATTTCCCTACTTCTTTGGCTACATCTACGGAAGAATCATTGTCAAAATAGTTCACAGCTTTCTCTAAATCAGGCGAATATTGCGGATTTTTATCCGTGAAAATCAGAAACTCATTCAGAATTCTGTGTTTTATTTTCGAATCTATTTTGGAACTGGCCAAAACGACATTCATCGCTTTTATCGCTTTTGGTGCGTCATTAGCATCCAAATAATTTTTGAATAAACTAACTTGTGCCCATTCCGAATCTGGAATTGCTTTTTCTAGTTTTTTGACTATTTCAAAAGCTTTTGTTTCTTCATTATTTTTGGAATACAAAAATATTAAACTGATATAATTGAACTCATCTTGTGGATTTTTAACAATTAGATCTTCCAGATTGGTAATCTCCATATTTTGAAATTTACCTACTGATAAAATCTGGCTTTTGTACAATTCCCTTCGGTCTGTTTTTCCATAGGTTTCATTGAGTTCCTGAATCAATGCCAAAGCTTTTTCATACTGATTGGTTCCCATATACAATGAGGTCAAATCTTCTTTGTATTTTGGATCAAATTCAATCAACTTATTGATGACGGTAATACCTTGATTGAAATTTTTAGTTTCGTAACTCACATCATACATTCCTATCCAGAACCATTTGTTTTTAGGGTCGATCTTGGTGGCGTTTTCAAAGTAATTATAGGCACTTTTATACTCTTTTAATGCTAAGTAATTCTTTCCCAATTCATAATAAACAGTTGCATCGTTCGGTTTTATTTTGTTGGCTTTATCCAAAGCTACTATCGCTTTATCATAATTTTCAATTCCTTTCTGAAGCAAGGATTCATAAAAAAGTTCTTGAAATTGATCTGTATCGAGCTTGATTTCTTCGGGCTCCGTTTGCGCCCACAGCAAAGCAGAATTGCATTGCAAAACGAGAAATAAAATTATGAAAGCGCTTTTTTTCATTTTAAATTTAATCCTGCACCATTTTAAAAAGAGGCAGGAATTGTATTTTATTTATTCCAATACCGAATAATCTCCAATACTAATGCTTGTAAAATTCCCATCAAAACTAGCGTAATTTCCAATCATCGCATTGTCCAAATTTGCATTTTTGATATGAGAGTGTGTTTGTACTAAACTGTTTTTTATCGTACTGTTTGAAACATGGCATCCATCACCTAAAGATACATTTGGCCCAACAGTTGCGTTAATCAAAACCACATCCTTTCCGATATAACAAGGCGGGATTATAATAGAATTTTCTAATTTGACATCAAAGTCCACTAAATGTTCGCCATCATTATGCAAGAATCCTAACATTCTGGAGTTTGTTTCAACGGTTACATTTTTATTACCGCAATCCATCCATTCGTCTACTTTACCCGGAACAAATTTCATGCCTTTGGCCATCATTTGCTTGATCCCGTCATTTATTTGATATTCGCCACCGTGGATAATGTTGTTGTCTAATACTAATTGTAATTCGTTTTTTAGCACTGCAACATCTTTAAAATAGTAAATTCCAATTACGGCAAGGTCAGATACAAAAGTTGCCGGTTTCTCCACTAATTCTACTATTTCATTCGCTTCATTCAGTTTTACAACACCAAAAGCTTCTGGCTCGTCTACTTGTTTTACCCAAATCACACTGTCCGCATTTTTATCTAAATCAAAATCGGCACGAATTAACGTATCTGCGTAAGCAATAACTGCAGGTCCGCTCAAAGAATCTTTGGCACACATAATAGCATGACCCGTTCCTAAAGCTTCATTTTGGTAATAAATAGTGCCTTTGGCTCCTAATTTTTGTGCGATAGCGATTAATTCTTCTTCTACTTTTTTGCCAAAACTTTCATGGATGATAAAGGCTACTTCTTCAATATCTTGATTCAATACTCCCGCAATATCCTCCACCAGACGGTGAACGATTGGTTTTCCAGCGACAGGAATTAATGGTTTAGGAATGGTTAATGTATGTGGGCGAAGACGTGAGCCACGACCGGCCATTGGAACAATTATTTTCATTTAATATTTTTTTAACCGCAAAGTTCACGAAGGTTCTCGCAAAGTTCACGAAGGTTTTTATTATTTTTACGTTTGCACGATTTGCAAACTATCGCTTTTGTTCGCCACAGATCACATGGATTAAACGAATTTTTGCAGCATTGTATTTGAAATATATTCTTCACTTCGTTATTTCATAACCGCTAACTGCAACTGAATACCAAAAACTATTTTACTCCCGTACTTCCAAAACCGCCTTCTCCTCGTGACGTTTCTGTTAGCTCTTGTACTTCAATCCACTGCGCACGTTCGTGTTTTGCTATGATTAGTTGAGCGATACGCTCTCCGTTTTCGATAATGAAATCTTCATTGGATAAATTTACTAAAATTACACCAATTTCACCACGATAATCAGCATCTACTGTTCCAGGAGAATTCAGGACCGTAATTCCTTTTTTGGCAGCCAAACCACTTCTCGGACGTACTTGTGCTTCATAACCTATGGGCAATTCAATGAAAAGACCTGTTTTGACAATGGCTCTTCCAAGTGGCTTTAAAATAATAGATTCAGTTAAACTGGCTCGTAAGTCCATTCCTGCAGAGGCTATAGTTTCATAGTTAGGCAAGGCATGTTGTGATTTGTTGATGATGTTTATTGTCATTGTTTTTTTATTTAGAAGAAACAAGTCGCCACTTGTCTGTACATATTGTTGTTTCTTTTTAGTAATAGCCCTGATAGTAGTGGAAATCCTTTTCCTTTTTTCTTTAAAAAGGAAAAAATTACTTCACTATACTTTTATTTTCATTTGAGTTCAGTGAATTTCATTTGCAACGAATAGCAGGAAATAGCTCTTAAAAACTAGATTCTAATTCTTTTTTCGATTCAACATTTTGATTAATAATTCTTTTTCGTTGTGGTATATAAAATAAATAAATACAAGTAATAATGTGATTCCTACGTAATAATTCTCTCTGAAACCATAAAAGGAAACTGCCGAAAATCCTACTGAAATCAATAGATACATGAAAATTTTATTCGTATCGTACGGAATAGGATAATATTTATTCCCGAAATAGTAGGAAATACACATCATGCTTCCATACGCCGCAATCGTGGCAATTGCCGACCCGTAATAACTCATTGTTGGGATCAGTAGGTAATTTAACGCGAGTGTGATTATGGCCCCCACTATAGAAATATAGGCGCCAATATGTGTTTTATCAATCAGTTTGTACCAAACGGAAAGATTAGTATAAATTCCTAAGAAGAAGTTTGCCAAAATAATGAGCGGCACTACTTTCATGGCTTCCCAATAGGACTCATCCTGAATCATAATTACTTTCAGAATATCAGCAAAAACGATGACTGACAGTAATATAAAAGAGCCAAATATCACAAAATATTTGGTGATCGTAGCGTATGTTTGTGGCGCATCCTGACTATCCGAGTGGCTAAAAAAGAAGGGTTCGATTCCTAAAGTATAGGCCGTTCGGTACAAAACCATGAATAATCCAAGTTTGTAGCAGGCGGAATAAACGCCCACTTCGGCATCAGCAATGTCAGGAGGCAATAAGTTTCCCAATAATATTTTGTCAAATTGGTCGTTGATAGCAAATGCTATTCCGGCCACCATAATAGGCATACCGTATTTCATCATTCGTTTCCATAGCGAATAATCAAAATGCCATTTCAATTTAAAGTAATTGGGTGACAACAGTATAAATGTAAGTAAACTGGCAACAATATTGGAAACAAATATATAGCCTATTTGAAAATCTTCCAAGTACAAAGAACGTAAAACACTGTCTGGATTTGACTCTGCAATCGCCGGTAAATAACTCAAAAAGAAAACGTTCAGAAACAGATTGACAGCTACATTTCCTATTTTGATTATCGCATATTTTACAGGTTGCTGATTGACCCTTAATTTAGAGAATGGAACAATCACTAAAGCGTCGAGCACTAAAATCCAAATGGTGTAGCTGATATATTGTTCGTCTATTCTGGACCAAAGAGATAAGGTGTTTCGGAACAATAAGGATACAAACAAAAATGCTAAGGAAGTCCAAAAAATTGAAATCGAGGTGGTTTCTACTACTGAATTCTTGTTGGTTTCCTTGTTGTAAAACCTAAAAAACGCGGTTTCCATACCGTATGCAAGAATGACATTAAAGAAAATCATGTAGGCAAAAATGATGGAAACCTTTCCGTATTCTGCTTTTGGGAGTAAATCCGTATACAATGGCACCAATAAGAAACTGAACATTCGGGGGATGACCGTTGCCAATCCGTAAATGGCAGTCTGTTTAAAAAGATTTTTATATAATCCCAAAATGGTGTTTTTATTAAAATTAAAGTGCCAAAAATAACTAATTCTTTGGTTTAATCCACTGAAGTGAATGTTTGTTTTGAAAGAGAACAATCAATAACAAAAGCTTTTCTATTGCGCAATTACCGCAATGGCTTTTCTGTGAGATTGGTTATTTTAAAGAACTGGGTTTTATTGTCTTTCTTGTATTCCAAAATTGCTTCATTGGGTTTTAAATCAAATTTAGATTTTTGAATTACGGGTGCTTTGTTGCCGTATTCTTTGGCAGGATTACTATCCAAAATTAAATCTTCTTTTTTATTACGTTGATAAAAATGTGCTACAACGGTACTTTTAGTAATTTCTTCAACAGAAGATTCTTGATTGTGAAAATAGATTTTCTCCAATTTGATGTTTGTCGCAAGCGGTTTTTTGAATTCGATATAAAAATGAGTACCGCTGCTTTCGGTTCCGTTTTTCATTTTCTGATAAAAAGCAGACTGGATTTCTTGAGGAAATTCTGTTTGAAGTTCTTGTTTCATGGCACAAAAAGTAAGGCTGATAGCGGTGATCAACAAGAGACTAATTATTTTATATCTTTTCATAATTTTCAATTTAACTTAATCCTTCTTCATTTAAAATCTTAAGAAAGTGAAACCCTTTTGGCACATAACCTTGATTGTAATAAAAGCGATGCGCGGTGAAATTTCCGGTAAAGGCATCTAAAACGATCATGGTACAACCAGTTTCCTTCGCCAAAGCATCTACATAATCCGTCATCATTTTGCCCAATCCTTTGGAACGGTGATCCGGATGCACAATAAAATTATCAATTTCGATGTATTTTCCCGACCAAAGTTTTGTTCCCGACCAAAACCCAGAAACCGCCACACAAATCTCATTTTCAAAAACGGCTACCTGCCTGTAATTATTCGGAATCATCTCCGTAAGATACGATTTGTATTTTTCTACCGTAAATGCGGGGTATAAAAATCGCATTACTTCAATGTTTTCAAGCATTTCTTCTACTGTGCTGAGTTCTCTTAATTGTATTTTCATGGTTGTTTTTCAAAAATGTAAAATTAAAGAAAAAAAGAATGGTTTGGAAGAATAGAAATTATGATTTTTCTGAAAGACATTACGATCCTTATTTTCTAAAGAAAAATGAATTACTTTCTTTTTTTAAATAACCTATCGGAATTCACGGAATTTGGACACGGAATTCCGCGAATTCCAATAACAAGTGTTTGTGTGTTAAAATATATGAGGGTAGTTTTGGCTTTAAGAAAGTGAAAGTCTTTTGGGTAAGACGTTATCTAAATCTAAATCACTTTTTAAAATCAATTGGCCAATTACAAGGGAATACTTCAGCTGTACTGTAACCCTTTCAGAAAAAACACAGCAAAGAGTTATCGTGCTATGATCTCTAAAAAACTAAGCCCAAAAGTTCTCGAGAAACTTTACATTACCAAATTATCTCGGAAAGATAAAGTTTGATTATTCTATAAAAAATTTTAAATTTTTCTGACATAGTGAATTTCTGTTTACAAGTAGAATATCCATATTGGAAAACAACAGTTTAAAATCTTAGAAAGCTCTTATGAATTAGTGGCTTTTTAGAAAACAACAAAAAATTAAAAATGACATGAAAAAATATTTATTATTAATTGCAGTAGGAATATTTACATTAAATTCTTGCGAGAGAGAAGATAAAATTGAAGATAATAGTTTGGAAATGAATTATTCAGCGAAATCAAATAAAATTGAAGCGATGAAAGAGTTTGCACAATTATTAGGTAAAACTTTATCAGATAAAGAAAATCGCAAATATCTGGTTGATCTAATACATCAAAGAGGGGATAATTCAGAAGCAGTAACTGTAAATGCGCTACTGGGAAAAAACATATCGAAAGAGGAATTATTATTACTATCCAGAAATAGAAACAACATAAAAATTTCTGCAAAAGAATCATTTAGAAAAACTCTTATAAACGAAGTACGAAAAAATATTGATCAATATCCCAACTTGAAAAGTCAACTGAAAAAAATTAACGCTTCAACGACTCAAAGAACTATCGAGGATACATATGATGAACTTTCTGAGTATTATGCATCACAAGGACTTGACGTTTATTTCCCTTATGAAGAAAACTTTAATTTAGAAGATGAAAACACAATTACACTTACTTGGGATCCAATGATTGAACAAAATTATAATTATGGCTATCAATCTGTAAATGGAATATATGGTTTACAACCAATTGCTATAATAAACGACGATTTTGCCTATAATAATCCTGTTTTAGTTGTTAGACCCGCAGTGTATATTGAAAGTGGAATTGCTTCTGACCCTAACCCAAATCCTGTAATAATAAGTAATAATCCTCCAAATTGGGCCTTTCAGGGATGGCAAGGTTTTTTGAACTTTAACGTAGACCATACAAAAATAATGGATGCAGATGTACTGAAAGTTAATATTCCCAAAATTCGTTTGATGGAGCATTTGGGAACATTTTTGACACCAACAACAATAACATTGGTGAGATCTTCAGCGAATTTGACAACAGATAATAATAATAATCTAGTCTTTCCGCTGTCTGCTGATTCGAGACAACTTATGACTAGACAGCATATAAAAAGAAGAGATGCGAGAAATCATAATTGGGTAGATGTAAACATATTATGGGATGACGATTGGAATATGCATGAAGCTGAGCACACATTGACATGGGCATCTCATCATACTTTTTCAGGTAATTTAAACGCAAAAGGAACGGTTAAATTAGGCTGGGATGTTGAACAGAAAAAAGTTACATTTGATCCTAAAATCGATATTAACTTTGATGTTAGAGTTGGAGGTAACTGCAAATTAAGATATAACAATAATGTTTCCAGAAGAGCGGTTTTAACACAAATTATTGGAGACACGGGAGCTGGTACATACAATGATAACGGTACGGAATACTCTGTAAGAGCAGCTGATAAGTTACAGTATTATTTTAAACCTTATTTAACAAAAATTGTTCAATAAATGAAAATTAACAACACATTATGCATAGTAGCAATTGCTACTATGCTTTTTTCAAATCTACAAGCACAAACGAATAACAAATTTAGCAAAATATCTGTCAATTATATTGAAGCGTCTAGTGATCAGAGTATTGACGATAGGACTAAAGGTTTAGAAATGGAATATTATTTCAATCTAAAAAAACGATATGGTATTTCAATTTCATTAGAAGGTAGCTCATTCAACAATGTACCAGCTGTTTTTTCATACGGTGATGAAAGAACTATAAATAGTAATGAAATCAAGAATTATGAAATTTCGTTTAAAGAAAACAAAACAATAAGTCAAATCGTATTTGCATCTCATTTTTATTTAAATTTAATAAAAAAGCAAAAACATTTACTATATTTTTCAAATGGCGTGGGATATAATATACAAAGAATCACTTATCAAAATTATTTTCAATACAATTTTACTCTGAATAACGATGAAACAGTAACTAAGAACACTGAATTATCTTATCTAGTTAAGAATACAGAAACACTTGTCTATCTTACAACATTAGGATACGACTATACTCTACCAAAAAACTTTACCATCGGAATTAATATCAGGGGGCAACTCCCTGTAATAAGAGATAACCATTTCTTTAAAACTGGAGGAGGATATGATGAATTAATAAGGATTGGCCTTAAACTCGGGAAAGAATTTTAAAATTTACGATAATAAAAAATATATTTTAAACCAAGACGACTAGTTAAAATACTTTAAATAACTAAGTTGTACAATTTATGGATAAAGTTGTTTGCAAGAATGCCGATAGATTAATAATTATATCCAGAGTTTATAATACAAGAAAATACAATTTGAATCCAAACTAATACAAGTATAATGGTAAAAAACAACTGTGACAAATCAAAATAAATACTTCGAGAGATTTTTAATTAATGTAGCTTCATTACTTCTATTCTTAGTATTATACTCCTGTGATAAAGACGAAATAGAAAAAGAGGACATCAAAAGGTCTTTCGAAATTAAAATTGATAATGAAAATTTAAAAGTAACAAATAGTTCTATAAGTTCTAACGAAAGTTGTAACGGTGTATTCGCTAGCTGTAGATATGATAGCTCTAATAATATGGGTTTTAGAATCGAATTTCGCCTTAATAAAAATGGTGCTTTAAGAAACATCACACTTTTTGATTATCGCAATAAAAATATGCATTTTGAAACAGCCGATTTTAATCCAAAAGGATTAATGACAATTACCAATTTTGAATACGATGAAACAAAAAATTATCTTCATTTTAATTTTAAAGGAGAACTACTGGAGCAATCTTACAGTGATGCGTTGGATGTTGATAAAAAAAGAAAACATATAGAAGGTACAATAACCATTCAAGATGTTAGAAACACGGAATGTACTAGTTTTATTTCAGACCTAAATTTTGAAACAAACACTCTAAATTTTTTAACCAATCTACCTTATTCAAGTTTTGATTCAAGTTTAAAAACAAATCCTTACCAGTTTTTTTTCTATTCTGATAACGGTTACCGCGCCATAATCAAATCCAAAAAAGATTTATGGGATTTGGATAAAGGAACCTATACTTTTGACCAAAACAGTACAGAAAACAGGATCGATTTAGAGCAATACATTGGCATTTTTAGAGCTACTCAATTACTATGGATTCGTCCCGTCGATTGGAAAAAGTTTCAAACCTCAGGAAGTTATATTATTAAAGAACGCCTAATCATCAACGGACTAAAAGTAAGTAGAGGTGAAATAAACACTCAAGTTTTTGATAATGGTGTGCTACTGCATACCATCAATAACGGAACTTTTGAAGTAACTGGATTTAAATAAACTGCATCTTTTACTTTAAAACAATAGGGTTTAACATAAGTAGCCAAACCCTTTTAATTCATCTGTTTATAATGTTTGTTTTTATTGGAAGTTGGAACGCCTATAATCATATTACTGTTTGTCAATGACGATTGTCATGGGCGTTTCATTTTCTATATTCTTGAATTTTATAATAACGATATAAATGATCGTAGATGATCAATTCATACAGCCTTTGCTTCGAGGTATATTGTCTATTCAGCATCATGTGAATGTGACTACATAAAAATTCGGATAAAGGAATTTGTAATTTTCCTTTAATGGAATTAATCATATCATTGTGTTTTTTATTCTTTGCACTAATAAAATTGAAAATTTCAGGATGATCTTCTGCCGCTTTTCCTAGTAAAAACCGCTGCATTTCCGGAAACAATTCTCTATAATGCTTATCTAATTCTTTTTTAAGACTTTTATCCGCATCAAATTCTTTTTTAAAAGCCAGTTGTAACTGATCCATTAAAGATAATTTATCGGAATTACTTAACCCAAAAGAATTTAAAAATGTGTCAATAGCAGTAAAGCTAAATAAAAGGGGCATTTCCTTTTTTTCAAAAGAGGACTTTACCGCTAAATAACGTATTATCATTTCGCTATCATGCCAAAACAATGTTTCTGAAGCAATCATCGTTTTTTTACCATATCGTTCCATTTCTCTTTGGTACGTATCCGTTTGCACTTTCCAAATGCTATTTTGTTCCAACAACATATTTAAAACCGGATACATTCTGGCGACTACCGTCGCAGTATTTTCTGGGGTTTTACAATACAAACGAATTCTTAAGTGTTCATCAGGATCTTTATACCTGATAAAAAACCATTTGTAAATTATTTTTTCCTTTTGTAAATCTAAAATTAAGGGATAAAACTTTTCAGACAATATAAGATCTGCTGTTTTTACTCCAGTGTATATTTTATAATACAGCCATTCACTCCCTATGCAAAAATCTCTTTCCATACTTTACAATTGTTCTTTATAAAAGGATAGTATAAACTGATTGGCAAAATTTTCACCGTTTGCGTTTTTCACAACAAATTCCTCTCTAAATAGAAATTCTTCTAAAGTGATTTTAGCATGATTTACAACTGATTTTAAAAATAATTGAATCCCGATTTCTTTTTCAAAATCAAGTAATAGTGTGTTGTCAAAATAGGCCCAATTTACAAAACGAGGAATGCTTCGTTGTTTTCTCCAAATCGAAAAATCTTCAAATAATTGATTGCCATCCATTTTATAAAAAGACATAATTTCAGTTTTACTTACCATCCATTTTGATTTTGAAAGTAGTACTCCGTTATGCTCAACCCTTGGAAAAAAATCATAATGTGTTTCTAAAACACCCCAACTGAAACTATAAATGGGCTTTATATCTTGCGATTGTAAATCGCATAAAAAATGATAAATAGGCAGCGATTTATTAGAATAGTTATGGGCATTTGACAAACAAGGAATAACTTCTGTATTGTACTTCTTAGATCGCAAAATAATTTTGTTGTTGCGTATCGAGATCATTAAATCATTAAGATCAATCGTGTAATCTTGCTTTACTCCAGAGTTAGCCAAATAGGCAATTTCAAATGCTCTGAAAACAGGTCTTCTTAATATATTACCAGTTCTTGATTCCGGAATATGAACGATCTCAGCCAGAATTTTATCAGAATGATAGGTCGCTTCTTTTATTACAATTTCATTGGTCAAATTGTAAATTGCATCATTTCCATTGCAAAAACGCCCTAATAATTTTGCTGCGCTAACATCACCCGAAGATTCAATTGAAAGCAATTCTTTTTCTTGATGCAATGCAATTTCAATCATTCCCGAAAAGGTAGCTGGTGCATTATTCCAAGTAGGATCAAAATCCGGAAAATCATTCTCAGAAAGCGATACGGCTTTTTCGTTTTTCAGGTTACATTTCCGTAGTTTTTTCTCCAGTATAAAATCATTAGAGGACCACGACTGAATGACTGATTCTTGAACTTTACTTTTGAAAGAAAAATGCTCCAAAATCTCATGCGTATCATTCATTTCAGAATTTTGAAGATATCCAATTCCCGTTTCAGTATCCAAAACAGTTGCCAAAAGCATTTCTCTGGATTCATACCTTTGAGTGAATGCTTTTATAAAACTCGTATGGTTTTCAGACTTCTTTTGCTTTTGAATTCCGTTTAAAAAACGAACCGCTTGGAAGACTTTTTTTTGAGAACTAGTACTCAAAGTATTTACGGAAGCGGTCGTATTTAAATCAGTTTGAAAAAGATATTTTTCATCATGATCCACACCTATTTTCTGAATTAAATCCTTTATAGCTTCATAGTTTTTTTCATAAGGGACAAGCGTTTGGTCCAATACTAAAAATTGAGTTCTTATACTTTGCAAAAGGAGAGACTCTTTTTTAAAATTCGGAATTTTATCAATGATTGAAAAAACACGCGCCCATTCATCACTACCTGTAACTGTTGCATCCAATTCATTTACCAGAAACTGAAAATCGATAAGTTGATTAATATATTCTAAAGCTTCTGCGGTTTCAGAATCATCGTCGGCAATTAGAGAAATCATTTCATCAACAGTCATTCCGGATTTTGCTTGGAGCACTAAATCACTTAAAAGTGCTGTTTTTCGCAATGCTGAAATACTGTGCTCTCTTTTTGTTTTTACATAGTTGTATTCAACATATCGGTAAAAATCCCCAAGAGCATAGATCGAATTATTAGGATAATAGTTGAGACGGGTTGTAACTTCTTCTCGTTTAGCAAATTGGTGTAATAGTGCCACCCAAAATTGCATGTCAAATTGTGTAAAACGACTAAAATTTTCAGTTGAATTGAGTATAATCTTCGTTTCAGAAGTTATTTTGCCCACTGTACAACCAGCAAATAATCCGAAAGGCGTACAACGAGTTGATATTCGCGCAATATATTTCAGTAAGCTAAGCTGTAATCCATCCCTTTTTTTATGGGATAGACTGGAAGGATCAGATTTCCATTTGTCTAAAGCCGTTACTAGTTCCGGGGAAGCCATACGAATGGCTTCTCTAACATAAGGGTTTTCAAACTGCAACAATAAGGTCTTTTCAGAATACTTTTCCAAAACATCCCAATAGAAAGACAAAGGAAATAAAGGGGTTCTTAAAACATAGTGCGAGAAAGGACGAACTTGGTAGTTGTTCATTATCGTTTCTTTTTACTCACTTTTTTAGCGAGTTCCATCGCATCATAGACATTCAAAACCTTTCCAGATTTAGATAGTTCTGAAAATTTTACTTTTTTACCTTCTCCACCGGGAACCAAAACCTCAATATCATAGGCTGTACCCGAATCTAAAATGATTTGTTTTACCTCCTGAACTGTAAGTTTAGGATAATATGACCAGATCAAAGCAGCGACCCCTGAAACCATAGGTGCTGCTAGTGAAGTTCCTGAATCATACGCATAACTATTTCCAGCTGTAGTAGTATAAATTTTATCTCCAGGAGCAAATAAATCCACATTTTTTTTGCCATAATTAGAGAATTCAGACACAAAATTACTATCTATTTTTTGTGATATTGAACCCACAGTTATAAAATTGTCTACAACTTCATCTGGGTTTTCATAATCAACATCACTTGGATAATATGGGTTTTCATCAACATTAAAACTATTGTTTCCTGCAGCATGAACGAGCAAAACATCATGCTTTTCGGCATGTTTATAAGCGTCTATTACCCTGTTTTTGTACAACGAAAATTCCTTACCAAAAGACATGTTGATTACTTTTGCACCATTATCAACTGCGTAACGAATTGCTGCAGCAATATCATTATCATGCTCATCTGCATTACTACAAATAACCAAAGGCATTATCTTAGTATGAGGTGCAACCCCTTTTATTCCTATATCATTGGTTCTATCAGCTGCAATTATTCCAGAAACTAGTGTGCTGTGATTCTCTATCGTGTGCTCTTTTTTAGTTGTATTTGTTATTTCATTGTTTCCTTTTGCGACAAATACGTCATCGTTAATAAAATGGCGTTCATTAAATTCAAGATTTAAACATTCATTTACAATGGAATTAAGTTGTGATTCTTGATCTTTTATATCTTTTAAAGTATTTTGATTTGACCCTAAGCTAACCCGCATATAATCAATTAATGCTCCTAGATCTTTGTCGTTATCATCCCTTCTGCTCCTAAAACTTTTGTCATTGATTTTATGCTTTTGATACAAACTATCCAACTGTTGGTTTGTATAGTCTTCTTTTGGAAAATAGTATTTTAATGTGTCTTTGACCAATGGATATACTTGTATAAGATACTGCAAAGACCTTAACCAATTTTTATAAAATTTAGTTTCAGTTCCAAATTTTAATTGGGCTCTTTCATATTCTTTGAATTGATTTAATTCATTCTTGGATAGTTGTGCCGCTGTTTTATCTTTAAATACCTGTGCCCATTTTCTAATAATACGCACAAACTCATTGTTCCCCCATTTTATATAGTCTCCATTACTATATCCTAAAAAATTCCAACCATTTAAATCATCAATAAATCCATTGCTATCATCGTCTATGCCGTTATTTGCAATTTCTTTTGTGTTGATCCATATTTGATTTTCTAAATCCTCGTGTTTTAAATCAATTTTAGTATCAATAACTGCAACAATTATTTCATTAGTTTTTGGTATTCTTTTATTTTGTTTATACCATTTGTCTAAGGAAATACCTGGTAGACCGTCTTGCAAGTAATCTTTCTGAAACCAATTATTTAATAAACTATCCTGCTTTATGCTGAATAAATTACTGCTTATCGTGTTCTCTTGAGAAAAACAGCTTACAATATTTGCAATAAAAACAAAACAAGTAAAATAATAAAGCGGCAATAATTTCATAATTAAGGTAATTTTAATGGTTCAAATGTATTAAAGTTGTACGATTCCTGTAAATAAAAATGTAAAGTTTTTACCGGAATTCCGTGAATTCCGCTACCTAAAATTCTATTTACTTATTTTAAAACAGTTAACTAGCTCTAGTTTTACTCAACTCTTTGATAAAAAAGCTAGGCTTGATTTTATACTTTTTATAAAAAGCAGCCGAAAAGGCTTCTGCCGAATTAAAACCAAACTCACTTGCTAATGAAGCTATGGTATAATTTTGCAAAATAGGTTGTGCTTGCATTTGCAAAACTGCTTCATTTACCCGGAGCTCATTAATGTATTGTACAAACGTTTTTCCTTTTTGTTCATTAATTACCTTAGACAAATATTTAGTATTGGTACTCAATTGTAAAGCCAATTTTTGAATAGAAATTGTTTTTTCTATAAAGCCTTTATCGTTTTCGAATACTATTAATTTTTCCAATAATTCAAGTATTATTTCATCTGATAGACTTTGTTGTACTTGATTTTCTTTAGCATCAGGTGTTATAGGCTGTGTTTGTAGTACAGTACTATTTTCTTCGGTAGTCATGGCTGGATGCAGAATTGCTTCAAATCGTTTTTGGTGTTGTTTTTTTAAATAAAATTGGTAGCCAAACAAGCCTGTAACACCTACAACTAAAACTACAATCCAGATATAAGAAGTAGATTGCCTTTTTTCCAAAGATTGTATTAAAGCTTCTTTCTCTGCAATTAAGTGCGGGGTATCATATTCTTTTACTAAAACTTTATTTAAATATTTATAGTTTCTATGTAATATGCTATCAATACTCATAATCTTATTTAAGAATTTTAATTGATTTTCTTTGTCGCCAGTTTTTTTGTAATATTCAATTAAATAGGAATATCCACTTATAAACTCTGGTGTAATTCTTTTATTTAATAAATACATAGAATCTACTTTGATAAAATTTTGAATCGCTTTATTTTCATTACTCATACCTGCGTAAGACTTTCCTAAATAAAAATAAGACGCCAGTATATTACCATAATTTTTATCTAATATTATCTGAGGCAATGCCTTATTTATACTATCTAAAGATGCTTTATAATTTTTCTTTAACATTTCATTTGCACCTTCATTTAAAATAAAATAGGGTATGTAAAACTTATCGTTAGTTTTAATAGACTCTTTGTACCCTAATTTGTTATAAAAACTAGCAGAGTCCAAATTCTTTAATGATTTATGTGCATCCGCAAGCACAAATAAAAGATTGTGATAATCGCTACTGTATTTTAAAGAAGATAATTCCTTTTTTCTAATATAATTTAAACATTCACGGTATAGTAACAAAGCCTCCTCTACTTCACCTAATTCCTCTGACCTCAAAACACCAATTGACCGCTTGATATAAAAATTTAAATCTTCATTATTACCATTAGCATATTTTTCTGCTTTAAAAAAATTGTCCAAAGCCTTGCTATACTTAAATTGCATTCTTAACTCATATGCCTTTCTAGAATAAGATAATGCTGGAAAATTATAATCATTTTGATTAGTGGAATAAGCAATAGATGAATCAAGGTATTGAATTGCTTTATTTCCTTTGTATAAAGTTGATAAAAGATAAAAACTCCGTGAAAGATTTAAATTATTTTTTTTAGAATAAGAATTAGAAATGATTTCCAAAATAAATCTTTTCTTATTATAATCACTTTTCTGTGAAATAAACTCTTTTTTTAAATCTTCATAAGAATCCGATTTTTGAATTGGCTTACTTGTCTGCGACCATAAAAAGAAAGGAAACAGTACAGCAAGAACTATTTTTAAAAATTGTTGGTTAGTCATTGTTATTTGGTTTAGTACAAAAGTAGATTATGTAAATTAAAATAATGTAAAAAACTAAATTTCTAAGTTATTTGTATTGTATTGATTTTTAATATTTTAAAAATACATCTTGTCGGAATTCCGTGAATTCCGATAACAAGTATTTGCACAACGTCTGCCACTATCCTAGTTTTGGCCTCAGAAAGGAAAAGTATTAAAAATAAAAACGATAGTCAAATAATATAAGCTTTATCAAAAAAAGGGAATAATTCAGCTGGTACGTAACCCTTAAAAAAAATACAGAGCATGGAGTTTATAAAGCTACAATATCCATTAAAAAATGAGCATAAAAGTTCTCGAGAAACTTTTTTAAAAACAGGATTTTAAAAAAATGAAAAAATGAATTTACAACCATTTTTAGATCAACTAAATATTGCAAAAGTAAAAACTATAAAAGAACCGACTTTCACTGCATTTTTAATGCTTATTACTGCGGCAGCTGCGATAATTTCTGATTGGGCCAATTTTATGGCTGGACTAATGAGAGCAATACCAAACAATCACTAACAAATGAAGCTATCCAAAAACTTTTATTTATTCTTTGGAATTTTCTTTACCATAAACTTCATTTATTCCTTAATTGAAATCAGAGACACCTACGAATTATTCTCTTTCCCAGTAAATATTTGGGTATACAGAGGCTATAGATTGTTTATTGCTGTAGTGTTTATAAAGATATATTTTAAAATGAGAGCCATCGATATGACAAAACTAAATCAATAAATATAAGTTCTGACTTTAAGAATCTAAAACCTACAAAATTTGTTTGAAAAGTATATTTTTTCAGTTACTACTACTATACTGAAGTTTAAAAGCCACATCTAATGAAATACTTTATTACTCAAACGTTACAAAATACAATTCTAATTGTGTTTATTTTAATTATACGAAATTTTTTTAAAGATGAAAAAAACAACGACATCTACAAACTATTGGTCTTAGAACGCATCTTTCTAATCCTCTTTTTTTCAGTAGCACTAGCAAGCTATGAAACATACAAAAAGAAGCAATCAGATTCAAAAAAGGAGCTGAATCCCAAAACTTCATTTTAAGTCTATCCTAAATGAACCATACAGACTTTGTAGTTAAATTAAATCTTTTACATTAAAATTCATACAGAAATAATTCATTTTACATATCTCACTAATCATAATAAAATGTCTTATTACTAATAATTAAAATACAGTAATAACAGAAAATCAAATCAAATTAAAATGTTTACACTGATACTTAAAATAATCACACAATACTTGGAAATAATAGTGAATTTTATTACAGATGTTTTAGGCTGACGATAAATTTAGCTTAGTATTTGCAAAACATTTAATAGTGATTTCAGTATAAAAATATGAAAAAATACATGTACTTTTCGGTATGCTTTGCATTATTCCCTGCACCATCTTACGCCCAAAAAAAAGGTAAAATAGCCTTACCTGAAATAGAAAAAGCAGTAAATACATGTCCCTGGCAAAAAAGCAAAACAAAACAAATATCTTGGTTAGAGGCCATAGGTAAAAAACAAATTGACTCTATAATGGGAACGTCCCAAGTCAAAACAAGCACAGAAAACCCAATTAAAAAAAACAAAAATAGGAGTTAAGTACATAAAAAAAGAGCCAACATCTGTTGGCTCTCTCAATGTATTTTGAATCAATAATGTATTACCCATTCAATGCTTCCGCTCCACCAACAATTTCTAAGATTTCATTAGTAATAGAAGCTTGACGTGCTTTATTATAAGTCAATTTCAATTGATTTCTCAATTCCGTTGCGTTATCAGTTGCTTTGTGCATCGCAGTCATACGCGCTCCGTGCTCAGAAGCAAATGAGTCCCGAATTCCTTTATACAATTGTGTTTTTAATGATTTTGGAATCAAAGTCAACACGATTTCTTCTTTCGATGGTTCAAAAATGTAATCTCCAGGAGCAACCGTAACATCTGACTTGAGAGACGCTAAAGGCAAGAATTGTTCTGTTTGAACGATTTGTGTAGCTGCATTTTTAAATTGATTGTAAATCAACTCAATTTTATCGTATTCACCAGCAACGAATTTCTCCATTAATGAATTAGCAATTTTAGCCACATTATCAAAAGTCAAATCATCAAAAACAGCGCTTTCATTAGCTACAACCGGTAATGTTTTGCTTAAAACATCGTTTCCTTTTTTTCCTATGGCAAAAATATCCACTTGTTTACCTGCGTAAAATTCAGCGCGGCTTTTAGCTTCTTTGATTGCATTCGTATTAAAAGCACCCGCTAAACCTCTGTTAGAAGTCACTACAACAAGTAACACTTTCTTAATTTCGCGTTGGGTTGTAAATTCTCCACCAGCATCACCTTCCAGTGCAGCAGAAAGATTTTGCAATAATTCAGTTAATTTTTCGGCATAAGGGCGCATTGCTGTAATTGCATCTTGTGCTTTCTTTAGCTTTGCTGCAGAAACCATTTTCATTGCCGATGTAATTTGCATCGTCGATGAAACGGAAGTAATTCTATTACGGATTTCCTTTAAATTTGCCATTTTTTTTGTAGTGAAGAGTGAATCGTGAAGAGTGAATAGCCAAAACTACTCACTTTTCATTTTTCACTAAATTAGTTATATTTTGCTGATAATTCTTTTGCTACAGATTCGATTACATCTGTAATTTCGTCTGTTAATTTTCCTGCTTTCAAAGCATCAAGAGTTGCTCTGTGTTTGTTGTTCAAGAATTCCAAGAAATCTTTCTCAAATTCTCTTACTTTGTTCACAGGAACATTTCTCAATAAGTTTTTAGAACCAGCATAGATAATCGCAACTTGATCTTCAACAGTATATGGATCGTTCAAACCTTGTTTCAAAATTTCAACGTTCCTTTTTCCTTTTTCAATTACGTTTAAAGTAACGGCATCTAAATCAGAACCAAATTTAGCAAATGCTTCCAATTCACGGAATTGTGCCTGATCCAGTTTCAAAGTACCTGCTACTTTTTTCATTGATTTAATTTGTGCATTTCCTCCAACACGAGATACCGAAATACCAACGTTAATTGCCGGACGTACCCCAGAGTTAAACAAATCTCCATCCAAGAAAATTTGACCATCTGTAATCGAAATTACGTTTGTTGGAATGTATGCAGAAACGTCACCAGCTTGAGTTTCAATAATTGGTAACGCAGTAAGAGAACCACCACCTTTTACAATTGATTTCAATGAATTTGGTAAATCATTCATATTTTTAGCGATGCCATCATCTGCAATTATTTTACAAGCACGCTCTAATAACCTACTGTGCAAGTAAAAAACGTCTCCAGGATATGCCTCACGTCCCGGTGGTCTTCTTAACAAAAGAGAAACCTCACGATACGCAACGGCTTGTTTTGATAAATCATCATAAACAATTAAAGCCGGACGACCTGAATCTCTGAAATATTCACCAATTGCAGCACCTGCGAAAGGAGCATACACTTGCATAGGAGCTGGATCAGATGCATTTGCAGCAACGATAACAGTATACGCCATTGCACCTTTTTCTTCTAACATTTTAGCGATTCCTGCTACAGTCGAAGCTTTTTGTCCAATAGCTACATAGATACAAAATACTGGTTTCCCAGCATCGTAAAATTCTTTTTGATTTAAGATAGTATCGATACAAACAGTTGATTTACCTGTCTGACGGTCACCAATAACTAGCTCACGTTGTCCACGACCAACTGGAATCATAGCATCTACTGCTTTAATACCCGTTTGTAATGGTTCAGTAACGGGCTGACGGAAGATAACTCCAGGAGCTTTTCTTTCTAAAGGCATCTCGTATAAATCTCCACCGATTGGTCCTTTTCCATCAATAGGAAAACCAAGAGTGTTTACTACACGACCTACCATTTGTTCTCCTACTTTAAGAGAAGCAATACGTTGTGTTCTTTTTGCAGTTGAACCTTCTTTGATTCCTGTTGATGGTCCTAAAAGTACTACACCTACATTGTCTTCTTCAAGATTCAAAACAATAGCTTCTAATCCATTGTCAAATTCAACTAACTCTCCATATTGAACATTAGAAAGCCCGTAAATACGAGCAATACCATCTCCAACTTGAAGCACTGTTCCTACTTCTTCTAGTGTAGCACCAGATTCAAAACCTTCTACTTGCTTTCTTAATATTGCTGAAATTTCAGCAGGTTTGATTTCCGCCATCTTAATTTATAATTTAGACACTTAAATGTGCAATAAAACTAATTACTTAACTCTCTTTTTAATACTTGTAATCTATTGGCAACTGAAGCGTTGTATTGCTTATCACCTATTCTCAAAATAAAACCTCCAATTATCGCAGGATCTACTATGTTTTCTATTGTAATTTTTTTATCTGAAAATGTTGCTATTTTCGCTAAAACTTTTGTTTCTAAAGCCGCATCCATAGGAATTGCAGTAGTAACTTGCGCTACTTCGATACCATTTTCCAAGTCAGATAATTTACCATATTCAGTAGCAATAGCCCCTAATATTTCGAATCTTTTGTTTTCAAATAATAAATGAAATAACCCTTGAGTTACTCCGTTGATACCCGCAAAAACTTCTAACAAGGCATTTTCTTTTACCGCAACTTTAATGGTAGGATTTTGAATAAAAGTACTCAATTCTAAATTTCCATGAATAGTTGTAGCAATAGTTTTCATATCACTGCTTACTGCTTCGGCAACACCTTTTGAGTTTGCTAAGTCTAGAATTGCTTTTGCATAACGAATTGCTGCTCTTGTACTTGCCATAATTAGTTCAATTTAACGTCACCTAACATATTCTCAATCAATTTTGTTTGAGCTTCTTTGTTAGATAATTCATCCTTTAATACTTTTTCAGCAATACTCAAAGACAATGATGAAACTTGTGATTTCAATTCAGCCATAGCCGCATTTTTTTCTGCTAAAATAGCTGTTTTAGCTTGCTCGATCATTCTTGCGCCTTCTGCTTGTGCATCAGCTTTAGAATCAGCAATCATCTTTTCTCTCATTTCACGCGCTTCTTTCAATAAAGAGTCACGTTCTAATCTTGCTTCCTGAAGAATACGTTCGTTTTCGGCAGTAAGATTTTGCATTTCTCTACGAGCAGTTTCTGCTGAAGATAAGGCTTCATTGATTGAATCTTCTCTACCTTTTACTGCGCCAAGAATTGGTTTCCAGGCAAATTTTCTTAAAAGGATAAAGAAAACTATAAAGATGATCGAGGTCCAAAAAATTAAACTCTCTGGTGCTGTTAAATTCATATTTTTATATTTAAAAAGTTTGTTTTAGAAATAAAAACTCCCTGATACCAACCGTATCAGGAAGTTTTAAATTTTAATTATTGTGCGATCAACGCAACAACTACTGCGAAAAGTGCAACGCCTTCAATAAGTGCAGCAGCAATAATCATAGCAGTCTGGATTTTTCCAGCAGCCTCAGGTTGACGAGCAATAGCGTCCATTGCAGAACCACCAATTTTTCCAATACCTAGACCTGCACCAATAACAGCTAATCCAGCTCCGATTCCAGCTAATACCATAATACTAAATTTAATATAGTTAATAATTAATAAAACACATTTTAATGATGATCATGCTCTGCTACGGCCTGACCAATAAACAATGCTGTCAACAACGTAAAGACATAAGCCTGTAACGCCGCAACCAACATTTCAAGTACACTCATGAACAATACGAAAGCTCCAGAAATAGGCGCAACGGCTACTGTTTTGAATATAAAAATCAATGAGACTAAACTCAATATAATAATATGTCCTGCAGTAATATTCGCGAATAAACGAATCATTAATGCAAAAGGTTTTGTCAACATTCCAATGATTTCTACAGGAATCATAATGGGATATAATGCTTTAGGAACCGGAGGCATAAAAATATGTTTCCAATAATCTTTGTTAGCACTGAAAGAAGTTACAATAAAAGTAATCAATGCTAATACAAATGTAAAGAAGATATTTCCGGTAAGGTTTGAACTGAAAGGGAAAAAAGGAATCAATCCAATAAGGTTGTTAATCCAGATAAAGAAAAATATAGTCAATAAATACGGCATGTATTTCGCGTATTTTTTTGTTCCAATATTAGGTATCGCGATTTCATCTCTAACGAATATTACTAATGGCTCAAGAAATCCAGCGATTCCTTTTGGTGCTAGTTTATTTTTATTGTAAGAACGCGCTACAGCAAGGAACAAGAAGAACAATACAAGAGCTGACATTAACATCGAGAAAACATTCTTAGTGATTGAAAAATCAAGCGGTCTGGCGTCAAATGCGAAAGCACCATTTTTTCTTTCATCCTCCGTTAAGGTTTCAAATTTATCCGCATAAAAAATAACCTCGTTGAAACGAACTAATTTTTGACCATTAACATCAACAACATGGTGTCCTTCATTATCATGGTGAAATTGTTCTGAAGAAAAAATTTTCAATCCATTGTTTGTCCATAAAATCACAGGAAGATAAAACGTAATAGGATGACCATCATAATCCGCAATGTGAAATTCATGAGAATCTCCAATGTGATCATTAATCAATTCCGTAGCATTGAATTCTTTTTCAGCAGAATGACCTGTTTCTACGTGCGCTTCTGTAACAGGAGCAGCGTTTTCAGTATGATTTTGAAGGCTATCCGCTGTTGGATTTGCGAAAGTAACCAACGGCATACACGCTAGAAAAGTAACTAACAGGAATTGAAGTGATTTTTTAGAAATTACCATTATTAATTGTGTATCTGATTTTACGTTTTTAAAATTTTTTGCAAAGGTACATATTTAATTGAAAATTATAATGATGATTTCAAAAAATGAATTTTATAATCGTATTGCATTATTTTCAAGCAACTTATCTTTTATCTATTAATCGTACCGCAAAAACGGTTTCAAAAAGCAAAAATAGGAAATAAGGGATGAAAAAAGCTGCTATATCCAAATTAGTTTCTCTGCCTTCTGATTGTATCAATGGAATCAAAAAAACGACAGCCGCCATCATTTTCACAAAAGTGGTGCCCAGAAAAGCAAAACCAGTAAAATCAGGAAAATTTAAATTTACAAAAAGCAACAGCAAATAGATTAAAAGTGTGGTAACAAACAGGAAAAGATAAATACTCCAAGTAGCATAAAAAAATTCATGATGTGTATTCCAGGCTGCTGTTCCATAATATTGTGCAGCAAATAAGAGCAATGTGAAGGGTATTAAATACTTCAAAAACGGTAAAATTTTAATCATTCGTTATTTTTATTAATATTTTTAACTTGGCGAATTACGTTGTAAAGTGCTATAAAAACGGACAATAGTGATAAAATAATAGTGTAAAAGGAAGAGCTTTCATCTGAATATTTTTTATCTAACCACATCCCAAAGTAAGTGAACGCGAAAATAACAATTCCCATTTGAAACGGAATTCCCATAAATACCAACCACTTGTTGGAATTGTTTTTATTTGGTGTTTTGTTGTCCATCATTCAAGGTTTGATTTATACTATTGGTTTTCATCGCGCAAGACGCAGTGAAATCAGCGCCAGGTTCCACGGATAATTTTCCTACTGAAACTTCGCCATGAATACTGGCCTTCGCTTTTACATTCAGGATTTCAGTAACTTGTATTTTTCCGTCAAATTTTCCTTCGACATCCGCATTTTTACAGATAATATCGCCAGTGACACTTCCCGCAGGTCCAATAACTATTTTTCCTTCCGACTGAAAATTTCCTATTAAATTCCCGTCCAATCTAAAATCAGCTTGGGATATAATGTCGCCTTTTATAATTGTGCCTTCCACGATTCGATTGGTTTTTCCCAAAAGATCGGTGTAGGATTTTTGTTTTTTATTAAACATATTTTACTCTTTTGCTGGTACTAAGTACGTTTCAAGATTTTTCTTAATTTGAATCACTTTGTAGTTATCGCCCGAAACCACAATAGCTGGCTCGGTCATTTTATATTTTACATTTTCTTTCAAAACCAGTGCAATATCATCCGCGTAAACTCGTGATTTTATCCCATGAATTGTAATAAAATTTTCTTTCTCCGTGTAAATATCATACGAATAGTATAGTTTTTGAAGATTTTCACTCGCAATGAATAATTTGATTTTTTCTTCTAAAGCTTTTGTGTTTTTATCGTCTCGGGAACCCACAAGAAATAGAATTTTCCAATTGTTTGAATCTGTTGTTTTGAATTCCACTTTCTCTAAAAATGGGATTTGTTCGGTCAGAATAACTTGTGCATTTTTCCCTTCTTCACTGTTGGGATAATTATCCGCTACCACTTGCAATGCGTTCTTGTAGGCCGTCAAACCTTTTAATTTACCAATAGCATTTGCTTTTAGCAACTCAAATTTGGATACAATCTCATCTCCCGAAAACTGACTAATCAAAACGTCTGCGTTTTCTAAAACCGTAACAAATTGTTCTTGTTGAAATAACTTGTACCATTTATTATAGACATTTTCCGGGGTTTCATTTTGAGAAATTCCATTTGGATTAGTGTTATTAATTATTTGTGCATATCGAGAATCCGGAAATTGAGCTGAAATCTTGTTTTTCATTTCCGCCGCTCTATTTACATCTGTGATTTGATATAATTTATACAAATTATACATCGCCGGCGGCGTCAGTTTTTCTTCTGGATTATTGATTAAAAATTGTTCCAGTTTAGCAGTTGCTAAAGCATTTTCTTTGAATTTTTCCTTGTAAATAATCCCTAACTGATAATACGCAAAATTGCGTTCTTTATTGATGCTGTCCAATTCTATTTGCGCTGTTGGAAGCTGTTTCAGGTAAAAATCAGCGGTGTATTGTTCCATAATTTTATTTGGTTCCGCTTCCTTTTCAACGGATTGTTTATCCTCATCCGAAGCAGTAGCCAAAGCTGAATTTGCATTTCCTGATGAAATTCTCCAATTGCCATTTAATGTCCTTTCGCCCCAATTTTTCTTAAATTCTACTTTTCCAAAAGCGACCGTTGTAGGATTATAAAAATAGAAAACACCAGCTGCTGGTTGAGAAGCCGCACTGGTAATTGTAGGCGGAGCCATTGATGATTTACGGGCTGATTTTACCGGCTCTTGACCTGAAGCAGGATCCATCGAAGTAATCGCATTGTTTCTGTTTATGTTTTCCTGTTTCGCTTTGTTTTTCTCCTCTAAAAGTTGCTTAACCTCATCTTTTTCTTTTAGCGCAACAATGTACTTTTCAAAATAAGTTTTACGATCCGCAGGATTCATCGCAACCACATTTAAAATACTGTCATTTCGCTTTGCAAGCGCTTCATACAACATCACCTCATCGAGGTTACTTCTTATTTTTTGGATTTTTGCAAATTCCCTTGTTTTAATATTCAGTTTAACCAAAGTACTGTCGTAGTATTTTGCTGCCGACGGATATTCTGCATTTCGAAAATACAGGTTTCCTAAATTTCTGTAATTTGAAGCTACTAAATAGGTGTCTTTTGAATTGGTACGTAACGATGCATTATAAAAATTCAATGCAGTTTTCTGATTGTTTTGCTTGTCATGAAATACTGCCATTTGATGAAAAATCAAATCTTTGTACGGACGATTTTCCCGGTCTTGAATCAATTTATCGAATGTTTTTACAAAAGAAACCGAATCTCCCGCTTGGTAGTCAAACAACTCCGCTTTTTTGGCATGTGCCTGAATAACAAATTTGCGCTCCGCTTTTCGGTTCATAGCAATCACGGATTGATAGGAAGTAACAGCACTGTCTTTGTATCCTAATTCTTGATACAGTTGTCCCAAAACAAAACGGTAACGGGCTCTTTGCTGATTTACTTTCGTGAATTCTATTGCTAATTTTAGTTTAGCAACTGCACTGTCTTTTTCTTCTAAATTTAAAAAAGAAGCGGCTAAAAGAGCGTTTGCATCTGCAAAAACTTGTTTTTTTACATCTTGATCTTCTAATAATTTACTGATATTTTTTATCACCAAAGCATCATTTCCCAGACGCATGTTGGTTTTCTCCCGCCAAATTTTAGCTTCATAAATTCGGCTGCTGTTTGGGTATTTGTACAAAATATAATTGAATGCATCGAGTGCAGGAACAAATCGTTGGTCGTAATATCTGGCTTTTCCGAGCATCAGATACGCTTCGTCAATTTGACTGTTTTTTTCTTTACCACCAATGTTCATCGAATGTTTTTGAATGGCTTTGGTAGCTTTGGTTTCTGCCAATTCAAAATCGGTGTTTTTAGATTTTGTTGTGGAAGTGAAATCTTCTACAATTTGCATTTTTTCTACCGGCAGTAGTTGCCAAAAATCGTCATCGCTGTTGGTATTTACCGCCTCAACTCCTTTATCCAAGCCTACTTGACCGTTATATAAAATATTATATTTGGTACTCAAAGCATGTGAATTCCTAGCCATAAAAGTGTCTCTCTTTGTAGAACAAGCTACCAAAAAAGCAAAAAATAACAAGAAGGATAATGGTTTAAATATATTGATTTTCAATGGAAAACGTTTTTATCAATTAACTGCCAAATATACTTTTTAGTATATGAACTGGTAAAAATACATTTCTTTTTGATATCGTGAAAATTATGACATTATATTTGGATATTCATCTGGTGCGTAAGGGATGAAAGCGGCATCCTTTATTTTCTTTCTTTAAGAAAATAAAGATACAGCGGACAGCCCGACCCGAAGTTTTTACGGAGGGTTACGCCAAAAATAAACCGCTAATTCGCAAACTGAACACTCAAATTAATAAATGCAATTCGCAAATTAGCGGTAAAAGTTTTGTCTACGACTGTTGCGTTGAATTTTAAACAGCAAAAAACAGTTCTAATTCCTGTAACGTCTCTTGCGAAGTTTGAATGTCTTTGACCACTTCACCTTTGTGCAACGCGACAATCCTGTTGCTGACCTCAACGGTGTGCAGTAAATCGTGGCTGGAAACCAAGACGGTTACTTCCGGATTATCAGCTAAATCCTTGATAATTTTTTTTAATCGAAATTGGGTGGTTGGGTCTAAATTGGCAAACGGTTCGTCCAGAATAATGACTTCCGGATTCCCAATTAAGGTGGCAATGATGCCTACTTTTTTCTGGTTTCCTTTGGATAAATCGCGTAAATATTTCTTGTTTTTAAGTATTTCTCCGTTGAAAAACTCTTCGTGTGTTGCCAGTAAAGCATCGACATCGGCTTTGTTTTGTCCGCGTAAATCACCAATGAAATAAAAATATTCTTCCGGCGTTAAGTACCCAATCAGGAAGCTTTCATCTAAGAAAGAAGCAGTAAATGGTTTCCAGTTTTCGCTGGTGTTTACCTGAATGTCATTATTGATAATATTTCCTGTTGATGGCTGGATTAAATCCAATAAGAGACTGAAAAAAGTGGTTTTTCCGGCTCCGTTATTCCCTACTAATCCAAAGCTTTCGCCTTTTTTTATTTCTAAAGTATCTATTTTTAATACGGTTGTTCCGTTGTATGTTTTCGAAAGGTTGTTTACTTGTATCATTTTTTGAAGTTTAATCGTTTAACTGGTTACTTGGGTAATGTGATTGCTAATTATCCTTTTTGTTTATAAGCCGCAATGGTCGCGTATTTCTCTGATTTGTAGATTTTTTCAATCAACGAAAATGCTTTCTCTTTGAATGCAAAACCAATCACTCCTGCCCCTGTTACTAGCGCTAAGCCTACATTTGGATTTGCATATTTAGAGCCTAGCCAATACAACAAAACGGGCAAAGCCAACTGCGGAATCGAAATCAACATGGTTTTTACATTGAATGCTTTTTTATCGCCAAAAGCACCTTTTCCGGAACTTAAATCGATTGGTGTTTTGGTGTATGCACCACCCAATAAAACCAAATGAGAATTGACTCCGATGTTATAAATCGCACCCACAACAATTGTTAAATATACCTGCCATCCAAAATAAAGATAGAACGATGCAATGGTAGTGGTCACTATTGTAGCAATTACCATCAGCCACCATTTCGAACTCAAATAGCCTTTGTACGGAATGTTTTGCGTCATCATCAACTGGTAATAGGCGCTGTCCCAACTCGGTACAAATTGTCCAAAAGTGATTAAGAATCCGCCCGAAACAAAAATCCCGGCAAAAATGTGCATTACAGGATTATTATAAGCTTCGATCCCATTAGTAAAGAAAAGCAAACCATAAAAAAGGAACATGACACTCAATCCCACGGTAGTTTTTGACCGTTTGTTTCTTTTGATTAATTTAATGTCGTTTTTTAAGAAGGTTCCTATGGTTCCAAATTGGTTTAACCAAGTCAGCTCCTCCGTTTTGGCAACATCATGTTTGTTTGACAATCCAGCGTCGAGGTATAAATTCTTTTTAAAATACTGGAAAGTAACATAATATATAGCTATTAGACCCAAAACCGGAATGGCAAAAGCCCAATACGTATTGAAAATAGCATTGAAAAATGGCGCTGTTAACTCCGTGATATTAAAGAGTCCGTAATAATGTAATCCTCCTAAAATAGCAGCCATTGCTAAGAAAATTGCAAATAAATTATCCTTATTACTCAGTAGAATATTGAGGAAATTGTTGGTGAATAGCAAAGAAAAGATGGCAGTGTACCAAAGCACGACGGAAAGCACATCATAACCTTCGATGATTAAAACAACACAAAACGGAATCAGGAAAAAACCATGCACCAAATTGAAGAATGACAAAACGGTTTTCCCCAAAGAGAAATGAACAATTGTGGATTTTTCAATTGGAAAAATCAACATCGGACGAATGTTCATCACCGGGATTTTTTGCAACAGCAATCGGATGATTAAATCCATCAATACATAATAAATCATGAATTGATTTACAGTTACGATGGGATCGAAATTCATTTTCTTCAGAATATAAAAGGCCCCGACTCCTAATGCTAGGAAAATTAAAATGAAATAAATGGCCACAAAGCCCATCAGGATTTTCAAAGCCAGATTAGTAGCGAAGGAAGCTGACCTAAAAAATGCTTTCCATTCGAGATAAAGGAATTTTTGAATCATAATTTGGTTATTTTGGTTTTGTAATATGTAGTCAAAACAAGAAAACGTTACAAGTTTTCTTATTTATATTCCGGGTAGGTTTGTTTTTAATAGGCTTCTACTTTGGAAGGGATTATTTTAAAAGTGATGAAAAGTACGATGCTTACTACTATAAAAACAATATTTACTCCCAATAAAAAATAGTCATTGATTAAAAAACTATTGAATAGTTGGAACAATATGTTGTGGATAAAGTCGGTCTGTCCGTTGGACTATCAGTTTCATGCATTAGAAATAGACAGTTTCTTTTTGAATTGTAAGTGTTTGTAAAAAAATTTTAAATTCCCATAAACTAAGAATAAATAAGTTAAAGCTACAATCAAGGATCCGACTCTTATTTCTAAATTTTCATTCGTAACAAGGATGGGGAAAAAACCAGATCCGATGAGCAAACCGTAAAGCAAAATCAAAGAAAAACTTTTATTAAACCAAAATAAATATGTTGTTTTTGTTTTGGATTTTAAAACAAATAGTCTTGCACTTACAATCAATAATGCACCCAGTACGCATGTCGTTTGTAAAACAAAAACAATGCCCGATAAAATTGAAGGACTCTGAAATTTACTCTTAATCAATAAAATTAAAACCGTAAGCATACAGACAGTAACTCCGGCGACAAGGAGTTCCTTTTTCTTGTCATCGGCAAATTTATCTGAAATAATCTTTGGGGCTAAAAACCCATAACCTAGCAATAAATTATGCGAAGTTGGTTTTAATTGTGGCTTCCATTTATCAAATACCTTTGTTAAAATAATCTCAAAAGGTTTCGCTTCACTAAAAGCTTCCGCCTCAATTTCTGAAGCAATATGATCAATCAATTCTAGTTTAATATCATCATAAACAACTCCATTTAAAACAAGCGTTTCTTCAATAATCGTTAGTTGGTGGTTAGTTAGTTTCATCTTCAAAAAATTATGTTAGTTGGTATTGTTTTTTGACATTTTCGTTTGTTTTCTTTTGAAGATGAATTGCTGTAATTGAAATCAAAATTCCTAATACCCAAATACAACAAAAAAACAATATTAACCATTGGTATTGCAGTAATTCTTCTTTCAGTTGTCTAGTTATATTCATTCCCAAAGAAGGAAAAGAAAATACCAAAAGATTAGGGTTTAAGGTTTCTAAAGTTAAAAAATGCTTACCATCAATTTCTTTGCTTTTCCACCAGTAATACAGCGATGGTAAACCAATGAGTAATAAAGAACAAAATAATACCGCTAAATATTTCTGAGGACTAACAAAAAAAAATGAAAAAGTATACGCGAGATACACTAATATGATACTTCCAATAATTTTAGGAAACTTCAAATACTCAGTTATCATTTTCCATTGTACTTTCCTGTACTCTTTTTGCAAAATACGTTTTCTTTCCTTTGTAATAGATTTAAAACTTGAATCCCCTACAAATTTTTTTGCTGCATGCTGTTTTACTTGCTCAAAAGTTAGTTCAGGATCTTTCCCCCAAATTTCCTCCATACTAGTTACCATGTGATCTGTAAATTCTACTTGTAATTCATACCACTTGATTTCAAAGGATTTGACATAATTAGATACATATTCTATTTGTTCGGTGGTTAGTTTCATCTTCAAAAAATTAAAATTCTAATTTTGGGCTTGCGTTCACTAAACTCTGCATGTTTCGGATGAAATCTTCGAGTTCTGAGAGTCGGTTTACGGTTTCTCTCTGACCGCTTTCCGTGAGTTTGTAATATTTACGCATGCGGTTGTCCACTTTTTCGATTTCTACATCCAGTAAACCCTCCGCTTCCAGTTTGTGCAAAGCCGGATACAAAGCGCCTTCGGTAATGTTGAGTTCGCCTTGGGTAATCACCTTGACTTTTTGGGTGATTTCATACCCGTACATCTTGCCGTTTTCTTCGAGCAATTTCATTATAATCGTATTCAGACTTCCTTTATATAATTGTGAGTTTTTCATTTTTTTATCATTGCGAGGCACGAAGTAATCTCATTTTGAAAAACAAATATACATAAGATTCTTATACATAATAGTTTTAGGTATTAAAATTTTCAAATATTTTGGATTCAAAAAATCTAATGTGTTTCCTATCTTTGTAAAAAAATAATCACATGTCATCCTTTCTGAAATTAATAATAAAAGAAGTAAAACGCGAAACCAAAGACGCTGTTTCGATACTTTTTAACGTACCCGAGGAATTAAAAGCAGATTACGCTTATATTGCCGGTCAATACATCAACTTAAAATTAACACTTGACGGTACTGAAATTCGTCGGGCGTATTCTATCTGTTCTTCTCCCGAAAGCGGCGAGTTGCGCATTGCAGTGAAAGCTGTCAAAAACGGTGCTTTCTCACAATTTTCTAATACAAAACTCAAAGTTGGCGATGTTCTTGAAGTAGGAAAACCAGAAGGGAAATTCACTTTTGATCCCCAAGTGGATCGACAAAAAAACTACGCAGCTTTTGTAGCGGGAAGCGGAATCACACCAGTGATGTCTATCTTAAAATCCGTATTGAAAAATGAACCGAAGAGTTCTTTTGTATTGGTTTACGGAAACAAAACGCCTGAAGAAACTATCTTCCATCAAGAATTACACGATTTGCAATTGCAATATGTAGGACGTCTTTTTGTTCATTATGTTTTCAGTCAAGCCAAAGTTGAACATGCCTTGTTTGGACGAATTGAAAAATCGACGGTGAATTTTATTTTGAATAACAAACACAAGGAATTAGAATTTGATAAGTTCTTTTTGTGTGGACCGGAAGAAATGATCAATATTGTTTCTGGTGTTTTAAAAGAACATAATGTAAAAGAATCGGCAATAAAATTTGAATTGTTTTCCACTTCTACGAAAGAACATAAAATAGAACAATCATTAGAAGGTCATACTAAAATTACCATAATGGTAGATGATGAGGAAACGACTTTCGAAATGTCACAAAAACAAACCGTTCTTGATGCCGCTTTAAAGCAGGGTATTGATGCTCCGTATTCATGCCAAGGCGGAATATGCAGCAGTTGTTTGGCTCGCGTTATCTCCGGAACTGCCGAAATGACTAAAAATTCCATCCTTACCGATAAAGAAATCGCAGATGGACTTATTCTTACCTGTCAAGCGCATCCTACCTCAGCGACTATTTATGTGGATTATGATGATGTTTAAGAATTAGTCTGAATTATAACAAAAACTTCTCTGAAAAGGGAAGTTTTTTTGTTTTGAGAAGATTTTGATTTGTAGTATATTAGCAGAATAATAGTACATTAAAATCTACACTGTTTTTGAATCCTATGAGGTAACACCTTATATTTATTTACTTTGATAATCTTCTACAAAAAAATATGAAAATTAAAAAAATTGAAATTGAACAACTAATAACTGAAAAATTAATACTTAAACCTTTTACAATTTCATTTTGTCAAAATATTTTAAACAATGATTTTAGTGATTTAGAAAAATGGAACTTTCAAAAAGGGAAAAGTTGGCCAGACAATGATGTTTTAGAAACATTACCTAGAATTATTAATAATCTAACTAAAGTAGGTTCTCCAACGGGTTATGAATCTTGGATGATAATCAAAAAAGACACGTTGGAAATAATTGGAGATTTAGGATTTAAAGGATTTAACAATAAAGAAGAAAATATTGATATAGGATATGGCATAATTAAAGAGGAAAGACGAAAAGGTTTCGCAGAAGAAGCAGTAAGAGAAATAATAAAATGGGCTTTCTCAAACGAAATAATAAAAGAAATTACTGCAAATTGTTTAACCGAAAATAATAGTTCGATAAATCTTCTGAATAAATTTAATTTTGCACAGATAAGAATAGAAAATGATATGATATATTGGAATTTAATTAAAAAGAATTATAAAAAAACAAACTAAAATTACCTCTAACCGTAGTTTTACTTTATTTGGTTTTAGGCTTAATTTAAAGTTGTCTTATCCTTGTAAATCGAGTGATTGATAAAAATTTAATATATACTTTTCCCCTGCTACAAGAAACAGGGAAACGTTAAATTTTCAGAACAAACATTTCAATTGTTACCAATTTTTGGTACTTTAGTAAAAAATTAAAATCATGGGAAAGAACACGTCAATCTCTTTAGGAAATCATTTTGAAATTTTTGTCGAAAAAAGTATTTCAAAAGGTCGATTTCAAAATGCAAGTGAGGTAATTCGGGCTGGTCTTCGTATGCTAGAAGAAGAAGAAGATAAAGTTCTACTATTAAAAAATGCCATTCAGGAAGGAATCGATAGTGGACTTGCAAAAGACTTTGACCCAAAAAATCACCTAGAAACGTTACAAGCAAAGAAAAGAGTAAATGGCTAAATATTATTTGACAAATTTAGCTGTAAATGATTTAGCTGAAATCTGGGAGTATACTTATGAGGAATGGTCAGAAAAACAAGCCAATAAATATTATAAACAACTATTAGAATCTTGTCAGGAATTAGCCAACTATCCCAACTTTGGGAAAAATTATGTGTTAATTCAACCTGATATTTTAGGATTTAAAACCAATCATCACATTATTTTTTATAGAATTATTTCGGTCAAAGAAATAGAAATAATAAGGATTCTTCATGAAAGAATGGATTTGAAATCTAAGCTTTAAACTGAGACTGTAAACTGTTTTTTATATGAAATCCATTCGAGAAATATTCAAAAACAACCCTTCCCTTCTTAACGAACCAGAAGTAACGCAACTTTTAGAATATTGTGAGCAATTACAAGATGAAATAGTGGAATTCAAATTTCAAAAAACAACCAACAAAGAATTGGCAATGCTTGATATGCTTAAAGAAGTCATAAAAGGCTGCGATGCTATCGAAAAAGAACAAGCCGAGCACGAACGTTTTGGGTATGACGCTCCAAATTATCAGGAAACCATTTCGAATTTAAAAAGATATATTTTGAAGCGATGTCAAGACGAAATAATTTGGCTTTGAATTCTTGAACCATTAAAGAATTAAGTTTCATTAAATCTTAAATCTCTTAATGCCTTAATGGTTCAAAAGAATATTTTTTGTTTTTAAAACTATTGATTCCGGCAAAATCGTTCGCATGGCATCTTCATAACCTGCAACTTTTTTATTTCCATACACCGAAGTTGGTAATTTTGGAAAAATATTTCTATCGGAAACCAAAGAATTTTCCAATGGCTGATTAAACGGTGAAAATCCTGCATACGGATGCGTAGCGCCCCAAAGTGTAATTACTTTTACGCCCAACATAGCCGCAATGTGCGCATTCCCGGAATCCATCGAAAGCATCACATCCAAATTACTGATGAGCTGCAATTCTTGCTGCAATTTGAGTTGCCCAGCCATATTGATTACGTTTTTTTTGTTGGAAGCAAGTGAATTCAATAGTTCAATTTCTTTTTTTCCACCGCCAAAAAGTAAAATGGTATGTGTTGTATTTAAAGCTAATTTGTCAATTACTTGCTTCATCAAATCCAACGGATATACTTTAGAATCGTATTGTGCAAAAGGAGCAATTCCTATAAGTTTGTGATTTTTTCCTCCAATTATCGTCAGAATTTCATGGCCCAAAATTGGTTTGTCAGGAAAAACTGGATGTGATAAATCAACTGTAAAACCGAGTTGTTCAAATACTTTGACGTGTCTTGCAAACATCGTAGGGAGTTGCTGAAACACTTTATTTTCGGATTGGGTCAACGCTTTTTTTCCTGCTCTTCCTTTATCCACCGAACCTGTTTTTTTTCTGCTTAACGCAAAAAGATTTCGGATGACTTTAGAACGCAAAACGTTGTGTAAATCGGCAAAAGCATCAATGTTTAAACCTTTTAAATCTTGGAACAAGCGCAACAATCCCAAAAACCCTTTGTGTCGTTCTTTTTCATCGAAAGCAAAAAAAGAAAGATTGGGAATTTCTTCAAAAAAAGGTTCGAAAAACGGTCTGGAAATCACTGTGATTTTAACTTGTGGATGATGGTTTACAAAAGCGCGTAAAACAGGAACCGTCATGGCGACATCTCCCATTGCGGAAAGTCTCATGACGGCTATATGTTTGATGCTAGTTGCCAATTAATTATTGTTTAAAAACCATTAGGTAATTAAGAGAAACTTAATGAATCTTAATACTTTTATGGTTCAAAATATCTTTTTTACTTCTTGTTTTGGTACAAAACAGGATTCAAATCATCATCATTGTACATTTTCATTTGTTTGTACACTTTCATGAATTTATTGCCATTTTCAATGTCTGTCAATAAATCATCAATAGCAGTTGACAAATCTGTTCTTTGCTCCAATAAAATATTCAACTTTGTCTGACACTTATCTCTGTGCTCTTGTGAAGCTGCGGCACGATTAGTTTCTTCTTGCATGTGATAAATTTTCAATGCCAAAATCGACAATCGGTCAAAAGCCCACGCCGGACTTTCGGAGTTGATTTTTGCATTATCTTTTACGATTACAAGACTGTGTTTTTGAAGAAAATAACTGTCAATATATTCCACCATATCGGTACGTTCCTGATTAGAAGCATCAATTCTTCTTTTCAATGTTAAAGCAGCCACAGGATCAATATTTGGATCCCGAATAATATCTTCAAAATGCCATTGAACGGTATCAATCCAGTTTTTGTGATACAATAAATGTTCAAATTTATCCTTCGGAAAAGGATTATTTATAGGCTGGTTAACGTTATCAAATTGATGATAATCTTTGATGCTTTGTTCGAATACGGAGTACGCTAATTTTGAAAACATATCTTTATATATTAAAAGACAAAGATACTTTTTATACTTTTATACCATAAAAAAATAACTGTAAGTTTAATTACAAAAATAAAACCATGCAAATTCATTATTTATCGGAAGGAAACAGTATTCTAAATCATTTTTTGGGACAGATACGCAATGTAAATGTTCACAATGACAGCATGCGTTTCCGAAGAAATATTGAACGTATTGGCGAAATAATGGCGTATGAATTAAGTAAAGAACTGCATTATAAAAGTGTCGAAATCCAAACGCCGCTAGGTATAAAAAACACGACTGAGATTAAAGATCAACTGGTTTTATGTTCTGTTTTAAGAGCCGGATTGCCACTGCATTTGGGTTTTTTGAATTATTTTGATAATGCCGAAAATGGTTTCGTATCTGCTTACCGTCACCATCCCAACAATGATGATTACTTTGATATCTTAGTGCAATATCAAGCCATTGCTGACATCAACAACAAAAATCTGCTGTTAGTTGATCCCATGCTTGCCACCGGTCAATCTATTGTAAGCGTTTTCAATAAATTGATGGAAAAAGGAACGCCAAAAGAAATTCATATCGCAGTTGTAATTGCCGCACCAGAGGGCATCGCGCATTTGGAAGAACATCTGCCGAAAAACTGTCATCTTTGGGTCGCTTCATTAGACGAAAAACTTAATGAACACAGCTATATTGTTCCCGGTCTGGGAGATGCGGGAGATTTAGCCTACGGTGAAAAATTATAGTTGGCTGAAAAAAGCAAATAAACTGCAGGTTATAAGCACAAAAAGTACCATTTCCTGCTTCAATTTTAGTTGTGGCATTTCGATGTGACTCGTTGCCAGTATGGCCAAAGGCGCAAATGTAAAAAGCAATAAGTCATTACTTTTATTATCCGAAATCAGAAAAATTATTACTCCAATAAAGAAAGAGGCGATAATTTTTTTGAAAGAAGTATGCAGCAATTGTGGTCTGCTTGACAATGTGGCAAACATAGAAACCAAGAAAAACAGGGCAACAGTTGCATAAATAGACAAAGCCCCATTTTGATAATTATTCGTGAAATAATCAATCTTAAAATTGATTTGTACACTTTTAAGGATGTATTCAATGACATTTAAATCGAAAACCGTTGCAAAAAGCAGGAACATGATTACTGCTATAAAAAAAGCGATAAAAGGTAATATCCAGTTTCTATAATCGCTGGAAACGTGAAAAATTATTGATATAAAAACTAACACTAGAAAGATTATACTCCAAAAATGAAATAACGCAGCCAGAAAAATCCATAATGAAGCATCAAATATTTTTTCTTTGGAAGCTTTTAGAGATTGTAATGAAATCAATCGGCGAAGCGCCAACAGAATAAAGAAATTAGACAAAATCAAGTTTAAATTATCTAGCGCTGAAGGAAAAAAAAGTAGAAACAAAAAGTAAAAAAAAATCGTGTATGTGCTGTCTTTACTCAATCCGTTTTTCTTTGCCACAAAATCGGTAATAAAAACAGAAGCAACAACAACACAGAACAATCCCCCTTTTTGTGCGGTAGAAAAAAAAGAATTTGTCCAAGATAAATCTTGAAATTGGAAAAATAAAAAGAAAACCAGCATTAAAATTACGACCAATGAAAAATTTAACGGTGTAGATTTTCTAAAAACACTTGTTATCATACGGATATTTTATACTTTTGTGTTCGTAAATATAATACTTGTTTAAAAAGTAAACCCTGCTTGTTCAAAAAGATTCTTCTAAATCAGAACTTTTACAAATCAGAGTTGCCAAAAACAACTATTAAAATTAATTCTATACATTATGAAATCATTTTTCGAAGGAATACAATATTTATTTGTTGATATTCTATTTGCTCCACTAGACTTTTTACGCTCATTAGAGTTGAGTTCTTGGTTTGTTGCAAATACAATCAACTGGATTTTTATGATTATTTGTGCTGCCGCAATGGTATATTGGATCAGACAATTAAAGATTTTTGAAGACGCTGGAACAGAAAAGCAAGATACTACCGCTCACTCTTTCTTAAAATAATATTTAAAAAAAAGTGAACGATACTTGTCAATTATTTCAAGTCGTTTCCAATATCTTTTCTAAAATACATCTTATCGAAATGTAGCTTGTCTATGTTTTGGTAAGATTTTTTTATGGCCTCTTCAAAATCATTTCCAAAAGATGTTACAGCCAAAACTCTTCCTCCATTTGAAAGAATATTTCCGTTATCCAGTTTAGTACCCGCATGAAAAACAATAGAATCTTGAATTTTTTCCAATCCGGAAATTACTTTTCCTTTTTCGAAATCTTCCGGATATCCACCAGAAACAATCATAATTGTAGTAGCGCTTCTTTTGTCAATTTCCAGATTGATTTCGTCTAGTTTTTCATTGGCTACAGCCAAAAACAACGCTACCAAATCCGTTTTCAATCTCGGGATAACCACTTCGGTTTCCGGATCGCCCATTCTCACATTATATTCAATTACGATTGGCTCGTTATTAACATTGATTAACCCAATGAAAACAAAACCTTTGTACGGAATTCCGTCTTTTTGAAATCCATCAATGGTAGGTTTTACGATGCGTGTTTCAATTTTTTCCATTAAAACCGCATCAACATAAGGAACTGGAGAAACAGCTCCCATTCCGCCCGTGTTTAGTCCTGTATCGCCTTCGCCAATGCGTTTATAATCTTTAGCCGTTGGCAGAATTTTATAATTTTTCCCATCAGTAAGAACGAAACAACTTAATTCAATTCCGTCAAGGAACTCTTCAATAACGACTTTAGAACTTGCGGCACCAAATTTTTGATGAACCAGCATGTTTCTTAATTCTTCTTTGGCTTCTGCCAAATCCTGAATAATCAAAACGCCTTTTCCGGCGGCCAATCCATCAGCTTTCAAAACATACGGAGGTTGCAGTGTTTCCAAGAATTCACATCCTTTTTCTACCGTTTCAGCTGTAAAACTATCGTATGCGGCAGTTGGAATGTTATGTCTGATTAGAAATTCTTTGGCAAATTCTTTACTTCCTTCCAGTTGTGCGCCCATTTTTGAAGGACCGATAACCGGAATATGACTTAATGCAGCATCGTTTAGAAAAAAATCATAAATCCCTTTTACCAAAGGATCTTCTGGTCCCACGACAACCATTGCTACTTTTTCCTGAATAACAAATGCTTTTATAGCTTCAAAATCAGTTGGACTGATAGCGACATTAGTAGCAATAGAAGCCGTTCCCGCATTTCCTGGTGCTACAAAAAGTGTGTCACAAAGCGGACTTTGAATCATTTTCCATGCAAAAGCATGTTCTCTTCCGCCTGAACCCAGTAGTAAAATTGTCATGTGTCGTTGTGTTTAGTTGTGCAGCAAAAATAATTGCTTTTGAACTTAAAAAATAATTAATTTTTAAAAAGTTGTTGGTTCTCCATTATTAGTTGTTGGTAAATATTATTTTTGATGAAATATACCTTTAAGATGTTCCCACTATTCGACTTATCGCTGCAGCTAAATAGTTTCCCAATGAAGGAAGCCAAAGCCGAATTGCGGAAAATTGTAGCCTTTTCTGAAAAAGAACACGAGACTTTCGTTGAACATAAAAAATTGGAAATTGTTCATTTTCATTTGCAAAACAATATTTTTTACAAAGATTTAACCGGCGTAACAACTTTTACCCGCTGGGAAGATTTACCAGTTTTAAATAAGAAAAATTTACAGAAACCATTACAGGAAAGGCTTTCGGAAGGCTATTCCGCTAAAAACATTTACGTCAATAAAACGTCTGGTTCCAGCGGAACTCCTTTTATTTTTGCCAAAGATAAATATTGTCATGCGTTGACTTGGGCTTCAAACATGTATCGTTTTGATTGGTACGGCATCGATTTTAATGTATCCTTTCAAGCGCGTTTTTATGGAATTCCAATGGATTTCATAGGCCATCAAAAAGAGCGTTTAAAAGATGCTTTGAGCCATCGGTTTAGGTTTCCCATTTTCGATTTATCTGATAAAGTTTTAGATGGATTTTTGAATCATTTTCGAACTAAAAAATTCGATTACATCAACGGTTACACGAGTTCGATTGTTTTGTTTGCCAAATTTTTACAAAAGAAAAATATTGTATTAACAGCCATTTGTCCCTCTTTAAAAGTGTGCATGGTAACTTCTGAAATGCTTTTTGAAGAAGACAAACTCTTATTGGAAAAACAATTTGGGATTCCTATCGTCAATGAATATGGCGCTTCAGAACTGGATTTGATTGCCTTCCAGAACCCAGATGATGAATGGCAGGTGAATTCCGAAACGTTGTTTGTGGAAATTTTAGATGACAATGATAAAGCAGTTCCTAACGGTACTTCAGGACGTATTGTCATTACTTCCTTATTCAATAAAGCGCATCCGTTTATCCGATACGATATTGGCGATATTGGAATTTTGGACGAAAAAAGCACGTTGCAAAAACCAATTCTCAAAAAATTAATTGGAAGAACTAATGATGTTGCTATTTTGCCAAGCGGAAAAAAGTCGCCCGGACTTACTTTCTATTACGTGACAAAAAGCATTATTGAAGACGACGGAAACGTAAAAGAATTTGTGATAAAACAAACCAAAATAGATACTTTTGAAATTGAATATGTGAGTGAAACCCAATTAAATTTGGCACAAATTAAAAAAATTGAAAAGGCGATTGAACTGTATTTGGAACCGAATTTAAAATTTATATTTATCCGAAAAGATACTTTAGAAAGAAGCAATCGAGGGAAATTGAAGCAATTTAAATCGATGCTTTAATGGTCTTGGAATAACGTGGTTTGAGGATTAATTGAGTAAACAAAAAACCAATCATGCAAAGTGTTGCACCAATTAAATTCAAACGGTGATATGATCTGTACACTGAAAAATTATGTTTTACTAAATCAAATTTAGATGCAGAAATCGAGTTGTCTCTGATGCGATAAAAAGCCAAACTCTCCGGAACAAGTTGTGCGAATTTTATTTTTTTAAGAACAGTCAGCCACATCATCCAGTCTTGTCGTTTCCGGATGGAGGAAATAGCGATTTTCCCAAAGTAATTTACGTCATAGATACCCGTTAGATTCCCTACATAATTACAAAAAAACAACTGCCGGTATGAAAGATGCAGTGGCGCTTCGATTCTTCTGTTAAGCGGTTGTCCAGCTTCGTTGATGCATTCATAAAAAGAGAACGTGAAAGGAAGATTATTCACTTTCATGAACTCAATTTGTACTGCTAACTTGTTTGGTTTCCACAAATCATCTGCATCCAAAAAAGCAATATATTTTCCGTTTGCCTTCGCCAAAGCGGCGTTTCTGGAAATTCCGGTTCCTGAGTTTTTTTCGAGTTTAAAAAGTTGGACTCTTGCGTCTTTAATTGCGATTTCTTCAATTATAGAAACCGTTTCATCAGTGGAGCAATCATCTACTATTATCATTTCCCAATGCTGATAGGTTTGGTGCTGAACCGATTGAATCGCTTCAACAATAAATTTTTCAGAATTAAAAGAAGGAGTAATTATGGACACAAGTGATTTTTCCATTTTTAATACGCTTTTTCATCACCTTTTATGGTGTTGTATATTGTGTTAAAAATAATCTTAATATCTAATAAAATAGACCAATTTTCTAAATAAAAAATATCAAATTTTACTCTGTTAATAATATCTTTATCTGTTTCGACTTCACCACGAAATCCTTTGGTTTGAGCAAGTCCGGTTATTCCTGGCTTTATAAAGTGGCGTACCATGAACTTATCCACCTTCAACGCATACATTTCGGTATGACTTACCATGTGGGGTCTGGGGCCTACAACGGACATATCGCCAAATAATACATTTAAAAACTGTGGCAGCTCATCAATACTTGTTTTCCGTATAAACTGACCTACTGTAGTTACCCGAATATCATTTTTAGAAACCTGATTTACATCAGCTTCATCGTTTAATTCCATCGATCTGAATTTGTAGCAATTGAATTCTTTATAATTTAATCCATTCCTCTTTTGTATAAAAAACAAAGGCCCTTTTGATTCCCATTTTATAAAAATTGCGAGAATTATGGTAAGCCAAGATAACAACCCTAGAATCACCACAACCGAAAATAAAATATCAAAAACCCGCTTGATGACCTTGTTCAAGGTATCGTCTAACAAGATATTTCTCAAGGAAATTACTGGAATGTAATTGTAATATTCAAAAGTAAAATTCCGGGAAAGAATCTGCTTTTCGTCCGGAATAAATTTTAATGTTTTTAGGTTATTGTCAGCAAAATATACAATTTCATTAATTTGATTTTGCGTCAAATCACTCATCGAACAATACATTTCATCTATTTTGTGTTCCAAAACAAAGGCAAAACTCTCCCTAAGCTTTCGCACTTTATCTTTTTCCAAGTCAAAAACTTTTTCTAATTTATATCCATAATCCGGATTTTCAGTAAAAAACTGTTGTAATGGCTTCACACTTTTAGAATTTCCTAACAGTATTACAGTTCTAAAATTACCGCCAAAAAGCACTCTGTACCTTTTTAGAAAATAATAAATACACAGTTTAATGATTAGAATTAAGAACAGCGAAACTGAAGTGAAGAGAACGATTCTTTGAAAACTGGAATTTTCAGAGTCAAAAAAAGCGAAGGCGAGACAGATAAGCGTAAACAAAATCCCTTGCTTTAGAGCACAATTTAGTATGGAAATCACTTTCGTGTATCTATAAACTTCATAAAACCCCAAACTAGAAGCTATAATAAACCAACTTATACTTATAAAAAGGGGATAAAAAAGCTCGTAAACAGGAAAGCCAGTCAAGTATACTGAGAGTACATTGATAACAATTAAGTCTATTACAAATGAAAAAGGGCGAATATAGCCTGAATATCTTCCCGTTTTGGTTTTCACTATTTTATCCGATTAGAAAAGTCATACTGATTTTCTTTTACTACTATGATTACACTCCGAAACCGAAAATAAGCTGTCTTTTAATGCAGTATTTTCATGCCCAAATTATGATTTTTGAAACAAAAATAAAAGTGTTTTTATTATAAATTTATGTTTAAATTAATTTATAACATTTAAACTACGCATCGGCATGTAAAAATGGTTTATTTTATTACAATATGAAATCAAAAAGAGTATGATAAAACTACACAAGAATGACGAAACCATTTTGAGCCTAAATCCTTGTATTAAAAAATATATTTTGAAAAATCCTTGTGCTCCTCTTTGGATAATTCTTCTTTAGATAAAGATTTGAAATAATCATACGTGATTTTCATTCCTTCGGCACGACCTACTTTAGCTTCCCATCCTAATAAATTTTTAGCTTTAGTAATGTCAGGCTGACGCTGCAGAGGATCATTTACGGGCAACGGATGATAGACTACTTTTTGATTTGTGCTTGTTAATTTTATAATTTCTTCTGCAAAATCCTTGATGGTGATTTCGTCCGGGTTTCCAATATTTACTGGATAAACGTAATCCGAATGCAATAATCTGAAAACACCTTCTACCTGATCATCAACATAACAAAACGAACGAGTTTGCATCCCGTCACCAAAAATGGTTAAATTTTCTCCGCGAATCGCCTGACCTATGAATGCTGGAATAACACGACCGTCATTAAGTCTCATTCTTGGCCCATAAGTATTAAAGATTCTAACGATTCTGGTTTCTACACCATGAAATGTATGGTATGCCATAGTGATTGATTCTTGAAAACGTTTTGCTTCATCATACACTCCTCTTGGTCCTATTGTATTTACATTTCCATAATATTCTTCGGTTTGCGGATGAACCAATGGATCTCCGTACACTTCAGAAGTGGATGCAATAAGAATTCGTGCTTTTTTTACTCTGGCCAATCCCAACAAATTGTGCGTTCCCAAAGATCCTACTTTCAGGGTTTGAATTGGAATTTTTAGATAATCTATTGGACTTGCAGGTGATGCAAAATGAAGTATATAATCTAAATTTCCCGGAACATGGACAAACTTTGTGATGTCATGATGGTAAAATTCGAATTGTTCTAATTTAAAAAGATGCTCAATGTTTTTTAAATCCCCAGTGATGAGATTATCCATCCCAATAACAAAATAACCTTCTTTGATAAATCGGTCACAAAGATGTGATCCTAAAAAACCTGCGGCTCCAGTGATAAGTATTCTTTTCATAAATCAATTTTACGAACGCAAGGTATAAAAAACAATTAACAAATAATCTTGTAAAAAATGAGATTTGTTTTAAATAATGGTGCTTTACACGCTTTTGGCATGTTCATTTTTAATCCATTGAGTAGTTATTTTTACACCATTTTCCAGCTTATAAGGCAACTCTCCACATAATTTCTCTAGATTTTGAGTGTCATAAACCATATCCGTTATTAGATTGTTTAATCTAAATGAAGTTAAAGGAGGATTTTTCCAACCGGTTTTTAGTAGAATATCACCGATTTTTCCGGCTATTATTAATAGAAAAATGGGAACCTCTTTTGTTTTCTTTCCGTTAAACTCTTCAGAGATTAAATTTGACCATTCTTTTAGATTAATTGCTGGATAATCTGATAAATAATAATTTTCTTCTGTATTTTCTTTAGAAGCAAATAATATTTGCTCTATTTGAAAAACCGTATTGCTGACAAACCCAAATGATTTTTTAGGATTGTAATTTTTAGGTAAAAAGAATGTTTTTTTTCTGATAGTATCAAAAAAAGTACGATAAGGAATTTCAAAATATGGACCCCAAATTGAAGTTGGCCTAACAATTACATAATCATGTTTTGCCTTTTCCTTAACTAATTTTTCTCCAATGACTTTACTTTCGCCATATAAATTTGGAGGACAAAAATCATTAAATGAAGTCGGTAAATAATCTATTCTACAAACCATTCGACTTGAAGCATAAATTGTTTTTATTATGTTCGGAAATGAATTTACAACCTCAACAATGTTTAGAACTCCATCCGTATTTGCGCTGTAACTGTTGATTGATTTTTTTTCTTCTAAATCTGTGCGTGCTGCCAGATGAACTACATATTCAGGATTAAATGTATTGAAACATGATTTAATATCACTTAAATTTAAAATATCCCCTTTGACCCAATTTTTTAAATACAATTTATTTTTTGGTGAATTGATATCTAAGTTGATAACTTCGTGGTTTTTAGAACAAAAATATGCTACTAAGTTAGTCCCTATAAAGCCAGAACCTCCGGTGATTAGTATTTTTGCCATAGAACTATTTCCTTTTTTCTGTTTTTTTATATAATAAATCCACCTCGATGTATTTATTCTTATCACCTAAATTAAAATCAAGCATTCCCATTAATTCAAATTCCCTTTCATTCAGATAATTATTCATTTTTGTAAAGGAAGGTTGATTGGAATACAGTTCCTCTAAATTTGCTTCAATAACAATATAATCAATATTGTTGATTGTTTCTACTGCACCTTTTAAAACTTCCAGTTCATATCCTTGAACGTCTAGTTTTAAAAGGGCATTACCTTTGGTTTTATTTTTGATTAAATTTAAAGAGTCTAGGGTCTTTATATTAACAATAATTTGGTTTAAATCATTTTCTTGTTTAGGATAGTGTTTATTTGTACTACTAATCTCCAATATTGAACTAATATGTCCGTAATTATTTTTATTAAACATAATGGTTCCGTTCTCATTTCCTAAAGCAACATTATGAATTCTAATATTTTTTTTGTTTTCAAATGTTTTTTTAATCTTTGAGTAAAGATTTGGAAGCGGTTCAAAAGCATCTATTCTTGCTTCAGGATAAAAATAGCTCGCTACCTTCGAAAACTGTCCCGAATTAGCTCCTACATCAATTATATAATGCAATTCCGGAACCATTTCCTTTAAATTTGAAACTACTTCAAAAGAGGCTAAAGAAAATAAATTTCCTTTTAATATATGCAAGATCCATTTTGATTTTGCAATAATAAAAATCCTTTTTATTAAGGTAGAATATTCCATTTATTATCAATTGTTTTTTATTTTTTTTGAACTGTATCTTCTAATTTTAATTGAAATTCTGATAAAACTTTTTCATACGAAAAATTTTCAATTACAAAATCTCTTGCTAAAATTCCCATTAAACGAGCCTTCTCAGGATTGTTTTTTAAATCCATTAGACACATTTTTATTGTTTCAATAGTATTCTCATCAAAATAATAACCCCCGTGAGAATTCTCAAAGTTAACCTTTATTTCAGAATCTTTATGGCCAGTAACTATTGATGGTTTTGCACTTGCCATCATCCCTAAGATTTTTGAGGGCATGACCAAATCGTTGAACTCTGAGTTTTGAAACAATACATGAACATCCGCATCACACAACAAATTATTTAACTGTTTATAAGGCACCGGAGGATAATAGGTGAAATTTACTTTGTTTTGTAATTGTTTTAAAACTTCCACGCGTTTTGCTCCTTCACCCACTAAATAAAAATGAAATTCGGGATGTACTTCCATTGCGGTTACAAACTCAATATAGAAATTCCAATCTTGTTTTTCTCCAATATTACCAGAATAAAGAATGTTAAACGTATTTTTATTAAAAACTTTATTTTCCTGTGCAATTTCTGGATTTATTAAAGAATAATCAATCCAATTAGGAAAGTAAACTTGATTGACTGTTGTTTTTTGCGCTGATTTTATCATCATTCCTCTACTGATGGTGCTAATAAAGTCCGCTCTATTTAAGGTCCATTTTTCAATTTTAAATAAAATCTTTGACGGTAACTGATTCTTTGCTGAAATCCCATTTTTAAAAGCTGCATCAAATTCAAAATCCTGGATGTGAACCCAAAGCATTCCTCCTCCCCTTATTGTTTTTAAAAACCACCCAAGAATAATGGAAAGCGTAAAAGGCATAACAACTAATACCACATCTGCTTTCTTGATTTTTATAATATTAAAAACTGAACCCAAAAAAAAATGAGTCATTTGAAGCACTCTCTTAAAAAAAGTTGGCTTTACGGGAGTGTATTGTTTGAATCTATATACCGTTACATTGTTTATAATTTCTTTTGAAAAGAGAGGATTGTTTGCATAATTTGAATAGATTTTCCATTGCGGGTAATAGGGAACTCCTGTTATTATATTCACATCATGTTTTAAAGCCAAAAACTCTGCCATGCCCGTCGAATATAAACCTATCCCACTATCCTCCGGGAAATAATTATGACTGATTATAGTAATTTTCATTTATGAAATTTATTTCTGTATCGTTTCTAAAATTATAGCTTCTAGTGTTGATATAAATTTGGTTTCAGTAAATTTATTTCTCGCATAAACTCCGTTTGAGATTCCTTTTTTTTGTACTTCATCCCATCTTGAAACTATGAATTTTATTTTTAAATAAAGATCCTCTTCACTTTTTTCTTTACAAAAAACAGCATTTTCCTCAGAACATATATCTGGAATTCCTGCATGCTGTGTTGTCAAAATTAAATTATTAAATGCCATAGCTTCCAGAATACTAATGGGTTGTCCTTCCATACTGAAAAAAGTAGGGAGACAAAAAACATTGCCCCAAATTAACAAATCTTGTTTGGCTACACCAGAAACAATCCCAAGATACTCCACATTATTTAATTCTGCCAGCAATCCATCTACATTATTTCCTGAGATCTTATTGCCTGCTATTTTAACTTTTAGAAATAATCCTTCTTCATTTAATCTTTTTATAACTTGAAGCAATAGGTTTATTCCCTTCTCTTCTAAAAAATTACTTAAAAAGAAAAGTCGGATTTCTGTAAAATCTTTCTTTTTAAGTAAAATCTCTTCCGAAATTATTAATTTGTCTTCTACAAAATTATACAGTTCTCGAACAGCATCAGAAGCTATAAAAGGTGTTAGATTGTCTCTTAAAGAATTAGAAAGTACAATTCCAGCGTCAAACGATGCAATAAGATTAAAAAAGACCTTCTTTTTTATTCCTTTTAGAGATTGGTATTCTTTTTTAAGATGGTTACTGTGCAGATGAACTATTGTTTTCTTGTTTACAATTTTAGACAACAAAATAAAGGGTGCATATTTTAAGACTCCAAAAAAAGTAATTCCTATCGTGATATAAACTACATCAACCGTAAAAATTTTATAGCCTTGAAAATAGGTTTTTAGGAATGATAATTTATCAACTGAGAACTGACCAATTGCACCGTTTACCTTATCAGAATGTTCCGTATTTATTTTTTTTATGTTCCAATTTCTCTTTATTAAACCATTTGCAACAACTTGATTGGACAAGCTTATTCCTTTTGGCGGACCTGGAAAAGGACCAATGATAAGGAGGTTATATCTCATTTTTAAGGTTTTTGTCAAATTCTGAAGCATATATAAACATGCAATTTGTAAAGGAATAGATAATTATTCCATTTTGTCGTTCCAAAACACTTTCGAATAGAAAAACAAAAATAAAAAACAGTAAAAAGACAACTCCTTCAGCATTCTTTCTTTTGATAAATATTCGAATAAAGTAGAGCAACGAAAATAAATACAAACAAATTCCCACAATTCCCGTTGCTAATCCTATTTGAAGAAATTGGTTGTGCGCATTATAATTTTCCTCAGATAAAACCGTATAACCATCCGCCGCCAATTGTGTGCTTAAAACTGCTTGGGCATCTCCAATTCCATATCCTAAATAATCTGATATTTGAATTACTTTCGCACTTGTGTTCCATAGAATGTATCTAATACCAGACGACGTTTCTTTATTATTTACAATACTACTAGTATCAAATATTTCCAAAAAACGGTTTCTAATTTCGGCAATAGATAGTGATAATACCATTAAACTTATAAAAACGAATACCAATTTAGCGATTTGTTTTTTATCTCGTTTTAGAAACAAAAGAATGCCAGAAAGAATACAAAAAGAAACAACAACACCTTTTCTTGCCAATATTAAAAGTCCAGAAATTAAGACTAAAAACAAAATGAAATTAAAAATTTTATTTTTGAAACCTTCCATCAAAATAAAAAATAATGCTACCGAAAAAAAGATTGATATATAAATAGGATGCTCATTCATGCCCCAAAATTCAAATGTTATGTAGGAATAACAATAATATAAATCATGTTTTTGACTAAAATATCCTAATTGAAATAAGTAAATAAATATTAAAATTGAATAGATACTTGCGGCAATAATAAAGGTCTTCCGGAATACTTGATTGAACTTTACTTTTGTCTCACAAGTTAAAAAAGAATATCCAAGAGGTATAATTAATATTGGAATACTACGGACTAAAATTGCAAAACCTTTTTGAATATTTTCAGAAAAAAATAAGCTAAGCGCATAAACGATAAAGAAAATACTAAACATGAAAACTGTTTTCATTTTAATTTTAGCGCTGATTCTGTATTTAAAAATAGAAAAAAGACACAGAAGAAAAAAAACCATTACCGTAATGGGCTTTACTTTAAATGGCAGTAGCACAAATAAACCGCAAAAGAAAGCAACATAAGGAACTGCTTTTTCAATTGAGAAATCGTTAATTTTTGTTTTTACCCTCATTCTGTCAAGAGATTACTATTGCTTAATTTACGCGGCAATTTAGTTTTTAATCCTTTTAAAATAAAATAAAGCAGATAAAGCGCCATAGAATAATAAATAAAACGATGTGAAGATCGCAGATTATACTCAAAACTATGAACAACATATAAAACTAACAATAAGAATTGAAGTACAGCCCACAAATATTTTTTGCGCACTATTTGATTTTTGATAAAATAATCTATCGCTGCAAAATAATATCCTAATAAGGAATAATAAAAAACACTAAAAACAGGGTATTTGGCTAATTCACCAATGGCCGTAAAAGGAGCTATTTCGTTTATTCTTAATTTAGAAGCAATACTATACCAATTTGTCATTCTTCCCGGTAATGGATTCAGTGTGGTGATTAAATTACCAATCGAAGCATTTTTATACAAATGAATGGTTTCGGAAGTAGCGTAAAACCCAAAAATAAACGTATAATAAATATTCATTATAGTGTAAGTAAATAAAATTTCAGGTTTTTCAAGTGTTACTTTTAAATACGGAATTAAACCATGTCCATTCGCTTCTAAACGCAGCGAAATGTTGTATCCAAAGAAAAAAATTACAAAAGGAATAAAGAAAATATAGAACGTTCTGGCTCTGGAACGATTTAAAAAAACGGAATAACTCAACCCAAATGCTAATAAATAAATAGTGGCTGATCTGCTCCCCACTCCTATCCCTACAATAATGGCAATACAAAAAGCTGTCAGCGCAAGTGACCTGTTAGTTCTGTATACAGCACCTGACAAAAGGCACAAAACAATAAATAAATTTTGATAAATAATTTTAAAAATAGAATTATCCTTCGGAATATATTCTGCTCTGTAAAATAGTAAAGAACCGTAATCAATGTAAACCAACAACACACATAACAAAGCGATGATTACTATAATCTTAGAAATTTGATTGGTGTTGAGTTTAAGATTTCGCGTATCAATAATTTTGATTCGCTGTTTGGCTAAAACGAAATACGATTTATTAAAAACCGAATAGATAAAAACGCCTAACAAAAACAGCAAAAGCATTTTTAGATAAACAAAAAAGGTTCTGTTGAATTTGTTTTTTCCAATAAAATCAAACTGAAAAAAATTGAATTTCTCGTATCTTGGATAAAAATTATGATATAATACAGTCGAAATTAAAACTCCTGCAAAGAACAATACAAAAACATCAACAGGTGACAGCAAAAATATTTTTCGCTTCCAATATAGAATTCCTACCAGTAAGAATAAAAAAAATAAAATTACAACCATTAATATCATTTTAGGGATGTATTAACCTCTTTCAAGCGCTTTTATACCAGCATTTGTATTGTAAAAATTTGCCGTGTGTCCCACAATATACATATAAAGTTCTCCCTCTTTCTCATCCATCAATGAAATTTGAGGACTGGACTCGGGGCCCTTAAATACTTTAATGGAATACGTTGGTGTTTTGTAAACCGGAATACTATCCGCATTTGTAGCTTCATACCATCCAGAGGCATTTTTGCCTACAAATACCTTTCCAGTCAATCTATTCAATACCACTAATGAATATTCATTAGCATCTGTTTGATAAAGTTCCATTTGATAATTTTGTTTGTTTACAATTTCTTTTAAACTAAAAGAGTCTGTTTTCTTTTCCTCTTCCTTGCACGATAGAAATAGCGCTAATACAAATATCAAATAAAAATAATTTTTCATTTTTTAATCTTTTTTAATTTAACTTTTATACAAATATAGTTGCAATTTTTAATTTTCATTGTCAAATTAGACTATAATCATATCGATTTAAAATAGTTTTCTGGTCACTGTTTTTTGTATCAAATTACAACAATGTTTTCTTTTTTACAGCAAAATAAAAAATAAGCATAACCATAATTACATCAACACTAATGCGAAGCAGCAACAAATTAATAAAACTCATTTGATTCATTACATACAAAAGTAACACTGTAAAAAAATAAATCAAACATGAAAAAACAAGCGCATAATTATATTGTTTTAACGCACCAAAAGCAACTAAAGAACAGCTTCCTATAATTATAGAACAACTTATCACCGGAATTAATACCACCAATGATTCTAGTAAATAAGCATATTTTGTCATTTGATTTCCTCCAAAAAAAGTCATCATTTCTTCGGAAAAATAATAAATACTTCCAGAAAAAAACAAAGCACTACAAATGGTAAAAAGCACCAATCGTTGCAAAAATAATTTGTTTTTAGTCCTTACAATTAAAGGAAAAACTGCTTGTTGAATGACTTCAAATGGAAATATGAAAGCAAAAATTATTTTAGAAGCAATATCAAAACCAGAAACTAAGTTTTTTGAACAGAAATAACCAATTAGAAAAATGGTTCCAAAATTTAAAAAAAGTGTCGAAAATCTTCCTAAAAAAAACAAATATCCCTCTTTTAGATAATGCTTAATGGTTTCTAAGGGAACAAGTATAAATTTAAAATCAGATTTCTTTTTTAGAAAATAAAACCCTAAACCTCCCCAAACAATGTTAGAAAGAACTAAAATAAAAATATATACTGCGATGTGACTTGAATTTTTTACAAATAGTATCGTAAGAAAAACCAATAATGTTCTGGAAACCACACTTACAATAGCAATGGGCTTCATTTTTTCAATTCCTTGAAAATACCAAATTGGAAACAATATTTCTCCAATTCCCATAAACAACATAAAAAATATCAAATCGATATGTTTGGCTATTTCATTGTTAAAAGAAAACAACCCCAAAAGAACAAAACCAAAAACAAATAATCCTGTTTTTACAGTTATAATTGCAGAAATAATTTCATCGATTTTAGTTTTATTTTGTTTGTTTTCAACAATGTATTTAGCCGCATACATATCAAATCCAAAATTAACCAATATCAGAAAATATTGAACAAATGAATCAACCCAAGTAAGAACTCCGTATCCTTCCTCGCCCAAAGTCCTTATCAAATAGCCTAATAAAATATATTTTGACAGTATGTTAGCAAACTTTATTACACTAAAATAAAAAAAGTTCTTGGCGATTTCGTTATTTAATGACAGGTATATTTTTCTAAACATTTACTTGCAAATTAGTTGTATTTACCTAAACTAAATTGTTTCGTCCCATGCTCTAATTTCAATATCAAAAGCCCTTTTGATCTTGCTTTTATTTAAAACACTGTATTTAGGCCTTTCAGCCGGAGTTGGATAACTTGAAGATGGAATTGGTTTTACATGGATGTTTATACTATTTATTTCGAGTATTTTTTGAGCAAAATCATACCAGCTACAATGTCCTTCATTACTGAAATTGTAAATTCCGTACCTATTGATTTCCGGATTTTCAGAAGTCTGTAAAATAATTTGTACCAAAGCATGGGCTAAATCAACTGCATTTGTTGGTGTTCCTATCTGATCATCAACAACGGATAAACTGTCTCTTTCAGCTCCCAATCGCAACATGGTTTTCATGAAATTATTCCCAAATAAAGAGAAAATCCAAGAAGTTCTTATGATAAAACATTCTTTTATCGTTTTTTGAATAATTTTTTCACCATCTAATTTAGTTTGGCCGTATATACTTTGAGGATTGGTACTATCATCCTCTGTGTAAGGTCTGTTTTTGGTACCATCAAAAACAAAATCAGTAGAAACATGAATTAACTTTGTTTTGAAATCCCGACAAACTTCTGCCAAATTTTGTGCCCCAATGACATTAATTTCAAATGCTTTTTCAGGTTCACTTTCTGCTTTATCAACTGCTGTGTAAGCAGCCGTATTAATACAAAAATCAGGTTTTACTTTTGTGAAAACTAGCTCAATCGATTCCTTTTTAGTAATATCTAAGGTTTTAGAATCACAAAAAACAAAGTCAATTTCAGGATAACCCGCAACGATAAATTGCAATGATTGTCCCAATTGTCCATTCGCACCCGTTACAAGAACTACCATATTTTTTTTTCGTTTTCTAAAGTCAATAATACGAAATGTTTATCGGAAATTAATTCGTTCGCCTGTGCATGAATTTCCGTTTGACAATGCACTCCGCGAAGCACTCCTGTTGTTGAAAAACATTGATAATTTTGAACAAAATGAACATCCTGATGCACTTCTTTTTTTAAGGCATTCTCTTTGAAACTTATCATAAAATAGCCCCTTTTATTTTTAATAAATTCCGATTCTAAACTGTGACATCCGTTGATTTGAGTCGGTATAAAATTCATGATTTAATTTAAATAATAACAAATACATGCATTTCGAAAACTTTTTTAGTAATCATGACACAAATCCTTTCAATTTTAATTGCAATATAATGCATTTTGTAGCATTCTTATGAATAGTAAAAAATTGAGAATCCTCTGGTTGAGAATTAAATTTATCTCTAAAAATTAAGCTTTTATTTGTTGTGCTTTTAATGATTGTTTTTTATAAAAAGCAATAAAAAAACGTATGAAAATAAAAATAAGAATAAATACAAGTGGCAAAATTAATTTTAATTTACCATTGATAGAGGTTGTATTTTCTTTATTTATAGTTGTGCTGTTGTCTTTGATGATTTTATCTGAAGATAACAGAGCCACTTTTAGATTTCCTATCTCTTTAATTAATGATTCTTTAGTTTTGATAACGTCATTTAATTGTGTGTTTTCATTGTAATATACCAATTTATCACTCTTTTGATGGTTTCCGGAAGCGGAATTCGAAAACTCATTCAATATTCCATCTATTTGAGAAACAATGGCATCGTTTGTCTTTATTTTTTGTTGAATGTTTTTAACTGAAACTTTCTGAATTCTATTGTAATAATCGCTGGTATTCAAATAGTTTAGCAGGGGTTGTATTCCTTTTTTACTTTCGGTTATACCCTTTGTTAATAACGTAATGGTATGAAAAGCGTAATTCTTACTCGTAGTCGTTTCTTTTACAATCGATTTTAAATCCCCATCTTCTGACATCAATTTTAGTAACTCAAAATTTTGTTCGCTGTTATTGATGAAACCATAAACATCAACTATTGGTTCAATTGTAATTTTTGTTATTTTAGTTGGTTCCTGAATACCTATTGATTTTAAAAAAGCGGTATCTCTTTCGTTGATTTTAGCAGTTAACAAATCAATTTTTGAATACAAATAATCCGTGCTTCCAAAATTTGGAGTTACAATAATTTCATGATTGTAGGTCTTCTTAGTTGAATCTAAAAACATCCCTACTCCAAAACCAAGCACGAACAAAATCAAAATCACTACTGCATTTTTTACAAAAAACCGAATGCATCTGAACAAGAATGTATTAAAATCCTGAAATATATTGCCAATTTTTCTAGAAATTTGCATCAAATCAATTTCCTGATCGTCTTGATTATTGGGCACGTTTGTACTCATTTATATTTTTTATTTTACGTTGAAAATTTGTTCCAATATCTTAATCGTAATCAAATACGTTGGTTTTACACCCGTAGTCCCCAGTCCGCCTGAAGCCAATGTGCTTCCTGTTTCCAGTGGATTATCAGAGGCATAATAAGCATATCTAACTTTAACATCGTGAGGAACACTCTTTCTGATTTTTGAAGCAGATTGTATCGCTTTTTGGTAATATGAACCTTCCATTTCCAGTCCGATAATTCCCCAAGTCGATTCATGGAAAAACTTCAATAAATCTCTGTTTTGTAAAGAAGTTCCTAAAACAGTAACCATTGGACCTGCAAAAACAGCAATATCATTTCCTTCAAACATATCAGCAGTTAATTCATTTTTGAAAAAATAATTATCCGCTGTTCCTTCATTGATGTGCGCATTCGGAATCATAATATCCCCTTTTCCACCTTCCAGAATTCCAGCTTTCCCCATGATAGAAACTGATTCCACATTCAGTAAGATGTCTTTTTTAAATGGTTTCAACAACTCATCAATCGTTTCATAAGCCTGTTCCCCAAATGCATAATCCATAACGATTAACACTGGTTTTTTATCTCCTGTATTTGCCTTAGGAAAAGATGTTTTTGCCCAGTCAATTTTGGCAGTATCAAAAATCTGAACATCGATATTCGTTCCAGATGTGTCCGGCAACGAAATCATTCCAAATTTCAAGGCTGCTTCTTCGACTTGGTTCCGGACAGCATTCGCGCCGGACTTACTCAGTTCCTCATAAATAAAGAAATCAGGCTTGTCCTTGAACTTGGTTTTTAAAACTTTAGTTGCAAAAATAGAGTTCATCACACTGTGCATGTTCGCACTGATCACGTGAATCGGACGGTCTAAAAGTTGGTTTTCTTTCAAAACCTCCTTGATGTTAGTGGCCCAAATTTCCCCGTGAATATGGTGTCCCAATCGCTCTCTTAAAATAGGACTAAAGGTAATCGTTCTTTTATTATCATCTACAATTTCTTCAATGGCGAGTTTCCCCAACCAAAAAATGACATGCAAAAAGCGATCTGGCGCAGCAGCTGAACCAAAAGCATCATAAATATCCAATACTTCCTCAAATGTTCTCCCAAGAATATTAGCGGCATGTGAAATGGCTTTTTCTTTTTCAACAAGAGTTAGTTTCTTCTTTTGGGAAACCGCTTGTTCCAGTTTGAACCAGTCGCGGGAAACCTCACCGGCATCATCCAGCAAAACCCTGTTTCTAATTTTGTGTGATTCGATGAAAATAAAGGTCAAATGCGTCAGAATGTCATAAATATCTGATCGTCCGCGGGTAATCTCCACGTTCATTTGTTCCTCATCAATTCGGTAACAATTACGGCGTCTTTTTGGCGGTACAATCGCCTGAAAATGAGATTTTGAATACCCTTCTTCCGAAGTTAAATTGATAAATCTACATTCTTCAATTCCTACCGGCAGACGTTCAATTACATATAAAAGTCCGTTCAATTCTACTTTTTCTTCGGCAATATTCCCATAAATTTCTGGTCGTAATGCTAATAATGCTTCACGCAACGTATCACCTGAAATTCCCATTGGTTTGTAAAATCCTCTGTTGAAAAGATGGCGCATCGTGATATACATTTTTTCAATGGCAGCCGATGATTCTTGCGATCTGGAACGTGATATATTTTTTGTTTCTTTCATACTTTTTTACTTTTTTAACCTGCAAATGTAAGTTTTTAACTTTTAGTTTATTAATGTCATATTGATTGCAGGCTCAATAACAGCACCTCTGACACTTTTGTTTAATTCAAAATCTATTTTTGGCCTTTTATTCCATCTCCCATTAGAATAAGTAAATGTTAAATCTCTATCTTTATAATTAAACACCAAGGATGGAGCATAATCAAAATCTTTGTATGTTTTTTTTAATTCTCGATTCTTATATATGAATTCGATCTTATTATTTTCAATCAACATCCATTCAAACGCAACAAATATTCCTTCTTTCGGAATATTCAGATTATATTTTGATAATTCTACAGTGTTTTTTATCGTACCTTTTTTTACAAATACAACTATATCTTCCCTAATGAAATCTTCTCCTGGAAATCCATCTTCTTTAACTTTATAAATTCGTAATTTAAAACTAGCTTTTTTTATTTTACTATAGGTGTAAATTATTACTTCTTTTATAAAAGGAGTTTTTATATAATCAATTTCATATTTAAATAACTTGGCATAAATCCATGGCGCTCTTCTTGAGATATGAATAGCACTCGTGCTTTTTGAATCCCCAATAAGCCTTGTTAATTCTTTTTTATTCTTATTAATTACCACCTCATTCAATTCAAATGTTATTTCTTTCAAAACCACTTTTTCTGCACCCGCAACTTTAACTTTCTTGGTTTCAAAACCCAAAGCGGAGAAAATCAAAACCTTATTTTGATCAACTACATTAATAGAAAATGAACCATTTTCCTCAGATGTCGTTCCTGAATTTTCGTTTTCAACCCAAATATTAACATAGGGAATTGGTTTATTACTTTCATTTAGAACAATGCCTTTAATTTGTGAATAGATACAAGTACTCAATAACAATAACAACAGTGCAAATTTTTTCATTTTCTAATTTATAAATTTTCTAATTTATCCACAATATTTCTATCATTTGAAAGCCTTGGGATTTTATTTTGACCACCCAGCTTCCCTATCGATTTCATGTAGTCTTGAAAACCATTTTTAGCAACTTTGGTGACCATCACTTTTTGGAGCACTTTACCCACAATCAAATCATCATAATACATGTTCTGTTTTCGCATCGCGTTGTCTAAAGCTTCCGCAAACGATGCGCTGTCTTCCGGTTCATTTTCAAACTCAATAAACCATTCATGATACGGTAATCCTGCTGCTGGAGTGATTTGAGGTGCGACCGTAAATTCATTGATTCGAATGTTAGTTCCAATAATTGCTTCCTGCAGCGCGCTTTCTACTTCTTTCCCAATTACATGTTCGCCAAAAGCAGAAATATAATGTTTGATTCTTCCCGAAACGATAACTCGGTATGGCTTTAAACTGGTAAATTGAACGGTATCTCCAATATTATAGCCCCAAAGTCCCGCATTAGTAGAAATAATCAAAACATAGTTTATGCTCAATTCTACTTCGCCAATGGTATAACGTCTTGGTCCCGAACCTTCTGGATTCGTATAAAATTCGTCGCTTTTTATAAATTCATAAAAAATTCCCGAGTTCAAAAGCAGTAACATTCCCTTTTCCTTTTGCGAATCCTGATACGCGAAAAATCCTTCCGAAGCCGGAAATAACTCAATACTGTCTACTTTTCGCCCTATCAAATTTTCAAATTTAGCGCGGTAAGGTTCATAATTCACACCGCCGTAAATAAACAAATTGAAGTTTTTGAAGATTTCCCCAACAGGCTTCCCTCCTTTTTGATGCAATTTCTCAAAATACATTTGCACCCAGGAAGGAATTCCGGAAATCACAGCCATGTTCTCGTTGATTGTTTCCTCGACAATTGCATTCACTTTGGTTTCCCAATCTTCGATACAATTGGTTTCCCAAGAAGGCATTCTGTTTTTTTGAAGGTATTTTGGAACAAAATGCGCCACAATTCCAGACAATCTTCCTAATTTAATTCCGTTTTTTTCTTCTAATATTGGACTCCCTTGCAAGAAAATCATTTTACCGTCAACAAAATCTGCATTTCCGGTTTCGTGAATATAATGCAAGATCGCATTTCGGGCCGCCTCAATATGATACGGCATGGATTCCTTAGTTAACGGAATATATTTGGCCCCGGAAGTCGTTCCGGAAGTCTTGGCAAAATAAAGTGGTTTTCCTTTCCAAAGGATATTTTTCTCGCCTTTTACCACCTTATCCACGTATGGTTTCAGCTCCTCATAATCGCGAACCGGAACTTGTTTAGCAAAATCCATCTCGTTTTTTATTTGGTCAAAATGATGGTCAATCCCAAATTGTGTTTGTTTGGCATCTTGGATTAATTGCAACAACACTTTTCTTTGAGTTGCAATTGGATTGTTGGACCAAAGTTGTGTTTCCTTGTATATTTTTTTTGCAAATAATTTTGCTGCAAATGATTTTATTGACATTTTTGTTTTGTTCTTTTAAAATTGAAAGATACTTTTTATTTCGGATTTCCACTCCTGGTTTTCAAGGAGCTTGAAAGAGAATTTTTATCTTCTTTCGCTACTTGTTCCCGCAGTTCCAGTTCTTGTTTTGATGGCGATAAATCAACAGGTATAGTAATTTCATCTGCTGCTTCCAGTATGGAATCTTTATTAAATTTAGCGTATTCTAACTCTCCCGTCAATACTTTCTGGATGGATTTGATGTAGGCTTCATTTCTTTTTAAAGCCTTGGACAACGAATCTGATTTCAAGGCTAATTCCGTTGCGTCTCGCTTTAATTTTGACGAGGAATATCCTGGTATTAATTCCCGTAAAGGAGTAAAAGCAATAATTAAAGTAGTGACAAATGTGATAATTATTGCGCCCAAAGTCGCTACCACAAAAACGTTCATTAAGGTAAGTTTCAATGAAAATGTCTCTTCAAAAGTATCTTCGTTTAGTATGATTAAACGTCTTTTATTAAATAAATTTTCCTTGATTTTGCGTCGCTTTTGTCTTTTCTTGGACATATAATTTGATTAATAAACAAATATAACAATTTTTGTCCTTGCTTGTGTTTACTTGTATTTATACCGCATAGCAAACCTTAATTAATTTTTAGTAAATTTTTAACGCTTTTGAAACCAAATAAATGAGGTAAATTGAATTTCCGTAAACTATTTCTATCTACCTTTGCTTTTAGATTTATTACAAATTCGCTTCGGCATAAATTATCGTATTATGAGTAGTATAGGTGTTACAGAAATCCTTGTTATATTAGCGATTGTTTTATTACTTTTTGGTGGTAAAAAAATCCCAGAACTTATGAAAGGCTTGGGAAGTGGAATCAAAGAGTTCAAAAACGCAGCCAAAGATGGTCAGCCAGCTGATAAAAAAGAAGAAGAAACAAAATAAAAAAAGGCTTTTCATAATTTGAAAAGCTTTTTTTTATGGTTTAAATAACCATACTCAATTGAATTCTCTTTCTGTCTTCATCTACTTCGGTGACTTTGACCTGAACATGCTGGTGTAATTTAACCACTTCATTCACATCGCTGACAAAACCCGCTTTGAGTTGGGAAATGTGAACCAATCCGCTTTCTTTGACTCCAATATCTACAAAACAACCAAAATTAGTAATGTTATTCACAATTCCCGGTAAAACCATTCCTGTTTTTATATCTTTTATCGTTTTTACATTCGGGTCAAATTCAAAAACTTTGGCTGATTTTCTTGGATCTAATCCCGGTTTTTCGAGTTCTTTGATAACGTCTTTCAATCCCAATAAACCTATTTCTGGAGTAATGTAATTTTCTGGTTTTATTAAGCCTGTTTTTTCCTTATTGGCAATCAAATCATGTACCGTCAATTTCAAATCTTTTGCCATTTTCTCCACAATTCCATATGCTTCCGGATGAACAGCCGAATTATCCAACGGATTTTTTGCGTTCGAAATTCGGATAAAAGCAACGCCTTGTTGGTACGCTTTTTCACCCAAACGCGGCACTTTTTTAAGTTGTTTTCGATCTGTAAAAGGACCATTTTCAGAACGATATTGAACAATGTTTTCGGCCAGCTTCTCTCCTATTCCACTCACGTAACTCAATAAATGCTTGCTCGCCGTGTTGATGTTTATCCCAACTGAATTCACGCAACGAATCACCGTATTATCTAATTCTTCTTTCAACTTGTTTTGGTCAACATCATGTTGGTATTGGCCTACGCCAATGGCTTTCGGGTCAATTTTCACCAATTCAGCCAATGGATCACTTAATCGTCGCCCGATAGAAATCGAGCCACGAACCGTGACATCATAATTCGGAAATTCATCTCTGGCAATTTTGGAGGCAGAATATACCGATGCACCCGCTTCTGAAACGATAAAAACTTGGACCGGTTTATCAAAAGCTATTTTCTTGATCAAGAATTCGGTTTCACGTGAAGCGGTTCCGTTTCCTATAGAAATGGCATCAATTTTATAGGAATTCACCATCGAACGGATTTTTTTCATCGCCATCGCTTCCTCTTTTTGAGGTGCGTGCGGATAAATGGTTTCATTGTATAACAAATCTCCTTTTTCGTCCAAACAAACAATTTTACATCCGCTTCTAAAACCAGGATCAATCGCCAGAATTCGTTTTTCTCCCAAAGGCGGTGCTAGTAATAATTGCCCCAGATTGTTCGCAAAAACCTGAATGGAATTGGCGTCAGCCTTAGCTTTAGCTTCTTGTAAAGCTTCATTTGAAATTGCTGGATTCAGCAATCGTTTGTAACTGTCTTCAATAGCTAGTTGAATGTGTGGCGTAGTTTTATTTTGACCTTTTAAAATTAACGTGTCAGTAATATCATACGCTTCATCAATATCTACTTCAACTTTAAACTTGATAAATCCTTCATTTTCGGCACGAAGCATGGCTAATAATCGATGCGAAGGTGCTTTACTAAGCGGTTCTGACCAGTCGAAATACTGATTGAATTTCTGTGCTGCTTCGTCGTCTTTTTTTGTTTTTACAACTTTGGTGGTGATAATGGCTTTGCGTTCATACAATCGTCGGAGTTGTTTTCGAACATAAATATTTTCATTAATCCATTCGGCAATAATGTCTCTTGCTCCTTGTAATGCCGCTATTTCGTTGATGACCTTTTCATTCAAATACTGTGTGGATATAAAATCGACATCGTTATTATTTTGCGCCATGATGATTTTGGCCAGCGGTTCCAATCCGTTTTCTCGCGCAAGATCGGCTTTTGTTTTTTTCTTTTTTTTGAATGGCAGATAAAAATCTTCCAATTCCTGTAAACCGAAGCTCTGTTGGATTTTTTTCTCTAATTCTGGACTTAGCGCATTTTGTTCCTGAATCGATTTTAAAATCGCTTCTTTGCGTTTTACAATCACTTCGTATTCTTTTTGAAGCTTTGCAATTTGTTCTATTTGTACTTCATCCAGATTTCCTGTTGTATCTTTTCGATATCTGGAAATAAACGGAATCGTACAATCTTCCTGTAATAATTGTACTGTTTTTTGAATGTTTATCGCTGCAGTGGCAACGACTTTTGATATGAATTGTATGTTGGTCATTTTAAATTTAAGATTATAAAATCATGTTGCTAAAATAGTATCTTTGAGTCAAAAATCCTTATTTATGTCTTTTTTATTCTGGTACTTTCCGCTTATGAACTTGGTTGCTTTTTCAATAGTAGGAGTTGACAAACGGCTGGCCATACAGCAAAAATGGCGCATTTCTGAACGCAATTTATTGTTTACAAGTGTTTTTGGCGGAACAATTGGTTCTGGATTAGCGATGCTTGTTTTCCGACATAAAACCTCAAAAATGTCTTTTTTATGGAAGTTTTTTTTAATTGGTTTGCTCCAAGTTTTTATTGTGTATTTCTACGTTATAAAATCTAAATAATTACGCTTGTTAATTACTTCAAAAGTAGCATCTGGATAAGCTTTGGCGAAAGCGGCAGGAATTTTAACTTTTTTGGTTTCACTGCACTTAAACTTAAATCCCGCCAGTTCTTCTCCTTTTTCTTCAAGCCAATCTAGTTCTTGCTGATCATAAGTGCGCCAGAAATAATTATTGGTTTTTATTTTTAGGTATTTTTGCTTTTTAACGCGTTCTACAGCTAAGTAATTTTCCAATAAATCGCCTACATCTGTTCTGGAATCCAAACGATTAAAATTATTAATGATGCCGTTTCTAATCCCAATATCATAAAAATAGCAACGGCTGGATTTTACAATTTCTTTTCGGAGATTTCTTCTAAATCCTTCTACTTTAAAGATAATAAACACCTTAGAAAGCAAATCTAAATAAATAGACACTGTATTTTTTGACATTTGCAATTGATTTGCTAATTCATGTAGCGACACTTCTTTTCCTAATTGATAGGCTTATAAACGCAGCAAATCATATATTTTATCGGTATGTTTTATTCTTTCAAATACTAAAATATCTTTCAGTAAATACGAATTAATGATTTCATATAAATACTCTTTTTTGTCTTGCCAGTCTGGATATTGAATCAGTTCAGGGTAACTTCCACAGAGTAATCTTTCCTCTATTTTTTCTGTAGTTTGTTTGTAATTTTCGTATTGCGAATATTCCATTTGTGCTATTGGAAAAAGATACATCGTATTTTTTCTTCCTAACAATGGTTCGCCAAGATTGTTGTTTAAATCCAATATCAGGAATCGTTTGGGCTTCGTCTATAACCAGCAAATCAATATTGAGTATAATCCTTGTAATTTGCTACGGAACGTTCTTTGAGTAAATTAGCGGCAATGATATCTTCTCCGTTCAGTTGCAAATAACTTTCATCAGGAATAGTTTGAAGGTAATTTTTTATTAGTTTAGTTTTTCCACCACGACGAGCGCTTAATAAAATCAATACTTTGTTAGGAAGTACTTTTTTACCAAAATCTTGAAATAATGCTCTTTTTAAATAATCTTCCATTCTATTTGATTTAAAAACCTAAATCAACTACAATCAAAAAATAGTAATTCAGTCAGTCCACTGACTGAATTAATGTAAATTCAGTCAATAAAAAGAGTCTAATAAGAAATTTTATCCACTCTTGTTTGATGTCTTCCACCTTCAAATTCTGTATTTAAGAACGCTTCTACCATTTCTACTGCCTGTGGAATTGAAGTAAAACGTGCGGGAATACTAATAATATTCGCATCATTATGTTGACGCGCCAAAACTGCAATTTCTTTTATCCAACATAAAGCAGCGCGAACTTTAGACTGTTTATTCACTGTCATAGAAATTCCGTTTCCACTTCCGCAAATAACAATTCCAAAATCAGCTTTTCCCTCACTAATATCCGTTGCAACCGGGCGACCAAAATCAGGATAATCTACACTTTCTGCGGAATCTGTTCCGTAATTAGTTACTTCGTGTCCTTTTGCTTTCAGCATTTCGACAATTGCTTTTTTGTAATCCGGGCCTGCGTGATCATTTCCTATCGAGATTTTCATGTTTTATGTATTAAGTTGTGTTCTGCAAATTTAATTAAAGTAATCTATTCTGATGAATTTAAATATAACTTCTTCATTCGACTATTTTAATTGAAGCGTACCTTTAAAAATGAATTCAACAAAAGGTTCTGTAACTATCAGATTTCTATTAAATTAAAGGTTATCAACAATTCTTTTAAATGTATAAATAGCTGTAAATCAATGAAAGTTATATATTTAAAATGTTAAAAATTTGTATTGTTAATAGCAAAACGCAATTGCTTGATATTCAGTTAACTTTAAATTAACACAAACTGTTCATAACTTTGGATAGAAAATAAGAACTATTTTTTAATTGTATCGAAAAAATATGTAATCCAAAACCTAGTTTTTAAATCCTAATTTAGTTCGGAGAATTTTTAGAATAGTTATCAATATTAAAAAGTAGGTTATCAACAAAAAACCGCAGCACGAGTTATTTACAAAAGCAATAGTTTTTATGTTATCAACGATTGTTAATTAAAATATAAAAATACTTTAAAACTAATACTTTATCGCAAAATAAGTATGTTGATAACTCTCAATAAAATCTTTAAACTTGGTTTCAAAGCTTTTTAAAATAAATTTATTGCTACTATTAACACGCTATAATAACAACCAAAAAATAATTTAAATTTAATTTTTCTTTTTTATTATATTAATATATGTTGACAACTTTCAAAAAATTAAAACTTAAAAATTGATTTCAAATCTAAACGATTTTCAAATTGTTGTTCAGATTGTCTAATAATTCCTGAACTTTTTCAAAATCATTGAAATGAATTTTGAGTTTGATTCCACCGTATGCGAAACTTCCAAACGGATCAATGGAAACCAATGTTTCATTTTCAAAAAAATAGTGAATATCTTCCTGCTCCAGCAAATGCTTTATAACTACAATTTCATGCGAATAATTAAAAATTGCAATGGTTTGAAATTCTTCCATTTTTGATACTTTTTATAAAGGTACAACTATTCTGTAAAGTTATATTTTCTTTAAAACTGTGAACTCTTTACCGATAACAATTTAGTATTTTGTAATTTTAGACTTTTAAGAACAGATTTATGAGTAAAAGATTAAGAAAGCCGATAAAAAAAGAGAAAGATTTCTCTGAAAAAATTATAAAAATATTATCGCAAAGTGCTAATAAAGCGTTCAATTATAAACAAATAGGTGCAAAGCTGGAGCTCGATGATACCGAAAGCAGAAATCAAATTATCAAAGATTTGAAGATTTTGGCTTCGCAAAATAAAATTATAGAATCAGAACCGGGCAAATACTTAGTGAAAGCTGAGAGTAAAGAGTATTACGAAGGTAAGATTGACATGACCGGACGAAAAACAGCTTATTTTGTTTGTCCTGAAATGGAAGAAGATGTCTTTATCCCCACCAATAACTTGAACCACGCTTTAGACAAAGATATCGTCAAAGTGTATGTTTACAATCGCAGAAAAGGGAAAAGACCGGAAGGTGAAGTAATTGAAGTAATTGAAAGAAACAAAACCGACTTTGTTGGTGTTATTGACATTCAAGCTAATTTTGCTTTTGTTTCTACTGCAAATCCAAAAATGTATACCGATATTTTTATTCCAAAGGATAAAATAGGCGAGGCGGAGCAAGGCGATGTAGTTTTGGTTCACATCGAAGATTGGCCAGCCAGAGCCGATAGTCCTTTTGGTTCTGTAATAAAAGTTTTAGGTAAACCAGGAGAACACGATACGGAAATCCACGCTATTCTTGCTGAATACGGATTACCATCTGAGTTTCCTATTGAAGTAGAAACGTTTGCACAAAAAATTGATACTTCGATTGAAGATGATGAAATTGCCAAACGTCGTGACATGAGAGATACGTTGACTTTTACGATTGATCCAAAAGATGCGAAGGATTTTGATGATGCACTTTCCTTCAAAAAATTAGAAAACGGTAATTATGAAATTGGTATACACATTGCCGATGTTTCATATTATCTTAAAGAAGGAACAATCCTGGACGATGAAGCGTATCAAAGAGCGACTTCGGTTTATTTAGTAGATAGAGTGGTACCAATGTTACCGGAAGTATTATCAAATTTTGCGTGTTCTTTACGCCCAAATGAAGAAAAATATACTTTCTCTGCTATTTTCGAAATAACAGAAACAACGCAAGTAGTGAATCAATGGTTTGGTCGAACGGTAATTTACTCCGATCAACGTTTTGCTTACGAAGAAGCGCAATACATCATAGAAACCAAAGACGATGTAATTCCTGAAGAAATTTCGATTACGGGAAGTTCGTATCAAGTTTCTTCAGAAATTGTTGCTGCGACGCTAAAAATGGATGAATTAGCTAAAATTTTTAGAAAAAGAAGAATGGCTGAAGGAGCGATATCTTTTGATAAAGTTGAAGTCAAATTCAATTTAGATGAAGCCGGAGAACCTCAAGGGGTTTATTTTAAAGTTTCAAAAGATGCCAATCATCTGATTGAAGAATTCATGCTTTTGGCCAATAGAAAAGTAGCGGAATACATTGGAAAACAAAAGAAAACTTTTATTTACAGAATTCACGATGAACCAAATGAAGATAAATTAATTGCCATGCAAACGGTGATTGCTAAGTTTGGTTACAAAATTGATTTCCGTAACAAAGGCGATATTTCAAAATCATTGAATGCGTTGATGGAAGAAGTGAATGGTAAAAAAGAACAAAATTTAATTGATACGCTTGCGATTAGAAGTATGAGTAAAGCCAAATATTCGACGGATAACATAGGACATTACGGTTTAGCTTTTGATTATTATTCGCATTTTACTTCACCAATTCGTCGTTATCCGGATGTAATGGTGCATAGATTGTTGCAACATTATCTAGACGGCGGAAAATCTGTAGATGAAGAAACGTATGAAACAAAATGTGTTCATTCGTCCACAATGGAAGGTTTGGCAACCAATGCCGAACGTGATTCTATTAAATACATGCAGGTAAAATATATGCAAGATCATCAGGATCAGGAATTTTTAGGAGTAATTTCAGGTGTGACAGAATGGGGAATTTATGTTGAAATTATAGAAAATAAATGTGAAGGAATGTGTAGAATTCGGGATATAAAAGACGATTATTACACCTTTGACGAAAAACAATATGCACTAACCGGCGCAACTTCTGGTAAATTATTACAATTAGGAGATGAAATTTACGTTAAAGTAAAAAATGCCGATTTAGTTAAAAAACAACTGGATTTTAATTTTTTAAGAAGAATTGGAGAACCTCTAAAATAAAAAAAATGAAAAAATTAATGATTATTGCTTTTGTATTTTTGAGTCAATTAACAAATGCTCAAGCAACCAGAAACTTAGGAGATTTTGATGAAGTTAAAGTTTTTGATAAAATCAATGTCAAATTAATTGAATCTTCAGAGAACAAAATTGTCGTAACAGGAGCTCGCGCTGACGAAGTGGAAACGGTAAATAAAAACGGAGAATTGAAAATCAGAATGCCTTTTCCACAATTATTATCCGGTGAAGATATTATGGTTAAATTATATTTTAAAAACCTGGAAAGTATCGCTGTGAGTGAGGGAAGTTATGTTTCAAGTGAAAAAGATTTTAAACAAACAAGCTTAGATTTGAATGCAAAATCAGGTGGAGAAATAAACTTAGACATAGATGTTGATAAAGTAAGTGTGAAAGCAAATGCTGGTGGAATAGTTACTTTATCCGGGAAAGCGAAAAATCAAGATGTTGTAATAACTTCTGGTGGAATTCTAAACGCAAAGGATTTAGAGACTTCACAAACCACAATAAGTGTTGCTGCAGGAGGAAAATCAGAAATCCATGCGTCTACATTAGTTGATGCAAAAGTAAGAGCTGGAGGCTCTATTTTTATCTACGGTAAACCAAAACACATTAACACAAAAGTTTTCATTGGCGGAACGATAATTGAAAAAAATTAGTATTATAGTGTATATTTTGGCGGTAATAAATTTTAATTTTTAATGGTAAACGATATTGTAGCTGGTATTCCATGGGGAATTTTCTTAAGTTTTATGATTGGTCCTGTTTTTTTTATTTTACTGGAAACAAGTATTATAAAAGGATTTAGAGCGGCTTTAGTATTTGATTTAGGAGTCATTTTAGGAGATATTGTTTTCATTGGAATTGCTTATTTAGGAAGTTATCGGTTAATTCAAAGTTTAAAAGATCAGCCGGCCCTTTTCATTTTTGGAGGTGTATTGATGTTAGTTTATGGTATAATTTCCTTCCTACAATTAAAAAAGGAGGAAAAGATAAATACAGATATTATTGACAAGGAAATTGTCAAAAAAAACTACATAAGCCTTTTTATAAAAGGTTTTCTGTTAAACATTATCAATATTGGTGTTCTTGGTTTTTGGCTGGCAATCATTATTTCTGTTGGGCCAAAATTAGAAATGCAAACACCCAGAATGATTACTTTTTTTATTGCAGTTATTGGAACTTATTTGGTTGTAGATTGTATCAAAATACTTTTGGCAAAACAATTAAAAACAAAACTTACTCCTGTAAATATTCTTAAAATTAAAAAAGGAATCAGTATTGTAATGATGGTTTTTGGAATGGTTTTAATTACTCAAGGGTGGTTTCCGGAAGAAAAAGCAATGGTAAAAGATGCATTCGATAAAATTGATAATTAGATAGATTATAATTTTCATAAAACAGTAAAAAGCCTTGACTCTAAATAAATTAGGATTAAGGCTTTTTATTATTTAAACTATTATGACTTTATGGCAATCTAGTCGAAAGCTCTATTAGTCAAATGTATGAGATTTTAAACATTTAAGTCATTTATGTTTTATAGACTTACTAAAACCTAATTACTTAATAATTAAAATATTTTTCATAAAAATTGAAACAAAAAAAAGAGACACATTTCTGTATCTCTTTTAGAGGCATTGTCCGGATTCGAACCATATCTTTACTTAATTTTTCTTAAAAATTAGATAAAAAAACTTCCAAATTGCTTTAAGATTTTTGAATATCGTCTGGATTCAAACCATACTTTACTTAATTTTTCTTAAAAATTGAAACAAAAAAAGAGAAACATTTCTGTATCTCTTTTAGAGGAATCGTCCGGATTCGAACCATATCTTTACTTAATTTTTCTTAAAAATTAGATAAAAAAACTTCCAAATTGCTTTAAGATTTTTGAATATCGTCTGGATTCGAACCATACTTTACTTAATTTTTCTTAAAAATTGAAATAAAAAAAGAGACACATTTCTGTATCTCTTTTAGAGGCATCGTCCGGATTCGAACCGGAGTAGGAGCTTTTGCAGAGCCCAGCCTAGCCGCTCGGCCACGACGCCATTGTTAAACGGATGGCAAAAGTACTTAAAAAGTTTAATGTTTAAAAGATTAAAGTTTAAAAATTTTAAAAAATATTTTTTTATTCTTTTTAAGCATTTCTTATTCAACTTCTGTATTCTTCCATTTCGATAGTAACTGCTTCAACATCACCGCCAATAGGAGGATTAAGTTTAGAAACCGCCACGATAATTCTGGAAATTTCAGGAATTTCTTCAAATATGCGCGTTATGATCCGGTGCGCCACATGTTCTAATAAGTCCGAACGAATCGCCATTTCGGCTACAACAATACGATTCAAGAGCACGTAATCAACTGTATCTTTCAAATCATCCGTTAAACTGGATTTTCTCAAATCTGTCTTGACTTCTAAATTCACGGTATAGTCTGATCCAATTTTTCCTTCCTCGATTAAGCAACCGTGGTAGGAATAAGTTCTGATATTTTTAAGTTTTATAATTCCCATTATTTTATTTTTTTGTTTAAAAGTGTAAAGTGTAAAGAGAAATTGCTAACTTTTCATAGGTTTCTGTGGAAACATTAAACTTTAAACCTCAAACTTTTTTTATCTTTGCTAAAATAAAACAAAAAAATGTCAACTGAAGAAAAATCACTCCATTTTATAGAACAAATCATCGAAGACAGTTTATCAAACGGTTTTCCCAAAGATAAATTACGTTTTCGTTTTCCGCCGGAGCCAAATGGGTATTTGCACATTGGTCATGCTAAATCGATTTGCTTAAATTTTGGTTTAGGATTAAAGTATAATGCGCCGGTAAACTTGCGTTTTGACGATACCAATCCTGCCAAAGAAGAGCAGGAATATGTAGATGCCATCAAAGAAGATTTGAAATGGTTGGGATTTAATTGGACGGAAGAATTATATTCTTCTGATTATTTTCAGCAATTATATGAATGGGCGATTTCGATGATTAAAAACGGAAAAGCGTATATAGACAGTCAATCGTCAGAAGATATGGCTTTACAAAAAGGAACGCCAACACAACCAGGAGTTGATGGTCCTCACAGAAACCGTTCTGTTGAAGAAAATCTTACTTTATTCGAAGGAATGAAAAATGGTGATTTTCTGGAAGGAAGTCATGTTTTACGTGCTAAAATTGATATGACTTCTACGAATATGTTGATGCGTGATCCATTAATGTATCGTGTTTTGCACCGCCATCATCATAGAACTGGAAACGATTGGAAAATTTATCCAATGTATGATTATGCACACGGTGAAAGTGATTATATAGAGCAAATTTCACACTCTATTTGTACGTTAGAATTTGTCATGCATCGAGAATTATACAATTGGTTTTTGGACCAAATTTATGATGACTCAAAAGTAAGACCACATCAATATGAATTTGCGCGTTTGAACTTGAATTACACCGTAATGAGCAAGCGAAAACTGTTGCAATTAGTTCAGGAAAATATAGTGAATGGCTGGGATGATCCCAGGATGCCAACGATTTCAGGATTAAGAAGAAGAGGTTATACAGCGAATTCTATTCGTAAGTTTTGTGATATGATTGGTGTTGCTAAACGAGAAAATATAATTGATTTTTCTCTTTTGGAATTTTGCCTGCGCGAAGATTTGAATAAAACGGCTCCAAGAGTTATGGCAGTTTTAGATCCAATAAAATTAGTGATTACGAATTATCCGGAAGATAAAGAAGAATGGTTGGAAGCCGAAAATAATCAGGAAGATGAAAGCGCAGGATTTAGAAAAGTTCCTTTTTCAAAAGAATTATTTATTGAAAGAGAAGATTTTCTTGAAGATGCTCCGGCAAAGTTTTTCCGATTGAGTTTAGGCAGAGAAGTACGTCTTAAAAACGCTTATATTATTAAAGGAGAAAGTGTTATAAAAGACGCTGCTGGAACGATAACTGAGATTCATGTAACCTATGATGAAGATAGTAGAAGCGGAAGTGGGAGCGAAGCCAGTCAGCGAAAAGTAGCGGGAACCTTGCATTGGGTTTCTATACAACATGCTTTGGAAGCAGAAGTGCGTCTCTATGATAGATTGTTTATCGATGAAGCACCAGACAGTCATAAAGAGAAAAATTTCTTGGAATTCATGAATCCTGATTCATTACAAATTGTAAAAGGATTTGTAGAACCAAGTTTAGCAACAGTTCATTCCGGAGAGAAATTTCAGTTTCAACGATTAGGATATTTCAATGTGGACAAAGATTCAACGGAAGGCAAAATTGTCTTTAATAAAACCGTTGGATTGAAAGATGCTTGGGAAGAAAAAGGTAAAAAAGAAGAAAATTTATTGATGAATACTCAAAAAGAAATCAATAAATATGTTAAGGAAAAAGATGAAAACAATGCCAATTTGATTCTTAACGCCATTGTTGAAAACATAAAAAGTATTGATAATTACAGTTTAATTATTCAGACTATTGTCAAAAATATTAAGAATGATAATAACTCGTTGTTGTTTTCAAATCTGATTTTGCATCATTCCGATAAAGTACAAGTAAAAGATATTGAAGAAGAATCTTTGACAAAATTATATACGATGTCCTTAAAAAGTCAAATGGCAGCTGTTAGAATTTTGGCAATTGAAAATTTACAAAATGATTTGAATAATTTTAGTCTTTTTCAGATACAACTTTCAGAAGTGAAAAAAAACGAAAAAAACGAAAAAGTTTTGCAATTATTAAATGCCCTTAAAATTTAAGCTTTATTTTTTAAATAGGTTTTAACAATCGAAAGTCCTCTTTTTAGAGGGCTTTTTTATTATAGTAATTTCTTATAAAAATTTAATTTTCAATACTTTTATCCAATTAAAAAATACCTTTATAAATCGTTTTTCAAGCTATTTTTTTAAATAAACAGCACTAAGTATAAATTTAAAAAAATCGCTTAACAGCTCGCTTTTATTTGCTTTTTTCTTGGTAAAATTACACTTTAACGAGTTGTTATAAGGTTGTTGTTAATAAATCCGTATCTTTATAAAACAAACTTTATAAAACTAAGAATTATGTCAAATACTACAGGAAATACATTATTCGCTATTTTAACAGGAGTAGCAATTGGAGCCGGAATAGGAATTTTGTACGCACCTGATAAAGGATCAAAAACCAGAGGAAAATTAAAAGATGGTTTTGATGGGGTCAAAAATGATTTACAAAATAAACTTGATTCTGTATCATTACAGTTGAGCGATCAATTAACAACGGCTAAATTTGATTTAGAAGAAACCTATGAAGATTTAGTTTCAAATATGAGTCATAAAACCGAAGAAGTAATTTCTTTTTTAGAAGAAAAATTAGCGGATTTAAAAAGACAAAATGCAAAACTTCAAAAATAATCTTGCATTACCCATCTTTCAAATTTTAAAACGAAATACATGGCTTTTGAAGAATTAAAAGAAAATACGGAGGATATTCAGGAACAAATACAAGGATATATTCAGAGCAATGTGTCTTATTACAAATTATGGGGTTTCAAAGTAGCAATGAAATCGACGACCATGATTCTTAAGTTCACATTGATTTTTTTATGTTTTAGCATGGTTTTATTTTTTTGTTCTATAGCAGGAGCATTGGCAATGGGTAAATATCTAGATAATTATCCGTTGGGTTTTTTAATAATAGGAGGAGTATATCTTTTAATAACGAGCCTTTTATTTTTAATAAAAGATAAAATTGTTGAAGGACCAATATTGCAGAAGTTTTCTGAAATATTTTTTAACGACTAAATCATGGAAACAAAAAAATATTCTTCTTACGCTCAAATTGATAGAGAACTTGAAATTTTAAAGACTGAAAAGGAAATCAGTTATCAAAAATTAATTTTTGGAGTAAAAAAAACTAAGGAAAGTTTTTCACCTCAAAACATTGTAAGTGACTTAATAGGCACGTATAGTTCTGTTATTCCTTATGGAGCAATCGTTTCTACTGCGGCACCTTTTATATTAAATAAAGCAATTCCATTTATCAAAAATTGGTTTGCAAAAAGAAAAAGAGGCATTTAAGCCTCTTTTTTTATGATTTTAAGTATCTATTCTTCTGTGTCGGGAGTTTCTTCAGGAGCTTCCGGTAATTCGACCTTATTTTCCCTTCTAGAATTCCCTCTTTCGCTTCTCTTTTTCATTAATTCACCTACCTGATTAGAAGCACTAAATGAAGCAATCATGTTATTAAGCATGTCACTTCCCGCTTGTGGAGAGTTTGGTAATAAGATCAGATTCGAATTTGTGTCAGCACCAATAGCTTGTAACGTATCATAATGTTGTGTTACCACAATCAATGCCGAAGCTTCTTGGGAATTGATACCAACTCTGTTCAAAACATCAACACTTTCTACTAAACCTTTAGCAATTTCTCTTCGTTGGTTTGCGATTCCTTGTCCTTGTAATCGTTTGCTTTCTGCTTCCGCTTCCGCTTTGGCTACAATTCTAATTCTGGAGGCTTCCGCTTCAAATTCAGCTACAGTTTTTTCTCTATCAGCCGCATTTATTCTGTTCATCGCATTTTTTACTTGAATATCCGGATCAATATCCGTTACTAATGTGTTGATAATCGTATATCCATAAGTCGTCATGGCTTCATTCAATTCTCTTTTTACAGCAATGGCAATATCGTCTTTTCTTTCAAAAACATCATCAAGTTTTAGCTTTGGAACTTCTGCACGAACGACATCAAATACATAAGAAGTAATTTGATCGTGCGGATATTCCAGTTTATAAAAAGCGTCGTAAACGGTTTCTTTTATAACCATAAATTGAACTGAAACTTTAAGTTTCACAAAAACGTTGTCTTTGGTTTTTGTTTCAATGATAACATCTAATTGTTGGATTTTTAGATTCACACGTCCTGCGATTCTGTCAATCAATGGAATTTTCAAATGCAAACCTGATTGTCTGATACTTAAAAATTTTCCAAATCGCTCTACAACAACAGCCGTTTGCTGTTTGACTGTAAAAAATGAGGAAAATAAAATGAAAAATCCAAATACGAGTAGAATAATTAAAGCAATGTTCATAATGTTTTTATTTTTAGTTAAAAATTATCCCACAATTTACAAAAAAACTTTAGGTTTGTCTTTGTAAATTCCAATTATATGAGAAAAATATCACTTAGTTTAGTTTTTGTTTTCTGTACAATATCAGCCTTTTCTCAATTTAAATATAGAGATTCAAACAGGATAGGAATCAGTCTTGGAGTCAATCAATTTACCTTTAACACTGATAATTTCGAAACAAAACCTGAATTGGGTTGGAATGCTGGACTTTGCATGCGGGGAAATTTCTATAATAACTGGGATATGGTTTATGCAATTCAGTTTAGCGAAAACAATTTTTCTGTTTCAACGAATAGTTTGACTTTGGCTAAAGAAGAGGTGAATTATAAATTGGCTTCTGCGCAAATATCACTGCAGTTGAGTTATAAACTTATCGAAAATCATTTAAGTGTTGAGTTTGGTCCTTTAGTTCAAGTGAACGGAAATTTTAAAATTGACTCTAACAAAGAAAATAACAACATTTCCCGAACCACATTGTTAGCCAAAGATATTCTGGATATTTCAAAGTTTAATTTCTATCCAACTGTAGGAATAACTGCCGGAGTTCGCCATTTCAGAATTAATGTCTCGTATCAATATGGACTAAACAATATGCTTGAAAATTTAAACACGAAGAATTTAGGTGTAAATTTCAAAGGAAATCCAGGAATTATCAATGCAGATTTGATTCTTTATTTATAAAAAAAGCTCCCAAATTTGGGAGCTTTTTTATTTTTATAAAGTAACTATTGCTTTTTGAATTCTATTAATCGTTTCGTCTTTTCCAATTACTTCAACGATATCAAATAGGTGAGGACCTTTCAATGCGCCAACCATACTCAATCGAAACGGTTGCATTACTTTACCCATTCCAATTTCATTTTTCGTCATCCAGTCTTTCACGATGATTTCGATACTCATGGAGGTGAAATCGTTTATTTCTTTTACAACGGAGATTAATTCTTGCATTAACGCAGGAGTTTCAGCTTTCCAGTTTTTACTTGCTTTCTCATCATACGATGTTGGAGCCACAAAAAAGAAATCACATAGTTGCCAAAATTCCGAAACAAAATGTGCGCGTTCTTTAATCAAGGAAACTATTTTGGTCAACTTTGTCATTTCGTGCGCAGTCGATAAACCTTTTTCAATCAAAATAGGAGCAAAGGCTTTCGCCAAATCTTCATCTTTCTGTTTCACCAAATATTGGTGATTGAACCACTTATTTTTTTCCGGATCAAATTTAGCTCCGGCTTTATGTACTCGACTCAAATCGAATGCTCCCACTAATTCTTCAAGTGTATATAATTCTTTTTCCGTTCCGTCATTCCAACCTAATAAAGCCAAGAAGTTGATTACTGCTTTCGGGAAAAATCCTTTTTCTCTGTACCCTGATGAAACGCCTTCTTCGGTTTTCCAATCTAATGGAAATACAGGAAATCCCATCTTGTCACCGTCTCTCTTTGATAATTTTCCGTTACCAACAGGTTTCATAATCAAAGGCAAATGTGCAAATTCCGGTGCCTCCCAACCAAAAGCTCTGTACAATAAAACGTGCAAAGGCATAGATGGCAACCATTCTTCGCCACGAATTACATGAGATGTTTCCATTAAATGATCATCTACAATATTAGCCAAATGGTATGTTGGCATTCCGTCACTTTTGAACAATACTTTATCATCTAAAAGATTCGTTTCAAATTTTACGTCTCCACGTATGATGTCGTGCAAATGCAGCGTTTCATTCACCGGAGTTTTAAAACGGATGACATAATGTTCGCCATCAGCAATTCTTTTAGCAGTTTCGTCTGCAGAAATCACTAATGAAGTGTCCAGATTTTCTCGGTTATGGTGATTGTATATAAAGGTGTTTCCTTGTTCTTCTTCTAATTTTCTTGCTGCATCCAAAGCTTCGGCTGTATCAAAAGCGTAATACGCATTTCCCGAATTAATTAAATGATCCGCATATTGTTTGTACAAATATTTTCTTTCGCTTTGACGGTATGGACCAAATTTTTCGTTTTTACCAATAGTTTCATCGGGCGCAATTCCTAACCATTCCAGTGCTTCCATGATATATTCTTCGGCACCTGGAACAAAACGGTTTTGGTCCGTATCTTCAATTCTTAAAAAGAATACACCATTATTTTTTTTGGCAAACAAATAATTGAATAATGCGGTACGAACTCCGCCAATATGTAAAGGTCCAGTTGGACTTGGTGCAAAACGCACACGAACTTGCTTCGACATTTTTGTAAATTTTGGTGCAAAGATAAATTAAATGGATTTGTAGATTGGTAGACTTCCTCTTTTTTTAGATAAATAAAGAAAGTACGAAAAGCTACCTCATTTCTACAGGAATTCTTTTATTCATTACAGCGAACCATAGTTGCGGGAAAAAGGATAAAACCATAGATGTAGGATAACCATAAGGCATTTGCGGGGAAACGTCATGGTATTCTAATATTTGGTACTTCTTTTGAGATTTAAAATGGTGATCGCTGTGGCGCGTAAGTTCATAAAGAACAATTCTTCCAAGAACGTGATTTGAATTCCAAGAATGTTTCTCTGAAACTCGTTCAAATCTTCCGGATGCAAGTCGGTTTCTTTTTAATCCATAATGTTCTATGTAATTAATAGTTTCCAGTAAAAGAAAGCCAACAATTCCGGCAAACAAAACAAACAAAAAACCTTTGAAACCAAAAAACAAATAAATTAATAGTAAATAACTAATTTGAATTATCGTAAACCAAAACATATCATTCTTAACAGAAAAGAATGAACGATTATCAATTATATTTAATCTTTTTTGAATTTCCCATGCTTTTTTATATGTTCCTATGACTGTTTGAAACCAAAAAGCATACAGATTTTGATTGTATTTTGCCGTTGATGGATCTTCAGGAGTGGAAACATGTAAATGATGTCCGTGATTGTGTTCTATGTAAAAATGGGTGTAATGGCTTGGAATTAAAAGAAATTTTCCTAAAATTTTTTCAAAAAAATTCTTTCTATGACCCAGTTCATGGGCGACGTTAATACCATTAGATCCAAGAATAACCCCAAGACTCAATGTCATCCCAATGATTTCGATTTTGGATATTCCAGGTTGGGTAATTTTATACAAACAAAAAAATATTGCACCATAAACAATGGGAACATTCAAGTATAGTAAAACATCAAAAAACTTATTTTTTAATCTATTCGAAACGGTTTCTTGATCATAATTTTTTTGGTCTACTGGTAAAAGTAATTCTAAAAAAGGAATTATAATAAAAGTAAAGAGTAGTGCAGAGAACGACCAAAAATCACCTAAATATATTCCTAGAATACCAACAACAGGAATACTGTATGCCCATAAATATTTCATATCAAAAGATTTTTATAAATTTACTAAATCGTATCGATTTTTCCAACTATTTAAGTTTGCTTATTTTTTTAACGTTTTCTAATTGAGATAAATTTGTACTTTTAACGGTTATTAATTAGAAGTTAAAAATTTTGGAAACAGGAAATGTTATTTTTCAAAAACTGGAGGCTTTTATCAAAAAGTATTACACCAATGAACTTATTCGGGGATTATTATTCTTCATCGGTTTAGGATTGTTGTATTTTTTATTTACCCTTTTTGTCGAATATTTTCTTTGGCTTAAGCCAATGGGAAGAACAATTTTATTTTGGACTTTCATCGGAGTTGAAGTGTATTTGTTGTTCCGTTTTATTATGTTTCCAATTTTTAAATTATTCAGACTTCAAAAAGGAATCGATTACGACCAGGCTTCTACAATTATTGGAAATCATTTCACGGAAGTAAGCGACAAACTGACTAACTTTTTACAATTATCAGATTCTGATAATAATCAAATTAAGTCGGAATTATTAGCCGCTTCAATTGAACAAAAAGCGAACGCGTTGCAACCAATCCCTTTTGGGAACGCCATAAATTATAACGGAAACAGAAAGTATTTTCCTTTGGCTTTAATTCCAATGCTGTTATTTGCTTCCTTTTATTTCTCGGGAAACAGCAGCATGATCTCTCAAAGTTTGAATAGAGTCGTGCATTTCAATTCAGCTTTTTTGCCGCCGGCTCCTTTTAAATTCGTGGTTTTAAATTCTAATTTACAAACGGAGCAAGGAAAGGATTTTATACTTCGAATTAAAACCGAAGGAAAAATAGTTCCTGAGAATGCGATGATATTCATTGAAGATGAAAGTTATTTTATGGAATCAGTCAAAGCAGGAGAATTTCAATTTAAGATTGCAAAGCCTTCAGGAAATATTTTTTTCCACGTGGAGGGAAATACTATTTCTTCTCCGGATTATGAATTGAAAGTGATAACCGTTCCTTCGATTGCTAATTTTGAAATGCAGTTGAACTTTCCTTCGTATTTGAATAAAAAACCAGAAACAATCAAAGGAACAGGAAATGCGATTATTCCGGAAGGAACGCATGTGACTTGGAAAATGAATACACAAGCGACAGAAAATGTAGTGTGGATGGACGGAATTTCAAAAGCTTCTTTTTCGAAAACAGAAAATACCTTTATTTTATCCAAAAATATACTTCAAAACACAGATTATCAAATCGTTACTTCAAATGAGAAGGTAAAAAACTACGAAAAACTTAATTATCAGATTACCATTATCAAAGATCAATTCCCAACTATTAATGTGAACAACGCACCAGACAGTTTGAAGGTTGCTAAGAACTATGTATTAGGTCAAATCTCAGATGATTATGGTTTGTCTAAACTTCAGATTGTTTATTACGAAAGAGAGAAACCTCAAACTGCTAAACGTGGAACAATTGCTATAAAGAAAAGTGCATTTGATCAATTCGTGTTTTCGTTTCCCAGCAATCTTTCGGTGGAGCAAGGTGTGTCTTATGATTATTATTTTGAAGTTTTTGATAACGATGCCCTCCATAATTTTAAAAGCACGAGGTCTTCAGTTTTTTCTAATCGGATAGCTACAGATGTAGAAAAGGAAGATCAAATTTTGCAGCAGCAAAATGACAACATCAATAGTTTAGAGAAGTCTTTAAAAAATCAGGATAAGCAAATCTCAGAAATGGAGAAGTTGCAAATAACCGGAAAAGAAAAAGAAAATCTGGATTTCAAAGATCAGCAAAAAGTAAATGATTTCATCAAGCGTCAAATGAAACATGATGTGATGATGAAGGAATTCACTAAAAAAATGAACGATAATTTGGAGCAATTCAAAACCGATACAAAGGATGAGTTGAAGGAGGAACTTCAAAAACGAATGGACAAATCCGAAAACGAATTGGAAAAAAACCAAAAACTTTTAGACGAATTGAAAGAACTGAATGATAAAATTCAGAATGAAGATCTGTTGTCTAAGTTGGATAAATTCAAACAAAACAGTAAAAACCAAACTAAGAATTTGGAACAGCTGGTGGAATTGACGAAAAGGTTTTATGTAAAAAAGAAAGCAGAACAATTGGGAGACAAACTGGACAAGCTTTCTGAAAAACAAGATAAATTATCCGATGATGAAAAGGAAAATAAACTGGATAAACAGGAAGACATTAATGCTGATTTTGACAAAATTCAGGAAGGTTTAAATGATCTGGAAAAAGAAAACAAGGAATTAAAATCACGTTTGGATTTACCAAAAGACGATGCCAAAGAAAAAAGTATTGATGATGATTTAAAGAAAGCTTCTGATGAATTAAAGAAAGACAAGAAAGAAAAGGCTAAGCCAAATCAAAAAAGTGCTTCCAAAAAGATGAAAGAGATGGCGCAAAAAATGGCGCAAACTTTGGAGCAAGGTGAGATGGAACAGTTACAGGAAGATGTAGCGATGTTGCGACAAATTCTAGATAATTTATTGGCATTCTCTTTGTCACAGGAAGACTTAATGAATCAGTTCAAAAAGCATAAATCAGGGTCTCCAGCGTTCAATAAAAACATAAAAATTCAACAGGATTTAAAGCAACAGTTCAAACATGTTGACGACAGTTTATTTGCGATGTCATTGCGTAATCCAAAAATTGCTGAGGATATCACTAAAGAAATTGGCAATGTAATTTACAACGTTGATAAATCGTTGTCCAGTTTAACCGATGCTCAAGTGTCGAAAGGTTTGTCGCACCAGCAGTACACCATTTCAGCAGCTAACAAATTAGCAGATTTTCTAAGTGATATGCTTAACAATATGCAAATGCAAATGTCAGGAATGGGTTCGGGTAAACCGAAACCTGGCCAAGGACAAGGAATGCAACTGCCGGACATTATTAAAAAGCAAGAAGGTCTTGGTGAGAAAATGAAAGACGGTATCAAAAAAGGAGAGAAGCCTGGTGACGGTCAAAAGGGACAAAACGGTAAGCAAGGAAAACCTGGCGAATCAGGTCAAGATCGTGAGGGCGGTGAAGGTGATGCGCAAGCTATAATGGAAATTTATAAAGAGCAAAAGCAATTGCGGGAAGCATTGCAAAACGAATTGAACAAGCAAGGATTGGGTGGTAACGGACAAAGTGCTTTGGAACAAATGAAGCAAATTGAAAAGCAATTATTAAATAGAGGTTTTAAGAACGAAACGCTTCAAAAGATACTGAATGTGAAACAGGAATTATTGAAACTAAATTCCGCCATTCAGCAACAAGGAGAGGAAAACAAACGCCAATCTGAGATCAATAAAAAGGAGTTTAATAATCAATCTAATGCACTGCCAGCTGCTTTATTAGATTATTTGAATAGCATAGAAATATTAAATAGACAATCCTTACCTTTGCGCTCGAATTTTAATCAAAAGGTTCAAGAATATTTTAATAAAAAATGATCAATTTTAATTACGAAACCGACTTTAAATTAGACAACGAAGATGCTATTGCTGGTTGGTTGGGAAATGTTATTACTTCGGAAAACAAAAAAGAAGGTGAGATAAATTACATCTTTTGTGATGATGAATATCTCCATAAAATAAATGTGGAGTATCTGGATCACGATACACTAACGGATATCATCAGCTTTGATTATTCTATGGGTAATGAATTGCACGGTGATATTTTTGTTTCTGTCGAAAGAGTGAAAGACAATGCTGCTGATTTCAATGTTTCTTTTCAAGAAGAATTAAAGCGCGTTTTAGTACACGGGATTATGCACTACTGTGGCTACAAAGATAAAGGTGAAGTCGAAGAGCTTTTGATGAGAAGTAAAGAAGACGAAAAAATCGCTATGTTTCACGTGGAACAATAGCGGGGATTTAAACCTTGATTTAAAAATGTTTCACGTGGAACGTTTTGTTTTGATTTAAAAAACACGCTTGCAATGTTTCACGTGGAACAAAATATAGATTTCAAAATTACAATCCTTATGAAGGATTAAATTACAAAAAAAGATGTTTGTAGATGAATATGATGTGATAGTTGTGGGTGCAGGACATGCTGGTTCTGAGGCGGCTGCTGCTGCTGCAAATCTGGGTTCGAAAACTTTATTGGTTACCATGAGCTTGCAGAATATTGCCCAAATGTCATGCAACCCTGCAATGGGCGGAATTGCCAAAGGACAAATTGTGCGCGAGATTGATGCGCTTGGAGGTTACTCGGGAATTATTTCGGACAGAACTGCAATCCAGTTCAAGATGCTGAATAAGTCTAAAGGCCCTGCAATGTGGTCTCCACGGGTTCAAAGTGACCGCATGCGTTTTGCTGAGGAATGGAGAATGATGTTGGAAGGAACTCCAAATCTTGATTTTTATCAGGAAATGGTAAAAGGTTTGATTATAGAAAACGGAAAAATAAAAGGAATTCGTACTTCGCTTGGAGTAGAGATTCGATCTAAATCGGTTGTGTTGACCAATGGAACTTTCCTGAATGGTTTAATTCATATTGGCGAAAAACAATTCGGTGGTGGAAGAGCAGGCGAGAGTGCCGCGTATGGAATTACCGAAGATTTAGTTGCTGCAGGTTTTCAATCAGGACGAATGAAAACAGGAACGCCTCCAAGAGTCGATGGGCGATCTTTGGATTATTCGAAAATGAACGAAGAAAAAGGAGATGCTAAACCGGATAAGTTTTCCTATTCGGATGTGACGTCACCTTTGATTCATCAAAAATCGTGTCACATGACGTATACTTCTCTTGATGTTCACGATATTTTAAGAGAAGGTTTTGATCGTTCGCCAATGTTTAATGGAAGAATTAAAAGTCTTGGACCAAGATATTGTCCTTCAATCGAAGATAAAATAAATCGTTTTGCTGATAAGGAAAGACATCAATTGTTTGTCGAACCAGAAGGATGGAATACCTGTGAGGTTTATGTAAATGGATTTTCTACATCGCTGCCTGAGGATATTCAATTCAAGGCGTTGAGTTCTGTTGCGGGATTTGAGAAAGTGAAATTCTTTCGTCCGGGTTATGCAATCGAATATGATTATTTCCCTCCGACGCAATTGAAACATACTTTGGAAACAAAACTGGTTGAAGGTTTGTATTTCGCAGGACAAATAAACGGAACTACCGGATATGAAGAAGCGGCTTCTCAAGGCTTGATGGCTGGAATAAATGCGCATTTAAAAGTACATGAAAAAGCGCCGTTAATTCTAAAAAGAGACGAAGCATATATTGGAGTTTTGATTGATGATTTAATTACGAAAGGAACGGAAGAGCCATACAGAATGTTTACTTCTCGTGCCGAATACAGAACGTTGTTGCGTCAGGATAATGCTGATTTTAGATTAACTCCTATGTCGCATAAAATAGGTTTGGCTTCAGAAGCGCGTTTGCGTAGAATGGAACACAAGTTAAATGAATCTGAAAAGATGGTGGCTTTTTTCAAAGAAACGAGCGTTTCGGTTGCGGAAGCAAATCCTATTTTAGAATCAAAAGATACGGCGCTGATAACGCAAGGGGATAAAATGTTCAAAGTATTCTCTCGTCCGCAAATTGATTTGGAAGACATCATGAAATTTGAAAAGGTTGCTGCTTATGTTGCGAAAAATGATTTGGACCAAGAGATTTTGGAACAAGCCGAAATCCAAGTGAAATATTCAGGTTACATTGAAAAGGAAAGAAATAATGCAGATAAACTGCTTCGATTGGAAGATGTGAAGATCCCTGAAAATTTCGACTATGAGAAAATCAAATCGATGTCAATTGAGGCAAAACAGAAATTGAGCAAGATTCGTCCGGTGACTATTTCCCAAGCATCAAGAATTAGTGGTGTTTCGCCAAGCGATGTTTCGGTTTTGTTGATTTATATGGGACGATGAGAAAGTAATAAGTTTACAGTCTCAGTGTTCAGTAAAAAAATGAATACTTAGCAATACGTTCCACGTGAAACAAAATTAAATTTGCATTATATACAAAGGGATTCAGCTGCAAACTGCGACTGGAAACCGAAAAACAACAATATGAACATTTCAAGCCAACAGCCTTTTTTAACTGTTAAAGATTATTCTGTTTCTCAGGAGATTTTCGACTTATATCATGACAAGAAGTTAGATATGCTAATTACATCTCCGCAACCCAGTTTAGAGAACTTAGGAAAGTATTACGAAAGCGTGGATTATATTTCGCACACGGATAGCAAAAGATCGCTGTTTGAAAAAGCATATCATTTTGTAAAAACTATTGCGCTGAAAAACAAATTGAATTTAATTAATTCGCTGCAAACTAATAAAGGAAGCATTTTAGATATTGGTGCCGGAACAGGAGACTTTTTATCAGTTGCCAAAGAAAACGGTTGGCACACGATAGGAGTGGAGCCAAGCGAAAAAGCAAAAACGATTGCAAAAAAGAAAGGCGTTTCATTTGTTGGCGAAACTAGTGAGTTAGACAATCATTCTTTCGATGTGATTTCGATGTGGCATGTTTTGGAGCACGTTCCTAATTTGGAAAACCAAATTAAAGAATTGAAACGATTATTAAAACAAAATGGAACTCTAATTATTGCTGTTCCAAATTTCAAATCTTTCGATGCAAAACATTATGGAAAGTTTTGGGCTGCTTATGATGTACCCATTCATTTTTGGCATTTTTCTAAAACAGCTATAAAAATGCTTTTTGAAAAAGAAGAAATGAAATTGGTAAAAGTACTACCTATGAAATTTGATTCTTTTTACGTGAGCTTACTTTCGGAAAAATACAAAACAGGCAAAATGAATTATATAAAAGCCTTTTTTGTAGGATTGCAATCAAATTGGAAAGCGAAAAAGAATTTCGAGTATTCTTCACACATTTACATCCTAAAAAACAACTAAAAATCATTTTAAGTGCATTTAAGCTTGTTTATTAACCGTAGTCAAGGGTGAAATCGAATTTTTAAACTAATTCGTTTATTTGAAAGATATACAACTCATTTTTAATAGTCATAAATTATGCATTTATAAATCACAATAACAAAATCTTATATCATAAAAAAGTAGCAATTTGTAAACTTTTTGTCAATACTATCAATTTTTTTATATTTTTGTCACCAATACTTAAAACTAGAAATTCATCATAATGAAATCAAAGATTCACGAATACCAAAAAAGAAATATTAAAGATATGAGTAAAAAAGCATTAGTAATTATCGCATTATCAATTTCAATTGTTGCTTGTAACAAACCGGCAGAAGCAGTTAAGGAAGTAAAAACAGCTTACGTAGACACTTCGGAATTAATGAAAGAATATACAGAGGCAAAAGACCTTGAAGCAAAATATAAAACAAAAGCAGAAGAAAAAGGTAGACAATTAGATGCTGAAATCGCAAGATTTAAACAAGAGGCAGCTGGTTTTCAAGCGCAAGCTCAAGCAAACGGCCAGGCATGGGCACAACAAAAAGGTGCTGAATTGCAAAAAAAGGAGCAACAATTGAGCTATTCACAACAAGCATTGTCTCAAGAATTGCAACAAGAAAGCGGAAAAGAAATGGACTCTTTAGTAAGCGGAGTGAAAAAATTCATCAAAACGTACGGTAAAGAAAAAGGATATGCATACATCTACGGTACAGGTGACGCAGCTTCAATTTTATACGCTGAAGACAAATTTGATATCACAAAAGAAATTATCAAAGCCTTGAACGATAAATACAAAGCTCCTGCAAAAACAGAAGAAAAAGCAGCAGCTAAAAAATAATTTTTTTATATTAATTCAAAAATTGCCTTCATCTACCTGTAGATTGAAGGCATTTTTTTTGGAGCTATTTCCCGCTTTCCACTATAAACGTAGTTCACTGAACTCCAATTGAAATAAAAGTATAGTGAAGTAATCTCTGGTTTAGGAAGTGTTTTTTCTTACCCGTAAAAGGAGCTTCCGCTGGTCGCTCTTTTCCGGCCAGAAAAAAATCATTTTCTAAATTTCGAGGATTTCCGTTGTTATTGGGGCTAAAAAATAGTCGCATTACAATCCTAAAATGTTTGCCAAAAATTAAAATAGTATTCCTAATTTTCAATATTTTAGCATTATATACACACGCCACATGCAAACCATTTCAGAAGCCGCCGCTTACACATTACGATTCATCAATCAAACGCATCGCTCCGTTTTTCTCACAGGGAAAGCAGGAACTGGAAAAACCACACTTTTACGGGAAATTATCCAAACTACACACAAGAACACTGTTGTAGTGGCGCCAACTGGAATTGCTGCTTTAAATGCGGGCGGTGTAACGATACATTCCATGTTTCAATTACCCTTTGGAGGATTTATTCCGGATAATTCATCACCTCAATTTTCCGAAAGTACTAAATTTGAAACCAAAGCTACCTTGCGCAGACATTTTAAAATGAGTGGTTTGAAGAAATCAGTAATTCGCAATATGGAATTGTTGATTATCGATGAAGTCAGTATGCTTCGCGCGGATTTACTGGATGCGATGGATTATATGATGCAAACCGTGCGCAAAAAAAGTACTGCTTTTGGTGGCGTTCAAGTCTTGTATATTGGCGATTTATTGCAGTTGCCACCGGTGATTCGGGACGAAGAATGGCGTACGCTGAAAACGTATTATAAAGGAAAATTCTTTTTCCATTCGCATGTAGTGCAGCAAAATCCTCCATTATACATTGAATTATCCAAGATATTTCGCCAGACTGACGATACGTTTATTTCTGTTTTGAATAATCTGCGAAACAATGAAATTTCCCAGCAAGACATTCAAACTTTAAACCAATACGTAAAACCCGATTTTGATTTAAAAGCCAATAAAGGGTACATCACATTAACCACGCACAACAACAAAGCCGATTCTATGAATGCGCAGGCTTTGGGAGATTTAGAAGGAAAGTTAGCGGTTTACAAACCGGAGATAACCGGAGATTTTCCGGAGAAGATATTTCCCGTAGAACAACAACTTCAGTTGAAACTGGGCGCGCAGATCATGTTCGTAAAAAACGATTTGTCTTTTGATAAAAACTATTTCAACGGAAAAATGGGAATTATCAAATCACTTTCGAATCAGGAAATCCTGGTTCATTTTCCAGAAGAAAACAAAACCATAGAAGTGGATAAATACGAATGGCAAAACATTCGGTATAAAGTTGATGAAGCTACCAAAGAAATTGAAGAAGAGGTTTTGGGGACTTTTGTGCATTATCCCATCAAATTAGCGTGGGCGATTACGGTTCATAAAAGCCAGGGATTAACGTTTGATAAAGCGGCGCTTGATGTTTCGCAAGTTTTCCTTCCGGGCCAGGCTTATGTTGCATTATCGCGTTTGCGCTCGCTAGAAGGGCTTATTTTGCTTTCTCCGTTACGTATGAATGGAATTTCAAACGATCAAGATGTAATGGATTATTCACTAAATAAAGCTTCGGATTCGTTTTTAGAGAATGCCTTGCATTTTGAAACCAAAAATTTCATCCATAACTATCTGATAAACACATTTGATTGGAATGATTTAGCTCAGGAATGGCGCAATCATAAATACAGTTACAACGAAAAATCAGAAATCTCGGAGAAATCCAAACATGCCCTTTGGGCCAAAAAGCAAACGGCGATCATCGAACAGCTATTGGATCCATCAAAAAAATTTATATCACAATTGAATAAACTTTTTGGTCAGGAAACCGTCGATTTGAATCATGTTTCTGAACGTATTCAAGCTGCTTTCGGTTATTTCTTAAAACCAATGGATGATCTGGTTTTTGAAATCCTTTGGAAAATTGAAGAAGTAAAACGAATCAAGAAAGTAAAAGCGTTTTACGATGAATTAATTATTCTGGAAGAATTGCAAACCAGAGCCGTTCTACGATTAATGAAGGCCAAATTATTGATTGAAACCGTTGTTGCAGGAGAAACCATTTCGAAAGAAAAATTGACGTCCTCAGAAATAAAAAAATACATCAGCCGAAAAACGGAAGCTATACAAAATCAATTTAAAGAGTTAAACATAACCTTGATTGATGATTATAAAGATGTAGAACGCTATACGTCGAAAAAATCAAAAACAGCAGCACCCAAGAAATCTACTGTTCAGGAAACCTATGAATTGTGGGTTGAAAAGAAATCAATTCAAGATATTGCCACAATCAGAGTATTGACTAAACAAACCATTTATTCGCATTTTGTAAAGCTGATTCAAACTAAAGCGGTATCTATTTCGGAAGTTTTACCAGAGGATAAAATGCAAGATTTAGCAACTGCTTTTGATGGATACAAAGAAGAATCACTGAACACCTTGATGGAAAAATACGGTCATAAATTTTCGTGGGAAGAAGCTAGGATGTACAAAGCGAGTCTGAATTAAAAACAACAAAGTGCTAAAACTAGAAAACCCTATTCGGTAAAAAATAGGGTTTTGGTTTTTATAGTGATTGAATCAATATCCAAGCTTCTGGATTGTGCTTTTCATGAATTTCTTTTTTTGCTTTTTCTGCTTCAGCAAATGTGGCGTAACTGCCATACAAAACCGGAAAAAAACCGTTTTTGTTAGGAGCGATTCGTTTGGCATCATATCCTAAACGAGATAGAATTCGCAGCGTTTTATTGGCATTTTTCTCTTCTCGGTACACTCCAGCCATAATGTGATATGGCATTTTCATTTCCTTATCGGATTTTACGGAGAGTGTAACAGCGGGAACCGGACTTTCGATGAAGAAAGTGGCTTGCTGAATTTTATTTTGAACTTGTTTTTGAACGGCAGTTTCAACAATAATCGTTTCTGAGGCAATTTGGTTTTGATACATTGGATAGCCAACACTTCCAGCAATTCCTAATCCTAATACAAAAATAGCGGCGTATTTTAAATACGGGTTTGCTGTTTTTGTTTCTTCAGGAATCATTGTGATGGTTGCTTTTTCTTCAATAGTTTCAATTTCTTTTTCAAAGATTTCTCTTTTTACGAGTGGTGAAATAAAAGGAGCCAACCCAAAAGAACTGGTTAAATAATTCGTTAGATTGTACGGAGTGAAAACGATGTTTTTATCAGCGTTCAAACGAAGATCTCCCACATTTTTTATAGAAAAAAGTTGGTTTTCTTCCAATGCTTTTTTCCAATTAAAAACTTCATATTGAATTGCGCTTACGGCATAATCATAAGAGGTTTTCTCAGCTAAAGCGATATGATTGGCTAATAAACCATCATTGTTTTTCAGATTTGCATTGAAAGCAATCATTTTTTTGGGTGGAGAAAATGAATTTGTACTTTCGTTTAGTTTAGCCGATTGAATTTCGGTCAAAAAAGCTCCGAAACCAGGAACGGTAACACATTGATAACGGTATAAAAGCTGCGCGATGTATAGTTCGATTTTCATACTTACAAAGTTATACAACGAAAATAGTTATCAAAATTTTATTCACAATTTTTATTAACAATCCGCATAAAAATTTATACATTTCACTCTCAAATATTTAGCATGAAAGAGCAGGATTTATTTTATTTATTGGCATTGCAAAGAATAGAAGGCGTGGGCGACATAATGGCCAAAAAACTGCTGACTCATTTTGGAACTGCAGAGGCGATTTTTAATACAAAGGCATCGCAACTTGCTGCTATTGATGGAGTAGGGTCTGTTTTGCTGAAAAATTTAAAGGATAAATCCGTTTTCGAAAAAGCAACTCAGGAATTGGAATTTATAAAAGCGAATGAAATCAACGCAGTTTATTTTCTGGACGAAGAGTATCCGGAACGCTTGAAACATTGTATTGACGGACCACTTTTATTATTCACATCTGGAAATATCAATTTAAAAAACAGAAGAATAATCAGTATTGTAGGAACGCGACAAATCACCTCGTACGGAACGGAATTTTGCAGAAAATTGATAGAAGAATTGGCTCCACTGGATCCTATAATCGTCAGTGGTTTTGCCTATGGCGTCGATATTGTCGCGCATCAATTGGCGATGGAGCATAATTTACAAACGATAGGAGTGGTGGCGCACGGTTTGAACCAAATTTACCCGAAAACCCATAAAAAATATGTTGCTAAAGTCGAACAAAACGGTGGTTTCATGACCGAGTTTTGGAGCTCCTCTAATCCTGATAAAGAAAATTTTGTTCGAAGAAACCGAATCGTTGCGGGAATGTCTGAAGCGACAATCGTTATTGAATCAGCGGACAGGGGTGGTTCATTGATAACGGCCAACATGGCGAATGATTACAGCCGGGATGTTTTTGCTGTTCCTGGACGTGTTACGGATAAGTACAGCCAGGGTTGCAACAACCTGATAAAAACCCAAAAAGCAAATGTCTTGACGAGTGCCGCGGATTTGATTTATATTTTGAATTGGGATATTCAAAAAGAAACAAAACCGGTACAAAAACAATTGTTTGTAAGCTTAGAGGAAGACGAGCAAAAAGTATATGATTACCTCCTTAAAACCGGAAAAGAATTGATGGATATTATTGCTTTGCGTTGTGATTTCCCTATTTATAAAATCTCAGGAATGCTGTTGAATATGGAATTGAAAGGCGTGATACGGCCTTTACCGGGGAAATTGTTTGAGGCGATTTGATTTTAACATATAAGTCATGTAAGCTTTCGTGAAATAACAGCAAACAAAAAACTTACATGACTTATATGTTTTAAAAATGAATTATTACACTTCAAATCCTAATTTTTCTCTTACTCTTCCTAAAACTCCATTGGCAACAACTGCTGCTTTTTCGGCACCTTTTTTTAGTAAAGCATCAACTTCAGTAAGATTATTGATGTAGTAATTGTATTTTTCTCTTTCGGTTTTGAAAGTTTCACAAATCAACTCAAACAACGCTTGTTTGGCATGACCGTAACCGTAATTTCCCCCAAGGTAATTGGCAGTCATTGTGGCTATTTGTTCTTCATTTGCCAATAATTTATAAATAGCAAATGCATTACAGGTTTCTGGATTTTTAGGATCTTCCAGTGGCGTGCTGTCGGTTTCAATACTCATCACTTGTTTACGCAACGATTTATCATCCAGGAAAATATTGATAATATTATTGGCTGATTTACTCATTTTTCCGCCGTTGGTTCCCGGAATCAGCATGCTATCTTCCTGAATTTTGGCTTCGGGAAGTACGAACGTTTCTCCCATTTGGTGGTTGAAACGGGACGCTACATCACGAGTGATTTCAACATGCTGCAATTGGTCTTTTCCTACCGGAACAAGTTCAGCATCATATAACAAAATATCTGCAGCCATCAGCATTGGATACGAAAACAATCCAGCATTGACATCTTCCAGTCTATCGGCTTTGTCTTTGAAGGAATGCGCTAATGTCAAACGTTGAAAAGGGAAGAAACAGCTTAAATACCATGACAATTCCGCTGTTTGTGGCACATCAGATTGCCTGTAAAAAACTACTTTATCTACATTCAAACCACAGGCAAGCCAAGCTGCAGCAGTACTGTAAGTATTGGTTCTTAAAGTTTCACCGTTTTTTATTTGCGTTATCGAATGTAAATCAGCAATGAAAAGAAACGATTCGTTTTCAGGTTTATTTGATAATGCTATTGCGGGAATGATTGCGCCAAGTAAGTTTCCTAAATGTGGTGTTCCGGTACTTTGAACGCCTGTAAGTATTTTTGCCATTATGATTTTTTCTTAAGCGCAAAGTTCGCAAAGATTTACGCAAAGTTCACATGGATTGTAAATTTTTTCTGCTAGGTAGTTTTCCAAAGCAAATTATTTTACCAATATTTACATCTGATTTGTTACTTTTGAACTTATGAGAGGATTTAAAATTATTTTTTGGGTGCTTTGGCGGGTCTGGTTTTATGTTTTAATGACCATTCCCATATTGGTAATGTTTCCTTTTTTGGTTTTGTCTATTTTAACGGAAAGTGGCTATCCTTATTTTTTTAAGATGGCGCGTATTTGGGCAAAATTTATTCTTTTTGGAATGGGATTTTATTATAAAATAGATAAAAGCCAAGAAATGGAATATCAAAAAAGTTACATGATTGTTGCCAATCATACGTCAATGGCCGATATTATGCTGATGCTTGCTCTGACAAGAAATCCGTTTGTTTTTGTGGGTAAAAAAGAACTTTCAAAAATTCCGTTGTTTGGCTTTTTCTACAAAAGAACCTGTATTTTGGTTAATAGGAATTGTTCGAAAAGTAAAATGGAAGTCTTTAATCGTGCTCAAAAAAGAATCAATCAGGGATTGAGTATCTGTATTTTTCCAGAAGGTGGTGTTCCAGATGATGAATCCGTCGTATTGGACACTTTTAAAGATGGCGCGTTCCGATTGGCGATAGAACATGGAATTCCTATTGTTCCTATTACTTTTGTCGATAATAAGAAGAGATTTCCGTATACTTTTTTTAGTGGTAGCCCGGGAATTATGCGTGTAAAAATGCATTCACATATAGAAACATTGGGAAAAACTAGCGTTGACCGCAAAGAAATTCGCGAAGAAGTGCGCAAAATAATATACAATCAATTAATAGCTTTCGATTCTGATTCAATTAAAAGCTTTAATACACAACGGAATATAATCCAATAAAAAGTGGTTTAAAGTTACCAGAGTTGTTGGAAAAGGTTTTCAATTGATATTTAATCATTGGATGTACATTTATTTGAAATAATTTTATAATCGGGTATTTAAATCCCAAAGCTACATTGGTGCTAAAATGGACCTGATTCAGGTTTTTTGCCTCTCCTAATTAGCTCGTTAGTTTTAGCTGTCGTTTGTTTTAACGGTGAATGATTTTTTTTGAAATAAACAACAGAACCGTTCTTATTCTTCTCCTTGTTCGAATTGCTTTTAAATCTATCAGCAGATATAGTTTCTTTTTCATTTGTTTTCCCTATTTCAATATTATTAGCTACGAACTTAGGAATTGTTTTTACTTTTAAAGGATAACGCTCTTGTCTAGTGGAAGTAGTTCTTAACTTTAAGTTCGTTCGTAATTTCAAAACTACAGCAAGTCAGGGTCAATAAAAACAGTGTAGGTAAAACAGTTTTTTCATCTTTAATAATTTATATTACTTTTCCGTTAGTTTAAATCTTTTTACTGACTGTTTTCTTGTTAGATGAAATTTTTAAAAAAGGTTGCGTTTAAAAATGGAAAAACCCGAAATTTTCGGGTTTTACTTTTTATGCTTCTGCTAGTTCTTTTATTCTAGCTTTAATTTTTTCTTCTAATTCATCCGCTAATTCTGGATTGTCTTTTATTAAAGACTTAACTGCATCACGTCCTTGTCCTAATTTGGTTTCACCGTAACTAAACCAAGATCCCGCTTTTTTGATGATTTCAAATTCAACAGCAAGATCTAGAATCTCTCCTGTTTTTGAAATTCCTTCACCATACATGATATCAAATTCAGCGATTTTAAATGGCGGAGCGACTTTGTTTTTCACCACTTTTACTTTGGTTCTGTTCCCAAGGACGTTATCACCATCTTTAATTTGTGTAGAACGACGGATATCTAAACGAATCGAAGCATAAAACTTCAATGCATTTCCTCCCGTTGTCGTTTCTGGATTACCAAACATTACTCCAATTTTCTCTCTCAATTGATTAATAAAGAAAACTGTACAGTTTGTTTTACTGATGGTTCCTGTTAATTTACGCAATGCTTGAGACATTAAACGGGCGTGTAATCCCATTTTAGAATCTCCCATTTCGCCTTCAATTTCACTTTTTGGAGTCAAAGCAGCAACCGAGTCAATTACAACAATGTCAATTGCTCCGGAACGAATCAAGTTCTCTGCAATTTCTAACGCTTGTTCCCCGTTGTCCGGTTGTGAAATGATTAAGTTTTCGATGTCAACGCCTAATTTCTCCGCATAGTTTCTGTCGAAAGCGTGTTCTGCATCAATAAAAGCTGCAATTCCACCTGCTTTTTGAGCTTCAGCAATGGCATGAAGTGTCAATGTGGTTTTTCCAGAAGATTCCGGACCGTATATTTCAATAATTCTTCCTCTTGGATAACCGCCAACTCCTAACGCTAAATCGATTCCTAAAGACCCTGAAGAAATAGTTTCTACTTCCTCAATGGCTTTGTCGCCCATTTTCATTACCGTTCCTTTTCCATAGGTTTTATCTAATTTGTCAAGCGTAAGTTGTAGCGCTTTTAATTTAGATTCTTTCTCTGTACTCATCTTCTCTTTTACCTTTTCTTTCATCTATTTGTATTATTTTATAACGGTAAGAAACTGACAGAATGACTTATTATCCTGTAATTTCATTTGTATACTGAACATTTATTTTCGTAAAAATACTTCTTTTTTTAATTAAAATTTTCTCTTTAAAGAATATTTTAAATCTATTTTTTTATAAAAAACATTCGGCTGAATTATGCTCATTACGTGAACAGCGCTTTTAATTCGGTCGCATCATGTGGGTTCATTTTACCGGCTAAAACTAAACTCAACTGTTTGCGTCGCAATGCAGCTTCAAAACGTTGTTTTTCTATTTCGGTTTCCGGAACAATTTGGGGTACTTCAACGGGTCTTCCCGTATCGTCTACTGCTACAAAAGTATAAATCGCTTCATTTGCTTTGGTTTTATTACCGGATTCTCTGTCTTCAACCCAAATGTCAATGAATATTTCCATTGAACTTTTGAAAGCTCTAGAAACTTTGGCTTCAACAGTAACGACACTTCCCAGCGGAATTGCTCTATTGAATGCAACGTGATTTACGGATGCTGTAACTACAATTCTTCGGGAATGTCTGCGTGCCGCTATACTTGCTGCGCGATCCATACGGGCTAATAATTCGCCACCAAAAAGATTGTTCAAAGGATTGGTCTCGCTTGGTAAAACCAAATCGGTTAATATCGTCAGGGATTCTGAAGGGTGTTTTGGTGTCATTTTTTTATTTAAAAAGGAGTTGTTGTTCAAAATAATAAGTTGTAAAGTCTAGTTTAACCAATAAACGGCCAATATTGCAGGGATAAAATAGATGACAATCGTTCTTGCTCCATCATAATCTTTGGCTAATCGCTGTCCGAAAAGCAACATCAACAACGTGATACAAGAGAAAACGGCTCCATAGAAACCAAATATTCTTCCGTTGTTTACGAATAATTCGATGCAGCCCACCACACATAAAATACCGGAAATTAATTCTAAAATTAAAATATTCAGTAATGCTAAAGGGACACTATTTTTTAATGGTGTTTTAGCGAAATGACCTTTTAACCATTCGACATTATCTTTCCAATAAAACAGTTTGTCGTATCCGGACTGCAGGAAAGTGATGGCCAGAAAAATTAAAATCAAAATAGAAGTAATGTTGTTCATGTTATTATTTTTTGTGAATTAAACGGGTTAATTTTATGGATAAATCGGTTAGGATAATTTTAGCGTTTCCGTTGCGTTCAATGTGATACATCGCCTCCGAAAGTTCTTTAAAAATATCATTTATATTGTTGCCATTTACAAAAGGCGCAAAATTCTCCAATTTGAATTTTTCTACTTGCGGCTCCATGTAAACCAGGGTTGGTGTTTGATAATTCAACAACAATGCTTGACGAAACATATCGATACAGAAATGTAAAAATTTCTTCTGGGTTTCTCTTCCTAAACCGGCAATTTGCTCACTCCACTGGATCAAATCCTGAATGGCGGCAGCGTTTCCTTTGGCTCTGAAAGCAGCACGAACCCAATCGACAAACCATTTTTCAAAAAAAACAGATTCGCTGTCCGGTTGTAATAATTGCAATGCTTTGTTATAATTTCCTTGTGCCTGATGCGCTATTTTTAAAGCTATTTTAGAATTCGTATTTTCTTTTGAAACTAAAGCCTCCGCAATAACAGTTTCACTCAAACCATTAAAATGCAATACTTGGCAACGGGAACGAATCGTTTGAATAATATCTTCTTCATTTTCTGAAATCAGGATAAAAACCGTTCTGTCTGTAGGTTCTTCCAGCAATTTCAGTAATTTATTGGAAGCCGCGATATTCAATTTATCAGCCATCCAAATAATCATTATTTTGTATCCGCCTTCATAAGATTTCAAAGCCAGCGATTTCAAGATTTCCTGAGCGTCATCAACCCTTATTTCACCTTGTTTGTTTTTAACGCCCAGCATTTGGTACCAGTCAAACAAACTTCCGTACGGATTATGTTCTAAAAACTGGCGCCATTCGGTAATAAAATCGATGCTTTTGGGTTTGGTTTTTACGTCTTCAGTGCTAACCGTCGGGTAGATAAAATGCAAGTCCGGATGTGATGTTTTCTGGAATTTCAGGTTGCACGCTTCATTTGAACCGGAATTCTCCCCGTTTTGATTGCTGCAAATGATGTATTGTGCATACGCAATCGCCATGGGTAAAGTTCCACTGCCTTCAGGACCTACAAACAGTTGTGCATGGGGAATTCTACCCAAATCAGCACTTTTTGTCAAATGACTTTTGATGTGTTCTTGTCCTAAAATTTCTGAAAATTGCATGAAGCAAAGATAGCAGAAAATGGTTTAGTCTAAAATTTTAGCAGGCAAAGTTTCCGATGAAGCGCGTTTAGAGAGGCGTTAATTGCGGTGATTAATTTTAAAATTTAATTTCGCTTTAATCAGAACAATGGCCGCATAAATTATTAAAAAACAACAGTATTTATCAATTTACATCGATTTCGTTGCTGAAAATTGATTTTATGTAATTTTCTCTAATTTAATACTGCTTTAAAAGTTCTATATTTGTTACTCTTTCAAAAAAAACAAACTAAAAAATATTCTGATGAAAACGTTAAGTGATTTCAATTTTGAAAATAAAAAAGCCATAATTCGTGTTGATTTCAATGTGCCTTTGGACGAAAATTTAAATGTAACGGATGCCACTCGTATCGAAGCTGCAAAACCTACCATTGACGCGATTCTTGCTCAAGGCGGAAGTGTGATTTTGATGTCACATTTAGGCAGACCAAAAGGTGTGGAGGAAAAACATTCTTTGAAACACATTTTAAAAACAGCATCAGATATTCTTGGAGTCCCGGTTCAGTTCGCCGCTGACTGCATTGGTTCAGTAGCAAAAGATGCAGCTAAAAAATTGCAGGCTGGAGAAGTTTTATTGTTGGAAAATTTACGTTTTCATAGTGAAGAAGAAGCAGGTGATGTTGCTTTCGCAAAAGAATTGGCTTCACTTGGTGATATTTATGTAAACGACGCTTTTGGAACAGCACACCGAGCGCACGCGTCGACTACGATTATCGCTCAATTTTTTCCTACGGAGAAATGTTTCGGATTATTAATGGCAAAAGAAATTGAAAGCTTGAATAAAGTTTTGAAAAATAGTGAAAAACCGGTAACAGCAGTTCTTGGCGGATCTAAAGTGTCTTCTAAAATTACCGTTATCGAGAATATTTTGGACAAAGTAGATCACATGATTATTGGTGGAGGAATGACTTTTACTTTTGTAAAAGCATTAGGCGGCAAAATTGGAGATTCTATTTGTGAAGATGATAAACAAGAATTGGCATTAGAAATATTGCGATTAGCTAAAGAAAAAGGAGTACAAATTCATATTCCGGTTGATGTTGTGGCGGCAAACGCTTTCGCAAATGATGCCGAAACGCAAATTGTGGATGTAAAAGAAATTCCTGACGGCTGGCAAGGTTTGGACGCAGGTCCAAAATCATTGGAAAACTTCAAAAAAGTAATCATGGAATCAAAAACGATTCTTTGGAACGGACCATTGGGCGTTTTTGAAATGGAAAATTTCGCTAACGGAACCATTGCTTTGGGTAACTTTATCGCTGAATCTACGTCAAACGGAGCATTTTCTCTAGTAGGTGGTGGTGATTCAGTGGCTGCTGTAAAACAATTTGGTCTGGAAGATAAAGTAAGCTACGTTTCAACCGGTGGAGGAGCAATGCTGGAAATGCTGGAAGGAAAAATACTGCCAGGAATTGCAGCGATTTTGGATTAATGCAGCTGTTGCGAAACAAATATAACCGTTTAAATTTTAATAATTTAAATTAAAAAATACTGTTATAATAAAATGAAAACCTTGGCAATAAACACTTTATTGCTGAGGTTTTTTATTTTAAAAGTATTCATTTTTACGGTTGTTTTTATTATTGAATCAAGAGAAAATTCTTTATAAACGAAGCTTAGATTCAAGTAACAAAAGTAATGTCGGTAAAAGATGCTGCTAATTACACGATTCAGCGCGTAACACTGCCTAAAACTTCTTGTTATAAAGTAAACGAGGAGACAATCTAACTGCCGTAGCGGATGAATATGATGTTTCTATTTCTGAAATAAAAAAATGGAATAATCTGAAAAGTAATATGATTAAGTACGGCAGAAGCCTGAAAATTATTTCGAACCAAAGTGTGGTGAGATCCGTTAAGAAAGAATCTGATACTGATCGTGTTACTTCTCAAGCTATCTCGAAAAATCAAAATTTAGTTGCTTATAAATCCAAAATAAATACTAGTTCGGTACCATTGTCAACTGATTATTCAACACTTTATGTGGTTCAAGAAGAAGATTCTTTATTTAGTATTGCCAAAAAACATCCTGGCGTAACCATTTCCGACCTAAAAAAATGGAACGGTATTCGCAGTGAAGATATTAAACCTGGAATGAAGTTAAAAATAAACGGATAATAGAATAAACTTCTATAAATTTGGGTTTTACTTTATAATAGAATAGTAATGAATAAAGCCCATTTTTTATTTCTTTTTGTTTCTCTACTGTTGTTTTCCTGTAAAAAAGAAAATAATCATCTTACTCGTAAAACAGCCGGTAAAATTAACACGATTTCGGTTATTATCGATGATCAGTTATGGAATGGTGATATTGGAGACAGCATCCGAAACAAGTTTGCATCGCCGGTAATAGGTTTGCCTCAAGAAGAGCCTTTATTCAATATCAATCAATATCCAGTCAAGCTTTTAGAAGGATTTATGACGGATACCCGAGCTATTATTGTGGTCAAAAAAGCGGAAGAAAACAAGTTTGAAATCCGAAAAGACCAATACGCATCTCCTCAAAATGTATTTCATATTTCTGGTAAAACAGCCTCTGATATTATTGCTTGCATTGAAAGAAATGCTCCGCAAATGATTCAAATAATCAAGCAGGCTGAAATCGCAGAGAATCAGCGAATAAACAGTCAGTCATTGATAGATCCCAAAATCATAGAGAACAAGTTTCATATTACTTTACAGATTCCTTCCGGATATTCTTATGTGCTTCAAAAAAGTAATTTTATGTGGCTAAAAAAAGAAATCATTGGCGGGAATACGAGTCTTTTATTATATCAAGTTCCTTTAAATACCTTAAATAAAGACAAGGATCTAATCGCAAATATTATTAAAATGCGCGATTCCATAGGTAATTTATACATTAGCGGAAAGGAACCAGATACGAACATGATTACTGAAGAGGCGTATGCGCCTTATCTTTTTAAAATCAATCTTGATGGGAAGGAAGCCTACGAGACAAAAGGAACCTGGCAGCTAAACAATGATTTTATGTCGGGACCTTTTATCAATTATGCTATTATTGATAAGGATTATAATCGAGTTTTGGTATTAGAAGGATTTTGTTACGCACCCTCAAAAGACAAACGGGATTTAATGCATGAACTGGAAGCTATCATGAAATCAGTGGTTATTGCTAAAAGAGAGCTTTAAATTTCTTTAATTTGCATTTTATAAAAAGAAACGAAGCATGACAATACAATGGCTAATTAAGGCATTTGATGCCCTGACAGTTCACGAACTTTACGATTTATTGCGTTTAAGAAGCGAGATTTTCGTGGTAGAACAAAACTGTGTTTATTTAGATCTTGATGGAAAGGACAAAGTGGCTTTGCATCTTATGGGAGTATTTGAAGGGAAAATTGTATCGCATTCCAGACTTTTCAAACCCGGAATCAGTTTTGATAATGCATCCATTGGCCGAGTTACCATTGATGCAAATTACCGCGACAGAAAGTGGGGACATGACCTAATGCGAGAATCAATTGCAGGAATTTCGCATCATTTTGGCGAAAGCAAAATCACTATCGGGGCCCAATTGTATTTGAAAAAATTTTATGAAAGTCATGGATTTGTGCAAACCAGTCAAATGTATCTCGAAGATGATATTCCGCACATTGAGATGAAAAGAGGGGAATTAGATTTTCAAAATTATAAATTCAACTCTACGGTCTAACGTTTCTCCCTGATTTAAAGGGAATTTATTTCCGCTGCCCACATAGTGCATCCTAAGGCTGTTTACGCCTTTATTCATAAGGTATTTGTACACATTTTTGGCTCGATTCACAGAAAGTTTACGCTCCCGGGTTTTCTTATCTATGGCATCCGAGTAATAACTTGGAGTACAACAAACGTGTCCTCTGATTTGGAATTCCAATGTTTTTTGTTTTTGAAAAAGCACTGCAATTCTATCTAATTCTTTCTTGGATTGTTCCGTTAATGCGCTGCTTCCAAGCGGAAAAAGGATGTTTTCCAGATAAATACGATCTCCCACTTTATGCTTATCCTGAAACGAATTGTATATGCCATTTCCGTAACTGTTTTTCTTGACAGTAAACAAGTCTACACGTCTGTTTTTTGAACGGGTTTCGGACAGGTTTTCCACCATATCTTTTTGCAGAACTACACGTCCTTTGCCTTCAATAATGACAATTTTGTTTTTGTTAAAACCATTTGCCGTAAGAATGTTTTGAACTGTAGTTACCCTGTTTTTTGATAGTGCATAATTATAATCATTGGCACCTCTGTCGTCACAATATCCATAAATTTGTATTGATTCGATTTTCGTGGTATCCGCATTTTTCATGAAATCAAGTATGATTTGTATTTGATCTTCATGAAGTGTGAATTTATCAAATTCAAAATAGACCGTTTCTACAGGTTTTCCCTGGGCACTTAAGTAGCTCGAAAAAAGAAGCAAAAATATTGCAAACGATTTTATCATTATATTTTGAGAATAGACTTATATTCCGAGTTATTGTTTAAAATGCTCACTGCTTTTTTAATTTCCGAATTGTTTTTAATGTAATATTGATACAATCCTTCTTGATATTGGTAGCGTTTAATGATTTCATCAACCATTAGATTTTTGATTTCTTTTTGGTTTTTATCCAATAAAACATTTTCACTTTTTTGAAGTGCGGCTAGCAATTGTTGATATTCGGCGAGAATAGATTGGTCTAATTTTTCTTTTTTGGCTACAGCCAAAGTATTTTTCAAAGCCAATTCTGTTGCCGTATCAAAGGAGAATTTCTGTACTTTCAGGAACTGTTTAAAATCCAAATAATCCGCATCAGAAATGACCGGAATCTGATTTCCTAAATTTTGATTTTTATAATAATAAGTCGTGGCATAGTTGAAAATCCCATCATTTTTTAGCAAAGCATCCGTTATTGGACTAGATTTAGTTTCTTCTAGTTCCACGTCAGGCTGGATTCCTCCGCCGTCATAAACGGTTCTGCCTTTTCGGGTTTTAAAAGCATTGAAGTTTGTTTCTTCCGTTTTTATGGCCATCCCATTTTTGTCTTTTCGAGAATAATCCAAAGCTTGAATGCATCTTCCGGATGGTGTGTAATAGCGGGAAATAGTTACTTTTAGTTGCGTTCCATACGTCAAATCTACTGGTCTTTGCACTAGTCCTTTTCCAAAACTGCGGCTTCCCACCACCACAGCGCGATCTAAATCCTGAAGTGCGCCAGCCACGATTTCAGATGCCGAAGCACTTCGGCCGTTAACAAGAATAATTAAAGGGACTTCAGTATCTACAGGGTCTTTGGTCGTTTTGTACGTGCTGTTGTGTTTCTCTATTTTCGATTTTGTAGTAACAATAATTTCGTTTTTTGGAACAAATAAATTACAGATATTCACGGCTTCATTCAAAAGTCCTCCCGGATTGTCTCTTACATCCAAAATAATGCGTTCAGCACCGTATTTTTTCAGTTGTTCCAAAGCTTCTTTGGTTTCCAAGGATGCTTTTTTGTTAAAATGCGACAATACAATATAACCGGTTTTTTCATCTATTTTTGCGAAAAAAGGAACCGATTTGATTTCGACTTCGTCCAGAATAATCTGAGTAGTGTTCACTTTTCCCTGACGGATGTATTTGATGTCAATTTTGGTATTTTTTGTACCTTTGAATAGTTGAGAAGCTTCGTCTTTAAATTCAGATAAAAGCACGTCGCCCACCTGAATAATTTCGTCTCCGGCTTTTAAACCCGCTTTGTCGGCAGGGAAATCTTTATAGGGTTCTTTCACAATTAATTTGTCTTCTTTCCGAGTCAATAAAGCGCCTATTCCAGTATATTCTCCAGTATTGTTTATCTTGAATCGCACCACATCCTGCTCATTGAAATACACGGTGTACGGATCTAAATTAGCCAGCATTCCTTTGATGGCTTTATCCATTAGTTCTCCAGGATTGGTTTCATCGACATAATTTCGGTTCAATTCCTTAAAAAGGGTCGTGAATATCTCGATTTGTTTGGCGATTTCGAAAAAATCATCTTTGAAACTCGTTCCAATAAATAAAAATGCTGAAGCGATAACGGGAATTATGAATTTTTTTTTGAAGAAAGAATACATTGTTTTATATTTTTTTTGTCTTAAATCTTTTTCTAATAAAGTAAACTACAGCAACCATAATTACGATAAACGGCCAAATGCTCAGTAGATTTATAAATAAACTCGAAAGGCTATTGAATCCTGATTTGATGGCGGTCCAAATTTTCATTCCGTATGAGGCAGTTACACCACTTTCTTCGGCGATAGTTCTGTAGAATTCTATAGTAATGGTACTGAACAAAACTTGGTTTTGCAGGTAATTCAATTGACCTTCTTTTGCTTCGATTTCTTCACGAATAGAGGAAAGTTGCTTTTCAATTTCCAACATTTCTGTGACCTTATTTGCTTTTTTTAAAAGTTCGAGATAACGGTTTTCTAGTACTTTTTTAGCTTTCAATCGAGCATCAATGTCAATATATTCAGCGGTTACATCCCGAGATGATATTTGTTTATTGTCAAAATAAGTAACCCCTTTTGAAATATCTTTCAAAAATAAATCGAAGTTTTTACTTGGAACACGAATGATTAATTTTCTAAAAACAGACTCGTAATCCTTACCTTCCGTATCATTTTGAATGATTGCATTATAAACCTTTACCGCATTTTGTATTTGAGAATATGTGGTTGTTAAATCATTGGTTTCAAAACGAAGATTGCCTTCCTTGATGATTTTTTGTTCAATACTTTGAGGAGTTTCCTTTACAGGTGAATTGAAATCGGCTTTGTCATAAAGGGCATTACCTGCTGAAGCTACTTTTGAAGGAAGTTTTATAGCTGATACTTTCATATCTAAATCAGCCTCGGCTTTTTTACAACTGGAAAAACAAAATAATAAAACAAAAAACAAGGCTATTGACTTCATAAATAGAATATTTTAATGCTAAAAATACAAAAAATAGAAATGCTAATCTTCTTTTTTTATTTGAAGCAAAAACTTCTCAAACAACTGAATTGTTTTGGTATTAATTTCCTCGTAAGACAATCGGTCCTTTGTTTGGTAAAAAAACATAAAGGAATACGGTTGATCCAAATTGTCAATCAAAAGGTGTTTGTTCAGACGGTAGGTTTCGCGCAATAACCTTTTGAAATAATTGCGGTCTACGGCTTTCTTAAAATTCTTTTTAGAAACAGAAACACCCATTTTTATTTTTTCGCCTTCGCTAAAAGAACCGGCTTTGTAGACCAATCGTAACGGATATTTAGATACTGATTTCCCTTCGGTAAATAATAATCCAATGGTGATTTTACTTTTTAGCTTTTCGTTTTTTGGGTAAGTAAAGTTCATTTTAATAGAAAAAAGACATAGATTTTGACTCGCAAAGTTACGATTAAACGTCGAGCCAGTATATTGTTTCGGATTTAAATACCGCTAAAAATATATTTCTTACTTTTGTAACAAATTTTTAAAGCATGCAAAAACTGATTTCGTATCCCATTTCCGTAATTTATTATTTCTGTTTCGTTCTTACTTTGATTATTTTTCATCCAATTCAGTGGGTTTGTTTCTATGTTTTTGGTTATCAAGCCCATAAAATAAGTGTCGATTACTTGAATTTTTTCTTGTTGAGATGCACAAATCTCTTGGGAACAACATATAAATTTGAAAATATAGAAAGCATCCCTAAAAACGTGCCTTTAATTTTTGTGTCCAATCATCAAAGTATGTACGATATTATTGCAATGATTTGGTTTTTTCGTCGTTTTCATTGTAAATTTGTTAGTAAGAAAGAATTAGGAAGCGGTATCCCAAGCGTGTCATTTAATTTACGTCACGGAGGTTCTGTTCTTATCGATCGTAAAGATCCAAAACAAGCGATTCCGGCCATCAAAGGATTGGCTGAATATATCGAAAAACACAACCGATCAGCAGTTATTTTTCCGGAAGGAACACGAAGTAAAACGGGAAAACCAAAAGAGTTTGCGCAAAGCGGTTTGAAAATTTTATGTAAACACGCGCCTTCGGCATACGTGGTTCCAGTGAGCATAAACAATTCTTGGGAAATAGTTAAATACGGATTTTTCCCGCTAGGTTTAGGAAATCGCCTTACCTTTGTGGTACATAAACCGTTAGCGGTTAAAGACTATGATTTTGCTGAATTAATGGAAAAAACAGAAACAGCAGTTGTTCAAGGAATAAAAATTTAATTTATATATAATGTCAATAAAAAACATTCGATTAGAAGTAATGCAGTTTTTGGAAAAAAACGTAGACAGCTTTGTCGATCAGTATCTGATTCCAGTGGAGAAAATATGGCAACCAACTGATTTTTTGCCTAATTCCCAAAGTGATACTTTTTTTGATGAGGTCAAAGAATTACGTGAAATTGCAAAAGAATTACCTTATGATTTCTGGGTAACTTTAGTAGGTGATACCATTACAGAGGAAGCTTTGCCAACCTATGAATCCTGGTTAATGGATGTAGAAGGAATTGATAACGTAGAGAGAAATGGTTGGTCTAAATGGATCAGGCAGTGGACTGGTGAGGAAAATCGTCATGGCGATTTACTGAATAAATATTTGTATTTATCAGGTCGTGTAAACATGCGTGAAGTAGAAATCACAACGCAGCACCTTATCAACGATGGTTTTGATATTGGCACCGGAAGAGATCCTTACAAAAACTTTGTGTATACCAGTTTTCAGGAATTAGCAACTTATGTTTCCCATAACAGAGTAGCGCAAATGGCCAAGAAATATGGCGATAACAAATTGTCTAAAATGTGCAAAATGATTGCTGGTGACGAGATGCGTCATCATCATGCGTACAGTGAATTTGTTACCCGTATTTTTCAAATAGATCCAAGTGAGATGATGCTTGCGTTTCAATACATGATGAAAGCAAAAATCGTTATGCCTGCACATTTCTTAAGAGAATCAGGTCAAAAAATCAGTACCGCTTTTGAACAGTTTTCTGATTCGGCACAAAGAATTGGAGTTTACACAGCAGCGGATTATGTAGACATTATGCAAAAATTAATTGAGAAATGGGAAATTGATAAAATTTCCGGTTTGACCGATGAAGCAGAGAAAGCCCGTGATTATTTGATGAAATTACCGGGTAGAATGGCAAAAATTTCCGAGAGAATGGTAATTCCACAAGAATCGCATATTTTTAAATGGGTAGAGCCAGCTTTAGTACGATAGATTACTAAATTTTAAATATAAAATAAAAATGTTGGATTTTGAAGTTGATGGACTTTGAAATTCAACATTTTTTTTAAAAGTATATAAATAATGATAAACCCTGATTTAATAAGTAAAACGATTCTTTTTGTTAAAGAAAAACTAGAAAATGCCGAGGGCGGGCACGACTGGTTTCATATTGAAAGAGTGTTTAAGAATTCCGTTCTGATTTCGAAAAGTGAAGTCTGTGATACCACCGTTGTCAAACTTGGCGCTTTGCTTCATGATATTGCCGACAGTAAGTTTCATGATGGTGATGAAACCGTCGGACCAAGAATTGCGCGCGAATTTTTAGAATCAGAAAACGTTGACAAAGAGACCATCAAGCATGTGGTTGATATCATTGAAAACATCTCGTACAAAGGCGGCAATTTCGAAAAGAAATTTTCTTCAATAGAATTGGATGTGGTTCAGGACGCGGATCGTTTAGATGCGATTGGAGCCATTGGAATCGCCAGAACTTTCAATTATGGCGGATTTAAAAACAGAGCAATCTACGACCCTAAAATTGCTCCAAATTCCAGTATGACTAAAGAAGAATACAAGAAGAATGATTCTCCAACGTTAAATCATTTTTACGAAAAGTTATTGCTTTTGAAAGATAAGATGAATACCGAGACCGGAAAACAAATCGCACAAGAAAGACACCGTTATATGGAAGGATTTCTGGCGCAGTTTTATGCGGAATGGGAAGGAGAGAAGTAAGATTTTTGATTGCGGATTAAAGATTTTAAATTTCAGATGTTTTTTCGATTGCTGATTTTAAATCAAAAATCAGCAATCGTTAATCAAAAATCTTAAATCTTAATTCCTTTGACTTTCATTTCCAAAATCACATCTGAAGCGTTCTTAAAAGTTGGTGGTTGCTCAATAATGGTTCCCACTCTTTTTTTATTGAGTTTAAAGGTAATGTCATTTTCTGTTGTAAACAGTAAAGCGGTTAAAAACGGATTATTCACATACGGAGCCAATATAATAAAAGCTTCATCAAGCGTATGAAAACTTTCTATTTCCTCGGTTTTGTAACGCTCCGTAACCGAAAGACTAAACACGTCATTTTCCAGTAAAACAGGACGCACATAAATATTTTTCAGTTCTGTATCACCAATGGTTTTGGCAAGCGTTAGTTTAGCGTAGGTATGGTTTTCGATACTTTCTTTTACCTTTTCCCAGAAAAGTTCAAATACAGGTTGGAAGGACATAAGTTTAATTTTAGATGGTGCGTTATATTCCGAAACGGGTCTGCAAAATTAAGTGTTGTAAAGCAAACAATCTGTTTTTGAGGAAAAATTATTTTAAATGATATTCACTGATAAACAGAAAAGAGAACCAATGGTTCTCTCTTTTGTTATTATTTCCCAGTAAACACTGCTTTTCTTTTCTCTAAAAATGCCGTTGTTCCTTCTTTAAAATCTTCGGTTCCAAAACATTTTCCAAAAGCTTTTATTTCGACTTCATACCCATTTTTTCCTTCTTTGAAATTAGCATTGACCGCTTTTATAGCTTTACCAACAGCGTAAGGAGAATTCTTTATTATTTTATTGGCCACACTCACACAGTAGTCTAAAAGTTCAGCTTCAGGGACTACGTGATTCACAAGTCCAGTTCTGTAAGCATCTTGCGCTGTTACCATTCCTGCACTCAAAATCATTTCCATTGCGCGTCCTTTTCCTATCAATTGTGGCAAACGTTGTGTTCCGCCATAACCCGGAATTACACCCAGCGAAACTTCAGGTAATCCCATTTTTGCATTTTCAGAAGCTACTCTGAAATGACACGCCATGGCTAATTCTAATCCACCACCTAACGCAAAACCATTAACGGCTGCTATTACGGGTTTTTTTAGATTTTCTATAAAATCAAATAATTTTTCTTGTCCTTCTGCCGCCAGTTGCATCCCTTCTTCAATCGAAAAATGAGCAAATTCAGAGATATCAGCTCCGGCTACAAATGCTTTTTCACCACTTCCCGTTAAAATAATAACACGAATTTCATCATTTTTTCCTAATGTTTTGAACGCTTTGTTCAAATCAGAAATAGTTGCAACATTTAAAGCGTTGAGTTTAGTCGGACGATTAATGGTAATCGTTGCAATGTTATTTTCGGTTGCAATTAAAATATTTTCGTAGTTCATAATTGTATTTTTAGGTGTTAATTATTGGAAGTGATACAATAAAAGTAGTTCCTTTTCCAAATTCAGTCTCAAAGGTAATCGTTCCTTTATAATTTTCAATAATGTTTTTTATAATTCCAAGACCAAGACCCATACCGCTGCTTTTGGTGGTGAATTTTGGTTCAAATATGCGGCTGATGTCTTTGGGTTGAATGCCAATTCCGTTGTCAGAAACCGTAATTAATACGTTATTTGCTTCTTTTCTGATGCGCACCACAACCGATTTAATTTCCTGTTGTTCCGGTATCGATTGAATGGCATTTTTCGCTAAATTCGTGATAATTCGAATGAGTTGCGTTCGGTCAATTTTCGAAATAATTTCGGGAGAAGAACTTTGGAATTCAATATATTCTTCGTTGAAAATATCCATCGCAAGCTCTACTACTTCCACCACGTTTAGAGTTTCATTTTGCTGTGCCGGCATCGATGCAAAATTCGAAAAAGCGGAAGCTACCGCACTCATGGTATCAATTTGTTGAATCAAAGTTTCCGAATAGTCGTTCATTTTCTGCTTTACATTGGGGTCAGTAGGGTCAAATTTCCGCTGAAAACTCTGCACTGTTAATCGCATTGGCGTAAGCGGATTCTTGATTTCATGCGCCACTTGTTTCGCCATTTCGCGCCACGCTTCTTCACGTTCGCTTTGCGCGAGTTTTATGGCGCTTTTCTCCAGTTCATCCACCATTCCGTTGTACGCTTTTATCAGTAAGTTAATTTCCTTGCTATTGGCTTCCAGAACAATTTTTTCGTTTTTTTGATTCAAACTCGTTTCGCTTAACTTATCCGAAATTGTTTTTAATGATTTTGTGATGTAGGACGATAGAAAATATGCAAAGGCGAAAGCTATAATAAGCATGAAAGCATAAACCTGCCCCAGACGAATTAGAAAACTTTTCAATTCATTTTCATAATAGCCGTCATCTTCTACATAAGGTAAATTTAAGATTCCCAGTGGTTTGAATTTGTCGTCTTTAATCTGGCTGAAAGCTGAACGATTTTTTTTGCCATCAATAGTTTTAATGTCCACGTATCTTTTTTCAATCGAAGAACGAACTAGTTTTAAAATGTATTTGGGAATTGGCGGTGCCACCTTATCAACAGAAAATGATTCTTTGGAGGATTTCAGCAATTTTCCGTCCAAACTGTAAATGTTGATTTCGATGTTGTGAATGTGGGCTAATTCGTGAATTTTATCTTTAAAAATCAAATCCAGATTACCAGAAGTCAACGGATAGGTAGTGGTGGAAAGAATGAAGTTAATGTGTTGTTTTACTGCGTTTTCATTTCGTTCCAGTCGCTCTTGATGGTATTCTTTGGCTTCGTTTTTAAATTGGATAATAGATATGGAAGCCAATATCACAGAAGCCATTAATATCAATACAATCATCGAAAGGAAAATCCTGATTCGTAACGAAAGCATTGCTATTTTGAAACTTTTGAACATAATTAAGATTGATTTCTTTCTCTAATTTTTTTGTAAAATTTAAAGCCTAGCATTATTAAAATGGAAAATAAGAAAATCCCAATCACGCCATAAATCCAGTTGACGGCATTTTTTAAAACCACTAAAAAAACCACTGCAAAAAGGATTATCGTCGCGCCTTCATTCCACAATCGCATGAAAGTTGTGGTATATTTTACCTCGTCATTTTGCAATTGATTGAATATTTGTTGGCATTTTGCATGGTATAAATACAGCGCAAATACGAAACCAAGTTTTACGTGCATCCAAGGCATTTTTAACCACGCTTGGCCTAAATCCGTAAAAAACAGCATCCAAAAAGCAAAAATACTAGCCAAAACTGCTGACGGCCAAGTGATAATATACCATAAACGGTAGGTCATTATTTTGTATTGTTTTTGTAAAATTTCTTTCTCTGGCGTAGGTTTTTGTGCCGCTTCAATTTGGTAAACGAACAAGCGGACGATATAAAATAATCCTGCAAACCATGTTATTACAAAGATAAGGTGTAAGGATTTAAGGTAATTATAGTATTCCATCGTTAGTTTGAATCAGTTTTGTATTTATTTCTTTTTTTAAAAAATAGCCAGTCAATATTGTTGATAAGATATCCGCAATTGGGAAGGCAATCCAAACACCAAAAATACCTAAAAAATTTGGTAGAATCAGCACTAACGGAATCAGGAAAAATCCTTGCTTACTTAAGGTCAAAAGCAATGCTTTTTTTGCCTTTCCCGCCGCTTGAAAATAAGCCGCTCCAATGAGTTGAACAGCAATAATTGGCGAAGCCGCAAAAACCCAGCGCAACGCTTCCGGAGTTTGGGCAATAACGAGTGGATCTGTAGTAAAAACAGCAACGATAGGTTTGGCAAAAATTAGAATAACCACAAAAATCAACGTTGCTAAAAAAGCGGCGTATTTTATCGAAAGCTGTACACTTTCTTTCACTCTTTCATAATTTCCGGCACCGTAATTAAAACCTGCAATTGGCAGAAATCCTTGCGTAATTCCCAGAATTGGAAATAAAGCAAACATCAACATTCGGCTTATAATTCCGTAAATGGCAACGGAATGTTCACCTCCGTACGTGTATAAAGTATGATTGAGGATTATCGCTAAAATACTTACGACTCCTTGTCTCGAAAAAGTTACAAAACTCAATTCGGTAATTTCTTTTACAAGAGGAATATTAAACTTGAAATGTCTGATTTTTAGTTTTAGTTCACTTTTAAAATAAAAGAACCAAAACACAAATAAGAAACATGAAAAATAGGATATGGCCGTAGCTAACGCAGCGCCAAACATTCCTAAATCTAAATATTTTATAAAAATAATATCTAATATAATATTTATAAAAGCGGGAATAATCATGGCCACCATTGCAAATTTAGCCTTGCCTTCGGCCCGAATAACGTTGTTCCCCATCATGCAAAGCGCCAAAAACGGGACACTAATGATTATGGGAAAGAAGAATGCTCTGGCGGGTTCCATTATCGCTCCTTTCGCGCCAAAAAGCATCAGCATTTCGGTGCTGAAAAAAAGACCAAATAACACAAAAACAGATGCCAATAAAAAGGTCATCATGATTTGATTACCAAAGGTATGCAATGCTTTTTCTTTGTGATCAGCTCCCAAGGCTCGCGAAAGTACGGAGCCTCCGCCCACACCGATTGCCATTCCCAAAGAAGAAATCAAAAAGGTAATGGGCAAAACCACGGTTACCGCCGCAATTGCAAGAGAACCAATCCATTGTCCCACAAATATGGTGTCGATTAAAATATTAACCGACATGAATAAAATACCAATAGAGGATGGAACCGCTTGCTTTATCAAGAGTTTTTTGATGTCTTGGGTTCCTAACTCATCGGCGGTAACAGCCATTTAAGCGTTTATTTTTTCGGAGTCAGCTTTAACGGATGATGAAGTATTGGACCAGTTTGAAATCCAATTACTTACTGTTTTACACCAGTCGTCACCATCATTTAAACATGGAATTGCTTTAAAATTTTCTCCTCCGTGAACCTTAAATTCATGATTGGCTTCCATGGCAATTTCTTCTAAAGTCTCTAAACAATCCGATACAAAAGCAGGTGTTACAACGGCAAGATTTTTAATTCCTTTTTCCGGCATTTTGTTCACTTCAACGTCCGTGTAAGGCGTCAACCACTTATCTCCCGCTAAGCGCGATTGAAAGGTTTGGCTGTATTTTCCTTCTGGAATTCCCAGTAATTTAACGACTTGTTTGGTCGTTTCGTAACATTGGTGGCGGTAACAAAATTCATGTGCCGGTGAAGGCGTGTTGCAACAAGAGCCATCAATTTTACAATGCGATTTAGTGATATCGGTTTTGCGAATGTGACGCTCCGGGATTCCATGGTAAGAGAATAATAAATGGTCGTAATCATAACCAGCTAAATGTCCTTTAATAGAATCGGCCAGGTTTTGTAAATAATCAGGTTTGTTATAAAACGCAGGAACAATGGTAAATTTCATTTCCGGGAAATATTTTTTACGGTGTTCTTCAGCCAATTCTAAAATGGTTGTTGTAGACGCCATTGCATGTTGTGGGTACAATGGAAAAAGCAGTACTTCATTTACGCCTTTGTCGTGCAGTTCTTGTAAACCTGATAAAAGCGAAGGATTTCCGTAACGCATCGCTAGGGAAACAGGAACATCAACTAATTTTTGGACTTTCGCGTGCATTCTTTTGGAAATCACTACAAGCGGAGAACCTTCGTCCCACCATATTTTTGCATAAGCGGCTGCGGATTTTTTAGGTCTTGTTTGTAAAATTATTCCACGTACTAATAATGCTCGCAACAAAAACGGAACGTCAATTACGTATTTGTCCATTAAAAATTCATCTAAATATGGTTTTACATCCTTAGCAGTTGGACTTTCCGGCGAACCTAAATTAACTAATAATACACCTTTCATGTTGTCTTTTTTTGTTGGTACAAAAGTAATTAAACTTACTTTTTTATAAATTGCGATTAACTATTTTTTATTTATTGTTTAATATAAGAAATCAATGCCAAATTACATATTTGGGTTGATTGACATCAAATATTTTTTAGGCGTAGTGGCAAATTTCTTTTTGAAGGCCGCTATAAAATGACTTCCGGTGCTGTATCCTATTTTCAGTCCTACTTCATTTACGTTATAGGAACCACTGTCGAGCAGTTTTCGAGCAAAATCCATTTTGTAGTCAAATAGAAAACCATAAACTGTATCGCCATAAATTTGTTTGAAACCCATTTTTAGTTTCTTTAAATTCAAACCTATTTCATCGGCTAATTCTTGTAATCCAGGCGGTTCGGCCATATTGGCAATGATGATTTCTTTGGCTTTTTTAATCTTCATTACATTGTCTTCGTCTATTAAAAACGGACATTGTTCTGCATTTGGATCTTCGGTTCGATTGAAATACAAACTCAGTAATTCGTATCCTTTTCCTTTGTAATACAAGTTTTTAATTGACGGGTGCAAGCTGTAATGAAATAATTGGGACAAAACAATTGCCATCGAAGGGCTAATGTTCCCTTCATCATAATATTTTTTGTCCTTATTGTCAGCACTTAAAAAAGTAATATAATCCGCTTCAGTTGAAAATAAAGCATGAAATTTTTTGATGGAAATAATTACTGATATCACCCACGAATTTGGTGCTAATTCCAGATTTAAAGGCAATTCTTTTTGTGGATTATATAAAAGTAATGATTTTTCTTCCTTTAACTCTAACGCGTAATTCCCTTGATTAAAAATGAATTTTGCATTTCCTTTTAATCCAAAATGAAACTGAATCAATCCGCTGCTTACTTCACGTTGGGCTTGAAAGACATCGGTTCCGTCATTCTGAAAGCGAATTAAGGTAAAATCATCTTCAATTTTTATTATTTCTTGAGAACTCATAGCGATGTTTTTTTAATACAAAAATGATAATTATCAGATTGTTTTATTTAGAAACACTCTAAATAGAGCGCTAAAAAGAACCTGTTTATGTTACAAAAATAAGGGTTTTTATAATTAAATAACGATTTAAATCTAAAAAATCATGCAGCGATACAAAAAGTACTTCTAGCGTTACTTTTATAAATACTATAGTTCTAATTTTGTTCAACTTTCTGGAAAAGTGCAAATATGGAAAACAATAACACATTAAAGCATCATTATTTTTACTCCGTTGGATTGAGTTATAAAAAAGCAGATGCTGAGATTAGAGGTAAGTTTAGTTTAGACGCCGCTGCAAAAACGCGTTTACTGGAACAAGCCAAGAATGAAGGAATAGAGAGTTTAATAGTCACTTCTACCTGCAACCGTACTGAAATTTACGGTTATGCGGAACATCCATTTCAATTAATCAAATTAATTTGCGAGAACAGTCAAGGCTCTGTTGAAGAATTTCAAAAAGTAGGTTTTGTCTATAAAAATCAAGAAGCCATAAGTCACATGTTTCGTGTAGGAACGGGTTTAGATAGTCAGATACTTGGTGATTTTGAAATTATTGCCCAAATAAGGAATTCGTTTTCACAGTCAAAATCGTTGGGTTTAGCCAATACATTTATGGAACGATTGGTGAATGCCGTTATTCAGGCAAGTAAAAAGATAAAAACTGATACACAGATTAGCTCAGGAGCTACTTCGGTTTCTTTTGCTGCGGTTCACTATATTTTCAAGAATGTTGAAGATATTGGAAACAAAAATATACTCTTGTTTGGTACTGGGAAAATTGGCAGAAACACCTGTGAAAATTTAGTGAAACATACTAAAAACGAACACATTACGCTAATTAACAGAACCAAAGAAAAAGCGGAGAAACTAGCCGGAAAATTGAATTTAATTGTAAAAGATTATTCGGAACTCCATTTGGAATTGCAAAAAGCAGATGTTGTTGTGGTAGCAACCGGCGCACAAAATCCAACGATTGACAAAGCAATTCTGAATTTAAAAAAACCATTGTTGATTCTGGATTTATCCATTCCGAAAAATGTAAATGAGGATGTAGAAGAGATCGAGGGCGTTACGCTGATTCACATGGATTATCTGTCACAACTAACAGATGAGACTTTAGAAAACAGGAAAAAACACATTCCCGCAGCAGAGGCAATTATTGAAGAAATAAAGGAGGAATTTATTACCTGGACCAAAGGCAGAAAATTTGCGCCTACAATTAATGCTTTAAAAGCAAAACTGAATGCGATCAAAACATCTGAATTGGATTTTCAAAGTAGGAAAATTTCCAATTTTAATGAAGAACAGGCCGAAATCATCAGTGCCAGAATTATCCAAAAAATAACAACACACTTTGCTAATCATTTGAAAGACGACGATACCATGGTGGACGAAAGTATAGAATGGATTGAAAAAGTTTTCAAAATTGGAGCTACCGCAAGATAATGAATAAAACAATACGCATAGGAACCCGCGATAGTGAACTCGCGCTTTGGCAAGCCCATAACGTCGAAAAAAGACTGAACGATTTAGGCTATAAAACCGAAATTATAGCGGTAAAATCACAAGGAGATATCATTCTTGACAAACCACTTTACGAATTAGGAATCACAGGAATTTTTACCAAAACTCTCGATATCGCCATGATCAACGGTCAGGTTGATATTGCAGTGCATTCGATGAAAGATGTTCCTACAGCTCTACCAATAGGAATTGTTCAGGCAGCAGTTTTGGAAAGAGCTAGCACGTTGGATATTTTGGTATATAAAGGAAACCTTGATTTTCTCAATGAACAAGGAACAATTGCCACCGGAAGTTTGCGTCGTCAGGCACAATGGCTGAGTAAATACCCGACTCATAAAGTAGTTGATTTACGCGGAAACGTAAATACTAGAATGCAGAAATTGCAGCAAAGTGATTGGAACGGAGCCGTTTTTGCAGCAGCAGGATTAGAAAGAATCAATTTGAAACCTTCCAATTATATTGATTTGGAGTGGATGATTCCGGCACCGGCTCAAGGCGCAATGTTGGTTGTTGCAATGCAAAAAGATGCATTTACCCGTGATGCTTTATCACAGTTAAATCATATTGAAACCGAAATTGTAACTTACATTGAACGACAGTTTTTAAAAACCTTAGAAGGAGGTTGTACAGCTCCTATTGGGGCTTTAGCTAAATATAATGAAGAGGATGATAGCATTCATTTTCAAGGTGTTTTGTTTTCGCTAGACGGAAAAGAAAAGATTGAAATTGATAAAATTGTTCCTATCGAAGAATGGAAGAAATTAGGATTTTATTCTGCTCAGGAAATTCTGAACAATGGCGGAACAAAACTGATGTCAGAAATTAAAAATAATTTGAAGAAATAATGAGCCAAACAAGCATATTATCCACTAAAACATTGTCGGCAGAACAAAGGCAAGTATTTCTTGATGCTGATTTTGATCTTTTAGAACAGGATTTCATCGCAATTAAAAACAACCTTTTTGAACTCAATACAATCAACAATAATTTAATTTTTAGCAGCCAAAATGCTGTTTTAAGTTTGATAGAACAAAGCGGTTGGGAAGTTTTAAAGACCAAACCTGTTTTTTGTGTCGGAATTAAAACCAAGGAATTACTTGAATTGCATGGCTTTACGGTTGATGTTTATTTAGATTACGCCTCTGAATTAGCCGAAATAATCACTTTAATTTACAACAAGGAAAGCTATACTTTTTTAAGCGGAAATTTGCGTAAAGAAACGTTGCCTGGAGCATTAAAAAGTGCCGGAATAATTTTTAACGAAATCGAAGTTTATCAAACAACACTTGCGCCTTTTAAAATATCAGACCAAGAAAATTTTGACGGAATTCTATTTTTTAGCCCATCTGCCGTTGAAAGTTATTTGACAAATAATAAAATCAAGAAAGAAGTTTGTTTTTGCGTAGGCACTACTACAGCATCAGCATTAGAAACAAAGAAAATTAAAAACATAGTAATTGCTGAAACACCAACTATCGAAGAGGTGATTTTGGAAGTTATTGAATATTATACACCGGAAAGCATCTAGCAATCTGCTAAAATTTAAATACATGATCAAAAACGACCTATTTTTAAGAGCACTAAAAGGAGAAACAGTACAACGCCCACCAGTTTGGATGATGCGTCAAGCGGGAAGATATTTGCCGGAATTCATCGCTTTGCGCGATAAATATGATTTTTTCACTCGTTGTCAAACCCCAGAATTAGCTGCCGAAATTACGGTTCAGCCAATACGTAGAATCGCTCCTGATGCTGCCATTTTGTTTTCGGATATTTTGGTAGTTCCGCAAGCAATGGGAATAGAGGTGTTGATGAAAGAAAATTTTGGTCCTTTTTTACCAAATCCAATTCGCACGATTCAGGATGTGGAGAAAGTAATCGTACCGGATGTTAATGAAACATTAGGGTACGTTTTTGACGCTATCAAATTAACCAAAGAAATGTTGAATGATGAGGTGCCGTTAATTGGTTTTGCAGGTTCGCCTTGGACAATTATGTGTTATGCGGTGGAAGGGAAAGGTTCTAAAAGTTTTGATATGGCCAAAGGATTTTGTTTCCAACATCCAGAAGCAGCGCATGTTTTATTGCAAAAAATTACCGATACCACTATTTTATATTTAAAAGAAAAAGTGAAAGCAGGAGTAAACGCTGTACAAATTTTTGACTCTTGGGGCGGAATGTTATCTCCAGTGGATTATCAAGAATTCTCTTGGAAATACATCAACCAAATTATTGAAGCCCTAGTCGATGATGCTCCTGTAATTGTTTTCGGAAAAGGATGTTGGTTTGCATTAGGCGAAATGGGAAAAAGTAGAGCATCAGCATTAGGTGTTGACTGGACATGTTCTCCACGAAATGCAAGATACCTTTCAGGAGGAAATATTACTTTACAAGGAAATTTTGATCCATCCAGATTGTTGTCACCAATTCCTGTTATCAAGAAAATGGTACACGAAATGATCGATGAATTCGGTAAAGACAAATATATTGTGAATTTAGGACACGGAATTTTACCAAATATTCCTGTGGATCACGCGAAAGCGTTCATTGATGCAGTGAAGGAGTACAATCAGTAGTCAGTCACAGTCACAGTTTTCATTTTCCATCCTTGGAATTAAAAAACTGCCACTGAAAACTAATTTATAATGAAAGAACAATTTTATTCCTACATAAAAAACCTTCAAGACCAAATCTGTAAAGGATTGGAAGCAGTTGAAGGTCAAGCCAAATTCCGTGAAGACCTTTGGGAACGTCCGGAAGGCGGCGGCGGAAGAACCCGAGTAATAGAAAACGGTAAAGTTTTCGAAAAAGGCGGCGTGAATATTTCGGCAGTTCACGGGAAGTTACCCGAGGCCATGCAGAAAATGTTCAACGTAGGTGAAGCTGATTTTTTTGCCTGCGGATTGAGTTTGGTATTGCATCCAAAAAATCCAATGGTTCCTACGGTTCATGCCAATTGGCGCTATTTCGAAATGTACGATGATAACGGAAACGTGATTCAGCAATGGTTTGGTGGCGGACAAGATTTAACACCTTATTATTTGTTTGAAGAAGATGCAATTCATTTTCATCAAACCTGTAAAACAGCCTGCGACAAACATAATCCAGAGTTCTATCCAAAATATAAGAAACAATGTGATGCTTATTTTTGGAACGCTCACAGAAATGAATCACGAGGAATCGGTGGGTTGTTTTTCGATTATTGCAAAGAAACTCCAGAGATGAGCATGCAAGATTGGTTCAATTACGTTTCAGAAGTGGGGAATAGTTTCCTTGAAGCTTACGTTCCAATTGTAGAAAAAAGAAAAGACTTAACATATACGCCAGAACAAAGAACGTGGCAGGAAATACGCCGTGGCCGTTATGTCGAATTTAATTTGGTTCATGATAAAGGCACGTTATTTGGACTAAAAACCAACGGAAGAATCGAAAGTATTCTGATGAGTTTGCCACCCAATGTACAATGGATCTATGACCATCATCCGGAAATTGGAAGTGCAGAAGAAAAATTAATCAACGTATTAGAAAATCCAAGAGATTGGATTTAAATAGTTGAACCATAAAGAGATTAAGGAAAATTAAGTGTAAAACCTTAATGAACCTTAATTTTTTAATGATTAAAAAAATAAATTAAAGTTAAACTTTAAACGAAAATATATGTTCCCATTACAAAGAGGCAGAAGATTACGCGTTAATGAATCCATTCGTTCTTTAGTTCGTGAAACCAGTTTAAGTCCATCAGATTTCATGTTTCCCATGTTTATTGCTGAAGGAGAAAATTACAAAGTGGAAATTGCTTCCATGCCAGGAATATTTCGTCGTTCCATCGATTTGACGGTAAAAGAAATTCATGAATTATTCGATTTAGGCATTCGTGCTGTCAATATTTATGTAAAAGTCAGTGAAAATTTAAAAGACAATACGGGATTGGAAGCTTGGAATCCAAACGGATTGATGCAGAATGCCATTCGTGCCATCAAAGCCGCTTGTCCGGAAATGATAGTAATGCCAGACGTAGCTTTGGACCCGTATTCTATTTACGGACATGACGGAATTATTGCAAACGGCGATATAGAAAACGATTCGACGAACGCAGCCTTAGTAAAAATGGCCGTTTCTCATGCGCAAGCTGGAGCCGATTTTGTAGCGCCATCGGATATGATGGACGGACGCGTGTTGCGTTTGCGCGAAGGTCTTGATGCTGCCGGTTTTCATAACGTAGGCATCATGAGTTATTCGGCTAAATACGCTTCGGCATTTTACGGGCCGTTTCGTGATGCGTTAGACAGCGCTCCTGTTGATGCTACTGAAATTCCAAAAGACAAGAAAACATACCAGATGGATTATGCCAATCGCATCGAAGCTATTAAAGAAGCGTTGTGGGACGTGGAAGAAGGCGCTGATATGGTGATGGTAAAACCAGGAATTGCCTACCTAGACATCGTTCGCGAGGTTAAAAATGCGGTAAATGTTCCAGTAACCGTTTATCATGTTTCTGGGGAATACGCGATGATAAAAGCCGCAGCCGAAAGAGGTTGGTTAGATCACGATAAAATTATGATGGAACAATTAATGTGTATCAAACGTGCTGGAGCCAGTTTGATTTCGACTTATTTTGCCAAAGAAGCGGCTATACTTTTAAATAAATAGAAATTGAAAAAATGTTTAATAATAGCGGTTTTTTTGCTATCCAATAGCATTTTTGCACAAGTGGAGGTAATTGCTACTTTCATCGAGAAATGGGATAATTCCAAAGATTATTTAGTGGCCGTTGCACAAGCCATGCCCGAAGACAAATATGATTACAAGCCTTCAACCCGTGAAATGTCATTTAGAGAACAATTATTTCACATACAAGATAACATGAATTGGTTGAGCACAACGCATTTTTCGGGACAGAAATATGTAAAAAAAGAAGCGGTAAAAGGCCTTTCAAAAACACAAATAATCCAAGAAATAAAAACCTCGTTTGATACAGCAAAGACATTTGTACAAAAAACCAAAGAGGCTGAATTATCCGATAAGGTCGATTTTTTTGCTGGTCCAAAATCAAAATTACAGATACTCAATTTGATGCAAGATCATGTTACCCATCACAGAGCGCAAATTTTAGTATATTTGAACTTGAATCAAATTCAACCACCCAAATATGTTGGGTGGTAAAGCAGTAACATAGTTATTCACAATTAAAGAAATTAACATGAGAAAGACATTGTTTTTATTTGCCGTTTTAGCCTTTGCATCTTGTAAAAAAGAAGAAGTCAAAAAAGAACCTTTATACCCAACCTCAACAGAGGTAGTTGCACAAACGCCAGAGGAATTAGGGGAAGAAATTTTCAAAGGAAAAGGAAATTGTGTTGCCTGTCATCAAGTAGACAAGAAAGTGATTGGGCCAAGCCTGCAGGATATTGCTAAGATTTATAAAGATAAAAACGCAAGTATCGTAACATTTTTAAAAGGTGAAGGCGAACCTATTGTTGACCCAAGCCAATACGAAGTCATGAAAGCAAACTTCGTGATTACTAAAGCTATGTCTGATGACGAGTTAAAAACCTTAGAAGCGTACGTATATTCAAGTTTAAAATAGATTTAATATACTGAGCGTAGTCGAAATAAGGAGCTAATCCTGCTATCCGCTTTATCTTTATGTTTTTAAAGAAAAAACATAAAGGATGCCGCTACTATCAGGGCTAAAACATAAGAACCATTCGTCTCTGCGAATGGTTTTTTTATATTCAAAACATTTCAAATTTATTTCTTTCTGAACTTTGCTGGATCTTTAGGAACTATATGGTTGATTTTTTTATCTTTAAAACATGGAAACAGCTTTAATCGAAACACCTTTAGGAATTGCCACAATCATTGGCGATAAAAATGGAATATCCGTAATTTCTGTTGCTGAAGAAGGCGTGATTTCAGAATGCATTTCAACTGTGTTGCAGGAAGCGGTTTCACAACTTCAAGATTATTTTGAGGGAAAGAGAATTGATTTTGACTTTACACTCAATCCAAAAGGTACTGAATTCCAACAAAAAGTCTGGAAGTCTTTATTGGACATTCCTTATGGGAAAACCCGCACCTATCTCGAACAATCCAAAATTTTGGGTGATGTAAAAGCCATTCGAGCAGTGGCTTCCGCAAATGGGAAAAATCCATTATGGATTGTGGTTCCCTGTCATCGAGTAATTGGAACTGATGGTTCATTAACAGGATATGCAGGAGGTTTGTGGCGCAAAAAATGGTTATTGGAACACGAAAATCCTACAACACAACAAAGTCTTTTTTAGTTGTTTGTGAATAAATTTCTTATATTCGTTTAAGAAAATCAGTTTCAATCTGTAAAATCCGCTTCATCTGCGTGCCATAAAATGATAGAAAAAATAAACCTCAATAATATCCTATTTCTTGATATAGAAACCGTTCCTGAAGCGGAAGATTTTAATGATCTGGATGCGGAAATGAAAGACCTTTGGGAGCACAAAACCCAATACCAGCGCAAAGACGAATACACGCCGGAGGATTTTTACGATCGAGCGGGAATTTGGGCCGAATTTGGGAAAATCGTTTGTATCTCAGTGGGTTATTTTACCATCAAAGGCGATATTCGAAATTTTAGAGTAACTTCTTTCTTTGGAGAAGAAAAGAAACTATTATTGGATTTCAATAATTTGCTGAACACTCATTTTAATCAGCCACAACACGTTTTGTGTGGTCACAATGCCAAGGAATTTGATATTCCTTTCCTCGCCCGTCGCATGATTATTAACCAAATCGCTATTCCTAACAAGCTAAATTTATTTGGAAAAAAACCATGGGAAATCCCACATTTAGACACGTTAGAATTATGGAAATTTGGAGATTATAAACACTATACTTCCTTAAAGTTAATGTGTAAAGTACTCGGGATTCCGTCACCAAAAGGCGATATCGACGGCAGTCAGGTGGGTCATGTTTTTTACGTAGATAAAGATATTGATCGCATTGTAACCTATTGTGAGAAAGACACGATTGCCGTAGCACAGATTTTCCTTCGATTGCGTAGAGATGAATTATTGATTGATGACGAGATTATTCATGTATAAAAAATCAATGGCAATTTCAATTTCAAAAATCAATACTAATGCATAACATTTAGATTTGAATTTGATATTGACCTTGTCTTTTTGCTATTGTCATTGCAATTGATTTATTACATTTACAAAAATTATAGATTATGGTATTGAGTAGATTTTGGTTGGTCATTTTTATTTCAGCAATTGTATTTGTAGTGTTTAGTTTATTTTCTGGAGACAGTTATACAATTGACCACGTTTTGAACGGAAAGAAAGATGATCCAATTCTGGTTTCGGAGAAATTTGCCGACGAACTTCCTGCTTTTATAAAAGACAGCATTAAGACAGCCCCAGAACAAACCATGATTATCAATCGGGACACGCTAAATGCGGATACGACTTATGTTTTTAAGAATAAAACCGTAAAAATTTACAGCGGTGTTCAAAAATCAGATGGTTTATTACCAACTTGTAAAAGTACTTTGCTAGATTTAGTCCTTCCGCTGATGGCTTATTTGGCCTTTTTCTGTGGATTGATGGAACTTTTAATTATTTCTGGTGCATCTGGAAAATTGGCGAAAGCATTGAGCCCTGTTTTTGTAAAAGTATTTCCGAGTATTCCCAAAAACCATCCCTCCATTTCCTACATGACTTTAAATTTTGCTGCTAATTTCTTAGGGTTAGATTCTGCTGCAACTCCTTTTGGCCTAAAAGCTATGGAAAGTTTACAAGAAATAAATCCAGAGAAAGATAAAGCGAGTGATGCGCAAATTATGTTTATGTGTTTGCATGCTTCGGGTCTTACTTTAATCGCTACGTCTATTATTGGTTATCGCGCAGCTGCTAATGCGAGCAATCCTGCGGATGTGATGTTGCCTTGCATAATCACTTCTTTTATCGGTACCATCGCAGCCTTTTTAATTGTTGGAATCAAACAAAGAATCAATTTCAAAAGTGCTTCTTTAGTGATTGTATTGATGACATTAATAGCTGCAATTGTGGGTTTGTTGATGTATGTGAACCATTTGGATTTAATTGGAAAAAACTATTTCACTTCTAATCTTTCTGCTTTAATATTAATTGGAATTATTGCTTTTACGTTGATTTTTTCATTTATAAATGAAAAGAAATTTACAGAAGCATCTACTACCGTTTTTGAGACTTTTGTAATAGGAGCCAATAATGGTGTGAAAACCGGTGTGACTATTTTTCCTTATGTTTTGGGAATGCTGGTTGCCATTTCTTTATTTAGAAACAGTGGTTTATTTGAAATTATAAGCAATTGGATTGCTTTCATTTTTTCTAATATGGGAGTAAGTAAGCAAATCACGGATGCTTTACCGGTGGCTTTACTTCGTCCTTTTAGCTCTGCCGGATCACGAGGATTTTTAATTGACTCAATGAATACATTTGGTGCCGATTCTTTAACAGCGCGATTAAGTAGTATTTTTCAGTGTAGTGCTGAAAGTACTTTTTATGTGATAGCCGTTTATTTCGGTTCTGTAAATATTAAAAATACGCGTTATGCCCTAGGAACAATGCTTTTAGTCGATTTGATTTGTGTTATTACAGCAATTTTTGTGGCGACTTGGTTCTTTTAAATAAGAATTTTGAAGTGATTTGATTTTTATATGGAATCGCAAATCGCTGTCTAGTCCTAAAAAAACGATACAGGATTAATAAAAAATAAAATTACAATTATTAAACAGTAGTAAGCAAAAGTTTACTGCTGTTTTTTGTTTTATAAGTTCTCATTTTAATTTGATTTTGTAAGTGCATTTGATCTGGAGTTAGCATATAATTTGAATAATGTGGTCGTTGCGTATTGTAAATATTAATTGATTCTTTGACAATTCGTTTGATAACACTTAATTCTAGATTGTATTTATCAATCATAAATTCTTGTTTTAATATACCATTTATTCTTTCAGCTACAGCATTTTCGTACGGATCAGAATTTTGTGTCATACTTGGGAGTATTCCATTTTTACTTAAAACACTTTGGTAATTATTAGCACAATATTGTAATCCTCTATCTGAGTGATGAATCAACGGCATTTCTTTGTTTTTTCTTTGTCTTATCGCCATTTTTAGAGCCATAACACTACTCTCTGTATTCATATTGTCTGCCACATAATATCCCATTATCTTCTTAAAATAAGCATCTGTAACAATACTTAAATAACGTGGCTTGTCTCTTTTTCCAATGTAGGTTATGTCGGAGACCCAGACTTGTTCGGGTCTGTTAATTTCTAAATCAAGAATATAATTTTGGTGTTTTCTAAATCGATGATGAGAGTTTGTAGTTATATGATAACTGCGTTTGGGTTGTATCAATAAATGATTAGCTCTTAGTATATCAAATAGTTTATCCCTTCCAATATTAATTAATTGAAACTTATCTAATAAAATATGATAAGACTTTTTTGTTCCTAATCTTGGCATGCTCTTTCTGATTTCAAGAACCATCGAAACCACTTCAATAGCTTTGGCTTCTTTGATGGTTTTTCTTTTAATTCTTCGATAATAAACCTGTCTGTCTATCCCGAACAAATTACAGGCGAACATTATTGTTTGCTGTTCTTTTTGTCTAAAATGGTCTATTGTCCGGGGGGAGAGTTTTTTCGTATATCAATTTTATATTCTTCTTCAGCGATATCGATCATCATATCAAAAATGATAGCTTTTTTATCGGCAACAAAAGCTTGTTGTTCCAAAAATGACTTCTGTTTCTCTAGAAGTTTTACTTTGGCTTCAAGCTCCATTATCCTCTGTTCTGGAGACTTTGTCATATTAAAAGGTATTTGATTTTCCCAATCAAAGTTACCAAATTTTCTTAGCCATTGTACAACTGTCTTTCTACATTGAATACCATACTTCTTTGTAGCTTCTGTACTTGTAAGTTGTCCTCGTTCTATTTCTTGAACAATTTGTAATTTAAAAGACATTGTGTAGTCTTTTTGGGTGCGCTTAACATAGCGAGTTTCTTCATGTTTTTCCATTAGGATACTTTTTGTGTATCGCTATTTCAGGACGGGACACGCTGTTTAAAAAAAAACCACAATCTCAATACTAATTGAGATCGTGGTTTTTTTGTGTTTTTTAGCGCAGGTGTTACTCTATTTCCATTTCTGGAACTTCTCCTTCAATTATTAAATCAGCTTCAGTAGAAGCGATAATATGCTGTACAGTTACACCCGGTGCGCGTTCCAAGAGTTTGAAACCTTGCGGCGTTACTTCTAAAACGGCTAATTCAGTGACTACTTTTTTAACGCAACCGACACCCGTTAATGGTAACGTACATTTTTTAAGTATTTTAGATTCTCCAGCTTTGTTTACGTGCATCATGGCCACAATAATATTCTCGGCAGAAGCCACTAAATCCATTGCGCCTCCCATTCCTTTGACCATTTTACCAGGGATTTTCCAGTTGGCAATATCGCCGTTTTCGGCAACTTCCATGGCGCCAAGGATGGTTAGGTCAACATGTTGCCCACGAATCATTCCAAAACTAAATGCGGAGTCGAAGAAACTTGCTCCGGGCAAAGAGGTGATGGTTTGTTTTCCGGCGTTGATTAAATCAGCGTCTTCATCTCCTTCAAAAGGGAATGGACCCATACCGAGAATTCCGTTTTCGCTTTGAAATTCAACGTCAATTCCCTCTGGAACATAATTTGCCACTAATGTTGGAATTCCGATTCCGAGATTCACGTAATAGTTGTGTTTTAATTCTTTTGCAATGCGTTTTGCAATTTGATTTTTATCTAAAGCCATAATTAGAAAATTTGTCTCACGGTTCTTTGTTCAATTCTTTTTTCATATTTCTCGCCTTGAAAAATTCTATTTACAAGTATTCCAGGAATATGAATTTCGTTTGGATCTAAACTTCCTGCAGGTACTAATTCTTCAACTTCGGCGATGGTTATTTTTGCTGCTCCGGCCATGCAAGGATTAAAATTTCTTGCGGTTCCTTTGAAAATCAGGTTTCCGGCTTCATCACCTTTCCATGCTTTTACGATGGCAAAATCAGCGTTGAAAGCGTGCTCCATAACATGCATTTTTCCATTGAATTCACGGACTTCTTTCCCTTCGGCTACTTCAGTTCCATAACCTGCTGGTGTGAAAAAAGCAGGAATTCCAGCTTGCGCCGAACGACAACGTTCTGCTAAAGTTCCTTGAGGAATAAGATCTACTTCTAGTTCTCCAGAAAGCATTTGGCGTTCAAATTCGGCATTTTCACCTACGTAAGACGAAATCATTTTTTTGATTTGGCGCTTTTTCAAAAGCAATCCCAGACCAAAATCATCAACACCCGCATTGTTTGAAATACAGGTTAAATCCGTAGTTGCTTTTTTTACTATTTCGGCAATCGAATTTTCTGGAATACCACATAATCCGAAACCGCCAAGCATGATAGTCATCCCGTTTTCAATTCCTTGAAGGGCATCCTGAACGTTATTTACTTTTTTGTTAATCATATAAATGAGGTGCTATTTTTCTAATTTTAATCTATCGATGAATTAAGTTGTAATAATCTAGGAACCTCAAGATATAGTTCGAAGGACGAATGCCTTAGCCCAGATAGTAGTGGAAATCCTTTTTTGAGGTTTTTACCGAAAAAAAGATTACTTCACTATACTTTTATTTTCATTGGAGTTCAGTGAACTTTGTTTGCAACGTATAGCTGGATTAGCTCCTAATTAAAATTTTACAATTCAAATTCTTCAGTATCTTGTTCTACTGCTGTCGTGTCTACTACTTTTCTGGGTACATAACAGTCTACTTTTATAGAAAGATTTGCGGGTCTTTCAAAGCGTTCCTTAGAAACTTTAAGTGCCGGATCAGAATAACACAATTTCATAAAATAACCCCAAACCGGCAGTGCCGCTGTAGCTCCCTGACCATAAGTGATACTTTTGAAACGAGCCGAACGGTCCTCGCAACCTACCCAAATTCCCGTTACAAGATTCGGAACCATTCCCATAAACCAACCATCAGATTGGTTTTGCGTGGTTCCTGTTTTTCCCGCAATTGGATTTTTAAATTGATACGGATAACCGGTCCAACGGTTGTCTCCGCTTCCGCCACCAGTGGTACGCAAACGATCTCCAGATCCACCTTCAGTAACACCTTCCAGTAGTTTGACAACAGCATAAGCGATATCTTTATTTAATACATCATGAGACTCAGGAATTGGCTCGTAGATGATCACGCCACTTTTATCTTCAATTTTAGATATAAATTGTGGTTTCATGTAAACACCTTGATTGGCAAAGGTACTGTAAGCGGCAACCATGTCTTCAACGGTTATTTCTACTGCTCCTAAAGCTATGGAAGGCTGCAAAGGAATCTCAGATTTTACTCCTAATTTATGGGCTAAATCAACTACTGCTTCCGGACCAACTTTGTCCATTAATTTTGCTGAAATGGTGTTTATCGAATTGGCCAAACCTCTTTTTAAGGTAACCATTCCGCGGTATCGGTTGTCTGAGTTTTTTGGCTCCCAGTCTTCAGTAACATTATGACGCCCTTTTCGAATCATAAAAGGTCCGTCAATAATGGAGTCGCAAGGGGACATATTCAATTGTTCTATAGCAGTGGCATAAACAAACGGTTTGAAAGTCGAACCTACTTGTCTGGCACCTTGTCCTACGTGATCGTATTGGAAATATTTGTAGTTGATGCCACCAACCCAAGCTTTTACATTGCCGGTTTGAGGTTCCATAGCCATCAATCCGGATTGTAGAAAATGTTTATAATATCGAATAGAATCCAATGGTGTCATTATGGTATCTTTTTCTCCTTTCCAGGAAAAGACGGTCATTTCTGTTTTTTCGCTAAACGATTTTATAATTTCTTCATCGCTTTTATCCATTGATTTCATCACAGCCCATCGGTTGGATGATTTCATCGCCTGATTTAATATTTTTTGTGTTTCTGCACTCGAAATATTTACAAAAGGTGCATTTTTATTCCCTTTAGATTGATTGAAAAACTCTTCCTGAAGGTTTGCCATGTGCGCCGTAACTGCTTCTTCGGCATGCAATTGCATTCTGGAATCAATTGTCGTATAAATTTTCAGACCATCTTTGTAAATATCGTAATCAGAACCGTCCGGTTTTTTATTTTCTTCAGCCCATTTTTTCATGTAATCACGCAGGTATTCTCTGAAATACGTTGCCGTTCCTTCTTTATGGGTTTCTAATTTGAAATTCAACTTAATAGGTAAACTTTGTAATTTTTCCTTTTCAGCTTCTGTGATCATTTTTCCTTTTTCCATTTGCGAAAGAACTACATTTCTGCGGTTTTTCACTCCTTGTGGGTTTCTGATAGGATTGTATAAACCAGAATTTTTAAACATTCCGACTAATATAGCCGATTCACTGATGGTTAAATCCTTTGGTTCTTTTGAAAAATAGGTTTTCGCCGCGGAACTTACTCCAACAGAATTGTTTCCAAAATCATAAACGTTACAATACATCGCAATGATTTCATTTTTAGTGTATTGTCTTTCTAATCGAATAGCGATAATCCATTCTTTTATTTTTTGTACAATTCTAAAAGGCAGAAATTTGGACCCTTCGCCGTGGAATAATTGTTTGGCTAACTGCTGTGTCAATGTACTCGCTCCACCGCTGGTTCCAAAACTAGAAATCGCTCTCAAAGTTCCTCTTCCATCGATACCGGAATGTTCGTAAAAACGAGCATCTTCAGTAGCAATCAATGCATCTATTAAGTTTTTTGGTAAGTCAGCGTATTTTAACTGCGACCTGTTTTTTTCAAAATATTTACCCAGAACCACTCCGTCAGCCGATATTATTTCTGTTGCTAAATTAGAATCAGGATTTTCTAAATCTTCAAAGGAAGGCATTGAACCGAAGATTCCCCATGAAGCAAATAAGAAAAACAAACCGACACTTCCCAAGCCTATGAAGAATATTTTCCAAAATTTCCTTTGATAATGTGCAATGTCATTTACATTACCTCTTGTTGGATTGTTATTTTTTTTGATAGCCATAATACTATTTTATTCTTTTTTTTCTATTCTAAAACCTACCTCTGTAATTCCATCCAAATCCGTTACACCGGGAACTTTGCCGTTTTCTCTAACTGCCTGTTTGATATACACTTTGTATTTTGATTTGAACCTTACATTTTCTTTGTAAAAGAGTTTGCTTTCTTTTAAATCTGAGAAACCGTTACCTAACAATGTTCCATCCGGGTCTGCCATTTGGTATTCAAGTGTATCCACTTTTGTAAAACCATTTGGCAATTCCATCGCTACAATCAAAAACAAATTATTGTATAAATAATCGTTGTTGGCTCTTAAATTTACAAATAAATTATATCGTTTTGTTGAGTCTAATTCCGGTAAATTGAACTTTACAATGCTGTCTTTGTGCCAAGCACTACCAACAGATTTATATTCATCAAAAACTCTTTTTTTATCACAAGAAGAAAAAAGAATCACCGTTAAAAGAAGTAAAGCGCTATTTTTTATCCACATTTTTAGTAATAATTATTGGTTTTCTTGGCTCTGCAGGTTTTTTTTCTGCCGGAGTTTGGCGGATATTACTTGTAGTTCTATTGTTGTTTTCGGGTTTGTTATTGTTGGCAACAATTGCATTTTCACTAGCCGGTTTGCGTTTTTTATTCGGTTTTTTCTTTGCTTTAGGTTGGTCAAAACGAGTTAGACTTTCCTGGCCCATCGCGTTATTGAAGTTTTTCTCTGGCTCAACAATTAGCTCGATAGCATAATCTTCTAACGATGTAACTTTGTTTTTTAGTTTGTTTTCAGCAACAATTTCTTTGACCTGATCAATTTTTAGAACATGCCAATTGGCGAAATTATTCGTATAAGCAAACCACATTAAACCTTTAAAAATATCTTGTTTCTGGCAAATGGCATCTCCTTTTTCGGTTACCAGTTTTGTTTCGAAATCCGGAAAATCTTTCAACGCATCCATGTAAGTATCCAACTCATAATTCAAGCAGCATTTTAATTTTCCGCATTGTCCAGCCAATTTTTGTGGATTTAAAGACAGTTGTTGGTAACGAGCCGCTGAGGTGTTTACACTTCTAAAATCCGTCAACCAAGTAGAACAGCACAATTCTCTTCCGCAAGAACCAATCCCGCCTAAACGAGCTGCTTCCTGACGGAAACCTACTTGTTTCATTTCTATTCGGGTACTGAATTCTTTAGCGAAATCTTTAATCAACGCACGAAAGTCAATACGGTCATTTGCAGTGTAATAAAACGTAGCTTTTGACCCATCCCCTTGAAATTCAATATCCGAAATTTTCATTTCCAGTTTTTGAGCAATCGCCAGTTCCCGTGCGCGAACCTTCATCGGCTCTTCTTTGTCCCTTGCTGTAGACCAAATGTCAATATCTTTTTGGGATGCTTTTCTGTAAATTTTTGGAATTTCAGTACCCAAGTAATTGGCTCCTTTTTTCTTCATTTGAATTTTAACTAATTCTCCTGTCAAAGTAACAATTCCTATATCATGACCCGGGGAAGCAACAGTAGCAACGATGTCGCCCATGCTTAAAGTTAATTTTTCGGTATTGCGGTAAAATTCTTTTCTTCCGTTTTTGAAACGTACCTCAACACAGTCAAAAGGGGCGTCACCATTAGGCAAACTCATATTAGAAAGCCAATCGAAAACCGTTAATTTATTGCAGCTATCGGTGCCGCAAGTCCCATTATTTTTACAACCCTTAGGTGCGCCACCATCAGAAGTTGAACAACTTGTACATGCCATAATTTTATATATAGTGTTGCGACGAGCACAACTTAAGTTCTTAAAACGTTTAAAGCGTAAAGATAGTATTTTTTAATTTTACGGCACAATGCCTATCTGCGCCAATAAACCATAAATTTTTAATAAAAAAACCCATTACGAATCAGCTTGTAATGGGTTGACTCTAAATCTATTTTTAATAAAAAATTTAGGTTTCTTTCACCGAAATTATTTTAACTGGACAGGCTTTTGCAGCCAATTCGCAACTTTCAACAATCGTGTGGTCATTTGATTTTAAAGTAAAAAAACCTTTGGCGTTTTGCGAATGGATCAAAACTGATTTCCCGTCTTTCTTGGACATTTGAAATTGAACCGGCGCCATTTCAACACAATAATTACAGCCAATGCATTTGTCCCTTTGTAACGTAACAATAACCATTAGGCTTCCACAATTTTATATAATTTGTCCGACATTCGGATTCTGAAAGGTAATTTTAAAGTGCAATCATCGCCTTTGGTGGCTTTGTCAGCCGTAATATCATTGACAAACATTTCGTTGATAATCATTTCCTGCGCTCCGGTGCTTGGGCCTGTTACCAAAATTTTATCTCCAATTTTGATATCGTAAGCTTCAATTTTGAATTGACCAATGTTGGCTTTCGGGAAATAATGGGTTCCTTTTCCTACATAGACTTTTTTCTGTGTAGCCATAGATCCGGAAACATCACTCCATTCGCCCAATTCTTGTCCGAGATAATAACCGGACCAAAAACCACGATTATAAACCGTGTTTAAAGCTTCCATCCAATCTGCTACTTTTTCTTTAGAAAATGAATCTTCATAATAACTTTCAATGGCTTCGCAATACGTTTTGATAACGGTGGCAACATATTCAGGAGCACGGCCACGGCCTTCAATTTTTAATACCTTAATACCGGAATCAATGACTTGGTCCAAAAAATCTAAAGTGCATAAATCTTTTGGAGACATTAAATATTCGTTGTCGACTTCGATTTCAAAACCGGTTTCCTGATCTATAACAGTGTATTTCTTGCGGCAATTTTGTTTACACGCACCACGATTGGCGGAGGAATTATTGGAGTGTAAACTCAAATAACATTTTCCTGAAACTGCCATACACAAAGCACCATGACCAAAAATTTCAATTTCCACTAAGTTTCCGTTTGGGCCTTTAATTTGTTCTTTTTCGATTTGAGCGGTGATGCTTTTTACTTGTCGTAAACTCAATTCCCGACTTAAAACCATCGTGTCTGCAAATAAACTGTAGAATTTTATGGTTTCAATGTTGGTCACATTTAATTGAGTTGAAATATGGACCTCCATTCCGATGCCTCTCGCCATAGCGATGACCGCTTGATCAGAAGCAATCACCGCAGTGATATTCGCATCTTTGGCTTTGTTCAATAAGGTTTTTACGACGGATAAATCGTGATCGTAAATTATAGTGTTCAAGGTCAAGTAACTTCGAACATTTTTAGCTTCGCAACGTTTGGCAATTTCCGGTAAATCGTCCATGGTGAAATTCACGGTGGCTCTGGCGCGCATGTTCAATTGCTCTACGCCAAAGTAAATAGAATCTGCACCATTGTCTAATCCGGCTTGAAGCGACTCAAAGTTCCCAGCGGGAGCCATAAGTTCTATTTTGTTATTCGATGTCATTTTATTTTTTTCTTATGATTGTCTCCAACCGTTGAAATGGTTGGTTATGTTTTAATGCTTGACTCATTTTGCACATAGCCCACGGTTTCAACCGTGGGTAACGTATGAATCAATACATGAATCACCACATTGTTTTTCAAAAATTGTTCCCCCACGATTGTCTCCAACCGTTAAAACGGTTGGTTATGTTTTAATGCTTGGCTCATTTTGCACGTAGCCCACGGTTTCAACCGTGGTTATCGTATGAATCAATACATGAATCACCACATCGTTTTTCAAAAATTGTTTCCCCACGATTGTCTCCAACCGTTGAAACGGTTGGCTATGGTTTGTGTGTGTTTTAAACACAGCCCACGGTTTCAACTGTGGGGAACGTAATGGACGTAATGAATCACCAGATTGTTTTTTTTATAATTGTTTCTCCACGATTGTCTCCAACCGTTGAAATGGTTGGTTATGTTTTAATGCTTGACTCATTTTGCACATAGCCGACGGTTTCAACCGTGGTTATCGTATGAATCAATACATGAATCACCACATTGTTTTTCAAAAATTGTTTCCCCACGATTGTCTCCAACCGTTGAAACGGTTGGCTATGGTTTCATGTTTGTTCTCATTTTGTGCATAGATTACGTTTCAATCGTGGGAAGAGTTTAATCCATGTAATTTTATAAATTCGTCATATTCATCTTGAGAATTTTTCTTTAAATGATGTTGCTTTTGATTCTTTATATAATTATAAACGGCTTCTAATTGAAATTCACTAACGGAATAAGCGGCATAACCTGTTTGCCAAGCAAATTTTTCAAGCATTAAATTCTCTCCATTTATAGAATGTGAGGAGCTGCCTTTAATTTGTTTTATTACATCTGCAATTGATTTTTGTGGATTTAATAAAAATAAGGCGTGAACATGATCCGGCATTCCATTAATGATTCTGACGGGACATCCAAAGTCAATTAATTCCTCTCGGATGTATTCATATACTTGTTTCTCTATTGAAAAATCTATTAATTCCTGACGATTTTTGGTTGCCCAAATAGCATGAATCCATATTTTATTAAAAGAATGCGGCATATAATTAGTTTTAAATTTCCACTAATCTACAATTTTATATAATTTATCAGATAATCGAATCCGGAACGGTAATTTGAAGGTACAAGTATCTCCAGAAACTGCTTTTTCTTTTTCTAAATCGTTAACAAGCATTTCTTTGATTACTATTTTTTGTTCGCCGGTTGTGGCGCCTTTTATTAGAATCGTATCGCCAATTTTGATTTCGTTTTCTTCAATTAAAAACTGACCAATACTTGGTTTTGGAAAAAAGTGAGTTCCTTTTCCAATATACATTTTCTTAATCTTAGGTTCTTTTTTAACGGCAGTTTTTGGTTTTTCTGCAACAAAAACTCCATGAGTTTCTTCGTTATTTTTGAAAGTCAAGACGTCTGATTTTCCTTTTTTGAAAATCTTATTTCCGTTTTTAATGCCTCTTCGAATGGCTTTTTGTTCTTCTTCCGGCAAGCGAATGACACTCACACATTCTGCAGAACAGCAACCTTCCATTTTTTCTTTGCAAGAGTCACATTGGATGAAAAGTAAATGACAGCCTTCGTTCACGCAATTCGTATGCACATCACACGGCGCGCCACATTGATGGCATTGCGAAACAATATCGTCCGTGATTCTTTCGCCCAAGCGATGATCAAATACGAAGTTTTTTCCAATGAATTTACTTTCTAATCCTTCGGCTTTTACCTGACGTGTGTATTCAATAATTCCGCCTTCGAGTTGGTACACATTTTCAAAACCTTTGTGTTTGAAATAAGCGCTGGCTTTCTCGCAACGGATTCCCCCGGTGCAATACATCAATAGTTTTTTGTCTTGTTTGTGTTCCGCAAGTTGTTCTTCGATGATGGGTAAACTTTCACGAAAAGTATCCACATCTGGTTTGATAGCTTTGGTAAAATGTCCAATTTCACTTTCGTAATGATTTCGCATATCAACTACAATCGTGTTTGGATCGTCGAGTAATTCGTTGAATTCCTTAGCTTTTAAATGAATTCCGATATTTGTTACATCAAAAGTTTCATCGGCTAAACCGTCAGCCACAATCTTATCACGGACTTTTACGGTAAGTTTCAAAAACGAATGATCGTCTTGTTCTACGGCAATATTTAATCGGATTCCTTTCATGAAATCATAGACTTCAATAGTATCTTTGAACGCATAAAAATTATCCGCAGGCAATGATAATTGGGCATTGATTCCCTCACTGGCTACATAAATTCTACCCAGAACTTCAAGTGAGTTCCACGCTAGAAATAATTTGTTACGAAATTGTGTTGGATTTGAGATTTGCGCATAAGCATAGAAAGACAGCGTAAGACGTTGTTTTCCGGCATCATCAATCATGATGGCTCTTTCCTCTGCGCTTAATGTGTTATACAGTTGCATGCTATAAACAGTTTTAAGTTGAGAAATATATTTTTTGCAAAAGTATGGAAAAAGGTTCAGAGGAGCAAAGTTTTGAAGGAACTAAGGTTCAAAAACAATAACAACACATGCTTAATTTACCGTAATGTCTTAATGGTTTAATTTTTTGGGAGCTATTTCCAGCTTTTCGCTATATCTCTTGTTTCCGCTATTGCTACAACAAGAGGATGCCGCTGCAATCTGGGCTAGGGCATTAGTGAAAAATAGAATGTTTGTTTTCCAAAATCGTAATTACCGCTTCGAGCCGGATGAAAGGATTCGTGCGTGAGCGGGGTATTAGTGATAAATAAAATGGTTAGTTTTCCAAAATTGGAATTATCGCTTCGAGCCACACGAAAGGATTCGTGCGGCAGCGGGGAGCAATTGTAATATTATGATTTTCACCATTAGTGTTGTCTTTTTTTATTACAAGACTATAAGAACATGAACAGTATGCTAATTATCAGTAGTTTATTTTCATTTTTTAAAATTATTACTTATTTTAAGTAAGAACGAAGATAGATATTGTTTTATCTAAATTTTAATATACTATTTTTAGTATTTAGTATTTAAAAAAGCAACACATTGATTGGTATTCCATTTTTGAATTACTACAAAACTTTTTATATTTTTCATATCAATTGAATCTGATACAGATTTTCCAATTTCTTTTCCATTTAGTACATATCGTAACTTTTTAAAATCTGGTTTTAGTTCGTGTGCTTCCATGAAAACGATTACTCCATTTAATTTACTTTCGACATCGAAAATATCTTCAATCACATCTGAATTTTTTGGAATAATGACTAGACCTTTTCTATTTAGATTAGATAATACAGGATGATTTAATTTCATTTTGGAATATATTTTGACTGATTCTTTTGAGATGACTACTATTGGACTGGCTCCAAGTAACTAATCCTTTATGGCTTCTTCTGCATAATTCTTAAGACTAACTTTTTGATATGTATCTTTAACTATTGAATTACAAGATGCTAGTGAGAGCAAAGATATGAATGTGAAAAAATGTTTCATAGGTGTTAAATGTATAAATTGCTTTTTATTGGTAGCAATTATCAAATATACACATCTTTTTAGCATAAAACCTTTTCTAGCCCAGAGAGCAGTGGAAATCCTTTTTTATCCGCTTTTTTCAGCGGGAAAAAAGATTGAAACGAATAGCTGGACATCGAAGATTCAGCGAAGCTAAATAGCTCCAAATAAAAAAATTATACAAAGTTCACCTAGTTTATAAATAAAAAACCCTTTCAGAGTTTAGAACTCAGAAAGGGTTGATACATTCTAAAATGTAAATTTTAGCAATATTCGTTGAAAGCATCTTTCAAGTTTTCAGCAATTAGTTCAGCCGGGCGACCTTCAATGTGGTGACGCTCTAGCATGTGCACTAATTCTCCGTTTTTGAACAAAGCCATACTCGGCGATGATGGAGGAAAAGGGAACATGTGTTGTCTTGCAGCATCAACTGCTTCTTTGTCAACTCCTGCAAAAACAGTGATTAAATGGTCTGGTTTCTTAGCGCCATCTAAACTCATTTTTGCTCCGGGACGTGCGTTTCTGGCAGCACAACCACAAACCGAATTTACAACTACTAGTGTTGTTCCTTCTAATTTCATTGCGTTCTCTACTGCTTCAGCACTATGTAAATCTTGAAAACCTGCAGCGGTTAGTTCCTCTTGCATTGGTTTTACCATTTCTTCTGGATACATATTTTTATATTTTAAATCAATACTAATTTTAAGTTGCAAAGTTACAAAGTTTACATTCAAGAACAGGAGTTGAATTATAAAGTTTTGTTATAGTTTTATTGCTATTTCAATGATTTGAAAGCCACATGAAAAATAGCTTTAATGAATAGCATTTTTGGGCATTTTAAAATTACTTCAATGTCTTCCTTAAATGTAGTTTCCTCGTCCAAGAATTTAAAAATTAATGTTGAATTTCCTTTTTTGAACATTGAAGAAAAGATAGAAGAACCCAATTCATTTTTTCGGTCTAAAATGTCTAATAAAAGCAAATCGTAAAACCAGAATTTGGTTCTTTTGTGAAACTTAGTAAAGTCGGTTTCCCTTTGCAAAAAAGCTACCAATTCTGTTGATTTTTTATCAGAATTTTTGAAAGTGTAACCCGTACTGGCTTTCGTCCAACCACCGGAAGTTCCTATGTTGATTGCGTTTTTCGTATTCGCTTTCCAAAAAGGATAACACGTCATGGGAATGCTGCCTTGCTCTTTTTCGACGATTTCATAGTTTGTAATCCCAAGTTTTGCGATGTAATGCTGGATTTCGTTTTCGTATTCCTCAGTTTTTAAATGGTGGTGTGAAAACAACGTATATTCCAGTAAAGCTTCAGTTTTGGAAGTGGGCAACACATACATAAAACGGGTATTTCCTTTTTGCTCCACCGAAAAATCCATGAATGTAGCTTGTTCTGGATTGAAAACAGGCTGTTCACTTTTGATAAACCAACCAATAAAATGCTGCTGCAACAAAGGATATGAGGTCTGGCTTGCTGCTTTTTGTTTGTTGTAAATACTATTAAACAATTTCGAGCACGAAAAGGATTCGCTTTCGGTTTGTATTAGAATTATAGTTTCAGATTCTTCAATTTCCAATACTTTTTCATGGATGAAAGTGATATTTTCTTGTTTCGAAATCAAATCAAATACCTGAGTGTAAAAATCCAACCCTTTCACCATATTGTAGCGGTACGGTTTTAAGTCTAAATCCCTGCGGAAGTCTTCATTGGCAAACAAAGCCGAGTCCCATTTTTTTGAAATTGATTGTTCCCAAAGTGAATCGTTGGTTTTCCAAAAACACCACGTTCTGTCGTTGGTTTTTTTGGTATTTTCATCCAGCAACAAAATACTTTTATCTTTAAATTTTCCGGATTGCACCATTTTATACACGGTCATCAAAGCCGATAATCCTGCACCGGTAAAAATATAATCGTAGTGTTTCATTTGGGAATTTAACATTTCCCCAAAAATAAACAATTTTATTCTTTTAGTTTCTCTAAAATCAGCTTAAATTCTGTTGGTTTTAAGTAGCCGCTGTGCTGAAAAACAATCTCATTTTCACTATTCAAAACACACAAAACAGGAAAGTTTAGTTGCTTATTGACTGTTGCTAATGCGATGGCCAGCTCATGGGTTCCGGAGTTGTTTCCCGTGGGCCTGAATTGAAAAGTAGTTTTGTTGAAAACAATGCTTCGTTTTTCTTCGGCGTTGAAATTAACAAAATAAAAAGTGTTGTTGAGTTTCTTGATGATTTCCTCGTTTTTAAAAGTGGTGTTTTTCATGGCATGACAAAACTGGCACCAATCGGTTTGAATAAAAACAATCGTATTTCTCTTTTCGATCTTTTGCAAACTGTCGATTTGTTCGAATGAAGCCGAATGCAACTGCGCAAATCCAGCAGGAATCGCACAGCATAAAAGCAACAGTATAGCAAGTTTATTTTTCATTATCGTAACGTATATCGAAGTCCAAAAAAACTTCTGATTCCTTGATTTGGTCCATACACATACGTCGTGTCAAACGTCAACCCATACGGGTTTTCAGGCGTTGCCAATACTTGTCCGTTCGAGTTGTACGTTACATTTTTATCAAAAGGATCATTTGTTCTTGCAATTAAAAAAGGGTTATTTTGTTTGGGCAAAAAGCTCAACAGGTTTTTAATTCCGGCATAAAATTCAACGTTTTTTAAACCAGAATAGGTAAACTGAATGTTTTGCAAACTGTACCAAGGCGACTCTGGAGCACGAGGATCTAAAGCGCTTAAAAGAGGCAATTGCATGCGGCTGTACACATTTCCAGTGTAATCTATATTCAAATCGATATCTTGAATTTTATACGAAACGCTCCACGTTGCCGTAAATTTTTCGGTTAGAAAAGGCGTTTCTTTTCGGCCATTTTGAACGTTTTTGTTGTCTAGTAAAGAAGCGCCTGTGATCATTTTTAATCCATTTGGGAAATTGAAATCGATATTCATACTGATTCCTTGACTTATCGCGTAACCATTGATGTTGTCGTAAATGATTTGGTTGGGATCAGTAACATAATCCGAAACAATTTTATTACTAAATCTGGTATGAAAAAGTGAAGTTTCAATGCCAATAAAGGTGCCGTTTTCGAAATTTATTTTCTTGATATAATTTAAATTGGCATTTATCGATTGTTCCGGTTTCAGGTTATTTGCGATTATAATTTCACGAGCGCCGGTTAAAGCAGCGTGATCTTCGGTAAATAAATTCACTACTCTAAAACCCGTGCCAGCATTCAATCGAATAATATTATTGTCATTCAATTTCCATTTATAGGCAATTCGTGGCGTCAAGATACTTCCGTGAAACGAGTTGTGATCGTAACGTAGTCCCAGAAGTATCTTGTGTTTTTCAGTGAATGTAATTTCGTTTTGAACAAAAATTCCCGGCAACCACGTTTTTTCTGGATTGTTATTTCCAAGTTTTGAAGTTGCAGCTGTATTGTCATCGTAATAATTGTATCGGGTAGCAATTCCGGTTAGTAAATCATTTCTCCCTATTTTTTTATCCCAAGTCAGCTGTAAAAAGCCAATTTTTTGGTTGGCAATATAGCTCGTTGTACCGTAGCGACTGTCTTGAAAATGTACATTCCCTGAAAAAGACAGCACCAGTTTTTCCGGAAAAGGCAATTGGTAACTTCCAATCAATTCGGCTCGTTTGGTATAAATGCTTTCGCCATAGATTTCGTCTCCGCCACGGTGTTTTTTCTCCCAACGTACATCGCCACCAAAACGCTCTTCATAAACGCCACGCGCCGCAATGGTGAACAATCGATTTTCATTTCTGTTGAAAGTCCATTTTTGAAAAAGGGAAATACGGTCAGAAAGCGTCACATCGGTAAAATTGTCGTTGTCGTTATCTATTTTTTGATTGTATCTGAAATAATTTAGACCCAAAAGAGCTGTCGCTTTCTTGCCTACATTGAGTTTTACTCCTAAGTCAACATTGGTTTCCAACCAAGAAGTAGAAAACACATCTGCGGAGAATAGGGGAGTGTTTTTTGGGTTTTTGGTAATGATATTGATCAAACCGCCCACAGCTTCACTACCGTATAAAGACGAAGCGGGACCTTTTACGATTTCAATTCGTTCCACCAGTGAATTCGGAATTCCAGATAATCCGTACACCGTCGATAAACTGCTCACGATGGGCATTCCGTCAATTAGAACCAAAGTGTACGGACCTTCAAGCCCATTAATATGGATGTCGCCTGTGTTGCAAACGCCACAATTAAGCTGTGGTCTTACACCATTTACATTCTGTAATGCTTCATAAATACTGGCCGTTGGATTTTTCTTGAAAAATATTGGGGAATAAACCTCGACAGGAACGGCGCTTTCTAACCTTTTTACCGCTTTTAATGTTCCCGAAACCACGACTTCGTTAAGTTGATTTTCGGTATTTGAAAGTTCAAAATCCAAAATGTTGTTTTCATTGATTTTGACGGCGATGTTCTTTTTCAAAGTTTGAAAACCGGTAGCGACAACTTGAATTTTATAACTTCCGACATCAATATTCTCGATGATATACTTGCCTAAACTATCCGTTTGAGTGGCGTATTTTGTACCAATTAAAAAAACGCGGACCTCCGAAATCCCTTTTTTTTCTGATGAAACAAATCCCGAAAGACTTGTTTTTTCTTGGGTATAGCCAAAGTGAAACATCAAAAAAAGCACTAATGCGTATATTTTTTTCACAATACTTAAATTAAATTTAGACAAAGCTAAAAATTATATTTTGCAAATCCAATTTTTTAATTACATTTGTATCAATAACTTAATTGGTTTAGTGAGAAGTCTTCAAGAAGAAATTAATAAATCAGTTTGTATTAAAATTAAAAAAGAGTATTCAAAAAGCACAGCATGACCTTTTCAGAAGAAAATTATCTCAAGACCATTTACCATCTTACGGCAGTTTCGGATGCTGATATCAGTACCAATGCCATTGCTGAAAAAATGGAAACTAAAGCATCATCCGTTACTGATATGCTAAAGAAACTCTCCGAGAAAGACTTGGTGAACTATGTAAAATACCAAGGCGTTTCTCTTACTGAAAAAGGGAAATTAGCGGCGAAGATGATCGTTAGAAAACACCGTCTTTGGGAATGTTTTTTAGTGGAAAAGTTGGATTTTTCTTGGGATGAGGTACACGAGATTGCCGAACAATTGGAACACATCAAATCTGAAAAACTCATCAATAAGTTGGATGATTTTCTGGGAAATCCCACTGAAGATCCACATGGAGATCCGATTCCGGATGCTAACGGAAGAATTATAAAAGTAGAAAAACAATTGCTTTCTGAATTCGAGAAAAACCAAATGGGGATTTGTGTGGGAGTAAAAGATACTTCTTCGGATTTTTTAAAATATTTAGACAAACAAGAAATCGCTTTGGGTTCCCAAATTGAAATTATCGAAAAGGAAAGTTTTGATTCCTCTTTCAGAATTCGGGTTGGAAACAAAGAAATAACAGTTTCAAATAAAATAGCCAGTAATATATACATCAAATAATTATGTTTCAATCTGTAATAGATTATTTCACGAGCATCGATCCAATTTTAGCCGCTTTGTATGCAAGTTTGTTCACTTGGTTCTTAACGGCTTTGGGAGCTTCTTTCGTTTTTATGTTTAAAACTATGAATCGGACGGTTCTTGACGGAATGCTCGGATTTACCGGTGGCGTAATGGTTGCGGCCAGTTTTTGGAGTTTATTGGCACCAGCTATAGAAATGACCGGTGGTGAAGGCTTTGCAAAAGTCATTCCCGCAGCTTTTGGTTTTTTCCTAGGCGCGCTTTTTATTTTCGGAATCGACAAAGTCTTACCTCATCTTCACATCAATTTTAAAGTCACCGAAGGAATTAAGTCGCCTTGGCAACGCACCACTTTGTTGGTTTCGGCAATTACATTGCACAATATTCCGGAAGGATTGGCTGTTGGAGTTCTTTTTGGAGGCGTGGCCGCCGGGATTCCGGAGGCTTCCATTGCCGGTGCTGTAACGTTAGCGATTGGTATTGGAATTCAGAACTTTCCGGAAGGAATCGCTGTTGCTATGCCTTTGCGACGTATGGGAATGAGCAGATGGAAAAGTTTTATGTACGGACAATCTTCAGCTTTAGTGGAGCCGGTTGCCGCTGTTTTAGGTGCTTTTGCAGTCACATTTTTCACTCCGATTTTACCGTATGCTTTGGCTTTTGCCGCAGGCGCAATGATTTTTGTAGTAGTGGAAGAAGTAATTCCGGAAACGCAACAAGATAAAAATACCGATATCGCCACGCTGGGATTCGTCGGAGGATTTATTGTGATGATGGTTTTGGACGTAGCTTTAAGTTAGAAATTTCGTTGTCTTTCAATAAAATTTTTAAATCTTCAAATACAATATATGAAAAAGTTAGTGCTATTCTTTTTTATGATTATCAGCAGTATAGTTTTGGCGCAAAGCCAAAAATCACAAAAGGTTAAATACGTATCCATAAAGCAAAAAGTATGTCCCAATCAAAAAGGATTTCAGTTGGTTTTAAAAGCGATTGCTACTGATTCCCGATGTCCGGAAGGCGTGACATGTATTTGGGCAGGAGAAGTTACAGCCGTTGTTTCAGTGTATAAAGATTCAAAATTGATTAAAGATACGACTTTGGTGTTTTCGATGAAAAATGAAGAAGACAATAAGAAATGGTTTGCAACTTATTTACCAGCGAAACAAAAGAATATAAAAAGCATTCGTTTATTGCCCTATCCAAAAGAAGGAACCAAGATTAATCCAGAAGAGTATCACCTGAAAATTGGTTATTTGAGATAGGATTAGTTGCAGCCACAATCGCCGCTACCGCAATCTTTATCCGATTTTTTCTTTTTGAAGAAGAATTTTTTAATCAAAAAAGCCAGTGCTATTCCGAGCGCTAAAAAAGCTAAAATTTCTTGAATATCCATATTGTAAAAATAAGAAAAAGCAACCGAAAAAGGTTGCTTTTTTGAGTTAAACTAATGACAAAGTTTTTACAACTGTGCCATTATTCCAAAGTTAATTCCAAAAGGCTGTCCTGGTCGTAAACCTGCAGGAACTCTCGAAACTGCGTATTCTTTGTCTAATAAATTTATGATATTTCCCATCAAACTGATGTTGTTAGTAAGGTGGTATTTAGCTGAAAAATCTATAATGAAATTTGAAGCCACTCTGTTGTTTGCCGGAATAGTTCCAACACCAGCTTCAGTTCGGAAAGCATCGACATATTTTCCGCTAAGGGCAAAATTGAATTTTTCAGTTTCAAATGCGGTTGTGATAGCCAACTGATTTTTCGCGATGTATGGAATTTCGTCTCCACTTTCTACAGTTCCCCAAATGGTGCTTTTGAAATTATTTTTCAATTCGGTATCTGTTAAAGTATAGGAAACGGTAACCGGTATTTTAAACCCTTTTTCTTGGTTGTTGATAACGTCATAGGTTGCCAAAACTTCAATTCCTTTTACGATAGCTTCTCCCGCATTGAATAAATCACCAGTCCCAGCTCCTCCGCCTGACATCGAATCTGAACCTTGAAGATTAGAAAAGTTGTTGTAATAACCGATGATTTCCCCTTGTAATGCATTTTTGTGAAAACGGAAACCCATTTCTGTATTCAAACTGCTTTCAGCGTCTTCACCCGCTTTTACACCTGGAGGCGAAAAACCTTTGTGCACACTTGTAAAAATATTGTAATCGTCATTTATTTTATACAGAATCCCTATTCCTGGAATCCAAACATTTGTTTTATTATTGGCTTTCGCCAAAGTTGTACCTGCTCTCGTGACATCCTTTGTTCCATAATTCAATGAATTCAATTTGATGTCTTCGTAGCGAATTCCGGGTGTGAAAGTAAATTTATCAATATTCAGATTGTAAAGAATATGAGCAGCAATGGCTTCTGCCTTTACGATAGCATTGGCGTCAGTTCCGGGAGTTCCGTTGCTGGTTCTGTTCATCACTCCGTTTTGAATTGCATATCCGTCAACCCATTGGAAACGATCTTTAAAGTCTTCGTGGTAACGGATACCAAAATCAATATCGTGTTTTGCTTTTCCCGTTTCAAAAGTGTAGTTCGCCACCGTTTGAATTCCTTTAGCTTCATAAACACGGTTATTAGCTTTTACCAATAAGGCATTATCGCTTGTGTTATCGGCAGCAGTTACAGCGCGGTATTCTGCATTGTAAATGGTAGGATTTGTCAAAATATTATTGATACTAACCTTTGAAGCGCCAAGTTTCAAAGCATCCAATTTATACCAGTTTCTGGCAAAATCATTTTTATAAGCTTTGGTCGTGATACTGAAGTTTTGAAAAGGTTTTATCAAGTGCGTCAGCATAATTTGTTTATGTTCCGTTTCAATATAATCTTCACTCGAGCCAATGTATCTTCGGTAAGGATTTTCAGCGTAATCGGCATCGGTCAAGCCAAGATACGTTTCGTTTGCCAAATCCTCGCTGTACTGAATTTTTGCAGTTAACGATTGGTAAATTTTTGCATCAGCATCCGTATTAATTCTGAATTTTGCTACATAATCATTTCCTTGAAAACCGGTGTTTTTTGAGCTGTTGTCAATTTTTTTGAATCCATCAGAATTGCGGTTGTTGTATTCTAAAACATAACCAAAATTTTTATGCTCGTCACCAATATTCACATAGGTTTTTTTGGTATTAAAGCTTCCAATACTGGCGATTACGCGACCTGAAAAACGATTTGGAATTTGCGTCGAAACCATATTCATCGCTCCTCCAGTGGTGTAGGGTCCGTATTGAATTTGGCTTCCGCCTTTCAGTATCTCGAAAGATTGCATTCTGTTTACCGTTGGAAAATAATAAGCCGCAGGAGCGGAGTAAGGAGCCGGAGCAATAAGAATTCCATCTTCCATCAAAGTAATTTTTTCACTTCGGTTGGGACTAGTTCCTCGCATTCCGATATTTGGACGTAAACCAAAACCATCTTCTTCCTGAATAGTAACTCCGGGCACTGTTCTTAGAATTCGGGAAACGTCGTCGTAATTGAAGGTTTTTAATTCTTTTGGAGAAATAAAATAAGTAGAACCGGCTTTGTTTTTAGCTTTGAATTTACTGCCGATAATAGCATCGGTAGTAATGATGACTTCATTTAAACTTTCAATACTGTCCTTTTGAGTTTTTGAAAGTTCTTTTTGTTGTGCAAATAACACTGATGTAACAAGGAGTGAACCGGTAATTATAATATTTTTCATTTTTATTTAGATTAATTCTACGCGGCAAAGGTAGAATCTAATTCTTATTTAGACAAGATAAAAATAATTAAATTGTCAAATTTAACTTTTGTTCAATATTTATTTCAGAATTTGGTACGCAAGTAACGCCACAACATAAGCAAATCCAGACATAAAGATTAATTGCCCGGCCGGCCATTTCCATGAATTGGTTTCTTTTTTGGTAACCGCTAGTGTACTGGCGCATTGCATCGCAAAAGCATAGAACAACAACAATGAAATTCCTGAGGCGAAGTTGAAAATCTTTTCACCGGTAACCGGATTGATTTCGGCAGCCATTTTGTTTTTGATGGTAACTTCATTATCGCTCCCGCCAACGCTGTAAATCGTGGCTAATGTTCCCACAAAAACTTCTCTGGCCGCAAAGGAACTGATAATGGCAATACCTATTTTCCAGTCGTAACCCAAAGGCGAAATGGCGGGTTCAATGGCTTTTCCCATAATTCCAATATAGGAATTTTCCAGTTTTTGCGAAGCGACAGCGTTTTCAAATTCATCTTCCGGCAATGGATTTTGCTTCGTGTTTTCAACAACAATTTTTTCCGCGTTATTAAATTTTTCACCTGGTCCGTAAGAAGCTAAAAACCACAATACGATGGAAATGGCCAAAATGATTTTTCCAGCTCCATAAATAAAAGCCTTTGTTTTTTCAATTACATTGATACCTACGTTCTTGAAAAGTGGTAATTTATAATTGGGCATTTCGACGACGAAGTATGTCTTTCCTTTTATTTTCAGAATTTTATTCAAAATGTAAGCTGAAAAAATAGCCATTCCAAAACCCAAAAGATACAACAGCATCAAGGTCATTCCTTGCATGTTCAGAAAACCAAAAATGCGGTTATCCGGAATTACCAAAGCGATAATAATGGCGTAAACCGGCAATCTGGCAGAACAGGTGGTGAATGGAGTTACGAGTATAGTAATCAATCTTTCTTTCCAGTTTTCGATGTTTCGAGTTGCCATAATCGCAGGAATGGCGCAGGCTGTTCCGGAAATAAGCGGTACAACACTTTTGCCCGATAAACCAAATTTTCGCATGATTTTGTCCATCAAGAAAACCACACGGCTCATGTAACCGCTTTCTTCGAGTATTGAAATAAACATAAACAGAAAGGCGATTTGTGGAATAAAGATCAAAATTCCTCCAATTCCCGGGATGATTCCCTGCGAAATTAAGTTGGTTAAAACTCCGGCTGGCAATCCTTCGGCAGCAAGCGTGCTCAAGGAAGCAAAAGAAGTATCGATGAAATCCATTGGAATTTTAGACCATTCGAAAATGGATTGGAAAATAACAAACAAAATAAGAAAGAAAATGACGTATCCCCAAACTTTGTGTGTCAGCACGCGATCCAATCTGCTTCGGTAATCTCTTGCAACGGAAGAATCGATTTTTAGTCCCACTTTCAAAACATCATTAATGAATTGATAGCGTTTTATAGTTTCTTTTTGTTGCAAACGTTTTAAATCAGAGTGCGATTTCGTAAACGAGCTTCGGATTTCATTTCGTTCTAAATTCAGGAAATTTACGTCTTGTGTAATAACCAGCCACAATTTATACAGCAATTGATTTGGGAAGGCTTTACGCAAACTGTTGAAATAATCGGGATCAATTACGGAGGCATTCAGGCAAGGTTCGCTCGAAATGGTTCGGTAGCTTACAATCAACTTTTTCAATTCATCAATTCCATACCCTTTTCTGGAACTGATTAATGCAATCTTTGTTTTTAAGTGTTCTTCCAGATATGGAATGTCCAGTGTAATTCCTTTAAATTTCATTCTATCGGCCATGTTGATGACTAAAATAGTAGGAATTTCTAGGTCTTTAATTTGGGTAAAAAGAAGTAAGTTTCGTTTTAAATTTTCTACATCGGTAACTACAAGCGCTACATCAGGATATAATTTGTCGTTTTTGTTCAGTAATAATTCAATGACCACATTCTCATCAATCGAACTGGCATTCAAGCTGTAGGTTCCGGGTAAATCCAGAATATTAGCTTTAATATTATTGGGTAATTTGCAAAAACCTATCTTTTTTTCAACGGTAATTCCGGGATAATTACCCACTTGTTGATTCAAGCCCGTCAGCTGATTAAAAACGGAAGTTTTGCCCACATTCGGATTCCCAATTAAAGCGACATTGATGTTTTGCTTGCTTACCATAAGTTGGTTTTTATAATCTCAACCTCAATTTCTTTTGCGGTTTCCACCCTGATTGCTACGTATGAACCATTAATATTCAAATACAAAGGATCTCCAAAAGGTGCAATTTGAAGTAATTCTACCAGATTGCCTGGTAAGCAACCCATCTCCAATAATTTTAATGGAACGGTATCGATGTCAAAATCTTTTATAATGGCTTGTTCGCCTTTTTTGAGAGAATGTATCGTTGTTTGCAAAACTTATTTAGATTGAATTAAGATTGCAAAAATACACATTTTAATACAAATACAAATGATAATTATCACATTTATACGGTAATTAAAACAAATCGAGACAGCGGTTGTCTTTTATAAAAACAGTTATTTGTAAAGTAGAAATCCGTCTTTATGCTTATTATTTGTTACTCAAAAAAGTGATGTCCTCAATTAATCGTTTCATGTCCTCTTTATTGGTCCCGTCATAAAAACCACGCACTCTTTTTTTAGTATCCACCAAAACAAAATTTTCGGTGTGAACCATATCGTAGAGTTCACTTGGTTTACCAAGTTTTACAGCCAAATAGGATTTTCTGGCCATCGTGTAAATTTCTTTTTTATCTCCGGTGACTAAGTTCCATTTGTTGTCATCAACATCGTGTTTTTTGGCGTAAGCCTTCAAAACGGGAACACTGTCAGTCTCTGGAAAAACGGTAAAAGAAAGCAATTTTACCTTTGGATTATTGGCGAAAGCTTTTTGAATATCAGATAAATTGGTCGTCATCTTTGGACAAATGGAGCCACAAGTGGTAAAGAAGAAATCAGCGACATATATTTTGCCTTCATAATCTTTTTGGGTGATGGTTTTCCCATTTTGATTAATGAATGAAAAATCGGCAATCGTATGATATTTGCTTTTATACTGAACGGTGCTGTCTACTAATTCTGGATTTACATCTGCGGGATTGAAAATGGGAAGTGTTTTTTTTGGCTTTAAAGCCAAATAAAATAAGGATAAAATAATTGCCGAAAAAACAATGAAAACTCCAAAAAAGAGACGGTATTTTTTTATAAAATCTGACATGGTGCTATTTTAATGCAAAAATACAAAAACGGGGTTTGTTTTTAATTCAAATTAACACAATCTTATTTTAAGCGGATTCTTTCCAAATAAAGAGTGTAAATTAATTTTTTTTTTGATTAAACCTTTTATAAATTTTGGTGTCAAAGTTTCCGCATATATTTTGTTTTAGTACAAAATCAAATAATTTATTAATAGCTTTGTTAACATAACTAAAAAATGAAAAAAATGAAAAAAACCAGCAATAAGCAATTGCTTTTTGTGATTCCCGCAATCATGGGTTTTGCGGTGAGCCAAGCACAGAGTGTTCCGGCAGCTAAAGAACCGGGAATCAATGTGAATTACATGGACAAAAATGTAAAACCAAGTAATGATTTCTTTCGCTATGTGAATGGAACTTGGTTGAACAATACGGAGATTCCAGCTGATAGAACCCGTTGGGGTAGTTTTGATGAATTGCGTCAAAAAACGGATGCTGATGCATTGGCGATTTTAAAAGAAGCTACAACAAATCCCAGCTACAAATCTAATACAGATCAAGGCAAAGCGGTAAATTTATACAAGTCTATTCTTGATACCGTAGGAAGAAATAAGTTAGGTATTGCTCCGTTGAAACCGTATTTGAAAAAAATTGACGCGGTTAAAAACGCCAAAGATTTAGAAGCATTAATGATTGAGATGGAACCTATCGGTGGCATTGGATTTATGGGTGCTGGCGTAGGAACTGATGCGAAGAACAGCAGTAGAAACGTTATTAATTTAGGTCCTGGAGGCGTAGGTTTGCCAGACAGAGATTATTATGTTTCTGAGGATGCCGATTCTAAAGAGAAACGTGCGAAATATGTTTTACACGTTGCCAAAATGTTGCAATACCTTGGGGATAAACCAGCAGTGGCTAAGACGAATGCTGAAAAAATCCTGGCTCTTGAAATTGCGATGTCCAAACCAAGATTGGACAGAGTAGAACGCAGAGACCGTCGCAAGTCTTACAATCCAATGACATTGAATGAATTGAGTAAATTAACTCCATCAATCAACTGGAATAATTATTTCACAAAAATTGGATTGGCAAAAGTAGATACCGTTATTGTATCGCAACCGAAATACATGACGGCGCTAGAAATTATTTTTAAAGAAAATAAAGTAGAAGACTGGAAAGCATACATGCGTTGGAGTTTGTTGAACAGAGCTTCCAGCCAGTTGTCAACTGAAATTGAAAACGCAAACTTTGAGTTTTACGGAAAAACGTTGACTGGTGCAGTAAGCCAAAGACCACGTGATGAAAGAGCGCTTCAAACAATCAACGGAGCAGTAGGAGAAGCTTTAGGAAAATTATATGTAGAGAAAAAATTTCCGGCTGAAGCCAAAGCCAAAGCGGAGAAAATGATCAAAAATATATTTTCAGCTTTCGAAAACAGAATCAATAATTTGTCTTGGATGTCAGCAGAAACAAAGGTGAGCGCGCTTGCTAAATTGCATAAATCAAGAATAAAAATTGGTTACCCTGACAAATGGAAAGATTATTCGGCCTTGACGATAAAAAGTCCGGCAGAAGGCGGAACGTATTTTGAAAACGCTAAAAATATGTCTCAATGGCGTTTCAATGAGAATATTGCTGAGTTGAATAAACCAGTTGATAAAGAAAAATGGGGAATGTCACCGCAAACGGTAAATGCGTATTACAATCCATCAAATAATGAAATTGTATTCCCGGCAGCAATTTTGCAACCGCCTTTTTACAATTACCAAGCAGATGAAGCGGTAAATTATGGTGGAATTGGTGGTGTTATTGGTCACGAAATTTCACATGGTTTTGATGATTCAGGATCTCGTTACAACGCTGACGGAAACTTAGTAGACTGGTGGACGGCTGAAGATTTGAAACAATTCTCTGCTTTGACAGGAGCACTAGCCGCTCAATACAGCGCTTTGCAACCTATTCCTGGAACTTTTGTAGATGGTAAATTTACATTGGGTGAAAACATTGGGGATTTAGGTGGAGTAAATGCCGCTTATGATGGTTTACAATTGTATTTGAAAGAAAACGGAAATCCGGGATTAATCGACGGATATACTCCAGAACAACGTTTCTTTATTTCTTGGTCGACTATCTGGCGTTCAAAAATGCGTGATGAAGCTTTAAAAAATCAAGTAAAAACAGACCCGCACTCTCCAGGAATGTACCGTGCTTATGTTCCCTTGCAAAACATTGACACGTTTTATCAAGCTTTTGATATAAAAGCTAATGACGGAATGTACATTGCACCTGAAAAGCGTGTAAGAATCTGGTAATTTTCAAAATAAATAAAATTTCAAAAAGCCCATTCACAATAGTGAATGGGCTTTTTTGTTGGTGTGAAATATATATGTTTAAAATACTTCTTATCTTTTGAGTTAGGTGGTTAACTAGTTAAAGATACTATTATGGATGAATTCCATTTGGCTTTAAACGATTTTCTTAAAATTCACTTTAGAATAAAAAAATTAAAAAATCATCTACTTCAATCTATATTTAATATTTTTATCTATAGCTTTGGTGTGAAAGACAAAACCTGTTAAAATAAATAATTATTAACATATGTATAATAGAAAAATCGTCCCCTCGATATCATTGTTTTGGATTTTGATTTTCTTTAGTGTTGCACAAGCACAAGAAAGAGTAATTATTGTTAATGCGGTAAAAAATCAAAACAATTCAGTTGAGATTTCTTATGAAAAATTCAAACCGGGTACTTATACAGTCTATCTAAAATTTAAAAATTTAGAAAACACATCATCAAGTGATATTGAGAAAATTGTAAAAGACAAATCTGGAACATTGTATACTTTACGTCCAAGGGATCCAAATAAAGGTATTGGATACAGTTATACAGTCTTTTATGTTCCTGGAAACTTCAAAGCTAAAGTTGACAGTACTTATTGCTATCTTCTGCCATTTAAAAATGGTAAGAATTATGTAGTTTATGAGAGCAAGAATGTTAATGAAGTGTATTTTAACAAAAAAAAAGACATCGTGTTCAAGTCGTACGCTATTCGAGCCAAAAATCCTGATAGCATTTATGCCATGCGAAAAGGAATTGTTATTGAGGTTGCCAATAAGCAATCTAATAAAACTTACCAAGATGACTTAGTTTTTACCACAGATAGAAATAGTATACGTGTGGAACATGAAGATGGTACCTATGCAAACTACAATGGTTTTAAATCTAGCTCAATTAGTGTTAAAGAGGGTGATGCTGTTTATCCATCAAGCTTTTTAGGAGTCATTGATGAATTTAACAAAGAGTACTACCTTCTAAATTTTGACATCTACTATCCTGTCAAAGAAATAAACAACAATGATCATAAATCAATGCTGTCACACAATTATTTAACTCCTTATTTTCACACCACCGAAGGTGACGTACAATTGGTTAACGGTGAGGAATATACCGCATTAGTTAAAGAAGAATTCATTTCAACCGAGATGTCCAAAAAAGAAATTAAAGCTTTTTTAAAGAGATAAATGCAATCGATGTTGTCGTATTTAAAAGAGTTAAACAATGCAATCCTAGTTGAGAAAACAACTTTTTATCATTTTTCTACTTTACAAAATTTACTAATTATGCGAATATTCTTGTTTATAGTTTTGTCATTATTAGCCTCTTGTGCTCCTATTAAAATAAAAAAAATCCCCATGCCCGATGGTGACATTCAAGATATCAAAGGTCACGTAAAGGAAATAAAAGTCAAAAACATAAAAGGATCTTCTGTTATAGACCCAGAGACAATACCTTTCGAACTAATTTCAAACTGGAACAGAGAAGGTCGTAAAATTGCACAAAAAGACCTTTATGCAAAAGATTATTTTGACGAAACTTTATTTTTTTATCAAAATGGATTAGTAATCAAATCAATTACAAAATCAAATACCAATAGCCCAGAATTAATGATGGAGCACAAGTATGATAAAAAGAGCAACGAAATAGAGTATTTAGCCTACTTTGACAAAAAGCTAAATAACAAGAGAGTAACACAATATGACAAAAGAGGAAATAGAATAGTAGTCGAACATTTTGATGGAAATGGAGAACTAAAATTTACAGAAAAAACAACTATTGACTACAAAAACAAATCTTTAATTACCTATTCATACAATAAACAAGGAGAACTTAAAGACGGTTATTTAAAATGTATTTTTGATAAAAACGGAAATAGAATCAAATCAGAATTAGAATTTAAAAAGGCTAAATATTATTCAGTTACAATTAATGAATATGACAAGCGAAATAACTTATTAAAAACTTTTTCTTTGCCTAAAACACCGAAGAATATTGTTGTAGAATACAAATATTCCTTCGATAAGATTGGAAACATAATTAAACAAGAAAAATTTGAAAATAATGTTTTGGTTAATACAGTGTTGATCGACATTGTTTATTGGTAACAAGCTTTTACCGTAGCTCATAAATGTAAAAGTTAACTCTGGTAATTTTCAAAATAAATAAGATTTTACAAATCCCATTCGTTCAGTCGAATGGGATTTTTGTTTTATATAATTTCGCTGCTATTTTTCCTTCCTTTCCGCAACGAATAATTCACCATATACAATCCAAACAGTGTAACTCCGCCACCAATGGCGATGGCTGCATTAAGGACTTCACCAAAAATCACAGCGCCTAAAATCACGGCTATAATTGGATTGATATACGCGTAAACACTGCTTATTTCAGCAGGAAGGTTTTGAAGTGCATAGATAAATGCAATGAAAGTCAGTACAGAACCAAAAATAACCAAATAACCAATAGACCACCACGATAACGCGGGAATAGCGCTTAAACTAACGGAAGTTGCGGTTGCGCCTGTGTAAGCAAAAAGCAAGATACTGGACAAGAACATTTGTATCCCTAAACTAAAATAGGGATTAAAAGTTGCTGCTTTTTTCTTCGTGTACAATGTTCCAAAAGCCCAAGTTAAAGTAGAAATTATGGAAATTATAATTCCAAATCTAAAATTTGGGATTAAGAAATCATGCAAGTGGTCGTAAAAAATAACACAGACGCCACTAAAACTAACGATCAAGCCTACAACTGATATTCTGGATAAACGTTCTCCTCTAAAAAAAGTAATGATAACAATCCACAAAGGAACGATTGCTCCAATGATTGCCCCAAGTCCACTACTGATGTATTTCACGCCCCAAGTGCTCAGAGCATTGCTCAACATAAAATTCAAAATACTCAGAATAATGATCGTTTTCCATTGTTTTCCTTTAGGCCAAGGCGCTTTTTTAAATAGAAAAAAAGAAATGTAAAGGAATCCTCCAAGAAATTGTCTAATGGCTACCAATTGTAATGCGGGCATGTGTTTTACGCCTTCTTTTGAAGCAATCCAAGTAGTTCCCCAAAAAAAACTGACCCAGCATAAAGCTAACATCGGTAATCCTATGGCATTAATTTTAGACGAAACAGCATTCTTAATTTTAGTTCTCACGTTATAAATTTGGTTTCGTAAAAGTATAATTTAAAACCTTTTCTAAACGAGCACTCAAAATTATTTTTTCGCCAAAATTATTATCAGGATTAAATCTTGGCAAAGCCAAATCTAAATCCAGCGCTTTTTGACTGTAATACATTTCTCGGGAAGGATGAGATGGAGCGACCGCATTGAAAGCTTCATTCCAAGCATCATTTTCTATAATTTTTAGAATTATACCAATGCAATCTTCCTTATGAATTAAATTAATAGGTGCATTAGGATTATCTAAATTCTCACGACCAGCCAGAAAATGTATTGGATGACGGTCCTCGCCAATTAAGCCTCCAAAACGCAATACTGTCGTTTCGAAATGACTGCTGTTTTGCAAAAGCTGTTCGGTCTCCAATAATTGTTTGCCGCTTTCAGTGTCCGGTTTTGGGATTGTTTTTTCAGTAACAAACGGATCGTCATCATTATAAACAGATGTTGAACTGATAAAAAGCACATTTTTAACGGAAGATTTTTCTATAAACGGAATTACATTTCTAATTTTGGAAACAAAATTTTCGGTCTCTCTACCTCGAAGTTTCGGTGGAACATCGATGATTAAAATTTCAGAATTTTCCAGAAAATTCGTTAGGTTTTCAGTTGTTTTATTTTCTGAAAGCACAATTAAAAAAGGGGCAATTCCTGCATTTTTCAATACGTCTAATTTTTCTGCAGATGTCGTAGAGCCATTTACTAAATAGTTCTTTTTTAATAAGGCTTTCGCCAAAGGAAAACCCAACCAACCACAACCCAGAATACTAATTTTTGTCATTTTATGTTTAAATTATTTGACTTTTAAACTGTCTTTCACAACTGTTAAACTATCTTTTATTACAGGATTAGTAACACTTTTTAAATCATTTGCAGGAACAACTGGTGTCGACTTTATTTTTTGTCTAATGACCACAGCATCATTCAAAACAAAAGGTGTAGGCATCATCCAGTTTTCTCTTTTTGTTATTTGAAATAAAGGGTTTGTCATTAAATCAAAAGAGCTTTCCATCAGTTCCATGTCTAAAACTGTTGAGGCATTTATGCTGAACTGCATTTCTAAAGGTGCGTTTCCAACAACATAATAACTCAATATTTTCCTTCCTTTTCGTTGGTAAAGCGAATTTTTCTGGCCTAATGTGGTCACGCCATTGGCTTTGAAATTATGAATAGCCATTTTTTCATTTGCAAAAATATCATAGCGATTTACGTTTCGATTCGGCGAAATTTTAATTTTAAAAAATCTTTGATTGCCTACGATTCTATCTTCCAGAAATTCTACACTTGGTTTCAGAATGTCTTTTTTAGGCGCTTCGGAAGCATACGTAAAACCAGAATTGTATTTGCTGAACAATGGTATTTCGTTCAGAGCGGTTGCGTTTTTCGGGTTTTCACCTAAATAGCCTTTGGTCCAGGAGTCAAGATTGGTGTCATAAGTTGCCCAATTGGCTTGGTTTGTATCGGCATTGTACAAATACAGTAAGCTGTTTGATTTGGCTTTTCCATATTCGTAACCTGATTCGGAGTGTGCTTTTGCAAAAAAGCCAATGGTAAGAGCCAAAAACACTAAAGACCAAATTCCTTTTTTGGCGAAAGCCCCAAAAACGGGTAACAATATTGCAAAGGTCAAAACAGTAAGAATAGCACTTCCAAAAAGCACTTTTAATCCCAAACCAATAGGAAACATTTGGATGAAAGGCGCTATGATGATCAAAGCAGGAATGCTTAAAAAAAGATTTAATGTTTTATTTGATTTTTGAGTAACAATGAAAATACCAAAAATAATCAGACCAAAGTACACTGGGATAATCAAAAATCCGGCTCCTTGTAAACTAAAAGCAAGAGCTCCATTTATCAAAATCCAAATAAATAATGGCGCTACGTAATGATTGATGGTTACTTTTCGTTCTGAAAATAAATGATAAAACAGCATGCTTATCGCCAAAGCCAAAAGTACAAATGCGGCAATATAAGCGTGTCCGTTATACGTAAATCCGTTGAGTAAATCATCGTATTGCGGATACACTTTTAGCAATGCTTTCCAGCCAAAGAACGTAATTAATCCAGTACTAATTATCGAACCGAAAAACGGAATAAATCCTTTTATAATTACGCGGAACGATAGAATACGCTTGGCTTTTCCTAAAAATAACAGGAAAATAAATAGTGCCAGTGCGATTATGACCATTGGTAAAACCCAGCTAAAAGGATAACTTATAAAAGTATATGGAATGGTAAAGTAGACATAATCTTCGCTGGCTTGTGTCGTGTTTAAATTGGTATTTGAAAAATAATTTAACAACGGTATCAAATAAGAACCTTGATGTGCCAGTGTATTTTTGTTCAAATGATGGATATCGTCCTGAGCAGTATGATAGTTAAAATGGTCGTCGATAAAAGCAAAATTATAGCCTCGAATATCGCCTTGTTCCCTAAAAATAGTCAAATCGGTATCATTGGGCAACATTTTATAAATGCTGTACATCAAGGAATTTGAAACTGGAAAAGTCACTTTTGCGGCAGCGAACTCTTTTACTAATCCTGCATTTCCGTTGTTAGTTTCCATCAACATATAACTGGGTCCGGAAGAACCACGTGCTTCAAAATTAAGGACCAAACCTATTTCTTTAGCCCATTGATGTTGCGTTACAAAAAGTGCAGCGCCGTTTAATCCTAATTCTTCCGCATCTGAAAAGAGAATAATAATGTCATTTTTGTGCGGAGTTTTATTGTACAAAAAAGCACGAATACTCTCCAGAATTGTCGCTACACCAGAACCCGCATCGCTCGCCCCTTTCGAGTAGGAATGTGGCGCGCTGTCATAATGAGAAAGGAGTAGCAAAGCCTTTGAACTATTGGAACCTTTTATTCGGGCTAATATATTTTTTGACTGTACCAGATTTCCCCAATCACTCAAGGTATATCCTTGCTGGACGGAAGTTTCCAGTCCTAACTTGTTAAGCTCTTTCACAAGATAATCAGCGACTACTTCATGTTCTTTGGAACCTACATAATGCGGTTTTTTTGCAATAGCTTCTACTTGGGTCAAAGCTCTTTTGGTCGAAAACTCAGCAAGGGAACTTTCTTCATCAGAAGTCCAATGTGGCATCATGGTTAAGTAAATCAATCCTAGGATTCCCAGAATAAATAAACCGGCAAAAATGGAGGAATAATCTTTTTTCATTTTTAGTTAGGTAGATTTGGGGGGTGTGGTATTAAATATCTTTTTTGACTAAAATATAAAAATCATTGTCCAAAACCATATAACCTTGGTCATATAGGAAATAGTAGGTATTTCCAGTTTTGGTTTGTAAAATATTTGTAAAAAATTCAAAATCGAAACCTTTACTCAGGAGTTTTGCCCGTGTGGTTTTTGATTTTCCGTCAGTATTAATTTCAGATAAAATGCGATAGTTTTTGCGCAACTTATTGTTGATGTTGCGCATAAAATTAGTACTGTCTTTGTTTATTTTATTATTGAAAGCGTTACGACAACCGTCGCTACAAAACTTTTTGTCCTCACGGCCCACAATTTTTTCTTCACATTCTAAGCAGGTTTTGTTCATGGATTGATTTTTTTGATGTCGTATAAGTCAGTTCTACGATCTTTTAGAATTCGAACACTTCCATGTTCGTGAAGTTCTTTCAGTAAATCTAAATCTACGTCGACAATCAGTGTCATCTCCGTATTTGGAGTTGCTTCAGCCTTGATTCCGTTACTTGGAAAGGCAAAATCAGAAGGCGTAAATACTGCGGATTGCGCATATTGAATGTCCATGTTGTTCACCTTTGGAAGATTACCCACACAGCCAGCTATAGCAACATAACATTCATTTTCAATCGCTCTGGCCTGCGCACAATGTTTGACTCTGGTGTAGGCATTTTGAGTATCAGTCAAGAACGGAACGAATAAAATGTTCATTCCCTCATCTGCCATTAATCGGGATAATTCAGGGAATTCAACATCATAACAAATCATGATGCCTATTTTTCCGCAATCGGTATCAAAAGTCTTAATTTGTGATCCACCTGTCATTCCCCAGTGCTGTACTTCGTTTGGAGTGACGTGAATTTTAGCATACATTTCAGAAGTTCCGTCTCTTTTACAAAGAAAACCAACATTGTATAACGTGCCATTTTCTAGGAAAGGCATGCTTCCCGTGATGATGTTGATATTATAAGAAATTGCTAATTCCTGAAAGCGTTTGCGAACAGGTTCTGCATGTTTGGCTAATTCGCGTATGGCTTCGGCTTCCGATAAATGATTGTAATCTGCCATCAATGGAGCGGTGAACAATTCCGGAAATAAGGCGAAATCACTTCCGTAGCCGGAAACAACGTCAACAAAAAATTCACATTGTTCGAATAAAGCTTCCAGATTATTCAATTGACGCATTTGCCATTGAACGAGTCCCAATCGGATTACGCTTTTTGCGAGGTTTATCAGTTTTGGACTTTCGTCGTAATAAATGTTATTCCATTCCAGTAAAACGGCAAATTCTTTAGAGTCTGAGTCGCCTTCCAAGTAGTTTTTCAGTACTCGGATCACGTGAAAATCATTACTTAACTGAAAAGAAAGAACAGGGTCATGCAATTCTTTTCTTTTTACTTTTTCAATATAATTTTTAGGAGTGAGTGATTCCGCATGTTGTCCGTAGTTTGGAATCCTACCGGCAAAAACAATCGCTTTCAAATTTAATTGTTCACACAATTCTTTTCGGGCGTCGTATAATCGTCTTCCAAGGCGCAGACCTCTGTAATTTGGATGAATAAAAACATCTATTCCGTATAAAACATCTCCTTTTGGGTTATGGGTAGAGAAGGTGTATTTTCCGGTTATGTCAGAATAATTATGATTTTTATCTACTAAACTTTCGTCAACAATTAGAGACAAAGCAGAACCAACTACTTTTCCATCTACTAAAATTACCAGTTGACCTTCGGGAAAAAGGCTTAATAATTTTTCAATATGATGTTCTCTCCAGTAGGAACCTACCATTTCCTTATACGATTCTACCATAGAGTTTTTTAACTCTTTATAATCATCAAATTTCAGATTTCGTAACTCTACTTTGTTTATTTTGGTTTGCATAAAAATTTTATTTTATCAAATATAAATAAATTTTTCCATTTACAAACGCTTACAAATAGTTACAACCGAAAGTAAATAGTTAGCAACCGAATACTTTTTTACAGTCAGCGCATCTTTGCAGTGTTGATTTGAAAGAACAATTCAACAAATAACTTATATACACTAACATTTAAATTTTACACGCCATGAGCACATTAAGAAACAAAGTACAGTTAATTGGACACGTTGGGAATGATCCGGAAATCAAATCATTTGACGGAGGAAAAAAGTTGGCCAATTTTACATTAGCAACTAACGAAAGCTACAAAAACGACAAAGGAGAAAAAGTAGAGGAAACTCAATGGCACAAATTAGTGGCTTGGGGGAAAACGGCTGAAATCATAGAAAAGTATGTTACCAAAGGCAAAGAAATTGCTATCGAAGGAAAATTAACCCACAGAAGTTACGACGATAAAAATGGCGAAAAAAGATATGTCACCGAAGTAGTTGTTAATGAGGTAATGCTTTTAGGAAAATAAAATCAGTTCCCAATAGGAAGTCCCGGGTTGCAGCTAAATTTTACTGCAAACCGGGACTTTTTTTTTAACAAAAATTGAACGCTTTTATTGGTTCATTAATTCCTGAAAACAATCCGCAAATTGTCCGAGATGAAAACCATCCATTAATCCGTGATGGACATGAACTGACATTGCCATGGTTCTTTTGCCGTTGTCAGTAATCTTCATTTTTCCAAACGAAATTTTAGGGCAACTATCCGGAAAAGCATAACTTCTGGCATGGGATAGGGAAGTGAAATCCAACCACGGAATCGCCGAAAAGTGAATGACATTATCATCGTCAAATGATCGGGTAAAGAGTCCGGTTGTGGTTTGAATACGTTCGATTTCGTTAGAAGCGTTTGTTGCAAAAACTGAAAAATCAGAATTGTATTCAATCAAAGAAAAACCAAACGTCCCGTCTTCCCGACCAATAGTCGCTGAAGCATGAACTTGGTCACAAACATATATATTGTTGTCTGAAATTCGATAGCGAAACGATTCAATCGTATTCACTGCGATCAATGTTTTATGTAAATAGTAACTGAAAAAGGAAGCTTTCAATGCTTTTGCAGTTGTGTAGGCTTTGGTACAATCAATTTCGACAGTGGCGCCAAAAAAGGGTTCTTCAAACTGTCTGAAAAAATGGAAGTGTTCTTTTCTTGACCAATTTTCTATATCTAAAAGGGTTCTCAAAATGGGATAATTTTATTTATTTTTCAAAAGTACTGCTAATGTTTTGAATCATAAATCCGTTTTTTTTGGAATTTTTGTTTAGGAACTGAGCAAATGTTTTTCAAATGGGACAAAAAGACATAAAAAAACCCTAAAAGAAATTTCTTTTAGGGTTTTTATAGAATACGGAGAAATAATTATTTTACTCTGAAAGTAACTCTTCTAACTAATTTTCTTGCAGCATCTGAATCTTTATCAACTGAAGTGTCTTCACCAGCAGCAACGACATTCAATCTTGATGCATCAATATTAGCTTTTATCAAAGTATTTTTTACGTTATTTGCTCTTGCAGCAGATAATTTATCATTATATTCTGATCTGCCTAATTCGTCAGCGTGACCAATAATGTCAACTGTAGCAGTAGGATTGTTTCTTAAATATGTCAAGATAAAATCTGTACCTTCTGTAGAAACATTTGTTGGAGTAGATTTATTGTAATCAAAATAAACAGCAACATAACCACCGTTGATTAAACTTTTGATCAAATCGTTATTGTAGATAACAGAACCGTCACCAGTATTTCCTGCATAATTTTTCAAGATGTATGCTTCAGTATCATCAGCAACATTGTTGTTGTTCTTGTCAATTGATCTTCCTTTTGTATCCACCATTGCACCTTCAGGTGTATTAGCTTCTTGATCTAAATAATCAGCTACACCATCTTTATCTGTGTCTAACATTTTATTTTCAATAGCCATAAATCTTTGGTCAATTGCGTCGAATCTACCTTCATTGTCAATCACCCAGTCAGCATGTTTTTCGTTTTTACCTAAGTAAACGGTTAAACCTACAGTACCATTAAAAAGAATTCCTGAAAATCCTCTTGCATTACGAGTGCTTGCGCCATCAAAAGCAGCATCTTGAGCAGCATTAAGGATAGTTGTGAAATCTCCTGTCAAAGCAATTCTGTTTGATAGTTTGATTTGCCCAGTTACACCAGCAATGAAATTACCCATTCTGTCTTTCAAAGCAGAATTTTGATCTTCTAATTGCGCTAAACCAAAACCAGCATGACCTATTAAACCAAGTGTATTGGTCCAATTTTCAAAATTCATGATTCTTCCTAAGTTAGCAACAGCTTGTAAGTCTACTCTGTAATATTTAGTATCAAAATCAATTGAATTGTTTTTTCCTTCAAAACTGTTCATTCCAAAATCAGCTTTTAAACCAAATTTGTTGTTAAACATATATCTAACTCCAAGATCAGCCACGAAAGGACTTGGTGTAGAAGTAAAATAACCAGCAGTCATTGGTCGTTGTGGTTTATTGACACCACCTGCAATTTCAACAGACCATTTGTTATAGTCGTTTTCAGTACTTTTTACAGTTTCTGTTTGAGCACTCATTGTAGTAATAGCTGAAGCAAAAACTAACGTAAGTATGATTTTTTTCATTTTGAGAAAATTTTAATTTCCTGCAAAATTACAGCACAAAATCGATAGATATACGAAAAACAGTAAATTATATAAGGATTTATTGTAATTCTATAAAAATTGGGTTCAAAAAGTGCTTTTGTTGAATTATTTGTAAGATAAGAAGAGAAAATTATTTTAGAATCTAAAAAATTTTTATGGCGCATTGGAATTAAATGCTGGCTTTTAAGCGTTCGGCAGGTTTTCAGATACTTGATTAATAGATACTTAGTTTTTGTTTTTGATAGCAGATTTAGTGTTTTATAATTGTTTTAAAACCTCCGTGATTTTTTCGAAAGCACTGAAGTTTTCATGCTCCACTTTATGGTCGATTTTTTCGTGTTCCCAAGTCGTATGAAACGGAATATGAACGGCGTGTCCGCCGATGGCCAAAACTGGCAAGACATCAGATTTCAAGGAATTTCCAATCATTAAAAATTCTTCAGGTTGTATTTCCAATCGTTTGATTAAATCGGAATAATCAATTTCTTGCTTGTCTGACATCACTTCGATGTGGTGAAAGTAATGACCCAAACCCGAATTGTGTAATTTTCTTCGTTGGTCTAATAAATCGCCTTTGGTGGCAACCACTAATTTGTAATTTCCGTGTAAAGCTGCTAAAGTTTCTTCGACACCTTCTAATAAAACAATCGGTTTTTCGAGTAATTCTTTTCCATATTGAATGATTTTTTCAATGATTTCAATAGGAATGGTATTATTTGAAATATTCATGGCTGCTTCAATCATCGAGAGAATATAGCCTTTGATTCCGTATCCGTACAATTTTAAATTATCAATTTCGACTTTGAATAATTCTTTGGAAATTCCTTGATGCGACAAATAATCTTCCATCAAACCACAGAATTTTTTCTCGGTTTCATCAAAATACGTTTCGTTGATCCATAAGGTATCATCAGCGTCGAAAGCAATTACTTTTAGGTTCATAGTGTGTTATGTTTTTTGGGGATAATTACAAAAGCTAATTCTGAATTATAATTTTGCAACTAGTTTAGTTGTAAAATTTGTCTTCTTTCCACAGTTCAGGATTGGTTTCTATATAATTTTGTATTCTCTCAAATGATTCGGAATCACGAATAATATGGTCATGAAAACGTGCTTGCCATTCAAAATCAGCATGGATAAAATGCGCATTTTTGGTTACCACCGATTTGTAGGAACGAATTATGGTGGAAATCGTTCCTCGTTTAGGAGAAATTTTTGACATTGTTTCATTTATTATTACAATATCTGTATTATTTGTAGAGACGTTGCAATGTAACGTCTTTACAACGGTATTTGATTCATTAACATTTTTTTTGTCAATTATCAATATTCCATGAATGTGATTCGGCATAATAACATAATTTCCCAATTCAACAAATGGGAAATGTTGGGGGATTTCTGCCCAAAATTGATCCGTCAATTTTCCGATTTCATTTAACTGCATTTCATTTTCATCATTAACCAAAACGATTTCGCCAAAAAAATGTTCCCGGTCTGAAGTACAAATCGTTATAAAATAGGCACCGTTATTTCCATAATCCCAATTTTTCAATCGGGCAGAGGGTATGCGGTATTTATTTTGGAATTTGGTATTCATATTATTTCGTTCGGATTTATCAGATAGAGACGTTGCATTGCAACGTCTCTACGTAATCGTGGATATATGAATGTTTAATTTATCGTCTCTCCATTGGCAACTCCATCCGTATCTGGATTTACAAACACCAATTTTCCTTCGGCATTTGTGGTCATCAAAATCATTCCTTGACTTTCAACACCACGAAGGTTTCTTGGAGCCAAATTCACTAGAACAGTAACTCTCTTCCCGACAATGTCTTCCGGTTTAAAACTCTCGGCAATTCCAGAAACGATGGTGCGCACGTCAATTCCAGTATCTATTTTCAAAATCAAAAGTTTGTTCGCTTTCGGCATTTTTTCTGCTTCCAGAATCGTTCCTGTACGAATATCCATTTTAGCAAAATCCTCAAATTGGATTTCTTCTTTCTGTGGTTCGGATATTTTATTTTCTGCTTTGTTAGCTGTTTTAGTCGCTTCTAATTTGTCTATTTGTTTTTGAATTTCCTCGTCTTCAATTTTGGCAAACAATAATTCCGCCTCACCAATTTGGTGTCCCGCCAGAATTAAATAAGAAGTTTGAGCAATAGTATTCCAGTTCAATGGACTTTCTATTTTTAGAATTCTTGATAATTTTGTAGCTGTAAAAGGCAAGAACGGTTCGCAAAGTGAACTCAAAGCAGCAGCAATTTGCAACGCTACATACATTTGTGTTTGCACGCGTTCCGGATTGTCTTTGATGACTTTCCAAGGCTCTTCATCGGCCAAATATTTATTTCCTAAACGAGCCACATTCATCAATTCACCCAAGGCTTCACGGAATCTGTAACGCTCTAAAGAACTTGAAATCACAGCTGGATACGCTTTCAATTCGGTTAAAGTAGCTTCGTCGACTTCTGACAACACATTTGGTTGCGGAACAATTCCGGAGTAATATTTATTGGTTAAAACCACCACGCGATTAATGAAATTCCCGTAAATCGCTACTAATTCATTATTATTTCTCGCCTGAAAATCTTTCCAGGTAAAATCATTATCCTTCGTTTCCGGTGCATTTGAGGTCAACGCATAGCGCAAAACATCTTGCTGATTTGGGAATTCTTCCAAATATTCGTGCAACCAAACCGCCCAGTTTTTAGAAGTCGACAATTTATTCCCTTCCAAATTCAAAAACTCATTCGCAGGCACATTGTCTGGCAAAATATAACTTCCTTCGGCTTTCAACATCGCCGGGAAAATGATACAATGGAAAACAATATTATCTTTCCCAATAAAGTGAACCAGTTTTGTATCCTGATCTTTCCAGTACGGTTCCCAATCTTTTCCTTCGCGCAAAGCCCATTCTTTAGTGGAAGAAATATAGCCAATCGGCGCGTCAAACCACACGTATAATTTTTTACCTTCGGCACCTTCAACGGGAACATCAATTCCCCAATCCAAGTCACGAGTTACTGCACGAGGCTCTAAACCGCCGTCAATCCAGGATTTTACTTGTCCGTAAACATTCGGTTTCCAGTCGTTTTTATGTCCAACAAGAATCCATTCTTTCAGGAAATCTTCATAACGGTCCAAAGGCAAAAACCAGTGTTTCGTTGATTTCATAATCGGAGTTTCTCCCGTAATGGTCGATTTTGGATTAATCAAATCCGTAGCATTCAAGGTTGAACCGCATTTTTCGCATTGATCGCCGTAGGCTTCTTCGTTGCCGCATTTTGGGCAAGTTCCCACCACAAAGCGGTCTGCCAAGAATTGGTCTGCTTTCGCATCATACAATTGCTCGGTTACTTCCTCAATAAAATCGCCTTGTTCATACAATTTTCTAAAAAATTCCGAAGCCGTATCATGATGGATTTTAGCCGAAGTTCTGGAATAATTATCAAACGAAATTCCAAAATCAGAGAACGATTTGCGGATAATTCCATCATATTTATCGATTACTTCCTGTGGCGTAATGCCTTCTTTTTTAGCTTTCATCGAAATCGCCACACCGTGCTCGTCACTTCCGCAAACAAACAAAACGTCTCTTCCCTGCAATCTTAAATATCTGGAATAGATGTCCGAAGGCACGTAAACACCCGCCAAATGGCCAATGTGAATCGGTCCGTTCGTATAAGGCAATGCCGCTGTAATGGTATATCTTTTTGGATTCTGTATCATAAAATTATTTTTAGATTCTGAAATTAATTCAGAACGAGCTGCAAAAATAAGCAATAGAATTTTTATTTGGACCTATTTCCCGCTATCCGTTGTAATCTTTCTATTTTTAAAGAAAAAATAGAAAGGATTTTCACTGCCATCGGGGCTAAGGGATTTCGTGTGGCGACAACTTTTTACGCTAAGCATATTTAGTTATCTATCAATACTGAAAGATTCAAAAACTTAAGATCAGCAATATAAAACTCTAAAAAATAGTATTATATTTACATTTTTTTACCAAAGTATTTTAAATCTAAACAACTACAATTAAATTCAACTATTTATTAAAATGAAAAAAATAACGATACTGTTACTGTTTTTATGTGTTTTTTCTGTTCATTCTCAAACTCAAAAAGAAGTTTCCAGCGATTGGACTTCTTTTAACCAAACTATAACCATTCAAACTGCTGTGTCAAAAAAGTTTAAAGTAATTGCCTCTGTAAAAATGGAGTCCGAAGAACCTATGGCTTGGGCTGGAGTTTGGGCTAGAGTAGATACCAAAAATGAAGAAGATGGCTTTTTTGATAACATGAATGATAGACCAATTAAAGCAAAAGCTTGGCAATCCTATACTGTTGAAGGAATTATCGATGCTAATACTAAATCATTAAGTTTTGGTGGCTTGTGTTTATATAATGGAAAATTCTATTTCGATAAATTTGAATTGCTTATTGAAAATGAAAAAGGCATTTTTGAACCAATTACGGTTTTAAATGCAAGTTTTGAAACTCCTGTTAAAAATGGTGATATTCCAAAATGGGACTTAGGGATATCCAAAAACAAAATAGTTAAAGTAAAAGAATATAAAATTATATCTGATAAAAGTAGCGTTGATGGAAAGTTGGGGTTATTGATCGAGGGAAGTGGTATAAAAATAAAAGAGACTGGAAAGATTGGTAATGTTGAAGGAGCTTCACCTCAAATTGGCGCAATGATTTCGATGCTTGAAGATTTAAAAGACCGTGTTGAAAACACAGTCAAAAATATGGATAAATACGAAATTGATTATTTACATGATGAAGAAGCTAATAGGATTGGGGCTTTGGTTATGCATTTAGCGGCAGCCGAGGCTTATTATCAAGTTGTCACTTTTGAAAATAGAGAATTTAATCCAGAAGAAAAGAAAAAGTGGGGTCTGGCTTTAGATTTAGATAAGGGTGGTCGTAATGAGATAAAAGGGCATGACATACAGTATTATTTAGATCTATATAATGAAGTTAGAGCAAAAACGATAACCGAGCTAAAAAAGAAAGATGATGCTTGGTTTGCTATAGAACATAAAAAATATGGTGTAACAAACCAATATTGTTGGTTTCATGTTATGGAACACCAATCCAGTCATTTAGGGCAAATTTTATTTTTAAAGAAAAGGATTCCGCCGCAGATGGCGGTGGATTTAGAACAAAGGATTAAAAACTAACTTAATAAAATTTCATCAATAGCACATTAAGTAGGAAAGCCACGTTTTTAATGTGGCTTTTTTTATCTTTACAAATGCAATTAATGAAGACTGTAAATCATGGCAAAAGGACCCGAAAAAAACACCCAAAATAAGGCTTTACACACCAAATTGCTCAATCGGAAAAAGACTAAAATTCAGGAGAAAAAAAAAGAAAAAGTCTTACGTTTAAAAGCTTTGGTTACAAAAATGAATCAGAAAAAGAGTAACAACCAATCTGATGTCATATAAATCAAATTGTATTTCTTTTCTGTTTTAATTTACCCGAAATTTGCAGCAGATATTCAAACACAAAACCTATGGAATTCGGTAGAATAATTATTTCAGAAACAGCAATGAACAGTGAAAATCTTCAAGATGTAATTCACTCTAATATTTCGGTAATTAACTTAATGCGTGAGGAAGGGGTTAGTGATGATTTGATTCATGAAGACGCCATAATGAGTTATTATTTAGATTATTATACGTCACAATATACAGAAGGGAATTTTGCTCAATTTGTATACAATTCGGGTTGGGACAAAGAACTAAACGAATTGATAGAAGAAGGTTTGGCACTTATTGGCGCCGAAAAACATTTGGAATTGTTCCAACAGCAATCCAAAAAAGTAAAATTAATGAGCAGTGTTAAGTTGAATAAATTCCTGAAAGGGAAACTGGAAGGCGTAAATCCTATCCGAGATTTGCTTAACAATGACACTTTTTTTGAAATAGTAGAAAACTTAGTTACTTTGAACGCTAGCTTCTTGAAAACCCACCCAGATTTTGAAGTCCTTTCTGTAGACGACATGTTTGCCACTTTAGAAGAATTTGTGGGGCACGAGATTAAAAGAGAGTAATCTAAAGTCCAAAGTCGCAATTCTTAAAGTCTCATTATTATTGCGTTTAGTTGGTTGCCGACTTTATTCTATTGATGGCAAATAAGCTGCGATACTAATCGGGTGCTAATCGGTGCATTTGACTTTAAGACATTAAGACTTGCGACTTTTGGACAAACTTTCCCTTATTTCTACCAAACATTTCCTTAAATTTGCTGCCATTATTATATAAGTTAGCGTTAAAAAAATCAACTATGTTACAAATCGCATTTATTAGAGAGAATCAAGAAAAAGTAATCACCGCTTTGGCAAAGAGAAACATCGATGCCACAAGTGTTGTTGAAGAAGTGGTACAACTAGATGAAAAACGTCGCGCTACGCAAGTAGAGTTAGACGGAATTTTATCCGAATCTAATAAATTATCCAAAGATATTGGTGAATTGATGAAAGCTGGAGAGAAGTCGAAAGCCGCAATCTTAAAAGAAAAAACAGTTTTATTAAAAGAAAAAAGTAAGAAATTATCCGAAACTGCTGATGTACTTGCCGCAGAACTTTTGGAAAAATTATACACATTACCCAATCTTCCTGCTGATATCGTTCCTGTTGGTATAACACCAGAGGAAAACCTAAACGTTTTTGAAGAAGGGGAGATTCCAGTTTTGCACGAAGGCGCACAACCCCATTGGGAATTGGTAAAAAAATTCGATATCATTGATTTTGAATTAGGAGTAAAAATCGCGGGTGCAGGATTTCCGGTGTACAAAGGGAAAGGAGCACGATTACAACGTGCCCTAATCAATTATTTCTTGGATAAAAATACCGCTGCAGGGTACAACGAAGTTCAGGTTCCGCACATGGTAAACGAAGCATCTGCTTATGGAACGGGACAATTGCCAGACAAAGAGGGACAAATGTACCATGATAAAACCGATGATTTATACTTAATCCCAACGGCTGAAGTTCCGGTAACTAATTTGTTTCGGGATGTAATTTTAAACGAAAATGAATTGCCAGTTTTAACGACGGCTTACACGCCATGTTTCCGAAGAGAAGCAGGTTCTTATGGCGCGCATGTGCGTGGATTAAACCGTTTGCATCAATTTGACAAAGTGGAAATTGTTCGTGTAGAACATCCCGATAAATCGTACGAAGCTTTGGACGGAATGGTCGAACACGTTAAAAATATTCTTCAAGAATTGAAATTACCATACAGAATATTGCGCCTTTGTGGCGGCGATATGGGTTTCACAGCAGCTTTGACGTATGACTTCGAAGTGTTTTCTACCGCGCAAGACCGTTGGTTAGAAATCAGTTCGGTTTCTAATTTTGAGACTTTTCAAGCGAATCGTTTGAAATTGCGTTTCAAAGACAAAGATGGAAAAAACCAGTTGGCACACACCTTAAACGGAAGTGCATTAGCTTTGCCACGAGTTTTGGCTGGGATTTTAGAAAACTACCAAACGCCGGAAGGAATTGTAATTCCAGAAGTATTGCGTCCGTATTGCGGGTTTGATATTATAAATTAAACAAAATACTACTGAAAAACATTTTGTTGATGAAAAGAATTACGGTGTTCTGTGGATCCAGTTGTGGGAATGAAAAAAATCATGAGGTTCAAGCTATTTTGCTGGGACAGGTAATGGCCAAGAAGAACATTGATTTGGTTTACGGTGGCGCAAAAGTTGGTCTAATGGGTGCGGTTGCAGATGGTGTTTTGAGTGAAAACGGAAAAGTATTTGGTGTTTTACCCGGTTTTTTGATGTCTAAAGAAGTGGCTCACGATAATTTGACAGAATTAATTATTGTAGAAAGCATGCACGAAAGAAAAACCAGAATGAATGAATTAAGCGATGGCGTAATTGCATTGCCTGGCGGATTTGGAACTTTAGAGGAGTTTTTCGAAATGCTGACGTGGGGGCAACTCGGACTTCATAAGAAACCCATTGGGATTTTAAACGTTGATAAATTTTATGATTTATTATTGCAATTCATCCAAAAAATGGTCGATAGCGGTTTTTTAAAAGAAATCAATCAAAAGATGATTTTGGTTAGTGATAATGCGGAAGACTTATTGAGCAAAATGGAAAATTACACAGCGCCGGAAGTTGGAAAATGGATTAAAAAAGGAAATGAATAAAGACACGAATGTTTATTCAAAAACCTAAATCTGAATTAGAAAAACAGATAAAAAAATGAAAAAAATCGTTCTCTTAATACACCTGTTTTTATCGCTATTTGCGTTTGCTCAAAACGAACAATTGGCGCAGTATTATTATGATAAAGGCGATTTTGAGAAAGCGAAGATCAGTTATGAAGAGTTGCTGCAGGAGATTCCACAAAATTCACAGTATTTTTTAAGAATAATAGATTGTTCTCAGCAATTACAGCAGTTTGAAAGCGCCGAAAAAGCCATTCAACAACGACTTGAAAAATACAATCAAGGAAATCTTCTGGTAGAATTAGGATACAATTTTCAGTTGCAAAAAAATGAAGCTAAAGCCAAAATTTACTACGAACAGGCGTTAAACCGAATAAAAAAAAATCCAAATGATGTTTACGGAATTTCCAACGCTTTTGAGAGAAAAGTTTTGCTCGTATATGCGCTAAAATCGTATCAAACCGCTACAGAACTTGATAAAAATTTTAATTTTAATTATCAAATTGGATTGCTATACGGTCAATTATCCAATATGGAAATGATGATTTCTACGTTTTTGGATGAGGCGTATGCCAATCCTCAAAATTCCATTAGAATACAAAATCAGCTGGTTCGTTTTATGGTGGACGAAGGTGACGCTAATTTCAATGAAATATTACGAAAGGCGCTTATTGTAAGAACCCAAAAAAATCAAGATCTGTTTTGGAATCATTATTTGAGTTGGTTTTACGTCCAACAAAAAGAGTTCGAAAAAGCATTTATTCAGGAAAAAGCCATTTATAAACGCAATGCGGAATCGCTTGCCAATATTGTAAATTTAGGGCAATTGGCAATTGAAGACGAGAATCAAGAAGCAGCCAAAGAAATTTTGAGTTTTGTATTGGAAAATACGCAAGATTTAGAATTGCTTATTCAAGCGAATTCGTATCTGATAAGCATGAAGATTGAAAAAGCATCCGAAAACGAGTTTGCAGCCATCAGCACAGCATTAGACGGTTTGTTGAAACAATTTGAGATACGACCTTTTACCTTATCTTTGCAGTTGATTCAGGCACATTTCACAGCATTTAATTTAAAAAAACCTGAGGAAGGAAAGGCAATAGTCAAGCGAGCGCTGGAATTGCAATTGAATGATTATGAAGTGGCAAATGCCAAAATGGAACTGGCCGATATTTTGCTGTACGAAGAAAAATTCAATCAGGCTTTAATCTATTATTCTCAAATTGAATTGGATTTAAAAAATGATGTGATGGCGCATGAAGCCAGTTTGAAAGCTGCAAAAACCAGTTATTTTAAAACCGATTTTGCCTGGGCGTTGAAACAATTCAAGGAATTAAAATCAGCCAATACGCAGCTGATTGCGAATGATGCTTTGGAATATTTTCTGTTAATCAACGACAATACCGTAGCTGATTCGACGCAAACGGTACTGAAACAATTTGCAAAAGGAGATTATCTGTTGTATCAAAACAGAAATCAGGAAGCTATAACACAGTTTCAATCGATTTTGAAAAACTACAAAGGACAAGAAATAGAAGCTGTGACCTTGTTGCGATTAGGAAAAATATATGAAAAGAAAGGCGATTTTGCTTTGGCTTTAAGCCAATACCAGACTATTATCGACCAACATAGCGACGGAATTTATATAGATGAAGCGTTGTATTTTTCTGCAGAAATTTATAACAAGCAATTGATTCCTGAAAAAGCGAAACCGTTGTATGAAAAAGTATTGTTCCATCATCAGGACAGTATTTATTTTGTGGAAGCGAGGAAGAAATTTAGGCAATTGCGAGGCGATACTAATTTATAAAAAAGGTAAATTGGTTATTAGTTTATACGAATAACCAATTAAACAAATCAACGACTAAACAGTTAAAAATGATATTATACAACGTTACCACAAACATACACGAAAGCGTTCACGATCAATGGATGATTTGGATGCAGCACAAGCACATTCCTGAAATTCTGGCTACAGGGAAATTCTCTTCTGCAAGAATGGTGCGCGTTTTAATTGAAGAAGAAATGGGCGGAGTAACCTATTCGGTTCAATATGCCACAGAGAGTAAAGAAACTTTGGAGAAATATTACCAAGAAGATGCACCGGCTTTTCGTGAAGAAGGATTGAAATTATTTGGAGATAAAATGCTGGCGTTTAGAACGGAATTAGAATTGATTGCTGATTATTAAAGTCATTGTTAGCAACAAAGTAATCATCTTTAGGGTGTCGTTTTAATTCACAATCTTAAAGTCGCAATTTGAGAGAATAAGTCGGGCTGTAAAAAGATAAAAAAAAATTGGAGATTACAACTTGTGACCTCCGATCTACAAAGACAAACAAAAACACTTTGCGCCTTAGTGCCTTCGTGGCAAAACATAAAACATGGAAAAAGTAACAGCCAAAAAACACCTCGGACAGCATTTCTTAAAAGACGAAAGCATTGCAAAAGACATTGCTGACACGTTGAACTTAGAAGGATATGAGGATATATTAGAGATAGGTCCGGGAATGGGAGTTTTGACAAAATATTTGTTGGGTAAGCCAGTGAATACTTACGTTATTGAAATCGATACGGAATCAGTGACTTATTTGGACCAAAATTATCCAAAATTAAAAGACAGAATCATTTCTAAAGATTTCTTAAAATACAATATTAACGATATTTTTGAAGGGAAACAATTCGCTATTATTGGGAATTTCCCGTACAATATTTCAACACAGATTGTGTTTAGAACTTTGGAATACCGCGACCAGATTCCGGAATTTGCAGGAATGTTCCAGAAAGAAGTGGCGCAACGTATTTGTGAAAAAAAAGGAACCAAAGCCTATGGAATTCTGTCGGTATTGGTTCAGGCTTTTTATGATGCCGAATATTTATTTACAGTAGACGAAAATGTATTTATTCCGCCGCCAAAGGTAAAATCAGGAGTTTTACGTTTGCGCAGGAAGAAAGATTATAGTTTGCCTTGCGGCGAAAAATTGTTTTTTACCGTAGTGAAAACGGCTTTTCAACAACGACGCAAAACGTTAAGAAATAGTTTAAAAACCTTAAATTTGTCGGATAGTTTGAGAGAAGATAGAATTTTTGACCTTCGACCAGAACAATTAAATGTAGAACAGTTCATAGAGCTCACCCAAAAAATAGAAGCCGATGGAGTTTAAAATCAGCAAAGAATTAATTCAGGAATTAGAGCAACTCATTCAAAATAAAAACGACCAACAATTAGGCGTATTATTGAATGACATGCACCATGCTGATATTGCTGAAATTCTCGATGAGCTTGATTTTAATGAAGCGACCTATATTTTTAAAGTTTTAGACAGTGAAAAAACCGCCGAAATTCTTCTTGAACTGGAAGATGATTTGCGGGAGAATATATTAAGCAGGCTTTCAGCAAAAGAGATTGCGGAAGAATTAGATGAGCTGGAAACGAATGATGCGGCCGATATTATTGCGGAGCTTTCCAAAGATTTGAAAGCCGAAGTAATATCAGAACTTCAGGATGTTGAGCATGCCAAAGATATTGTCGACTTATTGCGTTATGATGAAGATACCGCAGGTGGAATCATGCACAAGGAATTGGTTAAAGTCAATGAAAATTGGAATGTACTTACTTGTGTAAAAGAAATGCGCATTCAGGCCGAAAATATTTCCAGAGTCCATTCAATTTATGTGGTGGATGATGAAGACCGACTGAAAGGACGTTTGTCACTCAAGGATTTGTTGACTACTTCTTCCAGAACACCAATTAATGATGTTTACATCCGAAAACTAAACTCCGTAAAAGTAGATACTGAAGATGTTGAGGTGGCCCGGATCATGCAAAAGTACGATTTAGAAGCTATTCCTGTCGTAGACGAAATGGGACGATTAGTAGGAAGAATTACCATTGATGACATTGTAGACGTAATAAAAGACGAAGCCGATCAGGATTATCAATTAGCGGCGGGTATTTCCCAAGACGTTGAAGCGGATGACAGCATCTTTGAACATACAAAAGCACGATTGCCTTGGCTGGTTTTGGCGCTTTTGGGCGGATTCATCACCGTAAGAGTGTTGGGGTTGTTTGAAGGAGCCATGCTCGAACATGGAAATTTATTTTTTTTTACGCCACTTATTGCCGCTATGGCAGGAAACGTAGGGGTGCAATCATCGGCAATTATTGTGCAGGGCTTGGCAAACAATTCATTGAGCGGATCCTTGTTTAATAGATTGATCAAAGAAGTTTCACTAAGTTTATTAAACGGAGTAATTCTGGCTACGATATTATTTTTAGGAAGTCATTTTCTGTTGAATGTCGAATTCATCATTGGGATTATTGTGACTATAGCATTAATGTCTGTAATTATAATTGCCTCGTTAATAGGAACTTTTATCCCATTACTACTGGATAAATTTGGTATAGATCCCGCGCTGGCAACTGGGCCGTTTATAACTACCAGCAATGACATTTGTGGAATTCTGATTTATTTTTCGATAGCAAAAATGATTTTGGGGTTTTAAGAAAGAAACAAGAATAAAGAGAAAAGAAATTGTAAGGACAATTTTAAAACGTTATTTTAATTTTTTGTGAAGTAAAACGGAATAAAAAATAAGACTATAGACGATAGAAATCAAAAGTAAATTAGATTCTAATTTTTATAAAAGAATCTAAAAAATTCAATAAAAACTAACACTTTCCCATATTGGATCCTTCTCCTTTGTAGAGGGTTGGGGAGAGGAAAACTACAACCAGCATGAAAGTACACATCATTGGCGGAGGAAACTTAGGCGTTTCTATCGCACTAGGACTATTAAAATTTTCACCAGAAAACCAAGTCACGATAACCCGAAGAAACACCTCCAGCATTCTGTATCTTGAAAAATCAGGTGCTACGGTTACAGTAAATAATACCCATCAGATTCAGGAAGCCGATGTTATCATTTTGACGATAAAACCGTACCAGGTAGATGCCGTTTTAGCCGAAATCCTTCCTGTAATTTCCAATAAAATTATCGCTTCGGCCGTGAGTGGATTATCAATCGAAAATTTACAAAACAAAATTGGTACTGCTAATAGTGTAATCCGAATCATGCCCAATATTGCGGCACAGTTTGGCGCGTCAGCTACTTGTATTGCGTTTCATGAAAAAGACAAAGAAAAGGCTGAACAAGTAGTTTCTTTTTTTCAAAGTTTGGGAACTGCTCCTATTATTGATGAAAAATTAATGGATGCTGCAACGGTCCTCGCGGCCAGCGGAACTGCTTTTGCATTGCGATACATTCGCGCTTCGATGCAAGCCGGAATCGAAATAGGATTTGACTGGCAAACGGCATTAGCTATTTCTGCACAAACCGTAAAAGGCGCTGCCGAAATGCTTCTGGAAGAAAAAGTACACCCAGAACAATTAATTGACCGTGTCACCACACCACAAGGTTGCACGATTGCGGGATTGAACGAAATGGAAATGCACGGATTCAGTTCGTCCTTGATACGAGGAATCAAAACGTCCTTGAAACAAATCAAGGGTTAAGTGTCGTTTGGGCTTGTCCTGCTCCTCAAATTATTAGTTAAATAATGCGTGCCGGTCTGCCGTGCTGACTAAGCAATTTATAAAGGTCCCAAAAGAATTTTCTATAAAACTCCAAATAGAAATTGCTTCGCTATTAATCAAGATTCTGAAATTTAGTATCTTGATTAACAGCTAAGCAATATTTTTTTCTTGATATAAGTTCAAACAACGGGTTAGTAAATTGAATTTTGATTAGTGCCCGCTTCCTTCAGCAAAAATTTAAGCCATATGATCGCTTAAATCTTTTATTTTTTGGTAGTTTGCTTTTATAACAGCATGTTGTTGTTTGATCATCATTAGTTGTTCCGCGGATAAATCTTCATCATGACTTAATGCGTCATCGTAGGTTTCAAGTGCAGCTTCTTCTCCATATTCACATGAATTGATTATCGCTTTTCTGTCGCTACCGGTCATGGCAGATTTGATATCCATCCATACTCTAAACAATTTACCGGATGTAGTTGTTCCTTCTGTAGGTGTTCCACCTAATCTTTTTACTTCCGCAACAAGTTCTGATTTGCATTTTAGACTTGTTTCAGTAAAATGAGAAAACAATGTTTTCAAATCTGTTTCATCAGCTTCTTTTGAAGCAGTTTCGTAACCTGTAATTCTATCGTTGTTGATTTGGATTAACGAATTTAATGTGTCAATTGCTTTATCAGTGTTCATCTTTTTGGTATTTATTAAGAGAATTAGTTTTCACTTACACAAATATCAGTATACTTTACAATAAAACTTTTACACAATTTTTTTTAAAATTTGCAACATTCACACATTGTTAAGTATTTGACAAACAGAATGTAAGATATGCTGCAGTAAAAAGTTTTAATTGTGAATTCAATACATTTTTAACTCGCACAATACTTTACATCAACAATCAAAAATCAGCAATCAATTTGTTTTTTTTATACAAATGTGGGAAGTCATAAAAGAATGTGTTTTCCTTTAAATGGATTTGATAGAGAATTGATTTATAAAATAAATCTTATATTTGAAAAAACGTCATGCTCCGCAAAATGTTCATCATGTAAGCTGCGCAAATGTCTCTAAATTTAGGTTCGCAGGAACTTAATTTTAAAATCAAAAAAAATGAACGAGAAAATCAAAGTACTTCAAATTATTCATCTTGCTATTTGCGCGGGAACAGTAATTGCTTATTTATTTATTGGACAGCTTTCAATTGAAAGTTTAAAAATAGCGATCATTGATTTCTCAGATTTGATATATTTTGCTATCCCAATTTTAGCTTTTTTCGTGAGCAATTTTTTATTTCAATCGCAACTTAAACACGTCGACGTTAAACTAAAACCTGAAGAGAATCTGCCTATTTACCAGACCGCTTCAATTATTCGGTGGGCCATTCTTGAAGCTTCAGCCTTAGTTATTTTGTTTTTAAAACAAGATTTATTGATACTTGGAATTTTGATAATAGTATATCTTGTATTTTTAAGACCAACAGAAGATAGAGTTAATAGTGCGTTATCTAAAGCAATATAACGGCAATTAAGCTTTTTTTGCAAAGTGTTCATCATACAAGTTGCGCAAACGTCTTTGACTTTGCGCAATTTTTTTACTTGAACTTCATAAATATCAATATTTCGTTTTCGTGTAAAAAATTCAAATAAATCCTATATTTGAAAAAAAACTACCGTGAAAAAACTACTCTTACTAACGTTTATTTTAATTTCAAGTTATACCGTAAACGCCCAACAAAATAAACAAAAACAACTGCTTAGGCATGTGGTAATGTTTGGTTGGAAACCGGGCACAGATGCCGCAGCAATTGACAAAGTGGTAACTGCTTTTGGAAATTTGGAACATAAAATCAAATTAATCAAAGCTTATGAATGGGGAATCAACAACAGTCCTGAAAACTTAAATAGTGGTTTGACTCATTGTTTTGTTTTGACTTTCAGGAGTGAATCGGATAGAGATGCGTATTTAATTCATCCGGCTCATAAAGCTTTTGTAGCGGTTTTAAGTCCGGCGCCGGATAAAGTTACAGTAGTTGATTATTGGGTTAAGAAGTAAAAGAAAGACACAATCAGTATCACGGAGTTAGCTTTTAAAAAACCTAAAAAAGCCTCGTTTAATACTAACTAAACGAGGCTTTTTTATGGGAAGTGGAATCTGATGAAGAACTATTTAGTTGTTTTTTTTGCTTTCCCGGATTTTAAACTAAATTTCAACCATAAGAAACCAACGGTTCCCGCAATAAAGGAAGCAATCAAAATTGCAATTTTAGAATAGATAATTACTTCTTCTCCGTCGTTTTTAAAAGCAAGCAAGGTTATGAAAATAGACATCGTGAAACCTATTCCGCCCAGCATTCCTGCGCCCACAATACTGCTCCATTTTAGATCTCTTGGAAGCTTACAAATCCCTAAACTCACGGCAAGAAACGAAAACAACCATATCCCTAATGGTTTTCCTACCACGAGACCTAACATAATTCCAATCGTGTTGGGATGATTCAAGCCTTCATACCAATCTGATTTTATGGCAATACACGTATTTGCTATAGCAAACAAAGGAAGAATAAAAAAGGCAACTGGTTTGTGTAAAAAATGCTGTAATCGGTACGAAGATGTTTTTTTGTCACCATTTCCAAACGGAATTACAAAGGCCAATAATACTCCGGTTATCGTCGCGTGAACCCCAGAATTTAACATGAAATACCACATCGCCGCTCCACCAATCAAATAAGGAATTAGGCTGTGTACTTTTCTTCGGTTCAAAATAAACAAACCTCCCATAATGGCAAAAGCAATGAACAAATTCATATAAGCAATCGTGTCTGTGTAAAATATGGCAATTACCACAATGGCACCTAAATCATCGATTACGGCAAGCGCAGTCAAAAATACTTTCAGTGATGTAGGTACGCGATTTCCTAAAAGGGACAGAATACCAATGGCAAATGCAATGTCGGTCGCCATAGGGATTCCGGCTCCATTTTGTGTACTAGTTCCAAAATTCAGCAGTAAAAAGATTCCTGCCGGAACAACCATGCCGCCCAACGCTCCAAAAATGGGTAAAGCCGCATTTTGAATACTGGATAATTCTCCTTGATACATTTCGCGTTCTAATTCTAAACCAATGAGAAGAAAGAATATAGCCATTAAACCATCGTTAATCCAGTGCGTTATCGAATGGCTGCCAATATTGGTTTCCCAAAACGCAATATAGCCAGTTTGAACGGGCGAATTGGCTAATAAAAGAGAGAGTATCGTAACAAAAAGTAATAAAAGGCCACCTGCTTTTTCACTTTCAAAAAAAGCTTTGAATGTTTTTGTTAATTTCATTTTTTGGTTTTTATTTATTATAAGCATCAGGTTTATAATAAAAAATTCAGAAGGCAAATTTACAAATTACAACTTTAATCTCAGTTGTTAAAACAATAAACCGTAATTTTTTTGTTAATTTGAAGTATTAAAAACCGAACAATTATGGACATCAAAATCCTTCATATAGACAGCAATCATCCCGTACTTTGGGATCAATTACAGCATTCCGGATTTATAAATCACAGTGATTTTAATTCGTCAAAAGAAGAAATCGAAGCCAAAATTCAAGACTATCAGGGAATTGTTATTAGGAGTCGATTCAAGATTGACAAAACATTTTTGGACAAAGCCGCTAATTTGCAATTTATTGCGCGCGTGGGAGCAGGATTAGAAAGTATCGATTGTGAGTATGCCACATCCAAAAACATCACGCTAATCGCTGCTCCGGAAGGAAACAGAAATGCGGTTGCCGAACATACATTGGGAATGATTTTGTCACTTTTTAATAAATTAAACCAAGCCGACAGCGAGATACGAGCTGGACATTGGAACCGGGAAAGTAACCGCGGTCATGAACTCGACGGTAAAACGGTGGGGATTATTGGTTACGGAAACATGGGAAAATCTTTTGCAAAAAAACTTCGTGGTTTTGATGTCAAAGTGTTGTGTTATGATATTCAGGAAAATGTAGGTGATGCTAATGCGAAGCAACTTTCACTAACAGAATTTCAGCAAAAAGTGGATGTATTGAGTTTGCACATTCCGTGGAGTCCCGAAACGAATAAAATGGTTGACAGTGATTTTATCAATGGATTTACTAAACCCTTTTGGATTATCAATACGTCTCGTGGCAAGAATATTGTCACTGCTGATTTGGTTGCGGCCCTGCAATCCGGCAAAATTCTCGGTGCTGGTTTGGATGTTTTGGAATACGAGAAATTATCTTTTGAAACTCTTTTTAATGATAAACACACTCCAGAAGCTTTTCAATATTTGTTGAAAGCCAAGAATGTAATTTTGACGCCGCATGTTGCCGGTTGGACATTTGAAAGTCACCAGCGATTGGCGCAAGTAATTGTAGATAAGATAAAAGCTAAATATTTCGGTCAAGCCAAAGATGTAGAGCCGGAGTAACGCGTTACGGGAATTGGCGGTTTCTTTTTTAAATCAAAAAACTCAAAAGAACTGGTGACTTGGTATGGAAAACATTTGGGTTTAAAAACCGATCAATATGGTGTTACTTTTTGGTGGAAAGACAAAGTGGATAATGATTGTTCTACACAGTGGTCGCCATTTGTGGAGGATACTACTTATTTTGCACCAAGCGAGAAACAATTGATGCAAAATTTCCGCGTGTGTGATTTAGAGAATTTATTAAAAAAATTATCTGATGAGGGTGTAACAATTGTGGGTGATATGCAGTCTAATGAGTATGGAAAATTTGGTTATATTCTGGATAGCGAGAGTGTTTAGACAGAATCTTGGGAGCCAATTGATACTGCATTTCAATAATTTTTATATTTTTAATCACTGAAAAACAACCTAGTACCAACAATTTATGGAAAACTCGAAGATTGAAGAATGGAATAATCCGCGATTAGTTCGGCAAGACAATAAGAAACTTGCGGCAGGGTTGCTTGCTATACTTCTAGGGCCTTTTGCGATTCACAAATTTTTTTTAGGTTACACCACAGTAGGGATTATTTGGTTAGTGATTAGTTTATGCACTTGTGGAACCGTAACCGGTTTATTGGGACTTATTGAAGGAATAATTTATTTAACAAAATCTGACGAAGAGTTTTATCAAACGTATCAAGTTGGAAAAAAAGCGTGGTTTTAAAACATAAAAAATCCCGAATAAGTTCGGGATTTTTTTATAAACAGGCATTCTGCAGTCAATCTTCTTTCTCGCTCAGTTTGCGTTCCAATTCAGCCTGAAACTCTTCCATTACGGGTTTCATGGTACTTTCTGGAATATCTGCAATCCGGATGTACATCAATCCATCAACGGCATTATTAAACAACGGATCGACATTAAAAGCGACCACTTTTGCGTTTTGTTTGATGTATTTTTTAATCAAAACCGGCAAACGCAAACTTCCTGGTTCGAGCTCATCAATAATTTTATCAAACTTATTTAAATCGGATTCAGCTTCATCAAAAATGAAATCTTTATCGGCATCCTTCAGTTTGACCTTGTACGCTTTCTTTGGATGAATGTATTGCGCAATATACGGATCGTAATAATTAGATTTCATGAATTCAATCATCAGTGATTTCGAAAAATCAGAGAATTGATTGCTGATACTCACGCCTCCCAATAAAAATTTATGTTCCGGATAGCGTAAAGTGGTGTGCATAATTCCTTTCCAAAGCAAGAAAAGCGGCATTGGTTTTTGTTGGTATTCTTTGATGATAAAGGCGCGCCCCATTTCTATGGATTTGTGCATCATATCATGTAATTCTGGTTCAAATCGGAAGAGATCATTGAGGTAAAAACCATTTATTCCGTATTTCGGATAAATTTCTGAACCCAGTCCCATTCGGTAGGCACCGGCAATTTTATTAGCTTCATTATCCCATAAAAACAGGTGATGGTAATATTGATCGTGCTTGTCTAAATCAATAGACTCATTGGTTCCTTCGCCAACTTCTCTGAAAGTTATTTCTCGAAGACGACCAATTTCGTGCAGGATATTGGGTATTTTTTTTGCTTCAGCGAGAAACACTTCGTAATTTTTACTTTGTAAAAGGCGACAATCCGTGCTTCGCAATGCATCCACTTCCTTAGTCATTTTGTCCTGATTGGCGGCAGTGACAATTTTCTTCGGACTTTTAAGAATTTTTAAAGTAGGCGTTGGTAAAAAAGTACTTTCTTTTTCAAAAGGATTTGCCAGCATGTACGTTTTCTTTCGTAAAAATTCTGAGTATTCCTCTAGCGTAGTATGTTCGTTTTGTTCGCTTACTGAAATCGGTTTCCCAATGCGCACTTTTATCACACGATGTTTCTGGCTAAATACTTCTGACGGTAGTTTTGCGGTTCTAAAAGTCCCGCTGATTTTAGAAAGCAAATAAAATAACCGACTGTTTTTAGCATGAAAATAAATGGGAACGACAGGAACTTGGGCTTTTCGTATTACTTTGATAGCGCCTTCTTCCCAAGGTTTATCTACCATTAATTTTCCGTCTTTATAAGTTGAAACTTCTCCGGCAGGGAAAATACCTAACGGTTTTCCGTCACTCAAATGGCGAAAAGTCTCTTTGATTCCTACCACACTCGATTTAGTATCCTTATGATTTTCAAAAGGATTCACCGGCATGATGTATTTCTTGAGCGGTTCAATGCGATGCAAAAGGAAATTAGCGATAATTTTGAAATTTGGTTCTCTTTCCAGCATCAATTTCAGTAACAAAACCCCGTCAATTCCTCCTAACGGATGATTTGAAATGGTGATATACGCCCCTTCTTTTGGCAATCGTTTTAGATCCTCTTCCGGTATTTCAAATTTTATTTGTAAATCATCTAGTATTCCATTTAAAAAGGCAACATCCTGAAGATGTTTGTTTCTGTCGTATACTTTATTTAAGGTAGAGATTTTTAGCACCTTCATCATTATCCAGCCAGAAAAAGTACCTAAAACTCCGTACTTATCAGCATTTATTGCTTTTGCAACTTCTTTCGCGGTTACTAAACCCATGTATTTTTTGTTTTTTTTGGAGCAAGAAACAAAGATAGCAAAAAACTCCATTTTCTCTATTTTTCTCAATCAAACTTGTACTTTTTTGTTACATTTGGAACCCACATCCAAACAATATAATTTTTTCCGAGAAAATAAAAAAGTGGGTTCCTGACAACCGCAGGCAAAGATAATTTTCCGGAAAAAATTCAAATTTTATTTTTCAATGAGAATTATTTCATACAATGTAAACGGAATTAGAGCCGCCATTTCTAAAGGATTTATCGATTGGTTGCAACACGCAAATCCGGATATTATTTGTCTTCAGGAAATTAAAGCGACCGAAGATCAAATTCCTGTCGAAGATATTACAAAAGCAGGTTATCCGTACCAATACTATTATTCAGCAACTAAAAAAGGCTATAGCGGCGTAGCGATTCTCTCTAAAATCAAACCCAACAATGTCTTTCACGGTACCGGAATTCACCACATGGATTTCGAAGGAAGAAACCTCCGCGCTGATTTTGATGACTTTTCAGTGATGAGTTTGTACCTGCCATCGGGGACAAATATTGATCGATTGGGTCATAAATTCACGTTCATGGATGATTTTCAAACCTACATTAACGAACTCAAAAAAGAAACGCCAAATCTAATTATTTGCGGGGATTATAACATTTGTCACGAAGCAATCGACATCCATGATCCTATAAGAAATAAGAACATTTCTGGGTTTTTACCGCAAGAAAGAGCCTGGCTCGACGGATTCATGAAATCCGGATTTGTGGATAGTTTCCGCCACTTCAACAGTGAGCCGCACCAATATTCATGGTGGAGTTACCGCGCTGGAGCCAGAGGAAACAACAAGGGCTGGCGCATCGATTACAATTTAGTGAGCGACACCCTAAAGCATAAACTCAAAAGGGCTGTTATTCTTCCAGATGCAGTGCATTCAGATCATTGCCCTGTTTTGGTGGAATTAGAGTAGTCATCCTGAGCGGAGTAGAAGGAGGAGCTATTTCCCGCTATCCGTTACAATCTTTCTAGTCCTGAACTTGTTTCAGGATCCTGAAACAAGTTCAGGACTAGAAAGGATTTTCACTTTTATCGGGGCTAAGGCATCCGATTATAATTTAATTTTAGCTTTCATCGCAACATTAGAAACAACATAAATACCAACAAAATGATTATAAGAGTTTCCATCGGATTATTAATACTAGCGCTTTCCACTTCTTGCGTATCCAAGAAAATATACAATGATTTAGAAAGTAAATACGCCGATTCCAGAAAAGAAAACAGAAGTTTAGCAGATGAAAATGCCGATTTGCTAAAAGCTAAAAACCAATTAGAATTAGACCGCGACGGGTTAAAAACTGATTTAAGCAAATCCAAAATGGAACTGGATAAATTTAAAGCAGATTACGCAGCGGCTCAAAATAAGTTCAAAGTCCTGCAGGATTCCTACCTCGCTTTAGAAAAAAATAGTGGAGACGCTTTGCAAAGCAACATGAAGAAAAATCGTGATTTGCTGGAACAATTAGACGAAAAAGGAAAAGCATTGGCATTCGAACAAGAGCGATTGAGCAAAAGCGCACAACGTTTGCAAGAACTGGAAGATTTGATAGCTGCCAAAGAAGCTAGCATGAAAAAACTAAAAGAAACCTTATCTAAAGCCTTGAATAGTTTTGAAGGAAAAGGGCTGACCGTTCAACAAAAAAACGGGAAAGTGTATGTTTCCATGGAGAATAAATTACTTTTCAATTCGGGAAGTTGGGCTGTAGGTTCCGAAGGTAAAAAAGCAGTTGTAGAATTAGGTAAAGTTTTGGGTGACAACCCGGATATTTCTGTGCTTATTGAAGGTCATACAGATGATGACGCGTTCACGGCTTCAGGACCTATTGCGGACAACTGGGATTTGTCTACCAAAAGAGCTACGTCAATTGTCGCTATTTTGAGTGAAAACAAGAAAATCAATAAGGAAAATCTAACGGCTGCCGGAAGAGGAGAATTTTCACCATTAGGAAGCAATGCAACCGCGGAAGGAAAAGCGAAGAACCGTAGAATTGAAATCATTCTAACACCAAGATTAGATGAAATTGCCGAAATGTTGAATGAGATAAATTAAGATTAAAACATCTAATGTTATAAGTTTTACCATTAAGAAAATTAAGTTCTGATTCTTAATGAAACTTAATGTAGCAATGGTTTAAAAAAGAATTTTCCTTTAACCGCTAATTCGCTAATTTTATCTTTCGATTGAAGGCTTTTAATTTGCGAATTGGCGGTTATATTTTATAAACGTTTCTCAATTTTCTGTTAACAGCAAATGGTAACGACAAACTAATTTTATCTTTGTTTTCGAAAAAATAAAATACAATTTCCTTAAATATGAAATACACCACTTTACCAAATACTGATGTAAAAGTCAGCAAAATTTGCCTTGGCACCATGACTTTTGGACAGCAAAACACCGAGGCTGATGGCCATGCCCAAATGGATTATGCCTTAGAAAACGGAATCAATTTTTTTGATACGGCTGAGATGTATTCGGTTCCAGGACGTCAGGAGACTTACGGAAGTACTGAGAAAATTCTTGGCACTTGGTTTAAAAAATCGGGTAAAAGAGAAGATATAGTTTTGACATCCAAAATTGCGGGACCCAATCCAAATTTTGGATACATGAGAGAGAAATTAGATTTCTCGCCAGCCAGTATCAAGTTTGCATTAGATCAAAGTTTATTGCGCCTGCAAACTGATTATATTGATGTGTACCAATTGCACTGGCCGGAACGCAAAACCAATTATTTTGGGCAACGCGGTTTTAAAGCGCAGGACGATGCTTGGGAAGATAATATTCATAATGTACTTGAAACATTAGATGGCTTTGTCAAAGAAGGAAAAATAAACCATATTGGACTTTCAAATGAAAATCCATGGGGAATTATGCGTTTTCTGGAAGAAAGCAAATACAACAATTTGCCAAGAATAAAAACGATTCAAAATCCGTATTCGTTATTAAATCGACTTTTTGAAAACGGTTCCGCTGAAATTTGCCTGAGAGAAAATGTTGGTTTATTGGCGTATTCTCCAATGGCTTTTGGGGTTTTGTCCGGAAAATTCCTTACGGGTGAAGAACATCCAAATGCCAGAATCAAATTGTTTCCACAGTATTCCAGATACAACAGTCCACAATGCATCGAAGCCACACGGATGTATCAGGAAATTGCCAAGAAAAACGGATTAACCTTGACGGAATTGTCGTTGGCATTTATAGAACAGCAGCCGTTTGTAACCAGCACAATTATTGGCGCAACCACATTGGAACAATTAAAAGAAAATATTGATACAATTCAAGTGTCACTTTCGGATGAAATTCTAAGAGCTATTGATGAAGTGCAAGCGGTAATTCCTGACCCGGCACCCTAAAATAAGAAACCCTGTCAGAGTTCTAAACTCTGACAGGGTTATTTCTAATAATTAAAGATCAAATTCGTCATCGACGGCCACGGAATCCACTTTTATTTGCGTGGAATCTTGTACTTTAAATTTGATAAAAGATTTTGCAGGTCCTGAAATCAATATTGGTAAGGACTTGTAAATGGTGTCATCAGCACTCAAAAGTCCTCTTCGAAACATAATATTGGTTAAGAACGATTCTTGTTGTATCGCAAAATCTTTCAACATCCCTTGATCGTTGAACTGATACATGAATTTTTTTGGACTTGGGATAATTCGGGCCAGATACAAGCATTCGTTCAGCGATAATTCCGAAGGCGTTTTTTGGAAATAGAACTGACTTGCTTCGCCAATTCCATAAACATTTGGACCCCATTCGATAATATTAAAATACACTTCGAGCATACGTTCTTTGCTCACAATCCGGTTGTTTTCCAGAATGTAAACCAATAAAATTTCTTCCAGTTTACGCGACACTGTTTTCTCCCGGCTCAGAAAAACATTTTTCACTAACTGCATACTGATGGTACTGGCACCGCGGGAGAATTTTTTAGTTTTAATATTTTTGATAATGGATTGTTTGAAAGCTTCTTTGATGAACCCACGATGTGAAAAGAAAGAAGGATCTTCCGTTGTCAAAACCGACTTTCGTAAATATGGTGAAATTTGGTCCAGTGGCGTGTAATTTGGATTAGCCGAAGCCACTAAAACCGGACGTTGCAACACGTTTTTTATAAGTGCGCGGTACACAAATTCGCCATTGAGTTTGTTCAGGTTGGCTTCGCCATACTTTGTAATTTTTAGATTTTCTTTCTTCAATTTACTATCGAAAACCAGTTGATTGGGTTTGTTTTGGTTGAATGCAAAATCCAATTTATAATCAAAAGTACCGCTGGCTTTCATGCCTTGAAAATTGGCAAATAAACCGTCAGGAAGCGAAGTAATAAAGTCCTGCGCTGTCATTTTTGGGATGCTTACTTTGAGTTTGTAAATCGTATCTTTTTCCGTTTCATAAGCCGCGTAAGGATGAAATTTTATCTTGTTCAATTGAACCGTTGAGCTGCTGTCAATCGAAATAAAATCGGAACCCAATAAGAATCGGTAATCAAATCTGGCGTTTTTTAGCAATACATCTTTACTGGCAATTTTAGGATGGTTGAGTTTTAAATTGGCAATAACCATAAATCCATCAATATGCAATTCATTACCATTTTTCTCTATGTTTTGAATATTCAATCGGATGGAATCAAAGCTTGATTTCAGGTTGAAACGTTCGTCTAAATATGGCATTTTGATGGCGCCAGTATCTATATTTACAAAACGGATATCGGCTTTTTTGTTTCTTGGATCGGCAAAACCTTTAATTTTCCATCGTTGTGAAATGGTGTTGGTTTGAACTTTTATTGAAGTTTCCAATTGCTTGTTGACTAATCGCAATTTTTGGAAATTGATGGTTGCCTTTTTCCCGTTATCAATAAGTCGGAAAGAAAGATTGTCCAAAATCATATCCGTTGGGACTACATTCAGTGCTTTTGAAATAATTCTGTAAGCAAACTGAGCGTAATCTCTTTTCTCGTCGTGAATTTCAGTTTGAGTGTCTTTTTTTAGAAAAGCATCGTAATTTCCTGTTTTTCCTGTTTTTATCAGCTGTACAAAACCATTCTGTATTTCTAAAGTTCCAAGTTGTACATCGCCCGTAACCAAGCGCAATAAATTGACGCTGGTTTTTAATTTTTGTATTTTTAAAAGCGTGTCGGCATTTTTTGGAACCAGTATTATTTCGGTAAGATTCAAGCCCGATAATCCGTCAAAAGAAGCTTTTTTTATCGTAAAAGTACTGTTATAATCCACTTCCATTTCATGGGAAACTTTTGCAATAGTCTGCTGTAAAACGGCATCACGAAACATATAAAAACCAATAACAAAAACTGCAAATAGTACAAAAAGTATTTTTGCAGCTAAAAATATTTTTTGTTTTTTGGTTTTCATAAACGGTTTAATAAGTAATAGAATCTAAAACAACAGGCGTTTGGAATATTGGTCATAAAGAAAAGGAAAATAATACGAAAGGAAAGTTTTTTATAATTTTCTTTAGGAGGTTGATTGGGAAAAATGATTTCTATTCCATTTTAGGACATAAAAAAACTACAACATAACTGCGTTGTAGTTTCAGAATTTCTTAGGAGCAGCGATATTAGCTATTGGGTTCTGGTTTTTTATATTCGGAAGGATTATAATAGCGTCTTACTTTTTCCACAATTTGGTTTAAAGTCATTTTATCTGCGGTTTCTACGGCTTTTAGTTTTCCGGGTTCGATTAAATTTCCATCTATTAATTTTTTTTCTAATCTTGTTTTGGTTTGTGCCGGACCAAAAACAATAAGTTCATCCGATTTTTTGACATAAGACAAAACGGATTTTATAAAATAATTGAGTTGTTCTTCTTTTCGAGCCTCAAATTGTGATTCGTTAGTGCTATGATGCCCACCGTTGAAAGTGCCTTTGTTGCCTTCTCTGTTATGATACACGTCATTTTCAACCTCAGAATCGATTTCAGTAATTTTTTCTGTATCACCATCAAGAGCAACAATTATTGCTTTTGACGAATCTATCCAAATGCCAGTTTGTCTTTTCATGTCTTTGATTTTTAAGTTAAAGTAGATTGTTATAAAACAGCTTTATTTTAATTTTCATTTAATCCGTTTGGTGTACTTCAATATGTTTAAATTTTTAACTCCACTTCAACTTCGCTCTGCGCAGGCTAGAAACATAGATTTTAAAATTTTGGAAGGCGTTTCACTTTTTTAGAGAAAATCATAGTTATGTGAACCCAATAATTGCGCTATCTGACTCTTTTTTTTGTATGTTTCTATGTGGTTCAATTTTTTATTTATGATTAGTTGAAATTTTATTAATTACGTCCAACCGGTATTCATTTAATTTTCATCCATTCAAAATGAACGTCAGTTCGCTTATTAAAACTTGTTCTGATTTATTTTTCGCTGAAAATGAAGAAGCGATGGCGTTGACTGTTTTTAGAATTAAAACATTAATTTCCTGAGTGAACAAGTGTTGGTGTTCTGCTCTGAAAATTTTAAAGTCGGGCATCACTTGTTCCAATTCCCATTCATTGGCGACCAGCCAGTCAAAAACAATTTCGATTTCATAAGCGGTATCATCGCCAAATATATTGAAACTGTTTTCCAGCGGAAGCCATTCTGTCTTGATAATTTGTTTCAGTTTCTTAATTTCTTCTTCACGAATAATTTTGTCTATGGTCGCAATAGAATAGAACACTTTGCCTAAATGTTCGTATAAATGAGTCATAGTTTGGTGTGAAGGTTTCATTTTTATGTTCGTAACAAATTGTTAAACATAAAGTTACAAAAAATAATGAATCCTTTTTCAGCATTGTCGTTTTTATTTGAAATAAATAATGTTAATAAAGGGAAGTTACGGAAGTAAAAAATCTATTTCGTTTTTGCCTCTAGAAACGACAGCAGATTGTCTGTTTCCAGTTTTTGATTGGCGTATTTTAATTGAAGTTCAGAACCTTCGCCCATTCTATTGTAGTATTCCAACGCTTTTTTTGCAAAGAAGCGTTTGTTGAAATCAGGAAGTTCAGGAATTTGAGTAAATTTTTTTATGAAAAAGCATTTCATAATAGGCTTGCCATTCCCTTTCATTTTTATCTTCAATCAAGTTTTCTTTCGTTTTTTGACTCACGTGAATCATTTCATGCATCAGCAGATTGAGCATTAAGTGCAGCGGATATTCGAAAGTGTTTTCAGGAATGCGGATGATTTGAGGTTCGCCAAGAAGGCCTTCGGTAGTCATCAGGATAAATTCCGGTTGGGCTTTTTCCCTTAATTCAAAGCCTTTGAAATTTAGGTTTTCTAGACCATATTCTTTAATTAAAAATTGGCCAGCAGCAATGGTTTCTCCAAGTTCATGAAAGGTATTGACGATTTGTAAGTGTTCTGGATACGATTTCATTTTGCGTTATAACTATTTTATGTTTTCTGCTCAATGTTGTGAGAATGGATTGCAAATCCTAGCTGTTGTTGCATTGATGTGGCTGATCGGTTAGGTTTGGGAAAATCACCCCTAATACAAAACTAACTTTCCATTAAGCCAATTACACAATTCCGTTGTAGGAGCTATTGTTAACTGGTATTATTTAAGTTATTACAAGAATTAACAACTATTTTTCCGCCTTCATAAATTTGTCGGACAATACAATCAGAATTAATTTTTTCAATAATGGCTATATATTTTTCAAGTGAAATAAATAAAAGTTCTTTGTTTTTTGATTTATCTGAAGAAAAGTAAAACCCTTCAAATCCATTATTTAACCAATTTTCACTGTCTTCATCAGGTAGCGAAATATCTGTTTTTTCCCAAATATATTTTGGCATAAAATGAAAACTGTGGATTAACTTATCAACTAAATCTTTAATTGAAATATTTACTCTTTGAGGAGAATGCAAATAATAGATTTTATCAATATCATAGGAATTCCAATTAGTTATTTTCTCATTTAGATTTTTCTCGTATGAAATTATTGAAAAATTTTCGCCCAAAAGCTCGAATGATATTTTATTAGCCTCAATAAGTTTTCGAATTACTATTGAGGTATAAATTGCGAATTTTTGCAGTTTAATAAAGGCTTTATTATACACTTCTTCATACTCTTCTATTGTATCATCATCAAGTATTTCAGATTCTTCAAATTCATCTTCGAAATTTGTATTGTCAAAAAAGTCTATAATATCATTTACTTCTTTTTTTAGTTCATATTTCCATATCTGACTATCTATTATCATCTGACTTGTTGGTTCTTAGGGAAGCTTGCCACTACCTTGATTATAATCGCTCCAATGTAGCGACTACACACCCGTAATTGATTAGATTCTCGCTATTCACTAGCGAATACCAAACGAATATATAAATAATATTTTTAGTACAAATTATCAAAAGTATTGTTTATTTTCCCGATCGCGCGGATTTGCAATCCGTGCCCTTAGAGTATTTCAAAACAAATCCAATACTACAACTTCTACTTCATTCACCAAGCAATCGTAATTTCTTGAAGCAATGAATCTATGAATAGGATAACGATTTTAGATTTGTCAATAAATATCATCCAAACAACTCACTCGCAACATCTTCAATTTTGGCTACCAATCGAATTTTGATTCCGGAATTTTTCAACGCAATTTTATTGTATTTGGATACAAAAATGGTCGAAAAACCTAATTTTTCTGCTTCCTGAATGCGTTGGTCTACGCGGTTTACCGGACGTATTTCGCCAGAAAGTCCCACTTCGCCGGCAAAACAAAAATCTTTATTTACCGCGATATCTTCATTCGAGGATAAAATGGCGGCAACAACAGCCAAATCGATCGCAGGATCATCTACTGAAATTCCTCCGGTTATGTTCAGGAATACGTCTTTGGCGCCAAGCCTAAAACCAGCTCTTTTCTCTAATACGGCCAGAATCATATTGAGTCTTTTGGCATTATAACCCGTGGTGCTGCGTTGCGGTGTTCCGTAAACTGCGGTGCTTACCAAGGCTTGGATTTCAATCATCAACGGGCGCATGCCTTCTAAAGTCGACGCAATTGCTGTTCCTGATAATTGTTCGTCTTTGTGTGATATCAATATTTCTGAAGGATTAGAAACTTCGCGCAAACCATTGCCCAACATTTCATAAATACCAATTTCAGCAGTGGAACCAAAACGGTTTTTTAACGAACGTAAAATGCGATACACGTGATTCCGGTCGCCTTCAAATTGCAAAACCGTGTCCACCATGTGTTCCAGGATTTTTGGTCCGGCAATATTTCCGTCTTTGGTGATATGACCAATCAGAATCACGGGGATATTGGTTTCTTTGGCAAATTTAATCAGTTCGGCGGTGGTTTCACGTATTTGAGAAATACTTCCCGGAGTGGATTCAATATAATCCGTATGCAAAGTTTGAATTGAATCGATAATCACGATTTCCGGTTGTATGGCTTCAATTTGCTTGAAGATATTTTGTGTTTTGGTCTCGGTAAGAATATAGCAATTGTCGCCGCTGGGCGTGATTCTTTCGGCACGCATTTTTATTTGTTTCTGACTTTCTTCGCCCGAAACATATAAGGTTTTATAAGGTAATTTTAAAGAAATTTGAAGCAAAAGAGTACTTTTTCCAATTCCGGGTTCACCGCCTAAAAGAATCAAGGAACCGGGAACTATTCCGCCACCCAAAACGCGATTCAATTCGCCATCAGTGGTGTCCATTCGGATTTCCTGCGCCGAATCAATTTCGTTTATTCGTAATGGTTTTGGTGCCTTACTGCTGGTAGACGTTTCACTTTTCCAAGCTGTTTTTTCTTGTTTTTGGATAATTTCTTCTGCAATGGTATTCCATTCTTTACAAGAATTGCATTGTCCTTGCCATTTTGCATATTGTGCGCCACAGTTTTGGCAAAAAAAAGTTGTTTTTACTTTTGACATTATTTTTTTGGTGTTTGACTGGTCATATCATCGTATTTTTCCATCATCATATTTTTTGTCAGGTTGCCAATTTCCTCTAATTGGGACGCGGTTTGGTACCGTTTTGCCGCTTTTTTAAGGTCGCCCATTTTTTCATACATTAAACCCAATTCATAATCGGCTAGCATTGATTTTGGATAATTTTTGTTGGCAATTTCAGCTAATTTATCCAGTTCTGAATACGCTTTATTTTTAAGAATTGCAGCTTCGATAGCTTTGAAATCGTTTACGCGAATGGGCATTTTTAGACCTAAATTTTTAGACAAAACCTCGTATTTATTGGTCAGGTAATCTACATATCCCGATTGAAGGATGACAATTTTCTCCGAATATTCGGTAGAAGAAATGGGTTTATAAGTGTCGAAAAATTGGTACAAAGCATTTGGAATCGAATACAAAACAAGTGAATAATGGGAAGCTCCCGCAAAATTATCAAACTTATAATTCAGTAGCGGATTGGTAACCTGTTTTATATTGATGTCTAATTTCTTGATGGAAGTCTGTAGTTTTTTTACATCGCCATCACCATTTGACTGATAATAAAAAATAGGTTGTTTGATTTTGGAAAGTTGCTCCGGAATGCGATTTTCCATATCAGGCGCTAATTCGGGACTTAATGAAATATAGGCATTGAAAAGGGGATTGTCTTTGTACAGAAAAAAGTTCAAAAATCCAGCAGTCGTGTCATGACCGGCGATGATGCGGAAAGGCGCAACAGGATATTTTTTTTCGATGTATGGTAGTAATTCGGTACCAATAAACTCAAAAAATTTCGCTCCTTTTCCAGAAGGAACGCCATCTGCTTCGTCATAATTGCTGTCGTCAAATCGTTCCTTATTTTTGTTTTGGCTGATGCCAACGATAATGGTTTCCGGTAAATCATCCCAATAGGCTCCATAATTTAAAGCGCCATAAAAAGGTTCAAATAAGTAATCGCCATCCAATAAAACGAGAATCGGGTATTTTTTATTGGGGTTTTTTTCAAAAGAAGGCGGAAGTCCAATGGTGATTTCCCGACTTTCACCAAGCACTTGAGAATCGAAAGCAATCGTAGTTTTTTGTGAAAATGCGGAAAAAGAAAAGAGTAATAAGAGTATTAGTTTTTTCATGATTTAGTTTGTTTTAGAAATTATGATTTACTCTAAATAAGAGCAAGCAATATAAACATTATTACTTTTAATTGAAAATGAATGCCAGTAAATGTTAAGAATGCGCTTTGATTTCAAAGGCGAAATCAGCGTTTATTTGTTTAGTAAAACAGCGTTAAAAAAAAACAGCTACTGATTCTCGGATTTTAAAATGCAAAATCAGAAAATCAGTAGCTAAAAAAATAGTTTTTGGTTTTTTATTCGAATATAAATTAAGTCAACGAATTGTCATTTTCATTTGGAAAAATAACCCATGGTTTGAAGGTTTTAGCTTTTTCAAAATCCATGCTTGCGTAAGAAATGATGATGATGATATCGTCTTTTTGCACTTTTCTGGCAGCAGGTCCGTTGAGTGTTATGGTTCCTGAATTTTTCTCGCCTTTGATTGCGTAAGTATCAAAACGTTCTCCGTTATTGATGTTTACGATGGAGACTTTTTCGCCTTCAATGATATTGGAAGCTTCTAGTAATGACTCGTCAATAGTAATGGATCCGATATAATTTAAATCGGCGCCGGTTACTTTAACGCGGTGAATTTTTGATTTTAATACTTGAATTTGCATGCTACAAAAGTAAATTAATTTAATGAAATGGTGTCAATCAAACGAATATTGTTGACTAATACGGCAATAAAAGCACGGTATTTTTTATTTTTATTTTTTCGGGTACACGATAAAAGAGTTGCTTCGTCTGCAATGGTGAAGTATTCCAATGTAAAGTGAGGATTGTTGCCGAATGATTTTTGAACCCATTCTGAAATTACAGCGGTACTTTTTGTTGCAAATTGCTCTTTTACAGCAGTAAGCACTTTGTAAATAATGGCGGCTTCATCTCTTTCCCGCGCTGATAAACGCTCGTTTCTGGAACTCATGGCTACATCATTGGATTCTCTATAAATGGGACAGCCAATTACGTTTACTTTTAAGTGATTTTTTGCAACCATCTTTTTTACAATTTGCAATTGTTGAAAATCTTTCTCACCAAAATAAGCGTTAGTACATTCGATAATTTCAAAAAGTCGCTTTACAATAGTGCCTACACCATTAAAATGTCCTGGTCTAAATTTGCCTTCCATTTGGTTTTCCAACCCGTCAAAATCGAACGATTCCGAGACCGGTTTCCCGTCATAAATATCCTCGACAGTTGGCGCGTACAAAATGATATTTGGATTCAGATTGGTAAGTTTTTTTACATCTTCGTCCAGTGTTCTCGGGTATTTTGCCAGGTCTTCCGGATTATTGAATTGGGTGGGATTTACAAAAATACTGACAACGGTAGTGTCGTTTTCCAGCAATGATTTCTGCATTAAAGCCAAATGACCTTGATGTAAAGCGCCCATAGTTGGAACAAATCCAATGGTGGAATGGATGGTTTTTATAGATTTCAAATAGTCCATTAAAGATGCTTTTCCGTAGAAAATATGCATGGCAGTATTATTAAAATTAAATGCAAACTTACTATTTTAGTTAATAACTGCATAAATTTTTGTAATTTTGCATGGTTTTTATTGCCAATAAATTAAGTAAATTACGATATGAAAGATAAGAGGATATTATATGTATCATCTGAAGTGGTGCCGTATCTCGCTGAAACCGAGGTCTCTTTAATGTCTTATGACGTTCCAAAAATGATTAATGATCAAGGCGGACAGATAAGAATTTTTATGCCAAGGTATGGAAATATTAACGAGAGAAGACACCAATTGCACGAGGTAATTAGACTTTCGGGGATGAATTTGGTAGTAAATGACTTGGATATGCCATTAATTATTAAAGTGGCTTCTATTCCAAAGGAAAGAATACAAGTCTACTTTATTGATAATGACGAGTATTTCAAAAGAAAAGCTACGTTTGCTGATGAAGAAGGGGTGATGTATCCAGATAATGATGAACGTGCAATTTTCTTTGCAAAAGGAGTTGTTGAGACGGTTAAGAAACTCAATTGGGTTCCGGATATTATTCATGTTCATGGATGGATGGCTGCAATGCTACCTATTTATTTAAAGCATTTTTATAAAAACGAAGCATTGTTTTCGGAAACAAAGATTGTTACTTCTGTGTACAGCCAATCTTTTGATGGGACTTTGAATGTGGAAATGATTAATAAAGTAAAATTTGATGGTGTTCCAGATGATGCAATAGCAGATCTTGAGATTCCAAACTACGAAAATATCATCAAAGCAACTATTAAACATTCTGACGCAGTGATTATTGCTTCAGAAAACCTGTCTCCAAGTTTAACAAAATTTATAGAATCTTCAGGAAAACCTTTTTTACCTTTCGCACCGAAAGATGCATTCGCGGAAGCGTATACAAATTTTTATAGAAACGAGGTTCTTTAAATTAAACTTTTTTAATAAATATGTACAATAATTCTTTTTTTAAGAAAATTCTTTTAGTAGCAAGTGTTGTTTTTTTATATTCTTGTGATAAAGATTATAACGAAATTGGTGGAGATTTAATCGGTGAAAATAATTTTGATTTTAAAAAAGAAACATATAGTGTTTCTGGTTACAATCAAAAAACAGGACCTATACAATCCAATAATCTTGAAGTAAATCCATTGGGAATTTACAGCAGTACAAATTTTGGTGAAACAACCGCAAACTTCAATACTCAGTTAACTTTACCGGCTCTTATTACTTCAGTAAGTACAAAACCTTTTGTGGAAAGTGTAGTGCTTACCATTCCGTATTATACTGACGCAACCCAAACAAAAACGAATGCTGACGGAAGCCATGTGTATGTACTAGACTCTATTTATGGTCCGGATAAGGCCAAAATGAAATTAAGTATCTATGAATCAGGTTATTTTATGAGAGATGCGGATCCTATTGGAGGATTTCAACAATCTCAAAAATACTTTACAGATCAGAATACTGAATTCGATAATTTAAAAATTCCGACTCGTTTAAATGACAACCCTGATAAGGCTCAGAATGATGAGTTCTTTTTTAATCCTGCAGAGCATGTCGTTGTAACAACAGATACGGTAACGAAGGCAAAATCAACAGCATACATTGCTCCGGGAATGAAGCTGAATTTGAATAAGGATTATTTTAAAGCCAAGATTATTGATGCGGTTAATTCTGGTAAGTTAGCCTCAAATGAAGTTTTTAAAAATTATTTTAGAGGTCTTTATTTTAAAATGGAGAAATCCGGAGGTGGTCAAGGGAATTTAGCGATGCTGAATTTTAAAGCAGGTAAAATAACCATTACTTATAATGAGGATTTAGTTTCTACAACAGGTGGGGCTACAACGCGAGTAAAGAAAACGATTGTTCTAAACATGACAGGAAATACTGTTAGTTTGTTGAATAACGATTTTAGCGCTAATGGAAGTGCGTATAATGCCTTGCCAACGACTGGAAACACAACTGAAGGAGATGAGAAATTATTTTTAAAAGGTGGTGAAGGTTCTGTAGCGGTTTTAGAGCTTTTTGATAAAACAGATGTAAAAGGATATGATGCTAATGGAGTGTTAACAGGTCCTAATAAAATTTCAGATCAATTAGATGACTTAAGAAACCCGGCAGATGGTAAAAAAATATTGATTAATGAAGCAAATCTTGTTTTTCATATTGACGCTGCTGCTATGGCCAACAGTTATGAGCCACAAAGAATTTATTTGTATGATTTTAAAAACAGCCGACCTTTGACAGATTATTACCTGGACCCCACTACTAATAGTACGGATCCAAAAAAATCTAGAACTATTTTGGATGGCATTATAAAGAAAGATGCCACTAGTAAAAAAGGGGTGACTTATAAAATTAGAGTAACCAATCAAATACGAAATCTGATCAATAATAAGGATTCCACTAATGTTAAATTAGGTCTTGTAGTTACGGAAGACATAGGAATAGTAACATCTTATAAGTTAAAAACTCCAAATACATTTATTTCTCAAGCGCCAAAGACTTCGGTTATGAACCCATTAGGAACAATTTTGTACAGCGGAAAATCTACCGTAAATGAGGCTAAAAGATTAAAACTTGAAATTTATTATACAAAACCTAATTAAACCAAGACTATGTGTGGAATTGTTGGATATATTGGATACAGAGAAGCTTATCCTATTGTAATTAAAGGATTAAAAAGACTCGAATATAGAGGCTATGATAGTGCTGGTGTCATGTTGTATGACGGTGAAAACCTTAAGGTTTCTAAAACAAAAGGGAAAGTTTCAGATCTTGAGGAGAGAGCTTCAAAAGAGATTACCATTAATGGAAGCATTGGGATAGGTCATACACGCTGGGCAACGCACGGTGTTCCAAATGATGTAAACTCGCATCCACATATTTCAAATTCAGGGGACTTAGCAATAGTTCATAACGGAATTATTGAAAATTATGCGCCTTTAAAAGCAGAGTTGATCAAAAGAGGATACGTTTTTCATTCTGATACGGATACTGAAGTATTAATTAATCTTATTGAAGAAGTACAGAAAAAAGATAATTTAAAATTAGGAAAAGCAGTTCAGGTGGCTTTGAATCAGGTAGTAGGAGCGTATGCCATTGCTGTTTTTGACAAAAAAACTCCAAATGAAATCGTTGCTGCCCGTTTAGGAAGCCCATTAGCAATTGGTGTTGGTGAAGGAGAGTTTTTTATAGCTTCAGACGCTTCTCCTTTTATAGAATATACATCTAATGCGATTTATCTGGAAGATGGTGAAATGGCAAATATTAGATTACATAAACAAATGAAAGTTCGTAAAATTAAAGATGACTCTTTAGTTAATCCTACTATTCAAGAGCTTCAAATGAATTTGGAACAAATTGAAAAAGGTGGTTACGATCATTTTATGTTAAAAGAAATTTATGAGCAACCAAGCGTTATCAAAGACACATATCGTGGAAGACTTCATGCTAATGAAGGTTTGATTCAAATGGCAGGTGTTGAGGATAATTTAGAAAAGTTCTTAAACGCGGAAAGAATCATAATCGTTGCTTGTGGAACTTCATGGCACGCTGGTTTAGTTGCAGAGTATATTTTTGAAGAATTTGCAAGAATCCCAGTTGAAGTGGAATATGCTTCTGAATTTAGATACAGAAATCCAATCATAAATAGTAAAGATATCGTTATTGCTATTTCTCAATCTGGAGAAACGGCTGATACCATGGCCGCTATAAAATTGGCCAAAGAAAATGGTGCGTTTGTTTTTGGAGTATGTAATGTAGTAGGATCTTCTATTTCAAGAGAAACTCACGCCGGTGCTTATACTCATGCGGGACCTGAAATTGGTGTCGCATCTACAAAAGCATTTACAACTCAAATTACGGTGTTGACAATGATTGCGTTGCGTTTAGCTAAAGCCAAAGGAACATTATCAAATTCAGCTTTTCACACCTATTTACAAGAATTAGAAATTATTCCTGAAAAAGTAAAAGAGGCTTTAGAAACAAATGACAGAGCAAAAGAAATTGCTGCAGTTTTCAAAGACGCTCCTAATTGTTTGTATTTGGGAAGAGGGTATAATTTTCCAGTGGCTCTTGAAGGTGCTTTAAAATTAAAAGAGATCTCCTATATTCATGCTGAAGGATATCCTGCAGCGGAAATGAAACATGGACCAATTGCCTTAATTGACGAGCACATGCCGGTGGTTGTAATTGCGCCAAAACAAGGGCATTACGATAAAATTGTTAGTAATATTCAAGAAATTAAATCCAGAAGTGGAAAAATTATAGCAGTAGTTACTAAAGGAGATACACAAGTACGGGAATTAGCGGATTATGTTATTGAAATTCCGGAAACTTCGGATGCATTATCACCGTTGATTACTACTATTCCATTGCAATTGTTATCGTATCACATTGCTGTTATGCGTGAATGTAATGTAGATCAACCTCGTAATCTTGCGAAATCAGTTACTGTAGAATAAATTTGTAGTTAACTGCCTTAAAAATAATCAGCCTCGGAAGTTTTTTTCGAGGCTTTTTTTGTGTTTTGTAATTTATTTAAATAAGTATTCTTAGATGTTAGAAAAGTGAAATAAAAGGTAAATTTTGGGACTTTTTGAACTTTTATCAAATATCTAAAAATTAATAATTATTTTGTGATATATGTATTTTTTATATGCATGCATAGTGATATTCTATTTTTTTAGCATAAATTTTAACATTAAATAATTAATTTTAAATGTGAAATAAGCGTAAATGGTGCAAAATAACTGATGAATATGAAATTTTTTCAGTCCTTTTTTATTAATATCAAAAATATTTGTACTTTGGCTTCATAAACCAACAAATTATAACCCAATGAGAGTGTATTTACTTTTTTTGTCATTGTTTTTTTGTAGCTTAACTTTTGCTCAAAACTCAATTTCAGGTATTGTTACAGACAGTAACAACCAACCTATTCCTGGAGCCAACATAAAGATTGTTGGAGACTCTTCGGGTGCTATTTCCGATTTAGACGGATCATTTACGTTACAAACTGCTAAAAAGCCTCCTTTCGTAATTGAGATTACAAGTGTAGGGTTTGGAACTCAAAAGATCAACGTTTCCTCTGCTAATCAAAGAATTTCTGTTAAGCTTTTAGATGAAGAAAATAAACTGGATGAAATTGTAGTTTCTGCATCAAGAACTCCTGAAAGAGTTATTGAATCACCGGTTACTATTGAAAGAATGGGTATACAACAAATAAAAAGTACTACCGCACCGACATTTTATGATGGTTTAGAAAATCTTAAAGAGGTGCATTTTAATACGAGTAGTATTTCGTTCAAATCTATAAATACAAGAGGTTTTTCTACAGTTGCCAATACTCGTTTTATGCAATTGGTGGACGGTATGGACAACTCTTCACCGGCATTGAACTTTGTTTTAGGAAATCTTATCGGACTGTCTGATATTGATGTTGCTAACGTTGAGTTGCTTCCGGGTGCATCTTCCGCTCTTTATGGCGCAAATGCTTTTAATGGTATTTTGTTCATGAACAGTAAAAATCCTTTTGCGAATCAAGGAATTAGTACTTACGTAAAATACGGGCAAACCACTCAGAAAGCTGCTGGTACAAATGATTATTTTGATTTTGGATTGAGAGCAGCAAAGGCTTTCACTAAGCATTTTGCAGCCAAAGCAAATTTCAATTTTTTGAGAGCTACAGAATGGATTGCTGCTGATGACAGAAGTTTAACAGGTGGTTCAATTGGGCACGCTAACAATCAAAACTATGACGGTTTGAACTTGTATGGTGATGAGGTTACAACTTTTATTACTAATGTGGGTCAAGTAAGTAGAACAGGATACCGCGAGCAGGATTTGAATGACAATAAAGTTAGAAGTGTGAAAGCAGATTTCTCTTTGCATTTTAAACCTTGGGAAGGTGAAACCGAAATTATATTACAACATAAATTAGGTTTAGGAAGTACGATTTATCAAGGAGCAAACAGATATGCATTAAATGATTTCTTTATGCAACAATCTAAAATCGAGATAAAAGGGAAAAATTTCTTTGTAAGAGGATATGTTACTGACGAAGATGCTGGTAATTCTTACGACATGCGTTTTGCTGCATGGAATGTTAACAGGGCTGCAAAATCAGATACAGAATGGTTTACTAATTATGCTACTGCGTATCAGTTATCCGGTGCTGTATTAGGTACTAACGCACATCAATCTGCTACAAATGCAAGAAATTATGCAGATTACAATATCAAACCAACAGGTTTGCCTTTTTTAGCAACTCCAACAGGGAGTCCAAGATTTGAACCAGGTTCAGCGCAATTCATAAGCGCTTTGGCAGCAGCAGTAGCTGAACCTGATTTAACTAAAGGAGCTAAATTTATAGATCAGTCTAAAATTTACCATTCTGATGTAAATTACAATTTTAAAGATTTGGTAAAATTTGCAGAGATTCAATTAGGAGGTTCATTCAGACAATATGAAATGAACTCACAAGGAACAATCTTCACTGATTTTGACGGTCCATTAAGATATAATGAGTACGGTGCTTACGGACAATTGACCAAAAAATTCATGGATGACAGGTTGAAATTTACAGGATCTGCTCGTTATGATAAAAGTCAAAATTTTGATGGAAATATTTCGCCTCGCGTATCTTTTGTTTATTCTGCCGGAGCAACTAAAAGACATAACTTTAGAGTTTCTTATCAAACTGGATTTAGAAATCCAACTACTCAAGATCAATACATTGGTTTAGATCTAGGACCATTCGCTTTGATTGGTTCTGCTCCTGAGAATTTAGATCGTTTTACGGAAATTAGAGGAGTTAGTGCTGCTGGTCAAGCATTGGGAGTTCCTGCAACTTTAACTTTAACAGGTCAAAATGCCTATACTAATTCTTATACTTTGACATCAGTTCAGGCGTTTAGCGCTGCAATTGCAGCAAACCCAACGAACGTTCCTGCAGCAGCAGCTTTATTAAAAGTGGCTAATCCAAGATTGGTAAAGCCTGAAGAGGTTCAGGCTATAGAATTAGGATATCGTTCTGTAGTTAACAATGATTTGTCAATTGATATTAATGGATATTATAATATTTATAATGATTTCATGAATACTTCAAGAGTGATTAGTCCGTATTACGGAAATGTTAATACCGCTTTTGATTTTGGTAATCCTGCAACTTTGGCTACGCTTTCTGCTTTGAGCAATGGAGACAGAAGAGTGTATCAAGTATACACCAATACTGTTGCAAAAATTACTTCATTAGGTTTTGGTGTAGGTTTGTCTAAAAAAGTGTACGGGGATTTTGAAGTTGGTGTAAATTATAATTATGCTGAGTTTAATTTTAATCAAGAAGAAGACCCCAGTTTTATAGCTGGTTTTAATACTCCTAAACACAGAGTAAAAACATCTATTGGTAACGCTAAATTGTTTAAAAACTTTGGTTTCAATGTTAATGCAAGATACAATACGGAGTATTTATGGCAGTCTTCTTTTGCTGACGGAATGGTTCCGGAAAACACTGTATTAGATGCTCAAATTAATTATGGTTTTCCAAAGTTAAAATCTGTACTTAAAATTGGTGCTACCAATATTGGTGGAAAAGATTATCTTCAGGTAATTGGAGCTGGAGCAATAGGGCAACAATGGTTTGCTTCTTGGACAATCAACCCATAATTATAAAAAGGTCAATAATTTTAAAAAATATATTATGATAAAAAATTTCAAATGGCTGTTGTTGATTTCGCTAACCTTCGCAGCTTGTAATAACGATGATGAGGTAATTGCCGAAGAGCCGCTAACAGCGGGTACGGCCGATTTTTCTAAATATGTTGCTTTAGGAGATTCGTTTGCGGCGGGATATAGTGATGGCGCTCTTTTTAAAGCTGGTCAAAAAAATTCATACCCTAATATCTTGGCAGGGCAATTTGCTTTAGTTGGCGGAGGTGCTTTTACGAATCCATTCATGGCAGATGACAATAGAGGTGGATTTTCAATTGGAGGAAATCAAGTTCCTCAATTCCCAACACGTTTGTATTTCAATGGTGCTGGACCAGTAAATGTTTCAGGGGTTTCGGGAACAGTTCTTGGTGCTAGTATATCTGGAGCATATAGCAATATGGGTGTTCCAGGTGCAAAAGCAATACATTTAAGTGTGGCAGGTTACGGACAAGCTAATCCATATTTTGGACGATTTGCGAAAACGGCAATGTCAAGTGTAATAAAAGATGCTATGGATCAAAATCCAACCTTCTTCTCTTTGTTTATTGGAGGAAATGATGTTTTAGGATATGCTACTAATGGTGGTATACCCACTTCGCAAGATCCTGTTGCAGGAAATAACATTACTCCCACGGGTACTTTTAATGCGGCTTATAATGCTTTAGCTACTGCTCTTGCGGCAGGAGGTAAAAAAGGAGTTGTTGCCAATTTACCTTATATCAACAATCTACCGTTTTTTACTACGGTTCCTTTTAACCCAGTTCCTTTAGATGCTGCAACTGCAACACAATTGAATACACAGTTGTTGGGGCCAGTAAAACAAATTCTTACAGCTCTAGGCGCTGGAAGCAGAATCAAAACATTGTCTGCTTCAGCTACAAATCCTTTATTGATAAGAGATGAAACGTTGGTTAATTACAGTGCTCAAATTACGGGTGCGCTAACTGCAGCTGGTGTTCCGGCGCAGCAAGCAGCTTTAATGGGTAGTCTTTATGGACAAGCGCGTCATGCTAATGGTGGTGCAAATGTTACTGACAAAGATTTTGTATTGCTTACAACCAGAACGGTTATTGGAACACCACAAGCTGGAGTTCCGGCTCCTTTTAATACCGTTGGGGTGACTTTTCCATTGCAAGACAATAGGGTTTTGACAGCTTCAGAGGTTTTGGAGATAAAATTAGCGACAGACGCCTATAACGTAACGATTAAAACTGCGGCTGAATCAAACAATTTGGCTTTCGTTGATACAGCTTCAATTTTGAATCAGTTGAATAATGGAGGAATTCGTTTTGGTACTTTTCACATGACTGCTGCTTATGTTACAGGAGGTACTTTTTCTTTAGATGGAGTTCACCCAAGTCCAAGAGGATATGCATTAATTGCTAATAAATTCTTGGAGGCTATAAATGCTAAATATGGTTCTAATTTGAAAGGTGTTGATTTAGGTTTGTATGGAATTCAATATCCAGCTACTATTCAATAATTTGAACCTCTTTTTTTTGTAAAAATAACCACCCGTTTCTTGACGTGGTGGTTATTTGTTTTTAAGGATATTGCGATCTTTTGTCTGTTTCAAAGTCATTTCTCCATTATCTATTAAAAATATCCTTTTTTTATAAAAAATTATTGATTTTATATTTTAAAAAATTATCTTTGCACACTGAAAAAAGCATTTAATCGATACATTTCGGTTAGTACTATTTCATAAACCTAAATAGCTATTTAATAAATACATAAGTAATGTCGAAAGTAATAGGAAAAGTTGCCCAGATCATTGGACCAGTAGTTGACGTAGTTTTCAACGGTAAGGATGTTGAACTTCCAAAAATTTATGATTCATTAGAAATCACAAAAAAAGATGGTACTTTATTAGTACTTGAAGTACAATCTCACATTGGTGAAAACACAGTTCGTACCATTTCGATGGACTCAACAGATGGTTTGAGTAGAGGTTATGAAGTAGTTGGAACAGGTAATCCTATCCAAATGCCAATTGGTGCTGATGTTTACGGACGTTTATTTAACGTAATTGGAGATGCGATTGATGGTTTGCCGGAATTGCCAAAAACAGGTGAAAACGGAATGTCGATTCACAGAGCAGCTCCAAAATTCGAAGATTTATCTACTTCTTCTGAAGTTTTATTCACAGGTATTAAAGTAATCGATTTAATTGAGCCTTACTCAAAAGGGGGAAAAATTGGATTGTTTGGTGGTGCTGGAGTTGGTAAAACAGTATTGATTCAGGAGTTAATTAACAATATTGCAAAAGGTCACGGTGGGCTTTCCGTATTCGCAGGAGTAGGAGAAAGAACACGTGAAGGGAATGACTTACTTCGTGAGATGTTAGAGTCAGGAATTATAAAATACGGGGATGAATTCATGCACTCTATGGAAAATGGAGGATGGGATTTATCTAAAGTAGATTTAGTAGGAATGAGAGAGTCTAAAGCCACTTTCGTTTTCGGACAAATGAATGAGCCTCCAGGAGCTCGTGCTCGTGTGGCACTTTCTGGATTGTCGATCGCTGAATATTTCCGTGATGGAGCAGGAACTGATCAAGGTAAAGATGTATTGTTCTTCGTGGATAATATCTTCCGTTTTACACAAGCAGGTTCTGAGGTTTCGGCACTTTTAGGTCGTATGCCATCTGCAGTAGGATACCAACCAACATTAGCAACTGAAATGGGTGCAATGCAAGAGCGTATCACATCTACAAACAAAGGTTCTATTACATCTGTTCAAGCGGTTTACGTTCCTGCGGATGATTTAACGGATCCAGCTCCAGCTACAACTTTTGCTCACTTAGATGCAACAACAGTATTGTCTCGTAAAATTGCTGAGTTAGGTATTTATCCTGCAGTGGATCCATTGGATTCAACTTCAAGAATACTTACGCCTCAAATTTTAGGGGATGAGCATTATGACTGTGCACAAAGAGTAAAAGAAATTTTACAAAAATACAAACAATTACAAGATATCATTGCGATTCTTGGTATGGAAGAATTATCAGAAGATGATAAATTAGCCGTTTCGAGAGCACGTCGTGTACAACGTTTCTTATCTCAACCTTTCCACGTTGCGGAGCAATTTACAGGATTAAAAGGAGTTTTAGTTGATATTAAAGATACTATCAAAGGATTTAATATGATTATTGATGGAGAATTAGATCACTTGCCAGAATCCGCTTTTAACCTTAAAGGTACGATTGAAGAAGCTATCGAAGCTGGAGAGAAAATGTTAGCGGAAGCATAAATTAGTGTTCAGTGTTCAGTCTCAGTATTCAGTACTGAGACTGTAAACTGAGACTATAAACTAAAAAATATGTTATTAGAAATAATTTCACCAGAAGCAAAATTATTTTCAGCAGAAGTAACTTCGGTAACACTGCCAGGAGTTGATGGAAGCTTTCAGATTTTGAATAACCACGCGCCAATTGTTTCTATATTAGAAAAAGGTGTAGTGAAAATTACCGCTTCCAACTTTGCTTTCGCAAAAGAAGTGGCGAGTAAATTCACTAAATTAGACGCCCAAAATTACACACTTGCTATCAATTCTGGGACAATCGAAATGAAAGACAACAAAGTTATTGTTTTAGTCGACTAAAATAATTTCGATATATAAATCAAAGCTTCACAATTTGTGAGGCTTTTTTTTTGGAGCTATTTCCAGCTGTCCACTATATCTTTTACAAAGCTTCCAGCCTTCAAAAGGCTGGAAGCTTTGTAAAAGGATGCCGTTTCCATCTGGGCTAAAAAGTCGAGAACAAGAGATTATTCATCCTTTACAAACTCCATAATATCTCCGGGTTGACATTCCAGAATTTCACAAATCAGTTCTAAAGTGGAAAACCGAATCGCCTTTGCTTTTCCGGTTTTTAAAATAGATAGGTTAGCGGTATTGATTCCCATTCGTTCCGCTAGTTCATTGGAGCGCATCTTTCGTGTAGCGAGCATAATGTCTAAGTTGATGATTATAGACATGGTTATATTGTTAGATTATTTTCAGTTTCTATGATATTTCCTTTTTTAATAACATCAGAAAAAGCTAATAACCCAATGCCAATCGCAAGTAATAACAAATACATAATAATATCAGAAAGTATTTGGTCCTTTGCAGTCTGACTCATGCCCACCAGTCTAATTATGATCCCAGAAACGCTTAACAGCAACAAAAGGTAGCCACTTCTTTTAAATCTCTCTGAGCTTTTAAAATTAAAAAGGCCTTCTTTTATAAATGCTTGCAACCCTTTTTGAATATTAAATAAAGCCAATATTAAGACAGCTATTCGTAATAACATTATATAAGGACTTAAATTTCCAAAAATAGATTCCTTGTAAATTAAAGCAGTTGCTTCGCTAGACCTCTTATACCACCGTTTCAAGGAAAAGTCATTTTTTAATATTTTTTTATAAAAAAAGCAAAACAGGTTTCCAACGTCTGTTAGGCTTTGGTTGATAACAAATATTAAAACAAACCATTTACAAATTATCAACTTATATTTTAATTATTCAGCTCCATCTATTGAAGCTCTTGCAACAGCAAAGCCACCTACTTTTTTCCCTAATTCAAGTCCTTTTTCACAATCACTCTTATAATGAATGGCGCCAAGCAAGCGCGAATCAGAAGCCTGTTTAGCCATAATTGAAAAATTTTGCGCTTTTGCAGGAATAATATGCGATAATACGGCACTGGCAGCACCACTAAAGGTCGAGTGACCTGATACATAAGCAGGAAAATTCGGAATCCCTGTTAATGTTTTGATGGATGGATCCATCTGATAAGGCCTTGGATTAAAATAAAAGTATTTTGCATCCCAGCAACTGATAGCCGCATCCATCATGGCAATATTCAATAACGCCATATTTCTGGCCCATCGTACTTCGCTGTAATTTTGGGCTACAAATTCTTCAGCTGCAATAGCATTCCAGTGGCCTGGCGGTGTGTGTATACCCACACCATCAGCCCAAAAGGTAACAATTCCCATATTTTTTCTAGTGGCATTTTTGCTGTTGGTTTTTACTTCAGCTAATTCTTTTGCAAATTGTTCTGATTTCGTGGAAGGCGGTGGAACCGGACGACTGGCAAGAACCATTTCAGGGGTCATAAGGAATGATTTTACTTTTCCAAACAATGGTAACATTGGAGGTCTTGCGGGAATATCTAGTGATTTCCATGGAGTTTCTCCAGTGGCTGCAGTTAGAGTTTCAAGTTGTGTCCAAAGTGCTTGATTGCCAATAGCTGCCCCTGTTCCGTCAGCGGCAGCTCTGGCGATAAATTTGGCGGCAATTTTTCTGCCTAAAATAATTCCGGCATCAACATCACTTCGAACATTGGCGCCACTAATAATGCGATATAATTTCTGTTCCTCTGCTTTTTCTTGGATGTAAGCGATTTCTGTTGGGAATAATAATTTTAATAATTCAACAGTAACTCCTGCTAAAACAGCATCTTCAGATGGATAGGAAGGTAAGCTGCTCTTCGGGATTAGAACGGGTAAAGTTGCGTCAACTATAAATGGTGCATCTCTATTATAAAGTTTTTTATAATGCCAAGTTGCAACCATCGCATCGTATTGCGCAGCGCTCACATACGCATAAGCTCTGGCTGCGTAAGGAGGATTTGAAAAAGGAAATTGAGGATTCGCAAATGGATTTGCTCCAGATGGTGCAGGATATGTTCCGTCTTCATTTTGATATGGTGGACGATTGTGTCTTGCCACTAAGGTCCGCATAATTTCATTCCAACGTAAAACGCCTCCGGCGCTCCAATATTGTATTATTTTTTTCTGCTCCGGAGTTATGCTTGCTTGGTAACTTTTTATTTCGTTAATTTCTCTTGCAAAAGCAGGTGTGCTTGATGCTATTGGCGGATCCAAATAAAATTCATTTGGGGCAGTCAATAGGAATGTTTTCCAGCTTCCGGCTAATAAATCTGTATTGGCGGGATTTAATTGAGGGAATTGCTCATTGCGTTCTGTTAACTCGTCACTACAAGAATAGTTCAACGTAAGAAACAAAACCAGAAGACTATTGCAGGCTATTTTTTGTACTTTATTTTTCATTTTCTTGTATCGTTTTTTTTAAATTAAGGATATAAAATAGACCGCCGTAAAAGGTATTTGATTGCCCTACATTTCGGCCTTCTGTAACAAAATTGCACCCTCCAATAATAGATAATGCCGGTACTTTCTTAAGCGTGTATTTAGTATTCACACCAATTTTTAATGCATTCATAGTATTGCTTAGAAAAGGCATGTTGTTTGTTGTAATGTCAAATCCACCAGATTGTGTAACCCAATTATCAAGAACAGCTTCAGCTATTAATCTGCTGGAGCGATAGCCTATTCTGTAGTTTATGGATATAGCATTCGGCAGGGCAACTTCATTGGTGTAATGTATTTCGGTTGTGTAATAGGAATTTCTGTGAATGGTTACGTTAGCTCTTTTTACATACGCTCCGGATAGCGTGGTGAAAAAGCGACCTCTTTGATAATCGCCCATTAATCGTAAGGAAGCAGTCTTGCTTTTGAGGCCAATACTTAATGGTAAATAATCTGCTGGATAATCTGAAATAGGCGCTGATAGACCTCCTAAAGCATATAAAGAGTAAGTAGCTTTGCCAATTGTTTTTTCAAACGGCATGTATTTTACGGTAAAAGAGATGTCCTGTAATCCTTTTGCTCCTCCCATTGTGCCAGCAGAAGCTTTAGTTTCTACGTACGGAAGGCTGAAAATAATATTTAAGTTATCAGAAACACCATAGTTTCCCATTAAAGCCACTGACTTTGTGGATACGGTACCAAAATTGAGGTTTTCTCTTTTAAAGGTTCCTTCCCAATACTTGTTCCAGCTACTACGTTGGTATATTGTTCCAAAACAAAAATTGCCTTTACTCATCATAATTCCATCAATCTCTGTTTGAGCATTCATAAATAAAGGTGCCAACAGCAGACAACTTAAGTAAATTTTTTTCATTAAAAAATGGTTTTGGTTAACAGCGGGTGTTTGGTATTTAAAAACATTTTGTTTTAATTATTAAGAAAACAACAAATTTTCAGATGCTTAATAATTAAAATCTGGTTGATAATCCTATGTTTGTTGTGTAATCAGCAAAAGCTGCATCACCTTGAACATGAGCGCCTGTCGTCGTTGAATTCTTCTTGTCGGTAACACTTTGCGAACGGTTACAAACCACCGCAAATGATACTGATGCAAAAAGAACGATTTTTTTTACTCGGAGTTTACTATGTTTTCACGGTTTAAATGAAAGGATATAGTCTTAGTTGTTTAAAAAAAATTGACAAAAAAATCAAATAATAATGTTAATTGGATTGGCAAATCAATGATTTTCCTGTAGGAATAAGGTACTTCTCGCCGTAAATTTACACCGATGTAGCAAACACTATTCAATTTTAATATCAGAACCCGGAGGAGTTATATTGATTTTAAAAATTAATACTAAATACTATATATTCAGTATTGTAATGTTTTTGGTGCAAAATGTAAATTAATCAAAATCAGGTGGTGTGTACGATAAAGCACGGTGTCCCGAGCGTAAAGACGCTATAGGATTTTCATTAATCGCTACAACTTCTGCTTCTTTTTCAGGCGAAAAAGCGAAACAAACAGCAGTGTTTGATACGTAATCTTTAAGGAAAGATTTTAATAGTTTTTTAACCGGAGACTCTTTTGAGGAAGATCCGTTGAATAATTGATTGTCAACAATGTCTTTTAAATCCCGACTTACTGCATCTTGATGTGAATTGCGCAGGTAATACAGACTTAAGATGTTGTTTTGAATTCTTTTCTTGAAAATATGATAGCTTTTGTTGTTGATGACCACATCTTCATTTACGTATTCAAAATCAGTGTCTTCGATAAAAGAGTATAAAGTTGCATTCAATTTGATTACTTGAAAATCAGAATCCTGTCTTTTTTCCATAGAAGATATCCACGCTTGCTCTTCTTGATAAGCAAACATGAGATAGTATCCCATCACGTTGTAAACAACGTTACTACTAAAAAAAGTGATGCAATTCGTTTCATATTCGTCGAAAGTAAAAAACTATTGCATTGCTTAACATTTTCAATATTTATTTTAAGTTTTTTTTAACATAATTTTACGAAGGTTGTAAATCGAAAGCATTTTCGAAAAAATTTACATATTTTTTTTCATTGGTTTTGTTTCATTGTTAATTTATAATGCATTTGATTTTTTTTGATGAAGAAACCGAATTTTGATTTGAAGAAAAAAGCTTAATTCTTTTTAGGTTTGATGAAAAAACAAACAAGTAATTTACAAAATCAATAAACCAAAAAAGTTGCTTATTTTTGCTGACTATGAAACATTTTCCAGAAAATCTATTGGCTAAACTTGAGATTCGAAAGCAGAATAATGCGTTACGAAAATTGCCTTTGTCAAACAAAAAGATAGATTTTTCTTCTAATGATTACCTAGGGTTTTCTCAGTCCCAAATTATTTTCAATGAAACGCACGAGTTTTTAATTAATAATAAAATCATTCAAAACGGAGCAACCGGTTCCAGGTTATTATCCGGAAATCACAAACTGTATCAAGAAACAGAAGATTTTGTAGCTAAGTTCCACCACTCGGAAACGGCGCTGATTTTTAATTCGGGTTATGATGCAAATGTTGGATTCTTTGGCTCGGTTCCACAAAAGGGCGATTTAATTTTATACGATGAATTGTGTCACGCTTCCATTCGGGATGGGATTCAATTATCGAATGCCAAAGCCTATAAATACAACCATAATGATTTTGAAGATTTAGAAAAGTTAATTTTACGGAATCCAGACACCGCTATTTATATTGTCACCGAATCTGTTTTTTCTATGGATGGCGATTGTCCAGATTTGGAAGAATTAGTTTTGCTTTCGGATAAACACCAATGTTATTTAGTGGTTGATGAGGCGCATGCTTTGGGAGTTTTTGGTTCTAATGGCGAAGGATTTGTTCAAATGCTAGGCCTGCAAGATCACGTTTTTGCCCGAATTATGACTTTTGGAAAAGGATTGGGTTGTCATGGAGCAGCGATTTTAGGTTCGGTTACATTGAAGGTTTATTTGGTAAATTTTGCACGAAGTTTTATTTATACCACAGGGCTTTCACCACATTCGGTTGCCACGATACTGGTCGCGTATCAGCATTTAGAAATGGATTCGGCTCCAATTCTAAAAATAAGAGAAAATATTGTTTTTTTTAATCAGCAGAAAAATCTGTTATGTTTAAAACCACTTTTTGTCCGAAGCAAATCGGCAATACAATCGGCCATTATTCCCGGAAATGAAAAAGTCAAAACCCTCGCTGGTCAATTTCAGAAAAAGGGATTTGATGTAAAAGCGATACTTTCTCCGACCGTTCCCGAAGGGCAGGAACGCCTGCGTTTTTGTTTACACAGTTATAATTCGACTGAAGAAATCTCGGAAGTGTTGCGATTGTTGAGTAACTTCGTATATTAGTGCAATGGAAAAATCAATTTTTAAAATAATTGCTACATATCAATATACATCAGAAGCAATAATTTTTAAAGGAAAACTAGAGTCAGAGGGGATTGAAGTTTTTATGCGGGATAACAATACTGTTGATACAAATCCATTGTATAGTAATGCTGTTGGTGGGGTAAAACTTTTTGTAAAAAGCGAAGATTTTTTTATAGCAAATACTATTCTTTCCCAAGTTAGTAAATATTCATTGGATGAAAATAATGAATTTATCGACTGTCCAAAATGCGGTGGCAAACAGATAAATATGGTAACTTCAATAACGGATTTCAAATCATTTTTATCATTTCTTTTTTCGCTTCTTCTGATCATATTGCCTTTTTATTCGAAGTATAATTACAAATGCAACACATGTAAATTTGAATTTAATTAAATGAAACTATTTATAACAGGAATTGGAACCGATGTCGGTAAGACCATTGCATCAGCCATTATAACGGAAGCTTTAGAAGCTGATTATTGGAAACCCATACAAGCCGGCGATTTAGAAAACTCCGATAGCCATAAAGTCAAATCATTTTTGTCTAATAAAAAGACGGTGATTCATCCTAATAGTTATGCTTTGAATACTCCGGCAAGTCCACATTTCGCCGCTGAATTAGATGATGTTACTATTGATTTAAATAAAATCATTGAACCCAAAACAGAAAATAATTTGGTTGTTGAGGGCGCAGGAGGTGTTTTTGTTCCATTAAATGATATAGATTGCGTGATCGATTTAATTCAAAAAGACTATAAAGTAATTGTGGTTTCCCGTCATTATTTGGGTAGTATCAATCATACTTTATTGACCATCGAAGCCTTACAAAACAGAAAAATAGCAGTTGCAGGAATTGTTTTTTCAGGTCATGAAAACAAAGCAACCGAATCGATTATTTTGTCTAAAACCGAAGTTAAATGCATTGGAAGAATAGAACAAGAACCCTATTTTGACCAAAATGTAATTAAAGAATATGCTGATTTATTTCGAGAAAATCTATTGAGTTTATAATTATGAGTAGCACAAACATTCCCCCTTCGGGGGCTAGGGGGCTTGTTGAAAGAGACAGCCAATATCTTTGGCATCCGTATACCCAACATAAAACCGCAGCGTTACCAATTGCCATAAAAAAAGGAAAAGGCGCTTTGCTTTGGGACGAAAATAATAAAGAATACATCGATGCAATCGCTTCGTGGTGGGTGAATCCGTACGGACATTCAAATACATTTATTGCCGATGCGATTTATAAACAACTCACGACATTAGAGCACGTCCTGTTTGGAGGATTTACACATGAACCTGCTATTTTGGTAGCCGAGAAGTTGATGGAAATTTTACCAAAAAACCAACAAAAAATATTCTTTTCCGATAATGGTTCGACTGCTGTTGAGGTTGCAATTAAGGTAGCCTTGCAGTATTTTTTCAATAAAGGAGAAAAGAAAACTACAATAATTGCTTTCGAAAATGCTTTTCATGGTGACACTTTTGCGGCCATGGCGGCAAGTGGAATTTCTTTTTATACGCAAGCTTTTCAAGGGATGTTCATTGATGTGGTTCGGATTCCGGTTCCGGTTAAAGGACAACAACAAGAAAGTTATGATGCGTTACAATTGGTTATAAAAAACCACAGTTGCGCTGGTTTTATATTTGAGCCACTGGTTCAGGGAGCCGCAGGAATGGTGATGTACGAGCAAGAGTCATTAGATGAATTGATGCGAATTTGTCAGGAAAATAATGTGCTGACCATTGCAGACGAAGTGATGACAGGTTTTGGAAAAACCGGAAAAACTTTTGCAACGGATTACTTGGTGGAAAAACCAGATATGATGTGTTTGTCCAAAGCGTTGACCGGAGGAACAATTCCTATGGCGATTACAACTTTTACTCAGGATTTATTCGATGCTTTTTATGACGATGATATTAATAAAGCGTTGTTTCACGGACATACATTTACAGCAAATCCTACAGGTTGTGCGGCGGCTTTGGCCAGTTTAGAATTGTTGCAAACTAATGAAATGCAAGCGAATATTATTAGAGTAAATAAAAGCCACTTGGACTTTCAAGAACTTATAAAAAACCATCCTAAAGTAACTACAACTCGTGTGCTCGGAGTCATTTTTGCATTAGAAATAAAAACGGAAAGTTCCGCCAGTTACTATGGAACTTTGCGCAACAAACTCTATGATTTTTTTATCGAAAACGGAGTAATTCTGCGTCCTGTTGGTAATATTGTATACATTTTGCCTCCATATATTATTACAGACGAGCAATTACTAAAAGTATATCAAGTGGTCGAAAATGCTTTAGAAATAGTTTAATTTTAGGTCAGAGACCTTTCTTCCGAGAGGCAGGTTTGAATGATTCAAAGGATTCTCACAGATTAAAAAAATCGATTTTTATCTGTTAAAATCCGTGTTATCTGCATGCTATTTTTTCACGACGACGCACGCAGAAAATTCATTAAGATTGATTTCTGTTTTTTTAGGCCACAGATTGAACAGATTGAACGGATTGAATGGATTTTCATAGGTCAAAAGAATAAAAATCCGCTTTTTTCATGAGTATCTGTGCTCTCGGTGTACCAATTTAATGAAAAACTTTGCGACCTTTGTGGCTAAATAACAGTACTATTTTGTCTAAAACAATCTCTATAACCGCCATAGCTTCCATTTCACCTTTGGGTGCTGACTCAAAAATAATTTGGGAAAATTATCTCAATGAAAAGCATTGTTTTACGGAACACATTTTAGACCATAAAAAAACTTTCGTTGCTATGTTGCTCGATGATTTAGAGCAAGTTATTGCGGCTTTGCGAGCTTCAGACAGTAAATATAAATCCTTGGACAAATCGGTTTTGTATGCCATGGCAGCTTCACGACAAGCGATGCAAAATGCGGGCTGGACTCGAAATGATGTTTTCGGAATCAATATTGGTTCGTCTCGTGGTGCCACTGATTTATTTGAAAAACATTATCAGGAGTATTTAAAAACTGGAAAAGCACAGACTCTAGCTTCTCCAACGACGACTTTGGGAAATATTTCTTCTTGGGTCGCTCATGATTTGCAAAGTTCGGGCCCTGAAATTTCACATTCCATTACTTGTTCTACTGCTTTACACGCCGTGTTAAACGGAGTGGCTTGGCTTCGAGCAGGAATGGCGGATAAATTTCTGGTCGGTGGCAGTGAAGCGCCTTTGACTGATTTTACGATTGCTCAAATGCGAGCCCTGAAAATTTATTCGAACAGCATAGAAGAATATCCGAATCGAGCATTTGATTTGGAAAAAAAACAAAACACCATGATTCTTGGCGAAGGTGCCGGCATTTGTTGTCTCGAAATTGGAAAAAAAGAAAATGCCTTAGCATACATCGAAGGTATTGGTTACGCTACGGAGATTTTGGAACATAGTATTTCTATTTCTGCCGAGGCGAATTGTTTCCAGAAATCCATGAAAATGGCGTTTCAAAATATCGATTTGTCAGAAGTTGATGCTATTGTGATGCATGCTCCAGGAACCATAAAAGGAGACTTGACGGAATATAAAGCGATACAGAAAGTTTTTGGCGAAAGTCTACCTTTATTAACGACCAATAAATGGAAAATAGGTCACACTTTTGGCGCCTCAGGTATTTTGAGTATGGAACTGGCTATTTTGATGATGCAACACAATAAATTTATAGGAGTTCCTTTTGCGGAAGCACAAATACAAACAAAACCCATAAAAAAAGTACTGATTAATGCCGTTGGTTTTGGTGGAAACGCAGTGAGTGTTCTTTTGAGTTTGTAACTGTTCAATTTATAGGATGCGTACTTTTAAAAAAAGTTAACCAATAATTACTCTAATTTGCACTAATTTTTTAAAAATGGGCAAAGGAATTCGTGGAAATTGTTGTAATTCGTGACGGAAATAATTAAGGTAGTTATTAGTAAAGGGTCGTCATGAATTTTAAAATTGGCACTAATCCGTTACAGCCATGTCATCTGTGGTCGAATTCTCAAGCTCTTTTGCTTTATCGTAAACCAAATTACTCTCGAAGCCTTTGCGCAACAAGTAATCACAGAATTTTTTTCGTTTTTTTAGCACATTTTTTTCGGGAATGGATCCCCAGTTTCTTTCTGCAACGGTGTGAAAAGTCGATAAATATTCGTCAGCATTGATTTCTTTGAGCGCCAAATTGATATTGTACTGTGTGATTTTTCGAAATTTTAATTCGTTTACAATTCTGATTTTCCCCCAAAACTTAATGCGGTGTTTTCCTCTTGCAAAACTGCAGGCAAAGCGACTTTCATTCAGGAAATTATCTTTGATCAGATGCACTAAAATAGTGTCGATTTCATCAGAATTCATTTTCATGCTGCGCAATTTCTGGATCACTTCATCATGACAGCGTTCCTGATAAGCACAGTAATTTTCGATCTTATTTATAGCTTCTTTTATTGAGTAAACGGGATTCATGGGTTGTTTTTTAAAGGTCTGAAATTAACGATTTATTTGCTGAAAATGACACTTATTTTTATCCTAATTTACTGTTAAAAAACAGGAATGGTCGAGGGTGTATAAAATATAATTTTGTTTTTTTAAAATAAATTAATAAATAATCCGTGCAAAACGGTAGTGTAACGGATATAAATGCACTTTACCGACTTAATTGTATTATGGTACAATATTTTTTAATATTTGTATGCCAAAAATCTATTAATTATATAACCTACGTACTACAATTTTAATGAAAAATTACCACCACTTTTCTTTCATGAATATTCAAAACGGGGACAACTACGATTATAGTTTTGTGCCTAAAATCTAAACAGCATTATCCTTTGAAAAATTGACTGATTGTAAGAACAGTTTAACGGATTTAATGATGATTACGGATTTTCCAAAATGATTTTGGGTTTAGATAATATTTCAAAATAAAAAATATGAATAAAAATTACCCCACGTTAAAAAATTTAGTACCCCTATTTTTCTTATTATTTTCTGTTGCTGCTTTTTCGCAAAATCCAACAATATATACAACACCTGGAACTTTTACTTTTACCGTACCGGTCGGTGTGACTACTATTAAAGTTGAAGCATGGGGTGGCGGAGCAGCTGGTAAGTCTGCGTCAGGTGGTGGTGGTGGTGGTGGCGCCTTTGCTGGTATAAATGCAATTACGGTGGTGCCCTTAACAACATACACTATTACCGTAGGGCAAGGAGGGGCGGCAACTGGTGGAAATGGGCAAGCTTCAAGTTTTGGTACGTTGGTAGTTGCCGCTGGAGCAATAGGCACAAATGGTGGAACAGTTGCAGCAAGTACAGGAACAATTAGATATGCAGGAGGCAACGGAGGCACTAGTAGTGGTAACGCAGGTGCTGGAGGTGGTGGGTCAGCCGGGGCTGGAGGAGCGGGCGGCGTTGGTGGTAACACTTCTGATAATAATGGTGGAAAAGCTGGCGGTGCAGGTTTTTCGGGCTTTGGTACTGCTGGTGCATCTGGAGGTGTTGGAGGAAATAATAATAGCGCTGGTTTTTCTGGAACTTTTCCCGGAGGCGGTGGTGGTGAAGGGGGGAACGGCCGAACAAACGGAAGAGGAGGAAATGGACAGGTTATAATTTCATGGATCACGGTTTCAGCCGCGTCTAATCCAACAACAGTATGTTTTGGAGCAAACGTTAACTTAACGGCTTCGGCGACACCCTTAAATCCAAGGGGAGTATTGCTAGCGGAAGGCTTTAATGATACTACTAATAATTGGACAACCAGCAACCCCTCAACAGGAGGAACCCTTGGGAATGCAGCATGGACATTGAGGCCTAATAATCATACAATAATTATTAATAAAAACCCAGCTTGGAATTACCTTTTTAGATTCAATTCAAATGATGCCAGTCAATTCTATCTTTCAGATAGCGATTCGCAAGGACCAGGAGGAACTACCCAAACGATACTAACATCTCCGGTGATTAGTACTTTGGGATATAGTTCGCTGTCGTTGGAATTTTATCATTACTATCAAGAGTATACTGGTTCTATCGCTAAAGTGGAAGTTACAACAAATAATGGAATGACTTGGACCACTATACAATCCTATACAACAACACAAGGTAGTTTTAGTGCTTTTGCCAATACTACAATCAATCTTGGCGCCTATTTGGGGGTTCCTTCGCTTCAAATTCGTTTTAATTACCAAGCCTCTTATGGTTATTGGTGGGCTATTGATAATGTTACTGTATCAGGAACGCGTACAAGCTATGATTATAGCTGGACTGCTTCGCCTTCAGGAACTTCAGGGCTCCCGGCCGGTGCAGGAACCCCGTCAACAACAAATACTGGAATAACGGCGAATCCAACAGCCACCACTATTTATACAGTTACCGCTTCTGCTTCTACTGGGGATGGTCTAATTGGGCAAAGTAGCAAAACAGTAACGGTAAATGCTGCATCCACTATTGTTTTGACGAGCGGTACTCAAAGTCCAACAGTTTGTTCGGGAACTGCAATAACAAATACGGTTTATACTTTTGGAGGAAGCGCAACGAGTGCTTCTGTTACCGGTTTGCCAGCAGGATTAACTTCAGTAGTGAGTGGAAGTACAATAACTATTAGTGGTACTCCAACAGCCAGTGGCACTTATACCATTACAACAACAGGAAATACGGCGCCATGTACATCAGCTACAGTAAGTGGTATAGTAACCAGGAATGCTGCATCGACCATTGTTTTGACTAGCGGTACTCAAAATCCAACAGTTTGTTCGGGAACTGCAATAACAAATACGGTTTACACTTTTGGAGGAAGCGCAACGAGTGCTTCTGTTAGTGGTTTACCAACAGGATTAACTTCAGTAGTGAGTGGAAGTACAATAACTATTAGTGGTATTCCAACAGCTAGTGGCACTTATATCATTACAACAACAGGACATACGGCGCCATGTACGGCGGCTACAATAAGTGGCACAGTAACCAGGAATGCTGCATCGACTATTGTTTTGACTAGCGGTACACAAAATCCCACAGTTTGTTCGGGAACCGCAATAACAATACGGTTTATACTTTTGGAGGAAGCGCAACAAGTGCTTCTGTTAGTGGTTTACCAACAGGATTAACTTCAGTAGTGAGTGGAAGTACAATAACTATTAGTGGTATTCCAACAGCTAGTGGCACTTATACCATAACGACAACAGGACATTCGGCGCCATGTACGGCGGCTACAATAAGTGGTGCTGTAACAGTAAACACAACCGCGGCTCCTACCATTGGCGCTATAACTCCACTCACTTGTGCTATTCCTGCGGGTAGTGTTGTATTGAGCGGTTTAACAATTTCAGGAACCTTGAAGCAAACAGGATTTATAACTAAATCTTATCCAATCACGGCTACAACAATGACAATATCTGATTTAGCAGCGGGTGATTATTATTTCGCAGTGAATAATGGGACCTGTGAATCTTTGATTTCACCTGTTGTTACAATAGTAGATAAATCTTCAACCACATGGAACGGTAGTGGTTGGTCAAATGGTGAACCAAGCATTAATTCAAGGATTATTTTTGCGGGAAATTATAATTCCACAAAAGATGTGATTGGTTGTGACTGTACTGTTAATAGTGGAGCAAACGTTGTGTTCAAAAATATAAATCCTACTTTGGGGCATACTTTGACTGTAACAAATGATGTTAAAGTTTTAGGGTCTGGTGAATTGACTTTTGAAAATAATGCAAGTCTAGTTCAAACAGAAAATAGTATAACAAATACAAATTCAGGGAAAATCACCTATCAACGGCTAACCTCACCCTACAAACCATTTGATTATATCTATTGGTCTTCTCCCGTTATAGGTCAGATATTAAGAGATGTTTCTCCACTAACTCCCTTAAATAAATTTTATTCTTTTGATGTTGCCACGTATGATTGGAAGCAGGAAAATCCAAATTCACCTATGACGAATGGAGTTGGTTATATAATACGAGGGGCTGATTATGTATTACCCAAGCCACCAGGACTTCATCAGGCGTCTTTCTTTGGAATTCCAAATAACGGTTTAATTACTGTTCCAATACCTTCTACAGCTGTAAATTCAGAGTCGTCAGCGCTCTTGGGTAACCCTTATCCATCAGCATTAGATGCCAATGCGTTTTTAAGGGGTAATAGTTCGATATTAGAAGGAACGTTATATTTTTGGACTCACAATACTGCAATTCAGAATGTGGGAAATATTACAAATGGTTCCCAAGGCTCGGGAGCTTTAGCTTATACCTCTGATGACTATGCTACTTATAATTTGACTGGAGGAGTTACAGTAGTTTCTACAGGAAACATTGTGGCAGGAATTGCTCAAACTGGAAATAAACCATCAGGAAAAATTGCCTCAGGCCAATCTTTTTTTGCAGGGATTAATTCAGTTGCTGGTACAGTAAAATTTGAAAACAGTATGCGAGTAGGTGTTGGTAGTCTAACAGGAGATAACACTCAGTTTTTTAGAACAGCAAGCGGAAAATCTGATGTAACAACTGCTCACGAAAATCACCGAGTATGGTTGAATCTTACTAATACGCAAGGTGCTTTCAAACAACTTTTAGTCGGTTATATTACAGGAGCTACAAATGCAGATGATCCGTTTTTTGATGGAGTAAGTTTTAATGGAAATGAGTTTATTGATTTTTACAGTATCACTGATGATGAAACGCTGACCATTCAAGGAAGAGCGTTGCCATTTGAAGAAAATGATGTTGTAGCATTGGGATACAGTTCTGCAATTGAAGGTAGTTTCACTATCAGTATTGACGAGGTAGATGGATTATTCACGTCTCAAAACATTTACTTGGAAGATAAACTAAACAGTAGTATTCATGATCTTAATAAATCGGGGTATACTTTTCGAACTTCTATAGGAACTTTTGATGATCGTTTTGTACTGCGTTATACAGATAAAACTTTAGGAACTGGAGATTTTGATACTACTAATGTACAGGTTTTAGTATCCGTGAAAAACAAGCAGATTAAGATTAATTCATCAGTAGAATCTATCGATAAAGTTCTGATTTATGATATGCTTGGTAAGCAAATATTTAGAAAGATAAACGTTGGTACTAATGAATTAGTAATTCCTAATTTAGGATCTAGCGAACAGGTTTTGATTGTAAAAACACTGTTGCAAAACGGTCAAACGGTCACTACAAAATTGATTTATTAAAATCGCATTATTGCGGTAGATTACAGGCCCATTTTATTAAATCAAAATGGGCTTTTTTTGTCAATTTCTTTAAATATTCGTCATGTGAATAGTTGTGTGTATTTTTTATTTAAAAAAAGATGCTTTTAAACGAATAAAATTGCTGTTTAACGGTTTAATTTTGATTTTATAATAATTTTATGTGTTTTTGTTAAATTAAACCTTTGTTAAATGCCGATTTGCGCAGCAGGTTTCAATTTAAATTCCAAAACAAATTATGATTAAGAGATTATTTCCTCATTTTTCTTTTTTTTTGATAAAAAATCTAATTTCTTTCCAAGATAAAAATCTCTTAAATAATATTTTTCATAGGCATAGTTCAACCGATACTTCACAATCATTAAGTCCTTTATTTCCATCTAAAATCATCAGCGATAACATCTTGAAGCTCGCAGTTGTTTGTGTGTTGTTTTTTACTTTTTCAGTCGTCAACGCTGCTACAAGAACGAGTACTGCTGCCGGAGGAACATGGGCAACTGGTTCTACTTGGGTTGGAGGTGTGGCACCAATACCAGGGGATGATGTTATTATTGCAACAACCGGAGCAAATTCAGTTACAGTAGGAACAAGTACCAGTATTATAAATGTCACTATTAATGCAGGGGCAACTTTAAATATAGCCAATAGAACACTCACTACCACTGGATTTTTTGTGAACAACGGAACGCTGACGGGAACAACAGGAATTATTGCGCTCACTGGTAATTTTACAAGTTCAGGTAATTTTACGCTGACTACTGGTCGCTTAACCATTGCAACTGGAAATTTCAATAACTCTGGAAATTTTACATTGTCAGGAGCGGGAAGACTAATGTTAGGAGGAAATTACAGCACTTCTGGGTCTGTTACACTGTCGAGTTCAGAAGTTCAATTCACGGGAACCGCAAACCAAACCATACAAGGATTTACCACAACAGGAACAGTTACTACGCTCAAAACGGGTGGAGTAGTGACATTAATAGGCAATGTAAGTGGAGCTGGATTAACTGTCAATGGTTCGGGAGGAACATTACATCTTGGTGTTGGATTGACGCATACTTTTTCAGGAATATGGACAAGATCTGCGGGAACCGGTATATTGAATTGCGGGTCTAGTCTTGTAAAAATTGGGGGAAGTGTTTCAGGAACAGGAGGTGCATTCATAGCAGGAACAGGAACGGTCGATTATTATAGATTAGGTAATCAAACAAATGCAGTTGTTGCTTACAACAATCTAATACTATCAGGTACAGGTATAAAAACATTTGCAACGACCCCAACAGTAAATGGAAAACTTACACTAGCAGGAACAGCAACTGTTGTAGTGTCGTCAGGAGTTGTTACTTACGGTTCAAATGCAACATTAGAATACAACACTACAAATGCAAGAACGGTTACATCTGAAGAATGGATAACTCCATTCACCGCTTCTGGAGGAGTTATTATTAATGGCAGTTTATTAATTACTTTAAATTTAGCTAAAACGTTCAACAATTTAGTTCCTTTAACGGTAAATAGTGGCGGAAAGTTAGATTTGTCTACTGTTTTGTTGACTCTAAATGGAGATCTTATCAATAATGGCGGGAGTGTAACGGGAACTACAGGCGGTGTTGCGATAGCTGGGACAGCAAATCAAAGCATTGGAGCTTTTTCAACGACAGGAACAATATCTATGTTAAAAACTGCAGGTACAGCAACTTATACAGGTGCTGTCAGCGGAGGTGCATTAACAATTAATGGAACTGGGGGAACTTTAAATCTAGGTTCAGGATTGATACATAGTTTAACAGGTATTGTAACTTTAACAAACGGAATATTAAATGGTGGTTCAAGCAGTCTTAACGTTAATGCAAATAGTGTTACAGCTTGGAATGGTACAGGAACTAATTTTATAGCAGGAAATGGAACCGTAAACTTTAGCGGAATTGCACAGACATTGGCAGCAGCATCGACATTCAACAACTTGATATTTTCAAATTCCGGGTTAAAAACGCTAAATGGTATTCCTACAATAAATGGGTTTCTTTCAATGGAAGGAACAGCAACGGTTTCAGCAGTTCCAAATTATGGTTCTGCGGCTAAGCTTCAATACAATAGAACTGTGTCTCAGGTTTCTGGTTTAGAGTGGAGAACACCATTTGCAGCAACTGGTGGAGTTACGGTAATGAATACAGGAATAATCACGGTAAACGGGATTAAAACTTTTGGAGCTTCTTCGCCTCTTACTATTGCTAGTGGAGCAACTTTAGATAACGGAGGTTTTGTAATTTCGGGAGGATCAACATTATCGGTTCTTACTGACGGGTTATTAAAACTTACTGCTACAAGTGCCTTTCCTTCATTTACAAATACAGCTCTGAATGCGATAAGTAAAGTGGAGTACAGTGGAGATGTTCAGACGGTTGCAACACAGGTCTACGGGAACTTGATTCTTAGTGGTGCAGGGAATAAAACCTTTCCTGCTGCAACAATTATAGCAGGGGATTTAAAAATTACCGGATCAGCGGTCGCATTATTTTTAACTGGTTTCTCTTCTTCGCAAACCTTAACATTTGGAATTACAACACAAAGTATCGGCTCATGGGGAGGTACTGGTTCAGCAGCAACAAACAGGGATGTGATTCGGTTTGGTTCTACCACAACAGGTATTTTGAATGTAAAGCTTTCATGTGCAGAAGGAACATGGTTAGGTAGTTTGAGTTCTAATTGGAATACAGCAGAAAATTGGTGTGGTGGAATATTACCATCTGCCACTACTGATGTTGTAATACCAGTTGCAGCAACAAATCAACCCACTTTGGGTACAAATACGAGTGTGCGAAATATAACTATTTCTAATGGTGCGGTTTTAATTATTTCAGGATTAAGTACCTTAAATGTAAGTGGGAACTGGACTAATAATGGAACTTTTATACCTGATATTAGTACGGTAAATTTTAATGGATCTTTGCCTCAAATAGTCGAAGGCACAACAGCTTCTACTTTTTATAATTTCACGAACTTGAATATACTTTCATCCGTTACAGCAGCAAAAGGAATTACAGTAAACAATATATTGAATATTACCAATCCGTCATCAGTGCTTGATATGGCTACTTTTGTATTAATTGGAGGAGATACTTTTTCAAATGCGGGTAATGGACAAATTATAACATCTAATAGTGCAGCTACTCCAATTCCTACAGGTAAAACTTGGACCTGCAAAGTGATTTATAATAATTCAGCGGGTGGTCAAACTATCGTTGGTGGGACTTATAACGGAACACCTTCTCTTGAATTGAAAAACATTTCAGGAAATCAAACCGCATCTGGCAATATTAGTACGGGTGATAAATTGAATATTGCGGTTGGTGGCACACCTTCATTTGATATGAATGGTTTTAACTTAACATCCAACACATTAAATATTTCAATAGTTGGTGCCATACTGGATATGAAAAACGGTAATTTATCGTATAATATTTTAGATTCCATGGACGGTACAATCCGTTTTTCAGGTGCTTCTAATGGGTTATCATTCCCTTCAGGTACTGTTGATTATTACGGTGTAGGACAAACGGTAGCTGGAGGAAATTATTACAATATTCTTTTTTCCGGTATTGGAGGGAGTTATACTATCGCTAATAATATTGATGTTGCTAACACATTTAATGTTACTAAGGGAGATGTATCTGTTAATGATTCTGTTTCTTTAAACCTTAATAGTGCAGTAACAGTGTTTTCTCCTGGAACACTGACTTTACAAAATAATTCAAGTTTAGTCCAAACTAATTTTACAGGAAATAATGTTGGGAACATTATAGTAAGAAGAAATACAACTCCAATTGTTTTAGATGATTTCACCTATTGGTCTTCACCAACAAATGGAACACAAACATTACTTGATTTTTCGCCAAACACTCAGAGCGACAAGTATTTTATTTACAATAATGATTGGGCTAATGTAAATGCATTCATAACCGTTTTTGCTCCCGGAATAGGATATGCCATCCGAGCAGAAGGAACATTGATTCCGCCTGGCATGCCTGCTGTTGATGATTCTTTAAAGTTTATTGGAGTACCTAACAATGGTACAATTGAAATTCCGTTGACGGTCAGAACATCAGATGGTGTAGGGGAGCGATTGATAGGAAATCCATATCCTTCTGCTATAGATGCGGATGCTTTTATCAATGCCAACCTTTTGGGAACGGGGACAATCAACCAAACCATTACAGGAACTTTATATTTTTGGACACACAATCACACTTTGTCAGGCAATGATTATTTAGCTTCGGACTATGCCACTTATAATTTATTTGGAGCTGTTGGTGTAAGTTCGGGAACAGGAAATTTAACTAATCCAAATCAGTATATTGCATCTGGTCAAGGATTTTTTGTTGAGAATGATTTTGTAGGCAACGTTACCTTTGACAACAGCATGCGAGTTATTTCAAACAATACTAACTTCTACAGACAGAAGAAAACCAAAAACACACAAGAAGACAGGCATAGAATTTGGCTGAAATTACAAAAAGGGACAGGTGATTTGACCGGAACATTAGTGGGTTATGGTTCGAATTCGACCAATGATTTTGACCCTGGATATGATAGTTATGTGTATGATGAGAACCAAACTTTTTCGCTATATAGTTTTATTGGAACAGCAAAGATGGCGATTCAAAGTAAAGCTTTGCCGTTTGTAGATACCGACGTAATTCCTATTGGTTACAGTATAAATGTTGCCGGAAATGCAATAATCAGCATCGATAAAGTGGATGGATTATTTTCAGACAATCAAAACATTTATTTAAAAGATAAAGTATTAAATGTATTTCACAATTTAAAAGAAGACCCATACAGTTTCAGTTCTGAAAAAGGTACTTTTAATGAGCGTTTTGAACTGCGTTTTACGGATAAAACTCTGGCGTCAGCTGATTTTGAATTAAACGACAGCAGTATTCTTATTGCTAAAGATAAAAATGAATTAAAGATAAAATCAGAAATTGAAACTATAAATAGAATTACTATTTTTGATTTACTGGGAAGAAAAGTATTTGACAAAGTTGCAGTGAATTCTAATGAGTTCCAAACGTCTACTATTAAACTTAGCAATCAAGTGGTCGTGGTGAAATTGACGTTAGCTAATGGAAAGGTAATTTCTAAAAAAGTTGTTTATTAAAAATTGATATTTCATTTTCCAGTCATATTGGAAGTCCCATTCTGCTTGTTCAGAATGGGATTTTTTTTTGACTTTAAATAAAAAAGTACTCCTATTGATGTTTAAATTTTCAGATGTAAATATCACTAAATGTGGGTATTGCGATAAAGAAAGTTTGTGTCTACATTTATAAAAGTTATCTCGACTGTTTCTTATGAAATGAGTTTTAACAAAAAAATAGATCACATTTAAATCATTCAATATGGAAAAAAATTATTTATTACAGTTATGAATTTCCGCAGTGTTCAGGCAAACGGAAGCAGTTTAATTTTAAATATAGTAGCAAGATACTTCACTATTTTTTTCATCTTTCTTTTTAGCAACGTAGCTTTTTCACAACAGGGTAAGTCAGATGTAACATTCAATACCTATGATGACGGTTTGCTGGGCGACGGTTTTGATGGAACAGTCAGAACAGTCGCTTTGCAAACGGATGGAAAATTGATTGTTGGAGGTGAGTTTTTAAATTTTAATGGTACGGCAACTCCATTCTTATGCCGACTGTTATCAGACGGCTTCAAAGATCTTTCGTTCAATTTAGGTTCCGGAATCAATGGCAAAGTATATTGTTCCCTAATACAACCGGATGGGAAGATTATTTTAGGCGGTTCTTTTACAAATTTCAATGGTGCAAATGTTGGAAAACTAATCCGTCTGAATGTGGATGGTTCGAGAGATTTTACGTTCAATTCTTCACTGGGAACTACAACTAACACTATTTATGCATTTGATTTACAATCAGATGGTAGCATTATTATTGGAGGTAGTTTCACGAATTACAATGGCATTGCATCACCCAGGATAGCACGTGTTTTACCCAATGGAAGTTTAGACACATCATTCGCAGTTGGGTTGGGTGCAAGTTCACTTGTTGAGGAAGTTCATATTCAACATGACGGGAAGATCATTCTGGGAGGATCATTTCTTTCATTTAATAACATTCCGTGCGGCAAAATAATTCGATTGAATACCGATGGTACTGTTGATACTACTTTTGTGCAAGGAACAGGTTTTAATGGTGATATATCTGCTCTTACAACGCAGTCTGATGGTAAAATTTTAGTGGGTGGAGCTTTTTTAGAATTCAATGGTGTTGGCGCCAGTAGAATAATTCGGTTGAATCCTGATGGGAGTATTGACAGCTCCTTTATTTTCGGATCAGGATTTAGTAATGGCGTGGTTGAATTTATAAAAGTAAATGCTGCCGGCTCTATTATGGTTGGGGGTTCGTTTACGGGAAATTATAATGGAACTGATGTTAATAGAGTAATTTTTTTGGATAGTTCTGGAGTGATAAATCCAGGATTTGATATCGGTTCTGGACCGCATAATGGTACAGTGAATACGCTTACAGAGGATTTAGCGAACTCTTGGTATGTTGGCGGGTCATTTACTGTTTTCGATTCCCAGATTCATGGACGGCTGGCTAAAATAGATGGTTCTGGCACTTTAGATTTTGGATATCTTACTGCTGGGGTCGGTTTTGATAGTTCTGTTTTTAAAGTAATCGCTTTAGCGGATAACAAAACGATGGCTTTCGGAAATTTCACCACATTCAACGGAACGATATGCAATAGAATTACGCGGTTATCTGAAGACGGTACGATTGATTCTTCTTTTAATAATTCTGGTACCGGAGCAAATAACACTATTAAAACCGCAGTTGTACAAACGGATGGGAAAGTTGTTTTTGCAGGTGTTTTTACAAATTACAATGGGATCGTTAAAAACAGAATTGCGAGAATTCTGGTAAATGGAGAAATTGATGCGACTTTCTCTATTACAGCGGGCTTCAATAATCAAGTATATGCCTTGGTATTACAGCCAGATGGAAAAATAATTGTCGCCGGGAATTTCACAAGTTACAATGGAGTTTTGATGAACAGAATAGTAAGGTTATTACCTGATGGAACTTTGGATTCTAGTTTTACAATTGGTTCTGGAGCCGATGCTATCGTAGACAGTATTTTGTTACAACCAGACGGAAAGATCGTTTTGGGTGGCCAGTTTTCTTTTTTTAATGGGATTTCGTATAATCGGATGGTTCGTTTGAATACAGATGGAAGTATAGATACGGGTTTTTTCATTGGAGTCGGTTTTGACAAAAATGTGTATTCAGTCGCATTACAGTCAGACAATAAACTGATTGTTGGCGGGACATTTACAAGTTATAAAGGCATTTCCGCAAAAAGACTTTTGAGATTGAACAGCGATGGGAGTTCAGATACCTCTTTTGCAACGGGTTTGGGCTTTAGCAATGGTGAAATTAGAGCTGTATTAATCCAACCCGATGATCGATTATTAATTGGTGGAACGTTTTCTGGAACTTACAACGGAACAGCTGTAAAGCGCATGGTTCGCCTGCTTGCAAGCGGAGTTTATGACACTACATTTTCAGTGAATTTAAATAATACGCTGTACAGTATTTGTTTTACTCCAGATAATAAAGTGCTTATCGGTGGTAATTTCAATTCTGTTTCGGGTGTAACAAAACATCGTGTGGCTCGGATTAAGCTTTGTACAAATAGCTCTAATTGGAATGGGATTTCTTGGAGTAATGGAATTCCGTCAGCTGAAAAAACACTTTTTTTTAACGAAAATTATACCGCATCAGTAACTGTAAATTCCTGTTCATGTACAATCAGTTCTGGAAAAACAGTTACAATTCCAGACGGAAATACTTTAGGTTTGGTTTTCGATTATTCTGGTTCAGGCACATTGATTTTAGAAAATAATGCAGCATTGTATCAATCCGAAGATAAAGTAAGTAACTCCGGAATTATTCGATTGAAAAGAAAAACAACGCCTATTCTGATAACAGATTATACCTATTGGTCATCGCCAGTTTCAAGTCAAAAATTGATTGATGTTTCTCCTGATACGCCTTCAGATAAGTTTTATTCTTTTGATGCCTTTAAAGATTCTTGGGCTAATGAGATTGCAACAAATGTAATGACTGTTGGCAAAGGCTACATTATTCGCGGGCCACAAACTTTTTCTGAAACTGTTGGCGCACGCCACGAAGCTGTTTTTATTGGAGTGCCAAATAATGGCGAAGTATCAATTCCCATTAGTATATCGGACACATCAAATCTAATTGGGAATCCGTATCCTTCAGCGATAAACGCAGATTTGTTTATTAATAGGAACAAAGAAATTATGGACGGGACTATCTATCTTTGGACACACAATACTGCAATCACTAAAAATGTTTATACTTCAGATGATTATGCGGTTTATAACTTATTGGGAGGAGTAGGTACGAGCGCTGCCACAAATTCGGGAGTTAATAATACAATTCCTGATGGTAAAATAGCCTCTGGGCAATCCTTTTTTGTGACCAGTATTAATGGTGGAGGACCAGCCGTTTTTAACAACAGTATGCGCGTAGTTGGGCAGAATGGAAGCTTTTTTAAATCAAGTTCACCTAAAAAGTTGAAATCGAATGAGATTGAAAAACATCGTATTTGGTTGAATTTGAGTAATGCGAAAGGTGCTTTCAAACAAATATTGGTAGGATATGCAACGGGAGCCACTAATGATTTTGACAGTTCATTTGACGGCGAGAGTTTTGATGGAAACCAATATTTAGACTTTTATAGCATCAATCAGGATAAGAATTTAGTCATTCAAGGAAGAGCGTTGCCATTTGAAGAAACAGATGAAATTAGATTGGGTTTCAGAAGTACACTTGAAGGAACTTTTAGAATTAAAATTGATCAGACAGATGGATTGTTAGCCAATAAAAATGTTTTTATTGAGGATAAATTAAACAATAGCACTGTTGATATAACAAACGAAAGCTTTGCTTTTACTACAGCGGCGGGAACATTTGATAATCGCTTTGTATTGCGTTACACAGACAAAACCTTGACTTTAGATGAATTCGCAAAAGATAATAAATCCGTTTTAGTATCGAGTAAAAACAAACAGTTGCTAATAAACTCAACCAAAGAATTGATAGATGAGGTTACAATATACAATTTGGCAGGAAGAAAAATATATCAAAAAAGGGAAATAAATGCTGGTGATTTTTCGGTGTTGAATTTGCTTGCTGGGCATCAAATTGTATTGGTGAAAATAGTTTTGCAGGGTGGTTATTCAGTTACCAAGAAAGTGCTACATTGAAATAAACTAAAAAAAAACCATCTTGCGAGACAAGATGGTTTAAATATTCATTTAAAATAAAGTTTATTTTTCTTTACCTGATGCTTCAAGATTTCGCTCGATAGTATGTCCTGGTCTTGACCATTTTGGTTTTTCACCTAATGGCGCAAATTGAGAATCTTGCGCCTCAACAGTTTGCGGTTGAGAAACTTTTGTGAATGGTTTTTGTGGATTCAGCCCTAACATTTCAAACATTTTCATGTCTTCATTTACATCTGGATTTGGAGTCGTCAATAACTTATCTCCCGCAAAAATGGAATTGGCACCAGCAAAAAAGCACATGGCTTGACCTTCGCGGCTCATGTTCATTCTTCCTGCGGAAAGACGAACTTGGGTTTCGGGCATGATGATTCTGGTTGTTGCTACCATTCGGATCATCTCCCATATTTCAACTGGTTTTTCTTCTTCCATCGGAGTTCCTTCTACGGCAACCAACGCATTTATAGGCACTGATTCCGGTTGCGGATTTAAAGTAGAAAGAGCTACAAGCATTCCGGCTCGGTCTTCAATACTTTCTCCCATCCCGATTATTCCGCCGCTACAAACGGTAACATTTGTTTTACGAACATTTTCTATGGTTTGCAAACGGTCTTCAAATCCACGGGTCGAGATTACTTCTTTATAATATTCTTCAGAGGTATCTAAATTGTGATTGTAGGCATATAAACCAGCTTCCGCCAATCGATGTGCTTGATTTTCAGTAATCATTCCAAGGGTACAGCACACTTCCATGTCCAGTTTGTTTATGGTACGCACCATTTCAAGAACTTGGTCAAATTCAGGACCATCTTTTACATTTCTCCAAGCCGCTCCCATACATACACGAGACGATCCGCTGGATTTTGCACGTAAAGCTTGCGCTTTTACTTGACTAACAGACATTAAATCATTGCCTTCAATTTCAGTATGATATCGTGCAGCTTGCGGGCAATAGCCGCAATCTTCTGGACACCCACCTGTTTTTATAGAGAGTAAAGTTGAAACCTGAACCACGTTAGGATCGTGATGTTCCCTATGAATAGAAGCTGCTTCATAAAGCAAGTCCATCATGGGTTTGTTATATATTGCGATAATTTCGTCTTTGGTCCAATTGTGTTTTGTAATGCTCATCGATACTGGTTTTTGATGCTTCAAAAGTAGTTAAATTGTTCTAAAGAACCAATGCAATAGTATTGAAAAGCCTGATGTAAAATTTTTAATGACTAAAGTTATGCAATTGGGTAAGGCTTTTTCTGGAATTTTTAAATTCGGGTTACGGGGATTTTAATACTACACTTAAAGGGTATAAGGATTTGGGAATTATTAAGAAATAAACATCGTAAAAATAGATTTTAATGTTCTGATTGGGGTGCTTGTTTTAGTAGAGAATTACGGGCTGTAAACAGTAGTTTGACTTAAGATTCAGCACCGTGTTTGTCTGAGGAATAACGCGTATCCCAGTATAACATGAGCATGAATGTAACAATTACTGCGGATACAATTCCTTCAAACAATAAGGAAATAGAATACGTCATTACAGATGGCTCACCACCAAATAAAAAAGTTTTTGATAATGACCCAACGTATGCGTCTCCACCTTTGATATAACTGTATGCAATTAAACCAATAATGCTCAAGAATATTCCTGTTAGTGCTGTAAAAAGTGCCGAAACAGCATTAGTAACTAATACGGCTTTTCCTTCGATGAAATTAGATTTTAATGTTCTGTACGTTCCATAAAACACAAATAAAACATTAAACAGACGTAGTAAATAAATATCTGCCAGACCTAAAAGCTCCATTAATAAGAAATAAAAGCCTATTCCTATAAAAATAATGAATCCGTTTATTAATTCTTTAGGTAGTTTCATACATCCAGTTTTAAAATTTAAGAATTATACCTTTATGAGAAAATAGGTATATTATATCAAATTTACAGAAAAAATAATAAATTTTTATGAAAAACAGAAAAGATTTTATTCCGATTTAAAATTTTTGCAAGAAACTGAGTGCTGTTTTTTTGTCTTTTTTAAGTTGTTCTTTTAGGAGATCTACCGATTCAAATTTTTGTTCTGAACGAATCCTCTGCAGTATTGAAACCTTGATTTTTTGATTATACAAATCAGAATTAAAATCGAAATAATGAATTTCAATAGACTGTTTTTTTCCGTTAATAGTAGGATTAAAACCAATATTCATCATTCCAAAAATGGTCTGTCCATCAATTAAGCTTTTTACAATATAAACTCCGTTTTTGGGAATTAATTTGTAATTTTCGTCGATTTTTAAATTAGCCGTTGGAAAACCAATGGTTCTTCCCAATTGTTTCCCTTGAATTATATTTCCCGTTAAAAAATATTCATACCCTAAATATTCGTTGGACAAAGCCATATCTCCTTCCATTAAAGCATTTCTGATTTTGGTGGAACTTACGGAAATATCATTGATTTCCTGAACGGATATTTGTTCTACTTTAAAATCATATTGTTTTCCAAAATCGATAAGATCATCAATATTAGCCGTTCGATTTCTTCCAAATCGATGGTCATGCCCAATGATTATCTTGTGAATGTGAAATCGATCAACAAGAATAGTGCTTACGAATTCTTCGGCAGTCAATCTCGAAAATGTTTCATCGAAAGGATGAATCACTAAATTTTCGATGCCAATTTTTTTCAGCAAATCTATTTTTTCATCTATGGTGTTGAGCAATTTTATATCAGAATGTTCCTGTAAAACCATGCGAGGATGTGGAAAAAAGGTAAGCACCACGCTTTCATATTTCTCGTTCTCCGTCCCCGATCCCGAAGCGTCGGGACGAGATTGTGTTAGTTTATTAAGAATTTTTTTGTGACCAATGTGAACTCCATCAAAGGTACCCAACGTTAAGATTGTTTTTTTTGTGGAAGCAAAATCGTTTATAGAATGAAAAATCTTCAAAGCAAGTGTTTTATAAAAGTGCAAAAATAAGGTATCTAATTCAAAAGTAACGGTATGACTGATTGAATTTCAATATAATTTTAAGAAAAAACATAAAAAAAAGCTTTAAAAATAAAAAATTGTTGAATTTTCCAATATTTGATTTAAAATATCAAACAAATGAATCAACCATTACTATAAATGCCTTAATTTTGAAGTTCAAATAATATAAAATTATGAAAAGAATTTTACTGTTTTTTATAATTATTTTTTCAACTACAGCAATTCATGCGCAAGAAGGTACTTATTGGAAAAAAATTGCTCAAAATAACGGTAGCGTTTCTGATCGAAGCGATATAAAGTCAATTGCTGCTAATCAGTTATTGTTTAATTTGAATGAAGTTGCTATAAAAAAAACTTTGGAATTACTCCAAAATAAAACAGTTGCGGAGGGCAAAATTGAAATTACTATTCCAAACATGAATGGTGATTTAGAACGATTTTTAGTTTGGGAATCTTCTAATTTTGAACCGGAACTGCAAACGCAATTTCCTAATATAAGAGCTTACAACGGTATTGGAATTACAGATCGAAATGCTTCTCTTTATTTTAGTTTATCACCAAAGGGAATTCAGAGCATGATTTTAAGAGGGGATAGTGGTTCTGAATTTATTGAACCCTATTCTAAAGATAGTACTGTTTATGTACTTTTTCGTTCCAAAAACAGAAATAAAGGTAGTTTGCCCTTTACCTGCAAAACGGAGGATATAGTTTTAAACAAACAGTTGCTAAATACAACAGGCAAAATTTCAGCGAATAATAAAGTTTTTAAAACTTTGAGATTGGCTTTGTCATGTACGGGTGAATATACTGCGTATCATGGAGGTACTGTTTCTTTAGCTTTGGCAGCTATGAATGCCACTATGACCAGAGTTAATGGTGTATTTAATAAAGACCTCGCCATAAAATTACAAATCATTGCAAATAACAATCTCATAATTTATACCAATGCCGCTACGGATCCGTATTCTAATGCCACTGCCGGAGCAGGGGGTTCTTGGAATCAGGAGTTGCAGGATAATTTAACTAATGTGATTACAAATGGCGGATATGATATAGGACATTTATTTGGTGCCTCGGGAGGTGGAGGTAATGCAGGGTGTATAGGCTGCGTATGTGTAAATCCTTCAACGGTTAAACCATTAGCAAAAGGGAGTGCCTTTACATCACCAAGTGATGCGAAACCGGAAGGAGATACGTTTGATATTGATTTTGTCGCTCATGAAATGGGGCATCAGTTAGGGGCGAATCATACCTTTTCTTATGAAATAGAAGGAACAGGTATAAGTGTAGAGCCGGGAAGTGGTTCTACCATTATGGGGTATGCCGGAATTACTTCGGATTATGATGTTCAGGCTAGTTCCGACGATTACTTTGCGTATGCAAGTATAAAGCAAATACAAGATAATCTTTTGTCTAAAACTTGCCCCGTGAGTACTGTTCTTACCAATAATCCTCCAGCAATCAGTGCAGGTTTAGATTATACAATTCCTAATGGTACGGCCTTTATATTAAAAGGCTCGGGATCTGACAGTAATGGTGATGTTATTACGTACTGTTGGGAGCAAAATGATAGCGCTATAACAACGAGTGGGGTTAATAGCGTCGCTTTTCCCACTAAAATTGATGGTCCTCTTTTTAGGTCTTTATATCCAAGTAGTTCGCCAATTCGCTATATGCCTGCTTACAGCACGGTATTGTCCAATAAATTAACCACAACTTGGGAATCCGTTTCCACAGTTGCTAGAACGCTTCACTTTGTTTTAACAGGCAGAGACAATGCTGCCCTTGGCACTGCCCAAACTAATACCGATGAAATGATTGTTACTGTAAACGGAACAGTTGGCCCATTTGCAGTTACATCACAAAATACAGAAAATTTAAGTTGGGTCCAAGGCACAAATCAAACAATTACTTGGAATGTGAATGGATCAAATGGTTTAGAAGGTTCTGCCTCTATAAATATTAAGCTTTCTACTGATGGAGGTTTGACGTTTTCAACACTTTTAATCGCCAATACTCCAAATGACGGATCAGAAACGATAACTGTACCCAATATTACAGCAACCAATTGTAGGATTTTAATTGAGCCTACGGCAAATATTTATTATGCTGTGAATAGCAAATCCTTTGCGATTGGTTATTCAGTTGCCTCATCCTGTGCTACATATACGTTTGCAACTCCTGTTGTAATTCCGGATGCAATAGCTACTTATACTACAAGAACGATAACAGTTCCAACTTCAACAGGAAGTATATCCGATGTGAATTTTGCTGTTAGTCTTACGCATTCGTATTTGTCTGATGTACAAATGGAGATAGTAAGTCCGCTAGGCACTAAGGTGAAATTATTTGATAGAAGTTGTGGAAGTACCAACAATGCTTTGATACTTGATTATGATGACTTAGGAGGCTCACTTGTTTGTGGAAGCACTACTGCTCAAACCGTTTCTCCATTTGAGCCATTGGCAGCATTTAATGGGCAAAATCCACAAGGAGTCTGGACTTTTAGGGTTCGAGATGTGGATGCTACAAAAATAGGGACTGTAGATCAGGCATCAATAACAATTTGTACGAAAACATATACTTTAGGAATATCAGATGTAGAAATCAATGATTTTGTGGTGTATCCTAATCCAAACAAAGGGAATTTTAATATTCAATTTACAAACAAATCCTCTGCTGGAGTAAAGGTAATGGTGCATGATTTATTAGGAAGAAAGCTTTTCGAAAATGAATTTGAAAACAAGTCAATTTTTAATGAAAACATCCAATTGAAAAATGTTCAACCCGGACTTTATTTATTGACGGTTATTGACGGAAATAGGAAAGAGGTTAGAAAAATTTTAATTAAGTAGTTAAAATAGAAGTACTAAAAAAGGGAAGCGTTGTAAAACGCTTCCCTTTTTCTATTTCCCGTTAAATGCGGTCATTGTAATTTCTAATCCTGCTGTTCCAAAAGATTTTATGATTTCTGAAGCTAGTTCTAATCGCTCCGGAAGCGCTGTTTTTTCAGTATCGTCCCAGTCGCCAAGAACATAATCAACTTGTTTTCCTTTTTTAAATTCATCGCTGATGCCAAAACGGAATCGTGCGTAATTTTGTGTATTCAGCACAAGGTTGATGTTTTTAAGTCCGTTGTGCCCGCCGTCGCTTCCTTTTTGTCGGATGCGAATAGTTCCAAAGGAAAGATTCAAATCATCGGTAATAACCAGAATATTTTCTAGCGGAATATTTTCTTTGTCCATCCAATATTGAACTGCTTTGCCACTCAAATTCATGTAAGTGTTGGGTTTTAGCAGTAAAAAGGTTCTTCCTTTGAATCTAAATTCGGCCAGTGCGCCAAGTTTTACGGTTTCGAAATTGACTCCTTCTTTTCGGGCGAGGAAATCCACTATTTTAAATCCGATGTTGTGTCTTGTGTTTACATATTCGGCGCCAATGTTGCCGAGTCCAACTATTAAAAATTTATTACTCACGCTTTCTATATTGTTTTTTTGGTGTTCGTGAACCTCCGGTTTCATACAATCTGTAATGTCCTCTGTTTTTGGTGATGAGAATAAATTTGAAAACCATTTTATCATGCTGCAAAAATAGACTTAATTAGAGTATCGGACTATTAGATTTTTAAAAAATCGTTATTGAGAACAAAATAGTTCTGAATAGCCCTGATGGAAGTGGCATCCTTTTTCCTATTTACCGGGTCAGGGTTCAAAATCCTGACCGGGTAAATAGGTAAAAGATACAACGGACAGCAGGAAGATTCGTGATTGAAATGGAGATATTTGTGCTCCTAATAATAAAGAATGGAATAATGAGATTATTTCGTTCCTAGCAATGACAAAAAGTAATGCGCATAAAAAAAGCACCAGTTTTACAACTGATGCTTTCTTGAATGATTGAAAAAATATTATTTTTTCTTTCCTTTTACAGGAGCTTTTGCTGCTTTTGCTGCTTCTTGAGCTGCTTTCATAGCCGCACGAGAAATTCTTACTTGAGCAACAACAGTGTTGTCTGGGTGAACCAACTTGTAGTTGTCGTTAACTAATTTAGTAACGTACAATTTGTTCCCCATTTCAAGTGGAGTAATGTCAGCTTCAATAAAATCTGGAAGATTTTTTGGTAAAGCTTTTACTTTAAGTTTACGAGTATTCAAACGTAAAACACCACCAGCAAGAACTCCCTGAGAAGTTCCAACAATTTTCACAGGAACTTCCATAGTGATTTCTTTATCATCAAATAATTGAAAGAAGTCAATGTGTAAAATCTTGTCAGACACCGGGTGAACCTGAATGTCTTGTAAAATTGCGTTAAATGATTTTCCTTTTCCAAGATCGATCTCAACTGTGTGAGCGTTTGGAGTGTAAACCAAGTTTTTGAAAGCCATAACTTCTGCTGAGAAATGAACTGCCTGATTTCCTCCGTATAGTACGCAAGGAACCAATCCAGCATTACGTAGGGCTTTAGTCGCAACTTTACCCACGCTTTCTCTTTCTGATCCTTTAATTGTAATCGATTTCATTGTAAAAAAAATATAGTTATTAAATAATATTACTTGTTTGGCTTCTAGCTTTTGGCTATCAGCATGACTTTATAATTTTAAGACATTTGACTTTACGACTAATGTACTACATTATAAATTTTCCACTAATGGAATTGTTGTGGTGCACCATGTGCATAACTTCAGCAAAAAGAGGTGCACAACTCAACACTCTTATTTTGCTTGATTCTTTCTTCAACGGAATAGAATCGGTAACTATTAATTCTAATAATTTAGAATTTTCTATTTTTTCGTAAGCATCCCCAGATAAAATCGCGTGGGTACAAATCGCTCTTACGCTCAATGCTCCTTTTTCGATCATTAAATCTGCGGCTTTCGCCAAAGTGCCTCCGGTATCAATCATGTCATCCACTAAGATTACATTTCTACCTTTTACCTCACCAATTAATTCCATGGTGTCGATAATGTTGGCTTCTTTTCTTTGCTTGTAGCAAATCACCACATCCGATTCTAAGAATTTAGAGTACGCATAGGCTCTTTTTGAACCTCCCATGTCTGGAGAAGCAATAGTCAGATTGTCTAAACCTAAACTTTTTACGTAAGGTAAAAAGATAGTTGATGCAAAAAGATGATCTACCGGTTTTTCAAAGAACCCTTGAATTTGATCTGCGTGCAAATCCATGGTCATTACTCTTGTTGCGCCTGCAGCATCTAATAAATTAGCTACTAATTTAGCTCCTATCGGAACTCTTGGCTTGTCTTTTCTATCTTGTCTCGCCCAACCAAAGTAAGGAATTACTGCTGTAATGTGTCTTGCCGAAGCTCGTTTTGCAGCATCAATCATCAGTAACATTTCCATCAAATTATCTGCCGTTGGAAAAGTTGAACAAACGATAAAAACGCGTAATCCTCTGATAGACTCTTCGTAAGAAGGTTGAAATTCACCGTCGCTGTATTTTGACATGGTGATTTTCCCTAATGGGATTCCGTATTGCTCTGCGATTTTATCAGCCAGATAGACACTTTGTGAACAAGCAAAAATTTTAGCTTCTGGTTCTAGGTGTGACATTTAATTTATTGTTTTTATTCCGCTGCGCTTCATACTGTTGGCTTTGTCATTTGAATAAAGCCGTAAGTTTGTATATACCTCGGGTGTAGTTAGTTGTGTGTTCCGTTTTTAACGAGGTGCAAATTTATAAAATTTATTCAACTCTGAAAGGAAAAAATTAAGTATTTTTAGTTGAACATTTAATATTATTTTTTACATTTGCACCGTGTTAAAGGAATTGATGGTTGATTTAAACACAATCACCTCTTTTATTGCGTTGAAATAACTGTCGTTATTTCATGTCTGCTAAGCCCGGATGGCGGAATTGGTAGACGCGCTGGTCTCAAACACCTGTGGGAAACCGTGCCGGTTCGACTCCGGCTCCGGGTACAAAAACCGCTTCGAAAGAAGCGGTTTTTTTGGTTTTATATCACAATGAATTCCTGATAATCAAAGCACTTTTGTTCTCAATTTGCTCTTTTTTGCCTTTCAAAATCATTTGTGCCAGTAACTTTCCCATGACTTCAAAATTGATTATAATTGTTAAAGCTTGTAATTGTTGTTTTGCCGGGAATTGCGGCTTTTGTCTTGTATCAGAACGGACATTTTGGAACCGAAATGTTACAAGACGGTACTGTAAATCCTGATCGTGCGTATCCTGTTTTGCTAAACTTGCTTCCGGTGGGATTAAAAGGGCTTTCATTTGCTGCTTTGACTGCGGCGATTATAGCGTCATTGGCTGGAAAAGCGAATAGTATCGCTACTATTTTTACATTGGGTATTTATAAAACAAAACTGAACGTAAATGCCGATGAAAAAAAATTAGTTAATGTGGGCAAAAAAGTAATTGTAGTGGCGATGTTGATTGCAGTTGTGGTGGCACCTTTTTTAGGAATTGATAAAAAAGGAGGATTTCAGTACATTTAGGAATATACGGGATTTGTAAGTCCGGGAGTTTTCGCTATGTTTATTTTAGGCTTCTTTTGGAAAAAAACAACTTCTAATGCGGCTTTTGTTTGCAACAATTGGTGGATTTATGCTGTCTATCCTTTTCAAATTCATGCCAGCTTTTGTAGACTTATCGTTCCTCCATTCAACTGGTTTTTCAGTACCAAATGCTGATGGTGTTTATGAAATTCCTTTTATTGGCCGAATGGGATTTGTATTCTTAATTTGCGTAATCGGAATGTACAGCATAAGTATGTACGAAACAGCGAGAGGCGTTAAAACAAATGGTCTTGAAATTGACCGTACGATGTTTAAAATGTCACCAGGTTTTACTGTCGGGTTGTTGATTGTACTTTCGATTATTGCTGCTTTCTATACAATTTTTTGTTAGAAAATAGCCTAAATTCTAAAAAACGATGCGTTCAATTATATTGAATTCATCGCTTTTTTATTTAAAAGTAAGGTATAAAAAGAATTGGTAGAAGTAATTTAGATTCGTGTAAAGTTTGTTTAATACCTGATTCATATTTTTTTAAGAAAATATGTGTTTGCAAGTTGTCTTTTACGTAAATTGTTTTTATTGGAAGCAACAAAACTCTGATGTGTAGCCAAATCAAAAAATATAAGGCACAAAAAAAGCCTTCGAATTACGAAAGCTTTGTGTGATATTTGAATTTCTTTTTAATTATTCACCAATGCGTCTTGTTTCCAAGTTTTTACAGAAGCAATTCTGCTGTTGGAATAATCTACTTCGCTTAAGTTATTGCCATTCCAGAATAACCATTTTCCAGTTTTTTCTCCGTTTTTATAGGTAGCAACCGATTTTTTGTTTCCATTTGTATCGTATGAAGTCCAAGCCCCTTCCAATTTTCCATTTTTAAAGAAACCTTCTTGTTGTACTTTTCCATTTTCAAAGTAGTAAGTAGTTTTAACTAATTCACCTACAGCTTCTAATTTTGGATTATTTTCTTGAGCGAATGCTATTCCTGAAAAAAGCAGTGCGGTTAATATTATATATTTTTTCATGTGTTTGGTTTTTTAAATTCATATTAGCTTAACAAATGTATAAAACACTTTACAATAAAAAAACTTTTAGTTAACAATTTAATAACATTGGAGTAAAATTTAACATTAGTTATAAAGTTTGCCAAAAAACCAATTACTAAAATTTCTTGTTTCTCAATTCATTATTCATAATTAGTCCTAAATTTGCACCCGTCTCCAAAGGGGAAAATAATCTAAAATTTGAATCATGTATAGAAGTCATAATTGTGGCGAATTAAATGCCACTCATATTAATACAGAAGTTACCCTTGCGGGATGGGTTCAAAAATCGCGTGATAAAGGTTTTATGAATTGGGTCGATTTGCGCGATCGTTATGGTATTACGCAATTAATTTTTGACGAAAGTCGTTCTGAAAAGTCCGTTTTTGAACTGGCTAAAACACTCGGTCGTGAATTTGTAATTCAAGTAAAAGGATCCGTTATTGAGCGTGAAGCCAAAAATAAAAACATGGCAACCGGTGATATCGAAATCTTAGTGACAGAGCTAACTGTTTTAAATGCTGCTTTGACGCCTCCATTTACCATTGAAGATGAAACGGATGGTGGAGAAGACATCCGAATGAAATACCGTTACCTCGACATTAGAAGGAATCCGGTGAAAAACAATTTGCTTTTTCGCCATAAAGTAGCAATGGAAGTTAGAAAATATCTTTCTGATTTGGATTTTTGTGAAGTAGAAACACCTTACTTAATTAAATCAACTCCAGAGGGAGCCAGAGATTTCGTAGTGCCTTCCCGAATGAATGAAGGACAGTTTTATGCATTGCCACAATCGCCTCAGACTTTCAAACAATTATTGATGGTGGGCGGAATGGATAAATATTTCCAAATCGTAAAATGTTTCCGTGACGAAGATTTACGTGCAGACAGACAGCCGGAGTTTACACAAATCGATTGTGAAATGGCTTTTGTGGAACAAGAAGATATTTTAAATGTTTTTGAAGGACTCACCAGACATTTATTAAAAGAAATAAAAGGTATTGAAGTAGATAAATTTCCAAGAATTACCTACGATTATGCTATGAAAACGTACGGGAATGATAAACCGGACATTCGTTTCGGAATGGAATTTGGCGAGTTGAATGAAGTAGCGCAACATCAAGAATTTACGGTATTCAACGCTGCCGAATTAGTGGTGGGAATTGCAGTTCCGGGAGTTGGAAATTATACCCGTAAAGAAATTGACGGACTAATTGACTGGGTAAAACGTCCACAAGTTGGCGCAAGTGGAATGGTTTATGTAAAATGCAATGAGGATGGAAGCTATAAATCATCAGTAGATAAATTTTACGACCAAAATGATTTAACCCATTGGGCAAAAATTACCGGTGCAAAAGTGGGAGATATGATTTTTGTGCTTTCTGGTCCAGCCGATAAAACACGCACGCAGTTGAGTGCATTGCGTATGGAATTAGCAACTCGATTGGGATTGAGAAATCCAGCCGAATTTGCACCGCTTTGGGTAGTTGATTTTCCTTTGTTGGAGTTTGAAGAAGAAAGCGGTCGATACCATGCCATGCACCATCCTTTTACATCGCCAAAGCCGGAAGACATGCATTTATTAGAAACTGATCCGGGGAAAGTTCGTGCGAATGCATATGATATGGTTTTGAATGGAAATGAAATTGGCGGTGGATCAATTCGTATTCATGATAAAGCGACACAGCAATTGATGTTCAAATATTTAGGTTTTACTGAAGAAGAAGCTAAGGCACAGTTCGGATTCTTAATGGATGCCTTTCAGTTTGGTGCGCCGCCACACGGGGGTTTAGCTTTTGGATTGGATCGATTAGTTGCGATTTTAGGCGGTCAGGAAACGATTCGGGACTTTATTGCTTTTCCGAAAAACAATTCAGGAAGAGATGTTATGATTGATGCACCATCTATAATAGCCGAATCACAGTTAAAAGAGCTGCATATAAAATTGGCGTAATTGTCGTTTATCGATTAAATTTGTCAGAAAACGTTGAATATCAATATTTTTCAAAATAAAAAGAGAAGAATGGCTTTCGTATTATATTAAATATTACATTTGCTCCATTATAAATTATTATTACTATTACAATGCGTACAGGTACAGTTAAATTTTTCAATGAATCTAAAGGTTACGGATTCATTACAGACGAAGAAACAGGAAAAGACATTTTTGTTCATGCATCAGGAATCAACGCGGAAGAATTGCGCGAAGGTGACAGAGTTAGCTATGAAGAAGAAGAAGGAAGAAAAGGAAAAGTTGCTGCGAAAGTAGCAGTTATCTAAGCAGAAAAAATTATTTTTTTGCCTACGAATGTTTAAAACGTTCCGATTTATTTCGGAACGTTTTTTTTTTAAAATATTTAATCGTTTTTCAACATCAATGACCCTTCTTTTTACGATTATTAATTTTTATAAACGTTAAACACTTCCTAAGATTAAAATCTTTCCTTATTTATAATTAATAAAAATTGTAAATTTACAACGATGTAGTTTAGATGTATTTTTAAGTTTTAATTGCTATTTAATAATTTGAAAGGTATCTTTGTCGCTTATTCTCATTCAAAAATCCGTACTATGCAATCCGATCAGTTAAATTATATTCCTATTTTAATGCAGTTTATTCTAGCTGTAGGATTTGTTGTAGGAACAATATTCGTTTCTGGAAAATTAGGTCCAAAAAGATCTTCTGAAATCAAAGATAAGAACTTCGAATGTGGTATCGAATCCGTTGGTAACGCAAGGATTCCATTTTCAGTAAAGTATTTTGTAGTTGCCATATTATTCGTTTTGTTTGACGTTGAGGTAATTTTCTTGTATCCATGGGCTGTTAATTTCAAAGAGCTGGGAATGGAAGGAATGGTTAAAATGGTAATTTTTATGCTTTTGCTTCTGGTGGGGTTTTTCTACATCATCAAAAAGAAAGCGTTGGAGTGGGAATAAAGATTTATTTTAAATGTTGAGTTATAAATTATAAATGAGGTCATTGTAATTTATAATTCAAATTTTATGATTCTAAATAATAAAAAATGAGTGATTCAAATATAAATATGGTTGCCCCTCCGGAAGGTGTTGTTGGTGAAGGTTTCTTCGCTACAAAATTGAATGATGTTGTAGGATTGGCTCGTGCAAATTCGTTGTGGCCTTTGCCTTTTGCAACTTCTTGTTGTGGGATTGAATTTATGGCTACGATGGCTTCTCATTATGATTTGGCTCGATTTGGCTCAGAGCGAGTGAGTTTTTCTCCTCGTCAAGCGGATATGCTAATGGTCATGGGAACAATATCTAAGAAAATGGCGCCTATTTTAAGACAGGTTTACGAACAAATGTCAGAACCTCGTTGGGTAATCGCGGTGGGTGCATGTGCTTGTTCTGGCGGAATTTTTGACACCTATTCTGTTTTGCAAGGAATCGATAAAGTAATTCCGGTTGATGTATATGTTCCTGGTTGTCCGCCAAGACCAGAGCAAATTGTTGATGGTGTTATGAAATTACAGGAATTAGTAAGAAATGAATCGGTGCGAAGAAGAAGTTCTCCGGAGTACCAAGAATTATTGGCTTCATATAATATCAAATAAATAATGGCGCTAGAAACAATACAAATCCAAGAAAAATTAGTCGAAACATTTGATTCGGAAGTTTTTGAATTTAAACAGGAAAAAGATATATTTTCATTTGAAGTCGCTGCTGATAAAATTACGGCGGTAATTCTTTTTTTGAAAAATGACCCAACATTACGTTTTCATTTTTTAACTGATTTATGTGGAATTCATTATCCTGACAATGATGTTGATCATCAATTTGCGATTGTGTATCATTTGCACAATTGGTACGAAAACAAAAGGATTAAAATCAAGGCATTTATCAACGGTGAAAACCCAGAAATAAAAACGATATCAAACATTTTCTTGAGTTCGAACTGGATGGAAAGAGAAACGTTTGATTTTTATGGAATAAACTTCATCGGTCATCCACAGTTAAAACGTATTTTGAATATGGATGAAATGATTTCTTTTCCAATGCGAAAAGAATTTCCAATGGAAGACAGCGGAAGAACGGATAAAGATGACCGTTTCTTTGGACGAACAACCGACAATTATTAAAAATACTTATTATTATAATTTTTCACATTAAATAAATGTCAGAACTATTATTACCACCAGAGCATCGGTATGCTAAAAGAATTGCAGCCCAATTAAATGAAGATGGAAGCGAACTTTCAATTCTGAATTTAGGACCTACTCATCCGGCAACACACGGTATTTTTCAAAATATATTGTTGATGGATGGAGAACGAATTCTGGAAGCGGAGCCAACCATTGGTTATATCCACAGAGCGTTCGAGAAAATCGCGGAAAATCGTCCTTTTTACCAAATCACTCCTCTTACTGATAGAATGAACTATTGTTCATCGCCTATAAACAATATGGGCTGGTGGATGACTTTAGAAAAATTGCTGGATATTGAAGTTCCTAAAAGAGCGCAGTATCTAAGAGTGATTGTAATGGAATTGGCGAGAATCACGGATCATATTATTTGTAATTCAATCCTTGGTGTGGATACCGGAGCGTATACCGGATTTTTATATGTGTTCCAATTTAGAGAAAAAGTCTATGAAATCTATGAAGAAATTTGTGGAGCGCGTTTGACTACTAATATGGGAAGAATTGGTGGTTTTGAAAGAGATTGGTCACCAGAAGCTTTTAGAAAATTAGATGTGTTTTTAGAAGAATTTCCTGCAGCTTGGAAAGAATTTGAAAACTTATTCGAAAGAAATAGAATTTTTATTGACAGAACGGTAAATGTAGGAGCGATAACTGCTGAACAAGCGATGGCTTACGGTTTTACAGGTCCAAATTTACGTGCTGCCGGAGTTGATTATGATGTGCGTGTATCGCAACCATATTCTTCTTATGAAGATTTTGACTTTATTATTCCTGTTGGAAAATCTGGAGATACTTACGATCGTTTTTGTGTTCGTAACGCCGAAGTTTGGGAGAGTTTGAGTATCATTCGTCAAGCATTGGCAAAAATGCCGGAAGGAAATGAATTCCATGCTGATGTTCCAGATTATTACCTTCCTCCAAAAGAAGATGTTTACACGAGTATGGAATCGTTGATTTACCATTTCAAAATTGTTATGGGAGAAGTTCCTGTTCCAGTTGCCGAAATATACCATCCTGTTGAAGGTGGAAACGGAGAATTAGGTTTCTACTTGGTGACTGATGGGAGTCGTACTCCTTACAGATTACATTTCCGCAGACCATGTTTTATTTACTATCAAGCGTATCCAGAAATGATTAAAGGTTCATTACTATCGGATGCAATTGTTATTTTGTCAAGTTTAAATGTTATTGCCGGAGAGTTAGACGCATAAAGATTTCAGATTATTGATTACCGATTTTAGATTTTAAAATAAAATTTTGTGACTTTGCGCCTTCGCGGCAAAAAAAATAAAAATGGAAAGAACGTATCACAAACAAGAAATAAATATGACCGAAGCATTGATTACTCGCATCAATGAATTGATAAGTCATTATCCTGAAGATAAAAGAAAATCAGCTTTGTTGCCTGTTTTACATGAAGTTCAAGATGCTCACGAGAATTGGTTGAGTATTGAATTAATGGACAAAGTAGCTGAAATTCTTTTAATCAAGCCAATTGAAGTTTACGAAGTAGTATCATTTTATACGATGTACAACCAAAAACCAAGTGGGAAATACATGTTCGAATTTTGTCAAACTTCACCATGTTGTTTGAATGGAGTGGAGGATTTAATGGACTATACCTGTGAAAAATTAGGGGTAAAAGTGGGGGAACCTACTCCAGACGGTCTCTTCGAAGTTAGAGGTGTGGAGTGCTTGGGGGCCTGCGGTTACGCTCCAATTATGCAGTTAGGCGATTTTTACAAAGAACATTTGACGGCGGCAAAAATCGACCAGTTGATTGTAGATTGCAAAGACAATAAAATAGTTTTACACGATAAATAATATGTCACAAAAAATATTATTAGATAAAATAAACGTTCCGGGAATTAAAACCTATGAAGTTTATCGTCAGAACGGAGGTTACGCTTCTGTTGAAAAAGCATTAAAAACCTTAACGCCTGATGAAGTGGTTGAAGAAGTGAAAACTTCCGGATTACGTGGTCGTGGTGGAGCGGGTTTCCCTGCTGGCATGAAATGGAGTTTTATTGATAAAAAATCAGGAAAACCAAGACATTTAGTTTGTAATGCGGATGAATCAGAGCCGGGAACTTTTAAAGATCGTTATTTGATGGAATTTATTCCTCATTTATTGATTGAGGGAATGATTACTTCCAGTTATGCATTGGGTGCAAACCTATCTTATATCTACATCCGTGGGGAATATATGTGGGTTTATAAAATATTAGAAAGAGCCATTAATGAAGCAAAAGCTGCTGGATTTTTGGGTAAAAATATATTAGGTTCAGGATACGATTTAGAACTTTATGTTCATTGTGGTGCGGGTGCTTATATTTGTGGTGAAGAAACAGCGTTAATTGAATCCTTGGAAGGAAAAAGGGGAAATCCTCGTATAAAGCCACCATTTCCTGCTATTTCAGGACTTTGGTCAAATCCAACGGTTGTGAATAACGTAGAAACGATTGCCGCTGTGCCTTGGATTGTTAATAATTCAGGTGCGGAATATGCTAAAATTGGTATTGGACGTTCTACAGGAACCAAATTAATTTCAGCGTCAGGGCATGTTAAAAACCCGGGTGTTTATGAAATTGAATTGGGTTTAAGTGTTTACGAATTCATGAATTCTGATGAATATTTAGGCGGAATGAGTTCTGACAGACCTTTAAAAGCTTTTGTGCCGGGAGGAAGTTCAGTTCCCGTTTTACCTGCTCATTTAATTTATAAAACTGCCGCTGGCGAAGATCGTTTGATGTCATACGAATCGTTAAGTGACGGTGGATTTGCAACTGGTTCTATGTTAGGATCAGGTGGATTTATCGTTTATAATGATACGTCTTGCATTGTTCGTAATACTTGGAATTTCTCTCGTTTTTACCACCATGAAAGTTGTGGGCAATGTTCCCCTTGTCGTGAAGGTACCGGCTGGATGGAAAAAGTATTACACCGAATAGAAAATGGTCACGGTCGTGAAGAAGATATTGATTTGCTATTGAGCATTCAAAGCAAAATAGAAGGAAATACAATTTGTCCATTAGGTGATGCGGCAGCTTGGCCAGTGGCAGCAGCGATTCGTCACTTTAGAGATGAGTTTGAATACCACATTCGTTTCCCTGAAAAAATAAAAAACAGAGATCATTTTATTACTGAACCTTTTGAAAAGGTAAAGTATTTGGTTTCTAAAGTAATCGTATAAAGTTTTAATATGAAAAAAACATTATTACTCTTTGTGTTAGCATTAACAAGCATTAATTTTTATGCTCAAAAATTTAATGGTTATGTTGTAACTAATGTTAACGACACGATAAAATGCAATTTTTTTGTGGAAACAAATCTGTTTAATGACTCAATGTTTTATGCAAATTCTGTTAGAAAAAAAGTAAAAATATTGGATGAAAAAGGAGAAAAAATCAGTTTTGAACCAAGTCAATTAAATTCTTTTATTATTAAAGGAACTAAATTTGGTGATTTTAAGTTTGTCAGTTTTCAAGAAGATGGATATAACTATTTTTACCATGAAGTTATTAAAGGAAGAATCTCGTATTATAAGTTATACAAGGCTGACCTATATAGTGGTGGTCCAAATTCAGGCTTTGATGTTTTCGTTTACAAAGAAAACAAATTTAATAAACTAGCAGCATTCAACCAAAGAAAATCATTAGGAGAAGTAATATCTGATTATCCAGAATTACATCAAAAATGGATGGATTCAAATAATTTTTATAAAGTATATCAAAGGGAAGAAGTGGTAAATATATATAATGAACATTTCAAAAATTAAAAATTAGATCAAAAAAATAAGGTCGATAGATATTCGACATTAAGACGTTAAGACTTTAAAAATGAAAGTAACAATAGACGGACAGTCAATAGAAGTAGAACCAGGAACCACAATCCTTCAGGCAGCACGCATGATAGGTGGAGAAGTAGTTCCCCCTGCGATGTGCTATTATTCTAAACTAAAAGGAAGCGGCGGAAAATGCCGTTGCTGCTTAGTGGAAGTTGCAAAAGGAAGTGAAGCCGACCCAAGACCAATGCCAAAATTAATGGCTTCTTGTGTAACCGGTTGTATGGATGGAATGGAAGTGAATAGCAAATCTTCTGAAAGAGTAACTGAAGCCAGAAAATCGGTTACAGAGTTTTTATTGATCAATCACCCGTTAGATTGTCCCGTTTGTGACCAAGCTGGGGAATGTGATTTGCAAAATTTAAGCTTTGAACACGGGAAATCAGAAAGTCGTTTTATAGAAGAGAAAAGAACATTTGAACCTGAAAACATTGGCCCAAATATTCAATTGCACATGAACCGTTGTATTCTTTGTTACCGATGCGTAATGGTGGCGGATCAATTAACTGATGATCGGGTACACGGAGTAATGGATAGAGGCGATCATTCGAATATATCGACTTGTATCTCAAAAGCGATTGATAATGAGTTTTCTGGAAATATGATTGACGTATGCCCTGTAGGCGCTTTAACAGATAAAACGTTTAGATTTAAATCTAGAGTTTGGTTTAGCAAGCCTTATAATGCACACAGAGATTGCCCTAGTTGTTCTGGAAAAACTACCGTTTGGATGTTTGGTGACGAAATCCAACGTGTAACAGGAAGAAAAGATGAGTATCATGAAGTAGATGAATTTATTTGTAATGGATGTCGTTTTGATCACAAAGAAATTGCAGATTGGACGATTGAAGGACCGAGAGCATTCGAAAAAGATTCGGTGATCAATCAAAATAAATACAACAGAAAATTACAAAAAGTAGAAATCGCTACCGAAGATCATATCCTTTTAGGTAGAGAAGAAGACCGCAAGAAAATAAGCATGGCCGAAATTCCATTGACCGAAGAAGACATCATTAATCAAAAAAGCTTGGGTAATAATGGATAGTACAATTATCATAGAAAAAAGTGTCATTATTGTTGCAGTTTTTGCTTTGACAATGTTGATGGCAATGTATTCCACTTGGGCTGAACGAAAAGTAGCCGCTTGGCTTCAGGATCGTGTTGGACCGAATAGAGCCGGTCCTTTTGGACTGTTTCAACCGCTTGCCGATGGTTTAAAATTATTTTCGAAAGAAGAATTTGAGCCAAACACTCCGAACCGATTTTTGTTTTTTGTAGGCCCGGCAATTGCTATGAGTACTGCTTTAATGACGAGTGCCGTAATTCCTTGGGGAGACAGACTGCATTTGTTTGGAAGAGATATTTTACTGCAGGCCACTGATTTAAACATTGGATTGTTATACTTTTTTGGTGTTGTTTCCGTGGGTGTTTATGGAATTATGATTGGTGGTTGGGCGTCGAACAATAAATTTTCATTGATTGGTGCCGTTCGAGCTGCTTCGCAAATGGTATCGTATGAGATTGCCATGGGATTGTCCATAATTGCATTATTGATGATGACCGGAACGTTGAGTTTAAGAGAGATCTCTGAACAGCAAGCGGGAATGAATTGGAATGTGTTTTACCAACCGTTATCTTTTATTATATTTTTAATTTGTGCTTTTGCAGAATCAAACAGAACTCCTTTTGACTTAGCGGAATGCGAAACAGAACTTATTGGAGGATATCACACCGAATATTCATCGATGAAAATGGGATTTTATTTATTTGCTGAATATGCGAATATGTTTATTTCTTCTACGATTTTAGCAGTTTTATTCTTTGGAGGTTATAATTATCCTGGAATGAGTTGGGTTGTTGAAAATTGGGGAGTAAATATTGCCAATATTTTAGGATTTGCTGCTTTGTTTATCAAATTGTGTGGATTCATATTTTTCTATATGTGGGTTCGTTGGACTATTCCAAGATTCAGATACGATCAATTGATGCATTTGGGTTGGAGGATATTAATTCCATTGGCGATTATTAATATTATCATCACTGGAATTGTAATTTTGAGAGCAGAAATTGCTACTTATTTAGGATTTTAATTAATACCGAAAAGGCCTAGCCCTGATAGCAGTGGAAATCCTTTATTGTTTTTTTTTTGAAAAACAATAAAGATTGAAACGAATAGCAGGATTAAGCTTCAAATAAAAATAAAAAATGTCAATAGAAAGTATATCCTTATCGGGAAGAAAAAAGCTGGTCTCTAACAAGGAGATGACTTTTTGGGAAAGAATGTATCTTATTGCGATTGTCAAAGGTTTGATAATTACGATTCAGCATTTGTTTACCAGAAAAGTAACTATTCAATATCCGGAACAAGTTCGTGAAATGAGTCCTGTTTACCGAGGTCAACACCAATTGAAAAGGGATGAGCAAGGTCGTGAAAACTGTACGGCTTGTGGTTTATGCGCATTGTCCTGTCCTGCTGAAGCCATTACAATGAAAGCTGAAGAGCGCAGAGGAGATGAAAAACATTTGTACAGAGAAGAAAAATATGCGTCGATATATGAGATCAATATGTTGCGTTGTATTTTCTGTGGTTTGTGTGAAGAGGCTTGTCCAAAAGACGCTATTTACCTGACTACATCCAAAGTATTGGTTCCCTCCAGTTATGAAAGAGAAGATTTTATTTTTGGAAAAGACAAATTGGTCATGCCTTTAGATATCGCAATGAAAAACGCTCAACTTAAAAACGCTAACTAATGTCTACAGTACTTATTATATTTTGTGTATTATCAGCTATAACTTTGTCAACTGCATTTTTGACAATTTTCAGTAAAAATCCAATACACAGTGCTATTTATTTAGTGATTTGTTTCTTTACGATTGCAGGTCATTATCTATTATTGAATGCGCAATTCTTGGCAATGGTTCACGTTATTGTTTATTCTGGAGCGATTATGATTTTGTTTTTATTCACCATCATGCTAATGAATTTGAATGAGCAACGGGAGGTTTACAGACCCAGGATTACAAGACTGGGCGCAATTGTTTCTTTCTGTTTGATATGTTTGGTTTTGATAACAATATTTATAAACTCAAAACCCATTGTTGGTGAATACACTTCGACTGGCGAAGATTATCAATCTATAAAAGTATTGGGTAAGATTCTCCTAAATGAATATATGGTTCCTTTTGAATTTGCTTCTATATTGCTTTTGGTTGCTATGATCGGTACTGTTTTATTGTCTAAAAAAGAAAAATTAGAAAAGTAATATGAACAATATTTTAAACCAAATTGGTATTGAAAACTACATATTCCTTAGCGTAATACTTTTTTGTATTGGCGTTTTTGGAGTGTTGTACAGACGAAATGCCATTATCGTATTTATGTCAATCGAAATAATGCTGAATGCAGTGAATCTTTTGTTCGTGGCATTTTCTACTTATCATCAGGATGCCCAAGGACAAGTTTTTGTGTTTTTCTCGATGGCAGTTGCCGCTGCTGAAGTTGCTGTTGGATTGGCAATATTAGTTTCAATATTTAGAAATTTAGGCTCAATTACTATCGATAATCTAAAAAACTTAAAAGGATAAATTTCAATGGATACCAATTTAGCTTTAGTCTTATTATTTGCACCCTTTTTAGGATTTTTAATAAATGTTTTCTTCGGAAAAACTTTAGGGAAATCTATTTCTGGAATTATCGGAACGCTTTCTGTTGCGATTTCTTTTGCTGTTACAATTTATTTTTTCTTACAGATAAACCAAACTAAACAATCGATCAGTATTGATTTATTTGATTGGATTCAAATTAGTAATTTCAAAGTAAGTTTCGGTTTTCTTTTAGATCAACTGTCGCTTTTGTGGTTGCTTTTTGTGACCGGGATTGGCTCTTTGATTCATTTGTATTCGATCAGCTATATGCATGACGATGAGAAAATGCATACCTTCTTTGCGTATTTGAATCTGTTTGTATTTTTTATGATCACATTGGTAATAGGAAGTAATTTATTAGTGATGTTCATTGGTTGGGAAGGCGTTGGTCTTTGTTCGTATCTGTTAATTGGATTTTGGTATAAAAACCAAGAATTTAATGATGCGGCAAAGAAAGCATTTATCATGAATCGTATTGGCGATCTAGGATTATTAGTTGGAATTTTCATTATTGGAAATTTATTTTCTACTTTAGATTATGCTACTTTAAAAACGGCTATTGCCAGTGCAACTGATCTTAATATGTATTGGCTTTCTATTGCTGCTTTTGCTTTATTTATTGGGGCTTGTGGTAAATCGGCTCAAATTCCATTGTATACTTGGTTGCCGGATGCGATGGCGGGTCCAACTCCGGTATCTGCATTGATTCACGCAGCTACGATGGTTACTGCGGGGATTTTTATGATTACAAGATTGAATTTCTTGTTTGATTTGACACCAGATGTTCAATCTATAATTGCGATAGTTGGAGCCGTTACTGCTTTGGTAGCCGCAACAATTGGATTGGTTCAAAATGATATCAAAAAAGTATTAGCTTATTCTACCGTTTCTCAATTGGGATTAATGTTCTTAGCTTTAGGCTTAGGCGCTTACGAAGTGGCCGTTTTTCATGTAATCACACATGCTTTCTTCAAAGCTTGTTTGTTCTTAGGTTCGGGTTCTGTGATTCACGCATTGCATGGGGAACAAGACATGCGTAAAATGGGTGGCTTGAAAAAAGCGATGCCAATTACCTTTGCAACGATGTTGATTGCTTCTTTAGCAATTTCAGGAGTTCCATTATTCTCGGGTTTTTTCTCGAAAGACGAAATCTTATTAGTGGCTTTTCATACTAACATTCCGTTATGGGTTGTGGCTTCGGTTGCTTCTATCATGACCGCTTTCTATATGTTTAGATTAATGTTTTTAACGTTCTTTCAAGAGTTCAGAGGGACAGCGGAACAAAAGCATCATTTACATGAAAGCCCTTCCTTGATCACTTTTCCTTTAATTGTTTTAGCAATATTGGCAACAATAGGTGGTTTGATTAGTTTACCAGGAAACAGTTGGTTGAATGAATATTTAACGCCAATTTTACCAAAATTAGCAAACGCAGAACACCATTTAGGAACTACAGAATATATCTTGATGGCTATTGCCGTTGTAGGCGGATTAGTAGGAATTGGTATTGCTTACGCCAAATACATCAAACAAAATGCAGTTCCTAGCGAAGATGCTGCAATTACAGGTTTTTCAAAAGTGCTTTACAATAAATATTATGTAGATGAAATCTATGATGCTATTTTTGTAAAAACGATTAATGTAATGTCACGTTTTTTCAGAGACAATGTTGAAACGACTTTGTCAGCTTTGGTTTTTGGATTCGGAAAAGTAACCAATGAAATAAGTTTTCAAGGAAAGAAAATTCAAAACGGAAGTATCGGGCTTTATCTTCTGGTTTTCGTACTAGGGCTTTGTGCCATTGTTTCTTATTTATTTTTAGCTCAATAATTTTATACTATGAATTTATCTCTAATATTAATTATACTTTTAGTTGGTGCGTTTGCAACTTTTCTTGCAGGCGATAAATTAGCTTCAAAAGTGGCTTTGTTCTTTGGTCTGGCTGCTGCAGCCTGTTCTATTGTATTATTAAATCACTATAATTTAGGTGAAAACATCAGTTTCATCAACCAGTGGATTATGCAGCCTAATATTTCTTTTGCATTGAAAGCGGATGGATTATCAATGGCGATGCTTTTACTGACTACAGTTTTGACTCCAATTATTATTTTCTCTTCTTTTGGGAATGACTATAAAAATTCAAAATCATTTTATGCATTAATCTTGTTTATGTCATTTGCAATGGCAGGAACATTCTTGGCATCTGATGGGCTTTTATATTACATTTTTTGGGAATTATCTCTTATTCCTATTTACTTTATCGCATTAATTTGGGGTAATGGAGATGCTGCAGAACGTAAAAAAGCAGTAGTTAAATTTTTTATCTACACATTTGCAGGATCCTTATTTATGTTAGTGGCATTTGTTTATTTGTATCAAAAAGCGGGAAGCTTGCTAATTGAAGATTTATACAAGTTGAATTTATCAGCAACGGAACAATTATGGATATTCTTGGCTTTCTTCTTAGCATATGCCATCAAAATCCCATTAATTCCTTTCCATACTTGGCAGGCTAGTGTGTATCAAAAAGCGCCAACTGTTGGAACCATGCTTTTATCTGGTATTATGCTAAAAATGGGATTGTACAGCGTCATCCGTTGGCAATTGCCATTGGCGCCGCTTGCTGCTAAAGAATACATGTTTATATTTATTGGTTTAGGTATAGCTGGTGTAATATATGGGTCGATCGTTGCTTTGAGACAAAAGGATTTAAAGAAATTATTAGCGTATTCTTCATTGGCACACGTTGGTTTAATTGCAGCTGGAGCGTATACATTAACATTAGACGGATTGCGTGGAGCTGTTTTACAAATGATCGCTCACGGTTTTGTAGTTGTTGGATTGTTCTTTGTTGCTGAGATTATCTTCAGAAGATATGAAACCAGAGCAATTGCTGAAATGGGTGGTATTCGTTCCCAGACACCAAAATTCACTTCCATGTTTTTAATCTTGGTTTTGGCTTCGGTAGCGTTGCCTTCTACTTTTAACTTTGTTGGAGAATTTACCGTTTTATACAGCTTATCTCAAATTAATATTTGGTTTGCGATTTTAGGAGGAACAACCATAATCTTAGGAGCGTATTATATGTTGAAAATGTTTCAACACGCGATGTTGGGCGAAACCAATACAAAAATATTTGCAGATGTAACTTTCGGCGAAGGAACAACTTTAGTAATAATAATTGCCGTTTTATTCTTTTTTGGAATGTATCCAAAACCAATTATAGATTTGATCACACCAAGTCTTCAAGAAATTTTAACTCAAATTAATAGAATTAACTAGTCAAATAAAACAATGAATACATTAATAGCTATAATAGGATTAGGTGTTTTATGCCTTTTATTTGAAATTTTTAATTTAAGAAAAGCCATTGTGCCTATAACAATCATCGGATTGTTAGGTGTTCTTGGCCTAACCATCTCTGAATTTAATTCGACAGAAAGTTACTATAATAACATGATTGTTGTAAGTAAATTTTCAACTACATTTTCTGGTTTGTTTATCATACTTACTATTTTCTTGGTGGCTTTAAGTCATAATTTTTACGAAAATCACCAATCAAAAATATCAGATTTTATTGCCATAAAAGTTTTCTTATTAGCGGGATCGGTTGCAATGGTCTCTTTTGGAAACTTGGCGATGTTCTTTTTAGGAATCGAAGTATTATCAATATCACTTTACATTCTTGCGGCAAGTGACCGTATGAACTTAAAAAGTAACGAAGCGGGAATGAAGTATTTTCTTATGGGATCTTTTGCTTCGGGAATTATTTTGTTTGGTATCTGTTTAATTTACGGAGCGATGGGAAGTTTTGATGTTACCGAAATCAGTGAATTATCGCAGTCTGCTGAATTACCAATTTGGTTTCCAATTGGGATTGTATTGGTAACGATTGGGATGTTGTTTAAAATTGCTGCAGTTCCTTTTCATTTTTGGGCACCGGACGTTTATGAAGGTTCTCCTGCTTTGACAACAGCATTAATGAGCACCTTAGCAAAAGTAGTTGCGATGGCAACATTATACAAATTATTATCGGTTATGAATGCTGATATTTCTGAAGCATTCAAAATAGTTGTTGTTGTCCTTTCTATGGCTTCAATGACAGTTGGAAATATTATGGCTTTGAGACAAACGAATGTGAAACGAATGTTGGCCTTTTCAGGAGTTTCTCATGCTGGTTTTATGTTAATGACTTTATTAAGTTTATCCACTTCTGCAGGAAGTTTGTTGTATTATGCCTCCGCTTATTCTTTATCTGGTATCGCTGCTTTTAGTGTGATTTTATACGTTTGTAAAAATAGAAATAACGAAGATATTACTAACTTCCACGGACTGGGAAAAACCAATCCGTTGTTAGCAGCTATTCTTACAGCGGCTTTACTTTCTATGGCTGGTATTCCAATTTTCGCTGGTTTCTTTGCTAAGTTGGTTTTGTTCAACGAAGTGATTCAAACGGGTTATTTAGCTTTAGTGATTGTTGCAGTTGTGAATTCTATTATAAGCGTTGGATACTACTTCAAATTGATTTTGGCGATGTATACTAAAGAATCAAATGAAGAACGAACAGGAAAACCATTCTTAATTTATGCGGTAGCAGTTGTAGCGATTGTATTGAATATCGCATTAGGGTTATTTCCTTCTTTAGTTTTGGATTTGTTGGCTTAGACCAAAGTTTTAAAAATATATCGGAAACCATCAAAAGCAATTTTGGTGGTTTTTTTGGTTTAAAAGCGCTTTTGTGATTCAAATAAATATTTACTATTCAGTTATATATAATTAAATATTAAAACTCAAAAATCTCAAAACTGAATTGATTATTTTTGTATACAAATGATTTAATCTTTTACTAAATTTAAAAACATGGGAAATACATTAAAAATACAAATCTGGTCGGATATTATGTGTCCATATTGTTACATAGGAAAAAGGAGGATAGAAGGTGCTTTAGCGCTCTTTGAACATAAAGATGCTGTTGAAATTGAATGGAAAAGTTTTCAGTTAGACGCCGGTTTCATAGCGTCTCCGGAGAATAATATGGTAGAACATCTGGCAGAAAAATACAGAAAAGATAGTGATTGGGCTCAAAATATGCTGGACAGTATGACCGAAAATGCTAAAAATTCAGGATTGGATTTTCATTTCGAGAAATCTATTTTGGCCAATTCTTTGAATGCGCACCGACTGTTGCATTTGGCTAAAAAACACAATCTGGCCAATGACTTAGAAGAATTATTGTTTAAAGCCTATTTGACCGATGGTAAGAACGTTAATGATTTGAATACTTTGAAAGCGTTAGGACTGGTGGCAGGACTAAATGCCGAAGCTATTGATGAAGTGCTAAATTCTGATGCCTACGCAAATGAAGTGCAAGAGGACATTAAAGAGGCGCAAGCGATCGGTGTTCAAGGGGTTCCTTTTTTTGTTTTCGATAACAAATATTCCGTTTCTGGGGCTCAACATGTAGAAACATTTGTGAATACATTGGAAAAAGTATGGGAAGAAGGCAAATTTGTTTCAAAGCTTACAGTATTGAAAGCTACTGATGGCAAGAGTTGTGGAATCGATGGATGTGATTAAAAATAAAATTTCAAACCATTCAGAAACTAAGTTCCATGAAGCGTTATATCTAAATGAAACTCAATGTCTGAATGGTTTAATTATTTTGCGAAACATTTACAGTCGCGCACAATCGTCAGAAGTAATGAAAAATTATTTATTATGAGTGAACGTACAGGAGTAATTCGTTGGGGAATATTGGGATGTGGTGCTGTTACCGAACTGAAAAGTGGTCCTGCATACCAGAAAACGGATGGCTTTGAGGTGGTAGCAGTAATGCGAAGAGATGCGGTAAAAGCCGCAGATTATGCTAAAAGACACGGAATAAGTACGTATTACACCAATGCTGATGATTTGATTGATGATCCTGAAATCGATGCGATTTACATTGCCACGCCTCCGGATGTCCATAAATTTTACGGACTCAAGGTAGCAGCAGCCGGAAAAATATGCTGTATCGAAAAACCTTTGGCGCCAAACTATAAAGATTGTCTAGCAATTCATAATGCTTTTGCCACAAAAAACATTCCTTTGTTTGTTGCTTATTACAGACGTACTTTACCTCGTTTTGAACAGATTAAAACTTGGCTTGATACCAATAGCATTGGTGAAATCAGACACATAAGATGGCATTTGAGTAAACCGGCAAATTCTACAGATGTATCCGGAGATTATAATTGGCGAACCGATGCCGCTATTGCTACAGGCGGTTATTTTGATGATTTAGCGAGTCATGGGCTGGATTTGTTTATTCATTTTTTAGGAAATATAAAAGAGGTTTCTGGTTTTAGTCTCAATCAGCAAGGATTGTATTCTGCTAAAGATGCCGTGACTGCGTGCTGGGTTCATGACTCTGGAATTACGGGTTCTGGAAGTTGGAATTTTGGTTGCTATGAACGGGAAGATAAAGTGGAGATTTTTGGGAGCAAAGGAAAAATAACGTTTTCTGTATTTGAAAATGAACCGATACTGCTTTCTAACGAACTGGGGCAAACGGAATTATTTATTGAACATCCTGAAAATATTCAGATGTATCATGTAAAGCAAATGCGAGAAGACCTTTTGGGGAATAGTAAGCATCCTTCCACGGGTTTAACAGGATCGCATACAAGCTGGGTTATGGACAAGATTATTGGGAATCTTTAGTAGTTCTCAATTGTTCAAACAAAAAATCCGCTGATACGAATACCAACGGGATTTTTCAAACCAATCATCCAAACCAAACAATCATCTTCTGTTTATTACAATTGCAGTATTATTGGATACTTTAGTGTCTTCAATTTTGGCTTTCGTACCATTGTTTTTATAATAGTAGTGCTCTTGATCATTGGAGTTTTGGTTATGATCATAATCATAATCGTTGTCGTAACTGTTGTTTTGGGCATATTGATATCCTCTGCCACCTTTTACAGTTCCAACCATATCAACAATTTGACCACGACGGTTGTAGATAATTTGTAATCCGCCTACTTGTTCCAACGCATAACGGTTGTATGTCATGTAGACAGAACCTACTCGTTTTATTCTATCATTTGAGTCATAGTTGATAAACACATTTCCAATACGTCTTACTCTGCCCAAATTGTCGTGTTCTACTTTTACGCCATAATTTCCGTTCCTGCTATTTGAGGGCGCACCGTATGTTGTATTGAAACCGTTTTTTTTACCCATTTTATAATACATACCGTCATTTGAACTGATTGAAGGACGTGTATTAAAATCAAATTGTCCGTCATGAAACACGAAGAACTCAATTCCTCTTTCTATGAACACAATCGGGTCGGCATCTCTAAAATCTACTGCAGATCTTCTTTCTACAGAAAAATCTATTTTTTCTGTGGCTGTCGCTACATTACCTCCAAATACGAAGATACTAGCTACTAAAAAGGTAATTTTTTTCATGATACATCTATTTTGAATTTTGCCTACTCTTGAGCTTTTCGGCTTTCGCTTTTTTGTTTTATTTGATAAGCAATATCCAAGTAGTATGCCAAACTTTTGAATCAAGATGTTGTGTTTTTAAATTGAAGATTTCTTTTTAAATTTAAAACGTTTAAATACAGTACTTTATATTTTAAAAATAGCGAAAAATAATTTTATTCAAAGGCAAATGTTAAGATTTTTTAACATGTTTTCTGTTGGATTTGATACGTTTTTTTTGGGGTGTTAGCAATGCAATAACGCTATTAAAATAGCCATCATTAATTTGATCAAAAAACTTAGTGAAAATCCGTTGGTTACTTTTTACAGTAGTTATAGGAAATATCAGTACTGCTATGGGAGCAATGACAACTATGTTCTGAGTGCGAAAAGAAGTTTGGAACCGAAAAACAATTAAGTGGCGATTTGTGTTATTGAAGGAAAATTTACCGTAAAACGTGGGCAAGTCGAGAAAGATTGTTTTTATCTCATGCCTGAAAATTCCAATTATGCTCCGATAAAAGGCATCAAAGAAAACCAATTGATCATTTGGAGAATTGGGATAGATGTGAGTAAGAAGTTTTAGTTAAATCTTTTGCTTTTAATTAAATACCATTAAAAACAAGGGCTTCCAATACTATTGGAAGCCCTTGTTTTATTTTAAATTGATTACTGTTTAAACGGTATGTTTTGGATTAAAACCATCCTCACTTAGTTCAATATGGTTATAATCAGCAACCATTTCAGCTTGGTAATCAACTTTTTCTCCTTTACTGAATTTAGCAATTAATTTCTCCATGATTTCATAAATTACCGGAACAATAATTAAGGTTAAAAATAGGGACGAAATCAATCCTCCGATAATAACCCACGCCAATCCATTTTTCCATTCCGCACCGGCTCCACTTGCAAGTGCAATTGGCACCATACCAAATACCATCGCAATAGTGGTCATCAAAATTGGACGAAGACGTGCATGATTCGCCTGAATCAATGCGGTTCTTATAGTTTCACCAGCTGCTCTTCGCTGATTGGTGTAATCCACAAGCATAATCGCATTTTTACATACTAAACCAATTAACATAATCAGACCTAGAATTGTAAAGATATTCAGCGTATTATTGGTTAAAGCCAAAGCCAATAGTGCTCCAATAAACGAAAGCGGAATAGCAAACAATACCACAAACGGGTGAGCAAAACTGTCGTACAATCCAACCATTACAAGGTAAACTAAGATAATAGCGGCCAGTAAAGCAATTCCTAATGTTCCAAAACCTTCGGACTGGTTTTCCTGATCTCCACCCCAAATGTAGTTTACACCAGTTGGTTTCTTGATTTGGTCTATTTTTTCTTGCCATTGCGCGACAATTGTTCCTGCCGGAACTCCTACGTTTTGTCCTTTTACCGTAACCGATGCCGTTTTATCTCTACGTTCTAACTGGCTGGGTCCAGAACCTTCTTTTACAGTGGCGAATTGTGATAATTTGATTTGTTCGCCTCTTTCATTAATGAAAATCAAGTTGCTCACATCATTAATACTCTTTCTGTCAAAAGCGTTGTATTTGATGTTGATATCATATTCATATTCACCAGCTCTGAATTTTCCGTCAGTGTTTCCGCTGTACGCAGTTTGCATGGTCATACCTACAGTTTGTAAACTTAATCCCAAAGCCGCCATTTTATCTCTGTCAACTTGTACATTTATTTCTGGGTTTCCATCTTCTACAGATAATCTAATTTCTGTAGCACCAGGAATTTTATACAATTCAGCTTCGGCTTTTTTGGCGAAAGCCATGGCGCTTTCAAGAGATGAACCGGTTACGATTAATCCTAATGTCGCGTCTTCGGCAGTTCCTAAAAGACCCACAGGGACGGTTTTTACTTTTGCACCAACCAGTACTTTTTCCAGTTTACGTTTTATTTTCGCAGCGTATACTGAGGCTTCATCAGAACGGTCTTTTTGCTCGATCATTTTGACGTCAATCTCTGATTTGTATGCGGTAGCTTGTGATGCTCCTAAACCTTCACTGGTTTGACCCACGGTTGTAATTTGACTTTTCACATATTCTTCTTTTTCCAAGAAAGCTTCTGCTTTTTGAGTCATGAAATTGGTTTGTTCCAATGAAGCGTCTTTTGGCATTTCAATTTGAACTAAAAACTCACCACTATCTGATGCGGCAAAAAATTCTCCACCAATAAATCCTGCCGGCACAAGCGCGATAGAACTAAAGAAAATGAACAGAACAATTGCCAGAGTAGTTTTGTAATGGTCCAAACACCAAGTCAATAAACCAGAAATCCAGTTGATAAATCGGGTTAAGTAACTTTCAAATCCAAGAATAACTCTTCCAAAAACATTTTTACCCTCAATATGTTCTAATTTTCCGTAACGGGAAGATAACCAAGGAATAATGGTAAAGGAAGCCAACAAAGAGAACAACGTTGATATAATTACGGTCACACAAAATTGTGTAATAATATTAGAAACCAATCCGGAGCTCATTGCAATTGGTAAAAACACAACAACGATTACTAATGTGATTGAGGTTACTGTCCCGCCAATTTCTGCGGTTCCATCATAGGAAGCTCGAATTCGGCTTTTTCCCATTTCCATGTGTCGGTAAATGTTTTCCAAAACCACAATTGCATCATCCACAAGAATACCAACAACAAGTGATAATCCCAGTAAACTCATTAAATTCAGCGTGTAACCCAATAAGTATATTCCAATAAAAGTTGCAATCAATGAAGCAGGTATAGAAACCATTACAATCAATGAATTTCTAATACTATGCAAGAAAAACAACATTACAAAAGCCACCAAGAACACTGCTATCAGCAAATCGTGTACTACAGAGTCAGCTGCTTCCAGTGTGAAAACCGTACTGTCTTTTGCAACTTCCAGCTTAAGTTGAGTGGTTTTATAATCGTTTTCAAGAGCAGTAATTGCTTTTAATAATTCCTCACTTACAGCAACTGCATTTGCATCAGATTGTTTTACAATTTGTAAAATAATCGCACTTTTTTGATCGACACGGGCTATTTTTTCAGTGATTTTTTGCGTATCCTGAACATCAGCAATATCGCCTAAACGAACTTGAATTCCGTTTTTTGAGGACACTACCAAGTTTTTTAGTTCTTCAACATTTTTGTATTTTCCAGCTAAACGAATTAAGATTTTTTGTTCTCTTGTTTGAATATTTCCTGTTGGAAAGTCAAGATTGGAAGTTAAAATATTTTGTTGTACCTGCGGAACAGAAAGTCCGTATCCTTGCATTTTTACTGCATCAAGATTGACTTGAATTTCTCTTTCCTGTCCACCAATGATATTTACTTGCGCCACACCGGCTACACGAGAAAGTACAGGAGCTATTTTTTTATCTATTAAGTCATAAAAAGCGGCTTCATCCATTTTTCCGTTGGCACCAATAGTCATAATTGGTAAATCGCTTAGGGAGAATTTAGTCAAAGAAGGCGCTTCAGCATCGTCCGGCAATTCGCTGATGATGGAGTTTATTTTTCGTTGCGCATCATTCATTGAAATGTCAACATTGGCACCGGAATTCAAAGTGATAGAAACCGTAGACAAACTTTCGTATGATTTAGAATCTAATTTTTTGATGTTTTCTAATGAAGCAACGGCATCTTCAATTTTTTTTGTTACCGTGTTTTCTATTTCACTTGGAGACGCTCCAGGGTAGATAGTGGCAACAGTAATTACATTGGTTTCGAATTTTGGAATTAATTCGTAGCCCAATTGGCTGTAACTGAACAGTCCTCCTAAAGTTAGTATCGTAAATAGTACGATGACTAATGAAGGACGTTTTATGGATATTTCTGCTAATTTCATATATTTATATTTTGTGTCTGAAAGCTTTAGGCTTGAAGCGATTTCTTTAAGACTTTCGACTTTTCGACTTATTTTATAACATCCACTTTAGATCCGTCCTGAAGGTTGATTTGACCGGTAACAATTACAGTTTCGCCTTCTGAAAGCCCGTTTAAAATTTCTACTTTATCACCAAGAATTCTTCCGGCTGTAACCGTTTTCAGTTTAGCAGTTCCGTTTTCGATTACAAATATTTCATTGCTGCTCACACTTCCTACAAAAGCATTTCTAGGAACGATCATCAAAGATTTTTTTCCTTGATTTGCAGAAAATTCGGCAGTTCCGTACATACCGGCTTTCAAATCATTTGCAGCATTATTAGCAATTTCTATTTCTACCGGAAAGTTCAAACTTGCGTCCGCTTTTGGAGCGATGAACGAAATTTTTCCGGAGAAGGTAGCATCAGGATACACGCTTGCTTTTACGGTAATCGTATTGCCTAATTTTAAACCTGCAACCTGATTTTCATTGACGTTGACTTTCAATTTCAATTTTGAAACATTTACAATGTCAAACATTTGTGTTCCGGCACCAAGAACAGATCCCGGTTCAATATATTTCTTGTTTACAATTCCGTTTATTGTCGCCTTGATATTGGTATCACCAATATTTACTTTCGCTTGTTGCAATCTTGATTTTGAAGTTACTAAATTCAATTTCGCTTGGTCTAATTGTTGTTTTGTGACACCACCCGTTTTAAAAGCATTTTCAAAACGACCGTAATCGGTCAAAGCATTTTGATAAGAAGCTTGTGCCGTTTGTAAGTCAGCCGTAATTTGTTCGCTTCTTACAATTGCTAACGTTTGACCAATGCGCACTTTGTCGCCTTCATCAACTAAAACGCGAACTACTCTTCCTGATTTCTCAGCAGAAAAACTTAATTCTTGTAGTGGTGCGAAATTTCCATTGGCAGAGAAATCGAGCGAAACTTCTTCAGTTTTTACCGTTGCAACTTTAACAGAAATTCTGGCATTTTTCTCTGCGACAATAGCAGTTTTAGCTTCGTTTTCTTTTTTGTTATTCATCAATACATATCCGATCACGCCTAAAGTGGCTACGATTGCTACAACGATTAGTATGTTTTTTTTCATTTTTTTTAGTTATTTATAAGTGATTTTAATTCTCCTTTTGATTTGATTAATTGTATTTCTGCCAGCTTATAGTCTAATATGGCTGATGTGTAGTTGTTTTGCGCTTCAGTCAATGAGTTTTCAGCATCTAATAAATCAGTTAAAGAAGCTAATCCTTGAATGTAATTGTTTCTGGTGTTATCTAAAACCTCTTTGGCTAATTGCGCATTTTCTCTTTGATTGTTAATGATAGTTAGGCTATTGTCGATTTGAGTTTTTGCATTGGCGAAAGCCAGGTCAAGGGATAATTTTGTATCGTTTAGATCTTCTTTTATGGATTGTAAATCGATATCAGCTTGTCTTACTTTAGCACGGGTACCAAATCCAGTAAAAATAGGCACTTTTAAATTTAAACCAATTGAGGAGAAATCTGACCAATATACGCCATCAGCCGGTTTTCCTCCAATAGGCATTACAGGACCTTGACCAATATAATTGTACCCGGCGCTCAATGATACTGTTGGGTAATAACCAGCTTCAACAGCCTTTTTTTGATAAGTCAACAATTGTTCTTGTTTTTTCAAAAGCAAATATTCTGTTCTGTTTGACGTGTTCGGAACTTCAGACAATGATTGCGGACTCACTTCGAAAGCAGTATTAGGAATCACGATTTGAGTTTCTATTGGCATTCCCATGTAGAATTTCAACGCGTTTTCTTGGATTTGGACTGCGTTCAACACTTGTTGGCGTTGCGTATTGATGTTTGAAATTTTAACTAAAATTCGATCCAAATCAATTTTTTTAGCTAATCCGTTGTCAAATTGTCCTTTAATTATGTTTCTTACTTTGGTAGTATTTTTATATGTACTATCAATGACTGTAAGTTTTTGTCTTTGCACATACACCTGATAATAATTATTGGCCACGCGCTCAATTACTTGTTCTTCGGTTAGTTGTTCATTGATTTGATAAAATTCTCTGGTAGATTTCGCTGCTTTCAAGCCGGTAAAAACGGATTGGTCAAATAACGCTTGTGTCACAGAAACGCCAGCAGTTGAAATCCATTTTTGACCAAAATTAGCTTGAATAGTACTTCCTGGTTGACCAAAATTTGCTCCATCAATTACAGTTGTCTGTAAAACAGGGTTGTAAGTCAGATTACCGTTAGCTGAAATTTGTGGTAAAGCTCTGGAGCGTACTTCCTGAATTTGGTATTCGCTGTTTTCCACTTTCAGTTTTGCTTTTTTAGCATCGGCTTTATTCTCTAAAGCGTAATTGATAGCTTCTTTCAGTGTAAGCGATTTTACATTTTGTGCATTGGCACCAAGCGCAAATGTCAAAATTATTAATAGAACTGTTTTTTTCATTATTATGTAATTGGATTAAGTAAGTTTTTTTCTAGTTCGGCAATTCCTTTTTCTGTTGCCATTGCTCGAGTGTGGTATTCTAAAGCCTCCATTTCTAGTGCAAAAGCCTCTCTTTCAGAGCGGGTGTTTTCGTTTATGCTAAAAATCAATGCATAATAAAGTTTGATGTAGGCTTCAATATTTAGGTTTTTTCTGTACAAGCCCTGAGCAATTCCTTTTTCGATATTTTGCTTGAAACAGCTTTCACATTCTTGAACTTGATACTCTAAAACCGTTTCGTAAACTTCCGGATAATGTTTCTTCAGTTGATAAATTGGGGAAGTATCAGTTGATTTAAACATATCGGCAAACATTTTCCTAATCTGGAAGTTTTCCTCAATAGCATTGTAGTTTCTAGAAATAATTTCGGTGATAATTTCATGAACTTCCTTGTGAAGCACTTGTGTGCTTTCTTGTATCAACAATTCTTTGTTGGCAAAATATTTATAAATTGTTTTTTTTGAAATACACATTTCACCAGCAATATCATCCATAGTGATGCTTTTGAAACCTAGTTTCAAAAACATATCTTTTGCTTTATTTATAATTTTTTCTTTCATTTTTTGTAATCTGAAATAGTTTATTATGCTTTAAATCAATTAATTAAGTTTGAAAATGGAGTACAAATGTACAAAGGAAACTATTAGCACTGAAATAGTTTCCATTAATTTTGTAATTATTTAACATTCGACTACGGTTGAAGTTTTAAACGGTAAATTCTAAATTGGCAATCAGTTTAATATCCTGACCCAGAGCTAATCCGCTAGTTTGAGTGAATGAATTAAAGGTTAGCCCAAAATCTTTACGGTTAATTTTTCCGGTTATTTCAAATCCTGCCTTTTGATCCCCATTGTAAGCATTGATTCCAATGAATTCCGCATCTAGTTCAACTGCTTTAGTAATGTTTTTGATAGTCAGATTTCCTTTTAAAAAATTGATATTCTTATTTACTTTTTCGAATGAAGTCGACTTAAAGCTGATGATTGGATATTCGTTGACATTAAATAAATCATTAATTTTTAAATGCGTGTCAATTTGTTCCAGTTTAGTGTCTTTGTTGTTTACATCCAAAGAAAACTCAATCGATGCGTCTTCAATTTCATTATTTTCTATGTCTATGTGTCCGCTGAATTTGTTGATTGTACCCGCTAAATAAGCAATTATAGAGTGTCTCATTTTAATCAGAACATCAGATTGATTCGAGTCAATTGTCCATTTAGTTTTCATAATTCTCGGGTGTATTAAAAATTTAATCGATTCGTACAACCGCTCAAAAAATTCTGTTAGGCTTTGAACGGTTAAATTCGACTGCAAATGTAAGATGGAAACTTTGAATACCAAAATAGTTTCCAACGTATTTTGATTTATTTAACATTTGATAATGAAACGGAGTTTGTAATGCAAATTGAATACTGTAAATTAGCCAAAAAATTTATTTTATGCATTCTATTTACCAGTATCAGGAGTTCCTTTCGGATTATTTGCAATCACAATATGAAACCAAAGAACCTAGAAATTTATATGAGCCTATACATTATATATTAGATCTTGGCGGTAAACGAATGCGTCCAGTACTTACATTAATGAGTGCTGAGGTTTTTGACGCAGATTATAAAAAAGCGTTACCGGCGGCTTTGGCTGTTGAGGTTTTTCATAATTTTTCGCTGGTACATGATGATATTATGGATGATGCGCCTTTGCGAAGAGGGCATGAAACGGTTCATGAAAAATGGAATTTGAACACGGGGATTTTATCGGGTGATGCAATGCTGATTTTAGCATACCAATATTTCGAACAGTACGAACCAATTATTTTTAAAGCTTTAGCTAAACTCTTCAGCAAAACTGCACTCCAAGTTTGTGAAGGTCAACAATGGGATGTTGATTTTGAAGAGCGTAATGATGTTACTATTTCGGAATACTTGAAAATGATTGAATATAAAACTGCTGTTTTAGTAGCTGCAGCCATGAAAATGGGGGCAATTATTGCGGAGACCTCTGAAGAAAACGCAAATTTGATTTATGATTTCGGACTCAATTTAGGGTTGGCTTTTCAATTACAGGATGATTTTCTAGATGCTTTTGGAAATCCAGAAACCTTTGGAAAACAAGTAGGAGGAGATATCATCGAAAACAAAAAAACATATTTATATCTCAAAGCAGTTGATTTTTCAAAAGATGAGGAAGCAAAAGAATTGAGAAGCTTGTTTTCAGTTCAGCCTGAAGATAATACCAATAAAATAGAGAGAGTGAAAGTGCTTTTTAATAGTTCTGGTGCGTCAAAGGCAACGCAGGATGCGATTCAGGATTTTACTTTGAAGGCTTTCCGTACTTTAGATAAAATGAATATTGGTACCGATAAAAAAGAAATGCTGAAAGCTTTTGGTGAAAATTTAATGGGAAGGAAAGTGTAATTCAATTTCAATTTCAAAAATCAATAGCAACGTTGACTTTGAAAGTTGATATTTAAAATTAACAAAAAGTAAATTGTACCATAACAACAATATTGAAAATTGCTATTGATATTGCCATTGAAATTTTAAAGATATGTTTATAGTTCCAAAAAATACCGATTTACTACTTACTGAAGCAGAAGGCGAAAACTTATATTTGAAATTAATCGAACAAATGAATAAGGATTTCAATCTCGCTAACGAAGCAATTGATTGTTCTTTGAATAGTACACCTGACGAATTGAAGTTGCTATTGCATGAAAAAATCTATCGACTCATTCAATACAAGTTTGCCGAATACCTCAATTTACTTTACATAATTGATGTTTCTGAAGAAGAAATAAAAAAACTGGACGGATCAGATTTAGTAGTTCTTGCCGAACAGGTATCTTTTTTAATTCTAAAAAGAGAATGGCAAAAAGTGTGGTTTAGGAACAAGTATTAGTTATTGTAAGTCTTTTTTTGAGATTGTTTTATTCCATAATTCAATTCCTGCAGTATCAAAAACAGTTAATTTCATTTGGCGATTTTCTTTTGAACCTAAAAAAGAAAGGGTTCCAAAATTATGTTGCGCAATCAAACTGCCTTTTATTCTGTAAATGTTGTTTTCCTTTAAGATATTTTCAGATGCAACGCCAGAAGTTAACGGCGAAACAGTCCAGTCGTATAACGGATAGGTATTGTCTCGAGGAACCTCAGAGAATTCAGTAAAATGTCGGTCACCGCTTATAAACAGAATGCCCTTTATTTTATTATCAAGAATTTCTTTTAACAATCGTTCTTTCTCTTTAGGATAATTGCTGTAGTTTTCTTTTTCTGCCACTGAATTTAATACTTGCCCGCCAATTACAATTATTTTAAAACTGGCTTTGGAAAAGCTTAAGGCATTAATCAGCCATTCTAATTGTGTGTTTCCTAAAACTGTTCTTTCGCCGGTGATTCTGTTGTTTGGAGTTTTGAAAAACCGGTCATCCAATAAAAAGAATTGAGCGTCACCCCAGCTAAAGGTCGAATAAATACCTTCGTTTTGCGCTGAATTCATGCCGTAACTTTTATTTGCCCAGAAATCTTTAAACGCTTTTTGAGTCAGAAATTTGTTGTAAAAACTGCCATCGCTATCATCCGGACCAAAATCATGGTCATCCCAAATGGCAAAATTCTGTGTTTTTGCCAGCAAAGGCTGTATTTCTTTTATTGACCTTGAATGAGTATAGCGATGATAAATCCCAGTTTTACTATCCCAATCCGCTTCTCTGAGATAAATATTGTCGCCACTCCATATCATAATTTCTGGATTTTTTTTGGCAATACTTTCAAAAATTCCATACTCACTTCCATAGGCTTTTCCCGGTCTGTCCAAAGGAGTTTCGTTAAAATAGGAACAACTCCCAATTGCTACTGTAAAATCAGGAGCATCTTCGCGCCACTCCCATAATTTTTTTGATGAAAAAGAAGTTTCGTATGGCAACATGATTTTTTTGTCATTTATGAGAACCTCATACTTATATTTTTTTCCGGGACTTAATTGATCTAAAATAATATGGTGCGTGAAGCCAACTTCTTTTGAAGACGAATAGACCTCAGAATAGAAAATTTTGCTAGGATTGTCAAGGGCAAAATAAGCTATTTTCACCGAAGCTTTTCTGTTGGTTTGAAGCCAAATCACCGCCTCCGTCATTTCGCAATAACCCACCATAGGGCCAGATTGTAATATATTATTTTGAGCAAAACTGTAACTTACAAACAATATACAGAATAATTGAAAGGTTTTTTTCATAGCAGATAATTAAAAATACATTCTGAAGAATGGCATAAAGGCACTGCCGTAAATATTGTTTTTATCGTTCAAAACATTATAACGGGCGCCAATTGTCGCATTTCCGGATCGGTAACCGGCACCAATAAATAATCCGGTATTCCAATAATCTTGTGAATTGCTATTGGACCCATCCAAATTTACATTGACTCTTAATTGTTCGAGTTCAGCCGAAAGTTGGATTTGATTTATTGGATTTAACAATCCGATTAAACTTCCCCCATACAAATGCGAAGCGTAATAATCCTTTTGCTTTAAGTATTTATATTGCGCACCAACACCAAAAGCCACGTATTTATTGAAATTATAAATAGCACTGGGCGCCAAAGAGATATCAGTATAACCGGAACCAAATCCTAAACCAATTCCGCCTCCAAATTGGACATTTCTCCAAAATTCATTCTCCGTTTCTGATTGCAAATCATCTTGTTGTGCAAATAAGCAACATGAAAAAAAAACGGCAATTAGTGTGAAAAATGATTTGGATTCCTTCAAAAAGCAATTCTTAGTCATAAGTTTTAGTTTTTTAACAATATTCAATGTAAAAGTATCTTAAATTAAATTATAAATTTATTGTATTATCGTACTTTTGCAAGACTATTTTAACAAAAAAGGTATATTCACTAAATATTATGGATAGGTTTTCATTTTTAAACGCAGCACACACAGAATTTTTCGCACAATTATACGATCAATATTTAGAGAATCCAGATAGCGTCGAGCCAAGTTGGAGAAGTTTTTTTCAAGGTTTTGACTTTGGGATGACAACTTACAATGAGGAAAACCCTGTGGAACAAATAGCGAATTTTGCCTCTAATAATACGGATGTAAGTTTGATCTCTGAAAAGCTTCAAAAAGAATTCAACGTATTGAAATTAATAGATGGGTATCGCTCTCGCGGTCATTTGTTTACTAAAACGAATCCGGTTCGAGAAAGACGTATGTCATCACCAACGTTAGAAATCACAAATTTCGGACTTTCCTCCGCAGATTTATACACTATTTTTGATGCTGCAAAGGTGATTAATATTCAGCCTTGCACGCTTCAGGAAATCATAACACATCTTGATACAATATACTGCCAGCACATTGGGGTGGAATATATGTATATCCGTAAACCGGAAGTAGTGGAGTGGATTCAGAAAAAGTTAGGTGTCAATGATAATCAGCCTAAATTTTCTTTGGATGAAAAAAAATCAATTCTGAATAAACTGAACCAAGCCGTTTCTTTTGAAAACTTCTTGCATACAAAATATGTAGGTCAAAAACGTTTTTCTTTGGAAGGTGGAGAATCAATCATTCCGGCTTTAGATGCTTTAATAGAAAAAGCAGCTGAAAAAGGAGTGGAACAATTTGTAATGGGAATGGCACATCGTGGCCGATTGAATATTTTGGCCAATATTTTTGGCAAATCAACCCAAGACATATTTGGAGAGTTTGATGGTAAAGATTACGACCAGGAATATTTCGACGGAGACGTAAAATACCATTTAGGACTTACAGCTGATAAAGTTACTAGTACTGGTAAAAAAATTAATATCAATTTAGCGCCAAATCCTTCGCATCTAGAAACTGTAGGTGCAGTAATTGAAGGAATCACAAGAGCAAAACAAGACAAATATTTTCCTAACGATTTCTCAAAAGTATTGCCAATCGCCGTTCACGGAGACGCCGCAATTGCTGCTCAGGGAATTCTTTATGAAATAGTGCAAATGGCACAACTAGACGGTTATAAAACCGGTGGTACAATTCATATTGTAATCAATAATCAAGTAGGATTTACAACTAATTACCTTGATGCGCGTTCTTCTACGTATTGCACGGATGTTGCCAAAGTAACACTTTCACCGGTATTACACGTAAATGCGGATGATGCGGAAGCCGTAGTTCACGCAATGTCATTTGCATTGGATTACAGAATGCAATTTGGTCGCGATGTGTTTATAGATTTATTAGGATATAGAAAATACGGACATAACGAAGGTGATGAGCCTCGTTTTACCCAACCGGTATTGTATAAAATTATTGCCAAGCACAAAAATCCAAGGGACATTTATATGGAGAAATTACTTGCTGAGGGAGTAATTGATTCCACTTTTGTAAAAGGATTGGAGCAAGAATACAAATCAAACTTGGAGATAAACTTAGAAGAATCCCGTAAAAAAGATTTAACTATCATCACACCGTTCATGAAAAATGAATGGAAAGGTTTTGAACAAGTTTCTGATGTGGAAATGCTAAAAAAAGTTGATACTACTTTCCCTGTGGCAGGACTTACTGAGGTAGCAAACGTAATTTGTAACTTACCTTCAGACAAAAAATTCATCAGCAAAATACAAAAACTGATCAACGACAGAAAAACAATGTTTTTCGAAACGAATAAGCTGGATTGGGCTATGGCTGAACATTTAGCGTATGGTTCACTTTTAAAAGAAGGATACGATGTTCGTATTTCCGGACAAGATGTGGAGCGCGGAACATTTTCTCACCGTCACGCCGTTGTAAAAGTGGAAGATTCAGAAGAAGAAGTAACTTTACTAAGTAATTTAGAAGGAACAACTGGAAAGTTCAATATCTACAATTCACTGTTATCTGAATACGGAGTTTTAGGATTTGATTACGGATATGCTTTGGCAAACCCAAATACATTAACCATTTGGGAAGCACAATTTGGAGATTTCAGTAATGGAGCCCAAATTATGATTGACCAATATATCTCTTGTGGAGAAGACAAATGGAATAACCAGAACGGAATCGTTTTACTATTGCCTCACGGTTATGAAGGACAAGGAGCAGAGCATTCTTCGGCTAGAATGGAGCGTTATTTGCAACTCTGCGCCAGACATAATATGTATGTTGCGGATTGTACAACGCCAGCCAATTTCTTTCACTTGTTGAGAAGACAAATGAAAACAACGTTCCGTAAACCGCTTATTGTTTTTACACCAAAGAGTTTGTTGCGTGATTCAAGAGTGGTTTCTACCGTTGAAGAATTTGCAAACGGATCTTTCCAGGAAACATTCGATGACCAAACAGTGAATAAAGACGAGGTGAAAACACTAGTTTTCTGTACTGGTAAATTCTATTATGATATTACTGCCGAAAGAGAAAATCTTGGTAGAAATGATGTTGCGGTCGTTAGAATCGAACAATTATTCCCATTGCCGGTGGATCAATTAAAAGAAATTATTGCTAAATATCCAAATGCTGACGATTATGTTTGGGCACAAGAAGAGCCAAAAAACATGGGAGCGTACAGCTTTATGTTGATGAATTTCGATTTAGTAAAATGGAGATTGGCGTCACTAAAAGCATACGCGGCTCCGGCAGCAGGAAGTTATACAAGAGCAAAACGCCGTCAGGCCGATGCTTTGCGAATGGTTTTTGATAAAAATTTATATAGATAGTCATTGCTAGGAACGTGGCAAAGTAATCTCACTAAAATAATTATTTTTAGGAGCCAGGAACCTGCTTTACGTTGCAATCTTTTTATTTTTCAAAAAAAATAAAAAGGATTTTCACTGCAATCAGGGCTAAAAAACAGTTCACACAATAAACATAGGTTGTTCGAGAACAATTTAAAACTTAAAATTCATAATTTAAAATAATAGAACATGATTTTAGAAATGAAAGTCCCATCACCAGGGGAATCTATAAAGGAAGTTGAAATTGCAACTTGGTTGGTAAAAGACGGAGATTATGTAGAAAAAGACCAAGCAATTGCTGAAGTTGATTCTGATAAAGCAACATTAGAATTGCCAGCAGAAGCCAGCGGAATCATTACTTTAAAAGCAGAAGAAGGCGATGCAGTAGCAGTAGGAGCAGTAGTGTGTCATATTGATACTGCCGGAGCAAAACCAGCTGGAGATGCACCAGTTGCTGAAGCTACAAAAACAGTTGAAGCGCCAAAAGCTGAAGTTAAAGCAGAAGCGCCAAAAGCGGCTCCGGTAGTGGCAGCTCCAGTAGCAACGTATGCTTCAGGAACTCCATCTCCGGCAGCAAGAAAAATATTAGACGAAAAAAATATAGCGCCAGCTTCTATAACCGGAACGGGAAAAGACGGAAGAATCACTAAAGACGATGCCGTAAATGCTGTGCCTTCAATGGGAACTCCTACAGGTGGTTCTCGTGGATCGGAACGTACTAAATTATCGATGTTGCGTCGTAAAGTGGCTGAGAGATTAGTTGCCGCTAAAAACGAAACGGCTATGTTAACTACTTTTAACGAAGTAAACATGACGCCAATCAACTTGATTCGTAATGAATACAAAGATGCATTCAAAGCTAAACACGGTGGAATTGGTTTAGGATACATGTCTTTCTTTACGAAAGCAGTAACCAGAGCGTTAAAATTATTCCCAGATGTAAACTCAATGATGGATGGTGATCATAAGATCGCTTTCGACTTTTGCGATATTTCAATTGCGGTTTCAGGACCAAAAGGATTAATGGTTCCCGTAGTTCGCAATGCGGAAAACTTAACTTTCCGTGGTGTTGAAGCAGATATTAAACGATTAGCGCTTAAAGCACGTGACGGACAAATCACAGTTGATGATATGACTGGTGGAACCTTTACAATTACTAACGGTGGTGTTTTTGGAAGTATGTTGAGTACGCCAATTATCAATCCTCCACAATCTGGAATCTTAGGAATGCACAACATTATTGAGCGTCCAATTGCAGTAAACGGAAAAGTGGAAATCCACCCAATGATGTACGTAGCTTTGTCTTATGATCACAGAATTATTGATGGTCGTGAGTCAGTTGGATTTTTAGTTGCTGTGAAAGAAGCTTTAGAAAACCCAATGGAATTATTGTTAGACAACAATCCTAAAAAAGCGTTTGAATTGTAATTCTAAGGTTTTAGAATATAAAAGAATCCTGTTTAGTATGTGCTAAACAGGATTTTCTATTTTAACAAATACAAATAATGGTTGTAATAATCGACAATCGCCTTTCCTTTCATCAAAATATCAGCGCCAATAATACCATGAACAGGTTTGGCCTTGTGTTGCGTTAGCGCTTCATTTACATGAGACAAATCAAAAATAACGAGGTCGAAATTAGAATTTTTCCAGGAACCAAGCTGCAATTGATTTTTTAAAGCCAGTTGCGTAAACATTCCGGTGGCTCCTGCGCCAGCGGCTTTCGTCTTTGATTTTTTTGCATCCAATAAAAATAAATCGACACTTTCAAATCCCACACAACTGTTTGAAGCTCCTGTATCAAGAATAAAATTCCCTGTCACACCATTTATTTTTGCTTTTATCAAAAGATGTTGCGTTTTAGTAATTTTAAATTTTACTTTTTTGTAGTTTTCTTTTTTGAGAATATCGTGGAGGTTCTTCATTTATGCAGAATTTATTTCAGTAATTTTTAACTGTTTACAAAGATACATGGAGTTGCTTAAGGAATTGTACGAATCTTTTTAAAACCATTTTTTCGACAACATTTATTCATGTAATTTTGTGCTCTTAAACTTTACACTTGAAAGCAACTATAACCATCACCGATACACATACTCATTTATATTCAGAGGAATTTGATCAAGACCGGAACGAAATGATACAACGCGCCATTGATGCCGGTGTCTCGCGTTTTTTTATTCCCGCAATCGATTCTACCTGCACGGAAGCGATGTATGATTTGGAGAAAAATCATCCCAATACTATTTTTTTAATGATGGGTTTACACCCAACGTATGTAAAAGACAATTATCTCGAAGAATTACAACATGTAGAAAACGAATTGGCCAGAAGGAAATTCTACGCCATAGGCGAAATTGGAATCGATTTGTATTGGGACAAAACCCATTTGCCACAGCAACGAATCGCTTTCAAAAGACAAATTCAGTTGGCGAAACACTATAAATTACCCATTGTGATTCATTGCCGAGAAGCTTTCGACGAAATTTTTGAAATTTTAGAGGAAGAAAAATCAGTTGATTTATTTGGTATTTTTCATTGTTTTTCAGGAACCTATGAGCAGGCGTTACAAGCAATTTCATATAATATGAAGTTGGGCATTGGTGGTGTGGTGACTTTTAAAAACGGAAAAATCGACCAGTTCCTAAACCAAATTGATCTTAAACACATTGTTCTGGAAACAGATTCTCCCTACTTAGCGCCAGTCCCCTTCCGAGGTAAAAGAAATGAAAGCAGCTATATTTTAAACGTAGTAGAGAAGCTAGCCCAGATTTACAGCCTTTCGGCAAATGAAATTGCGGCGATAACCACGGAGAATTCGAAAGCTATTTTTGGGATTTAAATTAGAATTCACCTTATTTTGATATTTTTTTTGTTCATTTGCCCACACAAAAACTGAGAACCAAAATGCAGAAATTTGACGCTATTCGGCCATTTTATGATTCTGAAATAAACGAAGCACTTCAGAATGTTGTTAATCATCCAATGATGAAAGCATTGATGAATTTCACTTTCCCGGAAGTTGCGGATGAAGTTTGGAAAGAACAACTCGGAAAAACACATTCCATACGTGATTTTCAATGTAATTTCATTTACAAATCGGTTCAAAAAGTTTTAGAAAAAAGCTCCGAAGGACTTACTACTTGCGGTTTTGAAAACTTACAACCTAATACTTCTTACTTATTTATATCCAATCATCGCGATATTCTTTTAGACACAACGTTGTTGAACACGGCTTTATTTGAGCATGGTTTAGTGATGACTGCTTCAGCAATTGGCGATAATTTAGTCAAAAAAGCATTTTTGAATACGTTAGCAAAACTGAATCGGAACTTTCTGGTGCAACGTGGCTTAACGCCAAGAGAAATGCTGCAAAGTTCAAAGTTATTGTCGGAATATATTGGTAATTTATTGCTGCATGAAAACCGCTCTGTCTGGATTGCTCAACGCGAAGGAAGAACAAAAGACGGCAATGACGAGACCAATCCTGGCGTTTTGAAAATGCTTGGAATGGGTTCTGATGAAAAGAACTTGATGGATTATTTCAAGAAAATAAAAATTGTACCCGTTTCTATTTCGTATGAATATGATCCCACAGATGCTTTAAAAATGCCTCAATTGATGGCTGAAGCCAATAATGAAGTTTACATTAAAGAAAAAAACGAAGATTTCATGACGATTCTTAGTGGAGCTTTGGGTCAGAAAAAAAGAATCCATATCCATGTTGGGAAGGTTCTAGACGCTGAAATTGATTCAATAAGCTCCGAGAATGGTAATTGCAACAAGCAAATATTAGCATTGGCACAAGTGATTGACGATGCCATATTGAGCAATTATAAATTGTGGCCTACGAATTTTATTGCTTATGACATTGTAAACAAGACCAATCGCTTTTCGCATTTGTATACCGAAAATGAAAAATCATTATTCGAACGCAGACTTGAAATGCGGATAGATCATGATAATCCAATTGCCTTAGACGGTTTTCTGGCTATGTATGCGAATCCGGTTGTCAATAAATTAAAATACCACGATGTTGTATAAAGCCAAAATACTTTTAATCTACACCGGTGGAACCATCGGTATGAGGAAAGATTTTGAGACGGGAGCGCTCACGGCCTTCAATTTTAGTAAATTATTACAGCGCATTCCGGAGTTGAAACAATTGGATTGTGAAATCGAAACCATTTCTTTCGAAAATCCAATTGATTCCTCGAATATGAATCCTGAAAAATGGGCTAAAATTGCGATCATTATTGAGGATAACTATATTTCATTTGATGGGTTTGTTGTGCTTCATGGTTCGGATACGATGTCCTATTCGGCTTCGGCATTGAGTTTTATGCTTGAAAATTTATCGAAACCCGTAATTTTTACCGGTTCGCAATTACCGATTGGAGATTTACGTACAGACGCCAAAGAAAACTTAATCACCGCCATTCAAATTGCGTCTTTACGAAACAATGATGAACCAGTTATCAGCGAAGTATGTCTTTATTTTGAATATAAATTATATCGAGGGAATAGAACTACAAAGATTAATGCGGAACATTTTAAAGCATTTACATCTCCCAATTATCCTGAATTGGTGGAGTCTGGCGTACATTTAAAATTAAATTCCGAATTATTCCTGTATAAAAATGAAAATAAAGAATTCAAGGTTCATAAAAACTTGGATAACAACGTAGCGATTATAAAAATGTTTCCAGGTATCAGTGAAGCTGTTTTATCCGCTATTTTAAATATTCCAAATCTCAAAGGAATTGTTTTAGAAACGTATGGAGCTGGAAATGCACCTACAGAGGATTGGTTTTTAAACCTATTAAGGAAAGCAATTGCCGAAGGTTTGCACATTATCAATGTTACCCAGTGTTCTGCTGGAAGCGTCAGTATGGGGCAATATGAGACCAGTACGGGCATGAAGAAAATTGGAGTAATCTCTGGAAAAGACATCACAACCGAAGCCGCAATCACAAAATTAATGTATTTGTTAGGTCAAAATATTGAAGCAAAGGATTTCAAAACTATTTTTGAAACTTCTTTACGTGGAGAAATGATATAATTTTAGATTTTACTTTTCTAACTCATTTTTTTTCGTGTTCTTTGCAATCTTATAAAATAGAGAGGTGGCCGAGTGGCTGAAGGCGCACGCTTGGAAAGCGTGTATATGGCAACATATCGAGGGTTCGAATCCCTTCCTCTCTGCAAAATGACAATCCTGCTAAGTAATTTTAGCAGGATTTTTTTTATTCAACTTTGAGAAGGATGTAAAAATCAATAATTATGCTTTCTGGCTGTAAGAAATACTACAAAATGGTATATTTGTAAAGCGATCACGCGAAATAAAAAACCACAATTTTTGTTTTTGCGCAACAAGCCATTTTAAAACAAAAAACAATATGCGAATAGTTCTTAGTTGTTTCCTGCTTTTATTTGTTTTTAATGTTTTTTCGCAAGAAAACACAACTGGTGTTGAGGCTCCAATTGTAAAAGTTGATTCCTTATATAGAGAAGATCAGTTTTATTTTGCGATAACGTATAATACGCTGGTCGATAAGCCAACAGGCTTGTCTCAAAATAAATTTTCTTCCGGGTTTTCAGCGGGTTTTCTGAGAGATATGCCCATTAATAAAAACAGAACTATTGCCATAGCTTCGGGTTTTGGTTTTACATATAATAATTACAATCAGAATTTAATTATTTCGCCAACGGATGCAGGGCCGGTTTATGCCCTTATCGATCCGAATACAAAGTACAATAAAAACAAATTCTCCTTACTCTCTGTTGATGTACCTGTTGAATTTAGATGGAGGAGTTCTACTTATGAAAGTCATAAATTTTGGAGAATTTACACCGGAATAAAGTTTAGTTATTTATTGTATGGTAAGTCTGTTTATGATGGAAGTACTGGTAAAGTGTCGGTTACTGGAAATAAAGATTTCAGTAAATTTCAGTATGGCGCTTATATTTCATCGGGTTACAACACGATTAATTTATATGCGTATTATGGGTTGAATTCGTTGTTTAAGTCCGCGAAGGTCAACGACGAATCCATTGATATGCGATCTTTAAATTTTGGGATCATATTCTACATTTTATAACCACAGAACCAGCAAAAGCAACTGAGGTATTGCTCCCAGAAAAAAACCTAAAATCAGTTCATTATTGGTGTGTGCTTTCATTTCTAACCGGGATGAGGCCACAAAACCATTCAGCAAAATCAGTGTTGCAATAGTAAACGTACTCTGAATTTGGAGATGCATACTTAATCCAATTATAAATACCGTCAAGGAACTGATTGCTATCATGTGAAGGCTCGCTTTGATATTTGTAAACAAAAGGATAAGTGCTAAGATTGTGCTCAAAAGTGCCCCCAACAAAAAAAAGTGCAGTTCAGGATATCGGTCTATGGTAATGCTTTTTCGTACCAAAAAAATAAGCAAAAAAGAATGTAGTACTAATGGAATTTTGCGTTGGGATATTTTAAACGCCATAATCGAATCCATATTTCCAGTTGCTCGCAAAAGCAGGAATGCCAGGACAGGAATAAATACTGTTACAATCGCAACTTGAAAAAAAACAAATAGTTTTTCCTGACTTACAAAATCAGTCCCATTATAAAAAAGATAAAATAGTGTTGCCATTACCGGTATGAATATCGGATGGAAAACATAGGAAAACAATGGGAGTATTTTTTTCAAAACTGCTGATTTTTATCTAAAAACAAATATAAGTAATCTGCGAAAATTAGTAAAGCAATTGCTATTGTTTCTTTTTCTTAAATAAACGGAATTGCTCATAATTATAGTGGATCTAAGTCATCGTTTTGAAAAGAAGTGTTATTTTTGAGGAAGTTTTACAAATATACAAACTATTAAAAAAGTAATCTCTATAAAAAATCTACCTCAATCTCTTTCTAATTCCATGAGCCAGAAAATTCTAAAAAGCATTCAAGATGTCCCCGCTACATTCATTGGTAACAACACTGATTTGACTATTGATGCTATTGCTATAGACAGCCGTTCTTTGCAAAACGGACCGCAGACCTTATTTTTCGCATTGGTCGGAGCCAATAATGACGCGCATCAATACATTAAGGATTTAATTGCAATTGGCGTTCAGAATTTTGTGGTTACACATATTCCGTTGGAATGTGAAGGTCAAGCTAATTTCTTTGTTGTCGAAAATACGCTGACTGCTTTACAGCAATTTGCAGCAAACTATCGCAGTCTTTTTGATTTCCCTATTATAGGATTGACGGGAAGTAATGGTAAAACGATAGTTAAAGAATGGCTTAATTTTTTATTGAGCCCTGATTACAACATAATTCGAAGTCCAAAGAGCTACAACTCACAAATTGGTGTTCCGTTGTCCGTGATTGCAATCAATGAGCAACACAATTTGGGGATTTTTGAAGCCGGAATTTCCACTCATTATGAAATGGAAAAACTGGAGAAAATAATCAAGCCTACGATTGGGATTCTGACTAACATTGGTTCTGCGCACGATGAAGGTTTTGTAAATTTAGAAAATAAAATAGCGGAAAAATTAAAACTTTTTGAGCATGCTCAAGTTTTAATTTACAATAAAAATGAAATCATCAATACCTTTATCAATCCCGAAATGAAAATTTTTTCGTGGAGTTTTGACTGCAAAGATGCTGATGTTTTTGTTTCAAAAAAAAGTGCTTTAGACAAGACCTTTTTGAATGTTCAATTTGGTAAGCAACGTTTTGATATAAAAATTCCTTTTCAGGATATGGCATCGGTCGAAAATGCAATTTCGTGTGTAATGGTTTTGTTGTATTTTAAATACGATGAAGAAACCATTCAAAACCGAATGGAATTGTTGTATCCGGTAGAAATGCGTTTGAAGGTCAAGAACGGAATCAACAACTGTAGTATTATTGACGACAGTTACAGCTCGGATTTTCAATCCTTGAAAATAGCGTTGGATTTTCTCGAAAGTCAGAAGCAATACAAGAGGAAAACGTTGATTCTTTCGGATATTTTTCAAAGTGGTTTATCCAATGACGAATTGTATACTAAAGTTTCGCAGTTGATTATTTCGAATAAAATTGATCGTGTTATCGGGATTGGAGAAACCATTACGGCATTCGAAAAAAAGTTTGCCAATTGCATCACCTATAAAAATACAGCCGAGTTTATTTCAAAATTCGATGATTTGAATTTTGCCAATGAAACTATTCTAATCAAAGGAGCGAGAACGTTTCAATTTGAAGAAATCGTTTCTTTATTAGAGGAAAAAACACATGAAACCGTTCTGGAAATCAATCTGAATGCGATTAGTCATAACCTGAATTTCTTTAAATCGAAATTGAAGCCGAATGTGAAGATTATGGTTATGGTGAAGGCTTTTGGATACGGAAATGGCGGTTTTGAAATCGCTAAATTATTAGAACATCACAAAGTGGATTATCTCGGTGTGGCTTTCGCCGATGAAGGAATTTCGCTGAAAAGTGCTGGAATTCATTTGCCTATTATGGTTTTAAATCCGGAAACGACCAGTTTTCCTGCGATTATTCAGCATCAATTAGAACCTGAAATTTATAGTTTAAAAGGACTTCATGCTTTCCTTAAGATTGCAGAACAAAAGAATTTAAATCAATTTCCGATACATATTAAACTCGATACTGGAATGCATCGTTTGGGTTTTGAGGACAATACGATTGCTGATTTGATTGCGACTTTAAGAGGAAATCAAACTGTTAAGGTAAAAAGTATTTTGTCTCACATGGCCACAAGTGATGACTTGGAATTCAAGGATTTTGCACATTCACAAATTGATTTATTTGAAAAATTATCGTGTAAATTGATGACAGAATTACAAATAAAACCTTTGCGACATATTTTGAATACTTCGGGAATCAGCAATTATTCAGATTCACAATACGATATGGTTCGGTTGGGAATTGGACTTTACGGTGTTTCAAATGATGTTGAAGAGCAGAAGAAGTTGGAAAACGTGGGTACACTAAAATCGGTAATTTCACAAGTCAGACGTATTGCTTCTGGCGAAAGTGTTGGTTATGGCAGACGATTTATTGCGGATAAACCCACAAAAATTGCCACGATTCCTATTGGATATGCCGATGGTATTTCCAGAGGCTGGGGAAACGGTTCAGGTTATGTAATAATTAACAAATCAAAAGCTTTCATTGTTGGCAGTATTTGTATGGACATGCTGATGGTTGATGTCACTGATATAGAATGTGCAGAAGGAGATCAGGTGATTGTTTTTGGCGAAAGCCCAACGGTGACATATATGGCGCAGAAACTAAACACAATTCCCTATGAAATTCTAACGAGTATTTCTCAACGAGTGAAACGGGTATTTTACAGGGAGTAATTAAGTATTGGGCAAAAGACGGTTAATTGGGGTAAAATTTTTATTAAATTCATTTTGCAAAGATAAATAGTAACCCTAAAATTAAATAAATTATGGGATTTTTCAAGGATTTTAAAGCTTCTTTGATGAAAGGAGACGTTTTAAGTTTAGCAACTGCGGTTGTTATTGCTGGTGCATTTGGCAAAATTGTTGGATCCGCTGTTGATGATATCATAATGCCTATCGTAGGTTTGATAACTGGCGGTATCGATTTTACCCAAAAATTCATCACTTTGGATCGGAACAGTTATCCTGATTTGGCTGCAGCAAAAAAGGCTGGGGCTGCTGTGATTACTTATGGAAATTTACTCCAAGCTATTATTAACTTTGTTATTATTGCATTTTTTGTTTTTGTAATATTAAGAGCCGCCGAAAAAGCGAAGAAAAAAGAAGTGGTTGTTGTAGCTATTCCTGCTGGGCCAACTCAAGAAGAATTATTGACTCAGATTAGAGATTTATTGAAAAAGTAATTTCCGCTACACTATCTATTCTAATTTTTCCTGAATTAATTTCAGGACTAAATCCTGTCGCAGTTAAGGCGATTTTTCTTCATGCTTATCTTTATTAAATTATTCCTTAGATTTTGAGACTGGCGATGGAATTCTAAAGCCAAATAATTACTCTTAATAGCATTTGTTATAAATATAACATTTTGTTATTTTTTGTGAAGCCACTTGTTTTGATTTCAATATTAGTTACTTTTGTACTTCAAATTTAATATTCAGTAATAAAATATAAGATGAGAATAGCAGTTGTAGGCGCTACCGGAATGGTTGGCGAAGTGATGTTGAAAGTTTTGGCAGAAAGAAATTTCCCTGTAACAGAATTAATTCCGGTTGCTTCTGAGCGATCGGTGGGTAAAGAAATTGAGTATAAGGGCAAAAAATATAAAGTAGTGGGCATGCAAACGGCGGTAGACATGAAAGCAGATATTGCTTTGTTTTCTGCAGGTGGAGATACATCATTAGAGTGGGCTCCAAAATTTGCGGCGGCAGGAACTACTGTTATTGATAATTCATCGGCTTGGAGAATGGACCCAACCAAAAAATTAATCGTTCCTGAAATCAATGCATCAGAATTGACTGCAGCAGATAAAATCATTGCAAATCCAAACTGTTCTACGATACAAATGGTATTGGTTTTGGCTCCTTTGCATAAAAAATACAACATCAAACGCGTAATTGTTTCTACCTACCAATCTATCACTGGAACTGGCGTAAAAGCAGTGCAGCAATTGGAAAATGAATACGCAGGTGTTTCAGGTGAGATGGCGTATAAGTACCCAATTCACAGAAATGCGATTCCACAATGTGATTCTTTTGAAGAAAATGGATACACTAAAGAAGAGATGAAACTGGTTCGTGAAACCAAAAAAATCTTAAGCGATAATACAATTGCTGTCACGGCTACTGCAGTTCGTGTGCCAATTGTAGGCGGACACAGTGAAGCGGTAAACGTAGAATTCTCGAATGATTTTGACCTAAACGAAGTACGAAACATTTTGCATCATACCGATGGCGTAGTGGTTCAGGATAATAATGACACTTATACGTACCCAATGCCAATGTATGCACAAGGAAAAGATGACGTTTTTGTAGGCAGAATTCGTCGTGACGAAAGCCAGGAAAACACTTTGAATATGTGGATTGTTGCGGACAACTTGAGAAAAGGAGCAGCGACTAACACAATACAAATTGCAGAATATTTGATTGCAGCCAAATTGGTTTAAATCGATTTTTATTTTTAAAATGAAACCATTTGTTTCGCAAAAATATATTTTGTGAGACAAATGGTTTTCTTTTTTCCTGTTTTTGTTACCTTTGGCTCGAATGAAAAAGAATAAACTCATAGTAGGTCTTTCTCTGATTGTTACAGTCTTGTTCTCAATGCTGTTTCAGTCATTGCACACCTATGAGCATTTGCAAAAACAGCTTTCCGAAAAGCAATGCCACCATAAATACAATGTTACCGGTACAGAGATAACGCACCAACACCACAAATTAGATCATTGTTACGTTTGTGAATTCTCTTTGGGAAGTTACACCACTCCAAAAGATTTCTCTTATCAATTGTACGCCAGTATTGAAGAAATCCCTTATTTTTTTACTGCAGCGGAGACGGTTATTTCGTTTTCCGGCAGTTTGTATTCCCTCCGAGGTCCACCCGTAAATAGTGTAAGCTGAATTTATTTCAGCTTCTGCTGAATTTATTTCAGCACTTTTTACACGTTTTATTTACTAAATAATTCCGGTCTCGGCTCCCTCTCCTTTGGAGAGGGCTGGGGAGAGGAAAAACTATACAATCATTTTCAATGAAAAAATTTATTATAGCCCTATTCTTGGGGTTTTCGGCAATGCTTCAAGCGCAAAATACTCTTTCGGGAACCGTAACCGATTTAAGGAACCAACCCATAAAGGGTGTTTCAGTATATGCATCAGAATTGCATAAAGGAACCACAACAGATGAAAACGGAAAATATGCATTTTCAAATCTTCCAAATAGAAACGTAAAAATCAGCTTTACTTTCTTAGGATTTGCAACCCAAAATAAAACCATAAACAGTCTTCAAAACGAAACCACACTTGATGTTATCCTTGAGGAAGCAATTTTCGAAATGGATGAAGTTATTGTTTCAACCGCTTTCAATAAAATACAATCGCAAAATGTAATGAAAGTGGAGCACGAAAGCATCAAAAATTTACAACGGAAAGGAACTGCCACTTTAATTGAAGGATTGGCGACTATTCCCGGAGTTTCTCAGGTTTCTACCGGAACGTCCATTGGGAAACCGGTAATTCGTGGTTTGAGCGGCAATCGTGTTTTGGTGTATTCGCAAGGCGTTCGAATAGAAAACCAACAGTTTGGTGACGAACACGGTTTGGGATTGAACGATTCTGGAATAGAAAGTGTTGAGGTGATTAAAGGACCGGCTTCTTTATTGTACGGTTCCGATGCTTTGGGAGGCGTTTTGTATTTTAACCCCGAAAAATTTGCTGATGCGAATACTTTTAAAACAAACTTCAGTCAAAAATATTTCTCGAATACCGCGGGAAGCAATTCCTCTTTGGGTTTGAAAACCTCCACAGATAATTGGAAATTCATGGCTCGGGGAAGTTACAACACCCATTCTGATTATAAAAGTGCTTCGCCAGTTCGGTCTTCGACCTCGGGTGCCGATGGTGACCGAGTGACAAATACCCGTTACAATGAAACCGATTTCAAAACAGGAGTTGGCTACAGCAATGCCAAATTCTCAAGTGTACTGCGTTACAATTACAATGAATTAGATTTAGGAATTCCAGAAGATGGAATTGCGGAGCAAACGTCTAGCAAGAAAACTGGTTTTCCAAAACAAGGAATTTTTAATCATTTGTTGAGTATAAACAATGTTTTCTTTTTCGAAAAATCAAAGTTGGATGTCGACTTAGGGTATATTGCCAATGATCGAAGCGAGTTTGAAGACAGCGAGGTGGCGGTTTTACACATGAAATTAAAGACATTCAATTATAATGCAAAATACCATCTACCAAAAATGGGAAAAATAGAAACCATTGTTGGAGTTCAGGGAATGCACCAAACCAATACAAATTCAGGGGAAGAATATTTAATTCCGGATGCGGTTACCAATGATTTTGGTGTTTTTGGGACCGCTAATTATGAGTGGAATACGAATGTGTTGCAAGCCGGTTTGCGTTTCGATAATAGAAATATTATTACGGATGCACAAGGAATCGCAGGCGAAGAAGGTTCCTTTGAAGCCATTAATAAATCGTACGACAGTTTTAATGCATCGTTGGGTTACAAAACCAATCTGGCCGATGATTTGACGTTGCGTTTGAATGTAGCTTCAGGATTTAGAGCGCCAAATTTAGCCGAATTAACTTCTAATGGAGTTCATGAAGGAACGAATCGCTATGAAGTAGGAAATAGCGATTTAGAAACCGAGCAAAATGTGCAAACGGATTTAAATTTAGAATACAAAACGGATCATTTTGAGTTTTTTGTAAACGGATTTTACAATCATATCAACAATTATATCTACACCTCACCAACTGGAGAAATGGTTGCAGAGAACGCTGTTTTTGATTATATTCAGAATAACGCTAAATTGTATGGAGGCGAAATCGGACTGCATTTTCATCCGCATCCATTGGATTGGTTGCATTTTGAAACGAGTTTGGAAACTGTAACCGGCGAGAAGCAAAACGGAGATTACTTACCGTTAATCCCGGCTAACAATTGGAACAACACCATTAGAACCGAATTCAAAATCAAAAACTGGTTAGAAGATGGTTTTGCAACCTTAAATGTTTCCAGTACGTTCAATCAAAAAAATGTAAGCGGTTTTGAAACAGAATCAAATGGATATAACTTAGTGAATTTAGGTTTTGGCGGAACTGTAAAACTGGGTAAAACCGCTTTTGATGTTAACATCAACGGGAATAATTTATTTGATAAAAGATACATTGCGCATCTTTCTCGCCTAAAAACAGATGGTATTCCAAACATTGGAAGAAACATCGTTTTGGGTGTGAATTTTAATTTGTAATTTATTTGCTTGCGAAAAAAACCAAGAAACGCTATTCGAAAGAGTAGCGTTTTTTTTGGTTTAAGAACAAAAAGCATTTATTACTGTTTCAGTGCTTTTTTCGTATTATTGTGTACAGAATCGAATGAATTATATAAACCAAAATAATAATGCTACAAAACCAATCTGTAATTCCTGATATTAAAGCCATTATAGCAGCTTCGAAAGACAAAGCGATTAAAGCGGTGGACAATGAAAGAACCTTGATGTATTGGTATATTGGGCAACGTATTTTCTTGGAAGAACAAGACGGAAAGGAACGTGCGGTCTATGGAACGTATTTAATTAAATTTCTTTCGCAACAATTACAACCAGAATATGGAAGTGGTTTTTCAGTGAGGCAATTAGAGAGATACCGACAGTTTTATCGAATGTTTCCAATTGCGTCCGCACTGCGGACGCAATTGAGTTGGACACAATATAAATTCCTTTTGACAATTGACAATCAATATAAAAGAGAGTTTTATGTTGCGGAAAGTGTAAAGAATAATTGGACATCAAGACAACTCGAACGTCAAATCAACAGTAGCTTATACGAACGCCTTTTAATCAGCAATGATAAAGAAAGCGTACTTGCTGTAGCTAAAAATGAAAAACTGCCTTCGGATGCTAAAGAGATTATAAAAGACCCGATGTATTTAGAATTTTTGGGACTAAAACGGGAAGCGGCTTATTACGAAAGAGATTTAGAAAGCGCAATAATTACGCATTTGCAAGATTTTTTATTGGAACTGGGAAATGGTTTTTCATTTGTCGCGAGACAAAAAAGAATACACATTGACGGCGATGAATTTTTTACAGATTTAGTTTTTTATAATCGAATATTACAATGCTTCGTCATTATCGAAATCAAGACAGATAAACTCACGCATCAGGATATTGGTCAACTACAGATGTATGTCAATTATTACGACCGAGTAGAAAAACTGCCTCGTGAAAATCCAACTATTGGTATTTTGCTTTGTGCCAATAAAAATGAAGGTGTCGTGAAATTCACGCTGCCGGAAAACGAAAAAAATATTGTAGCCAGTCAATATAAATTATACCTGCCAACGGAACAACAGTTGTTGGAAGCTATGAATATTGAATTACAGAATTTTGAGCAAGGAAAAGAGAGTGAATAATCTAACGTCTGCACAAAAATATTGAGTTGAAGATGAGAATCATCTACCTGCAAAACCACTGTAAATCAGTTCAGTAAGCGGCTTCTGTGGGCTAGTTTGAATTATGTCCGCAGTGCGGACACAATTGTATTAGTTCTGAAATCCACAACTCTAACCAAAACCATAATTAGAGCATAATTCGAGCAATTCGTGGTAAGAAAAAAATAGTAGCAATCTCATTCATCCCAAATCCTATTCGAAAGAGTAGCGTTTTTTAGTTTTATTTAAGACTTTCTCACCGTTACAAGACTAACTATTTTCCCTATTTTTGTAACAACCTAAAACAGAATCTAATGAAATGAGCATGACGGTAATTGGGTCGAAAACCCCAATGATGATATGCGACTCGAGCATAACGAACAGGTGAAACAATTACAAATGACCGATGAAAAACAATAAATATCAACATATGAAAAACACTTTTTTAATAATGGCTGTATCATCTGCAATGGCGACTTTTGGCCAAAATCCAAATCCAAAACCCATAACCTATCCTGTCACAAATAAAGGGGAAACCGTGGATGTGTATTTCGATACTAAACTTCCGGATCCATACCGCTGGCTCGAAGACGACAAATCAGTGGAAACCGGTGCCTGGGTAAAAGCCCAAAACGAAGTGACCTATGGTTATTTAGCTCAAATTCCGTTTCGTGATGTACTGAAAGCAAGGATGGAAAAACTGTGGAATTATGAAAAAATAGGAGCGCCTTTCAAAGAAGGAAATTTCACATATTATTATAAAAATAACGGTTTGCAAAATCAATCGGTGTTGTACAGAAAAGATGCCAAAGGAACCGAAAAGGTGTTCTTGGATCCCAATACGTTTTCTAAAGACGGAACTACTTCGCTTGGCGGCTTGGATTTTTCCAAAGACGGTTCTAAAGTAGCCTATGCCATTTCAGAGGGGGGAAGCGACTGGAGAAAAGTTATTATCATGGATGCCATCACTCAAAAAATTATCGAAGACACTATAGTCGATGTAAAATTCAGCGGTGTGTCTTGGAAAGCAAATGAAGGATTCTACTATTCCAGTTATGACAAACCAAAAGGAAGCGAATTATCGGCGAAAACCGATCAGCATAAATTGTATTTCCACAAGTTGGGAACCGCACAAAAACAGGACCAAGTGGTTTTTGGTGCCGACCAAAAACGCCGATACGTAGGTGGTGGAGTTACGGAAGATGATCGTTATTTAGTTATCACCGCGTCAAATTCTACGTATGGAAACGAATTATACATCAAAGACTTGACAAAGCCCAACAGTCCTATTGTGACGATTGTGGATAATTTCAAGAGCGACAACAACATCATTGAAAACGAAGGTGGAAAATTATTCATAGAAACCGACTGGAATGCGCCCAACAAACGCATCGTTACCGTGGATGTCAACAACCCGAAACCGGAAAACTGGAAAGATTTTATTCCAGAAACTGAGAATGTGTTGTCTCCTTCAACAGGTGGCGGGTATTTCTTTGCTAATTATATGAAAGATGCCGTTTCAGTAGTAAAACAATACGATTATTCCGGAAAACTGCTGCGTGAAATTAAATTGCCGGGCGTAGGAACCGCCGGTGGTTTTGGCGGAAAGAAAAAAGAGAAAACATTGTATTATTCCTTCACGAATTACATTACACCGGGTTCTACTTTTTCATTCGAACCACAAACCGGAACTTCAGCGGTGTATCAAAAACCAAAAGTAGATTTTGACAGTGAGAAATACGAGTCCAAACAAGTGTTTTATACCTCTAAAGACGGAACCAAAATCCCGATGATTATCACCCACAAAAAAGGATTGAAGCTCGACGGGACAAATCAAACCATGTTGTATGGTTATGGAGGGTTTAACGTGAGTTTGACACCAAGTTTCAGTATTGCCAATGCCGTTTGGATGGAAAACGGAGGCGTTTATGCCGTGCCAAATTTACGTGGTGGTGGCGAATACGGGAAAAAATGGCACGATGCCGGGACCAAAATGCAAAAACAAAATGTATTTGATGATTTCATCGCAGCAGCTGAATATTTGATTGCTCAGAAATATACGTCTTCACAATACCTGGCCATTCGTGGTGGGTCAAACGGAGGATTGCTAGTGGGTGCTACCATGACGCAACGTCCGGATTTGATGAAAGTTGCTTTGCCGGCAGTGGGAGTGATGGACATGTTGCGCTACCACACCTTTACAGCAGGAGCAGGTTGGGCGTATGATTACGGAACGGCGCAGGACAGCAAGGAAATGTTCAACTACATCAAAGGTTATTCTCCCGTACACAACATACAAAAAGGGATACAATATCCGGCGACGATGGTAACGACGGGCGATCACGATGATAGAGTAGTGCCGGCACACAGTTTCAAGTTTGCTGCCGAATTACAGGAAAAACAAACCGGAACAAATCCAACCCTAATCCGTATTGACATCAATGCAGGACACGGCGCCGGAAAGTCCGTTGCGGCGACCATTCAGGAAAATGTCGATATTCAGGCCTTTACCTTGTATAATATGGGAGTGGTGTTATTGCCAGAGTTGGAATAATAGGGATTATTCTGTCCCGACGCCACCGGATATTTCAGGATTTATTCTGAATTTATACTGAATTTTTTTCAGGAGCTATTTCCTGCTATCCGTTACAATCTTTTTCAACGCTGTCAGGGTTCAAAACCCTGACAGCGTTAAGAAAAAGGATTTTCACTGCTATCAGGGCTAGGGCATTCGATTCTCCAGACGATTGTCAATGCGAGGAGTTGCGAGGTACGTGGCAAAGCATTCACATCATAAATTGATAAGAAATTCAAAAAACGCTATTCGAAAGAGTAGCGTTTTTTTGTGACAATTTTGTTAATTTAAGACCTCTACAAAAAGCCCTATTACTTTTAAATCAATCAAATCATCATCATCTACTAATACGATGCTTTTGAAAGTAGGGTTATATGATTGTGGTTTTAATATTATAGAATTATGTGACCAGATTTCTTCCGTTATACTTTTTTTACTTTCGTATGATTTCACTGTGAAACCTCTTCCGAAATCGGAATCTTGAATGTTACTTTGATGAACTAAGACAATTTTTCCATTTCTAGAGCCACCTGTGTCTTTTTTAAATAGGCACCAAGAATTGCTTGGGATTATTTTATTCATTGACTCTCCAATTACTTTGCAAACAAAATAATCTGAATTATATTTAAAAGGTTTGCTTAATTCAATCCATTCAGTTTCCTCATTAATTTGCAAGTCACTAAAATTACCGGCAGCTGCTTTAATATCGTATAATGGAATGCAATTTACATATTGATTAATTTCATCGGAAGGTAAGACTCTAAAAGGAGATAAATTGATTTCAACAACAGGTATTGGTTCAATGATTTCTTGTGAATTTAATTCTATATCTTTACCATTTGTCAAATATTCGTAGATCGAATCTTCAACAGGATGATTCATTGTAAAGTTAATTTTAACTACAGATACTAGTTTTCCGTTATCATCAGGAATAGTAGTTTGGACAAATCCGTTTTCTGTAGGTTTCATATCTCCCATAAAATAGAATTCTGTCCCTTCATCATTGTTTTTTTTAATAAATAAAGGTAAACGCAACTCGCTTTTGTGATTTAGTATTGATTTAACATCAGGACTATTTAAAGTGCGTTTTGATTTAGACATCCATTCAAATTCTGAATTACTTATAAAACGATCTTCGTATTTAGTAGTGCTAGAAATACTTTTTTCCTTATGATAATTTACAAAAATAGGGCAATTTGTTTTGTCTGAATTAATCAAATATCCACCAACATTTTGTGCTAAAGGATTACTTTCCCAATTTAATATTCTAAAAACATCCTTCCTTGAATATTTCCTATATAAGACAAAGCCTTCAATGAATTTATTCTTCTTAAATAATTTATTAAATGTTTTAATCGAGTAGTCAATATTGTCTTCTAAGAATTGAAAAAAGATTGAATTATTTAAAGTTTTTGAGAACGATTCATTAATAATAATTTTATCACCTACTTTTTCTAATATACTAAACCCATAAATTTTATTGACTGTAACAAGTTTCTTGTCTTTGTTTTCAGTTATGAATTTAAAATTTAAATTATTTAAAGAAGAATCAATAGTTTCGTCAGAGATTAAATATCCATATTCCTTTTTAATTTGGGATTTAAAATTTTCAATGTCTATTTTTTTTGAATGAATTAAGTGCTTTAAAATTAGACTCTCTTCTATGCGTTTCGAATTATTGATTTCATTTGAAAAAAGCTCAAGAAGTTTCTTTTCCCTGATGTCAATATGCAATTTTAAATTATCTTCTAATTCTATCACGAAATTTAAATATGACTTTGAATATCTTACATACAGGAACGGATCTCTAGAACCATGTTCTAAAAAGTTGATCATCATAGGAATACGTCCCAACTGAAACTTCAAAAGAGTATAGTCCTTTACCAAGTCTCTTTTCAATGTCATGTTAGCAGAATTTATGGATTCAAATATTCTTTCTTTTGAAATTTGATCGAAATTGATTGTAGATGTTCCAGGGATTAAATCACTGCCACTTGAGATGAGTTTTCTTATCGAATCTTTATTATAAGTTGTATCTCCATACAATGCAATAGGAATCAAAAAATTATTTTTATAATTCCCAATAAAATCTATTACCGTTAAATATCCTTTATTGTCAATCTTTCTTAGCCCACGTCCAAGTTGTTGTATAAAGACTATAGCAGATTGAGTAGGTCTAATCATTATTATTTGATTTACACTTGGAATATCAATACCTTCATTGAAAATATCAACAGTGAATATATAATCCAATTGATTTTCTTTCTCATTTGATTCAAGATTTTTTATTGATTGAGCTCTTTGTTCTTCGGAACTATCACCTGAAAGTGCAATAGTTTTATAGCCTCGTTGATTAAAACCATTTGATAAAGCTAGACATTCATTATTCGAGGAACAAAAAATTAATCCACGGACTTTGTCATTATCGCAACCATAAATATTAGCTTTTTCAATTATTCGGTCTATTCGTTCTTCAGAAACGAGAAAATTGAAATTAAAATCTTCATCTAATATTTTTCCATCAACCGTTATATCTGTAACTCCATAATAATGAAATGGACTAAGCATTTTTTCTTCTAATGCTCTGTGTAAACGTATTTCATAAGCTATGTTGTAATCAAAAAGCTTAAAAACATCAAGTCCATCTGTTCTTTCGGGTGTTGCCGTCATTCCTAATAAAAACTTAGGATTGAAATAATTCAATATTTTTTGATAGGATTCAGCACTTGCTCTATGTGTTTCATCAATTACGATATATTCAAAATGATTTGGATTAAATTGTTTTAAATGTGAATCTCTAGAAATTGTTTGGATGGTTGAAAATATAAAATCGGCATCTAATTCTTTATGATTTCCGGAGTATATCCCCATAGATTTTGAATTGCCAAAAATTGTTTCGTAACCTTTTTTGGCGGCTTTAGCAATGTTTAGTCTGTGTACAATGAAGAGGAATTTTTTAGGATTAACTTTTTTTACATCAAATGCAGATAAATAGGTCTTTCCTGTGCCTGTTGCTGATATTAAAAGAGCTTTAGTTTTTCCTTGAATTCGTAATTGTTCAATGTTGGCTAACGCTTCTTCCTGCATTAAATTTGGAGTTATTTCTTTTATATTAGAAATAAATAATTTCTTTTTAAGTGATTTAGTATAGTCAATTTGTTTTTTGTACAATATTTCATAATTATCAATGAATGCAATATCTACAGATAATGCTTTTTCATATTCAGTAGTAAATTCCTTAATAGCATTGAAAATAATATGACTAATCGGTGTTGCTGTTATTTTTAAATTCCATTCTATATTGGTGCAAAGTGCTGAAGCGGTTAAATTACTACTACCAATTATTAAATTGTAAATATCCTTTTTCTTAAACAAATAACCTTTTGAATGGAATGCATTATCAACAGCAATTTTTAGTTCAATATTTTTAAATTGTAAAATTTTTTTTAGAGCTTCAGGTTGAGTGAAATTTAAGTACTGAGAAACTAATATTTTTCCTTTAATTCCTTTTTTTTCAAGGGTAATTAATGTTTCTATTAAGGTAGCAACACCACTAGTAGTGATAAATGCAACCGAAAACCAAAATTCTTCGCAATTATTTAATTCGTTAATAATTGTAGATAGAATTTTTTTTCCTTCAGTTTTATCATTTACCAATAATTGTGGTAAGTATTCCTTGTGAGAAGATACGTTTTGATTAATAAAACCAGTTTGTAAGCTTTGAGTTAATTTAATGTTTATTGGACTCATCTTAGTAAGTCATTAATTTTTTCATAATTGGAATATCAGCGGCAGCCCAATCTAAATATTCTAATTCATCTTTTTTTAACCACTTATAATCAATATGCTCTGTTAAAGTTAGTTTTGGATTATCACATTTGCAGATAAAACTATGCATTATTAAAATAAAGTCGGGATATTCATGTGTAACGGTTAAGAATTCTTCTTGAATTTCAATTTCCATTTCTAACTCTTCTAATACTTCTCTTTTTATTGTTTCTTTTCTGGTTTCACCCAATTCGATTTTCCCCCCGGGGAATTCGTATTTTTTTGAAATGTAATCCAGTTTATTTTCACCTCGCTGAACACATAAAATTTTATTTTCATATATAATTATAGCGGCTACAACTTCAATATTTTTCATTTATTCTTATTTTTTGGATAAGTTTTATTTAGTCTTTCCTTCTTGTTTATCTATTATTTAAACTAGTTTGAAAATTAGTTCTTTTTTTAATATTTGATTGCATTAACTAGAAAAATCTGATTTTTAATATTCGCTGACCTTAATAAGGTTTGTGACAAGATAATTTTTATATCTAATAAAAGAGTTGTCCAGATCAAAAATCAATAATTACTAAATGGCTAACATCTACCTAAATAATGCTAACGTGGAAATCTTTTCCGCGTCCACACATTGAAAGAAAAAGGGCTTTCTACAAACAACATCCCAACTAAAATCTCTAATCTTGGGTAATGCTTTTGATTGTTTTGCAATTGATTGAGTCATGTCATAACAACGTTCCAAAAACATACGAGCCGTTAGCAATTCATTCCCTTCCTTAAATTCCATTTTTCTGCTATTTCTTTTCCCAATGTTTTATTAATTCAGTCGTTTTTTTGTACTGCAATCGGTAAATTTGAAAGACAACATTAAATAAATAAAAACATGACAGTACAGATCAACACAGACAACAATGTAGAAGGACACGCTCGTTTGAAAACGTATATTGCGGAGGAATTAGCAACAGCTTTGGCGCGTTTTGAAGATAAGATAACCCGCTTAGAAGTGCATCTTGCAGACGAAAACAGTGATAAATTCGGAGTCAACGACAAACGATGCCTTATCGAAGCCCGTCCAATAAACATGCAACCTGTAGCGGTTACCAATCACGCTGATACTACAGAGAAAGCATTTCAAGGTGCATTGGATAAAATTAAAAAAATGTTGGACACCGCTTTCGAAAAACAGAAAGCATATTAAATAGTTGCCTTTTGGCAAACAAAAAAATGACGCTGTCTTTACAAGAGAGCGTCATTTTTTTTGTAGTTATTCATTGGAGAAAAAGGTTGTCTTTTATTTATCAAACAGTAAAGTTGCCAATGCTTCATCTTTGTTGTATATATCTTCATAGAAATGAACTACGCCATCATCATCTATCCAAGCAGTAAAATAACCAATATAGACTGGAATTTTGTTTTTAAGCGTGTACCAGTATTCCTCCCCACCGTTCATTGCTGTTTCTATCTTTTCAGGATTCCATTTTTTATCGTTCTTCATAATCATCGCAGCAAGTTCTTTTGGCTTGGCTACACGTATGCATCCGTGGCTGAACGCACGGTCTTCTTTACCAAATAAACTTTTGGATGGCGTATCGTGCAAATAAATCGCATTCGAATTAGGGAATAAGAACTTTACAAGTCCCAATGAATTTTCCGGGCCGGGTTTTTGTCTCACATAATCATCTTTCCACTCCATATCATGTTCGGCCAAGTAATTTGGATTCTTTTCGATGGCAGGAAGAATTTCTTTCTTTAGAATACTTGCGGGCACATTCCAGTACGGTCTAAAAACAATATATTTCATTGGGGCACTAAAAATAACGGTTTTATGCATCGTTTTTCCCACCACAACTTTGGAACGTAATTCCGGGATTCCGTTTCTGAAAAAAGTCAGTTCATAAGCTGGAATATTCACAACAATTAGTTCCTTGGATTTGGTAATGTCATTCGAAATCCATCTACAGCGTTCCATATTGACCATAAGGGTTTTGATACGGGCTGCAACGGGAACGTTCATATAATTGATATGTTCCGGCAGAATTGTTTTGTTAATGGTATTGCCACTTCTCTTTTTAAATTTCAAAATTCCTGTAGCTAATTCATCATCATATACAGCACTTTTAGAATCTCGGCTAAGATCACCTGTAATCAATAAACGCGTTCTGATTTGCGAAATTGTAGCGGCACTATCACCAGGTTTGTACGATTTGACATTTGGATCTAACGCAATGGTCTTCCATCCGCCTTTTTTTTCTATTTTACGGTATTCCTGCAAGACGTCTTTAAGCAGGTAATATTGTTTCAAAACCCCTTTTTCATCTTTGTTGATAAGCGAAGGATTGATTAACAATGAATCTAAATAATTGACATACGATTGTCTTTTTCTTGGCAAAAACCAGCCTAAATCTTTCGTTTTTTGAGTGCTGATACCATCGTATACTTTATCAGCATAAAAAAAATACAGCGAAGAACTCAACAGTTCAGTGTCAATACTCGCTTTCTGATTTTCCTCCGGATTGTCATAGATATCATCTAATTTTTTCTTGTAAGGAATCACGGTTTCGATTCCTTCAACAGTCAAATTGTTCACTTTATTGTACAACAAACCTGCAAATTCATTAAGTCCATCTTTGTCAAACCAGATGTAATGAAATTGATGTTTGCGGTATAATTTTTCTACATCGCCCTGATAATTTTTCAGTTTTGGATATTTTTCAAAGAAGGTTTTGATTTGCGTACTGTCAAAAGCAACTTCAATGGTATTTGTACTCGTTTGATTTATAGGCAAATCAGTATTGCTTTTCTTTTTACAGGAAACGGCAGTAAATAGTATTGTAAAAATAACAATTAGTATTGGCGAAAATAATTTTTTCATAAGTCAAATTTTAATTCGTGAAGAACACAATTATGGGCCTACAAAAATACATCAAATCACGTGCCGTACCACCAGAATTGGACGGACTGAGTTTTTCAAGGTTGAAATACGACCTTTGGTTTAAAAGTAAAAGGGGAAGAAAAATAATTTATAAGTGCTTATTAATAAATTAGTTGCGATTTTGTTTTTGTTTTCTAAAACGAATTTTAGTGTCGAATAAATTTTTTAAAATCCAAAAATTATGAAAATAATAGTGCTTTTTACACAACTATTTTGCTGTTTTTGTCTCTTGTTTCAATAGAGTAAGGCTTTAATTTAGAGTTTGCTACCTCTTTTTTTAACGTGTTGTTCTTTGAAATTTTTCCAGATATTTTCCGAAGTTTTAAATTCAAGAAGGTACTAGGCTCAAACGGATGTTTAGGAAACCGAATCACATTTTGTAGATTTAAATCAGTTTGAAAACCAGTTTTTATACTATCTTTATTTAAAAACAGTAAAGGAATTCAGATGAACCAATTTTGGCAGGAAACAAAAACATATTTTAAAACAGCGGGTTTTAAGAAAATTTTCAAAAGAATTGGTTTTTTCTTTTTGGGAGTAGTTGTGTTTTTTATGCTTTCTTCTGCGCTTTTAGCACTTTATTTTAACAATAACAAAGCGGAAATTATTACCCAAATCAATACTAAAATCAACGAAAATATTACAGGAAAAATCGATATTGGCGATATTAGATACAAGTTTTTAAAGGGCTTTCCCAATATGACTTTGGCGTTAAGCCAAGTGGAATTGAAAGATAGTTTGTGGGCTGTTCACAAGCGAACGCTGCTTAAAGCGGAACAAATTGAGATTAGGATTGATCTTTGGGATTTGCTTTCAAATGAGATTAACATCGATAAAATCGAAATTCAAAAAGCAACTTTGTATTTATTTAAAGGAAAGAACGGAATCGTCAATACCGGTATTTTTAAACCAAAGCCAAAAGGCAAAAATTCAAAAAGTTCGACTACTTCCAGCATCAATGAAATTGTTTTAGACCAAGTGCATTTCATTTCCGAAAATCAAATGGGAAATAAATTATTTGATTTTAATGTTTTAGCTTTACGAAGCAAAGTAGATTTTGAAGATGACAATTGGCATACCAAAATGTACGTGAAAACGCTTGCCAAAGACATGGCTTTCAATACCAAAAGAGGTAGCTTTATCAAGGATAAAATCGTTGAAGGCGTTTTGTTTGTTGACTTTTCGAACCAGAAAAACCAAATCAGTGTAGCAACCAAAAACCTCGAAATAGGAGTAGAGCTTTTCGATATTAACGCACATTTTAGTTTGGACAAAAACAAGTCTCCTTTTGATATAGTCATTAAGACAAGTATTTTGTGGAAAGATGCTTCCAAATTGTTGAGCGCTAATATCAGTAGCCGAATCAATCAATTTGACTTAAAAAAGCCAATAAATGTGGGTTGTACGATTGTAGGCGACATGAATGCTGAAGGCGATCCGGAGATTGTCGTGACTACGAATATAAAAAATAATGAACTCACCATACCTGACGGAATCTTCACCGACTGTAGTTTTGGCGCCACATTCACCAACCAATATAAAAAAGGAGCAGGCTGCAACGACAGTAACTCGACAATTACTTTAACGGAATTTTCGGGGAAATACAAAACGATTCCATTTGCAATTCCAATCGGGATTATTTCCAATTTTGAAAAAACCACGGCAGCAGGAAGTTTTAAATCGGATTTTCCCGTTTCCAGACTGAATGAGATAGTCAACAAGAATTTAATGTATTTTTCTGATGGTAAGGCTGAAGTGAATTTGGATTTCAAATTTGATATTAAAGATTTAAAAATACAAAAACCCTTATTCACGGGAAGTGTAGCCGTTAAAAATGCAACTGTAAATTATGGCCCAAGGAATTTGACTTTCGTAAAAACAGAAATTCAGCTTGATTTTACGGAGCAAGCTTTGTTGATAAAAAAAATTAATTTTAAAGACCGTCGAAACACGGTTTTTATGGAAGGTAAAATTGATAATTTCCTGACGTTATATTATGAAAATCCTGAAAAAATGCTTGTTAATTGGGATATTTATGCGCCTTTTCTGGATGTGAAACAGTTTGTAGGTGTTTTTACCAGTTCCGGTAAAAAAGCTCCAAAAACCAAGAATAAAAAAGATGATTTTTCAGATGAATTGTATTCCGTGATTGAAAAAAGCCAAATGGCGTTAAATGTTAAAGCGGATAAAATGGTGTATAGTAAACTCGAGGCGACTAATGCCAAAGCCACCATATTATTAGTTAACAATAAATTAATTGTGAAAAATGGCCGGGTGCAAAGTTCCGGCGGGATTATTTCTTTTGACGGTCAGTTAGCGCCTTACAGGGATAATTTTCTTTTGGAATCCAATGCGAAAATCATTCGGGTGGATATTTCCCGTTTCCTGACTTCGTTGAATAATTTTGGGATTGAATCCTTTAAACCCAAAAACATAAAGGGATTTTTGACGGCTTCGGCATCGCTGAAAGGAACGCTGCTTTCCGGCGGACAATTAAAAAAAAATTCGCTTTCCGGCGCTGCTAAATTCGATGTGATTCACGGGACGTTAAACGATTTTAAACCAATTACAAATATTGGAAAATTCGCTTTTCCTTTTAGAAATGTCAACAACATCGTGTTTAGGGATTTGTCAGGAAACTTTAAAATTAATGGCGATTTAGTAGATGTCAATGATCTGAAAGTGAGTTCCAGCGTTTTAAACTTAGATGTAAACGGCGTTTATTCGTTTAACAGAGGGACAAATCTAGCGATGACTATTCCGTTGAGAAATCCAAAAAAGGATGAGGGTATCATGGATAAAAACGAAAGAGCTGAAAATCGAAATAAAGGAATTGTACTGCATTTACTAGCCGTTGACGTTGATGGAAAAATAAACATAAGATGGAACAAAAACCATGAATAAATACTTGAAGCGCATGAAAATAGTACTGGCTGTTCTTGTTGTTATCACTTTATCGGGTTGCAAAAGCATGATGGAGAATCAAACAATTTCAGAAAAAAATATCAAAGGCACATTAGATTCCTGGCATAAAGCTGCGGCAGATGCTAATTATAACGATTATTTTGCGTTAATGGCTGATGATGCTGTTTTTATTGGTACTGATGCGACAGAGAATTGGGATAAAAAAGCTTTTCAAGCCTATTCAAAGCCACATTTTGATAAAGGAAAAGCGTGGAATTTTACCGTTTTGGAACGTCATATTTATTTTGATAAAACGGGTAAAACAGCTTGGTTTGACGAATTGTTGAATACGCAAATGAAAATTTGCAGAGGTTCGGGTGTTTTGGTAAAAATAGGCACCGAGTGGAAAATAAAACAATATGTTTTATCGATGACGATTCCAAATGAAAATTCGACTGAAGTCATAAAAGTAAAATCAACGCTGGAAGATGCGATGATACAAAAATTAACATCGAAACAATAAATTTATTTTATTAGCTATTCAGTTATTCTCTTTTTTGTACAAAAAAACCTCTGCAAAAAAAGCAGAGGTTTTCAGTAATCTATAAATCTGATAATTACCAGATTTTGACTCTTTTCTCGGGTGCTAGGTACAATGAGTCTGTTGGTTTTATTTTGAAAGCGGTATAGAACTCAGGAATATTACGCACTACACCATTGACTCTAAATTTTGCGGGTGAATGCGGATCGGTAGCAATTTGATTTCGCAAAGCTTCCTCCCGACTTTTATTCAACCAACATTGTCCCCAACTTAACAATACTCGTTGATCACCCGTAAAGCCATCTAAAACGGGCGATTCTTTTCCTTCCAAACTCATTTTATATGCTTTTATGGCAATGGATAATCCGCCTAAATCGCCTATGTTTTCCCCTTGGGTAAATTCCCCATTTACATTGAGGTCAGGAAATACTTTGAAGGTATTGTACTGTGCGACTAATGCACCTGTTTTTTGCTTGAAAGCGGTTAAATCTTCAGGTGTCCACCAATTGCGCAGCACTCCGTCACCATCAAAACTGCTTCCTTGGTCGTCAAAACCATGGCCTATTTCATGTCCGATTATTGCACCAATTCCACCATAATTTGCTGCGTTTTCAACTTTTAAATTAAAGTAAGGTGGTTGTAATATAGCGGCAGGAAATACGATCTCATTAAGTGGCGGATTGTAATATGCGTTTACGGTTTGTGGAGTCATTCCCCATTCAGTTCTGTCAACAGGCTTTCCTAATTTATTGATTTGCCTGTTGTATTCAAAATCAGTGGCTTTTTGCTGGTTTCCGTATAAATCGCCTTTAACAACTTTTAAAGTAGAATAATCTCTCCACTTGTCAGGATAACCAATTTTTGGAGTGAATTTAGAGAGTTTGTCCAAGGCTTGTTTTTTTGTTACCGGACTCATCCAATCCAAGTTTTTTATGCTTTCTCCGTAGGCTTTAAGTAAATTTTTAACTAACAGGGTTACTTGTTCTTTGGCTTCAGGAGAGAAATGTTTTTTTACATAGACCTTTCCCACTATTTCACCAAGGTTATTATTGACCCTGTCAACACCTCTTCTCCATAGCGGTTGTTGTGTTCGAATTCCGTTCAAGGTTTTGCCATAGAAGTCAAAATTTTCATTGTCTAAAGCGGTGTTCAATGATCTTGCTGCTCCATGAATAGCATTCCATTTCAGATATCCTTTCCAAGTGGTTAAAGGTGTTGTTTTGATGATGTTATTGAGCGATTTGAGATAATCAATTTGTGCAACGACAATGTTTTGTTGATTACGGATTCCGGCGTTTTTTAGCATGTTGTCCCAATTAAAATCAGGCATAAGTTGGTGCAAATCAGAAATAGCATATTTGTTGTATAGTTTTACTATGTCGCGGGTTTGTTCTTTTTTCATGTGTTGGGCAGCCAAAGTTGTTTCTAACACCATGATTTTTTTGGCTAAATCGGTAGCATTGGCAATCCCTCCAAGCTGTAACGTTTTCTCGATATGGATTACATATTTTTTTTGGATTTCTTTAGATTTGGCATCTGCAAGAGAGTAATATTCTCTATCGGGTAATCCTAAACCACCCTGCCAGGAAATAAGCATGTACTGGGTCGGATCTTTTAAATCCTCCATTACCGAAACGGAAAAAGGAATGTTGACTCCGGATTTATTGGCATACCCAAAATAAGTAGCCAAATCATTGTAGTTGTTGATAGCGTCAATTTTTTTGTATTCAGGAAGTAACGGTGCAATTCCTTTTTGATCCCTTATTTTAATATCCATGAAGGCTTCGTAAAAGTCCCCAATTTTTTGTTCATCAGAACCTGTTGCAAAATCACCCTTGGAGGAAGCTTCAATAATGGCTTTAACGTCTTCTTGTGCTTTTTCATGTACCATATACCCAACACCGTAAGAGGCTTTGTCATCTGGTATTTTAGTTTTTTTCATCCAAGCGCCGTTGACATAGGCATCAAAATTATCACCTGGCTGAACGGATGTGTCCATGTTTTCTTTGTTAATTCCGGAAATTGTTTTGTCTGACTTTTCAAAAGTAGAAAAAGCAGCCAACAATAAAATGGACGATGCCAACACTAATTGGGTTTTAAATGTGTACGGTTTTAATTTCATAAGTTGGATTTTTTAGAATATCAAATGTAACATAAAAAATCTCGCATAATCTTATTTAACTGATAATTAGTGTATTGATGCTAAAAATAGTTTAACAGATTATCTAAAATCACTGAATTCATTTCTTTCTTACGAGATGCTTCTATTTTTTTCGTGTTTTATTCCGCGGAATAAATAAGTTAAGTTCACAATGAAACCGTGAGTACAGTCATTTTATTTGGTGTCATCAGAAAAAAGAAGTTCAGCTAAACGGTCGTCACGTTGATAGATATCATTAAAAAAACTAACTTCATCGGCATCATTGACCCAAGTAGTGAAATATCCAATGTGAACCGGAATTTTCTTTTTTAGGATACATGTGGTTTCTTTGCCGCCGTCCATGGCTTTCTTAATGCGATCCGCTGGCCAGTCCCCATCATTTTTTAAAATTAAATAAGCCAATTCCTGTGCTTTATTTACATTGATACATCCGTGACTATACGCTCGGTATTCAGAATCAAATAAACTTTTGGCGGGCGAATCGTGTAAGTAAATATCGGAGGCACTTGGAAACATAAATTTGACTTTCCCTAAAAGATTTTTCGGACCGGGTTTCTGCCTTACTCTGCCCTTATTATATTCCATGTCATTATCTGCCAAATAGTTTTTGTCGCGGTCCATAGCCGTTTTTATTTCGCTTTGAACGATACTTGTCGGGATGTTCCAGTACGGACTAAATATCAGATGGCTGATGTTACTGCTAAAAATGACGGTTTCATTCATGGTTCCACCCACAAACACATTCGATTCCAATTCCGTTGTGCCATTTCTTTTGTAAATCAGTTTAAAAGAGGGAATGTTTATAATGATGTATTCTTCAGCTTTTGTCAACTCTGGCGTAATCCATCTGCAACGTTCCATATTGACCATTATGGCTTTGATGTAATTTTCAATGGGAATATTCATCCTTTGAATGAGGCTTGATGTAATGATGTGATCTGGTTTATACCCATTTCTTCTCTTGAAATTCAGTATGCCGGACATTAACTCCTCATCGTATAAATTACTTTTGGAATCTTGTTCTAAATCTCCGGTTACAGCGAGTCGTTGTCTGATTTGACCAATGGTTTGTGAGTTATCACCAGGTTTGTATTCCAGTATTGAAGAATCTCTAACTATTAAATTCCAATCTCCATTCTGTTCTATTTGGCGGTATTTTTTTAAAACAGTACGCAGTTTGTAATACTGACTAAAGAGCTGTTTCTCATTTTTATCCAATAATTCTGGATCCGCTAACAAAGAATTTAGAAGGGTCGCGTAGGAGAGATTTTTTGTTGGTAAAAACCATCCCATTTCTTTGATTTTTTCGATGTCGATGCCTTTATAAACTTTTTTTGCATAGAAAATATACATTGCTGATAGTAAAAGTTCCGTTTCGGTGGTGGTGAGATTGTTTGGTGCGTTTTTATTGAAAATCAGGTCAGTTCTTTCTTTATAGGCAAATCGGGATAGCAACCCTTCCTCTTCAAGTTGATTTACTTTGGAATATAATAAATTAGCAAACTCAATAACTCCTTTGTCATCAAGCCAAATGGAATTGTAATCTCTCTTTGTATATAAGATCTGAATATCGGATTTGTATTTTTTTAAATTCGGATACGTTTTAAAAAATCTGGAAATAACCAAACTGTCAATCTTAACGAAATATCTTTCTGGTTTGTATTTAGGGAATGTTTGAGTACAATAGGTATTGGTAACCGTTTTGGCATTGATACGGTATGAATAAGCAAGTGAAAAGCTGAATAATAGTAGTGCAATAGATAAAACAACGTTTTTCATAGCATGATTATTTGTATAAAGATAAAGAAATTTTTCTTGGTAAAAAGTGAATTAACAATGAAGTTAAGAATCGAAATAGTACAATTGTCATTTCTTTTGGAAACATTTTTGCGAGAGATTGCATAAAAAACGGTTTAGACAATAGCGATTTTTAAAACGTTTTTTCATTTTTTCACTTGTTCACCATTCGGTCTATTATATTTCCTTAATTTTGCCGAAATATTTTTAAAAAGTGGGAAGCAAAAATAAATTAAAGAGGTTCAAGGAAAACGAGACATTTACAAACGTTTTTCAACCAACAAGAGAAGAGGTAGTAGCAGATTTATTTCCGCTTAAAGGTAAATGGAATTCGGAATTCTTTAAAAATGAAAATCCACTAGTGCTGGAATTAGGCTGTGGAAAAGGGGAATATTCTGTTGGTCTTGCTGAAAGGTATCCAAATAAAAATTTTGTTGGAATCGATATCAAGGGAGCCCGTTTCTGGCGTGGTGCCAAAACTGCCGTTGATACCGGATTGCATAATGTCGCTTTTATTAGAACCCAAATCGAATTAATCAACCATATTTTTGCTGAAAACGAAGTAGATGAAATCTGGATTACGTTTCCGGATCCACAAATCAAATACAAACGCACGAAACACAGAATGACAAATTCGGAGTTTTTGCAATTGTATAAAAAAATCCTCAAAAAAGACGGTGTCGTAAACTTGAAAACCGATAGCGAGTTCATGCACGGATATACCCTTGGATTGTTGCACGGCGAAGGACATGAAGTTTTGTACGCAAATCATAATGTTTACGTAAACGAAGGAAGTCCGGAGGAAGTGACCGCCTTTCAAACTTTTTATGAAAAACAATATTTGGAAGTTAACAAAGCAATTACGTATATTCGATTTAAAATTAAAGAATAGTTTTACTTTTTCGATTTTTGCATTTTACCTATGAATTTATTCACTTCTTTACTTTTGGGTTTTGTAACTGCCTTCGTAGGGATTACGCCTCCGGGATTAATCAATATGACAGCAGCTAAAGTGAATCTCAAGGAAGGAAAAAGAAGTGCTTACTGGTTTGTTCTGGGTGCAATAATTGTAATTTTCTTTCAGGCAGCGCTCGCAATATTGTTTGCACAATTTATTAAAGAGCGCCCGGATGTAATTGTTTTGCTGCGTGAAGTGGGTTTCGGAATATTTGCATCATTGACAATCTATTTCTTGTTGATTGCTAAAAAACCAAAAAAGAAAAAAGAAAAAATTAAAAAAAAGAGTACTTCCACTCGTTTTTTTCTTGGAATGCTGCTCTCAGCACTTAACTTTTTTCCCATTCCCTATTATGTTTTTGTAAGTGTTACGTTAGCGTCTTACAATTTGTTTTATTTTGAAATGTCTCATGTTTTTATTTTTGTCGCAGGAGTCGTATTAGGCTCTTTTTTAGTGTTTTATTGTTATATCACCTTCTTTCAGAAAATACAAGACAAGACAGATTATTTTATGCGAAACATGAATACCATCATAGGAAGCATTACAGGATTAATCTCTTTAATCACTTTAATCAATATTATTCGGTATTATTTGAAGTAGATTTTTTAACCAAAACGTATCAGAATTTCTTTTTTTATTAGATGTAAAACCATGTCAAATGAAAATTTTTTCGAAAGAGTGTATAAAGTTGCCAGACAAATTCCTTATGGGAAAGTCACTTCGTATGGCGCTATAGCAAAGTCCTTGGGAACCGCTCGTTCAGCTCGAATGGTAGGCTGGGCACTAAATGCTTCGCATAGTCTTGAAGATGTTCCGGCACATCGCGTAGTGAACCGAAAAGGATTACTCACCGGGAAATTGCATTTTGACGGAACCAATCTGATGCAACAATTATTGGAAAACGAGGGAATTGTTGTGGTTGACAACCAAGTTGTGGATTTCGAGAAGCATTTCTGGCAACCGGAAGTTCGATCGGACTAATTGATTGCATTTTTAGTCTTGCTAATACTATTTTTCGGTGAGTAATCCTTAATTTAGATAATAACCAACATCAATTTTAGCATCAATAAATCCGATACAAATCCTTTACAATAAGAACTTTTCATAGTATCTTTGTAATCTGAAATCAGTTTAAATAAAGATAATATTCTGGCGCTAAAATGCCAATAGAAAACAGTAAACTAAAAATGAAATTAGACAGAAAAGACATTCTTAAAGCTTTAGAAACAATTACTATAGCAGGAGAAGGAAAAAATATGGTTGAAAGTGGCGCAATAGCAAATGTGATTACTTTTGGAGATGAGGTTGTGGTAGATTTAGTATTGCACACACCGGCGATGCACATTAAAAAACGTGCTGAAGACGATATCAAAAAAACAATTCTTGAATTAGTATCTCCAGATGCTAAAATCAAAATCAATAGTAAAGTTGAAGTTCCGGACAAACCAGAAATCAAAGGGAAATCGATACCAGGAATAAAAAACATTATTGGTGTTGCCTCTGGTAAAGGTGGAGTAGGAAAATCTACAGTAACCGCAAATCTAGCGGTGTCACTAGCAAAAATGGGGTTTTCAGTAGGAATTTTGGATGCTGATATTTACGGACCATCGATGCCAATCATGTTTGACGTAGAAAATGAAAAACCAATCTCTGTAATGGTGGATGGGAAATCAAAAATGAAACCGGTGGAAAGCTACGAAGTCAAAATTCTTTCGATAGGATTTTTTACTGCACCGAGTCAAGCGGTAATTTGGAGAGGACCTATGGCTTCCAAAGCATTGAACCAAATGATTTTTGATGCAGACTGGGGAGTATTGGATTTCATGTTAGTCGATTTGCCTCCGGGAACAGGAGATATTCACCTTTCTATCGTGCAATCATTACCTATCACAGGTGTTGTAATCGTAAGCACACCACAAGCTGTAGCTTTGGCCGATGCTAAAAAAGGAGTTTCTATGTTTATGTCAGAAGCTATAAATGTTCCTGTTTTAGGAATTATTGAAAACATGGCGTATTTCACACCAGAAGACTCGAGCGAAAGCGAACAGGCGAAGCAATTACCTGAAAATAAATACTACATCTTTGGAAAAGAAGGAGCCAGAAATCTTGCAGAGGATTTAAGTGTTCCGTTCCTTGGTGAAGTGCCAATCGTACAATCCATCCGTGAAGCAGGAGATTACGGTCGTCCGGCAGCGATGCAAACAGGTTCTATTATCGAAACAGTTTTCGAGGAAATCACCCGAAACGTGGTGCGGGAAGTAGTAAGCAGAAACGAAAATTTACCTGCAACAGAGGCTGTTAAAATTACAACTATGGCCGGTTGCTCCGCAGTAAAAAAATAGACTACTTAGATTTTTAGACTACTTAGACAAACTAAGAGATCTAAAAACCTAAAAAGGTCAGAAAATCTAATAAGTCTAAATTATGACAACAGAAGAATTATTTGTAGAAGTTCAAAAAGCACTTGAAGAAATCAGACCCTTTTTGAATTCTGACGGCGGTGACATCACTTTAATTTCCATCGAAGAAGGTAAACACGTAAAAGTACGTCTTGAAGGAGCATGCACCAGTTGCAGCGTAAACCAAATGACACTGAGAGCCGGCGTGGAAACCACCATCAAAAAGTTTGCTCCTCAAATAGAAACTGTTGTAAATATTCTATAAATCTTTTGGGCGTGCCCCTTTTAAGAAAAAAGGCTACTCAATACAACGAGTATTTGCCTTTTTTCTTAAAACGGTCGGGCTATCCGCGCTACTTTGGTAGCTAGCTTTTATCCCTCACGCAAACACAAAACTCATAACTTATAACTCATAGCTGATTTATGGATGTACTAATAAAAATTAAAGATAGAGAAGGAGTAGTGCATGAATTACAAGCTCCAACAGATATGGCCATGAATATCATGGAATTATGTAAAGCCTATGAGCTTCCCGTAGAAGGGACTTGTGGTGGAATGGCCATGTGTGCTTCGTGTCAGTGTTATGTGCTCAATGATGTGCCTTTACCAGAAATGGGCGATGATGAAGAAGCGATGCTTTCAGAAGCATTTTACGTAAAATCCAACAGTCGTTTGGGCTGTCAAATCCCAATCACGGAAAGCCTCGAAGGATTAGAACTGGAGTTGGCTCCGGAAAATTAATGAGAAAGCGTTTGCCTTGGCAAACGCTTTTTTTATTTATAATCTTTTAGATTTGTTGGGCCTTCAAGTACTTCTCTAACAACTTGCAGAATACCATTTTCCTTAGTGTCGATAAACCATTTTATAAGTGTTATGGTTCCATTTACTATTTCAATTCCGGTAATGCTTCTGGGATGTACGCAGCTTCCGTCATTGAAGTAAGGTGTTGATTTTTCATTTGGATAAGAAAAACTTGGGCGATGCGTATGGCCAACAATTGTAATTTTGCGATTGTTGTTCTCAATCCATTTTTTTATTCGGAGTTCGATTTTTATCCGTTCCACATAATTTTTCGCAGGACTCGTAGGATCGGATATTCCCCAAATTTGGAGTGGTTTCCATAAAATACGCACCATAAATCTATTGATTTTCCAGCCTACGTAATTCATAAAATCAGCTTGATGACCATGAGTCAAAAATAATTCCTGTTTGGTTTCCCGATGAATTAAAACGAGGGCTTCATGGCATTTGATGCCGGTGAATAAAGGTTCAAGCTGGTCATTTTGTGTGTTTGTATATGTCGTAAGCGTTTTTTCTACATGATTTTTATCTCGAAAAGTCATTTCATGATTCCCCCAAATTTTTAGGTATCTGTCTGAATCGTGAAATTTTTTAAGCAGAAGATAGACGTTTTTGTGTGCTTCAAAAATAGTTTTAAAGAAGATATTTTCCCATAATTCATCTCCATCTCCTAATTCGCAATACGTAAAGCCATCATTATAATATTGGGTCATTGCATGAAAATACACATTTCGATTACTTGCAAAATCATCGGCAAAACTATTATCGCTTCTGTGGCAGTCGCTAAAAAGGATGAATTTTGATTGATTGTCAAAAGGAATTCTTTGTGCTTCTTTATAAGCTCTGGTTAATCGTTCTTGGGAAGACATTTATTTAATTTAAAAAATAAAGATAAAAAAAATAGCTAAAATAGCTATTTTTTCATCGGTACTTTTCTTAAATAGTTGTTTGTCATTATTTTCAAATACGACAATTAATTTCAAACAATAAGTTATTTTTAAAAGGAAGAATAAATTTTATGCTAATTCCACTTTCATCATAATTGTTTCCTCAATGGCATCCCAAAGTCCGATGCGTTTTTCTAAGGCTAATTTTGAAATTTCTTCTACGTCGGACCATTTTTGTGCATCCGTTCCACAAAGTTCTGTTATCATTTTCATTGCCATTGGACCGTGTTCGTCAGCGTCCAGTTCTATGTGTCTTTCAAAATAATAAATGAGTTTACTCAAATCAGTATCCGGGAAATTTGCTTGAAAATTTTTCAAGATTTCAGTGAACATACTTGGAATTAAATCTTCTCTTCCAAAAGTAAAAGCGGCCGCTATTTCATGTGTTTTCCCTTCTTCAATAACTCTGAAAGTAAAGTCTAAAAAAGCTTTAATATTTGGGTGTAAATGGCTGGTTTTAATCGCAACAAATATATTTTTAAGCGAATCCACTTCAAGAAGGAATTGCTTGATTCCATCGGTGTTAGCGTTGCACGCTTCCATTGCTTCAATGTACATTTCGTAATGACTTGAACGCTTCCCGTCTTTTGTTAAATCAGATTCTTCCGCAAGTACAATTTCATTAATCAAATATCTGGTCTCAGGATTTTGTGTGGCAAACCATGGAGTTGTCGTACAAGTCAGTTTAGATTGTAATGCTTTCAATAATGACATAAAATCCCAAACTGCGTAAACATGATTTTCAAGAAAAGAATGTAAATCCTCAACGGTTTTTACTTTTTTGTATAAAGAATGTTGTAACAATAGTTCTTTTTGGGGCTGAATTCTATTGTTGATTGTTTCAATATTCATAGGTATTATTTTTTATGTAAATATAAAAAAGCTTCCTGTTTCCAAGAAGCTTTTACGATCAATTTTATAAATACTTTGATAATCGTTTACAACTATTTAAAAGCAGGAATTCCGGTTATATCCATGCCGGTAATTAGCAAATGGATGTCATGTGTACCTTCATAAGTAATAACAGATTCTAAATTCATCATGTGTCGCATGATAGAATATTCTCCGGTAATTCCCATTCCACCCAACATTTGTCTGGCTTCGCGAGCAATATGAATTGCCATATCTACATTATTTCTTTTGGCCATTGAGATTTGAGCCGTAGTAGCTTTTCCTTCATTTCTTAAAACGCCTAGTCTCCAAGTTAATAATTGTGCTTTGGTGATTTCAGTAATCATTTCAGCCAATTTCTTTTGTTGCAATTGTGTTCCGGCGATAGGTTTGTCAAACTGAATTCTTTCTTTCGCGTAACGCAAAGCCGTATCGTAACAGTCCATGGCAGCACCGATAGCGCCCCAGGCAATTCCGTAACGTGCTGAATCAAGACAGCCAAGCGGCGCTCCTAATCCAGATTTATTTGGTAATAAGTTTTCTTTTGGAACTTTGACATTATCAAAAATCAATTCTCCTGTTGAAGAAGCACGAAGCGACCATTTATTATGGGTTTCCGGAGTTGTAAAACCTTCCATTCCGCGTTCAACAATTAAACCGTGAATTCTGCCTTCTTCATTTTTTGCCCAAACAATGGCGATATCAGCAAACGGAGCATTTGAAATCCACATTTTGGCACCATTCAATAAATAATGGTCGCCCATATCTTTGAAATTTGTAATCATGCTTCCTGGATCTGAACCGTAGTTAGGTTCCGTTAATCCAAAACATCCCATGTATTCTCCGGTGGCTAACTTTGGTAAATATTTTACGCGTTGCTCTTCGTTTCCGTATTTCCAAATTGGATACATCACCAAAGAGGATTGTACAGAAGAAGTAGAGCGAACACCAGAATCACCACGTTCTATTTCCTGCATAATTAAGCCATAAGATATTTGGTCTAAACCTGCGCCGCCATATTCTGTTGGTATATAAGGACCAAAACCGCCAATTTCACCCAAGCCTTTTATAATTTGTTTTGGAAATTCCGCTTTTTGAGCATATTCTTCTATAATAGGAGATACCTCACGTTTTACCCATGCACGGGCAGAATCACGTACTAGTTTGTGTTCTTCTGTTAGTAAATCGTCTAAGTTATAATAATCTGGAGATTGAAATAAGTCTGGTTTCATGGTTTGGTAATTTTAAGTGATGCAAATCTACATAAAGAAATATAACAAAAGCATTAACAAATGTTATATTTTTTATTTTGATTGAAAACAATGAATTTTCAATCAAATAAGAAGTTTTTCAAAGAATGATTTTGCTGAAAAAAAATCTATTAAAACTAAATTACAATAAATTTGCTAAATGCTAAGCGAAATTTAGTTTAAATAAAGCAATATATGTATTTGAATAAATTGCGGAATTACATCTTTAAATAAAAATCTTTTGTCAATTCAATGTATTCGGGAGTATATTGATGCCTTGAAGTTTCAATAATTAATTCATCAATTGGAAAATTCACACTTTCGTTTCGGCTAAAAGCCAATAAACTTCGCTTAATTTCAGTAGTTGGAGTTCCTTTCACGTGAGTGATTTTTAAAGGGTAAAGTTCATATTCTTTGGCTAAAGCCAAGAAATTTTCTTCTTCTTTAAAAGGAATGATTACTGCGAATATTCCGTTCTCTGAAAGCAATAAATCTGCGGCCTCGATTAAATCTTCAAAAGGCATTGCGTCAGCAAAACGGGCTAAATCGCGTTGTTCGTTATCAGATTTGTAATCATCAGTGTAAAATGGAGGATTGGAAACAATCAAATCGTACTCGTCTTCAGGTTCTTCTACAAATTCATCTAAACCGGCATGAAAACAAAATAAGCGATCACTCCAAGGGGAGTTTTCAAAATTATCTACGGATTGCTCGTAGGCTTCTTCGTCAATTTCTAAAGCGTCAATTTGTTCCGCATTGCTTCTTTGTGCCAGCATCAAAGCGATTACGCCTGTTCCCGCTCCAATATCTAAAATACTAAAAGGATTGTTTTTAATTGGAGTCCATGCACCAAGTAAAACCCCGTCGGTTCCAATTTTCATGGCGCAACGATCTTGTTCAAGGGAGAATTGTTTGAATTGAAATTTGGACATAGAAAATTTTGATTTCAGATTGAAGATTAACGAATGCTAATTTGCTTTGCCTGTTCGCTTTCGCTCGAGTCAGATTTTTTAGCAACTGAACACTGCGACTGAATACTGAACACTTTTTCTATAGGTACATTTCAATAAGTCCTTCTGGTAGATCCATGATTACTTTCTTGTTTTCCCGGTCAATTTTTACAAGGAAATGGTCAATCATTGGAATAAGAATTTCTACTTCGCCGTTTAAAACTTCAAAAAGAGGTTGGGAAGTAGTATCATTCACGGATTGAATTTTCCCGACAACACCAAGGCGTTTGTCTTCAACTTCAAAACCAATTACTTCATGGAAATAGAATTTGTTACCGGTTAGTTTTGGCAACATATTTAAAGGAAGATATATAGCGTTTCCTATAATGGCATCGGCATCTTCTTCGGTGTTCATGTCTTCAAAACGAATTCGGAGAAAATCGTTTTTATGCAATGAACTGCTTTCAATAAAAAATGGAACCAAGTGTTTGCTGCATTCAACAAACACTGATTCCAAGTTTTCGTATAACTCAGGTTCGTCCGTGTCTAAATAGGCAAGAACTTCTCCTTTGAAACTAAATTTTTTAGCGATTTTACCTAAATAGAAACAATCTTCTTTACGCATGTTCGCCTTCTAAAATTATGCTTCAGTTGTTTTGTTATTTTCTTCTTCAGCAGGAGCTTCTTCAGCTTCGACTTCAGCAACTTCTTCTTCAACAGCTGGAGTTGCAGCAGCGATAGCATCCGCTTCTGCTTGAGCAGCTGCAGCTAAACGTTTAGCGTTAACATCTTGTTCTGCTTTGAAAGCTTTAACTTTAACATCAGCTTGTGCTTTAGTTAAACCTTCTTTTTTAGCATCAACTTTTCCAGATTTTGCATCTAACCAATCCGCTAGTTTTGCATCAGCTTGTTCTTGAGTTAAAGCTCCTTTACGGATACCACCATCAAGGTGATGTTTCAATAAAGCTCCTTTGTAAGAAAGAATTGCTTTTGCAGTATCAGTTGGTTGAGCACCATTGTGCAACCATTTTACTGCGCTATCAAGGTTTAAGTCGATAGTTGCTGGGTTTGTGTTTGGATTGTAAGTACCAATTTTCTCTAGGTATTTACCATCTCTTTTTGAGCGCGCATCTGCCGCTACAACCCAGTAAAAAGGTTTTCCTTTTTTACCGTGTCTTTGTAATCTAATTTTTACTGACATAATCTTATGATTAAATTTTGAGGTACTCGACCTCGATTAATTAAGGGTGCAAAGATACATCTTTTATTGATAATTGCTAATTCGAATAATAATTTAATGAACTAGAGTGGATTAAGTATAATTTTGGTTGGTTTTTTGGTTGGGGTTCTATTTTTTTAAGCATTAATACATTATTTTTGTTTGTTCAAAAGCACTTTTTTATGAAAAAATATTTAATATTTCTGATGGTAGTTTTTTCTCTAATTTCTTGCGAGGAAGACATTAGTTTCAACAACCCTTCTTTTCAAGGAATGAAAGATAATATGTTTTGGAGAGCAGTGGACTCTAAAGCTTTTTTGGCCGCTGATGGATCTTTAATAATCGAAGGATATACCGGAGGTGAGATTTTGACTTTAAGAACAACTTCTACAAAAGCTCAAAAATATCCTTTGGGCACCAGCAGTTCCAAAACAGCTGTTTATGTACTGACAAATGGTAATGTTGAAATTTCATTTGCAACTGGGATTGGCATTGGTAACGGTGAAATTGTAATAAATGAATATGATAATGTGGATAATACCATATCAGGGACATTCAAATTTAAAGCAGAGAACGTAGATGGTAATCCTTCAGGAGGTGATATTTTGAATTTTCAGCAAGGTGTTTTTTATAAGGTACCGGTAAGTTTGCAAGTCCCATAAATGATTGCAATTTGCATTCTTAAATCACATAAGTTAGATATTTTATTAGATTGATTTTGTTTTTGAATTTAAAATAAAAACATAAATAAGCTAATATATAGTAGATTAGAAAAAAAATGCAGTACATTTGTTGTATTATTTAAATAAGTACATATGAATATTTTTGTTGGAAGCCTTCCATTCAGTATTGAGGAAGCAGATTTAAGAGAGTCTTTCGAGGCTTACGGAGCAGTTGATTCAGTTAAAATTATTACTGATAAATTTACTGGAAGAAGTAAAGGATTTGGTTTTGTTGAGATGCCAAATGATGACGAAGCTCAAAAAGCAATTGACGAATTGAACGGAGCAACCGTTCAAGGACGTGCGATAGTAGTAAACAAATCTGAGCCTAAGCCAGAAGGTGAAAGAAGAAGTTTTAACAATAACAGTCGTGGTGGAGATTCACGCGGTGGTTATGGTGGTGGAAACAGCCGTGGTGGAGAAAACCGTGGTGGTGGAAACAGAGGAGGATATTAATATTTTTTTCTAGTTATAAAAAAAGGTGTCAATGAAAATTGACACCTTTTTTGTTTGGATACGGTAGAGACACACTGCAGTGCGTCTCTACTACCTACATTTTTTTATAGATTAGCAACCAACCAGTCACCAACTTCACTCGTTTTATACGCTTTACCTCCCTTTACCACTAAATCTTCAGTTACAATTCCTTGCTCTAATGATTTGTTAACTACTGCTCTAATATCTTCTGCTTCTTCTTTTAATCCAAAAGCATCTTCAAACATCATCGCTGCTGATAATACCGTCGCTAATGGATTAGCGATATTTAAACCTGTCGCTTGTGGATAAGATCCGTGAATAGGTTCGTACAATGAAGTGTGTTCTCCGACAGATGCTGATGGCATCAAGCCCATAGAACCTGATATTACTGAAGCTTCATCCGTTAAAATATCTCCAAATAAGTTTTCAGTAATTAAGACGTCATAGGAATTAGGCCATTGTACCAAACGCATTGCAACCGCATCAACAAATTCATAACTTACTGTTACCTCAGGATAGTCTTTTTCCATAGCTTGTACAGTTTCTCTCCACAATCGGGAAGTTTCCATTACATTGGCCTTGTCCACACAGCATAGTTTTTTAGTTCGAGTCATCGCCAATTCAAAACCTTTCTTGGCTAAACGTTGTACTTCAGGTCTGGTATAAGTACAGGTGTCAAATGCAGTTTCGCCATCGTCTTTTCTTCCTTTTTCTCCAAAATAAATTCCTCCGGTTAATTCTCTTAAAAAAACCAAATCAGTTCCTTCGATACGCTCTCTTTTTAATGGAGAATTGTCGATCAATGAAGGAAAAGTAAACGTTGGACGAATATTGGCAAACAAACCTAATTTTTTACGCATCAATAATAATCCTTGCTCTGGGCGAACGGGTGCCGTTGGGTCGTTATCATATTTTGGATGCCCAATGGCTCCAAACAAAACAGCATCTGCTTTCATGCAAATTTCATGTGTTTCGTCAGGATAAGGAACTCCAACGGCATCAATGGCACAAGCTCCAGTAAGTGCAGGAGTCCAAGTGATTTCATGGTTAAATTTTTGTGCAATAGCATCCGAAACTTTTACAGCTTCACTGATTACTTCGGGTCCAATTCCGTCTCCGGCTAAAAGGGCTATGGTTAATTTCATTAGATCTATTTTATATTAATGTATTTCTATTTATTATTGGGCTGCAACCACATTCAACATTTTCTGGGTTGCTATAATTGCGGCAACCGTTTGGTCTGAATCTAATCCTCTGGTTTTAAATTCTTTTTCATTATTTGTCCAGGTGATTATGGTTTCGCATAATGCATCAGAACTACTTCCCGGCGGAATTCGTACAGCGTAATCGATCAATTTAGGCAATTCTAAATTTTTGCTTTTGTATATTTTTGCCAATGCATTCATAAAAGCATCAAATTGACCATCACCTTGCGCATGCTCTTCAATGATTTCACCATCTATTTTTAAAGATAAAGTAGTTGATGGACGCATTCCTTTTGCATGAGATAATATATAGGACTCGACAACAACTTTTTCCTGATAGGTTTGGCTGTCCAAAACATCAGAGATAATGTAAGGCAAATCTTCTTTGGTAACAGTTTCTTTTTTGTCGCCCAATTCAATGATGCGTTGGGTGACTAATTTTAAGTCGTGAGGATTTAATTTTAAACCTAATTCCTGAAGGTTTTTTTCAATATTAGCTTTTCCAGATGTTTTTCCTAATGCATATTTTCTCGTTCTGCCAAAACGTTCCGGAAGTAAATCATTAAAATATAAGTTGTTTTTATTATCTCCGTCGGCATGAATACCTGCAGTTTGCGTAAACACGTTGTCACCTACAATAGGTTTGTTAGCAGGAATTCTATAACCGGTAAAAGTTTCTACTAATTTACTCACAGAATATAATGAAGATTCTTTTACACCGATTTCTATTTGTTGAAAAAAGTCATTAATTACAGCAACAGTACTTTCGAGTGGTGCATTTCCGGCGCGTTCTCCCATTCCGTTTACGGTTACGTGAAGTCCTTGAATTCCGGCTTTTACTGCTTCCATGACATTGGCAATGCTTAAATCATAATCATTATGCGCATGAAAATCAAAATGAGTATCAGGGTATCTCGTTACAATTTTCGAAATAAAGTCAAAAGTTTCAGAAGGTATTAAAACGCCCAGTGTGTCCGGTAGTAATACTCTTTTGATAGGTTGTTTGGTTAAAAAGTCCAGATATTGGAATACATATTCTGGTGAATTACGCATTCCGTTGCTCCAATCTTCAAGATAAACATTTGTTTCAATATTATTTTCCTGAGCCAAAGCAATGGATTGAGCAATCTCTGTAAAATGTTGTTCGGGTGTTTTTTTTAACTGATGTGTTAAATGATTCAAAGATCCTTTAGTCAATAAATTCTGCACCTTTGCACCAGTATTTTTCATCCATTCAATAGAAAGTCCGCCGTCGACAAAAGTTAAGACTTCAATTCGGTTACTATATCCTTTTTCTGAAGCCCATGACATGATCCCTTTTACGCCTTGAAATTCTCCTTCACTCACTCTTGCCGAAGCAATTTCGATTCTATCAATATTTAATTCTTCCAACAACAATTGCGCAATGGTTAGTTTTTCTGCAGCAGAAAATGATACTCCTGAGGTTTGTTCACCATCACGAAGCGTTGTATCCATTATTTCAATCTTTCTTTTTTTCATTTTAAATTTGATGCTAAAACGGTTTCGATTTTATGAATCGGAATTCTGCTTTTATAAAATATTAAAAACAGTTATTGAAGTAAACCTTAAAAAAGAATGTTCAATATCTGCGTATTTTTTAAGAATAGTTTTAATAAGGAAGTTTATTGGCAAATCCAACAATTTCTTCTTTGATGTTTTGTAAATAGTCAATATCATCAAAACCATTAATCATATTGTCTTTTTTGTATCCAGAGATTTCAAAAGATTCTTTTTGACCCGTTGCTTTTAGCGTAATGGTCTGTTCCGGAAGATTTATTTCCAGTTCTGTTTTTGGATCAGCTCCAATAGCATTAAAGATGGTTTCTGCAAATTCTGGAGTAACTTGTACCGGTAAAACACCAATATTCAAGCAATTTCCTTTAAAAATATCTGCAAAAAAACTGGAAACAACTGCACGAAATCCGTAATCGTAAACTGCCCAAGCTGCGTGTTCTCTGGAAGAACCTGAACCAAAGTTTTTTCCGCCTACTAATATTTTTCCGCTATGAGTTGAGTCATTCAACACGAAATCTGCTTTTGGTGTGTCATCTCCATTGTATCTCCAGTCACGGAAAAGGTTATCGCCAAAACCAACACGTTCAGTTGCTTTTAAGAAACGCGCAGGAATGATTTGATCAGTATCTACATTTTCTATCGGTAACGGCACTGCGCTACTCGTAAGAATGTTAAATTTATCGTATGCCATTTTTTTAGGTTTCAAGTTTTAGGTTTTAGATTTCAGGTTTCTTGTTTAGAAAACAGAATCGTAAAAACTAAAAGATTTTATTAATTTTTGATATTGTTATTGCTATTGCAATCGACGTTCAACTAGAATAAATTTCTAGGATCTGTCAGTACTCCAGTAACTGCAGCGGCAGCGGCCATAATTGGACTCGCCAATAATGTTCTTGAACCGGGACCTTGACGACCTTCGAAATTCCTGTTTGAAGTACTGACCGCATATTTCCCAGCTGGCACTTTGTCATCGTTCATGGCCAAACAAGCTGAACAACCGGGCTGACGCAATACGAAACCAGCTTCGGTAAGTATGTCTAAAAGACCTTCTTCTATAATCTGCGCCTCTACAACATGCGAACCTGGAACTAACCAAGCGGTAACATTGTCGGCTTTTTTTCTGCCTTTTACAATTTCTGTAAAAGCTCTGAAATCTTCTATTCTACCATTGGTACAACTTCCTAGGAAAACAAAATCAATTGGTTTGCCAATCATTACATCATTTTCTTCAAAGCCCATGTAGGCTAAAGATTTTTTATATGTTTCGGCGCCACCTTCTACTTGGTTGGCATTAGGGATATTTTTTGAGATGCCAATTCCCATTCCAGGATTCGTACCATACGTAATCATTGGTTCAATGTCTGATGCATTGATATTTAATTCGGTATCAAAAACAGCATCAGCATCTGTTTTTAATGTTTTCCAATACGCTACCGCTTTGTCCCAAGCTTCGCCTTTTGGAGCGTATAATCGCCCTTCTAAGAAATCAAATGTTTTTTGGTCCGGAGCAATCATACCGCCACGAGCACCCATTTCGATACTCAAGTTACAAACGGTCATACGACCTTCCATAGACATGTTTTCAAAAACATCTCCTGCATATTCCGCAAAATATCCTGTGCCTCCAGAAGTAGTTAATTGAGAAATAATATAAAGTGCAACATCTTTTGGACCCACTCCTTTGCTTAATTCACCATTTACGTTGATGCGCATTTTCTTTGGTTTTGGCTGCATGATACATTGTGTAGCCATCACCATTTCTACCTCCGAAGTTCCGATACCAAAAGCAATAGCACCAAAAGCCCCATGAGTAGAAGTATGAGAATCTCCACAAACAATAGTGGCGCCAGGTAATGTAATTCCGTTTTCAGGACCTACCACGTGAACGATACCATTTTTTTGGTGACCTAATCCCCAGTGAGAAATACCATATTCTGCTGCGTTGTCTTCCAATGCTTTTAATTGATTAGCAGATAATGCATCTTGAACTGGTAAATGTTGATTTATAGTTGGGGTATTGTGATCGGCAGTAGCAAAAGTACGCTCTGGATATAACACTGAAATTCCTCTTTCTTTTAAACCTAAAAAAGCTACAGGACTAGTAACTTCATGGATGAAATGACGGTCAATAAAAAACACGTCTGGTCCATCTTCAATTTTACGCACAACATGCGAATCCCATACTTTGTCAAATAATGTAGTACTCATTTTAATATGTTTTAATGTATTTTTTGTAGCCAAGTTGACTAAGATGATAACAATGAAAGCAAAACTAAAAAAAGAATCAAGTCTTTATTTTTTAATATTTCATTATATACGATACCCAAAACCGTATTAGGATATTTCTTTACTGATTTTTGGATTTCAAACTTCTTTTTTAGTAGCGAAGTTTTTTATTTAGAAATAATAAAAAATCAATTTTCGGCGGTTTTTTATATTTATCGAATTGTTACAATATGCTTATAAAAAGCTATTAGATTTATGAATATTTAATTAAATAGAATTAAAATTGACTTTTTTTTAATTTTAAATTTAATATTTGACTTTAGTTGAAGTTGTTTTTAAACATGATTTTATTACTAAAAGGCATATTTTTTAGCCGTATTTCATTGTTTTTTTTTGATGAAATACTACGACGTCCAAAAAATCAATAAGGACTCTTTTTATCTTTTTAACAAGATACTACCAAGATGATTTATTGAAAGTGATTGTAGTTTTAATAAGAGAATAGTCCACGGAAATAAATTTGGTTTTGTTGATAACTTAGCTACTATTCTTGTCTAAAAAAAACTAAATTTGAAATTCATTTTTTGCGATTTTTTAAAATTACAAACACTTCATTTCCAGATATGTACTTAATATTCGATACCGAAACTACAGGATTACCAAAACGTTGGGGCGCACCTATTTCTGATACGGACAACTGGCCACGCTGTATTCAAATCGCTTGGCAGTTGCATGACGATATGGGAAAACTCATCGAGCATCAAGACTATTTGGTCAAGCCCGAAGGTTTCAATATTCCGTATGACGCGGAACGAATTCACGGTATTTCTACTGAATTGGCAGAAGCTGATGGGATTTCGTTAACCGAAGTTTTAGAAAAATTCAATATCGCATTAGGCAAAGCCAAATTCATTGTTGGTCAGAATTTAGGTTTTGACATCAATATTATGGGTTGTGAGTTTTATAGAATGGGCATTGAAAGCCAAATGAGTTCCATGCCAATTTTGGATACCTGTACTGAAGTTACCGCTTCCTTATTAAAATTGCCAGGTGGGCGAGGTGGAAAATTTAAATTGCCAACCTTAACGGAATTACATAGTTATCTTTTTAATAAACCTTTTGGCGAAGCGCACAACGCGACTGCCGATGTCGAGGCAACTACGCGTTGTTTCTTGGAGTTAATTCGTCGTGATGTTTTTACAAAAGAGGAACTCGATGTTCCAGTCAGTTATTTTCAAGATTTTCAAAATAAGAACCCAAGCGAGATTAAACTCATTGGTTTAAAACATATTAATCTTAAGGAAGCTTCGGATAAAATCCGTCAGCAGTTTGGCGAAAAACAAGCGCCGGCCGTTTCAAGAGCAGCGCTTTCTGAGAATAAAAAAGTACTTGTAGATGCGCCCTTCGTGCATTTGCACAATCATACGCAGTTCTCGGTGTTGCAATCTACCATTAGTATTGCGGCATTGGTAAAAGCGGCGGCACAGCAAAAAATGCCTGCGGTGGCCATGACCGATCATGCGAATTTGATGGGTGCTTTTCATTTTGTTCGTGATATTTTATACCACAATAAAGCGGCTGAAGCCAAGAATAAAGCAGCAATCGAAAATGGTGAAGAGCCTACCGAAGTTCCGATGAAACCAATTGTAGGTTGTGAATTTTTTGTGTGTGAAGACCATAAAAACAAAAAAGTAAAAGACAATGGATACCAAATAGTACTTTTGGCGAAGACCAAAAAAGGCTATCACAATTTGGCTAAAATGTCTTCCATTGCTTATACTGAAGGTTTTTATTATGTGCCTAGAATCGACAGGAAAGTCATTCAGGAATTTAAAGAAGATATTATTGTTTTATCTGGGAATCTTTATGGTGAAATCCCAAATAAGATTTTAAATATTGGTGAAAACCAAGCCGAAGAAGCCTTGATTTGGTGGAAAAATGAATTCAAGGAAGATTTCTATATTGAAGTGATGCGTCACAATCAGGAAGATGAAAATCGGGTGAATGCATCTTTAATTTCATTGGCAAGAAAGCACGATGTCAAAATTGTTGCGACAAATAACACCTTTTATATAGACAAGGAAAATTCAAATGCGCACGATATTTTACTTTGTGTGCGTGATGGCGAAAAACAAACTACACCTATTGGTCGCGGTCGCGGCTATCGTTACGGATTGCCGAATCAGGAATATTATTTCAAGTCGGGAGACGAAATGAAGCAGCTTTTTGCAAATTTGCCCGAAGCGATTTCGAACATTTCAGAGATTGTGGATAAAATTGAAATTTTCGATTTGGCACGGGAAGTTTTACTACCAAAATTTGAAATCCCTGTTGAATTCAATAATCCCGAAGATGCAGTTGATGGCGGAGTACGGGGGGAAAATGCCTATTTAAGACATTTGACTTTTGAAGGTGCCAATCGAAGATATCCGGTAATCACTGAAGAAATTCAGGAACGACTAGACTTTGAATTATTGACAATTTCTAATTCTGGGTATCCGGGATATTTCCTGATTGTACAGGATTTAATTGCGGAGGCGAGAAGTATGGGCGTTTCGGTAGGGCCGGGAAGGGGTTCTGCGGCTGGATCGGTGGTGGCCTATTGTTTGAAGATTACCAATATCGATCCATTGATGTATAACCTGCTTTTTGAGCGTTTCCTGAATCCGGATCGTGTGTCACTTCCCGATATTGATATCGATTTTGATGACGAAGGACGGAGCAGCGTAATGGACTATGTGATCCGTAAATACGGTTCGAAACAAGTGGCGCAAATTATCACTTACGGTAAAATGGCAACGAAATCAGCAATTCGGGATACCGCTCGTGTATTGGATTTGCCTTTGTTTGAAGCCGATAGGATTGCCAAATTGATTCCGGGAATGATGCCGTCGAAGTGGAATTTGGCACGTTTTTTAAATGAAAAAGAAGATGTAATTAAAAAAGCGGTTCGTCCGGAGGAATACGATAAAATAAAAGAATTAATAGGCCTCGCGAATGAAGATGATCTGGGTGGAGAAACCATTCAGCAAGCTAAAGTTTTAGAAGGTAACTTAAGAAATACAGGAATTCACGCCTGCGGAGTGATTATTACTCCAAGTGATATTACAGATTTTGTTCCTGTGGCTACCGCCAAAGATTCGGATTTGTATGTGACGCAATTTGATAACTCGGTGGTAGAAAGTGCCGGTTTATTAAAGATGGACTTCTTGGGTTTAAAAACTCTGACTCTGATAAAAGACACGGTCAAATTGGTTAAATATAGAAGTGGAATTGATCTTAATCCAGATGAATTTCCGATTGATGATTTAAAGACTTATGAGCTTTTTCAACGAGGAGAGACGGTGGGGATTTTCCAGTATGAGAGTCCGGGAATGCAGAAATACATGAAGGAATTGAAGCCTACGGTTTTTCCTGATTTGATTGCGATGAATGCGTTGTATCGTCCAGGACCGATTGCTTATATACCGAGTTTCGTCAAGCGAAAAAATGGTGAAGAGGAAATTATTTATGACCTTGATGCCTGCGAAGAATTACTAAAAGATACCTACGGAATTACCGTTTACCAAGAACAAGTAATGCTTTTGTCTCAAAAACTGGCGGATTTCTCCAAAGGTGATGCCGACGTTTTGCGTAAAGCGATGGGGAAAAAACAAAAGGACGTTTTGGATAAAATGAAACCTAAATTTATCAGTCAGGCTGCCGCCAAAGGCCATGCTGAAGATAAGTTAGAGAAAATCTGGAAAGACTGGGAAGCTTTTGCGGAATATGCCTTTAATAAATCACACTCGACTTGTTATGCTTGGATTGCATACCAAACTGCTTATTTAAAAGCCAATTATCCAGCCGAATATATGGCTGCAGTATTGTCCAATAACATGAGTGATATTAAGCAGGTTTCGTTCTTTATGGAGGAATGCAAGCGAATGGGATTACAAGTTTTAGGACCTGATGTCAACGAGTCATTTTACAAGTTTACGGTAAATGATGATTATGCGGTGCGTTTTGGAATGGGAGCCGTAAAAGGCGTGGGTTCTGGAGCTGTGGCAACAATTGTGGAGAACAGAAAGGACGGAAGATACAAGTCTATTTTTGATTTGACTAAACGCATTGATTTACGCGCGGCGAATAAAAAAGCGTTGGAGAATCTGGTTTTGGCAGGAGGATTTGATTCGTTTTTAGGAACCACGAGAGCGCAATATTTTCATGATGATGGCGATGGTATTACCTTTTATGAAAAAGCAATCCGATATGGTTCGAAGTATCAGGAAAATGAGAATTCATCGCAAGTAAGTTTGTTTGGTGATTCTAGCGATGTGCAAATCGCTGAGCCTGTTGTACCGCCTTGCGAGGATTGGAGTACGATGGAAAAACTCGCCAAAGAGAAAGAAGTTGTGGGAATTTATATTTCAGGACATCCGTTGGACGATTACAAATTTGAAATGAAACATTTTTGTAATGCCAAACTGGAAGCGCTGAGACAAATGGAGCTTCATTTGAATAAAAACCTTGCATTTGGGGGGATTATAAATAATGTACAACATCGTGTGGCTAAAAACGGAAAGGGTTGGGGCATGTTTACATTAGAAGGATATGATGAAAGTTATGAGTTTCGGATTTTTGGGGAAGAGTATTTAAAGTTTCGACATTTCTTTATCCAGAATAATTTTACATTTATGAAAGTATTGGTGAAAGAAGGTTGGACTGACCGCGAGACCGGGAAAAAAGGAGAGCCAAGACTGCAATTTGTGGAGGTGAAACAATTACAGGATGTATTGGAAACCTTTGCTAGGAAATTAATTGTATTATTGAATATTAAGGATCTAGAAACTGATTTTATCCATAAATTAAGTCACCTTTTTCAGGAAAATAAAGGCGATAATACCGTGTCTTTTGAAATCATGGAATTGGAAAAAACGAAACGGCTTGTTGCTGTTGCTCCTGTTGGGATTGAAAATGATGAGGTAGCTTTTATTGATGATAATGAAGATTCTGAAATGGAAGCGCTAGAAATTCCGGAGACAGAAACTTTGGCAAAAGTGGAAGAAGTTGAAGAGATTAAGGTTGTAACCAAACTGACGATGCCGAGCAGAAAATTGAAAATCAAAATTTCGAATGAATTGTTAGTGGAACTGGAAAAAATGCAGGTTAACTTTAAGTTGAATTAAAAATCCACAGATTAAAAAGGAAATCTATAGAATCTCATTGTAAGTCTGTTGTGTAAATAGTGTCATTTAAATTTTTATGTAACCCTTTGATTGTTATGCTTTAATTTTATTTAACATATTATTCATCGTCTTTGTTATTAATTTTTTATCAAAAATGGTTTATTTTTGCATAAATGATAATAAACGAAATTATGAAAAAGCAATTATTTTTATTGGGATTTGCGATTTGTTCGATCACAATGGTGGGGCAAACAGAAAAAAAAGAAAGTTGGTATTTTAAAGTAGGCGGATCTTATTTTACTCAAACGGCTGCCACTGAATTTCCTACTGTAGGAGGCAATGCAGCTTTGGATAAAGTATACGTAGGTGGAAAATTAGTTTCTGAAGAGAGTGTTACGGGTTCATTTGGTGAAGGTTTTAGAAGTGGAGCAACAGTTGGTTACAGATTCAATACGCGTTTGGGTGTAGAAATGGGAATTAATTATTATTCTAGTGCTGATAAAACGATGGCTCAAACTACTACAGATAAAATTTTTATTTCTGGTGGTCGTCCTGTTTACAATTTTAAATCAGTGGGACAAATCAGTGCTTTTGATTTAGCACCTGCTTTAGTTTTGTTTTTAGGAGAACAAAATGGTTTTGAACCTTATACTAAAGTTGGAGTTCTTGTGCCAGTGTATGGGGATTTAGAAATTACTACTGATGCAATTGCACCAACTGGTGTTGCTAGTCCAGCTACTGTAGCCGTTCATAGTGTGGATAAGGTGAAGCCGAATCCTACTGTTGGTTTTATGGCGGTATTAGGAACTTCTTATAAATTAGGGAAAAATATTGCGGCATTTGCAGAATTAGAATACCGTAATTTTACAGTTCATGGTAAATCGAAAGAAACTACTGAATTTACTATGAATGGTCAAAATGCTTTAGCTGGCAGAACTCAAGCTCAAATTCACACGAATTATGTTAACCGTTTGGATGTTAATTCAAATAATGCTGCGACAAATCCTAATGGATTGAATTCTACTAAACCTATGGATGAATTAAGTTCTTATGTTGGAATCAGTGGTCTTGGTTTGACACTTGGATTGAAATATAGCTTGTAATACAGCTTTTTTAAAGGTTAAGGGATGTTTGAAAAAGCGTCCCTTTTTTTGTTTTAAAAAAATTGGTTTTGGAATCACGGATCCTTAGCCCTGATGGGAGCGGCATCCTTTTCCGGCTTTTTTAAGCCGGAAAAGATATAGCGTACAGCGGGAAATAGCTCCAAAAAAAATTAAAAAGTATTTTATAATAGATAGGGATAGGAATTGATAATAGATTAATAGTCAAAACTAATTTGGGAATAGTGTTTGATTAGTTTTTAATTTCTAAATTTGTAACTTAGTTTGAAACTTTAAAATATTCAAACGCTAAACTTTAAATAAAATATTATGGCATTAGCAATAACAGATGCTACTTTTGAAGAAGTAGTTTTGAAATCAGACAAACCGGTAATGGTGGATTTTTGGGCAGCATGGTGTGGACCTTGTAGAATGGTAGGTCCAATCATTGATGAATTGAGCAACGAATACGAAGGAAAAGTTGTTGTAGGGAAAGTTGATGTTGATGCAAACCAAGAATTTGCAGCCAAATACGGAGTGAGAAACATCCCAACAGTATTGGTTTTTCATAAAGGAGAAGTAGTAGGAAAACAAGTGGGAGTTGCTCCAAAACAAACTTACGCTGATAGTTTAGACGCTTTGTTGTAATCGGTAGATTATGATTTATATAGAATCCTAAAGGATTCAGAGAGAAGGTTTGGCGAAAGTCAAGCCTTTTTTTTGTTTAACCTGAATTTATTTCGGTTCCTAAATTTAGTTTTGTTTCTGTAATGGTTTAATTTTTAAATCGTTCAATCTTTTAATATATTTGGAATATGAAGATCGAATCGCAAATAGAGAAAATTTCCAGTTTTCAGCATTTGGAGTTGCTGGCCAATCAAGTGGTTGAAGGTTTTATTTCAGGGATGCATAAAAGTCCCTTTCATGGATTTTCGGCTGAATTTGCCGAGCATAAAGTCTATAATGTTGGCGAAAGCACCAAACATATTGACTGGAAGTTGTTTGCCAAAACCGATCGTTTGTATGCCAAGCGATTTGAGGAAGAGACTAATTTGCGGTGTCATATTATTATCGATAATTCCTCTTCAATGCATTATCCTAAATTAAAAGAGAGTCAGAACTTTTTTGAGAACAAGATTGGGTTTTCGGTGTTGGCTTCGGCGGTTTTAATGAATCTGTTGAAGAAACAGCGGGATGCTGTTGGATTAAGTGTGTTTTCTGATACTTATGAGTACTATGCGCCTGAAAAAGGCAGTGATCGCCATCATCGGATGATTTTAAATACACTCGAAGGTCTTTTAGAAAAACCTGTGACAAAGAAAAACACGGATACAATTACTTTTTTGCATCAAATAGCGGAAAAAATTCACCGTCGTTCGATGATTATTTTATTTACGGATATGTTTCAATCCGGTCCCGAATCCCGAAGTCTCGATAAGGGAGAAGAAGCGCTGTTTAATGCGCTGCAACATTTGAAACACAATAAGCATAAAGTGGTCTTATTTCATGTTGTCGATAATAAAACAGAGTTAAATTTTGACTTTGATAACGCTCCAAGAAAGTTTATTGATGTAGAAACGGGAGAAGAAGTAGCGATTTTTGCTGATAATGTGAAAGAAGAATACGAAAAACAAGTTAAAATTTACTTCAATAAGTTGGCTTTAACCTGTTCTCAAAACCAAATAAAGTATATTCCGGTAAGTGTGAATGAAAGTTTTAAAAAAGTTTTAATGACATACTTGGTTGAAAAACAAAGTTTTGGATAATTAGGCAAAATTTTATCAATTATTTTTTCAAAAAACGCTTGCATAAACGGAAATCTATTGTATCTTTGCCACCGCAATAACGCAGAGGTTTGGTAGTTCAGTTGGTTAGAATACATGCCTGTCACGCATGGGGTCGCGGGTTCGAGTCCCGTCCAGACCGCTAATATAGCGGAAAGCCTTTCGTAACTGAAAGGCTTTTTCTTTTAAATATTGTTATAAAACGGATATTGCATTAAAATAACTCAGATTTATATTGCCATACAATCCATAAAAACAATCCCAAATACATTACGCAAACCACAAATTTCATGAAACTGGAAGCCAGAAACCCCACAAAGGAACCTGCGGCTGCTTTCAAAGCACGGTTATGGTCTTTAAAATCATAAATAAGTTCACCTATCAGCGCACCAACAAAAGGTCCTATTAAGAACCCAAAAGGGATTGGCGCTAGAATTCCTATAACTAAACCAATATTTGTTCCCCAAATGCCATACGAGCTTCCGCCAAATCTCTTGGTTCCCTTGGCTGGAATCACATAATCCAAAACTGAAATAACGACTGTAATCAATAGAGCAATCCCTAAAATCCAATAGTTAGCCGGAACTGCTTTTGTGAAATAGAGTAATGCAAGCCCAACCCAACTCACACTTGGTCCAGGTAAAACTGGTAAAAAACTGCCAAATAAACCTGTAATAATGCAAGAGAAACCAAGAATTAAAAGTAAGATATCCATAAATTTATTTTTATTAATTTTGAAAACACAAAAGCAACACGTATTTAGCTAATGAACAGAAATAAATTGATACAATTATTTTCAGTAACACTCTTCTTTACTCTTTCTTTTTATTCGGTAAACGCTCAGTAGAGAAATGAAAGTGGCAATGACCTTCTTTTGAAAAAGGCCATTTACAACGAAAATAGAGTAAAAGTATTGAATTTTTCCTTGAAAGAGTTTGATGAACTATCTTTTGAATATTTTGATAAAAAATCCAGCCTTAGTTTAATATTGACAAAGGAGGGATATTATAAGGATACGATTCAGATTGCAACTTTTTCAGATCGATTGGCGGTTCTGGATTCAGGTCAAAAAGAAATTGCTACCGAAAACAAAAGAAATGGTTTGCTGACAACTACGAAGATTATTTGGTTTACGAAGCATCTCAGAAAAAATAATTGTATTTTTATAGATTATTACTCCAATTCAAAAACAAAACCTTGAAGCAGTATTACCTCTTTTTAGTATTTATATTTTTTAATTCCTGTCAATACTTTGACAAACAAATTCCTTCGGAAAAGGAATTGTTGCAGAAAGAGCTGAAATCCATCAACTGGAAAGAAGTAGATGAATACCCATCAGTAGTAGATTGTGAAAAAATAGAAGATAAAAAACAACGGCAACAGTGTTTTTTTGAAGTTCTAACGCAGTTGATTCAGCAGAAACTGAGCGTTGACACTTTGTCGATTCTCTATCCTGAACTCGATACGATTGAAGTAAAAGTTACTGTTTTCCCAAATGCAACGCTGCAATTTGAGCCGCAATTCCCCAAAGATTCGGTGGCCTATGACACTATAAAAATTGATAGTATTCTTAAAGCACGTTTGGTTGATTTTCCAAAAATTAATCCTGCCATAAAACGCGGAATTCCCGTAAAAACGCAATTTATTCTTCCAGTAATTCTAAAGGTGGAGTAGTTTTTTAGGAGCTATTTCCAGCTATTCGTTGCAATCTTTATGTTTTTAAAGAAAAAACATAAAGGATTTTCACTGCTATCTGGGCTAAGCTTTAGTGTAAATTAGAATTTTCTGCCTTTCCATTCGTATTTCCCAAACAATGAATACAAAGCCACACTAATACTAAAAAAAGGATACAGCACGCTGCTCAGAATCAAATAGCGGATTTTAGTTTTAGTTAAAAAAGAATGGGATTTGTAAATCAAAACAGTGTCAACGGCAAATTTTAATGCGAATAACAAGAGGAAATTAATAAATGATAATAACCCCAAAACCGAAAGCATTAAAGCTAATACTAAGCTTAAATTTCCCGCAAATACCACTAATGCCAATCTTTTCCCGAACATACTTTGATACGAGCTTGTTTTTGAAGCCCATCGAACTCGTTGGTAGAATAATGATTCCCAGTCATTCAATGGTTTTGTGAGGATAATATTGTTTTTCGATTTTAGATAATGCACTTTTTCGGGTGATTTAGTAACTGCTTTTTGCAACAGAAATACATCATCGCCACTGGCAATCTTATCGTTTCCTTCAAAACCATTCAGCTTTTTAAAAAACGATTTGGTGTATGCAAAGTTGGCGCCATTACACAAAAATGCCCTGTCAATTCCAAAACTACCAATGGTTGCGCCTTGTAAACTCGCTAAATCCAACTGCTGGAAATGATGCAAAAATGAATTATTGCAATCATACGTTACCGCTCCGGCAATCATCGCAACATCATGAAGCTGAATGTAATTGTCCAAGGATAATAACCAGTTTGTATTGACGGTGCAATCCGCATCCGTGGTGATAATCCAATCCGTATTTACAATTTGCATCGCAGTTCCAATCGCATCTTTCTTTGGTGAATTCGAAAACCTGATATTATCTACAATCGAAACTTTAAACTTTAAACTTGGAACTAAAAACTTCTTCTCAGATTCATCGTCAACTAAAATCACTTCAAACAATTCCACAGAATAATTCAACTTCGACAAACTTTCTAATAAAACAGGTAAATTTTCGGCTTCATTCCTGAAAGGAATAATAATGGAGAATTTTGTTTTTGGCGTTAAGCCGGTAAGTTCAACTGTAGTTACTTTGGTGAAACCATAAATCAGTGCAATTATAACGAAGCAATAAGAGAAAATTATGATGTGTAAAATAATTGTAATCATAATTATTTTATAAAGTTTCGTCTCCCTCTCCTTTGGAGAGGGTTGGGGAGAGGGTTTTATAATTCAACACATAGTAACTACCAATTATTACCGGTAAAACCACATTCAAAAACCACATTAAAGTCGAAATGAAAATCACAATCCATTCATTAACACCTAAAATCGCAAAGAAATAAACTGCAACGCTTCCTTTTACGGCAAAGTCCAAAAACTGAAAAGTAGGTAAGGAGGAAGCTAAAAAATAAACAGACGAAATGGTTGCAATCAATGTAAAATAAGGCAAGTCAACATCAAAAGCCAAAAACAAAAAGTAGTATTGGTGTGAAAAAACCAGATACCGGCAAATGCCTAAAAAGATGTTTTTTTGATGGATGGGTTTTGGGATTTCATTAATTTTTTGAATCAGTTTTTCTATCGAATAACCTTTGATAGTAATTTTTTTGACCGAAAATAAAATTATGAAAAGAAGAATTAGAAATCCAAAAAGTAGCGCTGCGGTTTTTGTGGTAATCACATTGTATTGCGCATTGAAATACAACAACCCGAAAATTCCAAAAATGACGGTTAATATCATTTGGATTCCGTTGCAAATCAAGTTCAAGAAAATCACCTTTTTTGTGTTTGATTTATCAAAAAACAATGCTTTTCCGGCATATTCTCCAATTCCGTTTGGCGTAAAAAGTCCAGCAGTTAATGCACCAAGAACTTGTTTGGTTGCTTGTCCCAAAGAGATTTTATGGATAAATTTGACTAAGTTTTGCCATTTTAAGATTTCAAAAAACCGATTCAAAACACTCAATAACAAAATAAAGGCTATTCCGCCGATAGACTGATTTTTTTGGAATAAAATGATGAATTTTTGCCAATCCAATTTGTCGTTGTTGGCCAATTGATTGTAAATAAAATAAAACGCACCGCCCACAATCAAAAGTTTGATTAGAACTACAAGGAATTGCTTAGTTTTGTGTGGAATTGAAATCATTAGCGCAAAGTAACAAAACTTTAAACTTTTAGACTTTAAACTTTAAACTAAATCATTGGCAAACGAACGCATCATATTAGGAATTGACCCGGGAACTACGATTATGGGTTTTGGATTGATAAAAATTGTCAATAAAAAAATGGAATTTTTGCAGCTGAACGAATTGCAATTGTCTAAATACGACAACCATTATCAAAAGCTGAAAATCATTTTTGAGCGTACCATTGAGTTGATTGATACCCATAATCCGGACGAAATTGCGATTGAAGCACCTTTCTTTGGTAAAAACGTACAATCGATGTTAAAGTTGGGACGCGCGCAAGGCGTGGCCATGGCAGCGGGACTTTCGAGAGACATTCCCATTACTGAATACGAACCGAAGAAAATAAAAATGGCGATTACCGGAAATGGAAATGCAAGCAAAGAACAAGTTGCCAAAATGTTACAGCAACTTTTAGGCTTGAAAGAGCTACCTAAAAACCTCGATAGCACGGACGGACTAGCAGCTGCGGTTTGTCATTTTTTCAACTCTGGAAAAGTGGTTGGAGAGAAAAGTTATACCGGTTGGGATGCTTTTGTGAAACAAAACGAAGAACGAATAAAAAAATAGTTTTCAGTCGCGTTTTTCAGTCTCAGTAACTGGAAACTGCGACTGCGACTACATTACTAAATGAGCGGAATCTACATTCATATCCCTTTTTGCAAGCAGGCGTGTCATTACTGCGACTTCCATTTTTCGACTTCGATGAAGAAGAAAGAAGAGATGGTTTTGGCTATTGCCAAAGAAATTCAGATGCGTAAAAATGAATTTAAAAACGAAATTGTTGAGACCATTTATTTTGGAGGAGGAACGCCTAGTGTTTTAACTTCCGAAGAAATTAATTTCCTGATTGCGGAAGTGTATAAAAACTATTCTGTTTCAGAAAATCCTGAAATCACTCTTGAAGCAAACCCAGATGATTTGTCAAGTGAACGAATAATTGAATTGGCTGAAAGCAAAATTAACCGGTTAAGCATTGGAATCCAATCTTTTTTTGAAGATGATTTACAAATGATGAACCGTGCTCACAATTCGGCGGAAGCTAGAAAATGTCTTGAAGTAGCAACTCAATATTTCCACAATATTTCCCTTGATTTGATTTATGGAATTCCGGGAATGAGCAACGAGAAATGGAAGCAAAATATTGAAACAGCGTTGTCTTTTGGGATTCCGCATATTTCAAGTTATGCATTGACGGTAGAACCAAAAACTGCTTTGAATAAACTGATTCAAACGGGAAAAATTGTAGCTCCTAAAGATGAAGTCGCTCAAGAACATTTTGCTATTTTGGTCGAAATGCTCGAAGCAAATGAATTTATTCATTATGAATTATCGAATTTTGGAAAGTCAACTTATTTTTCCAAGAATAATTCCGCGTATTGGTTGGGGAAAAAATACATTGGAATTGGTCCTTCGGCGCACAGTTATGATGGCATTTCGAGAAGTTGGAATGTGTCGAATAATTCCCTTTATTTAAAATCCATTCAAGAAGATAAATTGCCCAACGAAATAGAAATCCTTTCAATTACGGACCGCTACAACGAATACATTATGACGGGTTTACGTACGATTTGGGGCGTTTCTTTGGATAGAATCAAAACCGAATTTGGGGATGAATATTTGGAATATCTGAACAAACAGGCTCAGAAATTCCTTGATGATGATTTAGTTTTTATCGAAAACAATATCTTGAAGCCTACCAAAAAAGGAAAATTTTTGACGGATGGAATTGCATCAGACTTATTTATCCTGAACTAGTTTCAGGATCTGTTTAATTTTAATTGATTTTGTATGGAAAAAGGATTTACATATATTTTGACGAATAAAAACAGTACTGTTTTGTACGTGGGTGCCACAAAAAATTTAAAAAATAGAATTGATTGTCATAGAAATGGTACAGGGGCAGTTTTCACAAAAAAATATAATGCTACAATTTTAATCTATTTTGAAGAGTTTGAGGATTTAAGTGATGCCTTTAAAAGAGAAAAACAACTTAAAAATTGGCATAAAGACTGGAAATGGAATGTTGCAAAACTTTTAAATCCTGAATTAAAAGATTTATATTTGAACTTATAAAGTATCTCCAGATGAGATGCTGAAATAAATTCAGCATAAATGTTAGCAACAATCCAACATAACAACCAAACCATTGAGGTCGATTTATCAAAACCCATTGATATTTCGATTCCATTAACAAATACCGATGAAAATCCAATTGCTTGGTATATCGAGAAACCAGTCATTGAACCCGTAGTTTTTGGGGATTGGATTGGGAAAGTTTCGGAAGGAAAATCGTCTACTAATTTCAATAATATTTTCTTCAATCCTCATGGACACGGAACCCACACCGAATGCCTGGGTCATATAACAAGAGAATTTTACAGCATTAATCAATCGTTGAAACAATTTTTCTTTTTGGCCGAATTGATTTCGGTTGTGCCGCAAATACAAGGAAAAGATTTGGTGATTACACTTGATAGCATCTCGACTTCGCTCGATGTGACACTGAAATTGGGTGTTCCAAAAGAAGCCCTAATTATTAGAACTCTACCTAATTTTAAAATAAAAAAATCTTTAAAATATTCGAATACGAATCCGCCTTATCTAAATGAAGATGCTGCGTTATTCATTCGCGAAAGCGGAATTCAGCATTTATTAATTGATTTGCCAAGTGTTGATAAAGAAAAAGATGATGGAAAATTATTGGCGCACAAAGCCTTTTGGAATGTAACCGATGTCGACAATCTGAATGCAGATGCCAGATTGAATTGTACGATTACGGAGATGATTTTTGTGGCTGATGAAGTGAAAGATGGCAGTTATTTGCTGAATTTACAAATCGCATCTTTTGAAAATGATGCCAGTCCCAGTAAACCTGTTTTGTACGCTATTTTAAATGATGAATTATAAATTTGAATGAAAATAATTTCATAAAATGAACTTAGAAACGTACTACGAATATTGTGGTTCCAAAAAAGGAGTGACGGAACATTTTCCTTTTGATGAAGATACATTGGTGTTTAAAGTGGGTGGGAAAATGTTTGCATTGTCTTCTTTATGTCAGTGGGAGAAAGGACAGCCATCAGTTAATTTAAAATGTGATCCAGAACGTGCTGAGGAATTGCGCGCTGAATACGTTGACATTCAACCGGGTTTTCACATGAGTAAAACCCATTGGAATACAATTGCTGTAAATGAATCAGTTGCGGATGCATTAGTCAAAGCGTTAATTGATTATTCCTATGAATTGGTTTTCAAAAGTTTAACAAAGAAATTGCAAAACGAAATTCAAGAATTTGACAATTAGGCATTACTTTTGCGAATAAATTTGGATTAAAATTATAAATACGTACTGAAATAAATTCAGCATATCACATGAAAGAACAATTTAAAAAGTTTTTAAACGAAGAACAAGACCCAAAAGCCATTGAAAAAATCGCTTCAAAACTGAGTGATTTATTGATGAAGAATGAAGAAATAGGATACATTGCTGTTCAAAAAAAACCAGCGATTACTGTTTTGCCGGATAGTATTGTGATGACCAATAAAAGAATTATCATTTGTCAGCCCAAAAATCTGGGACTATCCATGAATTTTATTGATTACACTTGGGATGAGGTTGAAGGAACTTTTGTGAAAGAAAATATTTTGGGTTCTGAGTTTTCATTTACAACCAAAACAAATATGGAGGTTTCCATTGATTATATTCCTAAAATCCAAGCGCGCAAGATTTTTACGTATGCTAAAGAACAATTGGATATACTAAAAGTTGGTTCTGTATCAAACGCAACAATAATGGATGAAGTTCCGGTTGTTCCAATTAAAGAAGTGGAGATTATCGAAGAAATGGAAACAGAAGAAGTGACAAGTTTTGCTGAAATAATGCCGGTTTCACAACCTAATTTTATTGCTGAAAATCAGGAATTTGAGGAGATTGCAGTAACGTCAAAAGACAAATCATTAAGTGATTTTTCGCAAGACGAACTTTTTGAAAAATTACAGAATTATAAAAAATTGCTAGATAACGGATTGATTTTACAAGGCGAATACGACGCTTTTAAAAAAGAAATTTTGAGTTACATGTAATTAGTCTTAAAGTCAAAAGATATTTACTTCCTTTTGACTTTAGGACTTTCGACTTAAAACGTTCTTTTCTGCTTTTCTACAAAATTATTGGATTGTAATTCTAGTAAATCAGTAGCATTTTTTCGTTGTAAATCATACAATTTGGTGTCGTCAGCAATATCTCCGTAGACTTTATCATGCATCGTAGCACTAGTTTTTACGAGCAAAGTACGTTGGTATTTGTCTTGTTCGATTGTTGCTTTCAACGCTGTTTCCAGATCTTCTAATTTATAGTCGTATTCGCCTTTTGGAGAAAGTAATTTGGCTATAATAGGAGATGTTTCTATGGCTAAAAATAGTAGCATAATAAAAAACGAAGGAAGCCAGGGTAATTTGTCCAAGGCGCTGATGCGAGCCATTAAACCATCAAATCCATCAATAATAGGTTGGGTTTCGGTAACTTTCTTGTCTAAATCGGTTTGGAGAGTTTTGGTATTTTTCTCCATTGTAGCAATTTTAGCTAAGTTGGTTTTTTGTAAAGTATCCAGTTCTTTTTTGGCCAGATCATGTTTGGCAATTTTTTCTTTAAAAACAGGACCTTTGCCTAATTTTTTCGTTCCTGCAGTTCCTTCTGCTTCGGTGATATAAGTTTCATAAAGGGTATTAACTTCTTTTTCTTTCTTGGTAATTTCCGATTTCAAATTAGTTATTTCAGCTTTGTTTTTATCCAAATCTGATTTGAAATAATTGGCCACTTCTTTTTTATTATTCAAAGCCATCACATTTTTTTCTTTCAATAAAACGGTGTTGATTTCTTTTTCGAAAATTTTAATTTCCAGTGGTTTTGAAATCACTATTGCGATAATTACCGCTAAAATAATTCGTGGAGTTGCCTGCAGAAATTCGCTACCTACTTTGTCTCTTTTTCGAATAGTGGAAACAATAAAACGATCGAGGTTGAAAATAAGCAAACTCCAAACGATACCAAATGCTATTGCGGGATAAATGCTGTCAAAAACGGTAAACAGCGCATACGAGCTGGCAAGAAAAGCCATTACTGCAGTAAAAAAAACGGTGGCGCCAATACCTACATATTTGGTTTGTTCGCCTTCGGAACAGCCCTCAAGAAGATCCTTATCGGCTCCGGAGCAAAGAATGAAAAATTGTTTTAACATGATTTATGATTTTTTGATTGATTGCTTCGCCAGTTCGCCTTTCGAGCTCGTGTGGAATTACAAATTTAACGCCAAAAAATGAATATTGGTATATGTGGCTGAGATGTTTTTAATTAGCCTTTTGTATATACAAATAGAGCCGCTCTTTACGAACGGCTCTATAGCTTTTTGAATTATAATTAACTTAAGCTAAAGGAGCTCCTGCCATAATTTCTGCATTAGCAAATTCTTCAAATTTGGCAAAATTATCTTTAAATTTTTGGGCTAACTCTACTGCTTTTTTATCGTATTGTTCTGGGTCTTCCCATGTGTTTCTAGGATTCAATATTTCACTAGGAACATTTGGACAGGTTTGCGGTTTTGCAATTCCAAATACTTCGTGATTTTCGTAAGCCACATCGTCCAGTTCTCCGTTTAAGGCAGCGGTAATCATGGCTCGCGTGTATTTTAATTTCATTCGGCTTCCTACTCCGTAAGGTCCGCCTGTCCAGCCGGTATTGATTAACCAAACTTTTACATTGGCATCTTTCATTTTTTTACTCAACATTTCCGCATATTTAGTTGGGTGTAATGGCATAAATGGTGCGCCGAAACAAGCAGAAAAATTAGGCTGAGGTTCTGTAATTCCAGCTTCTGTACCCGCAACTTTCGCAGTATATCCTGATATAAAATGGTATGCTGCCTGTCCTGGAGTTAGTTTAGAAATTGGAGGTAATATTCCGAATGAATCGGCAGTCAAGAAAAATATATTTTTTGGATTTTCGCCGATAGATCCTGGTTGAATATTATCAATATGAAAAATAGGATAACTTACTCTCGTGTTTTGTGTGATGGAAATATCCTCAAAATCAACTTCATTAGTATCTTTTTTAAATACTATATTTTCTAGAATTGCTCCTTTTTTTATAGCGCGGAAAATATCTGGTTCGTTTTCTTCAGAAAGGTTTATCACTTTCGCGTAACAGCCTCCTTCAAAGTTGAAAACGGTATTTTCATTCGTCCAGCCATGTTCATCGTCACCAATTAATTTTCTGTTAGGATCAGCTGATAAAGTTGTTTTTCCGGTTCCTGATAATCCAAAGAAGATAGCTGTATCACCATCTTTCCCAACGTTGGCACTACAGTGCATTGGTAAAGTATTTTTGAAAACTGGTAAAATGAAATTCAAGGCAGAGAAAATTCCCTTTTTTATTTCACCTGTATATCCAGTTCCGCCTATTAAAACTACTTTTCGTGTAAAATCAAGAATTGCAAAATTGCTCTGACGTGTTCCGTCTACAATTGGATCTGCCATAAAGCTAGGCACGCAAAGTAAAGTCCATTCAGGGTCGAAGTTTGCTAATTCTTCCGTTTCAGGTCTTAAAAACATATTGTAACAAAATAAATTTGCCCAAGGCGTTTCTGTGACTACTCTAACATTTAATCTGTAATTTGGATCAGCGCATACGTATGAATCTCTTACATAAACTTCTCTGTTAGATAAGTAGGAAGTTACTTTGTTGTAAAGCGCTTCAAAAGCAGTTGGTTCAAAAGGGATATTTACTTTTCCCCACCAAACTTTATTTTCACTGATGCTATCTTTTACTATATATCGGTCTTGCGGCGAGCGGCCAGTATATTCGCCTGTATTCACTGCTAATGCGCCGGTTGAGCTTTCAATTCCTTGACCTGATTTTATTGTTATGTCGTGTAATTCTTCAGGGGATAACTGGTAATGAATTTTTGCATTTTCAATTCCTAATTCTTTTAACGAAATCGATTGCGAGAAAAGTGTGTTATTGTCCATAAATTTATTGTTGTAGTTACTTTTTTATAGGCAGCAAAAATAGAAATTATATTTCAGTTAGCCTTTGATTCTTTTAACTTTGTGCTTTTTTATTTAAAGAAGATGCCAATAAAACACCCCAAGCCATTATTAACAGTAGTCCGCCGATGGGTGTCAGAAATCCAATTGATTTAAAATCAAAAGCAGTAAGGTCGTTTGTAGCCAATAAATAAATAGAGCCGGAGAATAAAATTATGCCAAAAACGACTAAGAAGAAGATTGTTTTTTTTGTTTTTTCAGTGACGTTGTCCAGTAGCCCTATGAATAATAAAAACAACGCATGGTACATTTGGTAGCGCACTCCAGTTTCAAAAGTAACTATTTGCTCGATAGAGAGTGCTTTTTTTAAGGCGTGTGCTCCAAAAGCACCTAAAATTATAGCGATCATTCCTAGAATGGCTGCTGTGATAATTAATTTTCTTTTCATTGTGCTGGTCTTTACTGCAAAAGTATTTCATATCAAATGAATTTAAAAGGATTTACAATTATTGTTTTACTTTTTTAAGACTAAATAGTAGTGATGCCTTTTTATTTACCGCAAAATATTTCACTTCAATTTGTTATAAATACAACATTTTTGTATGTTTGTGTTATAAATAAAAAAGATGAGAACAATTTTAATCATTGGGGCAGGAAGATCAGCTTCGTCTCTAATTCAGTACCTTTTAAATAAATCTGAAAAAGAGAATTTGCATCTTGTTATAGGTGATTTGTCATTGGCATTGGCCCAAAAAAAGACAAACAACCACGCCAATGCAACGGCAATCGCGTTGGATATTTTTGATGAAAATCAAAGAAAAGAGGCGATTCAAATTGCTGATATTGTCATTTCTATGTTGCCGGCACATTTGCATATTCAAGTGGCCAAAGATTGTATTATTTATAAAAAACATCTGGTTACAGCTTCATACGTAAGTGATGCCATGCAGGAATTAGATGCTGCCGCCAAAGAAAACAATCTCATTTTCATGAATGAAATTGGACTTGATCCCGGAATAGATCACATGAGTGCGATGAAAGTGATTGATGAAATAAAAGACAAAGGGGGCAAAATACTTCTTTTTGAATCATTTTGTGGTGGACTAGTAGCTCCAGAATCCGATACGAATATTTGGAATTATAAATTTACCTGGGCACCGCGCAATGTGGTTCTGGCAGGACAAGGAGGCGCTGCCAAATTTATTCAGGAAGGAACGTATAAATACATTCCGTACTGCAATTTGTTCCGAAGAACCGAGTTTTTGCAAGTGGAAGGATATGGGCGATTTGAAGCGTATTCGAATCGGGATTCCTTGAAATATCGCAGTGTGTATGGTTTAGATAATGTACTTACTTTGTACAGAGGAACGATACGAAGAGTTGGTTTTTCTAAAGCTTGGAATATGTTTGTGCAATTAGGAATGACGGATGACAGTTACGTCATGGAGGATTCTGAAAACATGAGTTACAGGGAATTTGTGAATTCTTTCTTGCCGTATCATCCAACGGATTCAGTGGAAATCAAGACTCGTTTGATTCTAAAGATTGATCAGGATGATATCATGTGGGACAAATTGTTGGAACTCGATTTATTCAACCCAAATAAAAAAGTAAGTTTGAAAAATGCCACGCCGGCACAAATTCTGGAAAAAATATTGACTGATAGTTGGACGCTTCAGCAAGACGATAAAGATATGATTGTCATGTATCACAAATTTGGATACGAATTAAATGGCAAAAAAGAACAAATAGATTCCAAAATGGTTTGTATTGGCGATGATCAAACGTATACGGCTATGGCGAAAACAGTGGGTTTACCCGTTGCAATGGCGACATTATTAATACTCAATGGTAAAATTACAACTCCTGGAGTTCAATTGCCCATCAGTAAAGAAGTGTATTTGCCTATTTTGAAAGAATTAGAGGAATACGGTGTTGTTTTCAAGGAACAATCCATGCCGTATTTAGGATACAATCCGGATAAAGAGTTTAGTTAGTAGTTTTTTTTAGATTTGTAGTTTGATAAATCCGCTCCTTTTGACAAAAGTCTAGAGTTGCGGGTTTTTTTATGGACTCATTTATTGAATACGTATTTTTTAGGCGTGACCCTGCAGATTGCTTCGTCGTTCCTCCTTGCAACTTCGGGTCGGGCTGTTCGCTGCAATCTTTATGTTTTTAAAGAAAAAACATAAAGATTTTTGCTGCCATCCCTCACGCAACCCATTCCAATGATTACAATTTTTTTAATTAATTGTAAGAAAATTTAATTATATTTGGAAATCGCAAAGAGAAATAGATCTTCGCTAATCTACCCGGATTTAGGTGTATGTATGAAGGTTTGTATCGGCTATATGCTAGTTAGGCGTCATTTTGCCCAATCAGAAACAGAAAAACAATAATTAAAACTTATGAGTTCAAATCAGACGCCGAATAAAACAAAATGGATTTCAAAATTTACTTTAAGTTTTTTAGCTATCGTGGGTGCAGTCGACTCAGTTCTTCATATTATTTTACCACTTTTCCCTTATAAACTGAATCAATATATACTCCCAATTGGAATGTCTTCTTTGATTATTGGAATTGTTTTTTCAATTGGATTACCATTTTATTGGCACTATAAAGAAAAAAATAATTTTATTGATTCTCAAAAATATTACATCTGGCTTATTACTATTTTGCGTTATTGGCTTGCTTTTTATATTTCTACATTTGGTTTTGAAAAACTATTTGATGTTAATTTTGCATATTCATATCATATTGAAGATTCATTAGTTAATACATTAACTGGACAAGAACTGACCTGGAAATATTATGGACATTCATATTATCTGACCGTCATTATTGGTTTATTTCAAATAATAGGCAGTATTCTTTTATTATTTAGACGCACCACATTATTAGGTGTAATAACACTTTTGCCTGTTCAATTGAATATTCTATTGATTAATCTATTTTATGGAATTGGTCCACTTACTACTTTCATATCAATAATTATGGTATTAGGTCTATCATATTTATTATTAGAAAGAAAAGAAGAAATAATTAATTTTTTTAGGCATTATAAAAATACATTACCTACTGTCGGAAATAAAAAATTGCGTAATTCAATACGATTTTTATGCATATTAATTCCATTTCTGTTTGTATTCTATTATAGCTATGATGTACGGAAATCTCAGAAATATTTCGGTAAATGGGAAGTTGAAAAAATGACACGGAATGGTGAAATAGTTTCTGAAAAAGCATGGGAAAAAGATGCTTTAGCATGGAAATTAATATATTTTGAAGAACGTGGAAAATTGTTATTCTGTCCTAACCCCAATATGTACGTTGATAGTGCATCAATATTTATGAAGTATAATTATGATGATAATAAAAACCGTTTAAAGGTAATTTCGTACGAAATAAATCCTGAAAACCCAGATACTATTCTTGTTCAGATTTCCAAATTTAAAGATAAATCAATGCAATGGGAAATGATTTTCAATAAAGATACTATTCAAATGGAATTGAAGAAAGAAAATCTTTAATAAAAATCGAACGCCTAACAGTCAGGGTTTCGTTGCGTGCGCAGCACCAACAATGAAACCCGTGTTGAACGGAACCAAGTACCTGCCGTTAACACTATGGAGTTTTCGTAAAATTGTCAGAGAGAATTATAAGAGGATTTAATGTCCTCTTTTTTTGAGAAGTATTTTTTTTGCGTGACCCTGCAAATTGCTTCGTCGTTCCTCCTTGTAACTTCGGGTCGGGCTGTTCGCTGTAATCTTTATGTTTTTAAAGAAAAAACATAAAGGATTTTCGCTGCCATCCCTCACGCAACGCATTCCAATGATACGACGTTTATTTTACTAAATTGTAAGAAAATTTTAATATATTTGGAGAGCACAAAGAGAAACAGACTTTCTCTAATCTTTCCGGATTTAGCTGTGCACATAAAGGTTTTTTCGCTTAGATACTAATTGGCTGCAATATCACAAATTATGTACAGAACAAGAAGCATTCAATTGACAATAATAATTTCAATCGTAATGGTTGGCCTATGTTTTTTGTCTGTTTTTATTTTTAATCTTCCGGTTATTTTTAAAAGTTATGATTTGTCAAACTCAAGCAGCATTGGAGATTCTATTGGCGGAATAACTGCTCCTGTCATCGGAATCATTTCTTCAATTTTGCTTTATCTAGCTTTGACAAAACAAACAGAATCAAATATTGATCAAAAATTAAAGAATGAATCTGACCTAATTTTATCTCTATTTAATCAATTAGATTTGGAGTTAAATAGTTTATACTTCAAGTTTAAAAACAATAGTGTTGATGTGAAATTTAATGGCTTAGAAGCGTTAGATGAATTTGCAAAGAGATTTGGCATAGCTTGGAATATGGATCATTTTAAAGAAAAGTTTTCGTCCTTTAAAGCATTTTATCCATCTGGTCAAATCATTTATTTGATAGATACAATCAATCTTATTGATGAACGGATAAGTTCGTCGACATTATCTCCAGAAATGAAAAATCTTTTTAAACAGAAACTAATATCATTTTATGATTCAAAATTGAGAGATAGTTTTGATAAAATTAATAATCGAATTTGCGCGAACCAATTTTTAGAAGATGATTGGGCTTCAAAAATAAAAGTTGTAGTTGCTAAATATTAATACTGCAGCCGCCAGCCGGTAAGCGAATTACACTGGTTTTCGGTAGATTGAACTTCCATTTTCACGAATAAAGTTTTATCTTGGCAGAGAAAATCCAGTCCGCTTGCGTCAGTAACTTCGTGAAGCGGCCAAACCTTACCTACCATTTTTAAAAAAATGAGAACACATCAACAATTTATTACCGAATTGAAGAAACTTATTAATTTCTATAGGTCGAGTTTATATGCTTACGATCAAACTGACTATTTTCTGTATCAATGGAGAAAAAAGAAAGACAGCTTACTCGAAATTGATATTGAAGCAAATCCTCCTAGTTTTTACAAAAGTAAATCTAAAGGCGTTTTAAGCGAAAATCAAAAAAATCTTGCGGAAATAGTATTTGTGCGTTTTGTTTCTGCTTTAGAGGTTTTTCTAATCGATCAAATACGAGAAATATTTATTTCTCATAAAGAACCATTCAAAAAGGAAAATATTATTTTAGAATTTAGACAGTCTGATTTGCTTTCAATTAAATCTACAGCCGATATTTATAATCTCGTTATTTCTAAAGAACTAAGAAGGCTATCTAGTGGAGGTTTTAATGAAATTGTAAAATATTATAACAAGAGTTTAAAAATAGATGTTGCAAAAATTTATCCTGGATTCAAAGTCATGGAGGAATATCATCAACGAAGACATCTTTTAGTTCATCGTCTAGGAAAAACGGATCAATTTTATAGAAACAAGTATAATTATCAAGAACACAACATAACGGTTGAAAACTTTTATCTTGAAAGCTGTTTTGAAGATTTTAAAAAGTTTTCTGAAGAACTTCTAGAACAAGTCAAAAATAGGTCTAAAGAAAATTTTTCAATTCAAAAAGCTAATAAAAAACCAGAGGCAAAATGTCAAATTGAAGTAGAGTTTTCTAAAAAAACAACGCCTATATTTGAATCTAATTATGAATTTTGGGCAGGCGATTCATTATGTATGTTTAATAATCTTTTTGATAGAAAAGTTTTTCATAGTCCCCAAATACCAACGTTTTATCTTTCAGGAAGTGCAATTGAAATTTTGGCGTATAACGCAATAGTTGAAGCTGAAGTTAAAAGATGCAAAATTAAAGCAACAATTGTATCAAAAATATCTAAGGCAAATTCGCATAAGTCAATTACTTTAGATAAACATTTAATTGAAAAGATAAGGCTAAAACTTCCTGAGCAACCTTGGCAAAAAAATCAACATAAGCGAACTGCAAAAGAGTTAGGACTTTCAAATGCGATTGTTTCAAAAGCTATAACTGAACTTATAAAAAATGGAAGTTTCAAATCTCAAAGTGGAGGAAAATTATTAGAAGGATGAAACCGCAGGTAACAGCTGCTACAATGGATGTGGGCAATTGGCTTAATGGGAAATTTGTTTAGTATTTGAGATAATTTGCTTCGCCTGTTCGCTATCGTTCGGGTAGCAAATCCAAAAATAAGGCTTAATTTATACACAAACAATCTAAAATCCATAAAACCTTAGTTTGATAAATCCGCTTCTTTTGAAGCGGATCTATTTTTACTATTATGATTTTGAGTGTAAAGTTATTGGTAAGCTATACATTACTCTCACAGGGACACCGTTTAGTTTTCCGGGAATCCATTTCGGGCATATTTTTAAAACGCGTATGGCTTCTTCACCGGTTCCAAAACCAATATCTCGTATGCTTTTTATGTCACTTAAACTGCCGTCTTTTTCTATTGTAAAGGTGACGTATACTTTTCCTTTTAAGTTAGGTTGTGATGGTGTTTTATAATTCTCACCCACAAATTGATAGAATTTTTCTATTCCTCCAGGAAAATCTGGTTTTTCGGTTATTCCAGCAGTATTGTAAACGTCATTTTCGCCTTTTTTGACTAACTGATTTTCAGGACGAAACGTGTCTATTTCAATTACTTCAGCAGCTCCTTTGCTTAAAGTCGCCATAAGTTCCTCATTTGTAGGTAATTTTTTTTGTTTGGATAAGATGGAAGGTATCGCCTTCTTTTCGATAGGAGTTAGCTCATCGTATTTTTTTTCGCTGGCAATCTTTCCTTTTTCATCTTTAATTTTAAAGGTAGTTTTGTCGTAATACGTTTTAAATAAATTTCCGGGTTTTTTAGGAGTAGTTTCTTTTTTTACATTGGTTTCTTGTGCAACGACTTTCGTACACAGTAAAAATAATAATGTAGCTACTATCGGCATGAGCATTGCTTTTTTTAATAAAGCTTTCGTTTTTGATGTGGTTTTTGTCATCATGAGTAATCGTTTTTTAGTTATTAAATAATTCAAATTACTGGCCAAGTAAAAAGTTTGGTTCTCGTCTGCTTTCGATAGTAATAAAGATTGATAAAACGGAACGTTATTATAAGATTTCACCACCTTCTCGTCGGCGAGAAATTCGTGATTGAGTTGTATTGCTTTTTTGTAAAAAATAAAAATTGGGTTGAACCAAAAAATGGTTTTCAATATTTCGATGAATAAAATATCCAAAGTGTGTTTTTGCGTTACATGCGTAAGTTCGTGCGTGTACAGCTCAGCTTCAATTTCACGGTTGTTGTATTCGGTTTCGTTGATAAAAATAGAATTCAGGAAGGTATGCGGTAACGTTTTTTCGTGTAGCAAAATTAATTTGGCATTCTTATAATCAATTGGCGAATTCAACTTTATTTTAGATGAAATCTTAATGATATTGCTGATAAAACGTAGTGCCAAAACGAGTGTTATTATAGCATATAGGCTCCATAATCCTATTGCCAGATAGTTTGTTTTCTCAAGTACTACAGCGTTTCCTTGCAGTATCTGGATGTTTCCTGGATTGATTACAGGTTGTGCTATTTCCTGAATAACTTCGATGGTTATAAATGGAATCACCATCGAAAAAACAAGGCTGAATAATAAGTAAAACCTATTGAATACATGCATTTTTTCTTTTTCCAAAAACAAATAATACACTGCCAGTAATACGAATAGAGTAATTGTTGATTTGATTAGAAAGTCGCTCATTTTTTCTTTTTTTGAATTTCACTGTCTATTATTTTCTTAAGTTCTTCAAGTTCCGATTGCGATAAATTAGTTTCGGTGGTAAAGAAAGAAGCGAATTGCGAAGCCGAATTGTTGAAAAAATTACTTATTAATCCGTTGACGTGTTTCGAGAAATAATCGGTTTTGTTGACCAAAGGGTAATATTCCCGAGAGTTTCCAAATTCATTATACGCTACAAATTGTTTGTCAATCATTCTTTTCAATAAAGTAGCCACAGTTGTGGTTGCCGGTTTTGGTTTTTGATAGGCTTCCAGCAAGTCTTTCATAAAGGCTTTCTCTAGCTTCCAAAGATGTTCCATTAGTTGTTCTTCGGCGTTCGTTAGTTGTTGCATGTTTATTTTTTATTTTGTGTAAATTTCTTGAATTGGTATCCCTTTTTCATAAATTTTCGTTCCAAGTAAAACCCCTTCGGAGTCGTAAAATTTCCATTGTCCTGTGGGTAGCCATTCGGTTTTTGAATTTATAATGGCTTTATTTGAAACACCTATTTGTTGGATTTTTCCAGTGTTGTGGTATTTGATGATGTGGCAACTGTTTTTTTTATACTTTTCATTTGAAAGTAATTTATCACTCATGAATTCTCTCCAAGTTCCGGTTTTATCTCCTTTTTTGTATCTTCCTGTTGCATTGGATTCGATGTTCATGAATTTTTCACTTTGATTCCATTTGCCTGTTTTCAATCCGTTTTTGGTTTGATTGATTTTACAGCTACTGAGGCATATACATAAAAGAAGAAGGACAATTTTATAAGGATTTTGGATATTCATATTCTACAGATTAAAACATTGCTCTACAAATGTAGAATATAAAATCAAATAAACAAATTTTCATGAAAAATATATTGGTAGTCAGCGGTTTGCGTTAAGGATGGAAGTGGAAATCCTTTTTATTTTTTATTTCAAAAAATAAAAAGATTGAGAACGGACAGCCTGACCCGCTATTTTCAGCGGGGAACGCCCAAAAAAAATCCGCCCTGTTTAGAGCGGATGTAGTGTTTAATGAAGGAAATTTATTTAGATAACTCGACAAAATATTTGTAAAACAACGGAATGGTTTCAATCCCTTTCAGGTAATTGAAGACTCCGAAATGTTCGTTTGGAGAGTGAATGGCATCACTGTCCAGACCAAATCCCATCAGAATGGTTTTGCTTTTGAGTTCTTTTTCGAACAACGCCACGATAGGAATACTGCCCCCGGAACGAACGGGAATTGCAGGAACGCCAAATGTTTCCGTATACGCCATATTTGCGGCTTTGTAACCAATGCTGTCTGTTGGGGTTACATAACCTTGTCCGCCATGATGTGGTTTTACTTTTACGGTAACTCCGGCAGGGGCTAGACTTCTGAAATGTTTAGTGAATAATTCCGTGATTTGTTCCCAATCCTGATTTGGAACCAAACGCATCGAGATTTTTGCAAAAGCTTTGCTTGCAATCACTGTTTTGGCACCTTCTCCGGTGTAGCCGCCCCAGATTCCGTTGACGTCCAATGTAGGGCGAATGGAATTTCTTTCGTTAGTTACATAGCCGCTTTCACCGTAAACGTCATTTAAGTCTAATGCTTTTTTGTAATTTTCTAAATTGAAAGGCGCTTTGGCCATTTCAGCTCTTTCTTCCAGCGATAATTCTGCTACATTATCGTAAAAACCAGGAATGGTAATATGATTATTTTCATCATGAAGTGAAGCAATCATCTTGGCTAAAATATTGATTGGGTTGGCAACAGCACCACCGTATAATCCGGAATGTAAATCACGGTTTGGTCCTGTAACTTCCACTTCTACATAACTCAATCCACGTAAACCTGTTGTAATTGACGGTTGTTGATTAGAAATCATTCCGGTGTCCGAAATTAAAATCACGTCATTTTTTAGTTTTTCCTGATTGCGTTCTACAAACCAGCTCAAGCTTTTGGAGCCAATTTCCTCTTCGCCTTCAATCATGAATTTTACATTACAAGGCAAAGTATTCGATTGAACCATATATTCCAACGCTTTCACGTGCATGTACATTTGGCCTTTGTCATCGCAAGCGCCACGGGCAAAAATGGCTCCTTCAGGATGGATTTCGGTTTTCTTGATTACGGGCTCAAATGGAGGCGAAGTCCATAACTCCATAGGATCTGGTGGTTGAACGTCATAATGACCATAAACCAAAATTGTTGGCAGGGATTTATCTATGATTTTTTCACCGTAAACTATAGGGTATCCCGGTGTATCGCAAATTTCAACAAAATCGCAGCCTGCTTTTTCTAAACTGGCTTTTACGGCATCAGCTGTTTCAAAAACATCATGTGAATAAGCGGTGTCAGCACTTACGGATGGGATTTTTAATAATTCGATTAACTCGTTGATAAAGCGATCTTTGTGTTCTTGAACGTATGCTTTAATATTTTCCATTATTTGAATTTTGTTTATATTTCAAAAGTACAAAAAAGAGTATGAATAATTTTTGTGAAAATTGCTTTGAAAATTGGAAGTTAAGTGTATCTTTGCACCCACAAACACTAGTTCAATGAACACCGCTTTTTAAACAAGAGCAAAGTGAATTAATTGAGCGGATATGGTGAAATTGGTAGACATGCCAGACTTAGGATCTGGTGCCGCAAGGCGTGTAGGTTCGAGTCCTATTATCCGCACAAACATTAAGACTTAAATTGCTGTTAATTAGCTTTTTAAGTCTTTTTTATTTTGTGTATTCCCCTAAAAACAACCCTGTTTCTTAACAGTGTATGTAAATGAACCTATTTTAGCCTAATACACTTTCCAATAATAACCATATCAAATTAATCTCAACCCTACTGGATTGCATCATTAAATCTTCATTATACTATATATTAGTTTCTATTTCATTTTTGACATTCTACCAGATTATGTTTATTACTGAATCTTATTTTTTGCTATGCTTTTAGTGTGGTGTAGTTTCTTACTCTTAATTGTCATTATTCGCTTTATATATCAAGAATATCCTTATCAATTATTTCAATAACCATTTTGTCTCTAGATTTGAAATCGAAATTGATTAAAATTAGAGGGGGTACACCAAAAATTATTTTTTTTGATAAGCTACATTCTTTATGGACATTTAATGGGTGGAGGTAAAAAATAATTTTCGCTAATGAAGTCCTTTTGCTATATATTATTTATGTTTGCTACAACAGAAACAACAAGTTAATTTAAATTTTAAACTGCTCAGTATGGATTATTTTATTGATAATAGTAAGAGCTTATCGGATTTAGAAAAGGATGTAGAACTTAACAATCAATTACCGTATAATCAACTCGAAAGTTTAAAAGGGATATTTTTAAATGGATTAACAACTATTTTGAATAGAAGTACAGACGATTTAGTTAAAGAAAACAAATTGCTTGATGCAATAAGAAAAATATTAGTTGCTAAAAAATTTGTGGATTCTAACGTAAAGGATTTTTATTTAAAAAAAACATTATTAAATTCTTACAATGCTCTTTATGGGGAAATTGAATCAACCTACGAGACATTTTACCCTATAATATTTGTGATTGAAGACATAAGAAGTTTAAATAATTTCCAAAAAAAATATTCTGGATACAACAATTTGTTGGGTACGCAATTAGAAACAAAAAAAGAGACAACTGCAAAGGAGCTAGTGTCAAGTAGAAATGAGATTTTAAAAATATTATTTAAAAGCGACACAAATACCTGTGACAAATTTATAAAATGTGAAGATAAATTAGTCAGTCGCCAATATCTCAATCCTGATAAGTCGAAATGGATAAATGGGGCTTCGGCATTTATTAGGTTCTACATGTACTGTGAAAAGAATATACTTAGGAAGGGGGTTTATGAGAAGAATTCCAGAGGGGTACAATATTTTAGGTGTCTATATGATTTTCATGAGGGTAAAGCAATTGATGTTCCCAGTAAACGAAAAAAACAGTTAATCAAATCTACAAAGCATGACTATAATTTTCTTGATTTTTAGTCCATTTTTAGTCCACCTCCAAAAAAATATTAAAAAAATAATCCTTTAAATACCTCTGATATGGTAGGTATCTAGATGTCAATCTAAATGTCCAGCTAAGTCCACTTTTAATTTTACCCCAATAAATCCATTTAATATTGCTGAAGAAAAATGACAATTAAGTCATTTGGAAAATAATTAAAAATGGTGAAAAATAAAGAAAATTTATCAGTTCAACTAAGTGTTGGAGATTTACAACAGCTAATCTCCGAAGCTGTTAAAGAAGAAATTACAAAGATTACTAAAGTAATTCAATTACAACCACAAAAAGAGATTCCAGAACTCCTAACTCGGGAAGAAGTGGCTAAGATTTTAAAGGTATCTTACACAACCCTTTTTCACTGGAACAACAGTGGTGAACTTTCTGCTCAAAAAATCGGAAAAAGAGTCTACTATCAGAGGACTATTATTATGAACAAATTAAACAATGTAGCATAATGATAGACAATGTAAAGCTGTTTGTGAATGACAAACACAGGTTTGAAAATCATATTATTAACAATGGTTTGATGGAGCTAAGTAGTACTGTTAATCACTATACGGGCGAAGTGAATGAATACCCTAAAAGAGGAAATGACCTGAATCTTAATGTGAATATAACTCAGAATCAAGCTACGATTCTGGGGAGTATTCATAAGTATAATAACATCAAGGAAGACAGAGGAAATCAGAATTATAATGATTTTTCTTTTTGCCAGATTGTGGAGGTAATTCGAGAGTTGGAGGAGAAATACCAAATCAAAAATGAAAAAGATACAAGTATCACTAATTTAGAATTTGGCTTTAATCTTGTGGTAGAAAAAGACCCAAAATTAATAATTGATAGTAATCTTTTGATGAATAACTATAAATCCCCCAACAAGAACTTAAAATTCTTAGGGAGGGGAGATTATAAAGAATTTCAGCTAACGGATTACAATATTAAGTTTTATAACAAGTCAAAACAGTTTAAACTGGGTACACACGTTTTAAGGATAGAACTTAAAATTACAAGAAAAAGATTTCTCCAGAAGTTGGACATTTATTCTCTGGAGGATTTAATGTATAACTGGACTTATGTCAAGCTGTTTGAAGACTTTATAGACAAGTTTGAAGGATTGATGATAGTAGATGAGTTTGATGCTGATTTAATCCCTGAAAAAGACTATAATAAACTTATTAAGTACACCAATCCCAATTATTGGATTAGTATTAAGGGTAAGTCTCCTAAAGTAATTTATAGGTTAAAAAAGGATTTTAATATCTTATTGAATAAGTACGATTTACTAAAAACCAAGAATGAATTGAGGGAGAAGCTAGAATCTAAATTTATAGAATTACTAAACTCTGATTGTAGTGATTCAGAATATAGAGAAGTAGGATAGGGATAAAATGTCAGCTATAAGACAATTAACAAACCCATCCTTATATAGGTTGTACCCAAAAGTTTAGAGGAATTCAATTAATTTATAGTTAAATTTTAAGCCCTCATAGCTTACGAAATAAGCCCGTCTATACAATTTGTAGGCGGGTTTTATTTTTGTTGGGTCATTAATATAGTATAGAGTTAAGGACAATTAGTTGTTTTACTAGAAAGCGGAATTGATTTAGGATGCATACAATGCTGGGGTACAATAGCGATAAAACCAACACTTTTTACATACAGACGTAAGTAAGAAAAGTATTCAATAAATAAAAAGTTCTTTTTATAATTAATAACCAAAAAATCCTATATTTGAGAATAAATAAAGTCTGAAGTCTGTAAGACAAAGCCACCTAATTTTGGTGTAATAAGTTTGATTTGGTCAGACCTATATACAAGTTACCTGCCATTATATGAAAACAGCAATTCCAATTAACAAAAAACTTTTTGACATTTACCTTCTGTTTACTAGAGAACCATTTGTTCAATACTTTTCAGAAGAATTAGAATTCTATTCTAATGGAAATGGTGGTTTATTAGGTTTAATAAGTTTAGACATTACAGATAATGACTATTACGGATGTATTTTATCTAGAGACAAATCAAAGCAGTATAGAGCTGAACTAGTAACTGCAAGCATAGAAACGATAGAAGAAGTCAGAAAATGGATTGATGATAAAATGAGTAGTAATTCAATTGTTTTTCACGACAATAAGCACGAATATTTTGATATTTTCCAAAATCTAAACAATAAAGAAAACCAACATCCAAACTATAAATTATTAGAGTCAAATATTGCGCTATCTATGGCTAAAGAAACTGTAAAAGAAGTTTCGTATCATTATAAAGACATAGATGGCAATTTCATAGACCAATTTCAATCAATAAACGGATTTGATTCGAGAGTCTGGGAGTTATATTTATTCTGTTTTTTTAGAGAGCAATTTTTTTCATTTAAAAGAAACTTCAACGCACCTGATTATATGGTTGAAAAATTTAATGATGAAATTGCAGTTGAAGCAGTAATTATTAGCAGAAAAACGGAATTAGAAAGTGGTACGAAAACTGATAAAGAAATCCAAGATAAATTAACAAATGAAGTTCCTCTGCTTTACGGAAATGCTCTATTTGACAAAATGAAAAAGAAATATTGGGAAAAAGACCACGTAAAAGGCAAACCCTTTGTAATTGCAATAGCTGATTTTCACGACACTATGTCAATGACTTGGACATTTAATTCATTATCTGATTATTTATATGGTTACAGACACGAACATTCATTTGATGAAAAAGGTGAGTTAGTTATTAAGCCAATAAAAATTGAGCACTACACAAAACCTAATGGAACTAAAATATCTAGTGGATTCTTCTTTCAACCAAATTCTGAAAATGTGAGTGCCATAATATTTTCTTCTTGTGGAACTTTATCTAAATTCAACAGAATGGGAAAACAAGCCGAACTTGGTAGTGATATTCCGACTTTATTAAGAACAGCAACTTTTTACAATCACGCCCCAAATGCTGATAAACCAAATGTAGTGACTTATAAAGTTGACAAGAATAGCGAAGAAACTTGGTCTGAAGGAGTAATTGTTTACCATAATCCAAACGCAAAAATTCCATTGAACCCAGTTTTTTTGATGACCGAGTTGCACAATGCTTTTTTAGAGATAAAATAATACATAGTAAAATGCCAATGTATTTTCCTTACAATTCATTCACACAAAACCTCATACCGAAACAAGATGAGAAAGAATAACGGCAGGTAACAGCTAGTATGCAATAGTCGGGAATTAGGCTTAATGGAAAAATGGTTTTGTGTTTGGCAAATTAGTGATAATCCGAAAATAATTACTTTAATTAGCCCGACCATCGCCTACTAGCAAGACGTTGGCGGTGATTTACAAACATAAACGAAGAAATGAAAAATCTATTATTTTTCCTCATATTTTTATCTTTAGGATTTCAAAACAATTCTGAAATATGCGGAACTTATAAACCCATTTTTGAAAAAGAATATTTTATTGATTCTGAAAAATTTGCGCTTTTAAAAATTGAACTAAACTCGTTCAAAAAAACATACAAAAATGGAGTTACAATAATTGGAAGAATAGAAAAATCGGAAGAAACATATCCCTCTAAAATTTATTTAACAGATTCGTCTTTTGTGAAACCGAAAATAATTACGGATAAACTAAATAGAAAATATATTGAAAAAAGGATTATTGAAATCGAAATTGACAATTCAGACACATTGTATTTTAGAACAACAATCGAAAATAAGCTGGATGTTACGGTGAACAGAGGAAAATTAATACGCATAAAATAAACCACCGCCAACACACGCTACAAGCAATTTGGGTATTTGGCTTAATTTGAAATTGGTTTTGTATTTGGAAGATTTGGCAAACTCGAACAATAAACTTAATTTAGTCCCAAACCCGCTGTAATAGCGGGACGTCAAACTGTCTAATAACCTCTCTTCTTCCCCATAAATTTATTTGTATTAAAAATCTTTCAAATAACTTGCGCAACTCGTTGGTTTTTATTATATTTAAGGATGAAATTCATCAACGGAACTAACAGAAACCAACTCCCGCTTTTTGCTTCATCGATAGATGATGCCATTGCGCAAGACAACCAAATCAGGCTTATTGACCTTTTTGTAGAGAGTTTAAAACTTCCTGATTTTGGCTTTACTTTCGATTTTGTCGAAAACGGAAGACCTGCTTATCATCCTTCGGATTTGCTCAAACTCTTTATTTACGGGTATCTCAATCGCATGCGTTCCTCCAGAACTCTGGAGAAAGAATGCAGTCGGAACATTGAGCTCATGTGGCTTTTGAAGGGACTCGTTCCTGATCATAATACCATTGCTAATTTTCGCAAAAACAATCCCAAAGCTATTGCTCGCGTTTTTCGTGCAACGGTAAAACTCGCCGCTCACTTTGAACTCATTGGCGGAAGCCTTGTCGCTGGTGACAGTACCAAACTTCGGGCGCAAAACTCTAAGAAAAACAATTTTAATTCTAATAAAATAGAACGTCACATTGCCTATATCGAT